>NZ_CP144459.1:0-1404942 GCF_050320395.1 Treponema sp. HNW
TGGTAGTATTTTTTGCCTTCTTTTTCGACATAGGCTTCAAGCCATACCGAAAGAGCGTTTACGCAGGACACTCCTACGCCGTGCAAACCGCCTGAAACCTTGTACGAGCCCTTGTCGAATTTACCGCCTGCATGAAGACGGGTTAATACCAATTCCAGTGCGCTGATACCCTCGGTGGGGTGAATATCGACCGGAATACCGCGTCCGTTATCTTCAACGCGTACAATATCGTCCGGTTCGAGAACGATTGTAATGCGGTCGCATTGGCCGGCCATCGCTTCGTCTATGGAGTTATCCACAACCTCATACACCAAGTGATGAAGTCCGTCCGGACCGGTAGAACCGATGTACATACCCGGTCTTTTTCGAACCGCTTCAAGGCCCTTTAATACTTGAATATTTTGTGCCGAATAGCTTGCGCTCATGAAAAATCCTTAAAAAACAGGTATAAATATGTTTTTTTTCATTATATATGTATTGCGGAAAAAAGTAAAGGCGGGTTATAATGGACTGCTTATGAGTACATGGGATTATTCGGCATTTTGGACGGAAGCGGTTTCTCAAATACGCGAAGAAGCGAATTCCGATAAAAAAATCGGAGAATTCGATATGTGGTTTTCCCCCATTCAATACGAAAGTTCAAAGGAAGGAATTATAACGGCAGCCGCGCCGTCAAATTTTTTAAAAGACAATTTTATTTCACGCGGTTTTGCACAAAAACTCACTCAAAAAATATTCGAATTGTCGGGCAAAAATATAAAACTTGAATTTGTCATAAAAACCCCCGTTCTTTCGGAAAAAAAAGGTGAGCAATTCGAACATACACGGGAAAATATACAAAAAGATTCGGTTACGGCATCTTCTCCAACAAAAAAAAGCAGGAACGAATCGGCCGAAGTTCAAAATATAAATCAACCTGTAAAAAAACACCCCGACCTTCGTGAAGATTATACATTCGATACCTTTGTTATGGGAGAAAACAACTCTTTTGCATATAATGCGGCTGTCGGTATTTCAAAAAATCCGGGACGCGCATATAATCCCGTTTTAATTTACGGCGGCGTCGGTTTGGGAAAAACTCACTTAATACAGGCTATAGGAAATGCCCTGTACGAAAAAGGCGGGTCAAAAGTTATTTATATTACGGCGGAAAATTTTACAAATGAGTTTATACAATCTCTTAACAATAAAACGCCGCAAAAGTTTAAATCAAAATACAGAACGGCCGACGTACTTCTTATAGATGATATTCACTTTTTACAAAATAAAGAAGGAACGCAGGAAGAACTTTTTTTTACCTTCGATGCCTTATACAATTCATTTAAACAGATTGTATTTACCTGCGACCGTCCCGTATCGGAGCTTAAAAATCTGACTGACCGCTTAAAATCCCGTTTTGAGCGCGGTTTAAATGTCGATTTACAGCCTCCAAAATACGAAGTGCGGCGGGCTATTTTGGAAAAAAAACTCGAACACATACGAACCGTTATGAGTGAAAAGGTTATATCGCTGATTCCCGATGAAGTAATAGATTTAATTGCAAAAAACGTCGAAACAAACGTGAGAGATTTGGAATCCTGTTTAACCAAAATTATCGCCTATGCGGAATTGGTACAAAATAAAATAACCTTGGACATAGCTCAGCAGCAGCTGCGCGATAAATTTTCGGCCGCACAGCCGGGAAACATAAGTATCGATATAATACAGCGGGTTGTAGCGGACGACTTTAATATATCTCTTGCCGATATACGTGGAAAAAAACGTACAAAAAACGTTACCCTTCCCAGACAAATCGCAATGTACATAGCTCAGGAAATAACCGAATTTTCAACAACGGAGCTGGGAATGGAATTCGGCGGAAAAAATCATACAACCGTTATGTATTCATGCCAAAAAATAAGAGATGCGATTTTAAACGATTCAAAATTGGATTCAAAAATTCAATACCTTATAAAAAATATTAAAGATTACAAAAAATAAGATACACAAGTTGTGTAAAATATGCTATTATGTTGTGTATAAACGGGTATAAAACCGCAAAACGGTTAATATGTGGATAATTTTGTAAAGAAAGCGCCTATTTATTAAACGCCCAATTCTTTATAAAATAAATAAATATATCAAATATCCACTTATACACAAGCCCTATTATTATTACTATTATTATATTAATATATAATAATAAAGCGGAGGACTTATGAAATTCACATTCGACAGAGACGCCGTACTGAAAGAAATAGGTGTTGCACAGGAAATCATCTCGACAAAAAACGCTCTTTCCATACTTTCAAACGTGTTGTTTATAGCGGAGCATAACAGTTTAACTATAAAGGCAACGGATATAAAAGTTAATTTCGAAACAAAGATACCGGTTGAAGTTGAAGAAGAAGGAACTACAACGGTTTTTTGCGATAAATTTATCAGTATATTGAATACCCTCCCGTCCGGGGATGTTGAATTTTCACAAAAAGACATAAACGTCGTTATTAAGCCCATAACAAAAAAAGTCCGTTTCCAGCTTAAAAGTATGGCAAGCGATAAATTTCCCGAAATAGCTCCCGAGCAAAATATCCCCTGGTTTGAAGTTCCCGCTGCGGAATTTAAAAACATGATTACTCAAACCATATTTGCCGTTTCCGATGATGAAACCCGTTATTTTATGAACGGCGTATTTTTCGAAAAAAAAGAAGAAAATCTTATTATGGTTGCTACCGACGGGCGCCGTCTTGCCTATGTTGCAAAGCCCCTGTGTGCGGGTGTTGCCGATTTTGAGAGTGCAATCGTTCCTCCGAAAGTTTTAAATATAATTCTTAAAAGACTTCCTTCCGAAGGTAATATTTCAATGTCGATTTTAAATAAGATGATTTATTTTAAATTCGGCAATTACCATTTTTCGTCCGTTTTGATTGACGGTCAGTTTCCGAATTATCAGCGCGTTATTCCCGAAACTCAGGAAAAACATTTTCAAATACACCGAAGAGATTTGCTCGATGCTCTTAAGCGCGTAGGTCTTTTGGTTGAGCAAAAATCGAGGCGCGTCTTTTTTGAATTGAGCGACGGAATGCTTACCATCAATGCTCAGGAATCCGAAATAGGAACGGCAAAAGAAGAGCTTCCCTGCCGCTATGCGGGTGAAGAAATTACGATTGCGTTAAATTATCTTTACGTTGAAGAGCCGATGAAGGTTATAGATACCGAATATATTACGTTTGAATTTACCGAGTATATGAAGGCTATTACAATGAAGCCCGAACCGGCTCAGGACTTTTTCCATATCATTATGCCTATGCAGATGGAGTAAGCGTGCCTTTTTTGTCGCTGTATACCTCGGGATTCCGTAATTTAAAAGAAGGTCAAACCGACCTTTTGGCTCCCGAGGTTTTTTTTGTCGGAGAAAACGGACAGGGAAAAACGAATTTGCTGGAAACCCTGTACACGGCTTCTTACGGTTCGTCTTTTCGTACAAAAAGCGATGCGGAAATTATACAAAAAGGCGGGGATTTTTACGCGATACGGGCTTTTTACCGTGACGAAACGGGAAAAGCCGATACCGTAGCCATTCAGTATGAAAAATCAATCGGCAAAAAAAAAATATTAAAAAACGGAAAAGTTTTAACCGACCGTAAAGATTTAATACAAACAATACCCTGTGTGCTTTTTTGTCATGACGACTTGGATTTTGCCGTCGGAGAACCCGAACGGCGCCGGTTTTTTATAGATCAGTCTTTATCGATGTACGATATTTTATATGTCGATGTTTTAAGAAAATACAAAAAAGTTTTAAAAAGCCGCAATACGGTTTTACGCGATGAAAGGGGAACGGGCATATCGTCTTATACCGATATGCTTGACATCTACGATATTGAACTTACCGAACACGGGCGCGAAATGGTAAAAAAAAGACGGGACGCCCTGCATAATTTTAACCGTATTTTCACGCCCCTGTATGAAGAAGTAACGGGCATAAAAAACGTTTCTCTTGCATACGATTCTTCGTGGAAGGATAAAAAAAGCGAAGAGGTGCTTGCTCTTTTAAAAGAAAAAAGGGCAAGCGATGTGCTTATGAAAACAACCTTAAGCGGACCTCATCGCGACCGTATCCGGTTTGTAAAATCGGGAGAACCTTTTATTCCCACCGCTTCTACCGGACAAAGACGTCTTGCGGCAATATTACTGCGCGTATGTCAGGCGGTTTTATATACGGAAATAACCTCAAAAAAGCCGGTTTTGCTTATGGACGATGTGCTTTTGGAATTGGATCCGGCAAAACGTGAAAAAATAACAAGTCTCCTTCCTTCTTATGACCAGCTTTTTTGTACCTTTTTACCTGAAGAACCCTACAGCCGTTATATGAAAAGCGGTACCAAAGTGTATGAGGTACGCGAAGGAGAGGTATATGGGCAGTGAAGATTTTTCCGTACAAAGTGCGGGTGATGTGCTTAATAATCTTTTTTCCGATGTTTTGTCTTTTTCCGGAACCGAAGGCGGTTCTTTGGAAAAAGGATGGAAAAAGGTGCTTTTATCCGTCCGCGGTTACGGGGAAGAGCGCGACATAGGTGAAAAACTTGCCGCCCACAGCCGCATTATCGATTTAAAAAACGATGTGCTTTTTTTGGAAACCGATCATTCGGGATGGATTCAGCTTTTCGGCTTATACAAAAAACGCATACTTGCAGCCCTCAAAAAAGAATTTCCCGAACTTAAAATTAACGGTTTTTCCTTTACTTTGAAAAAGTCAAAACAGGCTTCAAGCGGCGAATTGCGCAATATTACGGTTGAAGAAAAGGAACGCTGGCTCGAAGAACGGGGAGTGTAAATAAGTTTATAGATTCATAAAATGTTTTTATGGAGGAGTAACATGATAAAAAAGAGAGCGTTTTTTTTATCGGTGTTGTTTGTTTTTTTTGTATCCTTTTTTGCTGCAGCGGATAATACGGAAGTGTCGGAACAGAGCCGGGATGAATTCTTTTATGTGCCCGATATGCAAGAAATGAGTTTTTTTATTGAGTCGAGGTATTTTTTGCAAAAAGCGGAAAAAGGAGAAAAGTCGCTTTCCGACATAGAATTTAAAAATATGTATTCCAAACGGATAGGGCAAAATTTTTTTTCGAGTATGTTGTATGAGAATTTTTTCAGAACAACCGAAAACGAAGCGGTTAAAAAACAGCTTAAAACCTATCTGGAAAAAGAAAAGATAGAAACCGACTATGCAAAAACGCTTTTAAAAAAGCTTGATTCCGAAAAAAAAGTCTATGAACAAAACGGTAAAAAACGTGTTCGGTATTCATATAAAAATGAAGAATTTGATGAAAACATAAATCTGTTTGATTTTGCGGAAGTACATCCCTTTAAAGATGAATTCGGAATGCTTTTATTTAAAAATGATTGGGATATACTCACCTATAATCCGGGAGGCGGAAAAGAAAAAGAAAATAAAAAAGATGTTTTTTTAATTTATGGAGGCGGAACCAATTCCATATCAATACAGATAAAAGAGCATGAAAATATTGTAACTGAAGATGATTTACAAAAAGTTTTTATGAACAATCTTTATGAAAAAAAATATCCCGATACCTGGTATTTTACGGAATTGGACAAAACAGGCGTACTGGAAACGTGCGGGGTTGATCGTTATTTTGTCGGCTGGGGAAGAGGCCCCGATATAATTCCGGAAATAGACTGCGGCACCTTCAATGCCTTTTTATACAGTAAAACGACACAAAAGGTATTTTCAGTCAGTTTTTTTATGAATTTTTCACAAATAAATATGAATTATGACATCAGAGACCGCTTATTCGACTATGTAAGATTTTTTACCCTGTTTTGTTTTTGTGACTGATTTACCGCTTAAATAAAAAGAGTGTAAAAATTTTTTATACTTGACTCTTTTTTTTGATTTATGTATTATCTGAAATAACACTGTTATTAAAACATATCAGTGATATTATACCGGAAAAACGCATGAATGATAAGGTTTTGGTAGATACGCAAAGCTTAAACACCGAAGCAAAAATTCTTTTTGCCGCAAAACGCGAATTTTTGGACAAGGGTTTTTCAGGCACCAGTGTAAGAACTATTGCCGAAAAAGCGGGTCTTACGACCGGCGCTTTGTACAATAAATTCAAAGATAAGGACAGTATATTCGCCGCTCTTATAGGAAACGTTTTTAATGAATTTTTAAGCCTTTTAAAACAAACTCACACCGATTCTTCCGACGACGGATTTTACAGTATAAAAACAACCGATATTTCATTTATTACGGAAGTTTCCCGCCGGCGGTTTATACGGATGCTTGATTTTTTTTACGATAACTACGATGAAATGCGATTGGTTATTTGCAATTCAAAGGGGAGTTCTTATGAAAATGCCTTCGATGAAGTAATTGAACTTATGGAAGCCGAAACGATCCGCTGGCTTAAAAAAGACGGTATAAACGTATCCCGCAGAACCGAATTTTTTATTCATGTAACGGTTTCCTCTCATTTTGAAAATATGAAAGAAATTTTTTATCATAATCTTGAAAAATCCGAAGCCCTGGACTATGTGCTTGATTTTAATGCCTATCACTGCGGCGGCTGGAAACAATATTGGATGGAACAAATAAATGGAAAATAAAGAACAAAAAGAGTTTATTTTAAAGGGCAATTTGTGGAAGGTTATCTTTGATCTTTCATGGCCGGCAGTTCTTGCAATGATTTTATTGGGAGCAAACAACGTACTGGACGGAATCTTCGTCGGCCGCCTTGTCGGAGAAAACGGTTTGGCAGGAATTTCCGTCGCCCTGCCTCCCGTTATTGTTATTATCGGGTTGGGTATTCTTATCGGTTCGGGTGCGGGAAATCTCTTAAGCATTGCAATCGGAGCGGAAGATACAAATGTGCAAAAAAACATTCTCGGCAATGTTACGTTTTTAACCCTTGCAGTCAGTGCGGCCGTTATGATACCGGGTTTGCTTTTTTCAAAACAAACCCTCTTTGTAACGGGCGGCCGGGGAGAAGCTCTTAGACTCGGTGCCGATTATTATACAACCCTTTTATGGGCGGCTCCGATATATATTTATGCTATTGCTTTGAATAATCTTATCCGCTCGGAAGGAAAAATAAAAACCGCGGCTCTTATTATGGGAATCAGTTTGGTTGTAAACGGTTTTTCAAACTATGTACTCATGGTGATTTTTAATTTCGGTATAAGGGGAGCCGCGATAGGAACAAATATCGGTATGGCGGTACAAGCGGTGATTGCGGTTTTATACTTTATAAAAAAAGAAAAGGCGGCCCCTTCTTCCGTATTCAATATCAAATGTAACGCGGATATTATCGGTAAAATCGTTTCAATGGGCTTGGCCGGTTTTATTATGCAGTTTATGGGAACTATTCAAATGCTTTTGGTATTGAATGTGCTTCGCCGTTACGGCTCGTCCGCAGATATTGCGTTTTACGGGGTAGTTACCCGTCTTTTTTCTTTTATAATACAGCCCATAGGCGGTTTTATGTTTGCCCTCTCTCCGGTTATCGGTATAAACTTCGGTGCGGATAATCCCGGACGCATCATTTCGGCTTTTAAGCGGTTTTTATTTTCTTCCCTTATGTTGATAGCACCGCTTTGGATTTTAATGCTCTTTTTTCCCGAAGCGACCGTGTCGTTGATGATTGAAAATCCCGGCTTAAGCGCGGAAAACATACTGCATTTTAGAATCTATATGGCGCTTTTACCGGTTATGCCCCTTGTTTTTTTGGCTCTTGCATTTTTCCCCGCAATCAATAAGGGGAAAATAAGCTCGGTACTCGGTATTTTGCAGCAGATTGTATTTTACATCCCCGTAATGCTCATACTGCCCGCCTTTATCGGTGTCGGCGGCGTGTACTGCGGAACCTTTCTCATTGAAGTTTTAAGCGGCGTTCCCGTATTGATTTTGCTTGTCAGAGAATTCCGTCTTTTGCGGACGGGCGTTACAAAATGGAAGCTGCCTGAAGATTGAGTTTCGTGTCACATTTTTGACAGGGCTTCACGGACCTTCGTGTTATCGATAAATGAGGTGAACCGTATTATTTTTGTTAGTTAAATAAAACATGGAAGATATTATCCGTTCTCCATTACAAATTATTTAATAGGAGGTGTCTATGGACACATATAAAAGATTGTTTAAATACACGCCTGAAAAAATGCACTGCGTGTATATTTCCATTGTTTGCTCCGCCTTGGGCGTTACCTGCCAAATGGGAGCATTTTGGTACTTATGGAAGTTTTTGCATGCTCTCTTGGTAACAAAAAGCGTTACGGACGGCTCCTTTTATGCAACGGTGATTGTCGCCCTTATGCTCGGATACTCGCTCGTGTATTTTGCCTCGCTTTGGGCTTCTCACGTTTTGGGTTTCCGCCTCGAATCGAATTTGCGCAAAGCGGCAATCGGCCATTTAATGAATGCGTCTTTTGCGTTTTTTGACGTAAACAATTCGGGAAAAATCCGCAAAATCATCGACGACAACGCGCAGGAAACGCACATGATTGTCGCCCACCTTATTCCCGACAACGTCGCCGCCCTTCTTACCCCGATTTTAATGTTTGCCATTATTTTTATGGTGGACATAAAGCTGGGTCTTTTGCTGTTACTTATCGCAATTATCGGCGGTGTGCAGATGATGTTTATGATGGGCGACAAGCACTTTATGCAAAAATATCAAGCCGCTTTGGAAAAGATGAACGGCGAAGCGGTCGAATATGTGCGCGGTATGCAGGTTATAAAAATCTTTAAAAGCACGGTGGAATCCTTTAAAGCGTTTTACACGGCAATTACCGACTATTCCGATTTGGCATACAAGTACACGCTCAGCTGCCGGCGTCCCTACGTTATGTTTCAAGTATTGTTCAACTTGTTTACAACCTTCACTGTTCCGGCCGCAATTTACTTTATGAATAGGGGGGCGGACGGAAATCTTATCATCGCAAAAATCGTGTTTTATGTGTGCTTTGCAGGCATTCTTTTCGGCGCCTTTATGCGCGTTATGTATGTCGGTATGTACAATTTTCAAGCCAAAAGCGTGGTCGACAAACTGGAAAACCTTTTTACCGAAATGGAAAAAGACAATATTACGCACGGCTCCGAAGAAAAATTCGATAACTTCGGCATCGAATTTAAAAACGTTTCATTCGGCTACAATGAAGAAAAGATTTTAAAAAACGTGAGCTTTAAACTTGAGCCGAATAAAACATACGCCCTTGTGGGTTCCTCCGGCGGCGGTAAATCGACAATCGCAAAACTTATTTCCGGCTTTTATAAAATCAACGAAGGAGAAATCTTAATCGGCGGAAAAAACATCGCTTCGTATTCAAAAAACGCTTTGATGAAAAACATAGCCTTTGTGTTTCAAGCGTCCAAGCTCTTTAAGATGAGCATTTTTGAAAACGTAAAAATGGGAAACAAAAACGCAAGCGACGAAGAGGTGATGAACGCCCTCCGCCTTGCCCGATGTGAGGATATTTTAGCGAAGTTTGAAAAACGCGAACATACGCTTATCGGCTCCAAAGGAGTGCATTTGTCGGGAGGGGAGATTCAGCGGGTTGCAATCGCAAGAGCTATTTTAAAAAATGCAGACATCATCATCCTAGATGAAGCCTCGGCCGCCGCCGACCCCGAAAACGAATACGAAATTCAGCAAGCTTTTTCCAATTTGATGAAAAACAAAACCGTCATTATGATAGCCCACCGTTTAAGTTCGATTAAAAACGTAGATGAGGTTTTGGTTGTCGAAGACGGCAATATCATCGAGCGGGGCAGCGACAAAGAGCTTATGAAAAAAGGCGGAAAATACAGTCAGCTGCAAAAGCTGTATTCCAAAGCGAACGAGTGGAGAGTGTAAAATGAAAAAGAAGTTACAAAAATTATTTGCGGTTACCGAGCAAGGCGCCCGGGATTTGGTTACCGCCTCGGTATGGTCGGTGTTTTCGAATATCGCCTATATTTTGCCGATGTTTTTAATTATGTTTTTTTTGCAGGGCTACTTTGAAAACTCACTCAAAACACCCCTTTTTTATATCGGTATTATGGCGGCTCTTGCCGTGCTTATGTACTTTTTGCTGCACGTAAATTACAACACTCTGTACACGGTAACATTTAAAGAATGTAAAGAGCTGCGGGTTGAAATTGCAAACCGCTTAAAGGCTTTGCCGCTTGCGTACTTTTCCAAGCACGATATTTCCGATTTATCGCAAACCGTTATGGCGGACGTTGCAGCTCTGGAGCACGCATTAAGCCACGCCATTCCGCAAACGATAGGACTTGTCGTTTATTTGGTAATAATCGGGATTATGATGATTGCCGCCCACCCGGCCTTAGGCCTTTGCGTCTTTGTTCCTATTATCATTAGTTTTATTTTACTGATTTTATCGAAAAAGATTCAAATACGCGAAACGACAAGAGACTTTCACAAGCAAAGACAGCGCTCGGAATTTTTCCAAGAAGCGATTGAGCTTCAGCAGGAAATTAAAAGCTACGGCCGCACGGATACGGTTGCGGAAAAATTAAACCGCAATGTCGATGAGGCGGAAAAACTGCACCTTTCCGTCGAAGCCCATCAAGCAATTCCGCTTAATATCGCAATGGCGGCATTAAAATTTTCCGTAGGTATAACGGTCTTTTTCGGTTTAAAAATGTATTTAGCCGGAAGCGCCCCGCTTCTTTACTTTATCGGCTATGTCATTGCCGCTTCACGCATAGTTGATGCGGTTGCCGCCGTTGAAGCAAACCTTGCGGAAATTATGTACATCGATTCGCGCGTTAAACGTATCAATGAATTGCGTGAAACTGCCGTACAGGAAGGAAGCCCTGCGGACTTAAAACACTGCGGAATCGAATTTAAGGATGTGGAATTTTCATATAATGATGGACAAAAAATCATCGACGGCATTTCTTTTACAGCCGAGCAAAACAAGGTTACCGCTTTGGTCGGACCTTCGGGCTGCGGAAAAACCACGGTGCTCCGTTTGGCGTCGCGCCTTTACGATTATAACAAGGGGCAGATTCTTATTGACGGAAAAGATATTGCAAAAATCGACACCGACAGTCTTTTTGAAAAAATTTCGATAGTGTTTCAGGATGTCGGCTTGTTCAATACGTCGATTATGGAAAACATCCGCGTCGGCAACAAAAATGCAAGCGATGAGCAGGTAAAGGAAGCAGCCCGCCTTGCAAACTGTACAGAGTTTATCGAAGCCTTGCCGGAAAGCTGGAATACCTTTGTCGGCGAAAACGGCAGCCGTCTTTCGGGCGGAGAACGCCAGCGTCTTTCAATCGCCCGCGCCTTTTTGAAAAACGCTCCGATTATTATTTTGGATGAGATAAGCGCATCTCTCGATGTTGAAAACGAAATGAAGATTCAGGAAAGCTTGAATACACTTATCAAGGATAAAACCGTTATCATCATTTCGCACCGCTTAAAGTCGGTTGAAAACGCCGACAAAATCATCGTAATGAACGAAGGTAAAATAGAAACGGAAGGCACACATTCGGAGCTTTTGAAAAAATCCGCCCTGTACCGCAGCATGATTGAAAAATCGGGCTTGACGGAACAATATACGTATTGAAAAGTAATGTTTAATTCGTAACGGATAATTACTTTCTGCCGGTAATTGTCCGTTACCGAAATACATTAAAACGATTTGACAGAGGGTTAAATCATCGGTATAATAAAATTGAATATATGGCAAAAGTTCCTAAAAAGGTGACGCTTGAATTACCTCTCAAAGTCGCATTGAGCGAGGGAGGGGCGGCGTCCTTCATCCGCAATAATAAAAAGTTGTCTCATCTTAAAATGGTCGATAACAGCGAAGAAAACGGTGTTATGCTTGAAACTTTCGATCCGATTTCTTTGCAAAAACTGATTTTACTTGACTATGTTTCAAAGATTGAAGTATCTTTGCCCGAATTTACCACCCTGCGTCAGGACGTTATAGATTTTTCCAAACTGATTGTTTTTTCCATGCTGTACAGACAGTTCAGCGCGCAGGTACAAACCGATTTGCTTGCAAGCGATGTAATTAAAAAACACAACAGGGCACACCCGGGTCAATTTTTTGACAACAGAACTACGGTTGCGCCGGACACTCTTCGTGCCATTATGAAAAAATACGCTTCGCATATCAACGATATAAAGCGCTTGATTCTTGATCCGCTTAATGCCGAAATCGTAAAAAATAAAAAATTTTCGGATGAAGAAAAAAATACCTATGTATTGATGATTGAAAAATTTTTGTCAAAGCTCAGTCCGTATAACTGGTATTTGATTGTTTTGTTTTCCAAACAACCCGGGTTTAATCAAATGCTCGATGCGGTACGCAACGGATTGCGCGACTATATGGGAAAGGGTACCATAGCCGAATATATTTCGCTGATGCTTTTGGAACTTGCTTCAAATTGCGAAGCATCGAATATGAGTAAGGAAGCGGCAAAGATGTACCGGGGCATGGGAGAAAGCAGTTTAACCCTCTATGACCCGATAGTCCGTAAAAAAATAATTGCCGAACTGGTGCGCAAAAATAAAATGGTGTACGTTTCGTGGAAATTCGGCGGCAGTTCGGCCGCTATAGGCAAACAGGGAATGCTCCAAATAACCGTATATAATCAGGATGACGAATTTCAGGAAGTGAAGGAAAGCATAGAAACGTCAAAATCGGCGGATTTGAACAAAAAAAATCTTATAGATTTTTACAGAGAACTGCCGCAGCAGGGCGGCCGTACGGACTTGGGCTTATATTATCTGTCGTATTTGAACGATGCCTGTAAGCAGGTAAATATAAAATTCGATTCTTACGTTACACAATTTACTTCCTCGGATTTAACCGTTATCAATATGATGTTCAATTTTTGATTATGAAACATCTTATAACGATTGCCTTCGGGTGTCTTTGTTTTTTTTGTTTTTCATGTTCATCTGCAATTACCGAAATACATGATATTCGATCCGCCCTTTTGTATGATTTTCAAAGCGGTCAAAACGACAGAAGGCTGCGTTTGGCTGTGTATGCCCGTTTGAACGAAGCTGCCGAAAGCGGCGGTTTTTTACAAATCAGGTCTCCCGCGTCCGATTATGTGTGGACGGTTGAAAAGCCTCTGTTTGTACAGGATGCCGCAAGCGGTTACACATGGATCGGAAGTTCCGACATTGTACCTCCTCCGGAAGGCTTTTTCCCTTCCGGCCGATATACGCTGATATATACGGATGAGGCGGGAAAAAAAACGGAAACCGGCTTCGATATGGAAGAGTGTAAATCTTTTGACGGTCTGGATTTGGGAGAATATACGGAAAAAAGACTGGGCATTTTTAATGAGTCGGGTATTCTACTCGGTTACCGCAGTGAAAAAACGGATATGTCCGCCGAAGAAACTGCGGAAAAATATCCGGGAAGTTTTTTTACGCGCATTATTTTAATTTCGGAAGACGGATTAAGTGCCGTATTGCGCGAACCGGTCTTTATTGAAGACGGCTCCGTTCAAAATCAAGGCGGTGTACGATGAATGCATACGGTTCAATCCGTTCCTTTGTGCTTCGTGCCGGAAGAATGACCGAAGCACAACAGCGCGATTATGACAACCTTTCTTCAAAATGGTGTATTCCTTTTTCGCAAAGCCATATCAATTACAGCGATATTTTCGGCAATACGGGAAATGTAATTGTGGAAATAGGCTTCGGAATGGGACAGGCGACCTCCCTTATAGCCGAACAAAATCCCGATACCAATTATATAGGCATTGAAGTCCACCGTCCGGGGGTGGGACGTCTTTTGGGTGAAATAGCAAAAAAGAATCTTTCCAATTTATTTATTATTGAATATGATGCCGTTGAAGTATTGGAAACGATGATTCCCGATAATTCGGTACAGGGCTTTCACGTTTTTTTTCCGGATCCCTGGCCGAAAAAAAAGCATCACAAACGCCGCTTGATAAAACGTCCCTTTACGGATACCCTGTGTGCAAAGCTTGCCTGCGGCGGCTTTATCCATATGGCTACGGATTGGGAACCCTATGCACGGTTTGCAATGGAAGAATTGAATGCCACTGCAGGACTTAAAAACCGATATAAGGGCTTTGCCGAAACGAATCTGCAGAGGCCCGAAACAAAATTCGAATTAAAAGGAAAAAAAGCCGGCCGCGATATTTTCGAGCTGGTATATGAAAAGACCGATGAACAAGCAGCAGAGAATTGTCGAACTTGAAAAACTGATTAAACGTTATCAAAAATCCTATTACACGGGTGAAGCCGAAATAACGGATGCCGAATTCGATGCGCTCTGGGATGAATTAAAGGGTCTGAACCCCGAAAATCCTTTGCTGAAAAAAATAGGTTCCGACCTTGAGTTCGACTTTTCGGAGGCCGCCGAAGATGCCGCATATACGGCAAATGAATCATCTTCTTCCGCTTTCGGCGGTGTTTTTAAAAAGGTTCGCCACCTTATTCCGATGGGCAGTCAGGAAAAAGCCGCAAATCCCGCCGAATTTGAAGAATGGGCTGCAAAGCGGGATTTTAAGGAATTTGTTGTCGAATATAAGCTCGACGGCGCAAGCCTTGAACTGCAATATGAAAACGGTACGTTTTTGTGTGCGGTAACGCGCGGCGACGGTATTATCGGCGACGATATAAGCGCCAATGTAGTTAAAATGCAAGGTTTTATTCCGCGCCTCAAAGAGCCTTTAACCGGCGGTGTACGCGGTGAAGTTATTATGAGCCGCAACATACACAAAAGCTTTTATGCGGATAAGGCAAACTGCCGTAATGCCGCAAACGGTTTAATGAAGCGGAAAGACGGAGAAGGAAGCGAGCATTTGCAAATCATTTGTTACGACGCGCGCTTTTCAAACGGCAGTCCCTTCGCCGATGAAGAACAAAAAATTGCCTGGCTTTCGGCTCAGGGCTTTCAAACCGTTCCCTTAAAACTCTGTGCGGGCAGCGCCGAAGTTATCGCATACCGCGAAGAGGTTACCGCGCTCAGGCCCGGTCTTCCTTATGATATAGACGGTTTGGTGGTAAAAGGACGCGATATAGACCTTCGTGATGCCGAACGCGCGCGGCCCGAAAAACAAATAGCTTTTAAATTCAATTTGGAAGAAGCGGTAAGCATTGTGCGCTCGGTTATATGGAGCGAATCGGGGGCAACCTATACGCCCATCGCCGAATTCGATGCGGTGGAACTTGCAGGAACCCGCGTTAAACGGGCTTCTTTGGTAAACCCGAACACTATCCGAGCTCTCGGTGTAAAAATCGGAAGCCGTGTGGTTGTTACCAAACGCGGCGAAATTATTCCCAAAATAGAGCGCCTTGCCGACAGTGAAGGCTTTGAGCAAAGCGAAATCGTTTTTCCTTCCGTTTGTTCTGTATGCGGTTCCGCTTTAACCGACGAGGGAACGCGGCTTTTTTGTCCGAATGCGCTTTGTTCCAAGAGGATTCATCACCGCATCGAAAAATGGGTGTCCGTTCTCGATATACGCGATTTCGGCATAAACCTTATCCGCCGCCTGTACGAAACAAAGCGGCTTAATTCGGTGTCGGATATTTACACGCTTACCGAAGCGGAATTGGCGGAACTTGAGGGCTTGGGCGAAAAAAGCGCCGCAAAAATTATCTCATCGATTAAAAGCCGCACAACCGTATCTTTGGCGCGCTTTGTTGCCGGTTTCGATATCGAAGGTATAGGCGAAACTTTAGCCGAAAAAACGGTTGAAGCGGGCTTTAATACCCTCGAAAAACTCTTAGCTGCGCGCGAAGAAGAAATCGCTTCGGTATACGGTTTTGCCGAAATTACCGCGCGCACCCTTGTGCAGGGCTTGGCCGAATGCCGGCAGGAAATGCTTTTTTTAACCGAACGCGGAATTATCACGATAGAAAAGCCCTTGAGCGGCGAAGCGGCTTTTTTAGCGGGAAAAAGCTTTTGTTTTACTGGAGAACTTGTTTCGATGAAGCGGAGTGAAGCGGAAAAGCTGGTTAAAGCGGCCGGCGGCGATGTAAAATCCGCCGTTGTAAAGGGGCTTTCGTATTTGGTTACAAACGATCCTTCATCCGGCTCGTCAAAAAATAAAAAGGCCGCCGCACAGGGTACGCCGATTATCGATGAAAAAGCCTTTTTGGAATTGGTGAACAAGTCCGCCAATTCATCCTCAAATACAGGCGCTTAAAAAGCGGGAGGCTCGCATGAAAAAATCCGAAGCTTATATAAAAATCATCGCTTTGGCTGTGTGCGCCCTTCTTGTTTGTGCCGTTTTAGCCGATATATACCGTTTTCGTGTTTGTTTTAAAGCTGCAAAAAACATACCGCCCTTTTCGCAAACGGTTCTTATGCGCTTTTCGCTCTACGGTTCCGGCAGCGATACGGTAAGTGCAGTGTTTTATTTGTATAATTCACAAAACAAAGAATTGGCGGCTATTGAACGTTCATGGAAGGGCGCAAGTTTGGCGATTGACTTTGTCGGCGCACGGTTTTCAGGAAAAACGGTATATTTTCCCCGCTTTATATACGGCTATTTTTCCGAACTGTTTCCCGTGCGCTCTTCGCGCAAAGGAACGCGCTTAAGCCGCTATTATATGCAAAATAAAAACTGCCTTTTATACGATTTTAAAGGTTATGAAAAAGACTTTTTCCGCTTGGCGCGCTATGCCCTGCGCCCCGATATATTCGGGTTAAGCCAGTATATTTCCGGTGCTTTGAACAGTAAACACCTTACTCTCAGT
This sequence comes from Treponema sp. HNW, assembly GCF_050320395.1. Classification (GTDB taxonomy): domain Bacteria; phylum Spirochaetota; class Spirochaetia; order Treponematales; family Treponemataceae; genus Treponema_C. Next base: position 16,716 of record NZ_CP144459.1, read on the forward strand.
TTAGCCGCCTGCGAACCGGGAAAAACCTATATAATTAAAACCGATTCAAACGGCGGCCTTGAAGTGCTGGCGGAATAATCGCAGTGTTATCGATATAGAGAAATAAAATATTTTATGGCATTATACCGTCTGTTATGCTATAATTGTATGCAGCAGGAGGCTTTTATGAATCGTAAAGTTTTTTGTGAAAAAGACGGAATTTTAATTACATATACCGATGGCGATGTCTGTTTTGAAGATTGTAAAACGGCCGAAGCCGTTTTGCTTACAAATGACGGAAACGTAATTCATTCCGATTTCGGTTTGGAAAGGAATGAATATTTTAAAAATTATCTCAAGCAAATTTATCCTTCGATAACCGCATTCCGCAATCTTGATGCGTTGGAGAGTGCTTGATGCCCATATACCTTCGTACCGCAGGATATAAAATTTATTTTTGGTCAAATGAAAGTGATGAAGCTATTCATTTTCACATTACAAAAGGCAATCCCGGTAAAAATGATACAAAGGTTTGGGTTTTATCGAACGGGTCTTTTAAACTTGCTCACAATAAGGGAAAAATTTCCGAGAAGGATTTGTCCCGTATTTTTTCCGCTATGCAAGGTTATTATTTTGATTTTATAGACTTTTGGAAAACTTATCATAATGGAGAAGTCAAATTTTATAATTGATTCGGTTTTAAAACATATATGAGAAAATATTGAAAAAATGTTTCTGTCCGATCATTTGTCAATCGGAAAAGCTTCGGTAAAAAAGTCGGGGTTGACGGCTCTTCCTAAAAGGCGGACTTCCCAGTGCAAGTGAGGGCCGGTCGCCAAACCCGTCGCTCCGGATAAGCCTATTTTTTGTCCCCTGCCGACAATTTGGCCCTCTTCCACATTAAACTCGCTCAAGTGATAATACAAGCTGTACAAGCCCGGAAGATGTTCGATAACCGCCGAATAACCCGTGGATACACGCTTTTCGGCGAGTACAACCCTTCCCCTGCCGCATGAAAAAACGGGTGTTCCCGTAGGAACTCCGAAGTCTATACCGTAATGAAGCCCCGTGGACGATTTTCCGTCGGAATACGCATAAACGCGCCGGTCGGCAAAAAAAGCGGTGCGCCGTTTTTGCGTTACGGGAAGAGAAAAGGTTCCGCGCTGATAAACCGCATCATAATCGATTGTTTCAAGAATCGTATTTAAGCGCTCTATTTGTTGTTTCCGCACAGTGCTTGTGTCCGTCTTTATTGCGGTATTGCGCCCGTCAAGCTGTATTGTTTCGCTTACGAATTCTTTGGGCTGTATAAGCAGGGGAAGGGATAAAACGGTTTCTTTTTTACCGCGCAGTTTGTATGAAAGCGTAATCGTGAATGTTCCGGGTTCATACCACGAAGAAAGGGGAATAAGGGCAATATAGCGCTTCTCTTCGGATGCCGCCGTCTGTCCGCTGCTTACTTCATACAGTTTTGCATTTATAAGAACCTTATCGACGGAGGGAGAACGTAATTCCGCACGGGCGTTTTCCAGCGTACTGCTGCGCAGGGTAAAACGAATAAATGCCGCATCTCCGGGAAAAGCTTTGTCCGTATATTCAATATAAAGCTTTTTATTTCCGTCCGGAAAAAGACGGGGCCCCTGTCCGAAAACCGAGTCCGTTTTTGCCGATTCGGCCTGAAGCTGAAAGATCAAAAGCAGTACGGATAAAACCGCACATACGGTCGGCTTTCCGCCGATGTACTTATACATTGATTTTCTCCTTTATTGCAGCCTTTTTATATCAATCCGACTTTTTACAGTCTTTTAATATAATTTGCGGTTTTTCCATACCGTTAAAGGTATTGCGTTCGATATTGAAAATAATATCTATGCGGTCGCCCACATCGAAGTCGCGTTTTAAACGTTCCGACTGCTCCCAAAAAAAGGCAGGCCATTTGTTTTTTCCGCAGTCGAGGGTGAGCTTTAAATGCGGTTTTTCCTTTTTGCCGATGATAATATCGGCTGCGGCAATCTTTAGCTTTTGAGCGCCGAATAAAAGCAGGGGATTTTCTTCACCGTAGGGCTCAAAGCGGTCAATTAAATCCAAAAGCCCGGCAGTCATATAAGCGGGCGGAAGTTCCGCATCGATATTGAGGAGGTCCGCTTCGCCGGCGTCCTTGTTCAGCTCCATAAAGGCGGCAAGATTTTCCAGGCGCTGTAAAATTTCTTCAAATTTTGAGCTTTCAAAGCTGAACCCTCCTGCAAAGGCATGGCCGCCGTAGTTTAAAAATAAATCGCCGCACGAGTTTAAAAGCGAAGTAATATCGTAACCGAGGGCGGAACGTATTGAACCGACCGCCTTTCCGTCGTCGAAAAAGGTAATAACCATTACGGGAACCTGTAAGCTTGAGGCAAGCCGTCCTGCGGCAATTCCCGTAACGCCGCGGTGAATCCGTTTATCGGCGGCTACGGCGAGGTTTCCGCTGAAACGGCTTAAACTTTCGCGGGCGGCATGTGCGGCAATCGAAACGGCTTCTTCGGTAAGCAGTTTTCTTTGTTCGTTTAACGAAAACAATTCATCGGCCAAAGCGCTGCGTTTTGCAGGTTCCTGTTCGGTAAATAAGCGGACAGCCAGGTCGGCCCTGCCCAGTCTGCCCGCCGCATTAAGGAGGGGAATGACCTTCCACGATAAGTCGACACTGCTCATTTTTGTGCCGTGAAGGCCCATACGCGTAAAAAGTTCGGAAAGACCGGGACGAAGCCGTCCTTCGTTAATGGAAGCAAGCCCCTGACGGACTAAAATACGGTTTTCGTTTTTAAGCGGCACGATGTCAGCGAGGGCGGCGAGGGCGGTAAGCTGGAGCTCGGCCGTTTCCGTTCCGGCTGCGAGGACTGTTGTTTTTGCGGCGCCCGTACCGGCAGCTTCGGAAAAGGAGGCGTGTTTTGCCGCATAGGTTACAAAGAGATTAAAAAATGCATCCAGTTCTCCGTTTTCGCCTTCCCGGTAACGTCCGATGCGCGAATGAATCTTTAGGCGCAGTAAACTCATCTGTGCCAAAGCTTCGCTTTTACGCGCAATTTCCGGACGGATATCGAGCATATTGAATTCGACTCCCGTACCGAATGCCTTTGTAAGCATCTTTTGTTGAAGCGGCGCATCCCAGCAAACAATTTGCTGGCCGTGAAAAAATTTAACGAGACGCGTTTCCTGTATGGAAACGACGCCCGGCACAACGATCTCTTCAATACGCTCTTTTTCGCATAAATTAACGGTTTTAAGGGCTTCTACAAGGTACGAATCGTTAAGCGGGCGCACGTTTAAAAGACATATTTCCTGCTTGTACAATTCCGACTGCGAAAAGCGGAGTGCGCATAAGAGTTTGTAAACAGCCGCACAGCCCGAAATTTCTTTAAAAGGATAAGGTGTTCCCGGCATTTTGGGGTTGATAATAATCGCGGGAGAAGGAACTTCGTCGGGTACGGTGTGATGGTCAACAACGATAACATCGATACCCGATTCCGCCGCCTTCGCGATTTCTTTATGATTTGAAATACCGCAGTCCACCGTTATAATCAGGCTGCCGTACGATGCGGCAAACTCTTCGACACAGCTTATGCTTAATCCGTAATCGTCATTGCCCTGAGGGAGTTTCCATGATACGTCAATACCCATTTTTGAAAGATATTCATATAATATCGTCGTACTGCTTATGCCGTCGACATCGCGGTCGCCGAAAATAAGCACCTTTTCACCCTCATCGCGTGCCTGTAAAATCCTGTCTACGGCATCTTCCATCGCCTCGAATAAAAAGGGATTGTGCAAATAACGCTTATCGTCTTCCATGTAAAATAAAATGTCGGCACCGCTTGTAATGCCGCGGCGCGCCAGAATGGAAGCACTGAGGGCATCGCAGCCGTAACGTTCGTGCAGTTCTTTAACCGTTTCTTTTGAAATTTCTTTTTTCAGCCAGTTCATTGTGGTGTCCTTAATATAAGCTGCCCTATAAAATGCCTTTGCCGGCTTCCAGGGTTTTCAGTTTTGTATCGGCGCATGCCTGTGCAAGGTAATACAAAAAGTCGCGTAATTCCCGTAAACTCTCCGTATTCGGGCGCAAAGAGCGCGCTTCTTTATGGCTTTGTGCAAGAACGGCATGCAAAAAGCCGATGCTTTGTGCTCCGAGAGGGAAAATCCCTGCCTCCCGGTCTCGGCCGCTTTGGATGCAATCCGCACAAATAAAGCCGTTTTCCGCGGCCGAAAAGCATACCGGAACTTCGTTTTCACAATGCGTACACCGGGTTCCCGTATTATACAAGCCGGTCAGATGAATATAGCGCCATAAAAAACGAAGAAGGCCCGCTTGCGCTTCTTCTTCGCTGCATATATCCAATCCGTCCAAAAAGCCATTTGCCAATATCCATACAGCCGTCCAGTCCGCCGCCCCCTGTGTTTTTAAAATCAATTCGGCGCAAAGGGCGGCCGCACAGGTTTTATATACGTTTTCCCGTATGCCCGTTCTGCAGCGATCCGGATAAAAATCGGTTAATTTTATCGACTTTTTTACCGTATCGGAATACAGCCACATTTTACCGCTGTGATAGGGCGATACAAGGGATTTGAAGCGGCCCTTTTTCCCGCCGTATACCGTTACGGAAAAAATACCCTTTTCGGGACTCAGGGCAACGGCAAAGCGGTTGTTTTCGCCCGAGGCTTTTACCGAAAGAATAAGGGCTTCTACGGCGGAATTGCGGTTCATACGAACAGTATAGCATAAAATGTAAGCGATTGACAGGGCTGCTTTAGCAATGTATCATGGATCCTATGCTCAAACACGTACCTGCAAAAATCATCGCCCTCGATTTGGATGACACCCTTTTAAAAGACGATTTAACGATTTCGGACTACACCGTATCCGTTTTACAGGAAGCGGTAAAAAGGGGAATCTATGTTACCCTGTGCTCGGGAAGAACGGATAATGCCATATTGACGTATGTCCGCCGTCTTGATATTGCGGGTACTCAGGGCGGCCGTTATATTATTGCGCAAAACGGAACTTCAATCAGCGATTTGCATGAACGCAAGGCTATTTACAGCCGCGTACTCGAAAGCGATATCTTAACCCATGTGTACCGGAAAGCCTGTGAACTGTCTTTGGTATGCGAAGTATACGACGCAAGTACGATTTATATTCCGTATAAAAACGAATGGACCGACATAGACGTAAAGCTCAGCGGACTGAATCAACAGGTTGTCTCGGATTTTGAAACTTTTTTGATGAAGGGACACCCGAAAACGGTTGTTCCCGGAGAACCCGAGGTTCTTCAAAAACTGCAAGCGGAATTAAAAAAAGAAATAGGGGAGCGCTGCGTTATATTTACCAGTAAACCTTATTTTCTTGAAGTTATGCCGAAAAATACGGGCAAGGGTGAAGCTCTTATATGGCTTGCCGAGTATTTGGGAATTGCTCAAAGCGAAACCGTGGCCTTCGGAGACGCTATGAACGATGAATCGATGATACGTCTTGCAGGTACAAGCATTGCAATGAAAAACGGCCTTCAAGTTATAAAAGATATGGCAGCCCATGTCAGCGAATATACGAATGATGAAGACGGAGTTGCCCGCTTTATACAAAAATATGTACTGAACAGGTAGGGCAAAACTCCAAATTAAAGTAAGCGGTACTATGTGTACCGCTTAAAATAAACCTTGTTTTTTTTTAAATCCCCCCTTATACTGAATACATGCAGGCGATTCCTTTAAATACCGACTCTTCTCCCGAAGCCGTTATTGAGCTTTTGTTTAAACTCAAAATAAAGGATGTAATGACAACCGATGTTATTACCGTATCTCCGACAAGCACTATGCGTGAAATTCAGCTTCTTATGAAGGAAAAACGCATAACGGGCGTTCCCGTTGTTGCGGGTACGGGGCTTGCCGGTATTGTGTCGATGGACGATATCGTAAACGCCTTTGACAAGGGCACCATCGATGAAGTTTGCGAAAAGCACATGACGACCAACACGATTGTACTGCAGGAAAACATGCCCATATCCTTTGCCGTTTCTTACTTTAACAAATACAAGTTCGGCCGCTTTCCCGTATTAAATGCCGAAAATAAGCTGACCGGTATTGTGTCCGCTTCCGACGTTATTGAAGCCCTGCTTGTCGCTATGAATAAAGAAGTGGAGCGTTTGGAAAAAGAAACACAGGATGCTCTTAAAAAAGCTCCCAATCGGGTGCTTGAGTTCAAAACCGAACCCTTTAACTTTGAAACGGCGGGCAGGGCTTCAACCGAAATAAAAAAGCTCCTGCGCTCCATGGGCGTAAGTCCTGCGGTTGCCCGCCGTATCGGTATTGCAAGCTATGAACTTGAAATAAATCAGGTTGTGCATTCAAGCGGCGGCATTATGCGCTATTATATAACCAGCAGTAAACTCGTTATAGAAGCGGTGGATTTCGGCCCGGGAATCCCCGATATAGAACAGGCTTTATGTGAGGGCTTTTCCACCGCAAGCGATAAGGTACGCAGTTTCGGCTTCGGTGCGGGGATGGGATTACCGAATACAAAACGCGTGTCGGACGACTTTTCGATTCAATCCGAGGTGGGGAAGGGTACTACCATTCAGGCTTTATTTAATTTGGAGGCAGCCGATGAAGCTCAGTGAAATAGCGCAAAAGCTTGATTTACGCGCTTTGTTTGAGCCCTATGACGACAGGGAGGTTATTACCGCCTATGCCGGAGACTTGCTCAGCGATGTTATGGGGAATGCGGGCGACGAAGCCGTATTGATTACGATTCAAGCGCATAAAAATACGATAGCAGTGGGTTCCCTAAAAGATTCTCCCGCAATCATTATCTGTAACAATCGTCCCGCCGCCGACGATATGCTTGAAGCGGCAAAGGATGAGGGTATAGCCCTTTTTGTATCGGATAAAAATCAATTCGAAATTGCGGGAAAACTGTACGCTCTGCTTCATCCATGATTATAAAGGCCGATTTACACCTTCATTCATGTCTTTCTCCCTGCGGCAGCTTGGAAATGTCGCCTTCTTTAATTGTAAAAACCCTCAAACAACGAGGAGTTGCCCTTGCCGCCCTTACCGATCACAACACGGTTTTAAACTGCCCCGCCTTTGCCTATCACTGTAAAAAAGAGGGTATAGCCGCCCTCTACGGTATGGAAGCGCAGACAATCGAAGAAGTACACGTTCTTTGCCTTTTTTCCGGCCTTGATACGGCCCTTGCCTTCGGGGAGGAAATATACGGCTTAATGCCTCATATAGCCTTTAATCCCGAAAAAAACGGAGATCAAGTGTATGTGGATGAAAACGATGATATTATCGGCGAACTGGAGTCTTTTTTGATTGTGAGTGCGGAATTGAGTATAGACGAGCTGGCGTCCCGCGTACATAAACTGGGCGGTGCCGTTATCCCCGCCCATGTCGAACGTCCGGCTTTTTCGATGGTCAGTCAGCTGGGCTTTATTCCCAAGGGTGATTGGGACGCCCTTGAAGCGGTACGACTGCCTCCCGAAGGAGTCGACACCTTAGGCTATCCGCTGACAACTTCTTCGGACGCCCACTATCCTGAGCATATCGGCAGGAGAGCTTTTGATTTGGATTTGGCGGATGCGCCCTTAAAGGGGAGGGGCGGCTTATGCCGTGAAGACGGCAGCGTCGATATGGACATCTTTAAACAAGCCCTGCAGCGCCGCCCCCGTTTATAATACCTTTTGTAAAAATTGCTGTAAACGCCTGTTTTTCGGGTGATTGAAGATTTCGTCGGGCGTTCCTTTTTCGGCAACAACACCTTCGTCCATAAAGAAGATGGTGTCGGCCACTTCGCGTGCAAACCCCATTTCATGGGTTACAACCGCCATAGTCATTCCTTCGGCGGCAAGCTCCCGCATAAGCGAAAGAACTTCGCCGACCATTTCCGGATCGAGGGCGCTTGTAGGTTCGTCGAAAAGCATAACGTCCGGCCCCATTGCCAAAGAGCGCACAATTGCGATTCTCTGCTTTTGCCCGCCCGAAATTTGCGAAGGATAGACATCCGCCTTTTCTTCCAAGCCGATGCGTTTTAAAAGAGACAGGGCCTTTGCGCGTGCTTCCTCCTTTGTTGCAAGTTTTTGCGTAACGGGTGCAAGCATAATGTTTTGTAAAACGGTTAAGTGCGGAAACAGGTTAAAGTGCTGAAACACCATTCCCATTTTGCGCCGAATCTTGTCTATATCGGTTTTAGGGTCGGTCAATTCAATCCCTTCAAAGAGGATGCTGCCGCTTGTCGGCCGTTCAAGTAAATTAAGGCAGCGTAAAAAGGTACTTTTACCGGAACCCGAAGGCCCTATAATGACGATTTTTTCGCCTTTTTTGATTGTTTCGGTAATGCCGTTTAAAACGCTTAAATTACCGAATTGTTTTTTTAAGTTTTTAACCTCTATCACTTTGCGCCAGCCTTTTTTCAAAAATCGAAAAGAACTTAGTCAGTCCGAGGGTTATAACCAAATACAACAAGCCCACCGATAAAAGCGGAATCCACGCATTATAGGTTGCATTGCGGATCATATCGCCGGCCTTGGTTAAATCCGTAACGGCGATAAAACTTGCAACCGCCGTTTCTTTAATAAGTACGATAAACTCGCTTGTATAAGCCGGAAGCGCCGCCTTTGCCGCTTGAGGAAACACGATTTTTAAAAAGGTTTGCCTTTTCGATAAACCCAGGGAGCGGCCGGCCTCCGTTTGGCCTATATCAACGCCCTGAATGCCGGCACGGAAGAGTTCCGTACAATAAGCTCCGGAGTTGATACCGTATGCGAGAACGGCAACCGTCAATCTGTTTAAGCCGAGAGGGGCAAAGATAACAAAATAAAAAATCATAAGCTGGGTTGCCAAAGGAATCCCGCGGATAAGGGTTGTATATAATTCTCCTACGGCGCGTAAAAAACGTTTTTCCGATATTTTGAAAAGGGCAAAAATACAGCCTAAAACGGTGCCTATTATAATAGCACATAGGGATATATACATAGTGGTACCCAATCCCTGTATCAAGAGTTTCCAGCGATCTGCCGCGATTATCGTATCATAGACGGATTGAAACACCGCTTACCTCCAAAAAATGCGCGGGGACTTGCCCTAAAAACCGACCGGATTTTAACCCCCCCCCCGGTTTCAGACAAATCCCCTGCGCATATTCAATTCCATATTATTTTTTTATGATTATAACCTGTTCGGATGCAAAATAAGGATCGGAAAAATCAACGTTCTTTTTGCGTTCTTCGGTTACCGACATACCTGCGGCAATAAAGTCTATTGCTCCCGCCGAAAGGGCCGGAATAAGGCTGTCAAAGGCCATGTCGATTACTTCAAGTTTTGCCTTATAATCCTTTGCAATGTATTGGCCCATTGTAATGTCAAATCCTACTACATTCGTTCCTTCGACGTACTCAAAGGGAGGGAAGGAAGCGTTGGTTCCCAGCTTGACGGTTTTTCCCTGCGCATTGTCGGTCAGTACGGGCGGAATTTTTATCTTTCCGTCGGCCGGCATAAAGGCCGCAATCAGCTTTTCGTAGCCGCCGTTTAATTTAAGGGTTTTTATTGTAGCATTGATAGAATCCAATAAAGCCTTGTTTCCCTTTTTTACGGCAATCGCATATTCTTCTTTGGCAAATTTATCCGTTACAATCATTAAGGACGGATTTTTTGCAACGATTTCTTTTGCCGGGAGTTCGTCCAAAACAACCGCATCGAGGGCGCCGTTTTTTAAGTCGAGGGCGGCATCTATACCCGATTTAAAAGAAACCAGCTTTGCTCCGGGAAGGTTTTCCTGTACATAGAGCTCTCCGGTTGTTCCGGCTTGTACGCCGATGCGTTTTCCGTCCAAATCGGCAGCCGATGTAATGGACACCCTTTCTTTTGCGCCTCCGGCAAAAATAAGGGCGCCGGCCAAAATCATCAATACACAGATGCTTACAAATTTTTTCATACTATACCTCCTATGTGTAAGCGGCAATCTCTAAAAAATCGGTCCGTTTTTCGGAGATCCTGAGTTTATTTTTTTACCATAATAACCAATCCGGTTTTATAATACGGAATTGAGAAATCCACGTTTTTTTTCCGCTCTTCGGTGACGGTCATACCTGCGGCAATAAAATCTATCGTGCCCGACGCCAAGGCGGGTATGAGGCTGTCGAATGCCATGTCGACGGTTTCGAGTTTTGCCTTATAGTCCCTTGCAATATAGCGGCTTAGGCTTATATCGAAGCCGACAAGCGCATTACCGTCTATGTACTCAAAGGGCGGAAAAGCCGATTCCGTACCGAGCTTTACCGTTTTACCCTGTGCGGGATTTGCAGGCGGTGCGGGGATTTTTATCTTTCCGTCAGCCGGCATAAAGGCTTCGATAAGCGTGGCATAGGTTCCGTCTTTTTTTATGTTTTCCACGGTTTTATTGATGGAATCCAATAAAGCTTTATTTCCCTTTTTTACGGCAATTGCATATTCTTCTTCGGAAAGAAATGTGTCCAATATCGTGAGGTTGTTGTTTTTTGCAACGATTTCTTTTGCCGGAAGTTCGTCCAAAACAACCGCATCGAGGGCTCCGGTTTTTAAATCCATTGCGGCATCAATTACGGATTTAAAAGAAGCAATCTTTGCGCCCGGATAGTTTTCCTGCACATAGAGTTCGCCGGTTGTTCCGGCCTGTACTCCGATACGCTTGCCGTGTAAATCGTCTGCGGATAAAACGGCGTTTTTTTCTTTAGTACCCGCTGCGCATAAAAAAGCGCTCATTAACATGCATACACACAATACGGTTGTCTTTTTCATAAGGTCCTCCTCATACATGCAGTATAAGATACGGAGTGAATATTGTCAATAAGAAAATGCATAATTATGCACAAAATACAATGTTTTTTTGCATAATTTTAGGTTTTTATTCGGTTTTAAACTAAAAATACGCTTTTTATGCATAAAAAGCGACGTTTATACGGCATCCTGCAAAATCTGCAGACAGGCGGAGAGTTTTTTGTTTAAGGAGTTAAAAATTTTTCAAGCCTGTCGAGCGCTTGTTCCCATTCGGAGTTTAAAGATTCCAGCTCTGCCGACAGATTTTCTATTTGATTTTGTACCGCACGGCTTTTTTGAATATCCGAATAAATTTCGGGCTTTGCAAGCTCGGCTTCAAGTTTTTCTTTTTCTTTTTCCTTAAGCGTAATTTCTTCCAAAAGGCGCTTTTCGTCTTTTTCGAGCTTGCGCCGTGCGGCTTGTATTTTTTTTTGCTCTTCGTAGCTTAAGGGGGCGGCCGGAAGCGGCAGTTGTCCGGGTGCCTCGGACGAGGCCATCGGAGGCGCCGCTATAGCCGAAGACGATACCGCGGTTGAATCTTTATCCGCGGAAGGTACGACTTTTTCTTCGGATACGGCGCTTGCGTGTTTTACGCGCTGTTCCATATAATAATCGTAAGGGCCCGGATACAGGCTGTATCGGCCGCCGTTCAATTCCAAAATGCGGGTTGCAAGGCTTTGGGTAAAGCTTCTGTCGTGCGAAATAAAGATAACCGTTCCGCCGAAGTCTTCAAGGGCGTGTAAGAGGGCGTCTTTTGAATAAATGTCCAAGTGGTTTGTCGGTTCGTCGAGAATCAATAAGTTAACGGGACGCAGCAACAAGCGTAAAAGGGCAAGGCGGCTTTTTTCGCCGCCGGAAAGAACGTTCACCGATTTATAAATATCGTCGCCGCGGAATAAAAAGGCTGCAAGCATATCGCGCAGTTTGGGAACAAGGTCTGTCGGAGCTTCGTTTTCAAGCATATCGATAACGGAAAAATCGCCCTTGAGCATTTCGGCATTATCCTGACTGAAATAGCCTATGCTCACGTTTGCACCTAATGCGGCGCTTCCTTCGTAATTTTTGTCTTGTCGGGCAAGGATTCTCAGCAGGGTCGTTTTACCCGCCCCGTTGCGTCCGGTAACGACGATACGCTCTCCTTTTTCCACGGTTAAGTCGATATTGTGTAAAACCCTGTGGGAATACGATTCCCCGTTTTCCCGTGTTCCCGAATAGGTTTTGCCGACCCGCTCCAGGCTCAACACAATGCGCCCCGAATGCGGAGCGCCCGGAAAAGAAAAACGGATTTTTTTTAAAGATTCGGGAATTTCTATCAGTTCCGTTTTTTCCAGCTGTTTTATGCGCTCCTGTACCTGTGCGGCCTTTGAGGCGTTATATCTGAAGCGCCGGATAAATTCTTCGGTTTTGCGGATTTTTTCCTGCTGAAGTTCGTAGCGCGCGGTAATACCTTCCATTTCGCTTTGGCGGATGCGCTCGTATGCGCTGAAGTTTCCGGCATAGCGGTGCAGTTCCGCATTAAAGAGTTCGTATACTTCGTTTACGCAGGTATCCAAAAAATAGCGGTCGTGGCTTACCAGTAAAAAGCCTCCGGAAAAGTTGAGTAAAAAATCCTCAAGCCAGGTACGCGCTTCTATATCCAAATAGTTTGTCGGTTCGTCCAAAAGCAAAATATCGGGATTTTGAAGCAGTACCTTTGCCAAAGCTATTCTCATTTGCCAGCCGCCGGAAAATTCTTCGACGGGTTTGAGAAGATCCCCTTGTTCAAAACCCAAGCCTGCAAGCACTTGTTCGATTTGCGTATTGCGGTAATACCATTTTGAATCGTTTAAAAAATCGGTAATTTCCTGATAGCGTTCCAGGAGCGGCATCTGGGCTTTTTCATCCGAAAGGGTTTTTAAACGTTCTCCTATATCTTCCATTTCGGCGTGCAGACGGTAGCCTTCGGCAAAGGCTTTATCCGCTTCTTCACGCAAATTTGTTCCCGTATGTACGATACCCGACTGGGGCAAATAGACAATGCGGCAGTTTTTTTGAACGGTTCTGTCTCCCGAATCGGCTTCGCTTAAGCCAGCGGCTATTTTCATCAGGGTTGTTTTGCCGCATCCGTTTGCTCCTGCAAGGGCCGCTCTGCTTTGTTTACGCAGATTTAAAGTGACGTTTTTTAAAATTTCCCGCGCGCCGAATTTTAAGCCGATACCCGATAACTGTAAAAAGGACATGACCTACCGTTTTGCAAAAAAGAGAACCAGGGGATTGCTGCTTCTTGCCGAAACCGTACTCTTTTTAAGCGAGCCGGGGGCAATATTCTCCAGTCGCAAGCCCGTTTCTTCCATTTTATACAAAAAATGCACGTCGGTATCGGAGCCGTTAAAAGAAAAGCTTAGTATTCCGTCAAACTGACTTTCAAGTTCGCCCGCAATAAAATATTTTATCGCGACTTTCCCGCGTCCGGCGTCCGCTGTCCGCAATGAAGACGGGAGAAGGCCCGAATTCGACAAAAGGCGGAATCCGGTCCAGGTAAAGACAGCGTCTTCTTTAAGAGTTAAAACACCGTAATTGGAACTGCTGAAAACGGGGCCGTGTGAAGAAAGCACAAGGTATTGCTTTAAGCGCCGCTCTTTTTCGTATGCAATCAATTCGTTTATCCATTCGGCTGCGGTTTTTTCGCCGTCCTCTTCGGATTCCGTATCCGCCGGAGCAAGGGGGACACCGTCTTCCGAGGCTAAAAGATTTTCGGACAAGCGGTTTAAGGATAAAAACTGCGGTATGCCGCTTTTTTCCAAGCTTACAAAGCCGTATGACGAAGGAAGGCCGTCTTTTCCGACATGCTGAACAACGATTGTATCCGGTGATTGAACGGTCATCGTAATCGGCGTTTCTTTAAATGAATAGATATTTATACCCGTTTTTTCGGCACCCCGGAATTCTTCGGTTATGCTTAGATTGTCTAAGCATATGCTTATAGTTCCGCTTTCGGCACCCGTATCGAAACCGTAGCCCGCGTTGATACGTGTCAAATCGATTTTTCCGCTGTCGATAATGCCCTTGTAAAAATCGGGAACCCACCGTTTTGCAAGTACTTCGTCCAAGAGGGCGTCTTTTTCTTCAATTGTTTCCGCCGCATCCGAGCCGGCTTTTGTTTCGTCAAAGAGGCGCAGGTTGTACGAAAAGCACCAGCCCCGCGAGCCGTCTTCGGTTAAAACCCTCAGCCATTCGCCTTCAAGCGGATTTTTACCGACCATAACCGCCTGTCCTTCACCCTTATACAAAATTTTTATCACTTCGTTTAATCGCAGACGGTATACCTGATTCGCCGTGTTGACCGGCTCGGCGCGTATCGGAAGTCCGTCCAAGGCCGCCCGCGCATATCGGCGGCGGTATTCGGCATAATAAGAAGCTGTTTGTTGGGCCTTGCGTTTTGATTCGGGCGGGCTTATTTGCCACAGGGGAACTTCAAGTTTTTGTTTTGAATCGGGAAGACCGATTATATATACCTTGCTTATATTCGATTTGGCATAAACGGGAACGATGTCGCCGTCGGAAAGGCCCTGCTCCGGAATGGACCAGAGGACAACACCGTGTCCGATTTTTCCGGAACAGCCTGCACACACAAAGAGCAGGGATATAAGCAGCATTATATATACACGTTTCATGCCGAAAGCATACCACAACGGTTGAATAACCTCAAGATTGATAGAGGGGGTTCGGAAGACTCACGCATAAAAATTTAACCACCTTATTGGTTTTATTTGTCCAGTTATGTTCTTCGGTGGAAAAATAATGGGCCGAATCTCCCGGATACAAGGAGTATTCCCGGTTTTTATGTAAAAGCGTAAGAATGCCCTCAAGAACATAGATAAACTCTTCACCTTCATGTGTATAGGTTTTTATATCTTCTTCCTGTGCAAGGGGCAGTATTTCAATAAGGCGCGGATAGAGAGCTTTGTCCTCGATATTGTTATTCATTGTACGGAGGATGATATTGGAGCTTATAATATCGCTGACTTCAAGGGCGTGATTTTTTAAGATAACGGAGGTGTCGGGTTTTTTAGGAGGCGAAATAAAATAATCGATTCCTACCCCGAATACGGCGGCTATCTTTTCGAGGGTGTCTATCGCAATCGATGTAAGGCCCCGTTCAAACTGCGATAAAAACCCGACGGATAAGCCGGTTTCTTTGCTTAAGCGCTCAAGCGTAATCTTTTTTTCCGTTCTCAGTTTTTTCAGCGATCTGCCGGCTTCCTGGTTCATGTACCGTCCTTTGTAGATATCGTCATAAATATTATAAACCTATTTGTATATTTTGCAACATATGAAAAAGGCATTCATGAAAAAAACAAGGCATATTCACCCGGCATTTTCATAATAATGAAAACAAAATACAAATTTACGTAAAATTTTCATTTTGATGATTGACAGAAGACGGTTTTATGATATAATCCTTTATTATAGATACAATTTTATTGTAAATAAAACGTATTTAGGAGGAACTGAACATGTCTGACGGTTCAGCGGAAGTAAAGAAGGGCTTTAAAAAAGCCATCAGTGTGGAAACCTTTGTAACCTTGGCGGTCATACTGCTTTTATTCGGTTATTTAGGTCATGTAATGGGCATGGATATCGTTTTCAGCGTTATGATGAAAACGGGGCACGACGTTTTAATGAACACCTCTTTCTATATTATGGCGGTGGCAATTATAGCGGGTGCCGTGGCGGGCGTTATGGCCGAATTCGGTGTTATAGCCTTGGTAAACAAAATTATCTCTCCGATTATGCGCCCCCTGTTCGGTTTGCCCGGTGCGGCCGCCTTGGGTGCCGTTACCACCTATATTTCGGATAACCCCGCAATTCTGTCTTTGGCGGCCGATGAAGAATTCGACCGGTATTTTACTCCCGCTGAAAAAGCGACCTATACGAACCTCGGTACCACCTTCGGTATGGGACTTATCGTTACAGCCTATATGCTCAGTTTGGGTAAAGAATATTTTTCCGCCGTTTTAGTCGGTAACATCGGTGCAATCATCGGAGGTATCGTTTCCGTCCGCCTGATGCTCATGATCGGAAAAAAATACTATAAAGAGGACAGAAAATTTAAAATTCAGGCAAAAGATTCCAGCTTGAATGTACGCAAAATCCGCGACGGCGGTATCTTTGAACGCTTTATGAGCGCTTTAATGGAAGGTGCAAAGTCCGGTGTTTCTTTGGGTCTTGCCTGTGCTTCCGGAACCGTTTTGATTTGTACGTTGGTTATGATTTTAACCTTCGGTCCCGCCGGTGAAAACGGCCAATACATCGGTGCTGCTTATGAAGGCGTAAGACTTTTACCCCGTATCGGCGCATACTTTTTGCCCGTTGCACGCTTTTTGTGGGGCTTTAACGTTCCCGAACTGCTTGCCTATCCCTTTACCGCTTTAGGCGCCGTAGGAAGCGCAATGGGCTTGACCAAGGGCTTCCTTGCTGCAGGTTTTGCCAATGCCGGTACCGTTGCAACCTTTACGGGTATGGGTATTTGTATGAGCGGATTTTTAAGCACGCACATCGGTATGCTCGACACGCTTAAGCAGACACAGTTTGTAAAATCGGCTATTTTGTGCCACCTGCTCGGCGGTTTGGCTGCGGGTGTTGCGGCAAACTATCTGTACAAATTGGTTACTCTGTTTTTTTAATAATATTTTAATAGTATAAGGAAATATTTAATAAGGAATAATCGGGATTAGGATGCAGACGGCGTATATTATAAACATTCAGCGTTTTTCAATCCATGACGGGCCGGGGATACGTACAACCCTCTTTTTTAAGGGCTGTCCCCTGCGCTGCCGATGGTGCCATAATCCCGAAAGTCAATCTTATAAACCGCAGCCCATGCACTATACGGAGCGCTGTTCTTCCTGCCTGTCCTGTGTGCAAGCCTGCCCCGAAAAGGCGATTTTTTGCAGCGGGAATACGGTGGAAACGGACGCGCTCAAGTGTATGCGCTGCGGCGAATGTTTGGATATGTGTCCGAACAATGCACGCGAAATAAGCGGAACCGCATACACGGTTGACGATTTGGTTAAAGAAGCTGCAAAAGATGAAATTTCATATGAACAGTCCGGCGGCGGGGTAACGCTTTCCGGCGGAGAAGTTATGACGCAGCCGATTGAGTTTATTGCGGAGCTTGCCCGAAAAATAAAAAAACGGGGCATGCACCTTGCAATCGATACCTGCGGTTACTGCGACTTTTCAAAGTTTGAAAAAATACTGCCGTATACCGATTTGTTTTTATATGATATGAAATTGATTGATCCGGAGCGGCATGAAAAATTTACGGGTGTAAAACCCGGCTTGATTTTGGATAATTTAAAAAAACTGCATGATGCCGGAGCGCTGATTGATTTACGCATTCCGATTATCGGAAAGGTTAATGACGATGACGAAGAAATTTTGCGTATGTGCTCCTGGCTTAAAACAAACGGGGTGAATCCCTATAAAATAAATTTACTGCCCTACCATGATGCCGGAGCCGTAAAATACGGACGCCTGCGTCTGGACTATGAAGCCGAAACTATGGAGCGTCCCTCGGATGAGCGGATGCATGAAATAAAAGAGATGTTTGAAAAAGAAGGTTTTCATAACATTGTAATAGGAGGTTGATTATGGAAACAAGAGGAATGAATGAACGCATTCAAAAATTACGAAAGCAAAGCGTCGAAACCGAACCGCGTTTGTATATTGAACGCGCCGATTTAATGACCGATGCGTATTTGAAATACGAGGGCTCCGTTTCCGTCCCCGAAATGCGTGCAATAGCGTTTAAACACTTTATGGAAAACAAAACGCTGTGCATAAACGACGGGGAGCTCATTGTAGGCGAAAAAGGCGACGGCCCGCAAAAATCGCCCACCTTCCCCGAATTGTGCTGCCACACGGTTGAAGACATGCAAATTATGAACGACCGCGATTTAATCAGCTTCAAAGTTACCGAAGACGATATTAAATTGCAGCGTGAAAAAATAATTCCCTATTGGGAAAACCGTTCAATCCGCAGCAGAATCGTACGCTCGATGAGCGAAAAATGGAAGCAGTGCTACGGTGCCGGTATCTTTACCGAATTTATGGAGCAGCGCGGCCCGGGACACACGGTCGGTTCAAGCAAAATCTACGAAAAAGGCTTTATGGACTATAAAAAAGACATAGCCGCCGAAATAGAAAAGCTCGATTTTTTGCACGACCCGGAAGCCTTTTCCCGTCAGGAACAGCTTCGCGCGATGGATATCGCCTGTGATGCAATTATCATCCTCGGAGAGCGCTACAGCAAACTTGCCGCCGAAAAGGCCGAAAAAGAAACGGATCCGGTACGCAAGGCCGAACTTTTGCAGATTGCGGAAAACTGTAAGGTTGTTCCGGCCCATAAGCCGCAAACCTATTGGCAGGCGCTTCAAATGTACTGGTTCGTTCACTTGGGTGTTACCACCGAACTGAACCCCTGGGACGCATACAGCCCCGGCCGCCTCGACCAGCACTTGTTCCCTTTTTATGAAAAAGACTGCGCAGCCGGCACTTTAAACGACGAAAAAGCCCTTGAGCTTTTGGAATGTTTGTGGGTTAAATTCAACAACCAGCCCGCTCCGCCCAAGGTCGGTATCACCTTAAAGGAAAGCAGCACCTATACCGACTTTGCAAACATCAATACCGGCGGTATTACCCCCGACGGTCAAAACGGCGTAAACCCGGTCAGCTATTTGATTTTGGACTGTATGGACGACATGAAGCTGTTACAGCCCAGTTCGAACGTACAAATCAGCCGCAAAACGCCGCGTAAATTCCTTAAGCGTGCATGCGAAATTTCCCGCAAAGGATGGGGTCAGCCCGCTTTTTACAATACCGAAGCTATCATTCAGGAATTGCTGAATGCGGGTAAAACAATCGAAGATGCCCGCCGCGGCGGTACCAGCGGCTGTGTAGAAACCGGCGCATTCGGAAACGAAGCATACATCTTAACCGGCTATTTTAACCTGCCCAAGATTCTTGAATTGACCTTGAACAACGGTTACGATCCGGTAAGCAAACAGCAGCTCGCTTTGGAACTGGGTTATGCCAAAGATTTTAAATCCTATGAAGAATTGTTTGAAGCCTACAAAAAGCAGGTAAAATACTTTATAGATATTAAAATTGAAGGCAGCAACATCATCGAAAAAATTTACGCCGATTATATGCCCGCACCCTTTTTGTCGGTTATTACAAACGACTGTATTACAAAGGGAAAAGACTACAATGCAGGCGGTGCGCGCTACAATACCAACTACCTGCAGGGCGTCGGTATCGGAACCATTACGGACTCTTTGGCTGCCATTAAGTATAACGTATTCGACAAAAAGAAATTCACGATGGAAGAGCTTATGAGCGCGATGGAGTCGGACTTTGAATCGAATCCCGTTATTGCAAACCTGGTGCGCAACAAAACGCCCAAATACGGTAACGACGACGATTATGCCGACGACATTATGAAAGAAGTCTTCGAATTTTATCAGGGAACGGTTACCGGACGTCCTAATATGAAAGGCGGTACCTACCGCGTCAACATGCTTCCGACCACCTGTCACGTGTATTTCGGCGATGTTATGCTGGCAAGCCCGAACGGACGCAAAGCGCATAAACCGCTTTCCGAAGGTATTTCGCCCGAAAAAGGCGCCGATACCAAGGGACCGACAGCCGTAATCAAGTCGGCGGCGAAGATGGACCACTTAAGCACGGGAGGCACCCTGCTTAACCAAAAGTTTACGCCGAGCGTTGTTGCCGGTGAAGACGGATTAAATCACATGGCGGACTTTGTGTCTTCGTACTTTACCATGGACGGCCATCACATTCAGTTCAATGTTATCGACCGCGCCGTATTGTACGCCGCCCAAAAGAATCCGGAAGAATACAAGGATTTAATTGTCCGCGTTGCAGGCTACAGCGATCACTTCAGGAACCTGAGCAAAGCTTTGCAGGACGAAATTATCGAAAGAACGGAACAGTCTTTCGCATAAGGCCGGACAGCTGTCAAAAGCCGACCGATTTTTGACAGCTCCGGTATGACATGGTTATTTTGACGTAAAGCGGTGCCGTTCTTTTCGGAACTGTCCGAAAACTTCCGTTTTGGACAGGTTCGGGCGGCCCGCTTTTTGTCTATATTTTTTATGTGGGGGTTTTATATGAAAGTAGGATTTATCGGCTGCGGTAATATGGCAAAGGCTATGATTTCGGGAATTATTAAAAGCGGACAGTGCAAAGCTTCCGATATAATAGCCTTTGACGTATATACGGCGGGATTGCAGGCAGCTTCAAAGGATTTGGGAATCAATGCGGCTCAAGACAATAAAGAAGTTGCCCGGAGCGCCGATATTATCGTTTTGGCGGTCAAACCGCAGTTTTACGAAAACGTTATCACGGATATTAAGGATACGGTAAGTGAAAAGTCGATTATCGTAACGATTGCACCCGGCCAAACTTTAAAACAGCTTGAAGTTTGGTTCGGTAAAACCGTAAAAACGGTACGCACCATGCCGAATACGCCCGCTATGGTAGGCGAGGGTATGACCGCCGTATGCTGCAATAAGGCGGTAACCGAAGACGAGCTTAAAACCGTCCGCTCTTTGCTCAACAGTTTCGGTAAAACCGAAGTTGTCGCCGAATATATGATGGATGCGGTTGTTGCGGTCAGCGGAAGCTCTCCGGCCTATGTCTTTATGCTTATTGAAGCGATGGCGGATGCCGCGGTTATGGGCGGAATGCCCCGTGCGTCGGCTTATACCTTTGCCGCTCAAGCGGTATCGGGAAGTGCAAAGATGGTGCTTGAAACGGGTAAGCATCCGGGCGAATTAAAAGATATGGTTTGCTCTCCGGCGGGGACTACGATAGAAGCGGTCCGCGTGCTCGAAAATGCCGGATTCAGAAGTGCGGTTATTGAAGCTATGGACGCATGTATCGAGCGTTCACGGAATATGTAAGGGGTTTCTAAAATTATAAACGGAGGAACTATGCAGGAAAAAGAACAGTGGTCTTCCCGATTCGGCTTTATTATGGCGGCAGTCGGTATGGCGGTCGGCACGGGAAACATTTGGCGTTTTCCGCGCGTTGCCGGTACTAACGGCGGCGGAAGTTTTTTAATTGCCTATCTTATTGCCAATATCACCTGGGTTGCTCCGCTTATTATTACGGAAATCGCCGTAGGCAAGCGTACGGGGATGGGTACAATCGGAACCTTTAAGCGTTTTGCCGGAGAAAAAAATACCTGGCAGGGGCTTTGGATAGGTTTTGTCTGTACCGCCATCACTTTTTACTATGTAATCGTTCTTGCATGGGCCCTGCGTTATCTTGTTTATGCGGTTTCCGGTACTTTTACACATATCCAAGACACGGAAGCCTTATGGAATTCCTTTATTCACAATCCCGTACAGGGCGTGCTTTTTCAAATCCTGGCCCTTATTCCCGTAGGTTTTATTTTATACCGCGGTGTAAACAGGGGATTGGAAAGAGCGGGTAAATTTATGATTCCGCTTTTGTTTGCCTGTCTCATTTACGCCGCGTTTTGGGCGCTTTCAAAAGAAGGGGCGGTACAGGGTCTAAAATATCTGTTTGTTCCGTCATGGCAGGGTTTAAAAAATCCGGCTACTTGGCTGAACGCTTATACACAGGCGGCATGGTCTTCGGGAGCCGGCTGGGGTATGATGCTCACCTATGCAAACTATATGAAAAAAAACGAAGACATTACGGTAAACGGGTTGTTGATTACCGCAAGCGATATAGCGGGAGCCCTTATTTCGGCCCTTGTCGTACTGCCTGCCGTATTTGCCTTTTCCGCGACGGAAGCGGCCGCCTTTGACGCCTTAAAACAGGGAAATGTCGGTTTAACCTTCGTTTATTTAACAAAACTGTTCGGAACGATTCAAGGCGGCGCCCTTGTGTCCTCTTTATTTTTTATCGCCTTATCTTTGTCCGCGCTGACTTCTCTTTTGCCCCAAATGGAAGTTATCGTAAAAAATGCCATCGATTTCGGTGTTTCGAGAAAAAAAGCGGTTATATTTATTATAATCGGCTGTTTTATTTTCGGCGTTCCGTCCGCGGTAAATATTGACTTTTTTAATAATCAGGATTGGGTATGGGGTATCGGCCTGCTTATTTGCGGTTTGTTTTACGCGATATCCGTCTACCGTTTCGGTATTAAAAAATTCAGAACCAAACTTATCAATCCCACAAGCGATGTAAAGCTGGGAGGGTGGTACGATATATGCATATCCGTCTATCCCTTCTTTTTGGCCGTAATCATAGTATGGTGGTTTATACAATCCGTACAATGGTCGAAAAACTGGTTTACTCCCTTTGCCGTCGATAATCCGGGAACGGTAATTGTACAGTGTATTTTGACCATCGGGGTATGTATACTGCTTAATAAAACCGTTAATAAAAAAATACTCTAAAATTCGAAATGCATACTTATGGGACGGTCTTTTGCCGTTAAGCGGTTTCGCTCTTGACAAAAACGGCGGAAAGAGGCACCCTTAGGTATGCCGAATGATCAGCATATGCAAAAAAAAATATTAACCCAAATGATTGGTAAAAAAGCCGCCTGTGCGATGGAAGATTTGTTTTCAAAACAGACGGAAGAGGCTTTAAAAGCAAGCGCTTTTCTTATTGCCGAGGTATTCGATTCAGCACATATATTTGAACGGCTTATCGAACAGCCGTCGGAAGCGCGCGATAAGGCTGAAAAAAAGCTTATAAAAAGTTTTTATAATAATTTAACCCTCTTGGTGCAAAAAACCTGGGTGGAAAAGTGCGACGAAGCTTTAAAAGAACAGGTGCTTTTTCATCTTGACGGAGTATGCGCCGCTTTACAGGAAAAGAAATATATCTCGGTCTATGAGCAATTTATGCTTTTGCTCCACGATACGGTATATTTGCTTTTCGGGCAGCAATCGAAAAAAGACGATTTCGGAGAATATGCGCTGCGCATAGACCCCGATTTCGGCGTATTTTGGCAGTTTTTGCAAAAAACGTCCGAATCCGTGCCTAAGTCGGAAAACATAGGCAGGATATATATTTTACTCGGAATGTGTTTTTTGGCAAATTATTGACAGGAGGCGTCCCATGATTGCCGAATCTCTTTTTAAATCCCTTCGTGAAAATGCGGTTCAGCTTGCATCCTTTACCGCGGCGCAAAAAAACGATGCATTGCGTAAGGCCGCCGCCGCTTTGGATTGCAACCGCGGCGAAATCTTAAAGGCCAATAAGCTCGATGTAAAAAAAGGGCGCGAAGCCGGTATGACTGAAAGCCTTATCGACCGCCTGCTTTTAACCGACGCGCGCATTTCGATTATGATTGAAAGCCTCTATACCGTTATTGCTCAAGGCGATCCGGTCGGAGAGATTATTGAAGGCTGGAAGAACGCTTCCGGTCTTGAAATAAAAAAAATACGCGTCCCTATAGGCGTTGCGGCCATTATCTACGAATCGAGGCCGAACGTAACCGTTGAAGCCTTTGCCCTTGCATGGAAAAGCGGCAATGCCCTTTTGCTTCGCGGAAGTTCAAGCGCTTTGGAATCGAACAAGGCCTTGGTGAAAGTTTTAAAATCCGCCCTTCCTCTTCCGGGAGCCGTCGAGCTTGCCCTCGGAGGCCGCGACGAAGCCGAGCAGATTATGAAATCCCGCGGCCTTATAGACGTGGTTATTCCGCGCGGCGGCAAAGACCTTATTAAAACGGTTTGCGAAAAAGCGACCGTTCCTGTTATAGAAACGGGAAGCGGTGTTTGCCATCTGTTTATAGATAAAAGTGCCGATATAAAAACCGCCCTGTCGATTGCGGAAAATGCGAAATTGCAGCGTCCCGGTGTGTGCAATGCCGTAGAAACCCTTCTTGTTCATAAAGCCTGTGCCGAAACCTTTTTGCCGCGCCTGGTTGAGCTTTTTGGCGGCAGGGCGGAGTTTCGCTGCTGTGAGCACTCGTTTTCGATTATGCAGGCCGCCGCGGAAAAAAGCTCAAAAGAAGCCGTGCGTTCTTCGGCAATCCGAAAGGCAAAGGCAAAAGACTTCGGCTTTGAGTTTTTGGATAACATCCTTGCCGTAAAAGTCGTGGATTCTTTTTACGAAGCCGTTACTCATATAAACGAGTATAACAGCGGACACTCGGAAGCGATTGTTACGCAAAGCAGGGATAATGCGCGTTTATTTCAAACTTTGGTCGATGCATCCTGCGTCTACGTAAACGCTTCCACCCGTTTTACCGACGGCGGCGAATTCGGTTTCGGAGCCGAATGGGGAATCAGTACCCAAAAACTTCATATACGCGGTCCTATGGGGTTAAGCGCTCTTACGACGACAAAATACTGTATAGACGGCGAAGGGCAAATCAGATGAATATCGCGGAGCTTATCGCCGCCTCCCGCAAAATCGTTATTAAAATAGGTTCGAATACCCTGGCAAAACCGGACGGGACGGTCAATACCGATTTTATGGACGAGTTTGCCGCCCAGTGTGCCGATTTGATAGCCAAGAGTAAACAGGTTGTCGTTGTGTCTTCAGGAGCTCAGGTTGCGGGCATGTCCACGCTTAACCGATGGACGCGCAAAAAAGATATTCATTACCGCCAGGCTTTGTGTGCAATAGGGCAGGTGGAATTGATGCATCAATGGCGTACCTCGTTTTTTAAGCAGGGGCTGCATATAGGCCAGCTTTTGCTTACAAAAGAAGATTTTAACGATTCTTACCGTACTTTAAATATGCGGAATACCCTTTTTACCCTTGTGGACGAGGGCGTGATTCCCGTGATAAACGAAAACGATTCGATTTGCGTTGAAGAAATACGTATCGGCGATAACGATAATTTAAGCGCCCTTACTGCGGAATTATGGGCTGCCGATCTTTTGATTTTATGCAGCGATATTGACGGTGTGTATACGGCAAACCCCAAAGAAGAGCCCGATGCGGAATTGATACAAATCGTAACCGATATACACGATTTGAAAAATCGCATCAGCATAGGCAGCGCAAACGCATTCGGTACCGGCGGCATGGCAACAAAATTGCAGGCCGCAGAAAAGGTTACCGGCTGCGGCATCCCGATGATTTTAACAAACGGCGGCACTCCCCGTATTTTGGAAAAGCTTGCTTTCGGTTCGGCCGCCGCTACGCTTTTTTGCGTATAAGGCATAGGAGCGAAACGTAAAAAAAGGACCGCCTGAAAGTCGGCGACTTTTCAGGCAGCCCTCTTTATATCCGGCTTTTATTCAATGTAAAATTTTTTATAAAACTTTTTTGTATTATTGCGCATTCTTTAAAGCAAGTTTTGCCGCTTCGATAAGGGCCTTGCTCGTCATCGTTGCACCGGAAACGCCGTCAACTTCAAAAGAATTCGCTTTAACCATAGCGGCCGGAATCCGTTCAAAGGCGGGATCGCTTATGCCGGGTGTTTCGCTGTGGCTTAATACCTTAACGGCGGCAATTTTTTTGCCTTTTACGCTTACTTCAACCTTAACCGGAGCGTTCATTCCCTTGGCTTCGCCTGTGTACACACCGTCCGTGTATACGGCATTTGATTTTTTTACCTTTTGTGTATCGGCGCTCATTTTTTTAGCCGATGAAGCCGAATATTTGGCGGTTACACCCCTTGAAGCATTGTCGGCGGCGATTTTTCCGGAATACAAACAGGTGGCCAAAACCGTACCGGTAGTCGGATATTCGTTGTTTACAAAGTTTCCGATTACCAATTCACCTGTTGCGTAGAGGTTGGGAATGGCCGTGTTTTTTTCATTTAAAACTTCGGTTTTTTCGTTGACTTTTAAGCCGTTTATCGTTCCGATTATGGTCGGGCGTACTTCAATTGCATAAAAAGGCGCTTTTAAAACGGGAGTCATAACCTTGTTTTTAATGCCGAAATCTCCGTCCTGTCCGGCCGCATGAGCCGTATTGTAGCTTTCAATGGCAGCCTTAAAGTTTGCCGCATTGATATTCAGTTTTGCAGCCAAAGCTTCAAGAGTGTCGGCCTTTACGCTTAAGTTTTCGGCACGTGCTTTTTCCAAATTTGCGACAAAAGCGGGATTTGAAGAATCGAAGATACCGTATGCAAGTTTGTCCGTTATTTTGTTTAATTCTTTATGAACTTCGGCATAATAGCGTTTTTCGTTTACAAAGCGCTTTCCTTCTTTATTGACGTAGACAGCCGTTTGTCTTACCAAACTGCCGATGTCTCCGACGTATCCGTAGTAATCGTTCATACCCCAAATACCGAGAACACCGTCGCCCGTAACTTGGGCTCCCGCCGCCATAGCCATGGTGATGCCGTCTCCGGTGCTTCCCGTTCCGCAAAAAGCGACGTTGTCGGCAAATTCTTTATTATACTTTGCCATTAATTTTTTGCTTTTTGCAAAACCGCCGGTTGCAAGGACGGTTTTTTGGGCAAAAACATTGTATTTTTTTCCGTCCTGTTCGGCAACTACACCCTGTACCGCCCCGTCTTTTATAATCAATTCTACGGCACGTGTGTTTAAAAGTATTTCAACATTGTTTTTTTGGAGCAGCTCTTTGAATTTTGCAATCATAGCCGGTCCTTCGCCGTCCACGGTAAGACATAAAAGCTGAGGATAATTAGGAGTACCGGGAATCATTCTGTCTTTACTGAAAGGCATACCCTTTTGCAGTAAGTCGTCGACTACGCTGCCCGATACGTCAAGCATTGCCTGAAAAAAAGCGGCATTAAAATTTTCTTCACCGGCTTTTCCCTTATAGTAGTCGAACATTTGTTGGGCCGTTAAACCCTTGCCGCTTGCCTTATTTAAAGCCGAATCAATCGACCATAAAAAGCCCTTGGCTCTGATTGAAGTTCCGCCGAGGCCGGGCATTTTTTCCAATAAAACAACCTTCCCTTTTTGGCTTAACTCCAAAGCACTCATCAAGCCGGCAGCTCCGCCTCCGACAACGACATAGTCGGCATTCAGCGTTTCCGTTTTTGCCTTTGAAGTCGTATTACAGCTTAAAAAAACGGCTGCAATACACAAAACACTTACAAACGATGTAAATACTCTTTGCTTTGTATTCACAATATTCCCTCCGTGTGTATGGATTGTTTCGGGCCGTTCAAAATTTTCATTCGTCGGCACCTTAAAAGATATCCGCATATGATAAAATATTCATGCGGCCCTGTCAACCGAAGGCTTTCGGAAATGAGGCGGGAAATAAAAAAAACGGATAAACAGCCTATCGGGCGGTCTATCCGCTTTTTATGTGAACTTAAGTTTTGCCTCCCGATATTTTGCAGGAGGCAAAATTTTGTTGTTTTACGCTTTCGGCGCTTTTAAAGCCGCCATCGTAATATAGTTATAGGGCTGGTTAAAATGCGGTAAAAAGAAAATGTCCAGCAGTTTTAACTTGTCGATGGTAACGCGCTCCTGAATCGCGAGCGAAAACATATGTATTCCCATCGAAACGTCCAGGCGCGAGGCCAACTGTGCACCGATAATACGGCGGCTTCTCTTTTCAAATACGATGCGGATTTTAACCTTTTCGTTTGTGCGCATAAATAAGGCCCGCTGAAAATCTTCGTAGTCGGTATAGTCGGCATCGATACCCGCAGCCTTTGCCTTGTTTACAGTCAATCCGGTGGAAATCATATTTAAACCGAAAATGGAGATAGCGTTTGAGCCCTGCACGCCCACCGATTCCAAGGATGTTCCGCATGCGTTGTGTGCGGCGATGAGTCCCGAGCGTACCGCGTTTGTCGCCAAAGCGATATAGTTTACGGCGCCCAAGGCGTTGTCATACACCGTTGCACAATCACCTATGGCATAGACATCCTTAACGCTCGTTTCCTGTTTTAAATTGACAAGGTAGGCGCCGTTTTTAAAGCAGTCGAGTCTGTCTTTTGCCAGTTCCGTATTCGGTCTGAATCCTACGGCCCAAATAACCATGTCCGCATCGACGCTGCCCCGTGAGGTAAGTACACGCTGTACTTTTTTATCGCCTTCAAAACCCTGAACGCAGGCGCCGAATTTAACTTCCACGCCGTTATCTTCCATATTTTTTTTCATTAAATCGGTAAATTCGCCGTCGTAGTAAACGGGAAGACAGGTTTCGGCAACATCGATGAGGGTCGTTTTTTTGTTGTGCCTTTTAAAGGCTTCCGCCAATTCGACGCCGATGTAACCCGCACCGATAACGGCGACACTGCGGATATCTTCCATTTTTAATTTATCGATAACGGCTTGGGCATCCTGAAAGAGTTTTACCTTTTGTATGTTTTCAAGATTGCTTCCGGGAAGATCGGGAATAATCGGGTTTGAGCCGGTTGCCAAAATCAATTTATCGTAGCTTTCGGTTATTGTCTGCCCTTGAGCGTTTTTTGCCGTTACGATTTTTTTGTCAAAATCGATATTCGTAACTTCGCTTTCCATGTGGACAACCGCACCCTTGGCTTCCATTTTTTGTTTGTCCGAATAAAAAAGGCCGTCCGAGCCGTCTATTTGATTTCCTATCCACAGGGCCATACCGCAGCCCAAAAAGCTTACGTTGGTATTGCGCTCAAAAACGACAACCTGATTGCCCTTATAATTATCCAAAATTGTGTTAATTGCGGCGGTTCCGGCATGGTTTCCGCCTACAACGATAATTTTACTCATTGTATAACCCCTTTAATGTCATAGTAATATAATTTTACCCTATTAAAAAGAAAAGTCAACACACAAAAGCCCGTATTGACTTTTTTGCAAACCGAAGTACAATCGATTTATGCCCAAGTTCGAACGCAAAACAAAGGAAGAACGCCGCCGCGAAATACGGGAAGCCGCAAAGAAAGTCTTTTTGAAAAAAGGCTACCGCAATGCGACTATGGAAGATATTGTTGCGGCGACAAGTCTTTCCAAAGGAGGCGTGTATCAATATTATAAAAGCACCAAGGCAATTATGTTCGACATTATGCAGGGCGGCAATTTTTTCAGGCATTCGCGTTCTCGGGAAATTATAAAAGAAGGCTTGGAAGCTCAAGCCGATGTTTTTGAAATTATGACGCGGGTTTGGGAGGCGAAGCTCTTTGAAAAGGTGCGCGAAAAAAAACTCTATCTTATGTTTTTGGCCGAAATACCTTACGATAAAGAAACCGAAGCCCTGCACCGCAAACTGGAAAAGCAATCGTTTGAACTTGCTTTGAATGCCCTTGAAGAAAATGCGGCGGTTTTTCCGGAACTGCGGCACATGGTAAAAAAAATGTTGTACTCCGATATATTGCTTTATTCGCGTATGTCTATCGGTATTATGATGTCTTACGAATTGTTCAGCGATAAAAAAATCTTCGATTCCAAGCGCGATGAAATCCATTCTATAATTTATGCCTTTATAAAAAAAACGTTTGAATAAAAACTGCACACGGATGTGCAAAAAACGCTATCGCGAGTTTTGCAGACACTATTGACAATAAAATTAGTTTTATATAACATATAACCGACGCTTGCGTCGGTTATATCCTTGCGCTGCGTCTTGCTTATATTTGGAGGTATGTTATGACGGATAAAAGAGAAGCGCTTATCGGCGGCAATATGTTTTCGCTTATGTTAAAGCTGAGCGTTCCGGGCATTATCGGTATGCTTGTTATCAGCTTATACAGCTTTGTTGACGGCATCTTTGTCGGACGCTTTGTCGGAGAAGCGGCGTTGGGAGCAATCAGTATCGCCTATCCTTTTACGCTTTTAAACAACGGTATTGCCGTTTTGGTCGGTATAGGTTCGGCTTCGGTATTGTCGCGCGCGGTCGGCCGCCAAGACAAAAAAACAATCGATGCGGTTATGGGGAACGTGCTTATTCTTACCCTGATGTTTTCATCGGCGGTGATGATTTTAGGTTATATCTTTGCACCGCAGCTTTTAAAACTTATCGGCGCGGAAGGAAAGATGTTCGATTTTGCCGTGCGCTATTTGCGCATCGTCTATTTCGGCTCGATTTTTGTAAACTTCGGTCAAGCGTCGAATATGGTAATCCGCGGCGAAGGCAGGATGGGTCTTGCAATGCTCCTTATGGGTATAAGCGCCGTACTGAACATTATTTTGGATGCCGTTTTTATTATACCGCTTAATATGGGAATCGAAGGCGCCGCGGTTGCAACCGTTATTTCGCAGATTGTTCTTGCGGTTTTAAACTTTTTATATTTTACCGTGTTCAGTAAAAACGTGCGGCTTACACGGTTCAGATTGGAAAAGAGCATTGTAAAAGGTACCCTGTCGGTCGGCGTTTCGGCAATGTTTATGCAAGTATTTTCTTTGATTCAACAAGCGCTTATCTATTCGACTTTAAAGCGCTGCGGGGGCGAAGATCAGGTTGTGTTAATGGGCGCTTTTTTCAGATACATAATGCTCGCCTTTATTCCGCTGTGGGGAATAAGCCAGGGCTTCCAGCCCTTTGCCGGAACCAATTTCGGCGCCAAACGGTTTGACCGCGTAAAAAAAGGCACCCTGTTGTTTTACGGTTTCGGCTTTACCCTTGCCCTGCTTTTTTGGCTCGGCTTTTTACTTTCACCTCAAGGGATTTTGGGCTTGTTTATCAAAGACAATCCGGCCCTTGTCGCAGCCGGCACAACGAACGCCCTGGCGGCAATTATCCTTTTTCCGCTTTCGGCATTGATGATTATCAATATTACCCTGTTTCAAGCCGTCGGACAGGCAAAATACGCCGGAATCTTCGTTATGGCGCGCCAGCTTATTTTATACGTCCCCGCCGTATTGATTTTACCCCTCTTTTTCGGTGTGCGCGGCGTATGGATTACGGGAACCGTTGTCGATACCCTTGTAACCCTTGCCTCGATAATTGTCGTACTCAAATTGTTTAAAACGGAGTTGGCGGAAAACAAAGAAAAATAAAGGAATAAATTACCGCCGCCGCACCTTACGGGGACGGCGGTTTTCATACCCGTTTTCCGGCGATACTTCCTTTGCGCTCCTTTCTGTGTAAACCCCTCTGTCCGGCATTTACATTTTTATGCGTTTACCGTAAAATAGCCCTCTATGGAATTTACGCAGGAATTTATTGACTCCCTTTCGGCTGATGAAGCCGAAATTATGAAACAGGTCGCGGACGAATTGGATATACGCGCACAGCAAGTGCACGCGGTTATTTCGCTGGTAAACGAAGGCTGTACGGTACCCTTTATTTCGCGCTACCGAAAAGAACAGCACGGCTCCCTGGACGAAGTGCAGGTGCGAAGCTGCGATCATTTGTTTAAAAGCCGCATGAACCTCGAAAACCGCCGCCTCGAAATTATACGCGGCATTTTTGCCCAAGGGAAATTGACCGACTTTTTATACGAAGCGGTAAAGGCGGCTAAAACCTTAACCGAGCTTGAAGACCTTTGGGCTCCCTTTAAAAAGAAAAAGAAAACCCGCGGTATGCTTGCTTCAGAACGCGGCCTTGAACCCTTGGCCGAAGCGATGCTTTCTCTCGATAAGGAGTCGCTTGAAAAAAAAGCGGAAGAGTTCGTCAACACAACTGCCGAACCGGAAGAACTGCGCGTACCCGACGTTCAGGCAGCCCTTGCAGGCGCCCGGGATATTATTGCCGAGCGTACCGCTCAGGACGGTGCAAACCGCCAAGCAGTCAGCGATTTTTATATTAAAAGCGGTCTTATCCGCGTACAGGGTATCGGCGATGAAGAGGCGCAAAAAACGTCCGTGTACCAAATGTACTGGGATTATTCGGAGCCTTTAAATCAAATAAAGCCGCACCGCATTTTGGCAATAAACCGCGGCGAGCGCGAAGGCGTCCTTGAAGTTAAGGTCGACGTGGACACGGACGAAGCTGCAGAACTTTTAAAAAAGCGCGTTGTGATTCACAATCCCTACCATGCCGAAGCGATAGAAGACGGTCTTGCCCGCCTTTTATCGCCTGCGGTTTTAAGGGAAATACGCGGCAATCAAAGCGATGAAGCCGACGATCACGGTATCGGTATTTTCAGCGAAAACTTAAAAAACCTGCTTATGACGCAGCCCATCAAGGGCACCCGCGTTTTGGGGGTAGACCCCGGAATCCGCACGGGCACCAAAT
This sequence comes from Treponema sp. HNW, assembly GCF_050320395.1. GTDB lineage: Bacteria > Spirochaetota > Spirochaetia > Treponematales > Treponemataceae > Treponema_C. The sequence continues at coordinate 48,552 of NZ_CP144459.1, forward strand.
GCGCCGCCCTTGACGAAACGGGAAAATATTTGGGCAGCTTTGTTATCTATCAGCACAAAGCCGATGAATCCTGCGCGGTATTGCGTAAAGCGATAAAGGATTACGAAGTACAGCTGGTTGCGGTCGGAAACGGAACGGGTACCAAAGAAGTGCAGGAAATCGTTTCAAAGGTGCTTACCGAAAACTTTCCCGACGTTTTATACACGGTTGTCGATGAAGACGGCGCTTCGGTATACTCCGCAAGCGATACCGCCCGCGAAGAGTTTCCCGACCTTGACTTAACCATCCGCGGCGCCATTTCCATAGGCCGAAGGCTCCAAGACCCCCTTGCCGAATTGGTAAAAATCGACCCCAAATCAATCGGTGTGGGCCTGTATCAGCACGATTTAAATCAAAAAAAGCTTTCGGATATGCTCGATGAAGTGGTAGGCTCGGTTGTAAACAACGTAGGCGTCAATTTGAACACCGCTTCGGCTTCTCTTTTAAAATACGTGTCGGGCATAAGCGCATCGGTTGCAAAACGCATTGTCGCCTACCGCGAAGAAAAGGGAAAAATCACCAGCAGAAGCGAACTGCAAAACGTATCGGGCTTGGGCCCTAAAGCTTACGAGCAGTGCGCGGGCTTTTTAAAAATTCCCGAAAGCACCGATCCCCTTGACAATACCTGGGTACACCCCGAAAACTACGAGCCTGCACGCATTATCTTCGGCTTAATTCAAAAAAATGCGGACGTAACGGGCGATGTTAAAAAAGAACTGCGGGAAACCTACAGCCTCGGCGAGCAAACCGTTCAGGACATTGTAGAAGAATTAAAAAAGCCCAACCGCGACCCGCGCGACGGCTATCCCAAGCCCATTATGCAAAAGGGCGTTGTTACCTTTGAAGATTTAAAAGAAGGCATGAAGGTTACCGGCAAAATCAAAAATGTCGTAGACTTCGGAGCCTTTGTCGATTTGGGCATTAAAGAAACCGCCCTCGTGCATATTTCGGAATTGAGCGACTCTTACGTGTCCGACCCGATGGAAGTGGTGCGCGTCGGCGATATAAAAGAGTGCACGATTATCGGCCTCGATGCCGACAGAAGGCGCATAAGCTTGTCGCTTAAAAGCAATCCCTCCCTTCATTCGGCAGGAGGTACTGCAGGCGCGGCTGCGGGCGGCGCAAGGCTCAACGGCCGCGAAGTGCGCTCCGAGCAATCGGGCGGTGTTCCGGCAGGTTTTACGGGAGCAAAAAAAGCCGCCGTCAGGGCGGTGCGTTCAGGTTCACCTGCAAACCGCACACGGGATGAAAGGCCCCGGCAAAGCGGCGGCCGCGACGACGGCATGACCTACAATCCCTTTGCGGCTTTGCTTAAAAAATAATATCCGTGCGACTGCCTGAAATCCGCCGGGGTTTCGGGCAGCCCGAAGCGGGAAATTTCGCGTTTTAAGGAGGAAAAAATGATTTTTGATACCCTTGAAAACCTTCCCAAGTATGTTCCGCTTGTTTCCGGCTTGGAAGAAGTGTTGCGCTGTTTAAAAAACGGCAATCTTGCCGATAAAGAGGCGGGCTCTTATACAACGGCCAACAACAATGTCCGCTATAATATCGCCGAATACGATACGGGCACGGAAGGAAAACGCTTTGAAAAACATCGTTTTGATATCGACGTGCAGGTTTTGCTTAAAGGAAAAGAAAAAATGGACTTTACCTTTGATACCCTGTGCGGTCCCTACGGCGATTACGATGAGCAAAAAGACGTTTCCTTTGCGGACGGTACAAGCCTTTTAAGCCTTGAAGCTTCAACAAGCGACTTTGTCATATTTTTGTCCGGAGAGGTTCACAAACCCGGTTTACCGGCCTCCTCGAGCGAAAGGGTAAAAAAGGTTATTTTTAAAATACGGAAACAGGATAAAATCTCCGGATAAGTTTTTTTGTAAGGATACAGGGAACTTTTTTCATCGTTTTGACTTTTCTATAATGACAAAAACTCAAAAAGCGTGTATAATAATAGGAAAGAAATCTTAAAAGGATGTCATATGAGTAAACCTGTAACCGACCGCAAACCCTGGGCCTTTTTGGACAGCTACCGGGGTACGGACTTTAAGGGGGATTGGCCGACCCTTCCCGAAATGCTTCGTATTACCGTCAAGCGTTTCGGAGAGCGCCCCTGTTTTACCGTTTTTGAAAGTGAAAAGCACACGCTCACTTACAACGAAGTGCTTGCCGATATTGAACGCTTGGCCGCATGGCTTGCCGCCGAGGGTGTTAAAAAGGGCGACCGCGTTGCCGTATCGGGTAAAAACTCCCCCGAATGGGCAACGGTTTATTTTGCAGCCCTTTTTGCCGGGGCGATTATCGTTCCGATAGACTATGCTCTGCATGAAAATGAGATCGAAAACCTTTTAAAAGCTTCCGAGCCTAAGGTCTTCTTTGTTGACGAAGAACGCTATGAATATTTCAGTTCAAAAGGAAAGGCAAAGCCGGCCGTCTATTCCCTTTCTCCCAAATTTAAAGATACCTATGTGTACGGTTTAAAAACCGATAAGGCGGTAAAAATAACGCCTGCCGAAGAAAACGATACGGCCGCGATTTTGTTTACTTCGGGTACCACCGGAAATCCCAAGGGCGTTATGCTTTCACACAAAAACCTTGTTTCCGACTGTTATATTGCCCAAACCAACTTGGAAATCTTTGAAACCGACGTTTTTTACGCCCTTTTACCGATTCACCACTCTTACACCATGCAGGCGGTTTTTATCGAATCTTTGTCGGTCGGTGCGGAATTGGTTTTTGCAAAGAGCATGGCCGTGTCCCGCATGCTCCGAGAATTGCGCGAAGGCAAAATTACCATGCTTTTGGGCGTTCCCCTTTTGTTCAACAAACTGCTTGCAGGAATTCTCAAGGGTGTTAAAGAAAAGGGGCCTGTCGTATACGGCCTTATCCGTACCCTTATGGGCATTTCTTATATTATCAAAAAACTCACCGGAGTAAACCCCGGTAAAAAAATGTTCAAAACCCTCTTGGAAAAAGCGAGCATCAGCACCATCCGCATCGCCATTTCCGGAGGCGGCCCCCTTGCCGCAAGCGTATTCCGTATGTATCAGGAACTCGGCATAGACTTTATCCAGGGTTACGGATTGACCGAAACCTCCCCGATTATCGCGTTGAACCCCAAAGAGCACTTTAAAATCGAAAGCGTCGGCCGCTTTTTCCACCCGCATATGGAAATGCAAATCCTCGACCCGGACGAAAACGGCATAGGAGAAGTTATCGTTAAAGGTCCGATGATTATGCAGGGTTACTATAAAATGGAAAAAGAAACGGCAGAAGTATTTACCACCGATAAAGACCCCTGCGGGCCCGGCTGGTTTAAAACGGGAGATTTGGGCAAGCTCGATTCGGAAAACTATCTCTATCTTGCCGGCCGCGCGAAAAACCTCATCGTAACCGAAGGCGGTAAAAACGTATTCCCCGAAGAAATCGAAAACGCCTTCCAGCTCTATACCGAGATTGAGCAAATTACGATTCAGGGTTATTTGCAGGATGCCGCAATGAAATCCGAGGGAATCGAGGCCCTTGTTTATCCTTCCGATGATTTGTTCAAAAAACTGAACCTTATCCGAGGCTCAAACGATTCCGTTGACCCCGTATACGATTCGATTAAAGATATTATCGACAAGGTAAATAAAACCCTTGCAACCTATGCGCGTATTTCCAAAATAACCGTTTTGGAAGAGCCGCTCGAAATGACGACTACCCGCAAGGTAAAGCGCAAATACAATAAATAGCGTATCCTGAAAACCGGCTCATCGTACCCCGACAGGTTCGAAAGGCCGGTTTTTTTATATTCTCTTTATGCCGGATAATCGGTTTTACAGGATTGTTTTGATTTTTTCGGCTAAGGCTTGGGCAAAGGGTTCCAAACTTTTTTCATCAAAATGCATATAGTCGATTTTATTTGCGCGGGCCGCTTCGTTTGCATCCATGTGATAGACGTTTAAGTCGGCTGAAACTTTTTTATAATACTCGTTGAGGCGCATTGATTTTTCGCTGCAGCTCTCTCCCATAATGTCTGCGGTCTCGGTTTTATAAATAAGCGGGTCTATATGTATCGGCGTAACAATAAGGATTTTTCCCGCATCCAAAAACCGTGCCTGCGTAACCAGACGGCGCATTCCTTCTCCGATGTTACGGGCGGTCGCACCGAAGTAGCCCTTGCAGTCGTTTGTGCCGAGCATAATCACGGTTAAATCAATGGGTATGTGACTTTTTATAATCGGCTCCAAGGTACTTAAGCCGTTTAAGCCGTATGTAAGCGGGTCGTCGAAAACCGTTGTTCTGCCGCATAAACCTTCATCTATAATGCGGAATTCCGTGCCGAGAAGGGAAGCTAGGCGGGTCGGCCATCGGAGGCTGTAATCGAATCTGCCGCCCGTTGCGGCATTAAAGCCCCATGTATTCGAATCGCCGTAACACAAAATCGTTTTCATTATTACCCCTTTAGAGCCGCAAAACAAGCCCCTTTGTTAAGTTATTTACAGAACGGTGCGATTATATCATTGTTTTATGACGCTGTCCATGCATCCGGATACCTGTGCCCCCTGTTCTCTTTCGGTTTTATCGTATATAATTCGCTATGCTTTATATATCTGTAATTGTTCTCGCAGCGGCCGGTTTTGTTATCTTTTCTTTTGCCGGCGGTTTTGTCTTATTCCGCTTTTTATGCATAAGATCGGTATACAGCGCCCGCTCCTTTGTCGATAATGCGGCCCACGTAAAAGACGAAAAAGTTATTACTCCCCTTTTGGAAGCAAAAAATAACAGAGACGAGCGTTCTTTTGAAAAAGTATCGATTTTGTCGGCTTCAAGGAGACTGTTCCGCCTTCCCCTTGCGCCCCTGGGCCTGTCTGCGGAACTTCGGCTGCAAAAAAAACCGAAAGATTTTGCGGTGCTGGTTCACGGCTTTTCCGATTCCGCGCGCGGCATGACCTATTTATCGCAAGCCTATTATAACTGCGGTTTTTCGGTTTTAAGTATTGATATGAGGGCTCACGGAGAAAGCGAAGGAAGGTTTACGGGTCTCGGCTATACGTCGGCGGACGGAGCGGACATTGCTCTTTGGCTTCGGTATTTGCGCGGCCGCTTCGGAGATGATATCCGCATTGTTTTGCACGGTGTTTCGATGGGAGCCTCGGCCGCCATACAAAGCGCATACGGACTGATCGCCGTTAAAAAAGACTTTGAGGCGGAACGGAAAAATCTCAAGCTTGTTGTTGCCGACTGCGGCTTTTTCCGCTTTTCGGATCAAGTGGAACACCAGCTGGCTTTATTTTTATCTTCGGGTTTAATACAGCGGTATTTATTCAAATGCATAGCCTTTGCCGCCTCCTGTTTGAATTTTTTTGTAAACGGCTTTTTTTTCACGAGCCACAATCCCGGAAAAACTTTGCAGCTTTGTTCCGAACATGCGGACTTTACCTTGCTTTTGTTTCACGGAAGTTCCGATACCCTTGTTCCTCCCGATGCGGCCCGTCAATTATACGAAGCGGCGCGCTGCCCGAAAAAGCTTGTGTTTATTCAGGATGCACCCCATATAGGCAGCTGGTTTTATGATACAAAAACCTATATGGATACGATAACTTTATACTTTAGGGGAAAAAATCCGTGATTGCCGAAGATTTGTTTGAACGCTGTACGAACATTGAAATAAAGCTGGCCTATTTGGAAGACTTTATAAAGGAATTGCAAAAGGCCGCACTCGAACATGAAAAAAAAATCGATGCATTAAGCGCCGAGAACCGCGCACTTCGCCGAAAGCTTGATGAAATTGCCGAAAACGGCAGTGCGCCCATGCCGCATACACGGCCCCCGCATTATTGAAGCTTTAATTTAAATTTTCGAAACCCGCGCCCGCCTTATTCATCGCTTCTATAAAACCGGGGAACGAAACGGCGCAGCATTCGGCATTTTTTACGATAAGGCTTGCTCTTTGCGGAAGCCCCAGCCCCAAGCAGGCAAGGGACATTGCAGCGCGGTGGTCTCCTTCGGTTTCCGCGGTTCCGCCGTGCAGTGTAAAGGCGGGATTTTCCGAGCTGTTTTGTGCAAGCGGCGAATGCCCCCGTATAATCAAAAAATCCCGTCCTTCTTGAATGTCCGCGCCCAAGGCACTCAGTTCGCGGCGCATCAGGGCTATGCGGTCGGTTTCTTTACTGCGGCACACTCCTATATCGTCGAGGATGATTGTTCCCTCGGTAAAGCAGGCGATTACCGCAAGGGCGCACACGGCATCGGGAAATGCCGAACAGTTTATACGCAGCGTATCTTCGCTTTCACGGCGGACAAAATCCGCGGCATTGCGGCTTCCCGCATAGAGGAGAAAGTCATCGATATCGGCTTTTTGCGAATGTACCGCCAAGCGTCTCCCGCCGCGGACGGTCAAAGCTGCGGCCGCTTTGTCAAGAACTATATCGGCTCCTAAGGATTTTAAAATCGGCACAATGATTCCGTCGCACTGAGAGCCTGAAAGGTCGACATTTTCTACGGTTAAGCTTCCGCCGCTTATAAGAGCTGCGATAAGGGGAAAGGCCGCCGCTTCCCAATCCGAGGGGATAAGCGTTTTAAAGCCCTGCCACGATTGCGGCCCCGTAACCGATATGTGTTTAAAGTCCGCGCTTACATCGGCTTTTACGCCGAGTTTTGCGAGCCAGGACCGGGTCATCGTAAGATAGGGCGTTTCTTTCGGGTTTGACAATTCGATTTCGGTCGTACCGTCCAAAAAGGGAGCGGCCATCATAAAACCGCTTATGTATTGGGAAAGCCTTCCGTCCGTACAAATGCGCGATGAGCGTATCGGGCCTTCTATAAAAAGCGGAGGAGTTGAGCCGCCCGGTTTTGCGGTGTACGCCTTTGCTCCGGCTTGCCCAAGAGCATCGATTAAATGACCTACGGGACGGCTTTGAATCGACTCGTCTCCCGTAAAAACGCAGCGTCCTTTACGCACCGCCGCAATCGGGCTTAAAAAATACAAAACCGAACCCGAGTTTCCGACATCCACCTCTTTTGAAGGAAGATGAAAGGCGCTTCCCGCTCCCCGGATTTTCCATAAGCCCGGTTTTTGTTCGGTTTGCGCGCCGATAAGTTCAACCGCTTTCAGGGCGGAAATGCAGTCTTCACCTTCAAGAGGATTTGCAATTTCGGAGCTTCCCTCAGCGACTGCGGCGAGGATTACCGCGCGGATCGTATGGCTTTTTGAACCGGGAATCGGTATTATTCCTTCCGGCTTTGCTCTTTGCACGCGAATGTTCATATTACACCGAATCCCAATCTTCGACTTCTTTTGCTTTTATCTTTGACATCACAAAATCAAAGTTATTCAATATATCTTCTTTTGGTTGATTTTTCAGATAGTTTTTAAAATACTGTGAATTCTCCAGCTCCGATAATTGTGCAGTATAAAACTCTTTTTCATTTATTTTAAGATTTGTTATCATAACGGTACCCACATATATAACATTGTATTGTGTAAAAATCAAGAAGGTTTTTATACAATAAGATTTATGACTTAAATTCGTTTTGAATAGTTTTTGTAACGGCGGAAATTAACTTCGCCTCCAGCATATGTTTTGAAAAGCCGCTTGAAACGGGGATGTCGGTTGAATTGAGCGGTTCAAAAAGGACCTTATATTCGACTCCAAGTGCTAAAGCCAGTTTTTCGACAATATCGAGAGACGGTTTACGTTTGCCCACCTCTATTTGTGTGATATACGGAGCGGAAACACCCGTTTTTTCAGCCAACAGTTCCTGACTCCAGCCAAGAGCCTTCCGCAAGGATTTTATATTTTCTCTAACAACGGTATCGATTGGACTTCTATTCATTATATAAAGAATATTGCTTGAAGCTAGTATTGACTATAAGCAGTATGTTATGTATTATTATAACTATAAGCTATTATTGCTCATTACAAACAGTAATGAAATACAAATTATACGATTCAAAGCAATCGTATAAAAGGGGGAAGAATATGAGTATCAAAAATATTCACAATTTTACTGTTGAGCAAACGGGAACGGAATCCTGTTATAAGATTTCGGGAAACGGAGCGCCGAATGATTTTGAAATACGAATTCGTATGGAAAACGGACGATTCAAAGCAGAGGCAAACTATACAAGAAAACCGACTCACAGTGCAAGCCATAGTTGGCAGCCGAGAAGTATGTCTTTTGCCACGGAAGAGCAGGCTCTTGAAAACATATTGAAGTTTTTTGCAGAAAGTAAAGAGCCGTATGAAAAGGATGAATAGGAGAAATCAAAATGAAAAAGAGGGGTTTATCGGTATTTTTGATCAGTCTTGTAATACCCTTTATTGCAAACTGCAATGAAGATTCGATAATCGGATATACATATATCAATGAATCAGAGTCCTTTATTAGCAAGGTACGATTTAATTCCGATAAATCCCTTGATGTTTTTACGGATGATGAATGGAAACATATCAGTCCTGTGATACCGGATAAAAACAATTTAAATTTTATTGTTCATCGATCAGACAATCCTGAATTCTTTGAATCACTTGGTATTGGAGGAGAGGGGATAATATTACTTGGATTTTTATCCAAAGATGCAAAGACTTTGTATATGGGGGCAGGGTTTATCTTCTCAAAAGAAGAATCGGAAAAAAATTCACATGCTGTAACTGGTGATATATATTATACATATATAAATGGTTTGGACAATGAGGACCTCTTCAAGGTGCGATTTAATGCCGATAAATCCTTTGATATTTTTATGAATTATGGTGAATGGAAAAATGACGGTATTGTTTTATCAGAAGAAGGAACTCAAAACTTTATAATCTGTTCTTCTATAGAAAATGATTTTCCGTATACGTTCGGATTTTTCTCTGAAAACGACAAAACTCTATATCTGGCGTTTGGGGACCGCTTTACTCGAGAAGATTCTGTTTCAACAAAACCAAAAGCCGAAGAAACAACAGAACCGGAATTTTCCAATCCTGCACTTACTGTTGACTCTATAGATGTCGGAGGTATAACTTTTCGCTCAACGCCGGAGGACTTGCTTATACAATACCCAAATGCACGAGTTATTTATGAAGATAACCACACAGAATTTCTTGTAGACGGATTGGGCGGTTTTGATTATGTAAACTTTGCTTTTAAAGACGATAAATTGTTTCATATTTTAAAACATAAATCGGATCTGGAATTTGATAAAGAAGTTTCTACTCTTGTGCAAAAGTCGGTACAAGAACTGACAGAAAAATATGGTAAGCCGAAAGTTTATCAATCTTCACCAAGCTTTCATTCTTCATATCATATATCTTCCGCTGAATGGAGTTATACATGGGATAAAGTAAACGAAAATGAAAGAATTTTTACATGGTGTGGCGACCTTATTATTACATTAGACTATGACTGGATTGATGATAAATATGGCGGATATAGATATTATGGACGGTGCTCTATAGATTATGAGTTGCTCCGACCTTAATGCCGGTTTATAGTATGAGTTTCGGGTTTACAAAAAGACACTATCTTTTAGAAGTAATAAGACTGTTACTTCATAGATTCAAATAATATTTTTTTGCCCTGTTTTAATACTATGTTCCCGGGAACAAAAAAAGTGCCGTTTTTATGTCTTCGGAAACATACGTGCATTTTGGCCTCAAATTCGGCCAAAAATGGCTCAAACGTGCAGTTCCGCGTTAGGCTATGGAGAACCTGCGAAGCAGTCCGCGAGCACCGGGAGCGGATGAGCGTGAGCGAAGTGCGGAATAGCCGACGGCTTTAGCCGGAACGCCCTTATTATTGCCGCAGCTCCGTCAATTCGATATCTACGTATTTTTTGTAGTTTGTAAAATCTTTATCCAAGGTGAAGATTGAAAAATTATTATTATGTGCCGTACTGCATATTGACGTACACTAATACGAATTTCATCGTGATCTCATCTTTTTATAATCGTAAGCAGGATCATATTCTATTGTTCCGAATAAGGCGATAAGGTCTTCGCCTTTTTATAAATTCTTCCAGTGCCGTATTGACCGTTTCTTTTTTAGTGCGATATCCGCCGATTTTAAAAGCGGCATCAAGCAGTTCGACATTTATTGCAAGATTTGTTGCCATAACAATACCTCCATATATATCTTACACATATTATTGTGTAAAAATCAAGAGAAATTTTAACACAAAATTCGGCAAAAAAGGGCTCAAACGTGCAGGTTGGAGGTAGGACACGGGGGCCGTTGCAGGATTTAAAAAGAGTGCCATGTGCTTTTTTTACTTGTAAGGACCTACAAATTTATCACCATTGAAATGGATCATATGGGAAAGATTGTCGGCAATCCATACCTCTGTCTCCTATGCAATATCTTGTGCATAATGAGTAAATGTTTTTTTATCCGGAAACGCGGAAATATATACTTTATCTGCCTCTACATATTCAAACAGGTTTTGTAATTCTATATATCTTTTGCCGTGTATATAATGTGTTTCTTTCCCAAAAAACGCCGTCCGCATAACCTTGAATTGTCCTGTCATACTCTGCCGCTTCCAAACGTTTTTCCGCCCACAAGCAATATTCCCTGTTCAACTCAATACCGCAGTATTTTCTGTTCAATTTTTTTGCCGTAACGCTTGCGGTACCGCTTCCCAAAAAGGGGTCGAATACAATGTCTCCTTCTCGTGAAGAAGCTAAAATAAGTTTGGCGTAGAGTTTTTCCGGCTTTTGTGTCGGATGGTCGGTGTTTTCGGGCATTGACCAAAAAGGAATTGAAATGTCGTCCCAAAAATTGGACGGATAGGTAAGCCTGAATTTTCCTTCCCGTCCGTCTTGCCAATCTTTCGGCTTTCCGTCAACCTTATAAGGGGCCAAGACCCTTCTTTTCATCATAACGGCGTTAACGTTAAAATAGTAGTTATGCGGATTTTTAACGGCAAACCAAATATCTTCCAATCCGTTTTTCCAATTTGATTTTGCACCGCGGCCTTTTTCTCTCTGCCAGGTAATTCGGTTTATAAGTGTCAGCTCTTTTTCAACGGCTCTTTGGAGGGACGATGTGCTTTTCCAGTCCCCGCATATGTATAAGGAGCCGTGCGGTTTTAATTTTTTGCATACTGCGGGAAACCACGATTGCAGGTATTCGTCGTATACCTCATCGGTACGTGAATTGAATTTCATTCCGTTAAAATCCTTTGTCAGATTATAGGGCGGGTCGATGATAATCAAGTCGGCAAAGTTATCGGGAATATAGGGCAGCATATGTAAAAGGTCTCCGTTGAGCGTTTTGTTTACGATATCCGTATCATACCTGATGTTTTCCGCCGTAATGAGCCGTTTTTCGAGTCGTTCGGCATCCCGGTTATGCAATACAAGCGTTCTGTTGTTTTTGCCGCGCGTTTCGGGTTTCATATGTCTACTATATAAAAAATATGCGTAAATATCTATATAAAACGGGGATTGCGGAATCCCTCTTTTTCGGGTATGCTGTTCAATATGGCTTACGAAGCAAACGCCCCCTATGAGGTAACCGCCGCAAAAAGAAGACCCCGTCGTTTTGAAGAACTGGTCGGCCAGGACTTTGTTGCGGCAACCCTTAAAAATGCTATAGAAAACGGACAAATTGCCCATGCGTATCTTTTTTCCGGCCCGCGCGGATGCGGTAAAACATCGACTGCGCGTATTTTGGCAAAAATGCTGAACTGTACTTCGGAAAAAGCGCAAGCTCCCTGCGGCGGCTGTTCGGCCTGTACCGAAATCTCAAAAGGTTCTTCGATGGATGTCATCGAAATAGACGGTGCTTCAAACACAAGCGTAAACGATGTGCGCCAAATTAAGGACGAAATTCTTTTTCCGCCGAACTCTTTAAAGTACAAAATTTATATTATCGACGAAGTGCACATGTTGTCGACGAGCGCCTTTAATGCCCTTTTAAAAACGATTGAAGAGCCGCCGCCCTACGTTATCTTTATTTTTGCAACTACGGAACTGCACAAGGTTCCGGCGACAATAAAAAGCCGCTGCCAACAGTTTCATTTCAGGCTCGGTTCGGTCGAACAGATAAAAAATCTGTTGGCGGACACTGCACGGGAAGCGGGCCTTCAAGCCGACGATGAAGCTCTGTATTGGATTGCCCGCGAATCGACCGGAAGCTTCCGGGATGCATATACGCTCTTTGATCAGGTTGCCGCATTCAGCGAAGGAAACATAACTTACGAAAAAATCCGCGATAAGCTCGGTCTTGTCGGCATTGACCGCTTAAATACCTTGTGCAGCCTTTGTGCGGCGCACAATACGCAGGATGCCCTGATTTTTATCGATGAGCTTTTACAAAGCGGTACTTCCATAGAGCAGTGCGTGTCGAATATAAGCGATTATCTTCGTTCCCTTTTGTTTATAAAAACGGGCATTACAAAAGAAGCCCTGCTCGGCAACGCGGTTGAACGCTACTCAAAAGAGGTTCTGGACGCATGGTCTCCTTCTCAACTGGAAAAGGCGCTTTCGCTTTTTTTACAGCTGTACCGCGATATACGCTATTCTTTAAATCCGCGCTATGAATTGGAATTGGCTGTAGAGCGCTTGTGCTCTCTTGCCCTGTGGATTTCGCGCGCCGAAATAAAACAGGCCGTCGATAGGGCGGCACATCTTTTAGCAGGCGGCGTCCCGGCGAATACAAGGGGGCAGACCGTACCGGGCGCAGCGGAATACGGTAAGGACGCCGTTTTACAAAGCGCCGCTGCCGTGCATCCCGACGTGCAGGAGCCCCGGCTTCATACCATAGACCGGCAAAACGGAGCCGTTTTTGAAAATAATGCAGACGGTACGCCGAATCGTGTCGGCTTTCAAGCTCAAGACGCCGTTGTTGCACAAGGCGCCTCTGCAGTGCAAGACGCCGTTACTGTACAAGGCGAAAAAGCAGGGACTGCGGCGGAATTAAAAGAAAAAACGATAAACTCTCTTGCCGTATCAAAGGCCGCCCTCTGTGCAGCCCTTTCTCGTACGGGGCAATGGACGGTAACCGGCGGAACACTTCACATACCCGTGCAAACGGTTTTTGAGCAAAAACAGATTCAAAACGAACTTCCCCTTCTTACACAAAGGGTTTCATCCTTGTGGAATGAAGCTTTGAATTGTTCGGTAGAAGCCGCCCCTCCGCAGGAACCGGCCGCAGGGGAACAAATTCCCGAACAGATACGGATGATTTGCGATGCCGTTCAGGGAAAAATCGAAAAAAGACAGTCCAAGGAAGAAAGTTATGGTGAATCCCTTTGATTTATTAAAAAACGCTCAAAGTATACAGGGCGAATTACAAAAAATACAGGAAGAATTAAAAGATATTTCCGTTGTCGGAAGTTCAGGCGGCGGTATTGTTAATGTTACGATGAACGGAGCCTTTCAGCTTACCGCCGTACGGATTGACCCCATAGCCGTCGATCCGCGCGACGTACCCATGCTTCAGGACCTTATTGTATCCGCTTCACACGATGCGCAAAAGCGCGTTCAGGAAGCTATAAAAGAAAAAATGGGGCCGGTATTACAGGGTATGAATATTCCCGGCTTGAATCTTTCAGGTCTTTTGGGCGGACAATGAACGCAATAGACGAGCTTGCCGACAGTTTTTCGCGGCTTCCCGGTATCGGAAAAAAAACGGCCGTGCGTTTAGCGCACCACCTGCTTAAAGCGGACCAGGCTTTTTTGGAGCGTTTTGCTTCCCAGCTGGCCCGTTTACACAGCCGCATACATTATTGCTCGGAATGCGGAGCCTGTACCGAAACCGATCCCTGCCCCGTATGCTCCGACCGTTTAAGAGAGCGAAGTCAAATATGCGTGGTCGAGCAGCCTCAGGATATAGACGTTATAGAATCATCGCGCGAATACCGCGGGCTTTTTCACGTTTTGGGCGGTTTGATTGCCCCTCTTGAGGGTATAGGGCCCGAACAGCTGCACATTGCAAAGCTGATTGAGCGCATCCAAAGGGGCGGCATAACCGAAGTTATCATCGCAACGCCTCCTACAATAGAAGGGGACACAACGGCCCTCTATGTAAACCGCCTTTTAAGCCCCGCGGGTGTAAAGGTTACCCGTCTTGCATCGGGGCTTCCGGTCGGAGGCGATTTGGAATATGCCGACAAACTTACCCTTGCCCGCAGTTTCCGCGGCCGCACCGCTTTGTAGAAAACCGGTTCAGCCGTCTAAAGGCATCTGCTTTTTAGACAATCCCGTTTTCTTATGGCATTCCGTGCAGCCGGTAATATGTACGTGTTTTTTTCCGGTTTTACGTGTAAAAAGGTGGGCGTCCAAATGTCCTTCCAACGGTACCTCTTTATGACAGACGGGGCATGTACGCTTGAGGCCGGGGTCGACTTTAGGGTAACAATGCGGACAGCCGTGAATCGTACAGGGCAGGTCGTTAATCGTACCCGTTTTATACACACGCGAAACAAGGTTTTCATTAGCGAATAATTTTGAATTGCACAGGGGGCAGGGCGTTTTTTCTCCCGCTTTTTTTTGTGCATCCGATTTACCCCATGCCCGCTTATATTCCAAAAAAAAGCGCCAAGCCGCATAAAATATCAAAATCGCCGATATAAGGGCAATACTTATACCGATTATCCGTGTAATACTCATCTTTAACTATGATAACCGTTTTTTTGATTTTTTACCATATTGACACTTGCAGGAAGAATCTTTTAAAGGTATAATCAAAGTGTGTCGGGTTTGTATATAGTCGGAACTCCTATCGGTAACTTAGGCGATATTACCTATAGGGCATTGGAAACCTTCCGCGCGGCGGATATAATCGCCGCAGAAGACACCCGGCATACGCTGCAGCTGCTCACGCACTTCGGGATAAAAAAACCGCTTGTGTCCTGCCGTGCGCAAAACGAAAAGGAAGCTGCCGAGCGTATTGTAAAGCTTTTGGCTGAAGGAAAAAACGTTGCCTTTGCAAGCGATGCCGGAACGCCCGGTATAAGCGATCCGGGGGCTGTTTTGGCCGATACGGTGAGGAATGCGGGGTATGCGGTTATTCCGATTCCCGGTGTATCCGCCCTTACGGCATTGACCAGCGTTGCGGGTGAAGGCGGAAAAACCCTGATTTTTGAAGGTTTTTTACCGCAAAAACCGGGTAAGCGCAAAAGCCGTGTAAAAGAACTTTTGGAAACGGGATATGCATTCGTTTTGTACGAATCTCCGTTCAGAATAGTTAAGCTTTTGACGGATATTGCCGATATTGAATATGAGCGCCGTGTAGTTGTCGGCCGTGAGCTGACAAAATTGCACGAAGAAATTATAGGGGGGACTGCCGCGCAGGTGCGTGACGAATTCGGTTTGCGAAGTAAAATTCAGGGAGAATTCGCCGTTTTTGTCGCGGGAGTAAAAAAGGCGCAATTTTGTAAAGGAGATTTCGACTCAAGAAGAGAGGCAGACGAAGATGACCATTGACAGACTCGGAGGAATAGACCCTCTAAAAGACGTTCAAAACGCTTACAAAACTCCGTCCAAGCAGCCCCTGCGTGCAGGACACGACAGCATTAGTATTTCCGATGAAGCCAGAGAAATGGCTGAAGCTTATTATTTATCGGAGATTGCCGCATCCACGCCGGATGTACGTGCCGACCGTGTAGCTGAAGTACGCGAAAAAATAAAAGATCCGGGATATTTAAACCCCGATGTTATTTCATCAACGGCAGATAAAATAGCGAGCAGTTTCGGTTTTTAATCGGACAAGTCTATGGCGGATTTTATCTTTAAGATTTCCCCGCATATCGTATCAGGTTCTTATACCTCAAGCAGAATCGGACAATTTGTACGTGAATCGGGCGAACGCTTTATGCTCATAGCCGATCCGGTTTTGGCGGATTTCGGTACTGTTGAAAAAATCGAAGTATCTTTAAAAGAAAGCGGTATTCAATATTTTAAATTCGACGAAATTCCCGAAGCGGCGGATACCGAATTAATCGGTCAAGCCCTAACCCTTGCCCGTGATGCCTGTGTTCACGGCGTAATATCGGTCGGCGGAACACGTATTTCTTCAATTGCGAGGACGGTTGCGGCTTTTTTTAATGAACAGCGCACAATATATGATTTTATCGATGCGGCGGGGCCCGAAATCGAGCCTATTCCCTATATCGGAATACCTACGACAAGTTCAAACGGCTTTATCTTTTCCGATAAAATTCCCGTCGTAGACTCAAGAACCGGACAGCTGAAGATTTTAAAAGCTCAAAACGGATTGTGTAAGCTTGCCGTATATGACCCGAATTTGCCTGTTTCTTTAACGGACAAGCAATTTATTTCAATGGTTTTGCATACTATATGCATTGCCGGAGGCGCCTATCTTTCGCAAAAAGCGAATTTTTTTTCGGATATGATTGCCGAAAAAGCACTCGAATTTTTAGGTTATGCACTGTTCGGAATGCCGGCTTCGATTTCTTCGGCCGCACCGAAACAACAGTTTGCAATGGACGGGGGATGTATGGCCGCTTTGGCAACGGCTTCAAGCAGCGGAGGTGTGGCAACCTTATTGGCACAGTCTATCAGTGCGCGTCATAATCTGCCGCCGTCTTTAATTGCAGCAATATTATTACCCCACCTTATTGAAGATGCCGCCGATTCCAAAAAAGACCGTTTGGTGCATATTGCGCGCTTGCTGCATATTGCGGCTGAAACTTCCGACGGCGATGCTTCCGTTGCCATGCTCAGTGAAGCTGTCAGGAATAAAACGGCGGAATTCGACTTGCCTGCGCGTTTAGCCGATTTATCTCTTACAATGGAACAGTTGGCAGTCTGTGTGGGCGATTTGGGCAAAACCGATGCCGTACAGAGTTTTCACCGCTCCATGTCGGAAGATGATTTATTTGATATTATAAAGCGCGCTTTTTAATTCCGTTTTGATTTATGATTGACCCTTCAAAACTTCATCAAATGCACGGCGGTTTTCGCCGCAGAAAACTTGTTCTTACCCTCGGTGCCTTGGAACGCGATATTGCCGGGCTTAACGATGAAACGCAGCCGCTTTCCAAAACCGCTTTTAAATATATCACAAGGGCCGACTACATAAAAAAAATCGCCCGAATCGTTGCCGAAGATCCGAAGATGAGCGGCAATGCCCGAAACGAACTTATACGGCTGATAGGGGAAGAACCTTTTGACGAGCGGCGCGTATGCAATACGGCCCGAAATTATTTACTTGAAATTACCGGTTCGCCGAGCGCGGAATGGGATTTGATTATAGCCCCGCACAGCCGCTGCAGCGAAAGGCCGTTTCACAGGGGGCTTTTTGTCTATGCCGAAGATATCCGCTCTCCCTTTAACCTGGGCTCGGTTTTCCGTACCGCCGAAGCCTTCGGTGCCGAAAAGCTGTTTTTATCTCCTTTTTGTACGGACCCGGCGCACCCGCGTGCAATACGCTCGGCGATGGGCTGTATGGACTTTTTACCCCATGAGAGGCTCTCTTTGGATGAGCTTCGCGCCGTAATGCCGGAAATTCCCGTATTTGCTCTGGAGACGGGAGGGACGCCGCTTGAGCAATTCGAATTTCCCGCACGCGGGATTGCCGTTATCGGTTCCGAAGAGCTGGGCATTCATCCCGAAACTTTAAAAAAAGCATCCTACGGTACGGTCAGTATTCCGGTATGCGGAGTAAAGGCGTCTTTAAATGTAGGGGTTGCCTTCGGTATATTGATGCAGTCATGGACGGCCGCTTTAAAAAAGCGTCCCTGACTTGTAACATACGAGACTTCGCTTTATAAGCGGAAAACTCAGTTTTCTTTTTTAAAGGCTTTTTCCAAACGCTCGGATATCTTTTTCAGCTGTTCTTCATTTTCAACTTTAAACTCTTTTAAAATATCCGGATCGAATTGGTAAAATTCGATTTCTTCGTCTCTGTAATGGGCGAGCATATTTGCAAAGTACACGACACCGACCAGTTTTTTTACGTTTTCGTCCGCGGCATCCGGTTCGTGGTGACAGCGGATGGTTTCGGATATAACTTCGGGAAAATTCCATTTTTGGGCAATAAGGGAACCTATCTCCGCATGGTTGGAGCCTGCGGCCAAACGTTCGACCAGGGATGAGGACAGAGGTTTGTTTTCGCTCATTTGTTTGACTTTTTCAATCAATTTGGGATGAGCCGAGTCAAAAACAACCTTTCCCATATCATGGAGCAGACCGCATACATAGGAATCGTCGACAATAGGGCGTTGGGATGCATAAAAGCTTCGTGCAAGGTTATAAGCATAAAAGGCGACCCGATATGAGTGATCCCAAAGCCGCCTCTGTTCTTTCGAGCCTGCCCCCAGGCTTTTAATGGAGCCCAAAGAGTAGAGCAGGTTTCTGATTCCGTTTACGCCGACGAGCTTTACGGCGTCCGCAATCTTGTGGCAGGGGTTTGCAAGCGAAAAAGCGGCGGAGTTTACGAGCTTAAGAAGGTCGGCGGTTAGGGCGACGTCGTTGCTTATATGCGCCGCTATATCCGAAAGCTTGAATTCGGGGTCATTTAAGAGCTTATTGATTCGTGCGATGTTTTCGGGGAACTGAGGAAGCGCATCTATAACTTCTACCAGTTCTTTTGACAGCATTGATATTTCCCGGCGGCGCTCCTTATCGACCGGAACGATAATGCGGCTTACGGTTTCGCCCTTTTCGCAAAACACCTGTACACAGTCATTGCCCGCACCGATTTTTGTCAGCATCAATACCATGATAATAAGGCCCAAGCCCGCTCCCTCGGTAGCATCAACGGAAGCGGCAAAGGCTTCTTCAACGCTGGAATATTGCTGGGCGCGGGTAATTTTGTCGTGGATGCGTTTATATTCGTGGGGAGTTAAATCGGAATTATTGCGTACTTCTATTTTAATTTTATCGCGGAAATGCTGCAAAATCAATTTAACATATAATCCCGCATTTTTTTGCAGCTGCAAGTAGTAACGTATATTTTCAAGGGTATCGTTTTTAAAGTTTACCATTCCGTTTTCATAGTCGGCAGGATTGTTTATATCAAGACCCTTTTCTTTAAAATAGACGCGCTTTGTATTTGCTTTTTTTGCATTTGTAGTCAGTTCATTCAGGCAGTAAATCATGTATTCTATCATGGCATCCTGATTAAGCTCTTTGAGAAAGGCTGTCAGCACTTCGGCCATATATAATTCCATTTGGTGCGGGAGCGTATAGGTGGTTATAGATAAGGGTACCCCCGCTTGAACTGCCCTTTGAATTTTCGTTGTAGACAGAGTCGCTTCACTCATAATTACTATTATAGTGTAAAATGTAAGACTGTCAAGGATCAGACGGATTTTTTAAGGGTAACCCGGTACGGCAGGCCGCAAAAAAAGCTTGGGGAAAATTTTATACAAGGGTTCCGATGCTTTTTCCGTAATGAATGTGCGGGGCCAACACTTCAGAATATTTTTTTTCTTTATAGGCCGGATCGGCAATCATTTTCATCAGCATTTTTGCACACATCTTTCCCATTGTTTCTTCCGGTGTAACCGAGCAGGTGATTCCTTCGGTTTCCCAGTTTGAATGAGAATAGTCAAAACATACAACGGAATAATCATTCGGTATCCGTTTTCCTTTTTCGGAAAAAACTTCCGTCAGGCATTTGTAAAGCATAACATTACAGCATGCAACGGCGGTACAATCGGGAATTGTTTTTAAAAAATGCCAGATTTTATGTTTTAACTGTTCCGTGTCGTTTAATTCATCGGAAATAATCCATTTTATATAGTTGTCGTCAAAGACGGCGCCGTATTTTAACACCGCCCGTACAAAGCCCTGAAATTTATTGCAGCCCTGATAGTTATCGTATAAAAAAAGACCGGCAATATTTTTATGTCCCTTTATGGTAAGTTCTTTTACCAGAGCATCGGCACAAGCCTGATCATCGACTATAATTTTGGGATAGGGTGTTCCGCTGTAATAGTTGTTGTAAAAAATAAAGGGAATGTTTTTGTTATAAATCTGTTCATAACAGTCTATATTCGGATTCATTAAGCTTGCTTTAACGCCGTCGATAATAATTCCGTGTACATTTTTCATACAGGCTTGCAGGCACCTGCGCTCGTTGGCGATTTTATTGTCGGTAAAAAATATCTTTAATTCGACATTGTACGGTTTTAGTGAAGAACGTACGGCATGAATAAAGACCCGGTTTGCCTCGCGGTCCTGCCCCTGTATAACCAAGGCGATTTGCAGTTTTGTACGGTCTTCCGTGTAGTCGGACATAACGGCTTTTCGGTTATTAAAAAAGGTTCCGCTGCCTTGGATGGAATAGGCAAGGTCTTCTTCCATTAAGCGTTTAATGGCCTTTCGCACGGTCTCCCTGCAAACGGAAAACCGATTGCAGAGAAACTGTTCGCTCGGAAGTTTGCGCAAATCGGAGAATTTATGCTGATCTATGTATTGTCTTAAATAGCGGTAAATTTGCTCCGATTTTACACTTTTTCCGCTCATAACGCCGGTTACCTGTCTCTAATTTCGGGCTCGCTGCATTCGGCTTCTTTAATATGCTCGAGAAGCCGGGTGCGCATGTACATTTTAACTTCCCTATATGATTCATCGTTGATGAGATTTGTAAGCTCATAGGGGTCTTTTTCCAAATCATATAAAAAGTCGTCTATGTATAAGTCGGAAGCGGCTTCGGTTATCCCGCTTAAGCCGGGAGCGACAACGGAATACTTATACCGTTCATTTCGCACACAGCGGCCTACCCGCGATTCGGAGATTTGCACAAAAACTTCGTTGCGGCGCTCCGGCGGAATATCGCCCGATGCAACCTTGTCCAGCCGCTCTCCTATCATGTGATTACCGATATCGATACCGGCAAGATGTACAAGGGTTTTCGGAATACTTGCGGTGGAAACGATTTCTTTTACCCGTTTTCCCTTTTGGCAAAAGGAGCCGCCTGAAATCACAAGGGGTACATGGATAGCGGATTCGTGGCAGCTACGCTTGTAATCGTCATAGCCGTATGTATGCTCATCCCGGTTTCTTGTACGGAAGTGTGAGCCGTGGTCGGAAGTGTAAATAATCACCGTATTTTCGTACAGATTTTTTTCTTTCAGCTTTGCAATCAGGCGGCCGAGGTTTTCATCGCAGCTGCGGCAGGCTCCCAGATAATCGGGATACTCTTCTTTCCAGTCGCCGCCGGGAAGACTTGCCAAATCTTTCGGAGGAGTAAAGTTTTTATACTTTTCTTTTGAGCCATCAGGCCCCTGATAGTGATGCGCATTGTTTTGATGGTGGGGCTCTATTTGACTTATCGTAAGAAAAAAGGGCTTTTTCCCCTTGTATCCGTCCAAAAATTCCAGAGCCTGGTCGGTTATAAAATCCGCACGGTAACCTTGAAAGTCGATTTTATTGCAGTTTTCATCGAAGATATAGCCGCCGTAACCGTCACTGGTAAATTCCAACACGTCCGCAGCACGCCAAAAGCCCGTATAGCCTCCGCGGTATCGGGGAGGAACAGCCTTTGTTTGAAAATCGATTGTCGGTACTTTTTCGGCTTCCCCTTCACTTGCCAAATGCCATTTTCCGACGTAAGCGGTTTCGTAACCGGCTCCTTCCATGTAATTTGCAAGGGTTTTTACGTTTACCGGCAGCATTTTGGCATTTGTAAAGCAGCCTGTTTCCGTAGGATAACGTCCCGTTTGAAAAAGAGCGCGGCAGGGGCCGCATACCGGCTGTGCCGTAAAAGCGTGCTCGAAAAGGGTTCCTTCTTCGGCAAGCTTATCCAGATTCGGCGTAATGTCGAGTTCCTGCCCGTAACAGCCGCAAGTGTCCGCCCGCTGTTGGTCCGAAAAGTAAAAAACGATGTTGTACGGTTTATGCACTTTGAGCCTCTTTTTTTGTTTTTTTATAATCCTGAAATTTTGTATTAAAAATAAGTACCAACACAAGCAAAATCAATCCGATAAAGAAAATCGACATCGGACCGGATACAAAAACCGACCAGCTTCCGTCGGAAAGTATTAAGCTTCTGCGGAAATTTTCTTCCGTAAGTCTGCCGAGGACAAGGCCCAATAAGACGGGAACGGTCGGAAAATCCAAGCGCTGCAATACATAGGCAATTATGGCAAACACAATGGCCGTTCCGATATCGAACATTGAAGCGTTGACGCTGAATGCACCGGCAAAACAAAACATCACGATAACGGAAGTCAAAATGGGAACCGGAATGTTGATGATTTTGGCAAACATTGCTGTCAAATACTTGCCCTGTAAAAACATAAAAATATTTACAAAAATCAGTCCTACCATAATGGCATACATTACCGCACCGTGATCCTGAAACAGCTTCGGACCGGGGGTTAAACCGTTAATCATCAAAGCTCCCATCATGATTGCCGCGCAGCCGTCTCCGGGAATACCGAGGGTTAAAAGGGGAATGAGGGTTGCGCCGGTAACCGCGTTGTTTGCCGTTTCCGGAGCTGCAATACCTTCTATGGAGCCTTTGCCGAACTCTTCGGGTTTTTTGGAAATGTTTTTTGCAACATTGTAGCTGAAAAAAGAAGCCATTGAAGCTCCCGTTCCGGGAATAATACCGATAACAACACCGATAATTGCGGAAATAAACGAGGGAAGACTCATGCGCTTGTATTCGGCAGCGGTAATTTTTCCCTTGCTTTTCGGCAGTTCTTTTATTTGAGCCTGTTTTTCATCCTTGTTTTTCATCAGTATTTCGCTTAAGGCGAATAATCCGATTAAGCAGATAACGAGGTTAAAACCCGAATACAAATTGATATTGTTAAAGATAAAACGAGTGCTGCCGGTCATGGGGTCTATACCGACGGTTTCGATAAATAAACCGAGACAGCAGGCTATAATGCCCTTAATCAGGCTTTTTCCGGAAACGCCGGCGATTATCGTAAGGCCGAATAAACAGACAAGAAAATATTCGGGGGTTCCGACATGTTCGGCAAACTTTGCCACTTGGGGAGCAAAAAATAAAAGGGTAATCGCCGACACAAGACCGCCGAAGGTCGATGCCTGTAAGGCGATATTCATAGCCTTGCGTGCTTCGCCGCGTTCTTTTAGGGGGAACCCGTCAAGCATTGTTGCCGTTGCGTGCGGCGTTCCGGGGGTATGAATCAATATTGCGGATATGGAGCCGCCGTATCCTCCGGCACAGTATATGCCGAGCAAAAACATAAAAGACTGAATCGGACCGAGGGTATAGGTAAACGGTAAAAATAAAACGATTGCAAGAATAACCGTTAAACCGGGGACGGCACCGAAAATAACTCCGATAAATAAGCCTATGTTCATCCATATAAAATTATCGAGATGAAACAAAAGCCTAAAACTTTCCTGTAAAAATTCCACAGCTTCTCCTTATTGTTACGGTAAACGCACCCGCAGTATGTATTGAAATAATACGCCGATAAAAATACCGGCTCCGATTCCTATTAAATAGTAGTAGAGTTTTTTTACACGGAAATAAAGCATTATGACGACACTGAATATACATGAACTTGCTATAAAGCCGAGCGGTTTAAGCAGCACAAAATACAGGATAAACGAACCGAGTATAACCAGGGCCTTTATCTGTGCAAGCAGCTCTATTTCCACCTTTGAGCAGGGCTTTTTTAAAGCCAGCTTTATACACTCGATTACCAGCAGCAATACCGAAAATACGAACATTATTTGCAAAAGCAGGGCGGGAAAGGTTCGGGCGTTAATGCTTCCTTCTTCGGTAACATTAATTTGTGCCGGCATAAACACAAGCATCGAAACGGAAAAAGCGATAAAAATAAGCGCTCCTGCAATATTGGGATAAACGGTTATTTTTTTGCCTCTCAGTTTGTCGTCGATTTTTTCGAGAAACGAAAAAAAAGTATCTAAAAATTGTATGTTTTGCATGCAGCGTCCATCCATAAAATTTAAAAATGCTCCGGCGGAGAATATCCCCGCCGGATTTTTGTTATCTGTTTGTTAAGACAATGTTTTTTACGGATTCAATATGCTTGTCATATGCCGCTTTGTCCATCGGATCTGCGGTAATCATAAGCGTTTTGTACAGGTCTTTAACTTCAGGTTCTTCCAAAATCTTAAGATAGGCTTCGCGTATTTTTGCAATAATTTTGGGGTCGGTTCCCTTGCGGGCCAACAGACAGCAGGTATTGGGATAGTAGGCTTTTATGCCGTAATCTCCTACACCCTGTACGTCGTATACGTCGTTATGGATGCCGCTCTTGTTAAAACCGCAGATTGCGGTTAATTTTTTTGCTTCAACGGAACCGCGTGCCTGGGACTGATGGCTGATGGCAAATTGGGTTTCTCCCTTTGCGGCCGCATCGAGGGCAAGATTTGCACCGTTGTAGCTTACCAGGGTCATCTGTATGCCGAGTTCTTTGATTAAGGACTTTGCCAAAAAGGCTTCGGCTCCGGCTATGCCGTTTACGGCGATTTTCAGATTTTTTCCCTTACCGTAGGCTTTTAAATCGTCGAGGTTTTTGATACCGAGTTTGCTGTCGGCGGTCATAACAAAGATAGCCGAATACAGGCTGATAACGGGTTCATAATCGTCATATTTAAACTGAATGGCTTGAGCGCCTTCTACGTTCGGTGCAATTGAAAATCCGCCCTCTCCGCCGAAAATCAGGTTGTAGGAGTTGGGTTCGTTTTTCAGATAGTTGGTTAACGCAACGTTGCCCCCTGCGCCCAATTCATTGGTGGCAAGAACGGGAACGCCGAGATACTTTTCGCCGTATGTTGCCATTTTGCGGTTTACCAGGTCCGCAACACCGCCTACCGCCCACGGACAAATAACCGTGATTTCTTTTTTGGGCCAATCCGCCGCATTTGCTTCTTTTGATCCTCCGGCAAAAATTACCTGTACCGCAAGTAAAAGTACAAGTGCCGCCGCCATAAACTTTTTCATAAAGCCTCCTTGTCGCCTATCGACAAAATATAAAGTATAGAAAAAGTATAGGTCGGCTTATGCAAATTGGCAAGACAAATTTTCCGTTTTACGGCAAAAACTTGTATGTTTTAAAGGAATTTTAAAAAAGTTGTCTGGTTGTAGGGAGGCGTTTTATTTGAAAAAAACTCTTTGAACTTTTTGGGCCCACCTGGACTTGAACCAGGGACCTACGGATTATGAGTCCGCAGCTCTGACCAACTGAGCTATGGGCCCGCACGGTATGTACCGTTATCAGGTAAGAAGCAGTGTAACATAAAATAAAGGTGCCCGTCAAGCACCGGCTTATACGCCGAAACAGGTACCGGCCGCCCGGCCGCAGAGGAGGACGCTGTCGTCCATCGGTACCTTTTTTGTTTTGCCCGCGACGGATTTGAGCGGCACGGAAGTCAGCGCTCCCTTTACAAAGGCAACCATTGCGCCGAACTCTCCGCGGGCAAGCATATGGGCGGCTTCAACGCCGAACTGGGTTCCCAAAATTCTGTCATAGGGAGAGGGGGTGCCGCCGCGCTGTAAATAGCCCAAAACGGTTACGCGCGATTCCAATCCCGTGGCCGCTTCAAGCTCATGGGCTACACGGTAGGCGATGGAATGAGGCATGGCTTTACGGCTTTGCTTAAACGTTTTTTTATCCATGTCGACTTCGCTTTCCGAAAGGGCTCCTTCTGCGACAACGACGATGGAAAACGCTTTGCCCGCATCTTTACGTTTTTGCAAGTGTTTTGCTATGCTTTCTATTTTGTAGGGAATTTCGGGAATAAGGATAACGTCTCCTCCTCCTGCGACCCCTGCATAGAGGCCGAGCCAGCCCGCCTTGTGTCCCATCACTTCAATAATCATAATACGGTTGTGACTGTGGGCGGTTGTGTGTAAGCGGTCTATGGCTTCGGTTGCAACGGTTACCGCGGTATCAAAGCCGAATGTAATGTCGGTGCCGGCCAAATCGTTGTCTATTGTTTTAGGAAGGCCTATAACGTTCAGCCCTTCTTCCTGCAAGAGGGCGCCGGTGGAATTCGTACCGTTACCGCCGATAACCACAAGGGCGTCCAAGTCCCATTTTTTATAATGGTATTTAATGCTTTCCACGGCCGTCCTTCCCGTTTCGGGGTCTTTAACGGGGTTTTTAAAGGGTTTTTCGCGGGATGTACCCAAAATGGTGCCTCCGCGTGTTAAAATACCGGAAAAATCTTCGGGTTTTAATTCCCTGCACCGGCCCTGCATAAGACCGCGGTAGCCGTCCTGAATGCCGATTACCTTCATACCGTATTTATCGATTGCGGTACGTGCAACGCCGCGGATAGCCGCATTTAAGCCGGGCGCATCCCCTCCCGATGTTAAAATGCCGAATGTTTTAACCGCCGATTTTTTCATATATTCTTTGTCCGCCTCTCCCTCAGGTTTTTTCAGTATAACAGTCAACCCCCTTTCCCGCAACCGTATTTTATGCTAAAATAAAAAATATATGTATCGAAGTTCAATGCGCCTGTTCGGCACTTTGCTTTTGTGTTTTTACCTGATTCTCCCCGTGCAGCTGTTTGCTCAAGTTCAATCTTCCCCGTCGTTTATACCGTCAGTCCCCCAAATACAGGGGCAGTCCGGTTATCAAAAAAATCCCGCTTACAGTGAAAGCCTTATCGGTACTTCACGGGGTTTGTTTGCGGTTTCATCTCTTGCGGTTATACCTTTGTGGACG
Source organism: Treponema sp. HNW (assembly GCF_050320395.1). Lineage (GTDB taxonomy): Bacteria > Spirochaetota > Spirochaetia > Treponematales > Treponemataceae > Treponema_C. The sequence continues at coordinate 75,163 of NZ_CP144459.1, forward strand.
GAAGGCTCGGTTGATAAAATCCTGTATGCAAACGGCTGGTTTTTTTTAACGTCGAAGGGGATTTTATTCAGTCCCGATTTGAAAAGTTTTCAACTGAGAAATGAAGGGCTGCCCGTAAATACGATCAAAGAATTCGACGGCATGCAAAAAACCTTTGTGCGGGAAGTCCGTCCCTTAAAGGATTTGGAAATGCTTGCCTCGGACGGAAATGTTTTGGTTACGCTTACAAAAAACGAAGTGTTTATAAGCAAAAATGCGGGGCTCAGCTGGCGCTCTTTGGGCTTCAGTTCCAAAACGAGCGGAGGAAAGGCCGTTGCGGCGGTTATGCTTGAAGAAAAAACACCGGAAGGGACAAAAAAAGAGTTAACCGTTTTGCTTTCGCACGCCTTATACGGCCTTGCATATATACAGCCCGACCGTCCTTCCGCAAAATGGACGGATATAATAAACGGTATTGAAAAGCTTCCGACGCTTCCGTATACGGATGAAATCGCCGATATAAGCGTTTTACCGGTGTTTGACGGGGTCGGAAGCTTCAAAGAAGAGGTTTATTTTTCGCAAACCTTTTTACCGCGGCTGTACCGTTTGGATTGGGAAAATAAGGCGGGAGTTCCGGTTGCTCGGGGAGCGGAGGCTGCCGATACATGGGACGGATTAAGTGCCGCCGGAAAAAACCTTGTGTTTATGAGTACGGACGGCATACGGGTCTTTGATCCTGCACTGCGCTCCTTTGTTCCTAAAAACGGAGGTACGGATAAAATCGTCAAGATTTTGGCCGATATGCGCGAAACCCCTTTGTGTGCGCGCTTTCCGTCCTGGATGACGGGCTTGGGGGTTCCTCTTACGTTGAGCGAGCTGTGGCTTACGCGGCCGGGAAAGATTCAATCCGCGTACCGGGATAAAATTAAAGATAAAAAAAGTCTTTACGTTCCCGCCGGTCAGGTACTGCATCAAGCGGGAATCAATAAATTTTCCGCCGTTATTGAAGCGAATAAGTTGAACAGCCTTGTAATAGATATGAAAGACGATTACGGTCTTTTGCGTTACCGTTCGACCGATCCCCTTGTTCGGGAAATGGGACGTGAAAGCGCCTATGCCTTGGATATAGACGCTTTTATAAAAACATTTAAAGATAAAAACATCTATCTTATTGCACGTATTGTCGTTTTTAAAGACCGAAATCTGTACAGGCAAAATAACGGAGCCTATGCGGTGTGGGACGGTAAAAATAATACACCCTGGATCGGCATTCGGGACTATGAAAAAATCCCTGCGGAAAACGGCGAGGCGGAGAGTACAAAAACGGTTTTTTACGATGAATATTGGGTAGACCCCTATTCGGAAAAGGTGTGGGAATACAACACGGCTGTTGCAAAAGAATTGATACGGCGAGGGTTTGACGAAATTCAATTCGATTACATACGTTTTCCGACGGACGGAAAAAATATCCGCGACACCCGTTACCGCTGGAAGGATCAGGGGATGGATATGGAAAGCGCCCTTATTTCGTTTTTGTCTTATGCGCGCAAAAACATAGATGCGCCCATAGCAATCGATATTTACGGGGCAAACGGATGGTACCGAAGCGGAACCCGTACCGGTCAGGATGCGGAATTGATGGCCCGCTATGTGGATGTTATTTGTCCTATGTTTTATCCGAGCCACTTTGAGCAGGATTTTTTGGCTTACACCCCGATTGTCGAGCGCCCCTACCGTGTGTATTTTTACGGAACTTACCGGAATACGGTTATAGCGCGTTCTCAAGTACTGGTACGCCCCTGGGTGCAGGCTTTTTATTTGAATGTATCCTTTGACAGGCGTTTTTACGATAAAGACTATGTGTTGCGTCAAATTTTCGGCGTGCGGGATGCGGCCGACAGCGGTTATATGTATTGGAATAATTCGGGGCGCTATACCGATTTAAGTCCCGATATCGGAGATGCACAAAACGGAATCGCTTACCCCTGGGAAATGGCGGAACGCGATAAAACCTTGCGAAAACCCGTTTTAGCGGACTTTTTATAGGAATCAGGAGGGGTTAATGTTTTCTCAAGAGATTTATGAACTGGGTTTACAGATTATAAGAACCGTACAAACCGTAAAATCCGAACCCTTAACGTTTTTTATGAAAGCGGTCAGTTTTTTATCCGACCCGAAAGCATATACGCTTTTTTTACCGTTTATCTTTTTATGTGTCGATGAAAAGCGCGGTATGAAGCTGGCGATGAGCGTTTTTTTTGCCGCTTCCGTCAATACGGGCTTAAAAAACATCCTGAAAGTTCCGCGCCCGTATATAAGAGATGCTTCGGTCGGCTTGGATTCGGTTCACGGATATTCAACACCGTCAGGTCATTCTCAATCATCGGCGGCTTTTTGGCCCTATCTTGTATATCTTTTTGCCCGCAGGGGAAAAAACGCCGATACTGCGGGCAGTACAAACACGGAAAAAAACAAACGGCGGCGCGCCCTAAAGCTTTTATGCGCCGTCGGTCTTCCCCTTTTAATCGGCTTTTCGCGCGTTTATTTGGGAGTTCACTATCCTTCGGATGTATTGCTCGGCTGGATTTTGGGATTTTTAATTTCATGCGGCCTTATTTTATTCGATTTCCGCATTGAATCCTTTATACGTACCCTGCCGCGCGGTTTTAAGATTTTGATTCCGGCTCTTATATGCGCCGCCTTAAACGCTTTTTCTCCTGCGGACACCTCAATGAATGCCGCCTTTTTCGGCTTCGGCTTGGCCTATATTTTTTTGAAGCAAACGGGCGGCTTTTGCGCTTCGCGGGGAACGGTAATGCAAAAAATCCTGCGGCTCTGTATAGCGGCTGCCCTCTTTTTCCCTCTCGGCATCGGTTTAAAAGCCGTTTTTCCGGGAAAAGGAAGCGAATATTATCAATTATTTCGCTTTGTGCGCTATCTCCTTCTCGCCTTTTTAGCCGGCTTTATTATTCCCAAACTGTGCATACTCTTAAAATGTGCCCGGCCTTCATCGGAGTGTAAGGCATGAAGCGTTATGCTCCGAACGAAGTGATTGCAGCCATTGCCACCGCCTTGGGGCCTTCTGCCCTTGCGGTTATACGTACATCAGGCGCGGACTGCATAGAGCTGGTAAGCCGTGTTTTTTCGCGCCCGAAAGCTCTTTTACAAGCCGAAGGAAACAGTCTTGTGTACGGCTGGATTCAAAACGGAAGTGAAAAAATCGACGAAGTGATGCTCGGTGTATACCGCGCGCCTAAAAGCTTTACCGGTGAAGACATGGTCGAAATTTTTTGCCACGGCGGAAGTTCTCCCGTCCTTGCCGTATACCGTCTGCTTTTGCAAAAGGGATTTCGCGGCGCCGAAGCCGGAGAATTTACCTTCAGGGCCTTTATAAACGGAAAAACCGATTTAACGCGCGCCGAAGCTGTAAAAGAAATCATCGATTCAAAGACGGAAGCTTCCCGAAGCCGGGCTTGCGGCAGGCTTGCCGGTTCTTTATACGAAGAACTGGAGAGCATAAAAAACGGCGTTCTTTTTGCGCTTTCGGGCTTGGAAGCCGACATTGAATACCCCGAAGACGAAAATGCCGTAGCAGGCGCCTTTAATCCCTCTTCGTTAACCGAGGTGCGGGATAAACTTGTATCTCTTATTTCGTCGTGGGAATGCGAAAAACTGTACCGGGACGGGGTACGCATGGTACTGTGCGGGAGGACAAACGCGGGAAAATCGAGCTTGTTTAACGCCCTTTTAAAAGAAGAGAGGGCTATTGTTTCGGATATTCACGGCACCACCCGCGACTGGCTTGAAAGCTGGCTTTCTTTCGGCGGTATTCCCGTCCGCCTCTTCGATACGGCGGGCTTACGCGAAACCGAAGACATCGTAGAACAGGCGGGCGTCGAGCGTACGATGGATTTATCTTCGGAAGCCGATTTGATTTTATACCTTATCGATGCAAGCGAGGGTGCAAATGCGGAAGACGAACGCACGGTCGAAACATTAAAACGGAGCGGAAAACCCCTCGTTATCGTCCGGAATAAGATTGACAAAGCCGAGGTAAAAGACGGCCTTTTTAAAGATACGGTACAAGTGCGCGTGAGCGCAAAAAGCGGTCAGGGGATAGAAGCCTTAACCGAGGCGGTAAAAAAACTTTTGTTTGCGGGAACCCATACCGAACGCGCTCAGGCGGGTTTCGGCTCTTTTCGGCAAAAGCAAGCGGCCGACGAAGCCTTGGAATCCTTAAATCACGCTATTTCCGTGCCGGACTTGGGACTTTCCCCCGATGCCGCCGTTCAGGATATGGAAGATGCCCTCGCGTTTTTAGGCGAAATCACCGGCGAAATCAGCCCCGACGATATACTGGAAAACATCTTTTCGCGCTTTTGCGTCGGAAAATAAGGACTTGCTCGGAGCTGCCCGAAAGAAACCGCACTTTTAGACAACTCCAAAGGACTTGTACCGAGCTTACTGCTTGGTAAACGAAATATCAGTATTCAAATATAATCGTTTTATGGTTAAAGTATTTCCGCTAATCGTGTAATTATATGAACCGGTCATTGTTCCGGTAAGAGTGATGGTATCGGCCGTACAGCTGAATGTTCCGCTTCCTCCGGAAAAGCCATATGTTCCGCTGTTCTCAGAAGTAAAAGTTAAGATCATGGGATTATAGGCGATATTTGCCTGCCATACTGTCCCCGTAAGGCTTAACGCCGCACCGCCGCCTTTTTCTTTTTTTCCGCCTGCCGCATTCGGACAACCTGTTAATACCAATACTATAGCGAGTACCGTCAGCAATAAGGCGATCACCGACATTTCCATCTTGTGTTTCATAATAAAACTCCTTTTTGCAATGACTTTTTCATTGCACATTATTTTTTTACAGACTGTACGGTGCCGGCGGTTTCGCATCCGTCCCGTTTCGGACGAATCGCACTGACACTGTGCTGCACTCTTTTTATAAAAACGTACACACAAAGAACAACGCTTCCGGGTACGCTTTTTATAAAGCTTGTTGGGAAAAATAAAAATAAGTACAAGATATACGTAGACCTTGTATGTTCAAAATGAGAAAAAATACTGTTAGTGATTATGGTATATAAAGTGTTTGCGGCTATCCGCAGGATATAATTATAGGAGTGCTGAGTGCTGAGTGCTGAGTGCTGAGTGCTGAGTGCTGAGTGCTGAGTGCTGAGTAATTATCGGCACTTTCGTCTCTTTGTCAAGTGTTCTACCGGCACCGTATGAAAAAACTAAAGCTTCTTCGTAAAGAGATTTGCTCATACATTCCCTCCGTTACAAAACTGCAAGTAAAAACATAGCTGCCTTATTTTTATATAATATACCTGAATTATATATATGTGCAAGAGGAGGTCGGGCCGAATTTGAGTTTTTAATATAAATTTTTCCCGAAAACTTTTTTAGTGTGCCGATACTACCTTTGCACTGCCTGAAGTATTTACATCCAAACGCGGCGTTCCCGTATAAGTAAGCGAACCGCTGCCGCTTATCCGTGCATTCAGCGTTTTTTCCGCATGGACTTGGGCAGAACCCGAACCGGAAATATGCATATCGACATTATCCGCTTTAAAATCGAAGGCCCTTATTTTACCCGAGCCGGAAATCGATGCGGAAAAATCTTCCGTTTTTCCCTTCAACGTAAAGCTGCTCGAACCCGATGCTTTTACGGTTAAACTTTTTACCGAAATATCCGCATTTACCGTTCCCGACCCGGAAACATGTACGGATACATCGCGGGTAATGTCATTAAAGCCGCGGATATCCGTGCGTACCGAACCCGACCCTCTGAAGGCCGTTAAAGAGGGCATTGTAACGGTAACCCTGCTTCGGGTACTGCGGATATTGATACCCCTTTCCGTTTCTATATGTAAGGTTTTATCCGACACATAGACGTCAAGATAATCGAATAAATTGTCGTCAATATCGATTTCAACGTTGAACTTTTCGCCCTGACGGATTTCCGCTTCCCATTTACCGCCCAAAGATACGGAGGTAAAATCTTTTAGCGAAAAAGTTTTTGTTTGAATGCGGCCGTTACCCCTTACAAGAGGCGGCGACATACAGCCTGCCGTAACCGCTGTAAACAGTATACACATGACGGCGCAGGCAAAAAATGCGCTTTTTTTTATATATGACGGTTTTTTCATATCTGCTGTCCTCCTGATCTATACACCATTACATAACATGGGGCGGTAATTGTTATGAAAAGCTCTTGCATTCTCAGCAAAAACTCTGAATTTTACATTTGAGAGATAGGGCAATTATTGAGTCTTGCCCAGCGTATTACGTTATTCAGTCTTGATTGATAACCTTTTCCGGCTTTTTTGAGCCATTCAAGATTATCATTATCAATTTTTGTATGTATATCGGTCTTCGGCATTTTTAAAGAGTTAAAATAATAAAACCCGCCGTTCGTGTTCGGTGCGCTCGGAGGTATATCCGAAAAGTCTATTTCGGTATCGGGCATTTTATCCAGTTTTTCAAGCGTCGCCCGTTGTTCGTCTGTCAGCGGGGGAAAATCAATAACCTTGTATTCTCTTTGCATTTTCTTCTCGACATTTTTATAGTATATCACATATGTACATAAGTCAAGCAAGCTTTTTTCCCCTTCCATAAATACCTTGTTTTCCTTATAATAGGTCCGTTATGAAAACGTCACAAACCATGATTTCAACCCTCAGAGAGGTTCCGTCGGAAGCGGTTATTGTAAGCCATCGGCTTATGCTCCGTGCGGGTTTAATACGCAAATTGGGCAACGGCTTGTTTGCCTATCTTCCCGTAGGACTGCGCTGTTTCCGCAAAGTCGAACAGATTGTACGGGAAGAAATGAACCGCATAGGCGGACTTGAATGTAAGCCTTCCGTTATCGTGCCGGGTGAATTATGGCGTATGTCGGGCCGCTGGGATACGATGGGAGCGGGCTTGCTGCGGGCCAAAAACCGCTTGGATCAGGAATTGGTGGTAAGTCCCACCGCTGAAGAAGCTTTTACCGCAATTGTAAAAGACGAGCTTTCTTCATATAAACAGCTTCCCTTAGTGCTTTATCAAATCAATACAAAATACCGCGACGAAATCCGCCCCCGCTACGGCGTTATGCGCGGCCGCGAATTTACGATGAAAGACGCGTATTCCTTCCACGCCGACCAAAAAAGCCTTGACGATGTATACAACGATTTTGCCGTAGCCTACCGGCGCATTTTTAAGCGGCTGGGCTTAACCGTTATTCCCGTGCGAGCCGATTCGGGCGCGATGGGCGGAACCGGCTCTGAAGAATTTATGGTCGAAAGCGAAGTCGGCGACGATACGCTGATTTTATGCCCTTCCTGCGGCTATGCGGCAAACACCGAAAAAGCTTCGTGTACGCCCGACCCGGTGTGCAATAAAGACGGAACGCCCCGCACGGCAACGGAAAAAAACGTAGTCGAAACCGAAACGCCTAACGTTAAAACCATAGAAGAATTAACGGCCTTTTTAAAAACGGGGAGCGAACACTTTATAAAAACCCTCATTTATCGGGCGGACAATGCCGAACTCGATATGTCCAAAGCTCCGGGAAACCAAAAGGGTAAAAGCTTTTTTGTTGCCGTTTGTATACGCGGCGATTTGGACGTAAACGAAGCAAAACTTGCCGCCGCCTTAAAAGCCGGAAGCGTCGAACTTGCCGCAAACGGCGATGTGGAACGCATTACCCAAGCTCCCGTAGGCTTTGCAGGCCCGGTCGGCCTTAATACCGTTCCCGTTATCGCCGACGACAGCGTTATGCTTATGCACGATGCGGTTACCGGCGGCTTAAAAACCGACATTCACTTATGCCATGTAGAGCCCGGCCGCGATTTTAAACCCTTTATGCAGCTCGATGTGCGTACCGTCGTCGCGGGAGACCTCTGTCCCGCCTGTAAGGCAAAACTTTACAGCAAAAAGGGCAACGAACTCGGTCATATTTTTAAGCTCGGCGATAAATACAGTGTATCGATGAATGCCGTCTATTTGGACGAAACCGGCAAACAGCAGTTCCCTCTTATGGGCTGTTACGGTATCGGTATCGACCGCGCCCTTGCTTCGATTATCGAAGAACATCACGACGATAACGGTATCGTGTGGCCCATGACAGCCGCGCCCTATCACATTGCCCTTGTTCCCGTGCAGTACGACGGCGAAATGAAAAAAACGGCCGACCTTTTGTACGAAAAACTGCAAAATGCGGGCTTGGAAGTACTTTTGGACGACAGAAACGAACGTCCCGGCGTAAAGTTTAAAGATATGGATTTGTTGGGCATTCCCTTACAGATTGTTATCGGAAGTAAAAATCTGCCTAAGGTTGAATTTAAACGGCGCGATACGGGAGAAACCGTCCTTTTAAGCCCCGAAGAAGCCGCAGAAAAAGCGTGCGAAACCGTTAAATCGGCGCTTGCGGAATTGAACGATTGTTCGGGCATCCGCTTATGAAACGTAGACCGATAAAACAGAGGCTTTTTGCAGCGGTTTTTACGCTGTGTACCGCACTTTGCCTTTCTTCCCTCTATGCCCTTCCCGGCGTTAAGGATTTTTTGCCCACCGAATCCGGTCAATATGTTTATTACCGCGATTCGACCTTTACACAGCCCGTATACGTCGGCTTTTTGCAGTACGACGAGGGTAATTATGCTATGCGCTATTACGCTCCCGAAGCCCAAAGCGGTTCTAAAGAAATAACGCTTTTTTTTACCCTCGATACCGAAAAAGACTATGTAAACATGACCGGCGAAAAAATCGAACAGGTTTTACAGCCCGAAGATACTCCGACGGTAAATTATCTGCACGATTTATTTTACGAGTTCAGCGCCCACAGAAAAAAAATCGCCCCCGAAAAACTTGCCGGAAAGTCGGCCATTCCGAATAAGGCGGAACAAAACGCCGAAATCCGTATTTTCGGCGGCGAAACGCTTATCGTATACGATTATCTTATACCGCTGTTTAACATACGCGAAATTCGTACACGGAATAAAAAAACGCTTTTTACCGCCGTTACTGCCGGACAGCTTGTAAGCGCCGAGGATAAATCCTTTTTTAATTTTAAGGGATTTCCGCAAGACAAAAAAGAACAGGCATTCACCCTGTCGGCAGCCGATACGATTTCCGCAAAAATAAAAGGTAAAAACACCCCGCCTTCAACCGCTGAAACCGAACAAATGGACGGCGAATATAAAGCCTTAGCCGATAACCTCGGTTTTTGGGGAAGTGATGCCCTTATGTATACCGATTTTGTAAAAAGTCCCGCCGATTTTTTTAAAGACAAAACATATACGCTGATTCATCTTTTGGCACGAAATCTTTTTTTCGCTTCGGAGGGAACTTATACGGAGGCCGAACGGCAAAGCATAGCCGAATCCGAAGGATTGTTTATCCTCGTAAACAGATCATATGACAGTCAAACCCGCCGATTTTACGTAAATATCAAAACCGTAAAACAAACGGAAGCCGACCAATGCGCGGTAACAAGCTTTTCTTCAAGTATCGATTATTACAATGCACACAGCGCCTATTTTATTCACAAAATCGTAGAAACCGCAAAAAATTTATAGAAAACCGGCTTTCAGCCGGCTAAACGGCGCTTATTTAAAATTATACCGGGCAAGCGGGGTGCCTATCCACACGCCTTCGCCGCCCAGGTATTCGTTTTTTTGCCCTTCAATTAAAAACTGTACGTTTTCTATTGTTCCGAAGGCGGTAGCCGTGTAGACAACCTGCATAAGCTGGCCCAAATAGCCGTCCACACCGTATTTATTAAAAGCGAATTCCTGACTGAAATTGATAAAAGCCGTTTTATTTTGTACGCTTGCCGACAAAAGCCGTGTTCCCTGCGGAATAAGGGAAATATAACCCTTTTCAAGTTCGGGAATGCCGGGGCCTTCAAGAAGGGCGGTAAGGGCCGCCGTGAGCGGGGTGTTCGTTTTGGGAACGGCCCGGTTTACTTCTTTACGCTCGACAATGCCGTCGCCGTTTATGACAATAAAGCACAGATATTGATTCATTTTTGCAGCGGCAGGGGCCGGCTTTGTTTCGGGAACGCTTTTTTCGCTTTGCTTTTGCTCTTTCGGTTTTACGGAATCTTCCGCTCCTGCTTGAGGCGTGCTGACCGTTTCTTCCCGAGCTTTCGGCAACGGAGAGGTTTCGGCAGGTTTTGTTTCGGTCTTTGGAAGGGCCGTTTCATCGGGCTTCGATTCGGTTTGTTCGGCAGACGAGCCGCCTTTTTTTACCGAACCGGATTTTTTTCCCAATATAATAACTTCTTCCTGTTCGGTATCCGTGTCTTTTTCTTTTTCGGGCGGCTCAAAGCGGCTTATAAATTCGGGCTCTTTGCCGAATACGTGTTCAAAAAAGGCCGTTTCTTTTAAGACCGACATAATGTCGTCCTGCTTTATTAAAAAGGCAATCAATAGTCCTAAAAACGCGGCAATCCAAACGGCCGCCTGAATACCCGTATATTTTTTGCCCGAAGACTCTTTCATATCTGTGAGTATAGTGGAAGCATATATTTTTGTACAGAGCGGTACAACGACCATTTGACAGTCCCTTCAATGCCTGTTATATTTTACTGATGAATACGTTTCAGGGGATTTCGGCTTCGGGAGGCATCGCAAAAGGAAAAGCCTTCGTCCTCCCCGTTTATACACGCAAAAGTATAGAGAAAATCCCCCTTGAGCCGGGTACTGCTGCATCCGATTGGGAGCGCTTTGAAAAAGCCCGGCAAAAAACCCTCGAATATTTTCAATCCCTCATCGACCAAACAAACAGCCGCCAAGCCGCCATCTTTCAAACCTATGTACTTATGCTTTCCGACCCCGATTTTTTGGGTCAGCTTAAAAAAGAACACGCCGAGCAGTCCGTGTGCGCAGAGTGGATTGTCGAAAACAAGGCAAAAGAATATGCCGATATGCTGCGTTCCTCGGGCGACAGCTATCTTATTGAGCGCGCCGAAGATATTTTGGACGTGTACGGTAAGGTTATCGATAACCTTATGGGCGACGTTCAGGTTTCCTGCGAATCCGTTCCCGAAGGAGCGATTCTTGCCGCCCGTTTTTTAAGCCCCTCGGATGCCGTTTTTTTATCCAAAAGAAAATTGACGGCGGTTATTTTAGACAAGGGAGCGGCAAACAGTCATTTGGCTATTTTGGCGCGCACCTACGGCATTCCCCTTGTGTTCGGCATTCACGACATAGAAAGCCTTATCCGTACCGAAGACGTCCTGATTGTTGACGGCTCAAACGGCATGATTTTTGTAAATCCCGACGAAAAAACTTCGGCGGAGTACGATAAAAAAATTGCGGGAGAAGCTGCGGAACGCGAAAAACTCGCCGCTTTTTCGGCTAAGGCTGCCCGAACAAAGGACGGCATTGCCGTAAAAATCTACGCAAACATAGGTTCCGCCGAGGAAGCACGATTAGCCCTTGAAGAAGGAGCGGACGGTATCGGTTTGTTCCGCACGGAATTCCTTTTTATGCAGTCGGGCCTTATAAGCGAAGAGCGCCAATTTGAAGAATACCGCAGCGTCCTCGAAATTATGAAAGACAAGCCGGTGGTTATCCGAACACTCGATGCGGGAGGCGATAAAATCGTCGATATTCCCGGCGTTTCGTTTGAAGAAGAAAAAAATCCCCTTCTCGGCTGCAGGGCAATCCGCCTGTGCCTTAAAATGCCGGATATATTTAAAACCCAGTTTCGCGCCCTTTTTCGCGCAAGCGTTTACGGTTCTTTAAAAATCATGCTGCCCCTTATTACCGATATCGAACAGGTACGCGAGGCAAAGGCCCTGATTGAAGAAGTAAAAGCCGAACTCAAAGCCGAACATATTCCCTTTAAAGAGGACGTTCCTGTCGGCATTATGATAGAAACGCCGGCCGCCGCAATTATGGCCGACGAATTGGCAAAGGAAGCGGCCTTTTTTTCAATCGGCTCAAACGACCTTACCCAATACGGCCTGTGCGTAGACCGCGAAAACGCCCAAACCGCAGGCCTCTTTAACGAACTGCACCCTGCCATAAGGCGCCTTATTGTGCAAACGGCAAAGGCCGCACAAAAAGAGGAGATTCCTCTTTCCGTATGCGGCGAAATGGCTGCGGATAAGGCGCGTATGCTTGTTTTAATGTCGGCGGGAATCAATTCATTCAGTGTCTCACCTAAAAAAATCGCTTCGCTAAAAGAATGCCTTTCGCATTTTACGGCGGAGCAGATAGAGGCGCTTAAGGACTGGACCGAATCGCCGATGGATGCGCATTCCTTACAGGAAAAATTGAATGCGTTTTTAAGCGGCACTCATTTAAACGGTGCTCAATAGAAGCAAAGCCGCATAACGGAGAACACTGCATGGAAACAAACACCGCACAGGGACGTGCGTACCGCAATCAGCCCCTTGTCGTTATAGCCGGCCGCCCGAATGTCGGTAAATCCACCCTCTTTAACCGCCTTTTGCGCAAACGGCGCGTTATTACCGACCCGACCCCCGGCGTTACCCGCGACCCTGTGGAAGAAACGGTTTTTATCAAAGACAAGCCCGTTCGCTTTATGGATACCGGCGGTTTTAAACTGACCCGCACCCTCGGCAGTATGGAAGCGGTGCTTGACGACTTGGTTGTGCAAAAGACCGTTGATGCCCTCAAAAAAGCCGACCTTATTGTGCTCCTTCTTGATGCAGGTGAAATTACGCCCGAAGATGAAGAATTTATCGGTCTGCTGCGCCCTTATTGGGACCGTATTGTCGCAGCGGTTAATAAAACCGAAGGCGGGCGTTTGGAAAGCGAAGCGTTGAATTTTCACCGCTTCGGCTTTAAAGAATTGATTTGTATTTCGGCCGAACACGGCGACCGCATACCCGAACTTATAGATTTGATTTTTTCAAAGCTTGATTTTTCCGCCCTTGAAAAAGCCGAAGAAAAAGAGCCTATAAAGCTTGCGATTATGGGAAAGCCGAACACGGGAAAATCCACCCTGTGCAACCTTTTAACGGGAAGCGAGCTTTCCATTGTCAGCGATTATGCGGGAACGACGCGCGATGTTGTGGAAGGCTCGTTCCGCTATAAAGGGAAGGATTTTTTAGTGCTCGATACCGCAGGCATAAGGCGCAAATCAAAAGTAAAAGAAAATGTGGAATATTATTCGGTAAACCGCGCCATAAAAACCCTTGAGCGCGCCGACGTGGTGCTTTATCTTATGGATGCCGCCGAGGGTTTAACCGACCAGGATAAAAAGGTGATAAAACTTGCCCACGACCGCGGCCGCGCCCTGATTTTTGTGCTCAATAAGTGGGATACGCAGGCTCAGGATAAAAAAACGGCGCGTAAAGCCGAAGAAAACATCCGCATTATGTTCGGGCACATGGCCTATGCTCCGATTCTTGAAATTTCGGCAAAGGAAAATACGGGCATTAAGCCGCTTTTAAACACGGTTGTGGAATTATACAATCAGTTGAATCGAAAAATCGATACGGGGCCTTTAAATACCGCTTTAAAAGACTGGATTGCGGCTTATCCGCCGCCGGCGTCGCGCAGTGCCCGCTTTCATATCCGCTATGCGGTGCAAACAAAGACAAACCCCGTTGTGTTTTTGCTTTTTGCAACCAAGCCCGATTCGGTTCCCCAATCTTATATTGCCTATTTGAAAAATAAAATGCGTGAAGACTTGGGTTTTAGCAAAATTCCGATTACAATAGAGATGCAGGCAAGCCGTAAAAGATGGGAGGACAGATAAGGGCGTGAAAGGTTTTTCGATAGGCGAAGTTGAAAAAATCACCTCCGTAAAAGCCCATACCCTGCGTTATTGGGAAGAATCGATTCCCTCCCTTGCCCCGCAAAAAGATATGGGCGGGCGCAGGCTGTATTCAAACCGCGATGTACAGACCTTTTTACGCTTAAAATATCTTATTCAGGAAAAAAAATACACGATTGAAGGAGCGCGTGAAGCCCTTATTGCCGAAGCGGCCGCAGCAGGAAGCGCTTGCGGAAAAAGTCTTACGGCGGAATTAAACCGTATAAAAAGCGAACTTTTGGATTTGTACCGTTTGGTTCGCAATGTCGGCACGGAGACGGAAGAATGAATCTATTTGCGGCATTACCCGAAAAAGAGCGTTTGATTGCCGAGCGCTTCGATTCGCTCATTCAGGATATAAAGCCTTTGAACTCGAAACAGCTTGCTTTTTTGCCGCGCGACATACAAAGGCTTTCGGCTTTGCTTACCGCCGAACGCTCAAGCCTTAAAGCGGGCTATATGAACAATGCGGTAATGCTTTCCGCATATACGCGCTATTTTATGCGGTGGAATCTTTTCCGCCTTACTTCTCTTTTTGCGGGTATGGATACAACTGCTTTTGATTTTTTAAAAGACGACGATTACTGCCTCGATATAGGTTCGGGCCCGCTTACGGTGCCGATTGCCCTCTATCTTGCGCGGCCGGAACTGCGCGGAAAAAAGCTCAACTGGTATTGTATGGACACAAGCCAAAACGCCCTTGCCTTAGGCGAAAACTTTTTTTTATCCTGTGCCGCCCGCCTTCAAACCGAAGAAGGCGAACCTGCATGGCGCATTGTACGTGTAAAGGGCGAAATGGGAACCCGCATAAAAAACAAAGTGTCCTTTGTAAGCTGTGCGAATATGTTTAATGAGCTGTATTGGGATACGCACAACCCTTTGGAAAAAGAAGCAAAAAAGTACGCCGCCCTGCTTTTATCGTATACGGTACCGCAGAAAGCGGTCTTTGTCGTAGAACCGGGAATTCCCCGCGCCGCACGCTTTGTAAGTTTACTGCGTTCGGCCTTAATCCGAAGCGGTATGCACATACATGCTCCCTGTCCGCACGAAGGCGCCTGCCCGATGGAAGGGAAAAAGGGCGGTAAATGGTGCCATTTTATATTGGACACGGAAAGCGCCCCGAAAAATCTGCAAGCCCTTTCGGAAAAGGCGGGGCTTCCCAAAGACAGGGCGGCTTTAAGTTTTGTTTTTGCGTCCTCAAGTCCTGCGCACCAAAGCTCATCAAAACCGGCCGGCGGAAAGACTGCCGGAAAATCCGCTCAGGGCGCAAGCCGGCAGCACATACGTATCTGTTCCGACCCGATAGTCCTCCCCCACGGCAAAACCGGCCGTTACGCATGCGCTCACTGGGGGCTTACCCTCGTAACCGGTCATCGAATAAAAGATGCTTTGTCGGGAGACTTACTGTATGCGGATTTAAGCGCGCAGGACATTCAAGCACTGCCGGTCGACCGCAAAAGCGGCGCAAAGATAGTCAATGTGTGAGCGGGAGACGGATACTTATGATCCGCCTTTTCGTATGTGTTTTGCAAGCTTGTCTTTGTTTTTGTAAACCGTATTTCGGGGTTCACAACAAAGCATTATAACTATTTGATTGTCTCTTTTCGTTCCGACAAGGAGGTGATCGGGAAAAGATGCATCCTTAAATCTTATTAAACCTTTCAGATTACCCTTTAAATCTTTTGCCCCGTGAGCATATATTTCGGTCATTGAACAGGTTTCAAGCTTTTCAAGGTATTTGAAGACCGCGTTTTGAACGGCTTTTTCACATTTTGCAATATCTTTTATCGCCCGCTTACTCAATTCGATCCGCATCGATCATCTTCCTTGCTTCACTTATTGAATAGGTTTTTTGCCCGTCTTCCACCCATTCTTTGTATGCGGCTTCCCCCAGATAATACAGTTCCATATCTTCAATATTTTCTTCAAGAAGTGTTCTTACCAAATAGGATTTTGAGTGTTTTGAAATAGATGCAATTCTGTCCAATCGGGCTTCCAATCCGCTTGATGATTCCAATCTGACTGCCAGCATATAGCCTCCTTCCAAAACAGCGATTTCTTTTTTAAACGTATAACATTGTTATACAAATCTGTCAAGCTTATGTACATCTATGTCCGGTTAAGGAGTGAAGATTATTTTTTCTGCTCAAACAAGCCTGTATATCTACTTTCATACCTTCGTATTAAAAGAAGATTGGATATATTGAAGCTTGTTTTCCCTTTTTTTACATAAAGAAAGAGATCTCTATTGAGAACGGCTAAAACATAACCGGTATTTTTGCGAATATTTATATTTTGGGGCAGACTACGAATCTTATTATTCGCTATCTGTGCTATTACAATATAGGAATCATTAAAACGCCCATACCAAATTTTCTCATCCTTAATTTCAGCTTGTTCAAATTCTATATCTTCACACACAAATGAATTAAAAGAAACATCTTTTTCTTTTACGATATCGAATACCGTCATATCTCTCCCTAAAACGGAACAGCGAAAACAAAAATTATCACTACCCGGCTCTGTTATAATGATTTGACCGACCGGTGTTCCTTCATTAAAATTGCATAATTCATATACACCCGGCTGCGGTTCTATATACACGGGAGGCTTTTCTTCAGGACGACAACTGTGGCATACATCAATCCCCACAAGCATAAAAACAGCAAGAGGCAACTGTACTAAAAAATAAAAGAGCCAATATTTTTTTGACTTAAAAAAACCGCCCATCCTCTACCTGAACAGGCTTTGCATTTCTTTTGCGTAGAGTTCGGGAATTTTGTAGCGCATAATTTCCTGTTTTGCCGACAATTCAACGCCGACTTGGAAAGCTTTGGGTAAAAGGCGGAATGCGTTTATGCGTTCAAACAGGCGGAAGCCGCTTTTTGCATTGACTAAAGAAGATATTTCGGTTTCAAAAAGCTTTTGCACTTCGCTTTCTTTCAGTAATTTTTCGTAGCTGTCGTAAAGGATGCCCTTTTCGGCGGCAAAAGCTTTTACTTCTTCTTCGGAGGGAACAATCAGAGCTGCAAGGTATTTTTCGTCCTGGCCGACAACAACTGATTGGGCAACAAAGCGCGATTCGTTTATACGCATTTCAATCGGGAGCGGCTCGACGTTTTCGCCGCCGCGTAAAACAATCGTGTCTTTTATACGGCCGCGCAGTACCAGTTCTCCGTCTACCGTAAGCATTCCCAAATCGCCGGTGTTAAACCAGCCGTCTTTATCTATAACCCTTGCGGTTAAATCGGGCTTTTTATAATAGCCCTTCATAACGATGCCGCCGCGCACATGCACGACTCCCTTTTCGCCGGGCGGCAAAACGCTGCCGTCTTCGCCGACTATGCGCACTTCCACTCCGCGGATGGGAGAACCGACGGTTCCGAAAACGGGACGGTAAAAGGGGCGCACCGATACGACGGGAGCGGTTTCGGTTAATCCGTAGCCTTCAACAAGTTTTACGCCGACAGCGGCAAAAAAGTTGTCCACAACGGGAGGCAGGGCACCTCCGCCGGAAACTCCGCCGCGAAATGCATTGCCCAGTTTGGCACGTATTTTTTTGAATATAATGGCTCCTCCGAGCAGTTTAAGCGGATACAGTAAAAGCCAGGGCAGGGTTAAAAAAATCCATTTCGGAACGGGACATGTTTTTTTAAAGCGCGCGGTTGTATTAAACAAAACCCTGTCGATGCGCGAATGCAAAACCGCAACCGCCGTAAAAAAGCTGTACAAAACAAACACGATGCCGCCGGTTTTACGCATGGCGCGGTTAATTCCTTCATATATGGCTTCAAAAACGCGCGGAACCGCCGGAATAATTTGCGGATTAAGGGCTTGGAAGTCCGCAAGCATAATGCTGCCTATCGGCTTTGAATAACAAATCGCACCGCCTTGAATAAGGATAACGTATTCGCAGCTTCTTTCAAAAGAATGCCATACGGGAAGCACACAAAGGGCGCGTTCTCCCGGTGTTAAATTGATGCGTTCGGGAAGTTCATCCAATTGGGCGATAAAGTTTCGGTGGCGAATCATAACGCCCTTCGGTTCTCCGGTTGTTCCGGATGTAAAGATAATACAGGCTGTACTTTCTCCCGTTCCCTTGTCAAGTTCCTGTTCAACCTTTCCGGGATGTTTTTCGCGGTATGCCTTACCCGAAGCCATAAGGTCGCTAAACCCGAGAATATCGACCTTTGCTTTTTTGCATTCTTTTTTTAAGTCGTCGGCTATGTCATCAAAACAGATAATGCGCTTTAAATCGGGCAAAGACGTTTTTAATCCGATGATTTTACGCACTTGTACGGGATTTTCGGCGACGGTTGTTTTGCATTCGGCAAAGGATAAAATATAGGCAAGGTCTTTTTCGACGGCATCACAGCCGCGCGGCACGTCCGCAGCGCCTATGGCCATAATGCCCATACAGGCTTGCAGCCATTCAAAGCGGTTATCGGAAATCAAGCCGACATTTTCTTCCCGTTTAATTCCCAGCGATAAAAGCCCGGCTCCGAAATCGAGCGCCTTTTGAAACAGTTCTTCATAGGTAAAGGAAGAAAAGGCTCCTTTTTCATTTTTAAAATACTGAGCGGGAATCTTAGGCCACTTGGCTGCGGCCTCTTGAAGCATTTTGGGAACGGTTTGCGTCATTGTTTTCCTCCCCGGAAATACAAAATATCAAAGTTTGTCATTTTGACTTTATAAAGATACTATACAATAAATGTGTAAAAAAATCAAGCCGGGTTTCCGTCAACCGCTGAAAACGGGTTCTCGGAATGCAGTCATATGACTTTTATATAATTTGAATGCGGAAAAGTTGAGCGAACGGGACTTCGGGTCTTTGGAGGCGAAAAGATTTGACTTAGCGTACGGAAAATGATAAAATAGGGTAATAAAAAAAGGTTTCCGTATTATCAACGATAATAGGGAAACCTTTTGTCCGAATCCGGACATCGGAGAGAGTTTATAAGCTCATTTGTAAGCTTATTTAAATGATAACACGGGTTGTTTGCGCTGTCAAGCAAAAAACTCCAAAAGCAGCAGTATATAAAGAGGCGGAAATGCAGAGGAAAAAAAGGCTGAAGCCGATTGATTATGTTATCATCGCGGTTTTTTTTGCGGCGGCCGCTTTTTCTCTTATATACGCCCTTCAGCATAAAGAAGGCAAGGCCCGCCTTATTGTCAGCGACGGAAAAAGAGAGTGGGTGTATCCCTTGGATGAAGACAGAGAGATTGAAGTAAAGGGAGACTTGGGAATAAGCCGCATACGTATAAAAAACGGACAAGCCCTCTTTCTTGATTCTCCCTGCGATAACCGTGTATGCGTACAAAGCTTTCCGCTGAGCCGCAACGGTGATTGGGCGGCGTGCTTGCCGAACCAAATTTTTATTCATGTGGAGGGCGCCGGCGATTCCGATTCAAGCTTTGATGCCGTCGGCTTTTAGAATGTATACGAGAGAGATCCGAAATGCACCCCGTGCGGTTGTCCGCGCGGGAAAACCCGTTTTCGGGGACTTTAATACTCTTCCCTCGGATTTTGATATCCGGAAGCTTAAACAGCCTTTCAGTTTGATGCCGCTTCCGCGCTTTATCACCGATTCAAGGATACGTACCAATCTGTATTTCAGCTTTGCCTCAGATGAATACGCAGGCCGTATCGGTATTACGGATGCGCATTTATTCGGTTTTGCCGAGTTTACTCTGTGGGAAAAAGCAAGCGGACGAAAAATCTCCTTTCGTTCTTTTATTATTTTCAGAAAACGCCTTGTTCCTTTTAAAATAAAAAGCGGCGTTTGTAAATCGCTGCGTAAAAAAAGAATTTTTATTATACGCTGGAATTATGATACGGGAAAATTTTCCGTATTATGCCGCTTAAAAGGAGACCGTACCCGGCCCCATACTTTTTTTGAATTTTCGGGAAATCTGAATGATGAAGGCTGCGGTTTTCATACCTCGGTTATTCCCGCTCCCCTTATGCGCCGCTGCTCGGCGGTCCACCACTGTGCGCCTCTTTTACGCGGTTCCCTTTCGGGGCATTTTTTCGAAAAAGAAGACAAGCCGGCGGCTGAACCTGTAGAAGCCTTGGGATTTTTCACTGTCCGCCGTTCCTACTATAAGTTGAGAACTTTTTGCTATGCAATTACGGTTTTGGGAGAATCGGAGGGGAAGGCGGTCCGCTTTAACCTGTATACATCGAATCAGGATCCGGTGGATTCCGATTTATATAACGAAAATATTCTCTTTGTAGACGGAAAAGCGAGTCCTTTGCCGCCGGTAACGGTTACTCATCCCTACGGTCTCGCCGGCCTGTGGGTTATTCAGGATACGGAGAATATGGTCGACCTTTCATTTTCTCCCCTTTCGGATACGATTCGCAGAGAAAGCGCCTTGATTTTGAGAACGGAGTATCATACAATTTACGGGACCTGTGAAGGATTTGTAAGGGATACGGAGGGCGAGACTTTTTTGTTGAAAAATGTCTGCGCTGTCGTAAAAAAACAGTATTTACGGTTATAATAGAAACGGTATGGAAATGAATTCGAAAAAGCCGCAGGCAAAATATGAGCCCGGTGAATTACAAAAAACCCGACAAAACCTCGGACAGCTTGAACAGGAAGAAGCCGCCTTTATGATAAAGCGCTTGGGCGGTGAAATCGGTGTGGAAAAACCCGAGGTAATTACCGACGAAACCTTAAAAAAAGTTCGGTCGGTTCGGAAACTTCCTTCTTCAAAAAAGGCAGGCAGGGTTTCAAGAACAAAATCTCCCGCCGCTTCTTTTGATTCCGACGGTATATCGGGCGGAAGTATCTTTTCAGGTGCGGTACAGTCGGGCCTGCCCGGAAAAAAATACCGTCTTCCCGTCCTTACCGCCCGTCAGCGCCAATTGTTCGATAAACTGATGATTTCTTCCGAATACAATATACGGCCCGCGCCCGGCTTTTTTGCAATGCTTTTTTCGTTCGGAAGAGGCGGTCCGGAACGGGTGTCGGAATCTTTTATAAAAAATACCCTAACCGCCCATATTAAACACATAGACTTTTTTACCGAGGCTGTGCAGGCTCTTATTGCCGCGGTTCCGGCAAGCTACCGAAATAAAATCAATGCGGAAGAAGATTTTTCTTTCCGTGCATTAAAAATTATCAATACCTGGGATACGCTGCCGGTAAAAACGGAATTGGCACAGCTTAAAAAAAAGACCTCATGGGTTATGATTGAGGATACGGTTCCTTTTATCAGGGAACTGTACCGGCCCCTTATAAAGTTGTATTTTTTGGGCGAAATGCAAATGACCCGTTTGATAAAAACCCTGTACGGATGGACAACCGAAGCTCGTGCGGATAAAAATCAAAATATGCGTAATTTAAACAATGCGCGTCAAGCCGCCGCCGAATGGCTCTATATTTTCGGGCAGGTTATCAAGGGGCTGTATCCTTTGCTTATGCGGATGTGTACGCCCGAATATGACGTATATCCGGACTTTTTCAGCAAGCGTATTTCCGATATTATGCCGTTTTTGGAAATAACGAAATACGATATTATTTTGCCGAAAAAGGACAAGGGTGAAAAAGAGGATTCCGAAAAAAAAGAAGAAAAAACGGCCGAAGAAAAGGCTGCCGAAGAAAAAGAGGCTGAGGAAAAAGCCAAGGCCGACGCTCCGGCAAGACAAAATCTTATTTTGCAAAGTTTGGGCGTTTTGGAAAAACTCTTTCCGGAGGCGGGTTTTACCTCTTTAGCCGAAAACCCGGATATGTATCCTTATTTTCAGCCCCTGTATTCTTTTCCTGAAGGTTTTAACTTTTTGGCTCCCCAAAATCCCCTGCATGTTACAATCGTTTTGCTGCGCATAGTTGAAGATTTTTTTCAGGGCTGCCGTCATATTCCGATGGGCCGGGCGGATGTGGGTAACAATCCCTTTGAGCATGATAATTTGCAAAAGGTTTTTGCCGGCTGGACCCAGTACCGCGAAGTGATTTTCGATAAAATCATGGTGCCGAATTTAAAGGAATGTGTGAATCAGGCATATACCCAAAACGATTTTCATACTTCCCGTTACGGAAGACGGGAAATATCAAACTGGCTGTGGCAGGAAAAATATTATTTTCATCCCCATTTAACCTTTGAAATTGCTTTTATTGAAAGGCCGCGTATCGATACCGGTTATACTCCCTTGCCCGAAAGAATTCGCGGCTTGGTACAGCTTTTTTCCGATATGGTGCGTATGGCCGATGCGGCTGAAGTTTCGATGCCTCTTAACCTCAGCGCGATTTATCACTTTGATGTTGAAAACAGTGTTTCATACCGCCTGAATTTGCTTTTGGGAGGCGGAAAATCGAAGGAGCGCACCAATTTGAATTTGATGAAATACACCCTCTGCGCTCTGCGGGTTTTGGATTGGTGGATAAACGACAAAGACAGCCTTGCATATAAAACTGCCGCAAGCATTCCTTACCGCACGGCCGAAGGAAGTTCGCGGCCGCTCTTATCCGTACAGCTTCGAAGCGACCAGCGCGATGTTTTTTTACGCAATTTGCGGATTATGCATGCGGTACAAAAAGCCGAAAAACAGGAGGAATCGTTGTCCGCTTTGCATACGGCCAATGCGGCGGCTATTGATGCGGCCGGCGAACCGGATCCGCGGCTTTCGGCTCCTCTGGAAGGGGAATCTGCGGCTTTGGAAAAAGATTGAGCCGTGTGCTTGTAAATTACAGCTGTTTTCCCGTCGCGATTTTTTCGTTAAAGCGTTCGAGTTTTTTACCGCTTAAAAGGCTTTCTTTGCCGTCCAACCTCCGGCGCAATTCTTCCATTTCTTCTCCCGAAAAACGGACTCCCTGTTTTAAGTGATTTTCAAAAGAAGAAACCGCCATGGGAGCGACGGCACGGCTTATGTCCGCCAGTACGGCGGCATAATCGCGTATTTCTTTTTGGGCGTGGGCATCCAGACGCAAGCGTAAAAAATGAAAGAGGTTGTGTAAGTCGATTTGCCAATACATTTCGGTATATAACGAAAGCGGTAAATTGACACGTGCCAATTCCCGCGCCGTTCCCGATTCTATAAGTTCCGTATAATCGGCATAGGCTTCTTTTTGTCCCTTTTGTAAAGAAGCGATAACCGCATCGGTAAAACTTTTTTCGGCTTTTTCCGAGGAACGGCCCTGTTTGTTGTCGGCGCTTTGTTTTGCAACATCTTCTTCGGCCGGAACGTAGAATTCATCGCTCATAACCGAATAACGTCCGGAAATTTCATTGACGCGCGCGGTGCGGTGCCGTATCCATTGGCGGGCCACGAATATGGGCATTTTGATATGAAAGGTAAGCACTACCTGTTCAAAGGGCGAAGTATGGTCGTGCCGCAAAAGATAGTCTATTAAGGCGGCATCTTCGCGCACTGTTTTAGTTCCCGCCCCGTATGAAACACGCGCCGCCTGTACAATGCGCGAATCCGACCCCATATAATCAACCAAGCGGACAAAGCCGTGATTTAAAACTTTAAACTCTTTATCCAAAATTTTTTCGGCTTCCGCCGTCATACAATGTGCCATATCCCGATAATAGCATAACGCATAAAAATTTTCTATACGTTACCCGGATGCTCTAAACGGCGATTACACACCCTGAATGATTCTCGAAACTACGCCCAAAAAGAAAACGGGTTTAAGGTCCTGATTAAATCCTGCCTGGAATGTAAACGGGACATTGTCGAATAATGTGCAGCCTCCTCCTATGCCCCACTCACCGATCAGGTTTATGTTTTTTGCTTTATCGGAACCGAAACCGGCGTCTGCAAATGCTGAAATAAAAAATCCGTTTGAGTTAACTCCGGTCCGACCTGCATACCATCTGAGTTCCGTTCCCCAAATATGCATCGAAGAGTATCTTTGAACATCTTTAAAAGAAAACCTGCGGGTCATAGCTTCCTGGGATTTTTCTATTTCATAATCGGCGGCGGCATGTATATTTTTTGACTTAATCCTGTCGGTATTATAAAAAGTATACACAAAGCCCGCATCTACATAATACAGTTTAAAAGTTACGGGTAAATCGAATTTCAGTCTGTAGTTAACAAAGCGGCTTTCGGGAATCCAGTCGGTAAAAAAAGAAAAAGTAGAGGCGGTTTTCAGGAATCCCAAATCGTGAATAAAAAGATCGAATCTGATTCCCTGAGATATTTCCGTAACCGTTTTAGGCACCAATATTTTTTGTGAGCCGTTTACTTTTATTTGATTAACAGGTCTTCTTCCCACACGTGCGGGAAAAGAAATCTTCAGCCTGTTTATAACAAATATAAAATCGTTCTTTACATAAAAGATTTGTTCCGACATGTTTTTATTCATTGTAAACGGAATAAAATCGTAAAAAGCATTTATATTCCATTTAAAGAAATCTTTTTGAACGAACATTCCTACGGAAGAACTGATTGCAGGACCGTTATCCGCCGAAAAAAAGATGCCGGTGTTCGGAAATATACTTATATCGTTTTTCCTATGCAGCCAGCCGAATTGTACGGAAAGAGGAAAGCCGAAATAATGAGGGAGAATATGAAATTTGGAAATAGTTAAAGAATCTCCTGCGGAGCTTTTTCCAACATCCCCGGTCTCCCGAGGAAAATCTTGAGAAAAGCCCGCCGCTGCCGTAAAACAAAACATTAAAAGTACAATGACAATTTTTTTCATTTTTTTTCCACTTATAATTTAAAAGTTCCTTAAAATTGAACAATTGAGGAAATTTCGATTTCCGAAAATTGTTCAATTCCGCCGTTTTTGCAACGCAGTAAAAAACGGCAGAAAATAATGGGAGTTTTGCCGCCCAACTCTTTACTCAAGATGCAAAACTCAAGTTAAAACGGGCGGCGCTATTTCAGACGCCCGTTTTAAACCTTCCTTTGTGATAATTTTCATAGAGTTTTGGAAGGAGAGGATGAGAAGGAAAAAGATTTTTTGCCTTATAAAAATATTCCCATCCTTTTTGCGTATCATATATTTTCATGTAAAAAACGGAATACCGTATATACGCGTTGAATTTATCAACTTCGTTCAATGTTTCAATATATTTTTCCGTCGCTCTGATTTGAGAATTAAAGTTCGATGTAACCTCATCTGCCGACGAGATTTGCCAGCAGGACAATTTTACAAGGGCTGTTTTATTTTTTTTATCCTTTGCAAGAGCTCTTCGGTATAAAACGGGCAGGGTGAGGTTTATATTAAATCTTTTTGTTTTAGAGTGAGAAAGTTTTGTATAGAGGTAGTCCGCGTATTTTAAATATACCTCTCCTTCCAAATCGGATAGTGTTAAAAATCTTTTTAAATCCGTATCCGTTTTTTTTATTAGTTCGTCTTGATAATTCATACCCTCGTAATTGTAAATCGTAGAAATAATTTCGGCATGTTCAAGATATAAAATTAAAAGTTTATTTTGTTCTTTGATATCTCTTGATTTTTTGTCTTGAAAAACAAGCTTGTCTAAAGAGTCTGCAAGAAAATTTATTCCCTCCGTTAAGGTTTTTATATCTTCATCATCTATCTTGCCGGTTCCGTAATACCCGGATAAAAGAGTGTCGCATTCATCCGAATTAAAAATCTTTATCGTATCCGGATGCTCCGCATAAAGTTCGGCGGCAAAATAAAAAGATAAAAAACCGATAAAAATAAGAATTCCCGCTATCAGTTTATGAGTCGCGGTTTGAAAAGAATGTTTTTCCATTTTTATGTAACTCCTCAATCGCCGGCCGAAAGTTTTATCTCCTATTAATCCGGCAGTATTCGTTGAGCTTATATTTTTTTTCACAAAAAGGGAAGTACATAAGGCAGGGTGCGGCATTCATCCGCATTACAGACTTGTGTCTTTTCCGAAGACTCTGCATAAAGTCCCGATACAAAGAAAAAAGATGTAAAAATGATGAGAATAACAATTCCCGTTATAAATGTGCGCGTTTTTAGTTTTGCATATGATTCCATTTTTTATAGATTATCATTTTGTGTATAAAAAGTGAAGTAATAAGGCTGACATTTGCTTAACATGCAAACGTGCGAGCTCCCGTTTGTCAGTGTTGAAGCGGGTATTAGACGTTATTTTTTTTATTTGATTCTTCTATATTGAGAGAGAGTTTAAGTTCTTTAATTTTATTTTCACGAAATCATAAACTATTTTCATATCCGAAATAGCTCTTATAACATGAGATTCTTGTATATTTAATTCCTGTGGATAACGGATTCTTATACCATACGGTGTAAGTGAATCAGCTGAATTTAAAATACTCTCAGGAAGAGTTACAAACGCTGACAATTCATCTGTAAGTAAGCCTAAATCATGTGTTTTTTGTAATTCTCCGTCATAGGCAAGAATGAGTGCTTTTAGCATTTTTTCTGCAGCCTGCTGGCAATGATAACAGATTATCTCCATCGGCTTTGGATTCTGAATTTCATTCAGGTGGTTTGCGGCAAGAACATCCATCTCCGCATAACGAACCCACTCTGTTACATCACTTTCATTTTTCATACAATATAACCCCCTCACGATCTACGATATTTTCAAGGGTCTTGCGGGTTCTCCTTTCTTTAAAACCGGAAACAGAGCCGACAACTATATCAACTGAACGGCGTTTCAATCCTCGCAAAGAACGATAGGCTTTTTGAGAAACGGACAGCTTGTCCCTAACGGAATCCGACATTACAAGATAAAAATCATAGTCGCTATCATCCTTTTCTTCATTTCTTGCAAAAGAACCGAAAAGATAGATTTTTTGAGGATTTACGCTTTTCTGAAGCCGCTCTGCAATAATGCGGATTTCATTTGTTACCATATTTTGCTCCTGACAACTTTATTATATCACAACATCCTGCTTTTATATATAAATTAAATAAATTTTACTATAAAAACGAAATTTTCTATAACTTACCTGCTTTATTGTACAGTATCTTTTATCCGAGTAGATGGTGTCAATCTGACATTTTTACCTTTACATAGGGCTCTACAGGGGCTATACTGAATTTATGAAGATTCTTATTATAGGCGGGAGCGGTACCATAAGTACCGCCGTTACAGCCCGCTTGACATTACAGGCGGATGCCGAAGTATTTGTATTAAACAGGGGAAAGCGCAATGACGATCTGAGCCTCGCCTGCGAAACGGAAGCAAAGCGCTTAGGTCTTGTGCTAAAGCTGCCCGTATTTGTAAAGGGCGATTCCAAGGATGAAACCGGATTAAAGAGCATTGTCGATTCCCTTTTAAGCAAGGGGGAACGTTTTGATGCCGTTGCCGATTTTATAGCTTTTACAAAAGAAGATGTTGAGCGCGATATGCGTATTTTTTCCGAAAAAACACGGCAATATATATTTATCGGTTCTGCATCGGCCTATCATAAACCCCTCGGTGATTACCGCATAACCGAAGGTACGTCTTTGGCAAACCCTTTTTGGAAGTATTCGCGCGATAAAATAGCATGTGAAGATGTTTTAATGAGCGCATATCGCACAGAAAGCTTTCCCGTAACGATAGTCCGCCCCAGTCATACCTACGGCGAGCGTTCCGTTCCCCTCGGCTTACACGGGGCAAAGGGAAGCTGGCAAATTGTACGGCGCATGATGGAAGGCAAACCGGTTATCATCCACGGCGACGGTACTTCACTGTGGACAATTACCCATAACCGCGATTTTGCGCGTGCATTTTGCGGTTTGGTATGTAATGCAAAGGCAATAGGGGAGGCGGTACAGATTACCGGCGATGAAAGTTTGACGTGGAATCAAATATACGGCTGTATTGCTTCGGCTGTAGGCGTTCCCTTGAACGCCGTGCATATGTCTTCCGAATTTTTAACCCTTGCGGGGAAATTGCCCGTTTCAGGTACCCCGGTCTACGATTTTGAAGGAACGCTTATCGGAGATAAGGCAAATACCGTTGTATTCGATAATACCAAACTCAAGCGTTTGGTAAACGGATTTTACTCCGAGATACGCTTTGAAGACGGGGTACGGGAAACCGTCCGCAATATCCTTGCGCATCCGGAACTGCAAACCTCCGACCCCGATTTTGACTTGTGGTGCGATAAACTCATAGAAGCGCAAAGCCGCTTTCTGGACTTTTTACAAAATGCTTAACAGGCGGCCGGCAAAAAAGCCGGCGTTTTTTAGGCGAGACTATCGTGCCGCTCTTTGCAATTCTTTGCGCAGAGCTTCGGCAAAAGCCCTTTGTTGAGCCGCTTCCGTAAAAGAAGCTTGTGCAATATCGGGCATAACGCCGTCAGCCGCGCTTACATAACGCCAAACCGTTTGTGCCGCCTGATCCGTTTCGGCCTTCGAATTTGAAGGAACGAGGCGCGATGATGAAGCAAGCTTTGTCTGTGATGGGGCGGAAAGAGATTCTCTTATAAGGGCGCGGCCGGCTGCAAGCTTATCCGTTGCCTGAGCCGCCGTTTGAAGCGGAGATTTCGGCACCGAAAACTGAAGGGCCGCAAGGGTTTTTGCCGTTAAATACCGCCCGGTTTTGTGAGGGGCGGAAGGCATAACGCGCAGGCCGTATTTTTGTGCCTGAGAATCTTCGAGACTGCGGTAAAAAGACAGGGGGGCAAAGACAAAAAGGGGGCGGGCGTTTGTAAGAGCGGCATCCAAGTTTTCGGCGGTTAATTCAAGCCAGTTCCGCGGTAAAAGGCCGTATTTGTGCCATAGACCTATCCGCTGTAGGGTGTTCCATACGGCTTCGAGGGCAAAAAAAGCCGTAAAGTCGTCTTCTTTTGAAGCTTTAAGTTTTGCAAGGGCTTCGTCAAATCGTTCAATGCCCTCCTGTGCTTCAAGTAATGAAGAAAACAACATAATCAAGTGATTGTCATCCTTGCCTGCACACAGCAGGGGGGACGTTTCGGTCTTTGCATTAAAGGCAAGGTTTTCCAAACGTGCAAGGGTAAAGGGCGGCGAAGCGTTCATCCGTTCAAGAACTTCTTTGGAATATAAAAGATGAAAGGTGTCTAAAAGCAGAGGTGTTCCGGTCAGTCTGCCTTCGGTTTGAACCGATATGCGCACGGGAAGGGAAAGGGTTTGCAGGGCTGCCGTTTCCGCATTGCGCACAATCGTGCTGACCGAATCCATATTTGCCCCGTCATAGATAAAAAGCAAATCGTATTGTACGGTTTTTTTTATGTGGGAACGCAGAGGTTTTGAATCGTCAAGGATAAAATCCCTGCGTTCAACGCCGCGGCCGTCAAGCCATTCGGCAAGGTCGGTTACCAAAGAAGGCGCCAGTCCGTAATAAGCGACACGGATTGTTTCGGTTTTTACACTGAAGTGTCTGTACACGAGGGTTAAAAGTACCGCACTTGCCGTAACCAGGGTAAGGCGGACGGTTTTACGGAGCGCTTTATTCGGCTTTTTCATACTTGCAGTATAGCATAAAAAAGCCGTTTTGCGTATATTTTAGAACTTAAAAATCGAATTCAAGTAATTGACAGTTTTCGACGCGCAGGTTAAGAAAATCGGACTGCTTATAGCTTTTAAAATACGTATGCATGAGCACCGTTATCATGCCGTGGCATACAAAAAGTATGTTGCCGTCTTCTGAATGTGTTTTGCGCACTTCATCAATCAAACTGTATGCGCGGCAGGATGCCTGCACAAGGGATTCTCCGCCGGGAAATTGTGCAAAGGGATTGTCCAGGATTTCGCGGAATTCGGGACTTGTAACCCAGTGTACTCCCTCAAAATCGCCGAAAAACACTTCCTGTATGCGTTTGTCGGGCAGGGCTTTTATACCCAAGGCTTTTTCGATATAAGAGGCGGTATCTCGCGCCCGTTTAAGGGGAGAAACATAGATGTATCTGATGTCGTTTTTTTCTTTATCTTCTGCAAGTCGTTTTGCCAGTTCCCGAGCCTGTAAATGCCCTTTTTCGGTCAGCTTTGATTCGGAACATCCGCATATGCGTTTTTCTACATTCCAGTCGGTTTCGCCGTGGCGGGTAATAAAAAGTTTCATAAATACAAGTATAGCGGTTTTAAGAAAAAGATAAAAGCGGGGGGCTTTAAATTTATCCTTTGTCCGATAAATTTGTTCAGCCGGTTCGCCTCTTACCGGTAAAACAGCATAACCTGCTTGATAAAAAACATAGAACGGGTGTTGCAGCTTTTTGATATAGTTTAAAAAGCTTTTTTTTAAACTATATCCTAAATTTAAACTATGCAATTAAAAGAATGAGGTATACAATTACCGTATTATACTTTCTTATAGATAAGGGGAAAAAGGTATGCTGAAAAAAATTGTATCAATAAGTTTGGCTGTCTTAGCTGCGGCATTTTTTGTATCGTGTTCAAAAAAGCCGGACGGTTCCGCTGCTGCCGGTTCCGAAAACGGCGGTTCGGTTATGTTGTATTCTTCTTTAAAAGAAGCCCAGCTTGAAGCGATTAAAGCGGGTTTTACCGCAAAATATCCGCATATCAAAATGGATTATTACGCCGCCGGTACGAGCAAGGTTACAACCAAAATGGCAGCGGAAAAACAGTCGGGACAAATTGCCTGCGACGTAGTATGGATAGGAGATCCGTCAAACTATATTACGTTTAAACGGCAGGGGGTTTTGGAACAGTATGTTTCGCCGGAAGCCGCAAACATTGACGCAAGTTTTAAAGATGCCGATAACTACTATTGCGGCGGCCGTATGATTGTTATGGGACTTGTTTATAACACAAACAATGTAGCAGCCGAATCCGCGCCCAAGACATGGAATGACCTGTTAAGCGCGGAATTTAAAAATCAAATTGTAATGACTGATCCGGGCGAAGCGGGAACAACTTTTTATGCTGTTGCCGGTTTGATGGCAGACAGCCGCTACGGTGTTGAATTTTTCAAAAAACTGAAGGAAATGGGGACGGAACTTGAAAGCGGAACAACATCGACCCATTCTAAAGTGGCGGCAAATGCATATAAAGTTTGTATCGGAGTCGATTATGTTGCTCAAACACTGGAAAGCAACGGCTCAACCATTAAATTTGTCTATCCCGAAAAAGATTTGATTGCAATTTCAAGCCCCATTGCGCTTATAAAGAATTCCGCAAATCAAGAAAACGGCAAACTGCTGTATGATTTTATTCTTTCAGCTGAAGGTCAGCAGATTCTTGTTGATAACAACGTTTCGCCTATTCGATTTGATGTTTCAAAGCCGGGCGCAATGTCCACAAGCGATATTGTTGCGCGTTCTATGAAAATCGACAACGAAAAAATTGCCGACCGCAGCACGGATGTACTTGCGGCTTTTGACGAAATATTCAAATAATCAAAATATTAAACACAAGGGCGGTAAGCCCGTTCCGAGAGAACGAAAGACGTCCGCTTTCGGAAAAACCGCTGCCGCCCCGATACGGCTGTATCACTGAGCTGCTTGTAAAAGCCGCACAGCTTTGATACGGCCGTGTTATTTTACCAAAATGGAGCGGCTATGGCGCAAATCAGATTTAATAATATTACGTTCCGCTACGGGAAAACACCCGTTTTTGAAAATTTTTCGCTGACGATAGAAGAGAGCCAAATTATGGGCATTGTCGGTCCGTCGGGATGCGGAAAAACAACGCTTATCCGCTGTTTATGCGGTTTTATAAAGCCGGAACAGGGTGAAATTTTTATCGGAGATACCTGTGTATACAGTGCCGAAAAACATATCAACCTTGCTCCCGAACGGAGAAATATCGGTGTTGTGTTTCAGGATTATGCGGTATGGCCGCATTTGACCGTTTGGGAAAACGTAGTGTATCCGATGAAAAAGCGGAAAATGCCGAAGGACGTAATAGCGCAAAAAGCGGAATTTGCTTTAAAACAAGTACGCATGGATAAATACCGTAAACATTTACCGTCGCAATTATCGGGCGGGCAGCAGCAGCGTGTCGCAATTGCGCGGGCGCTGGTGTCTTCGAATGACATTATTGTACTTGATGAACCGATAACCAACCTTGATGCAAAACTGCGCGAAGAAATGCTGATTGAAATTCGGCAAATACAAAGGAAAATCGGCACAACCATTATATATATAACACATGACCAGGAAGCGGCGCTTCAACTGTGCGACAAGATAGCGGTTATGGAACCCGACGGAACCTTATGCCAAATCGGAACGGATGAAGAAATTATTTTATCGCCGGCAAATCGTTTTGTTTTTACTTTCATCGGTGTTTCAAATTTCTTGCCGGTTGTAAAAAAAGATGACGGTATGTATTTTGAATTAAACGGTAATATCCATAAATATCTTAATGCCGACAGTTCGCAAATGCCGGATATCGAAATTGACAAGCCTTATGAAATGGGAATTCGTCCCAAAGATATTTTATTCGACGACAAATCGTCTTTTAAAGGAACCGTGTTGTCATCATCGTTTTTGGGAAGCCAGTGTACCTATTTCGTTGATTTTGAAGGCCGGCAAATCCGCATTGAGCAAAACACACTCGATATGATTCAGTCAAAGGAATATGCCGAGGGCGATACGGTGGGGCTTGTATTTGTAAATCCCAAATACTATGAACGATGTCAAAATAACGGCAGCGTTTTTTCGTAATCTTTACGTTCGGAGGACTTATGTTCAAAAAATCTCAAAATCCCGATTTGGCGCGGCTTGACGGTAAACGTTTTGCTTTCGGCCTCGACGGTATGATGACAGGTTTAAGTTTTATTATTTTGTTTATTGTTGTTATTATTCCGATTTTTATGATAATTTATAACGCATTTTTCTTTGAAGGAAAATTCGACTTGCAATTATTTAAGCGCGTCATCGGGAATAAAGACAATATCGGTGCCATGTGGAATACAATACGCATTGCCTTTTGGGTAACGGTGTTCGGTACGATTATCGGCCTGTTTTATGCATGGCTTTTGGGCAGAAGCGATATTCCGCTTAAAGGCTTAATGCGCGGCCTTTTTACCATTCCGTATATGTTTCCGCCCTTTTTCGGGGCAATGGCCTGGGATTTAATGCTTTCAGGACGCGGCGGATATTTAAATAATTGGCTTATGTCGACATTTCATTTATCATCCGCACCGATCAACATCAATTCAATCGGCGGAATTATCTTTGTTGAAGTATCGTATTATTTCCCCTTTGTTTTTATGCAGGTTGTAAGTGCGCTTGAACGAATGGATCCGACATTGGAAGAATCCGCCCGCATCGCCGGTGCAAAACAGGGCTATGTTATCAGAAAAATTACGCTGCCGCTGGTTCTTCCTGCAATTTCCGCCGGTGCGCTGTTGATTTTAATTTCTTCGCTTGCACACTTCGGTGTACCGTCGATTCTCGGCTTTTCGCAAAATATTTATACATTGCCGACAAGAATTTACCAGCTGATAAACCGTGCGGCAGGCGATTTTAACGGTATCCGCGAGGGTGCGGCTCTTTCCGTACTGCTTGTTGTTGTCGTTTCGATTGCCCTTGTAATTCAAAAGCTCGTTTTACGTTCGGGCAGTTATGATATTATTAAGGGCAAAAGCATGCGCCCCACTTTGATAAAACTGCGAAGCGCAAAGTTTCCGTTGCTGGTACTTGCCTTTATTTCGCTTATTATTATCGTTATTGTGCCGCTTGTGATGATTTTTTTGGTCGGCTTGCTGAAAGCATACGGACTGCCGTTGAAGTTTGTAAACTTCACATTTAAAAATTATGTCGATGTTCTTGTCGGCAATAAGATGGTCAACGACTCTATCCGCAATTCACTGTTTTTGTCGGTTACAGCCGGTGTCTTGAGTATGTTCCTCGGCGTTATGGTTGCCTATGTTGTCAATCGAATCCGTCCGAAAGGAAAAGAAATGTTGGAAGTTGTTTCGGTTTTGCCGTATTCAATACCGGGAACGGTTTTGGCTATCGGTGTTATCTTGGCGTGGTCGGGGGCAATCTTCCGTATCAATTTGTATAATACGATTTGGATTATTTTAATAGCCTATATTGCACGCTATCTGTCATTTTCCATGAAATCGGCATCGGCATCTTTACGGCAGGTACACCCGTCTTTGGAAGATGCAGCCCGTTCCTGCGGGGCATCTCACAGCGAAGCGCTTAAAGATGTTACGCTGCCGTTAATCCGTCCTGCGATGGTTTCCGGCTTTTTCTTAATTTTTTTGCCTGCAATGCGGGAACTTACAACATCCGTACTGCTTTACGGACCTTATACCCGCACATTGGGAGTCGCTATTTATTCGCTGCGCAGCGACGGCTATATTCCGCGTTCCTCGGCATTGGCATCTGTTGCGATTGTCTTGATTATTCTTTGTAACACGATTGTAACGCAAATTACAAAAGACAGAAGGGGTTTATAATTATGGCGCAGATAGAATTAAAGCATGTTAAAAAAGTGTTTTCCGAAAAAATGCTCGGCAGTGTTGTCGCCGTTGATGATTTTAATCTTGAAATCGAAGAAGGAGAATGCTTTTCGTTTCTTGGTCCTTCCGGCTGCGGAAAAACCACAACACTGCGCATGATTGCCGGTTTTGAAGATTTGAGCGAAGGTGAGATTCATCTGTGCGGTCGGCCCGTTTCAATCAAAAGCAAAAATTTGTATATACCGCCGGAAGACCGCGGTTTGGGAATGGTGTTTCAAGCCTTTGCCGTATGGCCGCATATGAATATTTTTGACAACGTTGCCTTTCCGTTAAAAGTTCAAAAAGTTCCGCGCTTGGAAATAAAAAAGCGGGTTGAACAAGCTTTGAAGCATACAAATCTAACCGGCTTTGAATCTCTTTATCCGGGAAACCTTTCCGGCGGACAGCAGCAGCGTATTGCACTTGCCCGTGCAATTGTTACCAATCCCAAGGTTTTGCTCTTGGACGAACCGCTGTCAAATCTTGACCCGAAACTTCGGGAGTCAATGCGCTTTGAAATTAAAGAATTACAAAAGAAATTTAATTTTACGATTATCTTTGTAACGCACGACCAATCGGAAGCAATGGCGCTTTCCGACCGCATGATGGTAATGGATATGGGAAAAATTGTACAAATCGATACGCCCAGGAACCTCTACAATAAGCCGATTAACCGTTTTGTACATAATTTTTTGGGAAAATCGACCTTTGTTAAAGTAAATTTACGCAACAATAAAGTGTATCCCGACGGTGATATGACGCAAACAATTTCATGTAAAATCCCCGAAAATGCCGCCGGCAAAGAAAAAATGGTTATTGCGGCGCGGCCCAACGCAATCAATCTAAACAAAAACACCGGCTTTAAAACCAAAATAGAAAAGCGCGTGTTTTTGACCGACTGTACGGAATATTACGTAAAAATCGGTTCCCAGCTATTGATGATACAAACACCGCACCGTATTGTTTTTAGCGAAGGAGAAGAATGCTGCGTTGAATTTGCGGAAACGATGTGGTACGACGATGACGGCAATGCGGCGGAAGAAGAGCGCAACCGCCGCCAGTTAATTTAGCACTGTTTATTTAAAGAGAAATATGATATGATTGCAGGCAGCAAAAATTTTTTTTCGTTCCTGCAATCATATATGAAAAAAAACATTGCGTATTACAATTTATTTTCTCTGTTTGTCCATTTTTTGACGATGGTTATATCGTTGATTATTATTATCCTCGTCCTTTCGATTACCCATGAACGAATGGCTTTGCGCATTATTGCAAATATGCATACGGAGCTGGTACAATATACGTTGATGACGGCAAAACAGATTCGGGAAATGCTTGCCGCAAGTACTTATCAAAATTTTTACAATCCGCAGGTTACTAAATTGCGTACCCGAAAAGATATCAGCAATTTTGACCAAATAAATGCCATACGTGTTTTAAATACGTTTGCAAGTTCAAATAATTTTATTGATTCCGTCTATGTATACAATGGAGAAAAGGATTACATTTATTCGACAAAAGAAACCGGTTCAAGCCCGGCGCACATCTTTTCCGATGTACAGGCGGTAACACTGTTTAAAAACAAAAAAGACAACGATTCTTTTCTTGTTTTCCGTGACGATATATATTCTTTTGTTATTTCGGAAGTTGCGCCGTATACCGGTGTCGAAAATGCAATGATGGTAAACCTTGATGCCGAAGCCTTTAACCGGCTGTATTGTCAGCCTTTTACGGACAGCTGTTTGCTGTACCGCAGCGAAACCGATACGGTTGTTTTTTCTAAAAAAACACTTGATACGGGACTGCCGCCGGCTGTAAGCGAACATATACAAAAAGCGGCCGCTAAAACCGGTTACGTTATTACACAAAGCAAAGCAGATAAAAAAGTGTTTTTGTATGCCTTTCTTACGGATGTACAGGCTTATTATATACGCTGCATTGCTTATGATGATTTATATAATGAACTGAAGAATTTTCGCGCGATTGCATGGCTGATTACACTTATCACATTTGCAGCATGGATTGTGATTTCGGTGATAATGATGCTGCGCATTTATTCACCGCTGCAAAAAATAATCAACTCTTTGATGACGGAATCGGATAAAAAAGAAAAAGCTGCCGCTATAGACACGTGGATTCAAAAAGAATTGGCACATAAAAAAGCATACAATACGGCCGTAAAAAACGAATTTCTCAAGCATGTGCTTGTTTCGCCGCCGCCCGACGGTTATGAGATAAAAGATGTATTTAAAAAATACGGTATTAGCTTAGATGCGGAAAAGCCCGTATATATTGTACTGGTTGACGGCAATTTACAACCCGCGGATGACAGGGTATACAGTGATGAAAATCTTTTATTCGACAATTTGCATGTGCACTATATACAGTTTAATCAAGCTTCACAAACCGTCTCCGCTTTTATCGACAGCCTTGATACGGCAGATGTGCGGTTTTTGGGATGTTCAAAAAAAATAGCCGATTGGAATACTGTCTGCAGTAAATTTGCACTTTTGCAGGAACTGCATGCATTGCGGATTTTTTATCCCGGGCAAAAAGTATTTTTTGAAGATTTTTTGGATTCGCATAAAAAGGAACAGGACTATCCCGATGAATTGGAGACCCGGCTGCTTAAAGCTTTAAAATCGGGGCAGCAGGAAGAGGCAAAAAGCATATACGGTAAAATAATTGATGTTTTAAAATCATACCGTTACGCGGCACTCATCTTTGGACTTAAAAAGTTATATTTATTTTTGAAAACCTGTTATCATGATATGACTGCGCTTGATGAATACAGGCTTTGTGCAAATCAAGCCGACTATAATATAAAATGCATAGAGGATGCAAAAAGTATTGAAGAAATTCACACAATGTTTTATAAGCTGATTGATGATATATGCAAAATCGGCAAAGAAACACAATTCCTCCGGCAGCAAAACATAAGCGAAAAAATCAAATATATTATCCAAACAAACTATACCGATATTTTACTTTCATCAAAAAGTATTGCAAAAACATTGAATTTTTCAAACACGTATATTTCCAAGATATTTAAATCGGTTGAAGGACAGTCGATAGCGGATTACATTAATTTTGTCCGTATGGAACATGCAATTACTCTGTTAAAAAAAACAAAACTGTCTGTCAAAGAAATTGCAAAAAAAACGGGAATTGTCAACAGTCAGTATTTTTTTGTTTTGTTTAAAAAGCATTCCGGTCAAACACCTGCAGAATTCAGAAAAAAGTACACTTAAGCCGCTTTTGGAATATGTTTTCGGCTAAGGTTCTGTATAACCCGCAAACAAACAGAACTCCCTGAATGTTATGAGTACGGGCCCTTTGTCTGCACAGCCGTTGCTTGCAAAGCCTTCTTAAAACCTGTATACTTTTTGAATGAACACTCGCCTCGAACAGCAAATGCGGTTTATCTTTGAGCTTGAAAAGTTGAAAGTCGTATACAGACAAAACGGAACGCACGGCGGCAAGCGCCGCGAAAACAGTGCGGAGCATTCCTGGCACGTGTCGATGATGGCCCTTGTACTGCGCGAATACTGCACGGAAAAAATCGATATTGAAAAAACGCTTACCATGCTTTTAATTCACGATGTTGTGGAAATCTATGCGGGAGATGTTTTTTTATACGACGACAATGCGCGCGAACGGATAAAACCCGCAGAGCGCGAGGCGGCGCATAAAATATTCGGCTTATTGCCCGAAGACCAAAAAGAGTATTTTCTTGGCACGTGGGAAGAGTTTGAAAAAGCCGAAACAAAGGAAGCGCAGTACGCCCTTGTGCTGGACAATCTTCAGCCGCTTTTAAATCATTATGCCGTCAATAATCAAAATATCGCTGCAAAAAAGCTTTCCAAAGCGCAAATCGTTGCAAAAAAAACCTTTATAAAAGATTTTTCCGACGAGCTGTGGCGCTTTGCCCTCAAGGTCATCGACGAAAGCGTCAAAATAGGCTTATATAAAAACGAATAACCGTTTTTGAAAATCGGAATCGTTTTTTCAGTTCAAAATATTATACGGTCAAGCGGTTTAAGTGATTAACCACTTGGGCAAGCGCTTCGGTATTTTTTTTGCCTGCATCTACAACACTGTTTGCCGATTCGCTTATCCGTGCCGCGCTCGAATCTATGTTTTTCATACTCGCGCTTATTTCCTACGACGCTTCAACAAGTTTTGCCGTTTCCTTTCCCGCTTCGGTATTTTCGGTCAGCATTTCTACGGAGCCTTCTTTTACTTTTACCGTAATATCGTTAATTTCGCGGATAGCCTCAAGCACTTGAGTACTGCCGGAGCTTTGTTCGCTCATCGTGTTCATAATTTCGTTGCTGCGATTACGTACCGATTCCAAAAGGCTCATAATATGGGCAAACTGTTTTTCCGCCGTATTTGCCGACGCGCTCAATGCCTCTATTTTATCTTTAAGTTCTCTCAATACCGTTGTAATCGTTTTTCCCTGCACGCTTGACTCCTCGGCAAGTTTTCTGATTTCATCGGCGACAACGGCAAACCCTTTGCCGGCTTCTCCTGCATGGGCGGCTTCAATTGCGGCATTCATTGCCAAAAGGTTTGTTTGTGAGGCGATGCTTTGAATCACATCGCTCGCTTCCAAAAGCCCTTCCGAACTGTCATTGATAACTTGTACGATTTCCGCCGTACTGCTGATTACTCGGTTTCCTTCCGCAGCCGCCCGGTTCAGTTCGTTGATTGAGTCCATATTACCGGTTACAACGGTACTGACCGCTTGCATATTTGCGGACATTTGCTCGATAGTTGCAACGGATTCGGTTACGGCTGTCGATTGACTTGCAATGTTCGTATCCAGTTTTTCCAGATTCCGCGCCGTTTTTTCCAAAGTGGTTTGCGCTTTAAGTACTTCCGCCGCTTGATTTTGAATCTGATCGTCTACTTGAAAAATATTATCGGTAATATGATGTACGGCTTGTAACGTTTCTTCCATATTTGAAGACAAGTGCTCGGAAGCTTCGTTGAGTATCGCAACCGTATGCAGTAAATCCGTAAGAAATTGTTTATTAAACGTCAAAAAAGTGTTAAAATCGGCAGTTAAACAGGCAAGCTCGTCACGGGAATCGATTCGGACCGGCTCTTGCCGGTAATTTCCTTCGGCCAATTTTTGTATACTGTCTTGTAGCAGCATTATTCGCTTTGCCGTCAGTTTTGCCATCGATACGAGATTTAGAATTGCAAAAAACAGTCCGTATATAAAAACGGGCAAAACGGCGCGAAAAAGTACGGTGCCGACATTATCGCCGGGACGCAAGCGCAAAAGAGGAACCGCACAAACAAAGACGGTACCCATCATACAGGAAAAGCCTATAAGTGCAATGCCGTTCGGCATCGCGCGTATGCGTTTTTTATCAATAGGAACAAATGCTGCCCATTTTTCCAGTATCCGGACAGTTTGCGCGGCGAAAAAGGGTGCCATTACAAAAATATTCCCGCTTGTAATAAGCATAAGAGCAAAAAATAAATTCGTATCGGTAATAAACTTTTTTTCCACACCGATAACAATCGGGCCGAATAAAGCCAGGGTAAGCGGAATCATCAACAAAAGCTTTTCATACAGTAAAATATTTTTTTGCGCTTTTACCGCATCTTTTTCCCAGTCGATAACCGGCCGTAAAATAAAATGCCGCTTAAGCAGCGGAACAAGCGCAATCAATACAATGATACAAAAAAAAGATTTTGATTTTACGACAAGGGCAATACTGCCGGTTGCACCGAAAATCAAATTGGTTGCAAAATTGCCCGCAACCCAGCCGAAATTCGTCAAATAATCAAACAACAAAAGTGTTTTCGGAATCCTCCGTTCTTTTTTTTCCATAAGCCGACTTCCTCCTTATATATGCCGGTTTACCGGTTTTTATAAAAATCGCAGGGCAGTATATCCATCAATATGACATTGTGAGCTTTGCCGCCGTACACATGGGCTTCCCGTATTTCGCCGATTTTTTTAAAACCGACTTTTTCGTAACAGCGGATTGCACGCTTGTTAAAGGCATATGTTCTTAAAAATATATTGTGCAGGTTTAACACCTTATAGGCATAATCGATTAAAAGCGACATTGCTTCGGTTCCGAAACCTCTTCCCCAGCAGCTTTTATCGCCGATAAAAATACCGATTTCGGCCGTTCTGTGCAGATGATTTATGTTTACAAAGCCGGCATTTCCGATAAGTTTGTCGTTTTCAGCATTGACTATCGCGTAATCCTGCTGCGAAGGAGAGCCTGCGGCCAGTTTTTGCAGCAATTCTTTTTCACCTTCAAGGGGAATGACGGCCGAAGCGAGGGTTAAATTTTCGGTTATTTCGAGGTCGTTAAGCCAGCGCGTATAGGTTTCCGCATCGTTTACGTCAATCGGCGAAAGATAACATTTTGTTCCGCTTAATTTTTTAAAGTACATTATGAGGCCTCCGTTAGGGTTTTTAAAAAAGCCGCCGCTTTGTAAGCAACGGGAGATATGTTTTTGGTTACTTGTGAAAATTCAATATCCGTGTTTTCGGCGGCCGCGTACAGTAGAAGCTCGGTGATTTTATGATGAATGGACGCAGAGATAACCGCTATCTTTTTCATAACAGTTCCTTTGCAATATTTTCCATAGCAGTATGACGCTTTTGAAGCTTTGTGTCAACACGCCCTTGCCGAGAAATCGGTTTTTTATAAAACGCTCAACGGATGCATGAAGCTTGCCTGCATAGATACCCGATGCAAAGCCGGCCGCTTCGTAAGGGGAAAGATCGGCGCTTTCGGCTTCGTATTAATTTATAAGCGCGGGTCTACGGCTTCGCTTTCGAGAGCGAGGACTGCAAAGACGCTTTCATGAATTCGTCTTAAAGGTTCATTTTTGACAAAACGCTCAAGGGCTTCAATGCCCAATGCAAATTCCTGCAAGGCAAGGGAACGCTTTTTTGCCAAGCCGCGTTTTTTTAAACGGGACAAATTTTCCGGCTCGCAGTATTCGGGGCCGTAGATGATGCGAAGATATTCTTTGCCGCGGCATTTAACCGCCGGCTGAATAAGTTCATGTTTACCGCTGCGTGCGGTAAAATCATAGGGTTTGATAACCGTTCCTTCTCCGCCCTTTGCCGTAAGCGAAAGCCACCAATCTACGGCATTCCGCACGTCGGTTTCACTTTCCGTGTCTACGATTTTATACGGAGTAAGCTTAAAAAGCTTTGTATCGGCACGGCAGATTTCTTTTATATGCTCCATGTGCCATTCATGATTTTTATCCGCGTGCACGCAGCCTTCCGTTGCCAAAATGTGAAAGGGTGCAAGTTTATAATCATCGATACTTTTTACATCCCAGCAATAGTTCCGGTACGAGGTAACGAATTTATGCGCCGCATCTTGTTTCCGTAAGAATTTTTCAAAAAGAGGCTGCGCGTCTTCAATTCCGCGCTTGGAAGTCGGCTCTAAAACCCCAACCGCTTCCGAAAGCGCATGAACTGCCGCCGAACCGGTAGAAGCATATTGGCTGCGCAACAAACTTTGAGCCTTTGCAGACCAGGGCATAAGTTCGGCATCCAGACACACCCAATCCGTATTATGCTTTTCCCAAAAGCCGGAGCCTTCCAATGCATTTTTAATTTTTTCCAAAAACGCCGTTTCTACCGCCGGATCGTTAAAAAAATTCCGTCCGGTACGTGTGTAGCAGACTCCGATACCTTCATTTTTAATACCGAACCTTTGTTCCGCAGTTTTTTCGTTTTTGCAGATGACAAGGACGGCTCTGGAGCCCATGTGTTTTTCTTCCAGTATGATTCTTTTTATGCCGCGGCTTTTATAATAATCAACCGCTTCAAGCGGGTGCTCCAAAAAATCGTCGAGACTGCTTGTTTCGGACGGCGACATTGTGGGAGGAAGGTAAATCAGCCATTTAGGATTTACGGCAAAGCGGCTTACCGCTTCAAGCGCGGCAATCGAATTTTCTTCACGGATCAAAATATTGTTTTTTAAGCGTGTTTGAATAATCCGTCTTCCGCTCACATCTTCAATATCCAGTAAATCGTCGTCTTCATGCTGTAAAGAAAATGTGTTTTCATTTTTTGCCTCGTCTTTGTTTGAGAAAATGTTTTGCGGCATCTCAAGCGGGCGGACAGAATCCGCATAGGCTTTGCGCGCCTTAACCGATATAAGTTCTTCTTCCGGGTAACGCAGGGCGGTTAGGGAACCTCCGAATACACAGCCCGTGTCTATATCTATAGTATTGTTAAGCCATTGCGCCTCGGGTACCGGCGTATGACCGTAGACGACTTTTGCGCGCCCGCGGTATTCGGCTGCCCAATTATGGCGTACCGGTAAGCCGAATTCATCGGTTTCTCCGGTGGTCTCTCCGTATAGACAAAACGAGCGTACCGCTCCGGAACCGCGCCCATGCATTTCTTCTTTCAGCCCCGCATGAGAGACGACAAGCTTTCCCCTGTCCAAAACATAGTGGCTGATTAAATCGTTTAAAAAACCGTTTACATCGTTTTTGAAAGCATCGGATTCGCTTTCAAGCTGTTTGAGCGTTTCCGCCAAGCCGTGTTTTTCCTGTACGGTTTTTCCGTTCAGTTTTTTTTGCAGCTTCATATCGTGATTACCGGGCACACAGAGGGCGCTTCCGCTGCGCACCATACTCATTACCAGCTTCAGAACGGCAGGTGAATCGGGGCCGCGGTCAACCAAATCGCCTAAAAAAACGGCTTTGCGGTTTTCCGGATGACGTATATTAAGACCGTAATTTGTTCCGTTATCTTCTACCGAATCGACGGAATAATTCAGTTTGTGTAAAAGTTCAAGCAGTTCGTCATAACAGCCGTGAATATCTCCTATTATATCAAAGGGGCCGCATTCGTCGGTTTTATCGTTATAAAGTTTTTCGCGTACAATCGCGGTAACGGCATTAACCTCTTCTTCTGAGCGTAAAATATGGATTTTTGCAAAGCCTTCCCGTTTTAAAGATCTGAGCGACTGTTTTAAGTCCTGCATTTGCCGCTGCAATGTACGCCGGGAAATCGTTCTGTCGGTGCGATTTGCGTTACGCTCCTCGCAGATTTCCTGAGGCATATTAAAGACAATCGCTACGGGCAGCGTATGAAAAGAGCGTGCAAGATCAATCAGTTTTTTTCTTGATTCCTGCTGAACGTTTGTCGCATCCGCAACCGTGAGCAATCCGCTTTTTAGGCGCTTGGAAATAATAAAATTAAACAATTCAAAGGCATCGTGTGTAGCCGCCTGATTGTTTTCGTCATCGGAAACGATTCCGCGGCACTCGTCGGAAGAGACGATTTCGTACCTGCCGAAATGTTTTTTTGCAAAGCTGCTTTTTCCGGAGCCGGAAACGCCTATGAGTAAAACCAGTGAAAGTTTAGGTATGCTGAGTTCCATACGTAAATACCGCCATTTGACACGGCGCTCCTATTGTGTTTTCTTCTTCGCCGACCGGAAAAATCACAAGGCTGTAGCCGTATGTTTCGGCCGTTTTTTGTGCCCAAGCTTTGAATTCGGCGCGGGTCCATTCAAAGCGGTGATCGGAATGCCGCAGTTTTCCCGCCGCGAGATTTTCATAGTGCACATTGTATTCTCTGTTCGGCGTGGTAAGGACGATTGTGTGCGGTTTTGCATATTTAAAAACCGATTTTTCCAAGGCGCTTAAACGGTTTTCGTCAAGGTGTTCGATTACTTCCACAAGGGCGGCCGCATCAAAACCGGAAAAGCGTTTATCGCGGTATGTTACCGAACTTTGAAACAGGCTGATTCTTTCTTTTTGCTTAGGCGGCATTTCTTCCCAATGAAGCCTGTCCTTGCATTTTGTCAATTCCGAAAAGGACACATCGGTTCCGGCTATCCGTTGAAACTGCCGTTCTTTTAAAAGAAGTTTTAAAAGCTTGCCGTCTCCGCAGCCCAGGTCGATAACGCTTTCGGCCCCGCTTGCTTTTAATTGTTCGGCAACCGTCTGCAGTCTCAGATCGTGCAGCCGCTCCTTTTTTTCACGCTGAACAGGGGTGTCGGTGTTTGCGTCTTCTTCCGGGGCTTCTTCCTGAGCGGACAATATTTCAAAGGCCGAGCGCACAAGAGAACGTATATTGATTAAATAGCGGGAAACGATAAGATTTTTTTCAGGATGATTTTCAAGCCAGCCGCGTCCTTTTTGCAAAAGTTTATCCACT
The DNA here is from genome assembly GCF_050320395.1 of Treponema sp. HNW. Lineage (GTDB taxonomy): Bacteria > Spirochaetota > Spirochaetia > Treponematales > Treponemataceae > Treponema_C. Next base: position 119,414 of record NZ_CP144459.1, read on the forward strand.
TCATCCCGGGTAATAAAATAATGCTTTTCGTTATCGGAAACGGGAATCAACACATATAAATGGGAAAGCAAATCTTTAAGCGTGATGTTGTTTTTGAGCGTAAGGGAAAAATACTTTCCGTATCCCCAATCGGTAAACTGCGTGTCCAGTATGTGCCGTTCGGCTTCAACCGTGTATCCGAGAGGCTCAAATAATTTATTGATTAAAACCTCTCCCCCTTTCGGTGCGGGCAGTACGGAAATCCGTGCCGTCAAATTGAGGGGAATATCAACGAGTTCCGGGTGTTCTTTACAGCTTCCGTTCATGGCGCTTGAAAAGGTTTTTGAGATTGCCGAACTTAAAAACGAAGATGCCGCATAGGGGCGGTCATTCACGTATTGACCGAGTAAAAATTCTTTTCCGGCAAAATTTTTGGCATTGCGCACCATGCCGATCGGATCTATGTCCAAAAGCAGGGCTGCCGTCGTTTTTTCCTCCGAGTATTCGGGGTAAAATACGTGAGCCGATCCCACGGATAATTCAACCGTTTGGAGTTTACCGGGATGTTTATGCAGTAAAAAACTTAATGCACCGGAGCCTTGCCCCTCGGCGCTTATGGTCAACAACATTGCGGATTTCCTGTGATTGGAATAACTCGGCTGCCCCAAAACCGGAGTTTTTGAACAGCTCTGTTACGAGTATATAAAAAATCGGGCAGGCATTCAATCGGAAAAAAAGGAATACCGGCGGTTTACACAAAACTTTCTTTGTGCTATTCTGAATCATCACACATTGAAAATTGATATTTTCTGCGGTGTTCGTATTTGTCGGACGATTAACTCAGCGGTAGAGTGCTACCTTCACACGGTAGAAGTCACCGGTTCAAACCCGGTATCGTCCATAACCCGTCTTGCTTAAAATAAGATTTACGGCTATACTTCTTCCCATACCGGGGTGTTAACGTGAGGACTTTCAGTCCGACCGTTTTCTGAGAGCAAACCCGCAGGACGGCCGTAGGGCTGTCCCAACCTGATCCGGACAATACCGGCGGAGGAAGTTATGAAGACTCGTCTTTGTATTCTCTTTTTATTAATTACTTTTATTGCAGTGCTTCCCGCAAAAGGAAAAAGCGATGTTTCCGATGAGCGGGCAAAAGAGGTTGTCGTTTACGCATACGACTCGTTTACGGCCGATTGGGGGCCGGGCCCTGAATTGGTAAAACTCTTTGAAGCCGAAACGGGCTACAAGTGTACGCTTATTTCCGCAGGAGATGCGGTACAGGTACTTACCCGCGCGGTTCTCGAAAAAGACAGCCCGCAGGCGGACGTTTTGGTCGGCCTTGATAACAACCAGGTTAAAACCGTAAAAACACACAAGGTTTTACAGTCCTATAAACCCGCAAAAGCGGACAGCCTTATACCTGCGGATGCGGTTATGGATTCCGATTGGCAGCTTACCCCCTATGATTGGAGTTATTTTGCCCTGATTTACGATACGCAGTCGGGCGTTCCCGCGCCTGAATCTTTGTCGGATTTGACAAAGAGCGTATACGCAAAAAAACTGATTTTAATGGATCCGCGCACTTCAACGCCCGGTTTGGGCTTTGCCGCATGGACACGGGCCGTATTCGGCGGCACGTATCTCGAATATTGGAAAGCCCTCAAGCCGAACATTTTGACGATGGCGCCGGGCTGGGATGCGGGCTACGGTCTTTTTACCGCAGGAGAAGCGCCGCTTGTTATAAGCTACACAACCAGCCCCGCGTATCACGTTGAATACGATAAAACCGACCGCTACAAGGCTTTGATTTTCGATGAGGGACACATTATGCAAATTGAAGGCGCGGGCTTGGTAAAGGGAGCGCCGAATGAAAAGGGAGGAAAAGCCTTTTTGGACTTTTTAATCGGTGAAAAGGCACAATCCGTGCTGCCGCTTACTCAGTGGATGTATCCTGTAAACCCGCAGGTTGTGCTGCCCGACTGCTATAAGGCCGCACCCAAGGCGTCAAAAACGCTTACTTCCGATTCGGCCGAATCCGAAAAAATCGCCGCAGACATAACCGCTGTGCTGGCCTTTTAACAATGTTTTTTAAAGTTTCCCGCCGTATTATTGCGGCGGGAAGTATTCTTATTTTTATAAGTCTTTGCTCGGTTTTTGTGCTGTCCTTGGGTGCGGCTCTCACACCTCTGGCGGCGCAAAGTCCCAAAAATTCCGCCTCCGGCGGGGGAGCGGGTACGGGGACTTTTTTTTATCTTGCCGCCGTTGTAAAACCCGCACTGTATACGATAAACATCGCCCTTTTTTCCACCCTTATAGCCCTCATGTCCGGAACGGCGGCGGCTTTTTTTACGGCAAACCGCAGTTTTTTCGGCAGGCGCTTTTTGCTTGTCTTTTCCGCGGTTCCCTTGTCGGTTCCGCCGCTTTTAATTGCCCTCGGTTTTGTCCTTGCCTTCGGTATGGGAGGAACGGTAAACCGTTTTTTGTTGTTTTTAACGGGCAGGGCAGATGCGGGTGTAAAACCGCCGCTCGGCTTTTTATACTCATTTTGGGGAATCGTTATCGTACAGGGATTTTATAATTTTCCGCTTGTTATGCGCTTGTGCAGCGACGTATGGCAGCGCCTGCCGCGCGATGAAGCCGATGCCGCCCGCCTTTTGGGTGCGTCCGAATGGAAGGTATTCCGCACCGTTACCCTCTGTCAGCTTGCACCGACGATTGCATCCTCGGCAATGCTCGTTTTTTTATACTGTTTTTTCAGCTTTATAATCGTACTTTTGTTCGGTTCGGCCGGCGGCACAACGCTTGAAGTCGCCGTCTACCGCTCATTGCGCGCTTCCCTCGATTTTAAGCAGGGCGCTTTTTTTGCCCTTGCCGAAACCCTTATTGCCCTGTGTTTTGTGCTTTTATACGCACGCTTGGAATTTTCGGGAAGAAGAAGCGCGGGCATTACGGGCAAGCGAACAAGGCTTGATGGCCGTAAACTACGCAATCCCCAAGAGATTGTTTTCTTTGCCGCGGTTTTTATTCCCGTTATACTTTTTTTCTTTGTGCCGCTTTTTTCGGTTTCGGCAAATGCCTTTGTATATAAAAAATCGCTGTCTTTTACCGCTTTCGGCACCGTATTGTCGCGGCCGGCTTTTTGGATATCGCTTAAAAATACCGTATATACCTCTGCTCTGTCTGCGGCTTTTGCGGTTACGGGAGCCTGTGTGTACGCCGTTTTTGTACGTGCGGTTGACCCTTTTAAAACAAAAACATGGCTGCGTCTTATACCCCTTTTTCCGATGGCTGTTTCTTCCATTGTAATAGGTTTCGGTATGATTCTTTTTTTGCGGCGCGGAAGCCCTCTTACCCTTATCGCAGCTCAAAGCGCCCTCGGCTGGCCCCTCGCATTCCGCTATATTTCTTCGGCAACGGACAGAATTCCTCAATCGACACTGAACGCCGCCCGCCTTTTGTCGGCGGATTTTACGGACAGCGTATTCCGTATTCAATTGCCTCTTTTACGCCGCAGTATTCTTTCGGCATTCGGCTTTTGTTTTGCAGCCGCAAGTGCCGATGCTTCGCTGCCGCTTGTATTGTCGATTCCGCGTTTTGAAACCCTTGCCCTTTTTACCTACCGTTTGGCCGGTTCTTACCGTTTTAACGAGGCCTGCGCCGCGGGCAGTATTCTCGCTTTATTGACAATCTTCTTTTTTATTTTGGGAGACAGATTAAAATGACGCCGTATTTTGAAGCGCGCAATCTGCGTAAAAGCTGGCCGGGAACCCGCATCGATTTTTCATGCTCGGTTGAAAAAGGGAAAATGCTCGGAATTGCAGGGCATTCCGGAAGCGGAAAATCAACCGTTTTGCGTATTATTGCGGGGCTTTTGGAAGCCGACGGCGAAGACGAACGAAAAACCGAACCCGCCGCACCCTCTGAACCGCTTATACTGCGCTTGGACGGCCGCGATATAGGCCGCCTTGTTCCCTCAAAACGGAATGTGGGAATGGTGTTTCAAAGCGCCGCCCTTTTCCCTCACATGAGGGTTGACGATAACGTTGCATACGGTTTGCGCTGTGCGGGCTTGGGTAAAAAACAAAGCCGAATGCAGGCAGCGGAGTTTTTAAAAAACTTCGGTCTTGAAGGTTTTGCTTCGCGTTACCCCGAATCCCTTTCCGGAGGAGAAGCCCAGCGCGTCAGTCTTGCCCGTACCCTGATTGTCCGTCCTTCCCTTGTACTGTTTGACGAGCCCTTTTCGTCGCTTGACGCGCCTTTGCGCAAAAAACTTGCCGCGGATATACGGGATTTGCAAAAACAAATCGGTTTTACGGGTATTCTCGTAACCCATGATATAAACGAAGCCAAGGCCATGTGCGACACCGTAACGGTTTTAAAAAAAGGAAGGCAAACATGGACGGGTTCTCCCGATGATTTTAACGAGGCCTTGCTTTAAAAGGAGTCATCGGCCCCTTGACCAACCTGCGGTAAGTATGGTATTCTTATAAACCGCTATAAAATCCGGGAGCCCTGCCTTTGCGGGGTTCTTGACATATAAGGAGACGTGTTCTATGAAACGGACATATCAACCCAGCAAAGTTAAAAGAAACAGAAAATTCGGTTTTCGTGCCCGCATGAAAACGCGCGGCGGCCGCATGGTGCTTAAAAGACGCAGAGCCAAGGGACGCTATAAACTTTCCGTTTCCGACGAAAAAAAGCCGTATTAATCTATTAGTTCCGCATAATGGAAGCCCGGCCGTATAAAACCGAAGGGTTTTCCCGCATCGAGCGGGTTAAAAAAAACGGTGATATTCAAGTCCTGTTTAAAAAAGGTAAAAGGGTGAGTGCGGACGGGGCAAAGTTGTTTGTTTTGCCTACCGGCCGCGGAATAAACAGAATTGCTTTTACGCTTCCGCGAAATTACGGAAATGCCGTACAGCGTAACCGTTCCAAGCGTTTAAGCAGGGAAGCCTATAGGCGTTTAAAGTCGGATTTAAAAACCGGATATGATATGATTTTATTGGTGTATTCGGGAAACGACTCTTTTGAACAGCGGTGCGCAGCACTGCGGTGCCTATGCGGAAAAGCCGGATTGTTTTTATGAACATACCGATGTTTTTTAATAAGCTGTGCGAATATCTTTTTATCGGCTTGATACGATTTTATCAAATATTTATTTCCCCCCTTTTCCCGCCGAGCTGCAGGTTTTACCCTACCTGTTCGAATTATGCACTCGATGCCGTGCGCAGACACGGTCCGTTTAAAGGCTTTTTTTTAACGATTAAGCGCATACTGAGGTGTCATCCCTATTGCAAAGGCGGTTACGACCCTGTTCCCTAGATCATATTCCAATTAAGGAGAAAAAATGGATAAAAATACAATATGGGCTATAGTTCTTTCTTCAATTGTATTATTTGCAACTTTTTTTATTCAAAACAAGTATTTTGCACCTCAGCCGGTCCAACCCCTTGCTGCGGACAGTACGGCTCAAACCGAAAACCTGCAAAACACCGCATCTTCCGATGCGCTTGCTTCGCAGATACGGGCGGCGGCTTTTTCTTCGGATGCCGCAAAAGCTTCCGAAGACGGCGCGAACATGCCTGAAGAAGTTCTTGAAGAAAAAGAATATCTTATCGAAACGGAAACCCTCAAGGTACGTTTTACAAACCGCGGCGGCGATATTATAAGCTATGAATTAAAGGAGCACTTTGACGGGAACGTTCCCGTACAAATGGCAAAAAATATTGCCCCGTCAAACCGCGCCTTTTCGCTTGCCTTCGGAGATTCTTCGGGTGCTCCCGTAAACGATTTGTTTAACGTAAAAATCATCGATGATAAAACGATAGGCTTTTATAAAAAATTTACCGCCGCAAATCCCTCTGACGGCCAAAGCTCCTTTGTACTCGTAAAGCAGTACAGCTTTGACGAAACGGAATACCTTTTTAAATTGGACATTACGATTGACGGCGATAAAAACATGAGCGGTTTGGCCTTCGGAAACGCTGCCTATACCCTGCGCACCTCTCCGCAAATCGGGCCCTACTACAATCCCAAGGTTGACCGTTATGAACGGCGTACCTTTATGTTTTTTTCCAAAGAAAAGCTTAAAAAACTCAATCTGTCCGACGGTAATATAAAAACCTTTGATAAAAATTTCAGCTGGGCAGGTGTTGCCGGAAAATATTTTACACAACAAATAGTTTCTCCGGCATCTCAGTCTCCGGTTATTCAAAACGCCTACTATTCCACAAAAAACAGGGTTGACAATTTTCAGGATGCCCAGCTCTTTTTGGTACGCTCTCCCGTAAGCGGTTCTTTTGCTCAGGATTCCTACTATATCTACATGGGGCCGAAGGTTGAAAAAAACGTCGGCATATATAATAACGCCGCCGAAAACAATTGGAAGCTTGCCGATTTGCGTCTGGACGAAAGTTTGGGCTCCGGCTGGCTTGCATGGCTTGAAACCTTTTTGAAGTTCTTAATGGAATTCTTCTATAAATTGATTCCGAACTGGGGCGTGTCGATTATTTTGATGACCATTCTTTTAAAGGTTGCGATGTATCCGCTTACGAAAAAAAGTTCGGTATCGACCCTTAAAATGCAGGAACTTCAACCGCGCATTCAGGAAATTCAAACCAAGTATAAAAACAGCCCCGAAAAAATGAATGCCGAGATGGCCAAATTTTACAAAGAAGCCGGCTACAACCCGCTTTCAGGCTGTTTGCCCCTGTTAATTCAATTTCCGCTTATTTTTGCGATGTTCAATTTGTTTAACAACTATTTTGAATTCCGCGGAGCGATGTTTATTCCCGGCTGGATTCCCGACTTGTCCGTCGGAGACAGCGTATACGTGTTCCCTGCGGGGCTTCCCCTTATCGGAGAGCTGCCTTTACGGCTGTTACCGATAATCTACGTTGCATCCCAGCTTTTGTTTACGAAAATTACGCAAACGGCATCGGCTAATGCCGCAGGCGGAAATTCCATGAAATATATGATGTACGGTATGCCGCTGTTTTTCTTTTTTATGTTTTACAGCGCTCCGGCCGGACTTTTACTCTACTGGACGGTAAGCAACTTTTTGCAGTTAATTCAACAGCTGTTTATCAATAAAATGATGCATGCAAAACGCGTTGAAATGGGCTTGGCCGAAGCGGATGCACCCAAGCGGACGGTTACATCTAAAAAGAAAAAATAAAGAGGTGACTTATGATATATGAATTTGAAGCTAAAACGGAAAAAGAAGCCATTGAAACGGCTGCAGCGGAACTGGGTTTGGAACAGGATCAGTTCGATGTTGAGATTATCGAAACGCAAAAAAACGGTTTGTTCAAAAAGGGTTATGTAAAAATCCGTGTGCATACCGATGCCGCTGTTGAAAGGGTCTCGGCTGCCTCCGGCAGCGCAGGTGCCGAAACTTTGCACAGGGATTCCCTCTTTGCGGATCCGCTTCCCAAAGACGAGTTTGAAGCCAAACTGATTGATTTTATCTCGTCGGTTATCCGCAAAATGGGTTATGAATGTTCCGCCGAAATTATGTTCCGTGAGGAGCGTAAAATCGGTATCCGGCTTTCTTCGCCCAGTTCGTCGATTTTAATCGGACGCAAGGGTAAAAATCTCGATGCCCTGCAATTATTGGCGAACGTGTATGCGGGGCATTTGGGTAACGGCGATGTAAAAATCGTCCTCGATACCGAAAACTACCGCATACGGCGCGAAGAGTCTTTGGTGCGTTTGGCGTATACAACCGCCGACAAGGTGCGCACAAGCCGCTCGTCCGTTTTGCTTGAACCGATGAACCCCTTTGAGCGCCGCCTTATTCACACGACTTTAAATGAAATCGGCGATGTTGAAACCAAAAGCGAGGGCGAAGGTTTATATAAGCAGGTGAGGGTTTTTTATAAAGGTGTACGTTAATCATTTTTGTAAGGCAGGGATGCGGTACGCCGGTTTGCCGGCTTGTCTGCCTGAAGGGTTTTATGCAGCCCTTCGTTCTGTCCGAAGCGCCGTCTTTTGCGGTGCCTTTGTTTGTCTTTGCCTGATGCTCGGCGCTCGGACTGCCGACGCTCAAAGCAGTGAAGAGGACTATCGTGTCGATTTTTCCTCCTTAATACAAGATGAGGGCAATTCGACAGTCGTTCCTGTGTATGAGCTGAAAGAGCTTTTTTCCGAATCGGTTGCGGAAGAACTTTTAAAAACGGGACGGATTCAGCGTTCGTTTTACGGAGAGTCGAACGTAAAACTTGAACTGTGCCCGGCCACCGATTTATGCCGTTCGGCCGCATCCGCGTGGGACAAACAAAACGAACCGGTTTTTATCGTCGAATCCCTGTATCTGCTTAAAAAGACATCCGATATCCCGAAAAGCGCTTCGCAGGATGAGATGCAGAACGGGACTGAAAGAGTGCCGCGGATTATCATATCGCGGGCTGCGGGCGAAATCGGTAAAATATCTTCGGTACTGCGCAATTTATCCACCATGCAGGGCATTCAATACTATTCCAATTCACGCAAGCGTTGGGAAACCCTCTATACGGAAGTGTATACGGTTAACAATCCCGACGAGCGCACAAGGATTCCCGACCCGGCGGATAAAAAAGCCGACGGTCTTGTGTCTTACGTCTACCAAAAAGACCGCTCTTTAAGCGGCTGTGTGTATAAATTTCAGTACTTTGAACAGGCGGCGCAAACGTCTTTCCGTGCGGAAAACACCGAAAAAATCGTATACAAGGGTTTTAATATAGTAAAGCCCGAAGCTATGCTTTTATGCTTGAATGCGGTAGAAACCGAAGAACACATTGTTTTTTATATTACGGTCCGCGCCGACGCGGCAAAGATTCCCCTGGTTTCCGAGCGGCTTGCAAAGTCCTACGGTTCCAGAGCGGACGCCATCTATAATTGGTGCGTATCGAAATATTCGGAGGAGTAATATGAACAAAAAATATACGGCGGCCGTGCTTGTCTTTGCCGCCCTGATATGCGGAGGCTATGCACAAATGACAAAATCGATAAAATCGCTTGAAGGAAAAGAAGGCGTTTTTGCCCTTATGGAAACGAGCAGGGGGAACATCGTTCTGGAACTGCATTATAAACAGACGCCCTTAACCGTTACGAATTTCGTAGGCTTGGCCGAAGGAAAGCTTAAGGCCGCAAAGGGAAAACCCTTTTACGACGGATTGAAATTTCACCGCGTTATAAGCAAGGCAAACGGCGATGACCAGGACTTTATGGTTCAGGGCGGCGACCCTCAGGGAACCGGACGCGGAGGCCCCGGCTATACCTTCCCCGATGAAATCGTTCCCTCGTTAAAACACAGTGCGCCCGGCGTTCTTTCGATGGCAAATGCGGGGCCGGGGACAAACGGCAGTCAGTTTTTTATTACCCACGTTCCCACCCCCTGGCTCGACGGCAAACACACGGTGTTCGGCAAGGTGATTGAAGGACAGGACGTCGTAAACAAAACCCTTCAAGGCGATGTTATCAAAAAACTGACGATTATCCGCCTCGGAAAAGACGCCGAAGCGTTCAGCGCAACGCAGGAAGATTTTGACCGCTTAAAAAAAGAAGCCGGCGAAAAGATTTTTAAAGAAATCGAAGCCAAATTCCCCGGTGCCAAAAAAGACGCAAACGGTATTTTTTATGTTATTCAAAAAGAAGGAAGCGGCTCCAAGGCGGGCAAAAACCGTCAAGTGGAAACCCACTATACCGGCTCCTTTATGGACGGCAGGGTATTCGATTCTTCCAAGGGCAGGGGCCCGCTCGCCTTTACCACCGGCATCGGTCAAATGATTCCGGGCTTCGACATTATGGCGCAGGATATGAAATTAAAAGAAAGGCGCACGATGATTTTACCGCCGGAAACCGCATACGGCGCAAACGGCATCCCCGGCGTTATTCCGGGCAACAGCTGGCTTGTCTTTGAAGTTGAACTGGTAAAAATAAAATAGAAAAGGACGCACGGCTCCCTTACGGGAGCTCGTGCTTAGCGGGTTTTTACTGCGTAAAAACTCGCGGATTTGTAAATTCGTATGTATATTTTCAAACCTGTTTTGCATATACAATCTTTATTTCTTTTTGGCGGGGAATGCCTTCCCCCCGCTTCCAAGGTCGCCGCACGGCTCCCTTACGGGAGCTCGTGCTACCGAGTTTTTACTGCGTAAAAACTCGCGGACGTTATTCCTGTATTCAAAATCTCCGCCTCTATCGGTACCGTTCACTGTAGCCGCCCTTGTCCGCTTCCCCTTCGTTACCCTCTTCTATGTCTATATACTTGCCGTATACCCAACCGTCGGGATAATCCGGATGATCAACTTTATACCAATACCAACTTTCACCGTCAATTTCATATTTCTCAGATGTTTTATCTTTGATTTTCACTTGTAGTCCTTTATTAAGTTTTGTCCATGTATCACAATTCAAATTCGGCTTTACTCTTAATCTTACATTTGAATCATTAACTACGGCATTGCTAATTGGAATTTTTGCCGGTCCGGAGATTCGATAAAAACGTGTTCCTTTTGGATATGAAAAATCATCAAAAATGATTTCCTCATTGTCAATAATTGTTATTCTTACTGTTTCCAAATCATTTTGATTTTGTTGAACAAATCTAACAATGTCATTTTCATAACCTATTTCAAAACGACAACATTTTAATTCTAAGATATTTCCAATCAAGTTTTTTTGTAAAACAAAATAAGGCATTGTTCCATCTTGAACAAAATATCCAAAATTATAATTCCGAAAATTATAAGCCAGTGAAATTGTAGAATAATCGACTATTTTATGTAGTCCATCATTTTTTATCATATAACCGCTTGTCTGAACATAATAGGATGGAATAAAACTCCCCTCATCTAAATAGTTTTCTCCATAAAAATTCAAAATTATGGAAACAAAAAATAAAAACATTAGATAGTTTTTTTTCATATTATTTTGTACCTAAATAAACGGAATTATAATCCAATAGTTTATCAGTAGTGCTACCCGGATTATAAGTGTAATTAAAATACCTATCCGACAATAACCAATATTCTTTTGTAATCTCGAAAGGCACCTTTACTTTATAACCAATTATTGGATTATTTGAATTACCACCAAACTGTAATTTAAGATTGTTAATATTCATTCTTTCAAAAACCATATTAGTAATATAATCCGGTTGTCTCACGTAAGAATCATCAGAATCTACTAATGGTAACATCTCTCCAGTTTTCCACCATTTAATTTTTTTAGTTGTACTAGAATCCCAAATACTTTGAATTTGAGTGGCATTTAAAATATTACCTGTCAATAATTGTGGAAAAGCAATAGTTGCCATAAAATTACAACCAGATTTATTAATTACTGAATTCAGATTAGGATTAGTTTGTTTCAACACGTCATCCAAAAACGGATTATTTTTATCTATTTTGAAAAGCTCTATACCTCTGTTATTTTTATCATAGACAGTAAACTTATATTTATTCTTTAGCCCTGTAGGATTACGTACTTCCAGTGCATGCTTCAACACTAAATCAAAATACTTTACGGCTAAGGCTTCCGGTACTGCATGATTTCTTTCAAATCCTAAATCTACTCCCCATGCCTTGGCTAATTGGCTGTCTACGGTATTATTATAATATGTATTAAATATTGTGTCGTTTACTTTTTCTCCGGCGATATTCATAAAATCATACATATTAAGTCTTTTGCCTTTATTCATATCTCTTTTATTTTCATCTAAGGCATACCAATAACCGTTTTTATCTTTCAGCCAGCCCTGCCCGTCATTAACCAGTTGACCGCCGTGTGTCAGCTTCCAACTATTCGACATTCGGCACCCTTTTCGGACCGCTAATTTTTCTGCAAGGGGCTTTATAAATTCTCATAAAAAGTTCTGATAGCTTGTGCCGAAAACATCCGCCAGTTTCCGTGCCATGCGTATACTGATTGTCCTGCGGCCGTTTTCCATTCCCGAAATATTTTGCACCGGAATTCCCAATTTTTCGGACAAAGCCGCCTGTGTTAAATTATCACGTCTCCTTAACAATTTCAAGGTTTTTGCCGGTGTTAATTCTTTTTGAATATTTTTATACCATTCGGTTTCTACTATTTCAACATATTCTTCGTCATCATCTTCAACGGTAACCTCTGTGTACTGCGATCTTACAAAAGTGAGCAGTTCGGCCGGTATATCTCCCTCTATCTTAATAGGGGGCGTTTTCACGAGAACCTGCATAATATACCTCCAATTCAATTCCTTTTACGGTTTCCTGCCAACAGGCAACCCAATGATATGATAAGTGGCAATGGTATTTATTTTTTCCCAACGCACTGAAATTCGGCCACTGTGTTTGTACAGCTCCCTTTACACGCAAATCTTTGATTAAGGTTGCGTATAAAAGTTGCTGTTCTTTTGGCATCTTTGCAACAGCTTTCAGTATCTTTTTTTTCTGTATAACCCGATACATGCGCTATCCTCATTATAACCATATGTTGCTTATATCGTCAAGTTTTTATTCCGCCTCACAAATTTCATCCCTTGCAATATACCGACTCAAAATTCTTGACTTTGTATACGTATTGATTTATAATTAATACGTAAGGAGGCGGCTGTGGCGGGAAAATTAACCCTCAGTATCGATGAAAATTTAATCGGCTTTGCCCATTCGTATGCCAGAGAAAACGGATTATCGGTTTCAAAGCTTTTTGAAACGTATCTTGTGCAGCTTAAAACCTCCGAACCCGCATCCCCTTTTGCCGGAAAAACCGCATCTTTGTACGGTATTTTCGAGGATAACCCGATCCCCGATAAAAGAGAATTAAGGTCGCTTTTTCATGAAAAAGGTTCTCGTTGATTTAAATATCATTCTTGATTTTCTCAATAAGCGCAGTTTTCATGCCGAAGCGGCACGGCTCATCGATATGTGCGAAAAAAAGAAGATAGCGGGCTTTATGTGCGCTCATGAAATAACGACCCTGTCTTATTTTTTATTAAAAGAACACAAAGATAAAAACAAGGTTATACACACGCTGAGCACCTTGTTTGATATTTTTAGAATAATTGCCGTCGATGAATCGGTTTTGCGCAATTCGCTGCTTTCTCCCGTTTCGGACTATGAAGATGCCGTAATTGAAGTAAGCTGTATAAAAAGGAATATCGATTGCATTATTTCAAGAAACCTTGCCGATTTTAAATTATCCCGAGTGCCCGTCTATACTCCGGAGCAGTTTTTTCTTTTGTGACACCCGTTATATCTTTAATTACTTCGCTTGCGATAAGAAGGCCGGCGGAGGCCGGAACAAAGGCGATACTCGCGGGCGGTTTACATGAAATGCAGGGCGCTTCGGTTGAAAAAACCGTTTTAAGAGAGGCGATGCCGCGTTTTTTTAATTCGGTGCGTATAACGCGCGCGAGGGGGCACACCCTTGTTTTAAAAATATCGGCGGTTTCAAAGCGCGAGGGGTCGAGCTTGTTGCCCGTTCCCATAGAGCTGATAATCGGAATATGCAGGCGCCGTGCCGTTTCTATTAAAAGCAGTTTTGAGCTTACCGTATCTATCGCGTCCACAATGTAGGAGCAGTCCGCAAGGTGTTTTTCAACTTCTGCGGCATTTTCCGCCGAATAAAAAAGGTTTAAGCAGGTAAGCTGCATATCGGGGGCTATATCCGTAAGGCGGTTTTTTGCCGCTTCGGTTTTAAATTGGCCGACGGTGGAATGGAGGGCTAAAAGCTGGCGGTTTATGTTTGAAGGGCTTATACGGTCGTTGTCGACCAAAACAAAGTGTTTGACGCCGCTTCGGGCAAGGGCTTCGAGGACGTAGGAGCCGACGCCGCCCAAGCCGAACAGGGCGATTTTCGCTTTGTTCAGCTTTTGAAGGGAGTCTTTTCCGATGAGGGTTTCGGTGCGGCTTAAGGGCGATTCGGCTTCCACGTTTTTACGTCCCGGTGTTTTATTTTTTAAGCGAGGCGGCGTATGCCTTTAATTCTTTTAATTCTTCGGCAAAGACGCGGATGCCTTGTGCCCAAAAATCCTTCGATTCGATATTAAAGCCCGCTTTGCGGCAAACGGTTTCGCAGGAATAAGAGCCCGTATCTTTAAGCAAGGCGGTGTATACTTCCGGGAAGGACGGGCCTTCTTTTTCAAAGCGCGCGTACAGGGCAAGGGCGAATAATTGACCGAAGGCATAAGGGAAGTTGTAAAAGTCCAGCTCCGGTATATAATAATGGCTTTTTACCGCCCACATATAGGGATGGCGTTCTTTGGAAAGGCCGTTTCCGTAAGTGTCGTTTTGCGCCTTTGCCATAAGCCTGCAAAAATCCGCCGCGGACAATTCGGATTTTGAGCGTTCTTCAAAAACCGAGCGCTCAAAATAAAAACGGCATAAAATATCGACCAATACCTGATTGCCGTCGGACAAGTGCATTTCAATCAGCTTTGCCCGCTCAAAGCCCGAAGTTTTTGAAAGCTGATCCTTCATAACGATGGTTTCGGCAAAGATGCTCGCGGTTTCGGCGAGGGTCATCGGGTACAGGGTTTGCGGATAATCCAAATCTTTAACGCACCATCCGTGATAGGCATGTCCCAGTTCGTGGGCGAGGGTGGTAACGTCGGAAAAGGTTCCCGTAAAGTTGGACAAAACGCGGGTTACCTTGTGAAAGGGGAAATCCGTGCAGTATGCGCCGCCGACTTTTCCGCGCCGTACTTGGGCGTCTATCCAGTTGTGCTCAAACGCATGGCGGGCGAAGGTTCCCATATCTTCGGAAAAAGATGAAAAACGTTCTATAATATACTTTTTTGCCTCGTTAAAGGTCCACACCTTTTCGGCGTGCGGCTCCGAACCGTGCTCGGGATTTGTTCCCTTCGTTTTATTTTGCGGCGCTTTTAAAGGAGCGAATATATCGTAAAAGGCGCATTTTTCAATACCGAGCAGTTTTGCCTTGGTTTTCATATAGGAGCGCCACATGGGCAAAGCGTCTTCCATTGCGCCGATAAGGGCATCCAGAGTTTTGCGGCTCATGCGGCATTCGAACAAGCTGCGCTCTATCGCCTCTTTCCAGCCCCTTCGTTTGTTCAGGCTGATGGTCGCCGCTTTGAGGTTGTTTAAAGAGGCTGCAAAGGCGATTTCGTTTTGCTTTAAAAGAGCCGTTTCTTTTTCGTAAGCGGTTTTACGCACCGTGCGTTCTGCGGCGTAGGCTTCGTTGCGCAGTTCGTTAAAGGTTTTACCCGTTTCCGTATCGACGGCGTTGGAAATGATTTGTTCCTGCAAACGGCTCCATGCATCGGCTCCGAAACGCTGTAAATCGTTTGCAACGCTTTCTTCGGCATCCGACATTTGATGTTTTTGAGCTTTTACGGCTTCTTCCAAAATAAAGCGGTATTTTTCATATTGTGGAAAACTTGTGTAAAACTTGTCCAGTTCCTGTGCGTGTGCCGTTAAAACCGCGCGGAAAGAGCGGTCAAGTTCTTTTGCGGTCAGTCCCTTTTCCTGTAAAACCGATACGGCATTCAAATATGCGGTATTTGTCGTATCGGTTGTGTAGGCCGCACTTGCATAGGATAAAAGCGAATGGTATAAAGCTCCCGATTCGTTATGTATTTTTAAGGTTTTTTTCAGCCAAGCAGGGAAATCTTTGTCTTTTTCACCGTCCGAAAGCCGTTTTTGCATTGCGGCAAAGCTTTTTTCCAGATTTTTTAAAGCAAGAAGGTAATCTTCTCCTCCAATGGAGGAATAAATGGCGGATAAATCCCATTTGGGCGCTTTTATTTTAAGCTCCGTTTTTTTCATATAAGCTCCTTTATTCTTTATCATATACGGATTTAAAGCTTTGCGCAACCGCCGGATAAAAATCTTTGTCCGCTCGGGGAATCGGCGTCCTGTGCAAAACTTGTGCAAAACGCCGGTTTTATTTGACTCGGGTTTTAGCGGGAATGTTATAAACCTCTGGAAACAGCTTTAATACTGTGTTATACTGAATCTTATGCAGAAATATTCCGCACAATCAGGAAAACCCATTCCCTTCGGAGCCGTTCCGACCGGCAAGGGCGTGAACTTTTCCGTATTTTCACGAAATGCGGAATCGGTTTCCTTGGAGATTTTTAAAAATCCGCAGGATACCGAACCTTGCCAAGTCTTTAACCTTGATTTTGAGCAAAACCGCACGGGAGATATTTGGCATATTCATATCGAAGGTTTGCGTTCCGGCGCCCTTTATTTGTACAGGGTTGACGGCCCCTCCGAGCCGGAAAACGGACACCGCTTCGACAAAAATCGTTATTTACTCGATCCCTATGCAAAGGCTCTGACCGATACGTCCTTTTTTTTATCGGAAAAGCGTGGTGCCGAAGATATGCCTAAATGTGTCGTTATCCGCGACGATGACTTTGACTGGCAGGGCGATAAACCTCTTAACTATCCTCTGCAGCACAGCATTATCTATGAAACGCATTTAAAAGGTTTTACGCAAAATGCCGCTTCGGGTGTAAAATACCCGGGTACATACCGCGGATTTATTGAAAAGATACCGTATTTAAAAGAGTTGGGAATTACATCGGTGGAATTTTTACCCTTACAGGAATTCGACGAAAACGAAAATACGAATACGAATCCTCAAACGGGGGAACGTTTAAAAAATTATTGGGGATACAGTACGGTTGCTTTTTTTGCGCCGAAAACTTCTTATGCTTCGGATAGAAGTCCGGGGGCCTGCGTGCGCGAGTTTAAAGAAATGGTGCGCGAAATGCACAAAAACGGCTTGGAAGTTATTTTGGACATTGTGTTCAATCATACCGCCGAAGGAAACGAACACGGCTTTACCCTCAATTTCCGCGGATTTGAAAATTCCGTCTACTATATGCTTGAAGAAAAAGACAAGCGCCTTTACAAGAACTTTTCAGGCTGCGGCAATACGATGAACTGCAACCATCCGGTTGTGCGCACCTATATTATCGACTGCCTGCGCTATTGGGTAAGCGAAATGCATGTCGACGGATTCCGCTTCGATTTGGGCTCGATTTTGGGACGCGATACCCGCGGCAATCTGATGGAAAATCCGCCCATGCTTGAGCGCATTGCCGAAGACCCCCTCTTGCGCAATACGAAAATCATAGCCGAAGCTTGGGACGGAGGCGGAGCCTATCAGGTGGGAAGTTTTCCCGGGGGACGCTGGGCCGAATGGAACGACCGTTTCCGCGACGATATACGCCGTTTTTGGCGCGGCGATAAATTTTTTGCGGGAGGAACCGCGACCCGCCTTGCCGGAAGCTCCGATTTGTATTTACGCGACGGGCGCAAACCCTTTCATTCGATTAATTTTTTAACAAGCCACGACGGCTTTACCCTAAACGATTTGGTAAGCTACAGCCGTAAATATAACGAAGCGAACGGTGAAAACAACAGGGACGGCTCGGACAATAATTACAGCTGCAATTACGGTCATGAGGGAGAATCCTCCGATGCGGCCGTCGATCTTATACGCGGCCGGCAAATTAAAAATATGATTTTAACCCTGCTTTTATCGCAGGGAACACCCATGCTTTTAGGCGGCGACGAGTTCAGGCGCACGCAAAACGGCAATAACAACGCTTATTGTCAGGATAACGAATTGTCATGGTTTGATTGGAGTTTAAAAGAACGGCATGCCGATATGTTCGAGTTTACGCGCAAGGCGATTGCTTTCAGGATGAAGCATCCGGCATTCCGCCGCCCCGAATTCTTTTTGGGCAAGGATTTATCGGCAAACAATCTTCTTGATATTTGCTGGTTCGACGAGCACGCAAAACCCTTTGATTGGGGCAAACAAAAACACTTTCTTGCCTGTCTTTTGGACGGCAGTAAAATTGAAATTTTCAGCGAACGGGATGATAATGATTTTTATCTTATGTGCAATGCGGGAAAAGACTTCGTGTATGCACGGATTCCGCCCGCACCGGTAGGCAAAAAATGGTACCGTTGTATTGATACCTCCCTGCCTTCGCCGGGAGATTTTTTGGATGAAAAAGATGCAATCGGCTTTGTAACGCCCGAATATCCTTTGGCGGATAAAACGATGGTTGTATTAATAAGTAAATAGATTTATGGAGGAGCGGATATGAATTTCGACAAAGAACAATTTAAAGCGGCCGTACAGAGGCGTCTTACGCGCGATTTCAGTAAAGATATAGGACAAAACGATACTCATGATGTGTACGATGCCGTTGCCGCCTCCGTTTTGGACGGAGTTATAAAAAATTGGATGAAAACCCGAAGCGCCTACGATGCCCGCAGGGCGCGTACGATATATTATCTTTCGGCCGAATTTCTTATGGGCCGCGCTTTGGGGAATAATATAATCAATTTATGCATAAAAGATGCCGTGCTGGAAGCTTTAAAGGAAGCCGGCATTGATTATAACACAATAGAAGAGCAAGAACCCGATGCCGGTTTGGGTAACGGCGGCTTGGGACGGCTTGCCGCCTGTTTTTTGGATTCTCTTGCAACCTTGAATTATCCTGCGGTCGGCTACGGCATACGCTACCGCTACGGAATGTTCGAGCAGCGCATAGAAAACGGCTTTCAAGTGGAATACCCCGATAACTGGCTTAAGTACCGCGACCCTTGGGAAATAAGGAGAAGCGACGCAGATGTTGAAGTGTTGTTCGGCGGCAATGTTGCCGTTCGTCACGAAGCCGACGGGCGTGACCATTTCTTTTTGGAAAATGCCGAACGGGTAACCGCTACTCCCTACGATACGCCGATTATCGGTTACGGAACCGATACCGTAAACACGCTGCGCTTATGGGAAGCCTCTTCACCCGACGGTTTCGACTTGCAGCTTTTTAATGAAATGCACTATACGCGTGCCGTTGCACGGCAGAATTCGGCCGAAGATATTTCCCGTGTGCTTTATCCGAACGACAGCGGCCCTTCGGGAAAGGCGCTGCGTTTAAAACAGCAGTACTTTTTTTGCTCTGCCAGTTTGCAGGATATGATACGTTCTTACACGTCAGTCTACGGTGAAGATTTTTCCAAGTTTGCCGACCTTCATGTAATCCAATTAAACGATACGCACCCGGTTGTTGCCGTTCCCGAATTGATGCGCCTCCTTATGGACGAGCACCGTTTGGAATGGGATGAAGCCTGGGCAGTCGTAACAAAAACATTTGCCTATACCAATCACACGATTCTTGCCGAAGCTTTGGAAAAATGGCCTATCGATATTTTTCAGGGACTGCTTCCGCGCGTGTATCAAATCGTTGAAGAAATAAACCGCCGCTTTATTGCCGATTTGCGCAGCCGCTTCCCGGATGATTACGATAAGCAAAACCGCATGAGCATTATCCGAAGCGGTATGATTTATATGGCCTGGCTTGCAATTCATTCGTGTTTCAGCGTAAACGGCGTTGCGGCCCTGCACTCGGAAATTTTAAGAACAAAGGAATTAAAGGATTGGGCCGAACTTTATCCTGCCAAATTCAATAATAAAACAAACGGCGTTACGCAGCGCCGCTGGCTGTTGAGCGCAAATCCGCGCCTTGCTTCTTTTATTACAAAATATGCGGGAAGCGGCTGGGAAACGGATTTATCGGTTTTGAAAAATCTTGAAAAATATGCCGATGATGACGCCGTATTGAATGAATTACTTGAAATAAAACGGGCGAATAAAGAAGATTTGGCATCATGGCTTAAAGAAACTCAAAACGAGTTTTTGGATCCCGAATCGATTTTCGATGTTCAAATAAAACGCCTTCACGAATACAAACGCCAGCTTTTGAATATCCTGCACATTATCTATTTATACAACCGCATTTCGGAAGATGAAAATTTCGCTCCGCCGGCCCGTACCTTTATTTTCGGGGCAAAGGCGGCCTCCGGTTATCGGAGGGCAAAGTCGATAATCAAACTAATCAATTCCGTTGCGGCTAAAATCAATAACGATAAGCGCGTGGGCGGAAAAATACGAGTGGTTTTTGTTGAAAACTACCGCGTCAGTGCAGCAGAAAAAATATTCCCCGCCGCCGATGTGTCCGAGCAGATTTCTACCGCCGGAAAGGAAGCCTCCGGTACGGGCAATATGAAGTTTATGCTTAACGGCGCTTTAACGCTGGGAACTCTCGACGGGGCCAATATAGAAATCGTTGAAGAAGCCGGAGAAGAAAATGCCTTTATCTTCGGCCTTAGAGCCGAAGAAATTCATGCAATGGATAAGGAACACTCCTATAATCCGCAGCATTACATCGGACAAAATCCGCACCTTGCGCGCGCTTTAAATCAGCTTGTGGACGGTACCTTTGACTCCTCGCCGCAAATGTTCCGCGAACTCTACGACTCTTTAGTTTACGGCGTGGAAGGTCAGCGTCCCGATGTCTATTACGTCCTCGCGGATTTTGACGCCTATTGCCGCGCACAGGAAGAAGTTGCCGCCGCCTATACGGATCGTCAAGGCTGGGCAAAAAAAACGCTGCTGAATATTGCGCGCTGCGGAAAATTTTCGTCCGACCGCACTATAGAAGACTATGTGCGCGATATTTGGAAACTTGAAAAAATAAAAATAGATTGATATTGTCTTGCTTTTGTCTTTACATAAAAGAAGAAATTGTTTAGACTGAATAAATCAGGAGGTTTAGATGTTTATTCGCACCGCAAAAACAAAACGGCTTTTTATCATATTGCTTTTTTTATTTCCTGCCGCCGTTTTTTCTCAAGTTAAAAATTATGTCGGAATCGTACGTGAAAAATATTATCCGGAAAGCGTTTCCATGCTTGAAGAATACCGCGAGCTCTTACAGTCAAAAGGATATACTTCGTATGCCAAAGCCGTGGATTCTTATTTAAAAGGCGGTTTCGGTTCGGGCTTTGTCTATGTTGCTCCCGACGGAACAAACTATATTATTACAAACCGCCATGTCGTATCGCAGGCCGAAACGGTATCGATTGAATTTGAAGGAGATAACGGAGGGACAACAAAGTACGACAATTTGAAGGTTTTAAACGCCGATGAAGAAATCGATTTGGCGATTTTAAGTTTTCCCAAGGGTATAAATCCTTTTAAAACGGGTTTATCCTTCAGTTCAAAACCGGCTTCGGACGGTCAGGATGTTTGGACGGCGGGCTTTCCCGGTCTTGCGGGAGAACCTCTGTGGCAGCTGGGAAAGGGTTCGGTTACAAATGCTTCTGCACGGATAAAGGATTTGGTTGATCCGGATATTACCGCTCTTATTCAGCATTCGGCGCAAATTGACGGCGGAAACTCCGGCGGTCCTCTTTTAATTACGGATAAAACGGCGGAAACCGGTTATGCGGTGCTGGGTGTGAATACATGGAAGTATAGGGGCCGTCAGGATACGAACTATTCGATTCCTTCCGCAGCGGTTCAAGCATATATAAAAAAGGTTTTAAATCCGGAGACCTTATCCGCGGTTAAAGAGCAGGCGGAAATGCGTGTTCGGGATTTTGTTGCGGATGCGGCAAAACAGGATAATGATTTTACGGATATTGTAAAATATATCTCATACAGCTATGTCGCTTCCGAAGGAAAAGATGCCTTTATGAAGGCGCTTTCATCGGCCCCTTCCGCCGTGCGTTCGGTTGTAGTTGCCGTTTTTAACAACTATTCTCCTATTGAAGGGATGCGCTATGCCCTTGCATGGGATATATGGCAAAAACTCGGAAAGAATGAGGAACGTTCACTTGTTTCCGCAGGAGAGGTTACCGAGGTATCATCGGTAGTATGTACCGCTCCGATTAAAAGCGAAAAGTTTGAAAATCCTGTAGAAACGCGCTGGATTCCCGAACAGGGCCTATGGAGATTGGAAAGGTTCGGCGAAGTGAAGGAAAAGGACGAAGACGGTAAGCAAGGTAAAAAAACGGGTAAAAAATCGAGTTCGGATAACAGCGATGCGCCTTTTTTCGGTTTTGAAAGCCCCTATGCTTCGGCGGTACAGGCGGGATTTGACGCTTCTTTAAGTAAGGATGCAAAGAGCGGTTTTTGCGCTTCGTATACGTATTTTGCCGATTTTAACGGTTTGGATGCACGATGGATAGGAATCGGACTGGGTTTATCCGCCGATAAAGTAAACTTTGTGTCTGAAAAAGACTATGTTTTTGTAAAGATTAGCGATGCAAATCGGTTCATTATGGGACCCCTTCTTACCGTGCAGGTTCCGATGTCAATCGGAAAAGCCTATGTGCTTCCTTATATATCCGGCTTTTTGGGGTTTAACTGGGCAGGATTCGGTTCTTTTGATAACAAAACGCCGCAGGGCGTTGCTGCAAGTTTTGAAGGCGGCGTAAAAGGCGGATATGATTTTGGTGCGGATATAAACGTGTTTTTAGGTCTCGGATATAGACGTATGAGTCAAAAAGCATCGTCTTTCGGAAAAGGAATGGCTGTGGAAAAAAACTCGCTTATAATATCCGCAATTTTGGTCTTTTAATTAATATGTAGAAGGAGCAGATTATGAAAATAAAAAAGATTCATATTGTTGCATTATGTTTGGTAATTGTTTCGTCATTTCTTTTTACGGGATGTATAACCGCTATGTTGCTTATTAAAGGAATTCAATCCTCGAATCGAGGCAACTTTCTAGCGAAGGCAACAGGTTCTCCGACAGATTCGGTTTTAGTATACGGCTCTTTTGCTTCTGAGAATACATCTTTGGATTTTTTTCAAGCGGATACAACAAAACCGGCTGATTATGGCCATACATATAGCGAAAAAAACTTCTGGGTTTCCAAACCGCTTATTCCCGGCGGCAGATACAAACAATATATAGGGGTTCAAGTAATAAATACGGGTAGAAGTCAAACTTTTTATTATTATTTGTACGGTTTAAATGGACAAAATGATCTCGGATTTACCACCCCGAAAGAACCCGGCTTATATTTCTACGGAAGCAGGAACCCCATATTGGCACTGGGAAGTGAAATGTCTATTGTAAAAGATAAAAAAAGAGAAACCAAAGAAGAACTTAAAGCTTTAGACTTTGCATTAAAGGTATATGGTAAAACCGATTGGGCACCTTTATTAAAAGCAAGAATAGAGGAGTTGAAAAATGAAGAATAAATATGTATGTATATTTGTCTTGTTGTTATGCGCCGTATCGACGATTGTCGCACAGAACGCAAAAGTAAAAGAACCCGGGAAAAAACAGGTCTTGCTTGTCGGCCGTGTTTCTCTTTTGCAAGATATTGATAGAGATTTTTACATTAAAACTCTTGATTTGAACCCTGAATTGAGAGATGCCCCTCACAGATACGGGTTTTTAACATCTCCGAATGCGCAGATTCCATCGGTGCCTATAGATTCCGTGATTGGGGATTATTTCTTTATTCCAATAAAAATACCGAAAGACGGACGTTTTTCTTTAAAGGGATTCTTTGTTTTTCTTTTTACTCCGGAGTCTAATAAACTTACAAAGGGTAATATATTTTATGAACGCGCCCGTCACATTTATCTTCCTTTCGGTATGGATGTGCAGGTTTCGCCTGAAAACCGCTATGTCTATATCGGTTCCTATACCTACAGTTTTGCAGGCGATAACTTTATGGTCGACGGTGTGCAAAGGCGTGATGAGTTTGACGAAGCGCAGGATATTTTAAACGCCCGGCTCGGTAAAGAGGTTCAGTTAACGCGCGCCGTTTTAACGGACCCTGAAGAAAAAGAAAAAAAATAAGGGGCATATGCCCGATAAAAGCGGAGAGACTTAACCCTTTCCGCTTTTTTTATGGTTTGATTGCACGGGGGTAGGGGCGGCTATGAGTAAGCTTATATTAATCAGTTTTGATGCGGTCGGAAGCGATGAGCTTGATGAATTGCTTTTATTGCCGAATTTCAGCCGGCTTGCGGGGCAGGGTACGCTTTTCCGCGATATGCAAACGGTTTTTATATCGAATACCTATCCCGTTCACACGTCGGTTGCAACGGGTGTTCCGCCGAGTATGCACGGTATTATATCGAACACCTTTATAGACCCCGCCGAAGAAGGTGCCTGGTGTTATGACAGCCGGCGTATAAAAGCAAAAACGCTGTGGTGTGCCGCCCGTGAAAAAGGTCTTAAAACGGCCGCCGTCTTATGGCCGGTTACGGGCTATTCCGAAGATATAAACTGGAATCTGCCCGAAGTGGTGATACGAAAGGGCGAAAATCAGGTTGTGCAGAATTTAAAGGCCGGTTCTTTTTTTATTCAAATGCAGGCTTTTTTCCGGCACCGGCACTTGATGCGCGGTATTTCTCAACCCTCGCTCGATAACTTTGCCGTTCACGTTATGCGCGATATAATTTCCGAAAAAAAGCCCGACTTTATGCTTTTGCACTTAACCAGCTTCGATACAATCTGTCATCAATACGGACGGAGCGCTGCGGAAACAAAAAAAGCTTTGGAATACTTGGACGGCTTTTTGGGAGAAATCCTTGCGGTTCTTGAAAAAGATACCACCGTTATCGTATTTTCGGACCATGCCCAGTTGGACGTGCATACGAATCTTCATCCCAACCTTTTACTTGAAAAGATGGGCTTTTTAAAACAAACCGAAAGTTACGATGAAGTTTTTAAAAAAAGCGTAAACATTATAAGTGATTACCGGTATTTTTTCCACTATGCGGGGGGCAGCGCTTTTTTGTTCGGCGGGCTTAATTCGGCATCAAGCGCCAATGCAAAGGAAGATACGGAATGTATAAAAAAAGAGGTTTTGGCAATGGAAGGAGTAGACCGTCTTTTATCCGCCGATGAGATGAAAGAGTCCGGTTTTGCCTCCCCTTCGCCGCTTTATCCTGCAGGAGCTTTATTCGGTGTCTGTGCAAAAACGGGGTATCATTTCGGTGATACTCACTACGAAAAAGGTACGCACGGCTATTCCTTAGACCGGTCCCGCTACGGGGTTTTTTGTGCAGTGAATAAAAAGACGGAAAACTTTTCCTGCTCTTCGATTCTTGACGTTACAAAGCTTGCCGCTCGGGAATTGGGACTTTCGATAGCCCCTTAAAGCCTTCCGTTTCCCGAATGTTTGTGATGCGCCTTCGGTTTTATAAACCCGCGTGTATGTAAAGCCTGCGCGGCGGCTAAAAGCCCCGGCTTGCCTTCCAAGCGGTCTATGACATAGTCCAGCTGTACGCGATTCAAATCCGAGAAAAATTCGTCTTTTTTTACGGCGGGCAAATACGAGCATAAGCCGCGCAGCGAGTCGAACATCTCGAAAGTGCGTGAGAATTCTTTTATCGGGGGTTTGTCGAAGACATGAGCTAAAACCTCACGCATTTGTTTCATCAGTTCTTCATCAAGACTGAGTTCTTCTTCGGGGTTTTCATCGTCTCCCGCGTCTTCATTCTCTTCTTCTTCGGCGGCGCTTTCTTCTTCGAGTTCCTCTTCTTCTTCCGATTCTAAAGGAAGTT
Source organism: Treponema sp. HNW (assembly GCF_050320395.1). Classification (GTDB taxonomy): domain Bacteria; phylum Spirochaetota; class Spirochaetia; order Treponematales; family Treponemataceae; genus Treponema_C. The sequence goes on from NZ_CP144459.1 coordinate 144,722, forward strand.
CGCCGTTCTCTTCGGATTTATCCCGGGTTTCCAAAGGAATATCGGGTTCAAGTTCGGCCGGTTCGGTTTCAACAGGCTGTTCCATATCCGCATCCGATTCCGTAAAATTTTCGGGTTCGGCTTCCGGGGGTTCATCTATGATTTCAAAATCGTCGTCACCCTCTTTGTCAAAAAAAGGTTCCGGTTCCGGTGTCAGAGGTTCCAAAACATTCTCTTCGGGGTCCGGCTCAAAGTACGGTGCGGTATTCTGCGGCATCCGCTTCGGCTGTGAAGGACGGTTGTCGTACGGAGTTTCGGGAAGGGGATTCTGAAACAGAGAAACAGGGGCCTCATTTTTGTCTTCTTCCTCTTTTTCATCGTCTTCAGGTTCAAATCCGGTTCCGTCCACATCTATAACCGTTTCTTCTTCGGATGGCTCATATTTTTGTGAGTAGGGTAAATCGAAAGGGTTATCGTTCAGTTCCCCGTCTCTGCCGCGGTCATATTCAACGGGCATATCGGGAGCGAGCAGGTCCGAAAAATCAAAAGATTCTTTTTGAGACTCTTTTTCCGGTTGATCGTCTTCGAGTTCGATTAAGTCCAAAGGATTGTATTCGTCTTCGACGGAACTCTCCGGTGCGAGAAAGTCAAGCTGTAGAAATTCGTCTTCATCTACATCGCTGTCCAAAAATTCCGTTTCCCTGTATTGCCCGATAGGCTCCGTTTCCGTGTTTTCATCTTCGGAATCGGGCCTTGTGATATGGTTAAGGATGTTTTCCCGTGCTTCCATCGAATACAAGAGGGTGTCCAAATTTCCTTCGGCGTTGATGGTTTTATTTAAGAGAGCCGTAATGACATCGGTTGCTTCAACGTCGCTGTCGAGGCAGCGGCTGAGCTTGCCCAATAATTCAATTGCACTGAAATTATTTTTATCCAAGTCCAAACACTGTTGTAAAGCCGAAAGCGATTTTTTATGCAAACCCATCGCGTCATAGCATCTGGCCAAATCCGCCCACGCTTCGGAATCGTCGGGCCGACTTTTTAAATATGTTTGTAAAAGCCGTTCGGCATTTTTGAAATCTTTTATATACATAAACTGTACGGCATTCTCTTTTAAAAAGTCGCACTCATCCGGTGCTATGCGTGCAATACGATTTAAACATACATAGGCTTTTTTTAAATCTCTGCTGCGTATAAAGTATTGTCCGAGTATGTTTAAAAGCGGGATATCGTTTTGTTCGCGAATGTACAGTTTTTTGAGCAAAACGGCGGCATCCTGCAGTCTGTTCAATTCAATAAGAATCTTTGCGTAGCGTAATGCGGTTGCGGGGTCATTTTCCTGCAGTTTTCCCAATCGTTCCAATATGGCGGCGGCATTAAAATATTTTTTTTGTTTATCGTATACGTTTCCCAGCCCGCTGAGAGCCGCCATGTTTTCACTGTCAAAATCCAAAACCTTCAGATACATTTTTTCGGCATCATCGTATTTTTTTTGATCCGAATAAAGCCGGCCCAGTTTATTATAAGCGGTTGTATTTTCGGGGTTCAATTTTATATTTTTAAGCAAAAGCTCTTCAGCCCGTTCTTCGGTTCCGCTGCGGACTAATAAATCCGAGTATTGATTGAGAGCATCTCCCCAGCCTGCATTTGCTTTTAAAGCGGCTTCGAAGTGTTGTGCCGCTCTGTCGGGCCGGTTTTGTGCGGCAAAGTGCATGGCGGTATTATAGTGAAGTACGGGGTGGTTGGGATCTATTTGCAGACCGCGGGAAAAAGCGGCAAGGGCTTTATCCGGGTGTCCGCGCAAATCTTCTATGCTGCCTATGTGATTGTAGGCAAGTACGTCTCCCGGGTTTTTTTCAAGGGCATTGTAAAACGATGAAAGCGCTTCATCGTATTTTCCCATAAGCTTATAAGTATAGCCGGCGTTGAATTCCACCTCATCCTCATTGAGGCCGCTTTTTTTCAACTTGTTTATAACGTTCAAAGACTCGTCGAGCTTTCCCATTCTGCGGTATATGCCGCTTAAGTTATTGAGAGCTTTAAAATTTGCAGGGTCTGTTTTAAGAATCTTTGTGAAGATTTTAAGTGCGTTGTCGTCGTCACCCGCTAAAACATATACGCCGGCCAATTTGGTCAATATTTCTTTGTTGTTCGGATCCGCTTTTAAAATCCGTACATAAAGACGGATGGCGGCGTGATAATCTCTTGCCAGTACGGCTTTTTGTGCCTGCCGTATAACCACGGATTCTTTTGAAAATTTCGTCGCTGTTTGACTCATCTCTTTCCCCTTAGGGGCCGTGCGTATACTTCCCGAGACAAGACCCCTTCGATTTTCATATCGGTATTGTCATAGGCTGCTACGGCAAAATAATATATGGCTCCGTTTTTTAAGCCGGAAAGGCGTAAAGATAATACATTGCCCGCATCTATGGGTGATGCCCCCTCGAAGGCGCTTTTCCCCAAGTATTCTCCCGGCGCTTCCCCGTAATAGACGGTATAACCGGATACCGTATTGCCTGCCGAAGCAAGCCAGGAAAGCTCTACGCTGCCGTCTTTTGCCTCGGCAAATACACGTACGGGCGGCAGCGGGGCTTCTTTTTCTTTATAGTGCAAAATTATTTCCGTTATTGAAGGGCTTTTTGTTCCTCCTCCGTCGGTGTAAAGAGCCGCCGCAACCTGAAACCATATTCCTTCCACACCGGAAATGCTTTTTTTATTTTCTACGGGTATCCATTCCGGAGAAAGGGAAGTCCATGTATGATAGTTATTGCCCGCGCGTATAAAAAAGCGGACATCTGTTTGTTCGGGGGTATCGATGACGGCATCCAAGCCTGTAATACGGCTTCCCGGAGGAAGGGGGCCTATAGCCCTGCTTGTAAAATACGCGCCGTCGGGATTAAAACGTGCTTGACGGTAGTCGGGCGGCAGCACCGCTTTTTGTATGCAAAAATCATCTATTTGTCCCGTAAATCCGGGGCATATTTCCAATTCCGCGGGGACGCCTAAAATCGGAATATAGACGCTTCCGTTTTCCCGTCCGGTTGAAGTGGTATACAAGAGCGCTTCCGTTTTCCCGTTTACAAAATATTGCAAAAGCCCCGTTTCTTCATCAAAACACAGGGTGTGCAGGGCCCACCTATTCGGAATAATCATGCTTTTCCCCGAAAAGCGTATGTTTTTTACGGAATTCGATAAAGAAAAAACATTTGTGAAGGTCCATTCGATTTTATTGTTAAAAAAAGCGGCTGCAATCATTTGGTATACCGGAATGTTTTCCATATTTCTGGAAGAACGCCAAGACAGTACGCTTTCGCCGTTTTCCGCCAAAGAGGGATTTAACCAAAAAGACAGGGTAAAAGAACCGGTGGGGCCCTGCCTTCCGAACATACTGCCGGGACCTCCCCTCATTTCCAATCCCTTTTTAGCCCCCTTGCCAAGAGCTGCGTATTTACCCATAATGGTATCGTCCGTTCGGGTTAAACTTGAAGAAAGAACCTTGTAATTTCCCGTGATATCGGAAGGATCGGCATTTTCAAAATTCAGCAGTAAATCGGTATCGGCCCTTAAAGGTACCGAAGCGGTAGATATGCTTACCGCTTCTTTTCCGAAGCGGCCCGGAATTTTTGTAATATTGGCGGAATTTGAAAAAGCGGGCCAGCCGGCATCTCCGCCGAGTACCAGTTTTTTTTCAGCAGCCGTTAAACCGAAGGACAGGATAAAAAGGAAGGAGAGGGCGGTTATATGTTTTGTATATTTCATAAAAGTCTCCCTAATAACGGTACAGAATGAACGCGCAAACAGAACAATACCGGATTTTGCATGAAACGGCGCTTTCGGCACCCCGTTCCAGCGGCGTGTATTTATGGAAAGACGCCGCAAAGCATATCCTGTATGTAGGGAAGGCAAAAAATCTGAAAAACCGTTTATCCTCCTATTTTTCCGGGCAAAAAGATATAAAAACCCGTATTTTGGTTTCAAAGGCCTTTTCTATAGAATATATTACGACCGCGAATGAATACGAAGCCCTTCTTTTGGAAAATACGCTCATAAAAGAACATCATCCGCGTTATAATATAGACTTAAAAGACGACAAGTCTTATCCCGTCGCACGAATTACCAATGAAGTATTTCCGCGGATTATAAAAACCCGCAGAATTATACAGGACGGCTCCTTGTACTACGGCCCCTTTCCCGACGCGGGAGCCCTCGGTACCTTTATAGATACCCTCGGCAGCATATATCCTCTTCGCCGGTGTAAAAAAATGCCTAAAAGACGCAATCCCTGTATGTACTATCATATAGGACGGTGTGCCGCCCCCTGCTGCGGGAAAATCGACAAACATTCCTATGCTTCTATTATCGATGAAATTAGAGATTTTCTTGAAGAAAAAATAGAGGTATCGGTGGAGAAACTTGAATGTAAGATGAAAGAAGCCGCCCAAAAACTCGAATTCGAAAAAGCGGCCCGCTGCCGAGATTGTCTTGCCGCATTAAAAACTCTGCGCATTCAAAACACCGTTGCCGATTTTAATCCCGAAAACCGCGACTACATAGGTTTTTATGCCGAAGGTCCCCTTGTCAGTTTTGCGGTTTTGAAAATGCGCTCGGGAAAGCTCATTATGCGCGATTTGTACCGTACCCGCAGTTTAAAAGAAAACGAAGAATTGATTTCCGAGTTTATCACCGCCTATTATACCGAAAAGTCCATGATTCCGCCCAAAATCTTTGTACGCGATAAGCGGGGCTTGGAGTTGACTCAAAAATGGCTTTTCGATACCTTCGGCATTCAAAGCCTTATTACCGTTCCCGAAGAAACCGACGCCTTTGCGCGCCACGATGCTTCTTTAAATATGGCGGCCCATAACGCAAAAGAAGATATAATCCGCCGTATGCGCGAGCGCGGAGATACTCCCGCCCTTGAAGAGTTGAAAAATCTGCTAAAATCGGAAACGCTTCCGATGCGTATAGAAGGCTTCGACATTGCTCATTTGGCCGGAAAATTTCCGGTTGCAAGCCTTATCAGCTTTTACAACGGCAATCCCGACAAAAAAAATTACCGCATATTCCGCCTCAAATCCCTCGACGGCCGCATAGACGACTTCGATTCCATGCGTGAAGTTGTAAGCCGCCGTTATACCCGTCTTTTAAATGAACATGCCGAAATGCCCGACCTTATTATGGTAGACGGCGGTATAGGGCAGGTAAACGCCGCAAAAGGGGTGCTTGACTCTTTGGGCTTGAATATTCCCCTTATCGGCTTGGCGGAAAAAAATGAAGATATCTATTTTCCGGGAAACAGTACGCCTCTTTCACTTCCGCGCCGAAGCGATGCTTTACGCCTTTTACAGCGCGTCCGTGATGAAACGCACCGCTTTGCGACAAGCCGAAACCAAAGACTGCGTACAAAAGAAAATACGGTCAGCGTATTTACGCGTCTCCCTCATATAGGAAACCGAAGAGCCGCCCTTATTACGGAAAAGTGGGCGACTTTACAGGATTTTAGCCGCGCCTCGGTTCAAGATATTGCCGATGTTTTAACCTTAACTGCGGAAAAGGCCGCCGATGTGCGTAAGGCAGCCCTTCTTATACTTTCTCAAAGCCCCGGTCCGCTTACCGGTTTTACACAGGAGGCCCCCCGTTCAAGCGGTGCCGGCAATACGGGGCAAACCTATACGGCGCAGCTTGCACGTCTTGCCTTGGGCGGCGACGGAAGCGAAGCGGATGCGGGCGGAGCGAAAAATGCGGCTTCCATAGCGGCTGAAGATACTCCCCCGTATAAGGCAAAGCTCCGAAAAGCCGCCGATTTTGAGAGCGGAGAAAATGAGCCGTTATAGCGCCCGTTTACTTTAACATCTTTTGTAACAGTGCAAGTTTTGAATTGTAGGGCGGATAACGCACGGTTATGTCGGGGAAGGTGCCGCGGGTAAGCACCGACTTTGTATGGCTGAAAGTGTCGAAACTTGCCTTGCCGTGATAACGGCCCATACCGCTGTTTCCGATACCTCCGAAGGGCATCTTTGAAGAAGCCAGATGGACAATCGTATCGTTTATGCAGCCGCCCCCGTACGAAAGGCGTTTGACGATAAAGCGTATATTTTGTTTCGACGACGAAAAAAAGTACAGGGCAAGCGGCCGGGGGCGTTCCGTAACAAAGCGGCGCACTTCTTCCAAAGATGAAAATTCCGAAACGGGCATTATCGGGCCGAATATTTCTTCGCTCATAACGGGCGAGTCCGGCAAAGGAGAGTCCAAAATAACCGGCGCTATTTTGCGCGAAGCGGCATCGCGTGCGCCGCCTAACACACGTTTTCCGTTTGCGGGATTTGTTCCGTCAGACAGGGCGGCCAAGCGTTCAAAATGGTGATCCGTGATAATTTTTGCGTAGTCGGGATTTGTAAGCGGATTGTCTCCGTAATGGCGGCCGACCCAATAGCACATGCGTTCAATCAGTTTTTGTTTTATGTCCTTGTGCGCCAAAACATAGTCCGGGCATACACAGGTTTGCCCCGCATTCAAATACTTTCCCCATACGATACGGCGCGCCGCCAAATCGATATCGGCGCTTTCGTCTACAATACAAGGGCTTTTGCCGCCCAGCTCCAAACTGACGGGGGTTAAAAACTTCGCGGCGCTTTCCATAACGAGTCGGCCGACCGTTGTGCCTCCCGTAAAAAATATATAGTCGAACTGCTGTTTGAGCAAATCGGCATTTGCTTCGCGTCCGCCTTCGACGACGGCAACGTATTTTTCAGGATATATCGAGCGGATAAGTTTTTGTATAAGTTTGGAAGTTGCCGGAGAATAATTCGATGGTTTTAAGACGGCGCAGTTTCCGGCCGCAATAGCTCCCGCAAGGGGATCCATTGCAAGCTGAAAGGGATAGTTCCACGGCGACATAATAAGAACGCGCCCGTAGGGCTCAAAATGCATGGCCCCCTTTGCCGGAAACAAAGCCAAAGGCATTGAAGCGCGTTTCGGCTTTGCCCATTTTGAAAGATGTGAAATCAAGTAGCGTATTTCTTCAAGCACAATGCCGATTTCGGTTTCGTAGGTTTCAAAGGGCGCCTTATTTAAATCGGCTTTAAGGGCGTCAAAGATTTCGGTTTGATTGTCGGCGATAACCCGATACAGTTTTTTTAATTGATTTTTGCGGAAGCTTATATCGAGGGTTTCTCCGCCGTTAAAATACTCTTTTTGGATTTGTACCAATTCGGCTATATTACTCATAGCACCAAGCATAAACCCGAAGACGGTGAAAGTCAAGGGCGCAGCGGAATCCGTTTTAGGCTTTCATTCTTTTATAAATCGCGAAGGATTCTTCATCAAAGCACACGATATAAACCTGCATGGTATCTCCGCTTTCGGCTAAAAAACGGCGGATTTCACTCAGGGCTGTTTCGGCGGCTTCCCGTTTGGGGTAGCCGTACACGCCTGTGCTTATGCAGGGAAAGGCGATTGACGAGCATCCGTTTGAGGCGGCAAGCTCTAAGGAGCGGCGGTAACAGGATGCAAGAAGTTCCGAATCGCTTGAAGCGCCGCGGTAAACGGGGCCGGGGGTGTGGATAACGTAGCGGGCGTTCAGGTTATAGGCTTCCGTTATTTTTGCATCTCCGGTTTTACAGCCGTTGAGCTTTTTACATGCTTCCAATAAACGGGGGCCGGCCGCACGGTGTATGGCTCCGTCTACGCCGCCTCCGCCCAGAAGGGAGGTGTTTGCGGCATTTACAATCGCGTCAACCTTCATTTGTGTAATATCCTGCATAAGAATATGTATGGGCATGTTTTTATTATACGGCTAAAATGCCGCCTCCGCAAGAAAAAAACGCTTGCCTGTGCGTCTTTTTTTCTATATAATTCCGTTATGATTAAACGGCTTGAACAAATGGCTGAACGGTTTAAAGAATTGAATGAGGCCGTTCAGGATCCGGAGTTGATAAAAAATCCGAAACAATATAAAGAGGTGATGCGCGAACATTCGCACTTGTCGGAGGTAATGCGCGAATTCGAGGAGTACAAAAAGCTTTTGCAGGGTATCGAGGACGCAAAGCATTTGATTACCGAAGAAGACGATCACGATATGAAGGAATTTGCGCGCGAAGAATTAAAGGAGCTTGAAGAAAAGCTTCCCGTAATGGAAGAAAAGCTCAAATTTTTGCTGATTCCGCCCGACCCTTTGGAAGAAAAAAATATTATTATGGAAATCCGCGGAGGTGCCGGCGGCGACGAAGCATCGCTGTTTGCGGCGGATTTGTTCCGTATGTACACGCGCTATGCCGATATGAAGGGCTGGAAGTACGAAATTATGGGCGCAAACGAAACCGAGGTGGGCGGCTATAAGGAAATATCTTTTTCGATAAGCGGAAAATACGTATACGGCAGTTTGCGCTATGAAGGCGGGGTTCACCGCGTTCAGCGTGTGCCGGAAACCGAATCTCAGGGGCGCGTGCATACAAGTGCGGTTACGGTGGCGGTGCTGCCGGAGGCCGAAGAAACGGAAATCGAAATACGGCCCGAAGATTTACGGGTTGACGTGATGAGGGCGGGCGGCCCGGGCGGTCAGTGCGTCAACACAACCGATTCGGCGGTGCGTCTTACCCACTTGCCGACGGGCTTGGTGGTTATTCAGCAGGACGAAAAAAGTCAGATAAAAAACAAAGCGAAGGCTATGCGCGTGTTGCGGGCGCGGCTTTTCGATTTGGAAGAGTCGAAAAAAAATGCCGAGCGGGCGGCGGCGCGTAAAAGCATGGTCGGTTCGGGCGAGCGCTCCGAGCGTATCCGTACTTATAATTTTCCGCAAAACCGCGTAACGGATCACCGCATAAACTTAACATTGTACAAGCTCGATTACATTATGCAGGGCTATTGCGACGAGCTTATAGACGCTCTGTGCATTTACGCAAAGGAAGAGCGGCTGCATAACGAACTGTAAAAAACGGCGGCGGTATGGATATAAGCGTGTTTCAGGTTGCAGGGCCTGTTATGACCGGGCCTTCAAGTTCTCACACGGCGGGGGCGGCGCGCCTTGCACGTATCGCCGCGAACATTGCACGGCCGCCTTTTGCAAAGGTGAGTTTCGGCTTATTCGGAAGTTTTGCCGAAACGGGACGCGGGCACGGAACGGATAAGGCTTTGGTCGCAGGCGTTTTGGGTTTTTACGAAGACGATGAGCGCATTGGCGACTCCTTTTCGTACGCGCGCAACGCGGGTTTGGCCTTCGACTTTTACGAAGCCGATTTGGAAGGCATGCACGAAAATTCCGCCCGGCTTACCTTTACGAAAAACGACGGCTCAAGCTGTGAAATTACCGGCTCTTCGGTCGGCGGCGGAAGAATCCTTGTAAAATCGATAGACGGATTCGACACCGAATTCGCGGCTGAAACGAACACCCTCATTGTGTTTCAAAAAGACGTTCCCGGCGTTATAAGCGAGATTTCGGGCGTTTTGGCGCAAAACAAAATCAACATAGCGGTTATGAAGGTGAGCCGTAAAGAACGCGGCGGCTTTGCATGCTGTATTATCGAAACCGATTCGGCCGTTGAAGCGGGTATAAAAGAGAAGCTCGACGCATTGGCGAATGTGATTTCGGTGATTGTGATAAATGTGTAGGGAAGCTGTGTATCGGAACTTTGAACAATTGTGTGCGCTGTGCGCTGCGGAAAAAAAGCCCCTATGGCGTCTTATTTTGGATAACGAGTGCGCCCTTCAAAATACAAGTGAAGAAGCGGTTTTTGCCGAATTGGATAAGCGTTTTAGGGTTATGGAAGAATCGGCTTTCAAAGCTTTGAACGCTCCCTTGAATGCCGAGCGCAGTCTTATAAACGGCTATGCAAGCCGCCACCACGCATATACGCAAAAAGGCTCTTTTTTATGCGGAAACTTTATAAACCGCGTTATGTCGCTTGCCCTTTCGGTGTCGGAAGTGAACGCTTCGATGGGGCGCATTTGCGCCGCCCCGACTGCAGGTTCAAGCGGTATTATCCCTGCCGTTTTGATAGCCTTGAATGAAAGGGAAGTATCCTCTTCTTCGGCGGACGGTACAGAATGTGCAGCCGGTACGGCGGATGCTCCGGAAGCTGCGGCGGACAGTCAAACGTTGTCGGCGGCTTTCGCCCTATCTGCCTCCCGCAAAAAAATCCTGTGCGCACTTTTAACCGCGTCGGGACTCGGTGCGGTTATCGTAAAAAATGCAACCGTTTCCGGGGCCGAGGGCGGCTGTCAAGCCGAATGCGCTTCGGCTGCGGCAATGGCTTCGGCGGCTGCGGTTGAATTTGCCGGCGGTACGGTAGAACAAAGTATGAACGCTTTTTCTTTTTCTCTGATGAACGCGATGGGCCTCGTGTGCGACCCCATAGCCGGCTTGGTGCAGATTCCCTGTGCCCAGCGGAACGCAAGCCAGGCGGTAAACGCCCTTATAAGCGCGGACATGGCGCTTGCGGGTATGAGCTCTCCCGTTCCCCCCGATGAAGTGCTTGAAGCGATGTTCCGTACGGGGAAAATGCTTCCCGCGGCCCTCAAAGAAACGGCAAAGGGCGGTCTTGCCGCAACAAAAACCGCAAAAAGTTTGGCAAAAAAACTGCTGGGATAAGATGAAAATAATAAGGTTTTTATTTGCAGCCGTATTATTTATAACTTCTTGTCATATAGGAATAAATTTATTTATAAAAAGTAAAGCGGTACCGATTTCAAAAGAAACAATACAAAAGGAGATTTCCGTTGTTTTAACCGATAATCAAATGCAGATTGCAAGTTATATATTTACAAAAAATAAAAATCCGAGATTTAAACATCTTCTTTTGTTGCCGGATATGTTTTCCGTTAAAAATAATGTTGCACGGTATACGGCGGAATTTTGTCTTGCAAATAATGACCAAATAAAAACGATAACGACTACGGAGCGTCGGTTTATAATAATTGCAACGGCAAGGTACATTGTCAAACATATAGATTATAAAGATTGTTATAATTATTTTTTTTCAAAGTGTTATTTCGGCCGCAACGTTTTCGGACTCAAAAACGCCTGCAAATTTTACTTTAATAAGAATTCTACGGATTTAACCGAAGCGGAATTTACAAAATTATGTTTACTTATTATGAATCCCGCCAAGTACGATTTTTTACCTTCTTCTATAGACTCCGATAAAGCCCCTCCTTGATTTTTACACACGAAACAGGAATGCCTTATCAGAATATTATTAATTATTATCTGGCGGAATGCGTAAAAGAAAAAAAGCGGATGATGGTTGCATTTTCAAAACAAAACCTCTCAATAATGGGTAAGAAGGAATTTGTAATACAGGTGTTCCGGCGTCGGCTGTTATGGCCTAAAGGCAGCCCTCAAATTGCTTAATAAGCGCATCCAAAGATTTTTTATCCTTCAGTTTTTTGTATATTTCCGCCAATTCAAAGCGTACGCCGAGATTATCATTGGGGCATAGCACGATCATGTATTCCATAACGTCGGCCGCTTCTTTTAAACGGCCCAGTTGAGAAAGGGCATCACTGTAATACCAAAGAGCCCTCATATAAGGGCGGGTTTCCAAAATACCGTAAAAATCTCCCGTATTTTTTTTAAAATAATTTTTATCATGAACTTTTTCAAAACATTCTTTTGCTTTAAGAGCATATTCCAATTGTTTGCCTATAGTTTTTGAATCTTCGGCTAAAATACAATAAGCATCGGTACAGTTTTTATCGTATAACAAAGCCTGCTTTACAAGCCGTTTCCGTTCACGCAAACCTTCCGGTACATCGTCTTCGGTGTCCCATGCCGTCCAACAAAGATCTTGAGCAATAGCGGCGGAATCTGTCAGTATCTCCCCTAATTCATTTTTATAAACAGGTAAACTTTTTTGAGTATCTTTTATCTTGGCATCGTAGGAATATACGGGCTTTTTCATTCCTTCAGAAATGAAAGCCTCGTGAGGAGAATAAATCTTACCGAATTCTTTTTCCAGTGCGAGCGTAAGATATTTTCCAAACTCGTCATAAAGATACTCAGGGGCTGCGGTTTCCAAAGCAACATCTTCCGTATACAATTTTATTTGGTTCATGACGCTTAAAACACTGCGATTGTTTGTCGCACTTGTCTTCGGTTCTTTTGTGTAAGGAGCAATGTATGTGGAAAAAAAGTCGGGAATAGCTTTGTAGTCACAATAATTTTTCAGCTCCGTAATTGCAGCATCATAAAATGCCGTTACCGATGTTATTCCTTTTGCCGGAATAATAACGGAAAGAAAAGAATAAGCATTCGTTATAAGAAAATATTTTTTGCGGTTATTTCTAAAAATGTTTACAAACCATTCACAATACCGGTTTTCCGCATCCGCCGTTTCCGGTACGGGATTATTTAATTGTGTTTGCGCCGTTTTTGTCAATCTGAATATCATAACATTAACTCCTCTAAGCGATTATACAATAAACTTATTTTTATTGTAAGTTTATTGTCCGTATTCACAATAATTAGGACAGAGGCGAATATTTTTACGTACGGAAGATACGGCATCGACTGCCGTTATCCCTACTCCGGCCTGCACATTTGAGCCCTTTTTTGCCGAATTTAGGGGTCTTAGAGCATCACACTTGGAGACTCTATATCGTTTGGCGTGTTTTTTGCCGAATTTGAGGCCAAAATGCACATATGTTCCCGAAGACATAAAAACGGCACTTTTTTTGTTCCCGGGAACATAGTGTGTGCGAAGTGTATTCATATAAAAAAGGGTGTGTTTTTCCGTAAAATCTTCGGTTGACTCGCTTTTTTCGTTATGATAAACTTGCAATTACATTCTCTTTTATGCGGAAAATCCTATGAAAAGATTTTATGTGTTTGTCTTTTTCTTTATTTTTTCCTTTATGCTTTATGCCGAAAAAAATATTTACGAAGATATTTTGAATTACAGGCTGGAAAAAGACAACGGCTATACATATCTTGTTTTGGAAGCCCTGATTGCAAAAAACGATTTTCAAAAAACAAAGAATAATGCCTCCGCTTCTTTTGCCATGGGTACGGGCGATATGGCTTTTACCGTAAGTAAAGATAAAAATAAGCGCGGCTTTTCGGCTTCTCCTTATGCCGATTTGTCTTTCCCTCTTTTGAATAATGCCGGTTTAAAGATCAGTACCCCCTGCGAGGAAGCGGGCGGTATAAAAAGTTACGGGGCTGCAATAGGTGTGTCGGCAGAGCTTTTCGGCAAAACCCGAAAGCAGACAAAACTGCTTTTGCATCAGGCGGAAGACGTGTGGCGCAAGGCGGAAAAAAAAGCGGCATACGGTGCGGAATTAACGGAAAAACAGCTCCTTTCGGATATTCAAAATCTTTTTAATGAATACATTGTTCTTTTGGATAAGGAAACGGACGAAACGCAGGCAAACATCAATTATGAAAAAGTAAAGGCTCAAGGATATGGAGAAACTTCTTCAAAATCAAGGGCTTCCGAACTTTCGCTTTTGACGGCGGAGCGCGAGCGCAAACAGGCGGATTTTTCTTTTTCGCTCACATATAAAAAGTTTTTGCAGTCTTGCGGCCTGAGTGAAGAAGAACATGAAGCGCATGATTTTTTGGTTACGCTTGCGCAGGCAATACCCGACCGGGAGGCGGTTTCGATTGACGGTTTTACCGCGGAAAACTATATACCTATAAAAGAGGCTGAAAAAAAGTATGCCGGTAATGCGGCGGAGCGGAATCTTGCGGTTTCTCCTTTTTCATTAAGCGCTCAAACGGGATATGCTTATAAAAAAACAAATGCGGGAAGCACAAGCGGCGAATCTCATACCGCTTCGGCAGGTGTAAGCATGGAGCTTCCCGGAACAAAACTTTCGGCGGGAATTGAGCTTCCCGTTAACGGCAAAGCTTTTGACACGGCGGCTTTTAAGATAGGAATTTCGTTCAGCCCTCTTGCCGCTTGGAATTATGCTTTGGACAAAAAAAGTACGGAAGCTCAAAACAAAATAGAAGGGTTGCAATTAAGCGATTTGATAAATTCCTTTGATGCCGAATTTAAAACAATAAAAATAAAAAGAGAAAATATTCAATGGCAAAAAAAGCTTTGTTTTGAAGAGCTTTCCATATATAAACAAAATGATGAAGACCATAAGGCGTGGTTTGCAAAAGGGTTTGCAAGTTCTTTTGAAAAAATGCAGGCGGAGCTGGAATATAAAAAAGCCCTTGCCCGCTTCGTACATGCAAAAATAAACAGTGCGGTTTTTAATATAGAAACCTTTTTGATTTTTGAAAAAGACTGAAAAGAGGACTCTTTTAACTCTGCTGCCGAAAGAGGGTATGTAATGGAAGAAAACGGTAACGGTAATGAAATAAAAACCGAAGTAAAAACGGAATCCGCCGCACAAAGGCGGGCAAAGAGAGCGAAAAAGAAAAAGATTATATGGTTTGCCGTTTTAATCTGTTTTACCGCCTTTCTCGTTTATTATTTTATTCCCAAAAAAAAGAAAGCGGTAGAACTTCCGCCGATAACGGTTCAAAAAGAAACCGCTAAAAATCAAATACAGATTTCCGGTTATATTGAAGCCGCACGGGAACAGAAATTTCAGTCGCCCGGCGAAGGTATTGTAGAAAAAGTAAATGTAAAAGAGGGCGACACGGTAAAAGAAGGTCAGCTTCTTTTTGCTTTGGATACCGCCTATCAGGAAGTGCAGTTGGCAAAGCACGAGTTTTCAATGGAAAAGGAAAAAATTAACGGGGCTTCGTATGCTCTGCGTCTTATGGAAAAAGAAAAAGCCCTTTTTGAAAAACAGCTTAAAGACAGGAGCGTGTATGCGAAATTCGACGGTGTGGTTGCCGCCCTTAATTTGGATAAGGGACAGTACGCAAAAGCTCAGGATAATTTCGGCATACTGATAGACCGCTCTTATTTTAAAGCAACGGTGGAAGTATCGGAGTCGGATGCGTTCCGTCTTGCCGTCGGCAAAAAGGTTTTGTTGAATTTTTCGGCAGTACCGGGCGTAAGCGTAGAAGGTGAAGTAACCGCCTATCCTTCCATAGCGCGCCTTAATGCCCAGAGAGGCAACACGGTATTGGACGTAAAAATCGTAGTGAAAAATCCGCCTGAAGGAATTTTACCCGGCTATTCTTTTTCCGGCACCATAATTGCGGGTGAAGACGAGGAAATCCTTATAGCCGAGCAAAGTGCCGTCCGCTATGAAGAGGGAAAACCCTTTGTAGATAAAATAAACGAAAACGGTAAAACCGAAAGCGTTCAAGTGGAAATATCGCCGTATACCAGAGGCTTTATTAAATTCCTTTCGGGAGTGAAAGAGGGCGATTCATTGGTTAATCACGGCAGTACCGGCATAAAAGACTTCGATTGGTGATAAAATGGCCGGCAGTATTGTTTGTCTGAAAGATGTGCACAAAACATTTGTCGTAGGAGAGCTTGCGGTTCATGCTTTGAGAGGTATTTCTTTTGAAGCCGGCGCTTCCGAATTTATTTCGATACTCGGGCCTTCGGGTTCCGGAAAATCCACCTGCATGAATATGATAGGCTGCCTTGACAGACCTACCGAGGGAGATGTTTTTATAGCGGGGGAAAATACCGCTATGATGAGCGATAAAGATTTGGCTGTTTTACGCAACGAAACGGTAGGCTTTGTTTTTCAGCAATATCATTTGCTCTATAACCTTAACGTGCTGGAAAATGTTATGCTCCCTCTCAGGTATCAGGGAATTCCTATTGAACAAAGAAAACGGCGGGCCGCCGAAGAACTTGACAAGGTCGGTTTGAGCGACAGGTTAAAACATCGGCCCAATGAGCTTTCGGGTGGACAAAAACAGCGCGTTGCCATTGCGCGTGCCCTTGTAACACGTCCCAAAATAATTCTTGCCGACGAACCGACCGGAGCCTTGGATTCGGAAACGGGAAAATCCGTACTTGACCTTTTTTTCGATATAAACAGGCAGGGAACCGCCGTCATAGTTGTTACACACGACTTGGACATAGGAGCAATGGCTCCGCGTTCAATCAACTTAAAAGACGGTTTGATTGTGTCGGATATAAAACGGCCTTAACGGAGATATGTAAATGTTTGAAGATTTTATAAACGCAATGCATAATTTCAAAACAAATAAAACAAGAACCGTTTTATCCCTGCTCGGAATTATCATCGGTGTAATGTCGGTAGTAATCGTTACGACAATGGGCTCTTCACTGTATACCAGCGTTGCGGATCAATTTAAAGATATGAACATGGACGTCATTACAATTTGGCAGCAATGGAACAGAAATACACGGCGGGCTTATGTTGTTTTTAATGACAGCTATCGCAAACGCCTTATGACGGAGATTCCCGAAATTAAAAATGTGTTTTATGCGAATACTTTTAATGCCCATGTAAACAGAAAAGATTTATCAGTAGGAGCAAAAACGGTTTCGGCGGTAGAGCCGGGAAGGTTTGAAGCGCTGAGGATGGAACTTGATTACGGAAGTTTTTTTTCTTTAAGCGACTATGCAAGGGGTTTTCAAAAAGCCGTTATCGGAGACGGTATTGCAAAAGAACTTTTTCCGGAAGGAAACGCCGTAGGAAAAAACCTTACGCTCCAAATAGGCTCCCGTTCGGGTTCGCCGCCCTATAATTTCGATTTCACCGTTATAGGAGTCTTAAAAGAAAAAAACAGCTGGCTGATACGTTCGTCTCAGGCGGTCTATGTACCCGGACAGTTTTACAAAAATCAACTGGCTCGAGCCGGAGATTCGGAAGACGTGGATTCCGCCGAGGTTGTTCTTTACAGCGCCGAAGACGGAACGGCGGCGGAAGAAAAAATAAAAAAGATTTCTTCCGAACTGGGAGGAGGCTATGAACATTCGGTGTGGACATATTCCGCAAAAAACGAATTTGACCAATTCTCCAAAGTGATGGATATGATAAATCTTGTACTTACCACTGTAGCGGGTATTTCGCTTTTGGTCGGCGGTATAGGAATTATGAATATAATGCTTGTTACCGTAACCGAACGTAAACGGGAGATAGGAATAAGAAAAGCGCTCGGAGCTTCCAATGCCGATATAAGAAACCAATTTTTGGTAGAGTCCGCCGCGTTAACCCTTACCGGAGGTTTTGCGGGCGTAATACTCGGCTCAATGATAAGCAAATTCGTTATAACTTCTATGTTTCCTCCCGAGTTTATCTACAGCTTTAACTTAAACGGCACCCTTATAGCCTTTGCCGTTTCGGTAAGCATAGGAATCTTTTTCGGCCTGCACCCTGCCGTCAAAGCCGCAAAACTGGATCCTGTAGCAGCTCTTGCAGAATAGCGGACAGGGTGCTTTTGCAAAACCGCCTTGTTTTACTTTTCGCTTTTCATCATTTTCCGTGCGGCGTAAACGAACGGAGTGTCGGCGATACTGGTGATTATATAAATAACATAGGTTGAAAGCGTAATCGATATAAGCGTCGATACGGGATAGATTTTAAAAAAGGCGCCCCATGTAAAAAGCAGGGTATTGATCAGTTGGGAAATCAGGGTTGAACCGTTATTGCGCAGCCAAAGAAATCCGTTTTTTGTACCGCACACTTTATTTGTAAAATCCCACCATTTATGATAGAGCCATACATCGAAAAACTGCGAGATAACGTAGGCGGCAATGCCCGCAATCATAATGCGCGGTGTATTGGAAAAAACGGTTTTCATGCTTTCCATTGCCCAGTCGTTTTCGCTCGGTGAAAATAACAGCCAATACTGCGAGCAAACGATGAAAAGTACCGAGGTGACGCTGCCGTAAATAACCGCCTTTTTAGCCGCCTTTTTACCGTACAGTTCGCTTAGAATATCGGTAACGAGAAAGGTGGACGCAAACAAAACGTTGCCGAGGGTTTGTTCCATGCCGAAGGCGCGCACTAAAATCAAAACTTCGATATTTGCCGTAATTGTTGCGATAACCGTCCACAGGTACATGCCCTGTTCCTTAAATAAACGTAAAAGTACCAAAACGATTCCGAAATATAACAAAACGGAAAAAATCAACAGGATTTCATTAGACATATTTTTCTCCGGATATAAAACAGTGTTTGCGGAAAACCGCGTTATTTTCCAGACTCTATCAAAGAAATAAAAAAAACGCAAGAGTGTTGTTTTCAAGTTCGGTACAGGGGTATAGATAAAAAAATAAATAAGTAGTATACTTGGCTCAGGTTTAATTGCAGCTGCGTTGATACTTTAGAGAACGGAGCAATTCTATTTATGATGGAAGAAAAAAAAGTTCGGCATATTTTAAATCAATTTGCCCTATACGGTAATTTGGAATCCTTTAAAGGTTTCGGAAACGGTCATATAAACAATACCTATCTTTCGGTATGGAATCAGGGCGGAACCCGCGTCCGCTATACCCACCAGCGGATCAATAAGAACGTTTTTAAAAATCCGGAACAGGTTGTACAAAATATTCACAACGTTACCGGACATATTTACCATAAACTGTCTGCGGAACAAAATGCTTCTGTTTCCCCGAGCCGGCGGGTTTTGCAGCTTGTACCTGCAAAAGACGGTAAGCTTTGGTTCCTCGATGAGGAGGGGGACTATTGGCGTACCTATGTATTTATCGAGCATGCTTCAACCCTTGAGATAATGAGCGGAACCGATTTGGCATATAAGGTCGGTAAGGCGGTCGGAACCTTTCAAAAGCAGCTTTCCGATTATACCGGTCCCGTTTTATACGAAACGATTCCCCGTTTTCATGATATGCATTGGCGCTACGCTCAGCTTGATGAAGCGATTGCTTGCGATAAGGCAGCCAGGCTTTCCTCCGTTAAAGATGAAGTCGATTTTTTGCAGGCAAACCGCGAGAGGGGAACGGTTCTCAGCGACGGTCTTGCAAACGGCAGACTGAAAAGCGGCATTACGCATAACGATACCAAGCTGAATAATATCTTATTCGACGATGCAAGCGGCGAAGCGATTTGTATGATCGACCTCGACACGGTTATGCCCGGTACGGTACTGTTCGATACGGGAGACCTTATCCGTACCGCAACCAATACGGGTGCCGAAGACGAGCGTGATTTGAGCAAGGTCGGTTTTAATGCGGACTTGTTCCGGGCTTTAATAAGAGGCTATATGAGCGAAGCCTCCGATTTTTTAACCGATTATGAAAAAAGTTTGATAGCCGAATCGGGCAGGGTATTTGCTCAAATTATGGCGGTACGTTTTTTAACGGACTATTTGAACGGCGACGTCTATTATAAGATTGAACGCCCCTCGCATAATTTGGACAGGGCGCGTACCCAGCTTACGCTTATAAAATCGATGGATGCGCAAAAAGCCGACATTGAATCGATAATGCGGGATTTTTGAACCGGGCCGTGCCGCAGAGAATCGTACGCTCGGAATCCGGTTTTTGTCCGAAGCCGAAGTTTTCGGACAGTCCCTTATAAAGGCAGCAATCCGGATTTTCCGGTATGCATATTTTAATCGGAGCTTTTCGGCGGGTGCCGCAAAGCTTAGGAGGAATTATGAAAAAAGCTCTTTTAATTCTCTCAGCTCTTTGTCTCGGAATCGTGCTTGTCTTTACGGCTTGCAGCGGAAAAAAGGCGGAAAAAGCCAAACTCGTATACTGGACGATGTGGAATGAGGCCGAACCCCAGGGTATGGTTATAGCCGAAGCGGTTGCCGCATTCACGAAAGAAACCGGTATTCAGGTTGAAGTAAACTTCAACGGCCGTGAAATCCGCAAAACCTTGCAGCCTGCCCTCGATGCGGGTGAAACGATCGATCTCTTCGATGAAGATATTGAGCGTGTTTTGAATGCATGGGGAAAATACCTTCTCCCCCTCGATGAATATGCCGCAAAGGCTTATTCCACGACCGGAGGAAAGGCGTACAACACCGTTGTAAACAAAACCCTTTACAATTTGGCTAAAGAACTCGGCGGCGGAAGCGTAAAAAATATTCCCTACCAGCCTTCAGCCTTTGTTACCCTCTACAATAAAGATTTGTTTGCAAAGGCCGGTATCACCGGTACTCCCAAAACCTGGAGCGAATTTTTGGAAGCCTGCGAAAAGTTAAAGGCAATCGGTATTCCGGCTATCACGGTAGACGATGCCTACATGGCATGCTTTTTCGGCTACAATATGGACCGCCTTGTCGGTGAAGCCGAAACGCTCAAAATGGTAAACAACAAAGACTTTACCGGTCCTCAGGTTCTTGAATTCGGTAAAATCTGGGAAAACATGGCGAAAAAGGGCTATATCAGCCCCAAGGCCGCTTCCAACATTTGGCCCGCAGGACAGGTTGAAGAAATGGCCGTAAGTAAGGTTGCCATGTACCTGAACGGAACATGGCTTCCCAACGAAATCAAAGCTCAAGCTCCGAATTTGAACTGGGGTGCCTTTGCCTGGCCGGCGATGTCCGCAAAGGGTGACGGAATTGAAGCGAACAACTACGGATGCCAAAGTTTCGGTATCAACAAAAATACCAAGTATCCGGAAGAAGCTTTCCGCCTTATCGTATGGCTTACGACCGGCGAATGGGATGAACGCTTAGCCGAAGAAAGCATCGGTATTCCCGCCGGCAACAACACTGCATGGCCTTCTCAGCTTGCCGAAGCCAAGGTTATCGTCGATAATACGACCAACCGCCTTGACTGGGCAGTCGGTATGGAAAACGATCCCGAAATCAACGCAAAGATTAAAGAAAACTTTGCAAAGTTGATTAAGGGTGATTTGAATGCCGAAGGCTTTGCCGCCGCAATGGCAAAATAAGCCCGTATCGGTATTTTGCCGGGAACGGACTGTAAAAGCGCCGCTTGTAACAATCCCGTTTCCGGCCCTTTATAGGGGGAACGTTTTATGCTGAGAAAAAATAAACCGATGATAATCATCTTTTTGACGCCCGCCGTATTCTGTTACCTTGCAGTCTTTTTATATCCGACCCTCAGAACCTTTGTTATGAGTTTTTTTGCGGTTGAAAGCGTTTCCGATTCCCTGTCGGATTGGTCATTTAACGGCGTGGGCAATTATATCAAGATTTTTACTACCCCCATGTTTTTACAGGCAATGAAAAACATCGGCCGACTCTGGTTTTGGGGCGGTGCCGGTGTTATGTTTTTAGCTCTCTTGCTTGCGGTTATATTAACAAGCGGAGTTCCCGCCCGGCTTAAGGTTTTTTACCGCAGTATCATATATCTTCCGAACGTCGTCAGTGCCGTCGCTATGGGTACCATGTGGATAAACTACGTGTACAACAGCGACTACGGACTTTTACATAATGTGTTTAATGCCGTCGGTTTTAACGACCTGTCGAAGGTTTTGTGGACGGGACCGGGTACCCGTTTTTGGAGCATGCTTGTCGCCTATTGTTTCGGTATGGTCGGCTACCATATGCTGATTTTTATGAGCGGTATAGAGCAAATCCCGGCCGATTATTACGAGGCCGCCTATCTTGAAGGCTGTAATCCTTGGCAGCGTTTTGTGAACATTACGCTCCCCTTTTTACGCGGCGTTATCAGAACGAATATCGTTATGTGGACGGTATATACGGTCGGCTTTTTTGTCTGGGGACAATTGTTCAGTCCGGTCAATTTGTCGAACGATACCGTCGCACCGATGAATTATATGTATGAATTGGTATTCGGCGCTTCTTCTTCGGCTTCTACCATCCGCGACAGCGGAAGCGGAGCCGCAATCGGCGTTGTTATGATGTTCCTTGTTATTATAATTTTCTTTTCGACGGAACGCATTGTTAAAAACGATGATATTGAAATGTAAGGAGGGCGGTAATGAATTCGTATAAACATAAAAAAGGAACCCTGTTATATAAGGCCGGCAAGGTTCCCGGTTATACGCTTTTAACGCTCTGGGTGATTTTTACCTTTATGCTGGTGGGCTGGGTTGTGTTCGCCTCGCTTTCAACATCGAGTGAAATATTTTCCGACCACATGTTTAAGTTTAAAACGGGTTTTCATTTTGAAAACTATATAAAGGCATGGAAAACGCAAAAGGTATCCGTATTCTTTATGAACTCCCTTTTATATACGCTGATTTCCTGTACGATGATAGTGCTTATAGCGGCTCCGGCGGCCTATGTATTGTCGCGCTTTAAATTTAAAGGCAACCTTTTGCTGCAAAACATGTTCGCCTCGGCCCTCGGTATTCCGGTGATTATGATTATCATGCCCCTGTTCGGTCTTGCATCGGCCTTCCGATTGACGAATAACCGCTTTTTGATTGTCTTTTTGTACATTGCAATAAATGTTCCCTTTGCCCTCTTTTATCTTTTGGCATTTTTTAAAAACTTGAGCTTTACCTATGAAGAAGCCGCCGCAATAGACGGCTGCCCTCCGATGCGTACCTTTTGGACGATTATGTTTCCTCTCGCACAGCCGGGCATTATAACCGTGTCCATCTTCAACTTTATTACGATTTGGAACGAATATTTTATGTCGTTGATTTTTGCGAATAAAACCTCCGTGCGCCCCGTTGCCGTCGGCTTGTACAATATGATTTCCGCCATGCGCTATACGGGCGACTGGGGCGGTATGTTTGCAAGCGTCGTCATTGTCTTTTTGCCGACCTTTATACTCTACCTCTTTTTGTCCGAAAAAATCATCAACGGCGTTACCGGCGGTGCCATTAAGGGCTGAGAGCTCCGGCTTTTGTTTATCCGCGATAACTACCCGTTAAAATCCCCCTCTTGACTTTAAATATGAGAATGATTATCATTTTCATATGACGGAAAAGATAAAAGAAGCCTACAATACAAAGCAGCGCGACTGTATTATAGGCTTTTTGGAACACGCACAGGACAGGCATTTTACCGCCGAAGAACTCTTTTACGCTTTGAACAAGGCGGCTGAGAATAAAACGGTAAAAACGCCCGGACTTGCGACGATTTACCGTACCTTGGATAAGCTTGAAAAAGAAGGAGTTATCCGCAAATACAATGCGGGAAGCGGTGATGAGGCATGCTATCAATATATCAACAAAGCTTCCGGCTGCGGCGAGCACTACCATCTCAAGTGTACATCCTGCGGTAAATTGATTCATCTTAACTGTTCACATATTCAAACACTTGCATCGCACATAAGCGAAACTCACCGTTTTACCCTCGATACGGGCAGAACGGTGCTGTACGGGCTTTGCGGCGATTGCGGTGAAAACAACGGAGAAAACTTAATATGAAAAAAACAAAAACACTTATGTTTGCATCGGTTCTGCTGTGTGCCGCTCTTTCTTTTGCCGGAGGAACCAAAGATACCGTTTCCGGCTCAAAGGCCGAAAATAAAAAAAGCGATACGGAACTTTCGGTTGTTACGACCATCTTCCCCATATACGATTTTACGCGCGCCCTTATGTACGGAGCCCCCGATGCACAAAGCGCAAGGGTTTTGCAAAATACGGCCGATAAAATCAAAGCCGATAAGGCTTTAAAACTGCTTGTAAAACCGGGTATGGAAATTCATTCTTTTGACCCCTCTCCCGCCGATATTGCGGCCATCCAAAAAGCCGACGTTTTTATCTATAACGGCGGAGAAAGCGACGAATGGGTGCACGAAATTCTTGAATCCATGGACATAAGCGGCAAAGTTGTCGTCCGCTTAACCGACTATGTAGACCTCGTTGAAGAAGAAATCGTTGAAGGCATGGAACACTCCCATGATGCCGATCACGATCATGCAGGTCATGAGGCACATGAGCATCACCATGAACATGACGGCCATGAAGCGCACGAACACCGCCATGAACATGACGGTCATGAAGCGCACGAACATCATGATGGCCATCATCACGAACACGAAGACGAACACAGTCATGAAGCCGACGAACATATCTGGACATCGCCTGCAAATGCGGCTAAAATGGTTAATGCAATACGCGATGCCTTAATCAAAGCGGATGCCCGAAAATCCGGCGGAACAAAGGCCGGCCTTTTTACAAAAAATGCGGCAGACTACAACCGTGAAATAAAGCGAACCGCCGAGACAATCTCCTCGGTTGTGAATAAGGCTTCCGATAAATTTATCCTTATGGGAGACCGTTTTCCGCTCCGCTATTTTGTCGATTACTACGGCTTGGAATACCGCGCGGCTTTTTCAGGCTGCAGTACCGCCGTTGAAGCAAATGCATCGACCATTGCCTTCCTTATAGACAAGGCTGCCGAACGCTCGGTTCCCGCCGTCTTTGCAATGGAGCTGAGCAACCGGAAAATCGCTCAAACCGTTGCCGAAGGTGCGGCGAAAAAGGGCGGCACAAAGCCCGCTGTTTTGGAATTGCATACGGTTCACAACCTGAGCAAAGACGATTTTAAAGCCGGCGAAACATGGGTATCGCTTATGATGCGCAATGCCGAAAGTCTTAAAAAAGGTTTAAAATAAACGGCCCGTTTATTAATAAAGGGCATTGTCTAAAAAGTCGGTTACTTTTTAGACAGGCCGGCGGGAAAATCGGTATAAAAAAAGAGGTGCAATGACTATACTGTCTGCAAAACATGTTCACGTCTGTTACGGAAGCCGCCAAGCGGTACGGGATGTATCCTTCGATATGGAACAGGGCGATTATCTTTGCGTTGTCGGCCCGAACGGTTCGGGAAAAACAAGCCTGGTCAAGGCCCTTTTAAACCTTATACCGATTAAAAGCGGTGCCGTCGAGCGCACAAACTGCGCGGTCGGCTATTTAAGCCAGCAACATGCCGTGCAGCGCGACTTTCCCGCCTCCGTTTTTGAAATCCTCATGTCCGGCCGCTTGCGTCATAAGGGGCTTCGCCCCTTTTATTCCAAAGAAGACCGCCTCGAAGCCGAAAAACAAGCCGAACGCCTCGGCATACAAAACCTCCTTAAGCAGCCCTACCGCAATCTTTCAGGCGGTCAGCAGCAGCGCGTCCTTTTGGCGCGTACCCTCTGCGCCGGAAGCGATTTACTCGTATTGGACGAACCCGTTACCGGTCTCGACCCGGCCGTTACCGATGAGTTTTACGAATTAATCCGAAATCTGAACACAAACGACCGTATCGCCGTCCTTATGGTTTCCCACGATGTGCGCCGCGCTGTTGAAAACGCATCCCATATTTTGCACATGCACACACGTCCCCTCTTTTACGGAAGCTCAACCGCTTACCGTACCACCGATTTATACCGCACCATGTGCGCCGTGGAGACTTGCTGCCGATGATCGACCTTTTAAAAGATTTATTTTCGTACACCTTTATTATCCGCGCCCTCGTCGGAGGCGGCTTTATAGCCCTGTGCGCCGCCCTTCTCGGAGTCAACCTCGTTCTAAAGCGCTTTTCAATGATAGGCGACGGATTGTCCCATGTCGGATTCGGCACCCTCGCCATAGCCATGGCCCTGAACTTTTCCCCCTTGGCGGTTTCAATCCCCGTCGTTGTCGCTTCCGCCTTTTTGCTTTTACGTATCAGCTCATCATCCGATATAAAAGGAGATGCCGCCGTCGCCCTCTTATCGTCAAGCGCCCTTGCCCTCGGCATCCTCGTTACCTCCCTTACATCCGGCTTAAACACCGACGTTACCGCCTTTATGTTCGGCAGCATCCTCGCAATGAGCCGCACCGATATGTACATCAGCATCGTTTTGGGTATCGTCGTCATAAGCCTATATACCCTTTTATATAACCGCATATTCGCCGTTACCTTCGACGAAACCTTTTCTTCCACCGCAGGACTCAACACCGGACGCTATAATTCCCTTTTGGCGATTTTAACCGCCCTCACCGTTGCCGCAGGCATGCGCTTTGTCGGTGTTATGATGATTTCAAGCCTCATTATTTTTCCCGCCCTCAGCGCAATGCGCATCTTTAAAACCTACCGCCCCGTCGTTATCTGTTCGGCCCTCTTTTCCGTCCTCTGTTTTTTTATCGGAATCATCGCAAGCTTTGTCTGGTCCGCCCCCGCAGGAGCAAGCATCGTAACAGCGAACCTTATCTGTTTCGGCATCTGTGCCCTCATCGGCCTCATAAAAAAATAACACTGCTTTAACCTAACGCGGAGGCTGCGGCACATCGGGAATCGGCACATTGCCCGGAAAGATTAAAAGGGATATAATAAAAAGCGGAATGTGATAAGGAATGTAAGTGAAAAAATAAAGAGAGCCTGAGATGAAAGCCGGAAAAATTCTTATTATTTTACTATCGATAAGCATAAACCTTATTCTGTATGCAACGGAACAGGAAAGCGATTATATTAAGATTAATGATATTGAACACAAGTTGTTTACAAATCCTATAAATCAATTACTTCAATTTGAAGATTTTCACAATCAATATATTACGGTCGTCAATACGATAAAAAATTTTTCAGTTTCCTCTGCATGTTGGAGAGGGTATACAGCTTATTTTGAAATAAAAAACGATTTATTATATTTATACGATATAATAGTTCATACCGTTTCTTTGGAGAATATCGGGAACCCCGAAAATAAAGATATATCAATTTATAGCAAGTTATTTGATAGTAAAACATCATTTTTTTGTGATTTTTATTCCGGTGTTTTAATAATCCCGGCCGGAGAATGTATAAAAGAAATATACAGCGGTTATGATTCTATATATGAAAACTATCTGATAATAAAAATTCATAACGGACAAGTTGTTCAAAAAAAAGAATTTAAATACAACGAATTGGAAGATAGAAAGATGGAAGCATTTAAAAAGTACAAACTGACTGAGAAATATAAAACCGACTTTTCCGAAGCAAAAAAAATATTTACCGTTGTTACTTTTGCCGAAGAACTTGATAATATATTGTATAAATCCGATGAATTATATTTATACGATTATTTTAGTTTTTGATATCGTTGAAAATTTTCAAGGCTTATATTGCAAGCCTAATATACAGTGCCCGAAATTACCGCCAAAAATACAGTAAAAACTTTATTCTTACTTGACACCCTATTTGACAGGGGTTATATTTTAGTAGTGATAAGAGAATTCATCATTACTAAAGAATTTGACCGCAGGTGGAAATTTTTCTCTGCAAAAATCCGAATGCCGGTGATGTGATGGAAGGAACCGGAGGTATTAAAAAAATACGATGGGCATTGGGAGCAAAAGGGAAAAGCGGCGGTGTAAGAATTATCTATCTTGATATTGTTTTTGCAGAACATATTTATTTAATTACGGTATTTTCTAAAAATGAAAAAATTAACTTAAGTAAGAAAGAACGTAATGAAATGAAAAAGATTGTAACGGCAATTAGGGAGGCGGAAAAGGAGGCTCAAAATGGCGGAAAATAAAGCATTTGAAAGTATTATGAACGGTCTTACGGAAAGTTTTGAATATGCTAACGGAAATCCTGCAAAAGCCCGAAAGATGTGTATTAAGGTTGCAGAGCTTCCTGCTTTTAGGGATATGGAGATTAAACAAATTCGCAAAGATTTAAATCTCACCCAAAGGAATTTTGCCTTTGTTTTGGGCGTTTCTCCCAAAACCGTTGAAGCGTGGGAATCCGGAAAAAATATGCCGCAGGGCAGCACTCAAAGATTTTTGCAAATACTCCGATTCGGCGGCAAGAAAATGCTTGAAGATTTTAATGTCATTTCCGTAGCAAAAAAAACGCCGGAATGATTGACGTGCATAGTACAAAAGAAATTGTTGATGATATCAGGAAGTTCCGTTTAAGCATAGTCCGGCCTTGCAATCGGAAAACCGGAAAAAGAGCTGATAAATGAAAAATAAGGTTTTATTTTTTTTAATTGTGCTTTATGCGGTCAGCGGAATGTATGCCCTTTCGCCCGAAAACGAATATGATTATCTCTATACCGATTTGATGAATTTTTACACGTATGGGTATAAAAAAACGTTTGACGAACGCATTATGAAATCAAACGGAAAAATAAATTTTGCACAAGGCTCTCTTACCGTAACGGGAAATAAAACAGACATCGCAATTCAAGGAAACGGTTTTTTTAAAGTTTTGGATTCCGAAGGGAATGACTATTATACGCGCTGCGGTAATATTCTTTGGAATACGGATTTTAAGTTGGTCATTAAATGTGCTGACACTATATACTATCTTCCTGCCGAACCGCTTCCCGCCGCCTTTACTTCAATCGAGATAAAAAACGACGGATATATCGTATGTGAATACTTTGAAAGTGAAAAAATAAAAAACAAAAAAACAATAGGCCGGATAATATTGTATGATATTTCAAATAACGATGTGGAATACTATGACGGATATGTAATAAAGGCAAAAACAAAACTTACGGAAAATACGCAATCGGCTATACATAACAAATGTCTTGAATTAAGCAATGTTCGGCTTGATGATATTCTTATAAGAATGTTATTTCTTATAGAAAAAATGGACGACAGCCTGATAAAAGGAAAAAAAACAAAAAAATTCTTAATTGAAAAGTTACTTGATATCGACTATAGAAAAAGTATTCTCCGGGAAACTTTTTCTGCAGACGGACAAATGCCGCTATTGCACGTTTCCGCTATGCAGGATTATTTGTCATGCCTTAAAAGAGATTATGAATAAGGTAAGTGTGTCCAAGACAGTTTTCAAAGACGGTACCGCGGCAATGCTCAGTAATAAAGATTTGCGGTTTTTACGAAATACGATCTATGCAAAACACCGGTAAATGAAATTGAAATTTGTAAGGATAGAAAGACAGACTACCTCAAATGAAAGGAGATAAAAAAAATGAATCAACTGACGATAAAATTAGATGATTACATTTCTGTAAAATGCGCCCCTGTTATACCGCCTGAAATATAGCACATGATGATTTTTGCGTGATTTTTCATGCATTCTGTTGTATAGAATACCAGTGGCCCGTGTTTTCATCGTTTGCATCTTTTTTGTATTATTAAGCTTGTAAAAAGCATTACAAAGTCATATAATTCGGTATCAAGGAGGTATTAAAATGGCTCACTCCGCTTTCAGTGTCCGTATGGATACGCAATTAAAAAATGATTTTACAGCTATGTGTGAAGCGTTCGGTATGCCGGTGTCTACCGCTATTACTCTTTTTGCCAAAGCCGTGGTCAGAGAGCAAAAAATTCCGTTTGAAATAAAAATTGATAATCCGAATGAAATAACAATAAAAACACTGGAACTTGCAGAAAAAGGACAGGAACTTCACGGCCCTTTTTCAACGCTTGCAGAATTAAAGGAAGCTTTAGATGCTTAAGCTTGTATATACGACACAGTTTAAGAGGGATTATAAATTAGCGGTTAAAAGAAAATCAGATATTGACGAATTATTTTATATCATTGATATGCTGCAAAGACGGCAGCCCTTGCCGGAAGAAAAAAAGGATCATCAACTGTTGGGTAAATATAAAGGATATAGAGAGTGTCATATTACGGCTGATTTTTTGCTTATATATGGAATTAAGGCAAATGAGCTGGAATTGATTTTATATAGAACAGGCAGTCATTCGGATTTATTTAAAAAATAAAATACTTTTCCCCTTACTCGGCAAAAAAAATGTTATAAAGGCGGTCCAAATCTTCGCGAGAAAAATAGTCGATGGTGATGCTTCCGCGCTCGAAATTTCCTTTAAGGCGCACGATTTTATAGATTTATCTTTTCATCCGCTCCAATACGCTGTTGATATTTCCGCTAAAAGGACCTTCGGTTTCCATCTTTATACTCGTTAAAGCCGCCGAATATCGAATGGAATCGGAAATATCGTGAGCAAGCCTATGTGCAATATACGAAAGAAAACAGGTATCTCCCCGTCCTATACGGCCGCTTTGATTTGAAGGGGTAAAGGGGGCTCGAAAATAATTTTTACCGTCAAAAACAAACAGTTCGTTTTGTTCCGTAATAACGATTTCTTTTGCTCCCCATTCAAAAAGCATTTGTGTCGCTTTTTCTTTATTATCCGTGTTCGTTATTATCTTCATTTCGGCAATATCGGCTTTTAAATAATAAATATAGGGAAGATAGGTTTTCTTTGCCGCCCAATCTTTGACTTCAATATTACCGCTTTCTATACAGCGTAAAACTGACTGTAAATCGAGAGCAAGTTTTCCGCGGGAAGCAAGGGGTATTATAAGTTCTTCAGGAATTTCACCGTAAAACAAACCGCCCAAATGAAAGACCGTTGCGTTTATATCGGCGGGGATATCGTCGAGTGTAAAAGAATCGGCAACCGAAATAAGATTCAAAGAGCGCTTGTCCATATCCGCTGTCAAAAAAGCGTTTTCCATCGATGTTGTGTATTGCGAAGGATATGAAATCACATCGATTCCCGCTTCCCGTAAGGGGGCTAAAATCCGTGAATCCTTTTCCGCCGTTTTTGTAATTACCAAAACATCCGCTCCGCTTTTTTGTGCGGCAAAGGAGGAAAAAAATGCCGCCCCGCCTGTGAAAAAATTCTTTGTTCCCATTATATTTTTTACATCGTTTGTAACATGACCTATCGATACAATGTCATAGTTTTTACGCATAGTGCCTCCTATAGATTTCGTAAAAAATCGATACTTTTGATAAAACCGTCAAGAACACTCATGTGTGCAAATTTACCCGGGCTCAATTCCAAATTAAAAATACCCTCATACCCTGCTTTCCGTAAAAGATTTACATACGTTTCTACTTCAACCGTATTGAATATCAGGGGCCAGTGTGTGGATGTACTGCCCGGACGGATGTCATGAATATGAGTATGTGCGGTATAAGATAAAAAGTCGGAGGGCGGCTCTTTTGGAATAAGACCTTGCATATAATTTGCATATGCATGTCCCATGTCCCAACAGATTTTTATAAGCGGATTGTTTAGATCTTTGACCATTTGCACAAGCATCGAATACACAACTGCCGGATCGGAATACCCTTTGCTGCGTTGAATTTCGTATGCGACGGTTATCGGAAGGTTTTCTTTTTCGATATCTTCGGCACAGTGCTTAAGCATTTGAAAAGTCAGGTTATAGTTTTCTTCGACAGTATTCTGTGTTGAGTTAAGAGGATGTAGGGTCAGCACCAAAGGGGCTTGAGAAGTTTTTTCCATATAGCTGTAAAGCCACGGAAAAGAGGCATACATTCCTGCTGTTCCCGTATTTTCATTCACATCGCCGTGAAAGCTTATTTTTAATCCCGTATCAAGGATTTTATCAAACACCGAAGCGATAAGGCTGCAATCGGGGTCTTGCTTCCAATGCCGCACTTCTATATATTGGCAGCCTCTTTCTTTTAATGTTTTCAGCATATGTTCAGGAATACACCCTGCTTTTTGCAACGCGTCCGTATTGCTTTCGTCGGTGTTTATTCCTGCAAGAAACATAAACGGAAGGGAAACTCCTATACGCATTATTTTTTTCCTAAAGCATCGATTATAGGCAAAAGTTCCCGCAAGTCTTTAATTGTAAAGTCGGGCGGACTTCCGATATCAGAAGGCTTGTTGTCAAAATATTCGATTAAAACGGTTTTTCCGATTCCTGCCGCCTTTGCACCGTCAATATCTTTTGAAGGACTGTTTCCGACATACATAACATCGCCGACATCGACCCCGGCTTGTTCACAGGCATGCTGAAAAATACCGGGATGGGGTTTTCGCTTTCCGTAGAGGGCTGAAAGAATAACAGGATTAAAAAAAGAAGTTAAACCGTATGATTCCAGAGAGTAGGCGACTTGTCCGCGTGATATGATATTGCTGATAATACCCATCGGTATATTTTTATTTCGTATCGCTTCTAAAGCTTCTCGTGCTTCGGCTCTCGCACTGCGGTAATAGCCGTCGGTTTCAATAATAAAGGCGGCTTTTTCTCCCAACTCATCACAAATTTTTTTATCGACTTTATATTTGTCCAACACAAAACGAAAAAATATTTCTTCCGGCGGCAATTCGATATGTTCATCTTTGCGCCATGAATAATAGTTTTTTAAGCCGCAGATAAGGGTTTCTTCAAATTCATCATCCGGAATTTGGTTTGAAAAAGCTTTATGTTCTTGAAACAAATGTTTTACTTTTGCACATGCTTTTGCTTTTTGTTTTTTGTCGGTTGGGTATACATCTATAGTGCCGCCGAAATCAAAAAAAATCATTTTAAGATCCATATTTTTCTCCGCTTTTATTGTAATAATACTTTTGTCTATATGTTTCAAGCAATTCAAGAGACTGCAAAGCTTTTTTATCCAATTTATACGCAACACCTACCAAAAGCGCATTGGTAATCGCAAGCGGTACAAGCGGCGAATGAAAGGACCCTTGAGGACCTCGTTCCGCACAAAAGACAAAGCTGCAGTCCTTTATTATTGCCGGGTTCATAATATCCGTAATAAGAATAACCGGAACCTCCTTTTTTTTCATTATATCGACATAAATTTTCAATTCATCAGAAATACGAAAAAAATTATATGCAACCGCGGCGTCTTGCCGGCTAAGTCTAAGCAATTCTTCCGCCAGCATAGAATCACCGTGTTTGTGATGAAAAGTATCAACGGAAAAACGACGCAGACGAAAGCTCAAATGGCAGCCGAGCATTTCGTTCGGTCCCATGCCCAATATATGAACCTTTTGTGCTTTACAAAGCAAATTTACCGCCGCCCAATAGGTTTTATCATCGATAAGGTGGATTGATTTTTCCAAATACCGTATTTCCCGTTTCGTTATATTTCGATAATTAATCTCGGTATTATCAAAATCTTTTATCAATTGCTGAACCCTGCCCCGCGGCGAATGAATCTTTTTGTGGTATTCAAAGAAGGCTTCCTGAAAATCGGAAAAACCTTCAAAGCCGAGCATTCTGGTAAAGCGGACTATTGAAGCCGCGCTCACTCCTATAGCGGAAGCCATCCGTCCGACGGAAAAATAAATCACTTCGGAAAAGCTTGTAAGCACAAAGTCGGCAATTTTTTTTTGCTGTTTGGGCAGGGAATCATATATGTCTAAAATTTCTTGAAAACAATCTTCAGTCATTTTTCATCCTAAAAGGTGTACAAAAGCAGTCCTGTGTCGGCATCAAACAAGTTTCCTCTTTTTACTTTCAGTGCTGCATTTTGCTCGGGGATACAATGACTTGCTTCTTCTTCGGGGCATTTTGCTATAAGATCAAGTTTTTTATTTTTCGACTTTAGATGTATTAACACCTCCGAGCCCATCAGCTGAGTAGTATAGACCGAAAAGCAGGTTCCCGGATCCGTATATTCGGTTTTTATGTCGATATCTTCGGGGCGTGCATTTAAAACCAGTTTGTCGGTATTCATATCGGGTATATGCGGAGGCAGTTCTATGACGCTTGTATCCGTCAATTTCGGATAAAATTCGATTTTTTTATCTTTGCGGACCAATGTTCCTTCAAGTAAATTCGTTTCGGGGTTTCCCATAAAGTCGGCAACAAAAATATTTGCAGGTTTATGGTATACCTCCGACGGGCTGCCTATTTGCTGTATTGTTCCTTTTTTCATTACGACAATTTTATCCGAAAGCGCCAGAGCTTCCGTTTGATCATGGGTTACATAGATACTGGTTGCGCCTAAAGAACTATGCAGTTTTTTTAATTCCGAGCGAAGTTTCATACGAAGCTTTGCATCCAAATTCGATAAGGGTTCGTCAAACAGCAAAATGGAAGGCTCATTTACAATCATACGGGCAACCGCAACACGCTGCTGCTGGCCTCCGGAAAGCTCATGAGGATATCGGCTGCGGTATTCTTCTATATCCATTGCATCCAAGACCCGTTTTATTTTTTCCGCTTTTGTTGCGGCATCGACTTTCATTTTGCGCAGCCCGAAAGCGATATTCTGCTCGACGGTCATATGGGGCCATAGAGCGTAGTTTTGGAATACAAGCCCCAGTCCTCTTTCTCCTGCGGGTAAATTGATTTTTTTCTCTGCGGAAAAAATGAGCTTATTGTCGGCATATATTTCTCCGCCTTCGGGGGTTTCAAGTCCCGACAAACATCTGAGGGTTGTTGTTTTTCCGCAGCCGGACGGGCCTAAAAAGGTTACGAAGTCTCCTTTTTGAACATCAAAACTTATATTATCGACGGCATGAACGTTTTCAAATTTTTTTTCAAGATTTACAAACCGTATATAACTCATCTTTTAATCTCCTCAATGATATTTTTTTGTTGCTGTAAACGTTTTTTTACAGTTCAATTTTACCTCCGATTTTCGACAATAAGAGGTGTCCCGTTATTACCATAAAAATAATAATTACCATTATGCCGTAAGAATGCTGTACAAAGCCCTGTTCGGCATATCTGAAAATAACCGAAGTCATAAGGGTTGTTTTCGGCGTAACAAGTAAAATAACCAAATCCAAGGTTCGCATGGTAGTAATGAAATTTAAAAGCATTGCGGACAAAACGCCGCTTTTTGCCAAGGGGAAAATAATTTTTGCAAACCGTGTACCCCAGCCGATGCGGTGAACAATCGCAACCTCTTCAAGCGAGGGATCTATTTGGTGCATTGCGGTAATACCGGCAGAGGAAGAAAAGGGTAGATGCTTAACCGTACAAACCAATATCAACAGGGCAAAGGTACCGTATAAACTCGGAAGAGGCCCTATTTTACTCGCAAACAGGGTAAGGTATATACCGCCGAAAGCTACTCCGGGAATTAAATATGGTGCAAAGGTAAGATTTTCTATGAGCTTTGCTAAAAAAGTTTTTCGCCCTTTTACAACAGTGTAGCCTATTAAAATTCCGATAATCCCGCTTATAAGGGCAACCAGAATACTCAGTTTTAATGAATTGGCGGCAGCATCCAATATTATTTTATTTTTAAAGATACCGGCTTGCCCCATTGCAATGTTACTGTCTTCTCTTCCGAACCAATAATGCAGGGTAAAATTCGAAAGACTGTAAGAGCCTTCCTGCTTCATAAAGGTTTGTATAACCAATAAAAGCAGGGGGGCAAAGATAAACAATATCGTAAATAAAAGAAGTAAAACCGTAAGCGGTATACGCCATTTACCCAGTGTAACTTGTTTTTTAACGGACCCTTTTCCGCTTATAGTAACATATCTTTTACGGGTACCGATAACAATTTGATTAAGAATAACGACAAAGGTTGTAGCAATAATAAGAAGCAGGGCCAATACATAACCTTCCCCGTATAATTGATTGTTCAGTGCGGAGTATATGCGTGTCGAAAGCGTATAATAACGTATAGGTAGTCCTAAAAATGCCTGCGTACCGAATTCTCCGAGTCCCTTGCTGAAGGTCAAAATAAAACCTGCACCGATGGCGGGCAACACCATCGGCAAGGTTATTTTTACCAGAATTTCGGCCTTTGAGGCGCGCAGCAATTCGGCACTTTCTTCCAAACGGGAGTCGATATTCGCCAACGCGCCCCTCATCATAATAAAAAAATACGGAACATAGTGTACGCCCAACGAAATAACAATAGGAATATAACCGTATATGAGCCATTGGGGCGGATTTACACCGAATACGGCATTCAAAAATCCCGGAGTTCCGCCGTATTGCTCGCTTTTAAATACGGTAATCCAAGCCATTGCCAGTGTCCATGACGGAACTATATACGGAATAATAAGTACAACCGAAAAAAATCTTTTAAAGGGTATGTCCGAACGCACAACAAGCCATGCAAAAAAACAGCCGCCGAACAAAGAGAGCGCAGTCATCCCCAGCGCTATAAGCAAACTGTTTACAGCCGGCTTATATAAAAGAGATTTAGACAAACTTCCTGCGGTAACCCGCTTCCAGTTAAAAAATGTAAACGCCCCCTCGCGGGCACCCCGCACCATTCGTTCGGCATTTGCATCGTATGAAAAGGATTTTCCGATCATAAACAAGACGGGAACGAATACGAGAAAAATCAACAAAGCCGCAATAATCCAGCCCCATATTCTTTCAGGTTTTGCACTCGGCAATAACAATCTTTTTTGTTCCGTATACATTACGTCCTCTCTCATTAGCGGGAAAGCCAAAAATCCCTGACTTTAAGTCCTTCGTAGTAAATATAATCGGTATCCAAACCCCAGCTTAATTTTGTTACGTCTTCAAGAGAGGTATTGCTGAGAGATTTAACGTCGGAGCGTGCAACCCATTGGCCGGGAACGTAAAAGGATTTTAATCCTTTACCTCCCTGAGCATCGCCGAGCATATATCGAATTAAGAGTTTTGCCGCATTCGGATGAGGAGCTTTATTGGCTAAAAGAAGATAATTTCCTTTGTAAATACCGAATTTAGGTTCTACATTCCATGCGATTGCGAGTTTTTGCCCCTTTTTGTTATCGCGAATTTTCGAAGATGCAATACACAAGCCTAAAGGCGCATTCGTTTGGCCGGGAGCACCGACTGCGGAAGAAACGCTGCCGTCCGAACTTGTTAAGACAAGATCATTTTTTAAAATTCTGTCAATCCATTCAAGTCCGGCATTTTCAATACCCGGTGATAAGGTCAACTTTTTACCGAATTCTTTTTCGTATGCGGCAGCCATTAAATCGGAATGCTTTACAACCATTTGCAAAAAATTCATATTTTCATTAGCCTGCATAGGATCTTTCATTTGGAATTTTCCCTTCCATTCGGGACGGGTAAAATCCCACAGGTTGTCTACGGGAGGCTCTTTGTAGCTGTCCGCATTATAAAAAATGACCTTTGCTTCGATTGAATGAAGCAACAGGGGCGTCCTATATCGAGGTTCTATAACATCAAGGGTTTTTACTCCGTCAATTAAATCTGCAGGAACATAAGTGGAAGCGAGTCCCTTTTTTATAAGGTCATACAATATAGTCGTTTCATCGGCAAGCAAAAGCACATCTACATTATATAAACCGGCCGCCTGTTCTTTTGTCAGCTTTTCTATTTGTTGATTTGTCGGAATATCTATCGCCTCTATTGTAATTTCCGGATACATTTTACCGAATTCTTTTACCGCATCAAAAATTCTTGATGAAAGCGAATAAATAACAACTTTTCCTTCTTTCTTTGCAGCCTCATAAACCATATCCCAATTTTCTTCCGAGGGAATAACTGCCGCACTCTCACGCTGCCCCGATGATACTTTTTCTTTAGCACCGCCGGAGAAGAGTGAAAAAGACAAAAAACATACTACCGTTACACAGAATAATTTTTTCAGCATAATCGCGCCTCCTGTAAATATCTTACTTTGTGTTTTTAAATTTGTCAAATTTTATTTCATTTTTTATAGAAAATTAAATTTTTATTTCATTTCGGGCTTGAGATTTTTATCCGCTGATATTTATTCAACATGCTTTGTATTGTGTAATGATTCTAAAATGGTTTTGCAGCGGTATAAAAACAGAGAGACAGGAGGGTATAGGGTATTATCGTTTTCCCCTTACTCGGCAAAAAAAATGTTATAAAGGCGGTCCAAGTCTTCGCGAGAAAAATAGTCGATGGTGATGCTTCCGCGCTCGAAATTTCCTTTAAGCGAAACCTTGGTGCCGAGCTTTTCTATAAGGTTTTGCTCAAGAAAAACATAGTCTGCATCGCGCTTGTCGGCGGGTTTTGCCGTTTTTTTTGCCGAAGCTTTTTTACCCTTATTCATTTCAGCGGCAAGCTCTTCGGCTTCACGGACGGATATACCCTCATCGATAATACGCTTAAACAGTTTGTCGCGCGAGGAGATGTCGTTGACCGATAAAACCGCACGGGCGTGTCCTGCAGAAAGGGTACCCGCCGAAAGGGCGTCCTGCATGTGTTCGGGAAGCTTTAAAAGGCGAAGGGCGTTTGCAACGGTCGAGCGGTTTTTACCGACGCGCCGGGCCGTTTCTTCCTGGTTTAAGTTGCCCAGCTCCATAAGTTTATAGTAGGCTTTTGCTTCTTCGAGCGGGTTTAAATCTTCGCGCTGAATGTTTTCGATGAGGGCGACTTCAAGTTTTTTGGTATCCGAAAATTTTTGAATACGCACGGGAACTTCTTTAAGCCCCGCCATACGGGCAGCCCGTGTGCGCCGCTCGCCTGCAATAATATAATAAAAACCGCCCTCGGCTTTTTCAACCAAGACGGGCTGAATAATGCCGTGCTCTTTTACCGAGTCCGCAAGCTCTTTGAGCGCGTCTTCATCGAATTCGCGGCGGGGCTGATGGGGGTTCGGCTGTAATAAGTCGACGGGAATAAAAACATCCGCAGCGTTTTCCGCCGTCGTGCCGGTTTCCGCCGGACGTACCGTTCCTTTAAAACCGGAGGCACTGTGAGCTTGTCCCGCTTTTTTCCCCGAGGGAACAATTTCCGCCGAAGCCGGAAGTGAAATACCCGCTTCCGATTCCGCCTGAGGCAAGAGGGCGTCAAGGCCCTTTCCCAAACCGCCCTTAGCCATGCCGTATTACCTCTTCGGCAAGTTTTTCGTAACTGCGCGCTCCTACACAGGAAGGATCGTAAAGGCAAATCGGTTTACCGTGTGAAGGCGCTTCGGAAAGCCGTACGTTGCGCGGAATGATTGTCGAGAACACCGAATCTTTAAAATAGGCTTTTACCTGTGTTACGACATCGTTTGCAAGGCGTGTGCGGGAATCATACATTGTAAAAAAAATACCGCCGATTTCCAAATTCGGATTTATCGAAGCCTGCACTTTTTTAACCGTTTGCAGCAAAAGCGATATTCCTTCCAAGGCAAAGTATTCGCACTGCATAGGTATAAGGACGGAGTTTGCAGCTGCAAGACCGTTTAGGGTTAAAAGGCCTAAAGAAGGCGGGCAGTCTATTAAAATATAATCGTACAGAGGCAAAAGCGGCGTTAAAGCTTTTTTCAAAAAAAACTCACGTTCGGCCTGATCCACCAGTTCTATTGCCGCTCCGGATAAATCGATTGAAGCGGGAACCGCATCCAAATTGATAACTTCGGTATGACGTACGGTTTGCTCGTAGCTCGATAAGCCCGCCATCAATTCGTATATAGTGGGTTTTTCCTTGGAAATACCGACACCGGAAGACATGTTTCCCTGCGAGTCAAAATCAACTAAAAGAACTTTTTTACCGGCAGCCGCCATATATGCACCGATATTAATAGCGGATGTGGTTTTGCCGACCCCGCCTTTTTGGTTTACAAAAACATAGACCTTTGCCATATACATAGTATATCATTTTTTTTATAAAAAGTATATATTAATATAAGGAGAATATAAGGAGAATGTATGCAGGAAAAGTATCTTAAAGATGT
This sequence comes from Treponema sp. HNW, assembly GCF_050320395.1. GTDB lineage: Bacteria > Spirochaetota > Spirochaetia > Treponematales > Treponemataceae > Treponema_C. The sequence goes on from NZ_CP144459.1 coordinate 183,700, forward strand.
CCGTATCCACGAGTCCACCTTTATTGCATGGAACGCCCACGTAAGCGGAGATGCCGAACTGGCGGAACATACATCGGTGTGGTTTTCGGCAACCGTACGCGCGGATATGGCACCGATAAAAATCGGCAAAAACAGCAATATTCAGGATAATGCGGTTGTTCATGTGGATGAAAACATTCCCTGTATTATCGGCGAAAACGTAACCGTAGGGCACGGCGCAATTCTTCATTCATGTACGGTAGAAAACGGCTGTACCGTCGGTATGGGGGCGATTATTTTAAATGAAGCTCATATAGGAGAAAATTCGATGGTCGGTGCGGGAGCCCTTGTTACTCCGGGAAAATCGTTTCCGGCAGGAAGCTTGATTATAGGTTCTCCTGCAAAGGCCGTTCGCGATTTGCGGCCCGAAGAAATCGAAGCAATGAAAAAAAACTGCGAAAATTATGTTCTGCATGCCTGTGAGGAGAAAAAACGGGCAAAGGAATGAGTATGACCGTACAAACTCTTATTGAAAATTTACCTGCAAGCACTGTGTATCTTCCTCCTCATACCAATACAGTTGAATTTACCGAAGTGATTGCAGGCGATTTGATGAGCGATATCCTGGTTTCGCAAAAAGACGGGTATCTGCTTATTACGGGGCTTGCAACCGAACAGGCTATCAGAACAGCCGATGTTTCGGGCGCGGCTGCCGTTCTTTTGGTCAATGATAAGCTTCCTTCAATCAAAATGAAAGAACTTGCGCAAAGCTGTCAAATTCCGCTTTTGGCAACAGCCTTGCCTATGTTTGAAGCCTGTTCGGCTATTTGCAGACTTATACTCTTCGGATAGGCGGTACCGGATACACAATGCGGCATAAAATACCGGAAACAAGCATCATAGGGCAAATTCCTCTCGATTATACAAGTGCCGTTTTATCGAATCCGCTAAAAAAAGGAAGCTGTGCGGGAATAAAGGACTGTATAAGAGTGCGTATACGTAAAATGCCGGACGGCCGCTTTTTTGCCGAATTTTTTACCGACACGCAGGTTTTTCACCGCAGTTTCGACTCCGAACGGTTATGCTCTTTTTTGCAAAATATTCCCCGCACCGATGAGGTGTTGTGGCGGCAATGCCTTTTTATCGGCACCGAACAGGAAGTCCGCATACTCACAAATAAAAAAGGTAAAAGTACGGTTTTGACAAAATCGATTGCGGCAGCCGCTGAAAAGGTTCAAAAACAATCATTCGGTTTAAATCGGCAAAAGGACTATATTATCGGAGAAAACCGCCCCGTACCCTTTTTAATCGCCTTGGGTATTATGAATGAGCAAGGTAAGGTGTTTGCAAAAAAATATGCAAAGTTCCGCCAAATCAACCGCTTTTTGGAATTTATAGACGATATTCTTCCCTGCCTGAGCGCCGACGGTGCGGGAACCGAACGGCCCCTTTCGGTTATAGACTTCGGCTGCGGAAAATCCTACCTTACTTTTGCCGCCTATCATTTTTTAACCGATATAAAAGGCTTAAAGGCCGAGATTGTCGGTTTGGACCTCAAGGCCGATGTCATCGAGCACTGCCGCACCCTATCCCGTGATTTGGATTGGGGCGGCTTGGACTTTCAGGTTCGGGATGTCCGCTCATACGAAGCCGCCGGCACCAAGCCCGTCGACATGGTTATTGCCCTTCATGCCTGTGATACCGCAACCGATTACGCCATCGCCTTTGCGCTAAAACACCGCGCCCGTGCCATCCTCTCGGTCCCCTGCTGCCAGCACGAATTGAATGCAAAGTTAAGTTCGGGTGGAACCTCGCAGGCGTTCAAGGCCCTGATGCGCTACGGCATTATAAAAGAGCGCTTTTGCGCCCTTGCAACCGATGTGATGCGCGCCGAATTGATAAAAAAGACCGGTTATGAGGTCGATATCTGTGAATTCATCGACACGGAACACACGCCCAAAAATCTGCTTATACGCGCGGTGCGCCGAAAAAAAGGAGCTGTCCCGAATGTTCGGAATGACAGCTCCTATGAAGATTTATGCAGTGCCCTCGGTACGCGTATTACCCTCGAAAAACTTATTGATTGACGGATTTTCCGGATTCGCGGTATGAGAGAACCATCCGTGTCAGCTTTTCTCCGACTTCTTTAGCCTTTTTCAATCCTCCCATTTCTTCTTCCAAGGTTTTATGCGGAATAATCAATTCCAGTATTAACGGAAGTGTATAAGGAGAAGCGGCAATCAATTCGCACACCCTATCCCAATCGATAACACCCGTGAAGGGAAGCATGTGTCTGTCCGATTGCTGGATTGAGCCGTCCCGATCCGTCGAAAGGGACATATCGATGGATTTGTTGTCATGCAAGTGTACCGCGACCAATCTGCTGTAATACCTTTCAAGGAATTCATGACTGCACTCTTTACATGCTAAAATAGAATGCCCCGAATCAAAACAGATTCCCATATATTCGGGAGAATAGCGGTCAAATAATTTATCGAATTGTTCAAACTGATATTCTTTCGGGGTGCACATAATATTTTCAATGGCAATCCGTACATTTTTCGCCCTGCAATAGGATTCCATTTCATCAAAGGATTTAAAAGCCTGTTTCCAATAGAGTTCTTTAAAGGAACCGTCTGCTTCAAAATCTTCGTAGGGCAAAACCATGTGTAAAACGATTTCTTCGGCTCCGACTGCATGCGCCAAATCGACCCTGTTTAAAACAAGTTCCATGCCCGACAAGCGGTTGTATTCATGGGGCGAGGTAATGTCCTTTCTTGAATCGCGCAGCCGATGCCGATTTAAAAAGCGATGCTGACCGTCAATAACCCTAAAACGCGTATTTCCCTCGGATGCGTGAACGCCCTTACACTTTAAATGATATTTTTCAAGCAGTTCTTTGATTTGTATAATTTCCCATTTCGAGTACAAATATTCAAAATCCCAGTCATGACACCAGTGGACGTGCGAAAAACCGGAGTCGGCCAGTTTTTTCAGTTGACAGTCCATTGATTCGGGAGATAATTCGTAGATTCCGAAATCACTTGCCAATGCGAGTTCCATGTATCCTCCTTTTTGCTTCAAGCAAACTCGACATGACAATTATTACCTTCCTTGTTCACAATTGTCAATCACTCGCATATCGGCTTAATTTTTTACCGATTGACGGAGTTTCCGCGGATTGACCGGAGGTTCAAAACTGCGGTACAATCGCCTTATGATTTATTTAACCGAAATATTATGCGTTGCTATCATTGTATTGCAGCTTTTTATTATTCTTGTGCTTTTACTGCACAATCCTTCCGATACGGTTACAAAAACCGCCCGCGAAAACAGGGAAGAACTGTCGCGCACGATACAGGGTTTTTCTTCGGTATTCGATACACGTATTAAGGCTCTGCAGGATTCGATTTTTAAAATAACCGGAGACAGCCGTCAGGAGTTTGCCGCAAGCCGTCTGGAATTGAACAGCGCTTTGCAGGCAATCCGTCAGGACAATACCGTCCAGTTGGAGAAAATGCGCTCTACGGTTGACGAAAAACTTCAGCACACGCTGGAAACCCGTTTGGGGCAGTCATTCAAATTGGTAAGCGACAGGCTCGAACAGGTACAAAAAGGCTTAGGCGAAATGAACGCCCTTGCAGCGGGTGTCGGCGATTTGCAGCGCGTGCTGTCAAATGTAAAAACAAAGGGCGTGCTCGGCGAGTTTCAGCTTGAAAATATTTTGCAGCAGCTTTTAACCGAGGCCCAATACGGGCGGAACGTTAAAACAAAGCGCGGCAGTGCCGACGTGGTTGAGTTTGCAATCAAGATTCCCGCAAAAACAAAGGAGCCTTTCGCGGGAGGTAAAAGCGATTTTATCTGGCTGCCCGTGGACGCAAAATTTCCGACGGTGGATTATCAACGGCTGCGCACCGCCTACGATGAAGGTGATGCCGGCGCTATTGAAACGCATACGGCGGAATTGGCCAAGCGCATCAAACTTTTTGCCAAAAGTATTGCCGATAAATACATCGACCCGCCGAATACTACCGAATTTGCCGTTATGTTTTTGCCCTTTGAAGGCTTGTATGCCGAAGTACTTCGTATTCCTTCTTTGTTTGAAAGTATCCAGCGCGAATACCGCGTAACGATCGCCGGTCCCACAACCATATCGGCTTTTTTAAACAGTTTACAGATGGGCTTTCATTCCCTTGCGGTTGAAAAACGGACGGGAGAAGTGTGGCGGCTTTTAAACACCTTGCGCAGCGAATTTGAAGCCTTCGGCGGTATGCTTGAAAAAACGCGCGAAAAAATAGAACAGGCCGGGAAAGAATTGGAAAAAGCCGGAACCCGTTCGCGGGCTATCGAGCGCAGTTTAAAAAAGGTCGAAGCCCTGCCGGAAAATCAGGCTTGAGACCCGTATCCGCAAGTTTGAAATCCGTTCCGGCTTGAGATTTTATCCCGCGCAGGATTCGCATTCTTCCACTTCAAGGGATTTTGAGCGCACATAGTAAATCGACTTGACGCCTTCTTCCCATGCAAGTATGTATAAGTCCATAACCTGACGCATTGTAAAGGTATTGGTGATGTACAGGTTTACCGACTGCGCCTGGTCTATATGCCTTTGGCGCACACCCGCCGCCCGCAGCGACCAGCTTTGGTCAATCGTGTGGGCGCTTTTATACAGCCAAAAGGTGTCCCGGTTTAAGCCCGGAGCGACACGCGGCATAATGCTGCCCTTTTTTTCTTCTAAAAAATAGCGGTTCATAATCGGGTCTACTCCCGCACTGGTGCCTGCGATAATCGATGTGGAAGAAGTCGGGGCAACGGCAATAAGGTAGGCGTTGCGCATTCCCTTGCAAGCCGCTTTTTTTACCTCATTCCATTCATCGCCCGTATAGCCGCGCTTTTCAAAATAAGCGCCCGTATTCCAGTCGGAGCCTTCAAACAAGCTGTATGAACCCTTTTCGGCGGCTATCGACGCGCTTGCTTTTACCGCCGCCCTGTTAATGCGCTCAAAAAGTTTATCGGCAAAGGCAAGGTGTGCTTCGCTTTCCCACACGATTCCCTTTTTTGCCAGTATGTGGTGGTAGCCGCTTGTTCCCAATCCGATTGAGCGGTAGCGTTTGTTTGTAATTTCGGCATAGGTTAAAGGATAAAAATTCAAATCTATAACGTTGTCGAGGGCGCGTACCGCGCTTTCGGTAATTGTTTCAAGCTCGCCTTCTTTGTCGGTGTCGATATTGCCGAGCACCAAAGAGGCGAGGTTGCATACGACAAAGTCTCCCGCCTTTGTGGTTTCGGCAATCAGGGTATCTCCGTTTTCATCTTTTATTTCGCGCTTAACGAATTCAATGGCGCTCATGTTTTGGGCAATTTCGGTACAGAGGTTCGAGCAGTAAATCATTCCCGTGTGGGGGTTGGGGTTTGCTTTGTTTACCGTGTCGCGGAAAAAGGCAAAGGGGGTGCCCGTTTCCACTGCGGACTTTAAAATAAGGCGCACCAATTCTTTTACCGAAATCGACCGCTTGTGAATGCGGCTGTCGTTGATACAATCCCGATAGCGCGCTTCCCATTCTTCGCCGTAAAAATCTTCGAGGGCATAGCCTTTGATTTTTAAAACTTCGTGCGGGCATAAAAGATACCAGGGGGCGTCTATGTTTTCTTTTGCGGTTTTCCAAAACAAGTCCGGATAACAGACAGCCGGGAACACGTCGTGAGCCTTCATGCGGTCGTCGCCGTTGTTTGTGCGCAGCTGCAAAAATTCGGGAATGTCCTTGTGCCACACGTCAAGATAAACGGCAACCGAGCCTTGCCGCACGCCCAGCTGGTCTACGGCAACGGCGGTGTCGTTTGCAAGTTTTATCCAGCGGATAATGCCGCCGGCCGCTCCCTGAAAACCGCGTATCGGCGAGCCTGAAGCGCGCACTTTGCCGAAGTACAGCCCCATGCCGCCGCCGAATTTGGACACTTGTGCAAAGTTGTTTATCGAGCGGTATATGCCTTCAAGAGAATCGGGAACGGTGTCTATAAAGCAGGATGAAAGCTGATGGTAGGGTTTGCGCGCATTGGAAAGGGTGGGCGTTGCAACCGTTACCTGCAATTTACTGAGCATGTCGTAAAAGCGCAATACCCATGAGGAGCGCTCCGTTTTTTCGTTCATAGCCAAATGCATGGCGATTCCCATAAACATTTCCTGCGGTGTTTCAAGGGGAACGTTTGAGCGCGTTCGGATAACGTAGCGGCGCAAAAGCAGGTCGAGGGCGCTGTAAGTTAAAAGGGCGTTTCGGTTTTCTTCTCCCGAATCGCAGCGTTTTAAGACTTCTTCAAAGGAGTCGATTTCGCTTTTTGAATATTGCTCGAGAATATAAGAGCCGTACAGTTTTTCATCGGTTAAGTATTTGATTTTACCGTAAAAACTTTCGATACCCGCCACGCTAAGATTTTCGTTCAGTTTGATTTTGAATTGAATCATTAAAAGGCGGGATGCGATGTATTCCCAATTCGGCGCTTCCTGTGTGGTCAATTCCACCGCCGCGCGGATAAGGGCGCTTAATGCGTCGGAATCGGAAGCTTCCTCTTTTTTAAATGCCGAATATTTATGATACAGCGCGTCAAGCGAATATTCGTCGTCGGGAAAATCTTTTTGAATCGATTTTAATTCGCCGTCCAAATCGAGCGATACAAAGGTTTCGGTTATTCTTTTACGCGCTCGGCGCTTTTTTGTCCGGTTTTCGCGGTATAAAATAAAGCTTTTTACTTCGGCCGGATAGTTATGCTTTATCAGCGTTTTTTCAACCAAATCCTGTATCGTTTCTATATGAATTCGGTTTCCCGCCTCGTGCAGCCGTTTTAATTCTTCTTCAATTTCCGCAGTCAGGTGCTCTACCGCGCTTGTGTCCGTTCCGACGCTTTTAAAAGCCGCAGCCATCGCGTCCGCAATTTTTATACTTCTAAAGGCTTCCGTTTGCCCCGTCCGTTTAATAATTTCCATTGATTTTCCACCCGTTAATCGCTTTGTAATCTATGCGATATTGTAGTGATTATAAACTTCTGAGGAATAAAAGGCAAGGGCTTTGAGGAAGCAAACCGCAAGGAGCGCAGAGGATGCTCGTTTGGGGCATTTTTTGACGAATTTGAGGGGTTTTGTGCATGTTTGATAAGCCGCCAGTGCGTTTGGACGCAAATTTGGCCGAATTCGGGCTTAAACGAATCTTTGTTCCCGGGAACATAAAAATCGAAATATTTAAGTATAAAGGACAAAGTGCGCTTTTGAACAAAAAAAACGGTATTTTTTTGTTTTGGAGAACATATCGGCGGCCGCTCCTCGTTTGAGGCATTTTTTGACGAATTTGAGGAGTTTTGTGTATGGAGAATTATGCAGGCTGCACGTTTGGCGCATTTTTCGGCAAATTTGAGGGGTTTTGCATAATTGACAGCAGTTTAGGGTATGATATACTGTAAACGGCTTCGGTATAAAAAAGGAGAAATAAAGTGAAAAATCCGCAAAAAAAAATCATATTGATAAAAATATTATTTTCGGTAAATATAGTTTTCTTATGATAGCGGATAAAATACTTAAATCGGGATTTGATATAAATTATAAGATCAATGAAAAGTACGGACGTATTGAAGATTTACCTTTAGAGCTTAAGCAAAAGTATATGTTAAAAGAAGCGGCAATAAAAGAATATTTGAAAAGCAAAAAGATACAATGTGAATAAAACCTGATGCAGCTTGGGATTGCACAAAAAATACGGGTGGTTTGAGATAGAGAACGAAACGGATTGTTTTCGCGCTTTATATTTTAGCTATATCTCATTATAATGAAACTTATAAAGTCAAGATAACGGACTATCATTAAAAAGGAGGTTTGGTTTTTATGGATGGAAAATTTGAAAAACCGAATTTGAAAAAGAAAATATCGTTCGCTGTATTTATTATATACATACTATTATCCGCCCGTGTATATGCACAGACAATTAACCGATTCGGTAAAAATATACCGGAACGATTTATACCGCCGCACGGATATGTACGGCTTGATTATGCCGATAATTCGTTTCAGCAATATTTGCGCTTATATCCGCTCAAAGAATATACCGCCCCCGTTCTCTTATATAACGGAGAAACAAAGGTACATAATGTGCATGTGTCGGTTTTTTCCATGCCCTTGCTTAAACAGGATTTGATTCAATGTGCCGATGCGATTATAAAATTAAAAGCCGAATATTTGTATAGTAAAAAGAAATATTCCGAGATTTCATTCAATATTACCAATGGAATGTCCGTTCCGTTCGAAAGATATTCCAAAGGGGATAGAGTTATAGTCAATAACAATAAAACCGTTTGGCAAGAAGGATATAAAAAAGGTACAACAAGAGATATTTTTGATGAATATTTGAAATTCATCTATATATATGCAGGAACATATTCTTTAGCACACGAAGCGAAACATACGAATTTGGAGCACATAAAAATAGGAGATTTTTTTATCTACGGCGGCAATCCCGGTCATGCAGTATTGGTTCTTGATTTAGCTCAAGACCGCAAAACCGGCAAAAAAATAATGCTGTTGGGGCAAAGCTATATGCCTTCGCAAGAATTTCATATCTTAAAAAGTTTTGAAGATATTTCTCCCTGGTATTACGTACAAGAAGGCGATTTGGTTACACCCGAATGGACTTTTAAACAAAACAGCTTGATGTGTTTTGAATAACACCATGCGCCGTCAAGCCTTGTCTTACTAAACATCGCTTTTTTGGTCCGATATTGAAAAGGTAATAACGGAAAAAATAACAATGCTCATTTTAACAAAGCCTTTTGCAGTCGGTATTTTATTTTTATCAACTGCAGAGATGTTTATGCTATTTAATCCCTCAAAAGTGGCTGCTTGTTTCCATACTGATAGGTATTGCCGTAATTTTTTTTCTTTAAAACCGCCTTCACAATATTTTGAATTAATACAGGGAAAATAAAATTTGAAATAGATTGGTCTTATTTTTCCCGTCCGCTGTTCCAATCCGCGATTTGATAATAAAAAGCGGCAAGTTCGGTTCGGGTCATCAGTTTGGGAACGGGGTAGAGAGGGTTTGCTTCTTTTTCGGCAAGAGCTGCCAAAAAGGGGATGTCCGCTTTTTTTATGCCTGCAATCTTATCGGGAATGTTTATCCTCGCATTCAGGTCTTTAACCGCCTGTATAAACAATTCGGCGCCTTTTTTACAGTCGTCGTTTTTGCTGCAAATACCGGTTGCCAGCGCCATTTGATACAGTTTTTTGTGAACGCTTTTGCCGTACGCTTCCAAAACATAGGGCATAATCACGGCATTGGCAAGGCCGTGGGGCGTTCCGTAAAAACCGCCGAGAGAATGGGCGACGGCATGGATATAGCCTACATAGGATTTTGAAAAGGCAAGCCCCGCCTTATGAGCCGCATGCAGCATGTTTTCCCGCGCCCGGTGATTTGAGCCGTCTTTATAGGCCGCTTCGATATTTTCAAAAACAAGCTTTGCCGCTTCCAGTGCAAGAGCACGTGTTTCCCTCGTAGTCGAGCGGCCGATGTAGGCTTCTACCGCATGGGTAAGCGCATCTATTCCGGTGGAAGCGGTAATATGGGGCGGAAGGCTATAAGTGAGTGAGGCATCGAGGACTGCATAGCGGGGAATCAGGGGAAAACTCATAAGCGCATATTTTTCGTGTTTTTTGCCGTCGGTAATGATGGCCGCAAGGGTAACTTCGCTTCCGGTGCCGGCCGTTGTAGGAACGGCAATAAGCGGCACAAGCGGCCGCCGTACCCGGCATGTCCCCTTCATTTTTTCCACCGGTTTTTCGGGATAGGCAATCCGTGCTCCGACGGCTTTTGCGCAGTCCATCGGAGAGCCGCCTCCTATAGCGATAATACCCTCGGCTCCCGAATCTTTATAGAGGGTAAACGCTTCTTCAACATTTGATACGGTCGGGTTTGCTTCGGTTTTATCATAAACGCAAAAGCGTATGCCGTTTTCCTGTAAAACCCGTATAAGCGGTTCGGTTAAACCGTTTTCAACGATACCCCTGTCGGTTACGATAAGAACGGATTTAAGGGCTTCTTTTTGCAGCACTTTGTCCAGCTTTACGCAGGAAAAAATGACTTGCGGCTCCCGATACGGAAGAAGGGGTTGGGTCAATCGAAAAGCGGCTTGGAACAAACGGCAGTATACGGCTTTTGGAAAAAACATGATGAAATCAAATCTACCATGCCTTTTTCAAAATGTCAATAAGACTGTTTTTGTCATAATGGCATTTTTTATTCCGTATTGCGTTCCGTATACAAAAGACGAGCGGAAAACCGAAGGATTAAAGCGGACGGCTTAAATAGCGCCGCCCGTTTTAATCCGGGTTTTACCCTTATATCTTACAAGGGCAAAACTCCGTTATTTTATGTGCTTTCTCGCTTACGCTGTGAAAGCACACATAAACCGGCTTATCAATGCTTGCGGTATCCGCATTTCGGACAAATACCGTCCTTACCCATAGCGACTCCGCAAAGCGGGCAGCGGTCTATTCTGTTCTTTGTTTCAAATTCCGCAGATCCCGCATTCACGCCGCTTGTAAACGTAATCTTTGCAATATTGAGCTTGTCCTTTAACAAGTCGTAAACGATTTTGATCATGCCTTCTACGGTTAAGGTTTCTTTTGTTACGACAACTCTGCAATCGGGATATGCAACCGCCAAATCCGTTTTAAACGCGGGCCCCTTCATCGTGTTTCTTGCCGTACCGTTTTTGATACCCTGTTTTTCATACACATCAAGGATTGCGGGCAGAAGGGGGTCGTCTTCTCTCAATATTAAAGCGTGGTCAAAGTTTTTCAAAACGTCCCAAGCCGTTTTTTGAATTTCATTGCAGGGAAAAACCATGTTTACGCCCGGTTCAACACTGTCTTCCACCTCAATGGTGAGCACTCCCGTATGCCCGTGCAGATACTGCGCCTCTCCCTGAAATCCGTAAAATCTGTGTGCGTACTGTAAATCCAATCTTGTAATACTTCTCATACCGTGTCTCCTTTACAAATTTATATGTACGGGATTTATGCCTCCCGTATAAGCCTTTAGGATTGCGGTATGGGGCTTCTCAGTTCCTTTTTTTACACTCCGCACAAATACCGCTGAACACAATATCGTGTCCTAAAACTTCAAATTCGTCCGCCTTCGTGATGTATTTTTGCAAATCGGGAATATACTCCATTTTTAAATCAAGTATAGCCCCGCATTTTACACACTTCCCGTGATAGTGATCGGTACAAATATGGTCGTAGCGGTCGGCTTCTCCGGGAATCTGTCTTTTCCGTATTACACCCTCATCACAGAGCCGTTGTAAATTTCTATATACCGTGGCCTTGCTGACAGCAGGATGCTCCCGATTGATTATTGTATAAATTTCCTCGGCTGTCGCATGATTTTGCAGCTTGTTTACCGCTTCATATACAACCGTTCTTTGCATTGTATTTCTTATCATGATAAGCTCTCCTTGCTTTTATTCGCCTATCAATAACATAATACATATGCGTATCTTGGTCAATAATCAGTCCTTATTAGTAATTGTTACTAATAAGGACTGTATACTGATTGTAAAAAATTGTCAAGAGAATTTTTGAAATTTTGATGAGACCCCTCTATGAGTTGAGATTTAGGATAGCTTCAAGCGCTCTAAAAGCACGTGCCGGATAAGTATTTTTTTATTTTCTTAAAAGTGCAGAGATTGCAGTCCGTAACGCCGGCAGCACGTCCGGGGCGTTTTTTGATGAATTTGACAGTTGACAGCAGTTTAGGATATGATATACCGTAAACTGCTTCGGTATAAAAAAGGAGAAGTAAAGTGAAAAATCCGCAAAAAAATTCATATTGATAAAAATATTATTTTCGGTAAATATAGTTTTCTTATGATAGCGGATAAAATACTTAAATCGGGATTTGATATAAATTATAAAATCAATGAAAAGTACGGACGTATTGAAGATTTACCTTTAGAGCTTAAGCAAAAGTATATGTTAAAAGAAGCGGCAATAAAAGAATATTTGAAGAGCAAAAATGTACAATGTGAATAAAACCTGATGCAGCTTGGAATTGTACAAAAAATATAAATACTGTAAAACAGGAGCGGCTGTGTGTAAGACAATACATTCACAACGAGGTGTATGGATAGGGCACTGTTTTTTATTATACAGTCCGTTTTTTATAGAGGGCATTTACAGTCTGATAATAAAAAAATTTAAAGAGCCTTCCGCTTATTGGTTTTACGGGCTTTATCTTTTATTATGTTATTTATTCTATGGACTTGTATGCGTTATACATCTAAAATGGCGGAAAAAAATAGGTGAGCCGGCTGTTTTTGATTGTAAACCTAAGACTGTAAAATGGCTGCTCGTTTCCGTATTGATGGGTATTGCCGCATCTAAATTAGGAAGTTTTATTATATACCGCAGTATTTTTTCACCGATGATCATGCGGGATGTACGGGCATATTTTATTAATTTTTCACCGCGGTATATAGGTGTCGCGGGTTTTATATTACAATATATTTACTACGGATTTGAATTTACGCTGGTTACCCTTTTAATCGATTGTGCGCAAACAACAAGCGGAAAATACAACCTAAACCGAAAAATTCCGTGGGGCGGTATTTTTTTAGCGCTTACGTGGGGTATCGGTCATGTACTTACAAAAAACAGCATACAAGACGGTATACACACCTTTTTGATGTCGCTGTGTATCGGGAGCGCGTATCTTTTGCCCGAGAATAAAAAAGTGAACACATGGTGTGCCGCTGCCGCAATTTTTTTTCTTTGAACCTAAGATATTGTATTTATATACGGGTAACAGTTAAGCATTTTTAATCAAAGGAGTGTTTTTTATGAATGAATTTGAAAAAGCTCTTTGCGGCAATGTACGGAGCGGAAAAATCCCGAGTGAACATGATATTTTCGGCGCGGAAGGTTGGAAAATAATTGCAAAGATAGAGGCTGTAAGAGCAAGATAAACCGCTTTCCGTATATTTTGAGTTAATACATCTTTTTTACATCTTTTGCACCCTTGTTTTATCGCAAAAAGGGCGCGATAATCAAATACGAAAATAAATTCGGCTTTGAGAGGTGCTTTATGATTTTAAAATCGATACTTACACCGGTTGCCGTTATCGGCGCATCTGTTTTGTATGCCTTTTTCAGCGGTACGTATGTTTTAGGAATGTATGAACCGGCCGTAACATTCGGCATTCCGGTTATGTCTTTTATGTGTATCTGCTTATTCGGCAAGCTGAAAGCATATTCACCCTTATTTTGCAAAGAAAAAAAATTAGGCCAATCGGATTTGGGGCAATTAAAATCTTTAAATGATTCACTAAGTCTGTTGTTCAAAGTAATCGTTTATACGTGCCTGTTTTTTACGATTTTCGGAATGCTGTATTTTTGTTTGAATTACGGCGCTTTGGATGCGATGGGGCACAATCTTGCAGCCGCTCTTGTTTCGATAAAAGAATTATGTACCTACGGTTTAATTATTTTTACCTTAAAAGGGCATGTAAAACACAGGTTGATTTTAATGATGGCTGAAGAATCTCCCGGCGAAAAAACGGGAATGCCGGCTGTAAAAAAAGCGGCACAGGCGATTGTAAAGTTGACGCTGTTTATCGGTTTTTTAATTTGCTGCGGATGGGGAATTTCTTTGGCGGGTTTTATCGACCGTTCAAAATCGAACATTACCGACTTTGCAGATTTCCCCGCAATCCTGTTTTTATGCGTAGGCAGCATTGTCCTTCTTTTAATTTCTGGTGTTTACAGAGGCGTCCGGCCGGTCTTTGCTCCTTTGAGCAACGGCGAAACCGGCTACACCGAGAAAAAATTGTATCAAAATGCTTTTAAGACAACAAGAATTACGGTTTTACTGTTTGCCTTTTTAAGTACGGCCATTGCGTGTATGGCAGCTTTAAATAATCTTGCGGATAAAAAATATCTCGGTACGGTTATGTATGCCGCAGTGCTGCCGGTTTTTTATGCCGTAATAATAAACTTTACGTTTTTGGCATTTGAGGCGGGAATCGAAAAGCAGGGCCGCATAGAATAGCTTATGGTTACCGATTTATTTTTATATGCGGCGGTTATTTCGATTTTTATTTTACCGGGAATGTTCCGTAAAGAAAAATTCTTATATGCACTGTATAAAAGCGCTTTTTATGCCGGCGGTTTTGTAACGAGTGTAAAACTTTTAGCCCTTATGTATACATTGGAAAAGGGTATGGGCGGTTTACCGTTTAATGTTTCCTTTTTGCGTTTTAGCGTAACGGTGTTTACCAATTTTAGAGCGCTTGTGTACGGAATCATTGTCCGTCTTGTTTTACGTCAGTTTGTAATGCAAAAAACAAACTGCAGCGGAAACGGAGAAAAAAAAGACCGTATCGCTGAATTGCGGCCGGAACTTTTAAGCAATAGAGAAATTGAAGTTGTCCGGCTTGCGGCAAAAGGTTTAACAAATGCACAGATAGCCGACGAACTGTGTATTTCGGTCGTAACGGTAAAACGCCATCTTACAACGGTATTTAAAAAAACGGGCATTAATTTGCGGCACGAACTGTTTGGCATAACGGTATAAAACATTTGTGCTTGCATATCCGTCTTAATAGCGTTATTATAGGGCATTATGGAAGCATTTAAACGAAGCTGCACGTGCGGCGATTTACGCAAAAGCGATGCCGAAAAAACGGTTACATTAAACGGCTGGATACACCGCATCCGCGAACACGGCGGTATTACCTTTATCAATTTGCGCGACAGATACGGTATTACCCAAGTTGTCGTGGACGCCGATTCTCCTTCAGAATTGCACTCGAGCGCAAAAGATTTGCATATGGAATTCTGCATTGCCGTTGAAGGACGTGTCAGAGCGCGCCCCGATTCGATGATAAATCCGGAGATGCCGACGGGAGAAATCGAAGTGCTTGCGCAAAAAGTCATTGTGCTTTCAAAAAGCGAAGTGCTTCCCTTTATGATTGACGAAGTGCAAAAGGACGGCACTCCCGTTATTCCGAATGAAGATTTGCGCCTTAAATACCGCTATTTGGATTTACGCCGCGCTCAAATGCAGCATCACTTGGCGCTGCGCCACAAGGTGTGCCTCGCGGTCAGAAACTATCTTTCTTCTCACGGATTTTACGAGCTTGAAACGCCGACCTTTATAAAATCGACCCCGGAAGGTGCGCGCGACTATTTGGTTCCCTCCCGCCTGTATCCGGGAAAATTCTATGCGCTTCCCCAATCGCCGCAGCTGTATAAGCAGATTCTCATGGTTTCCGGCTTTGACCGCTATTTTCAGATAGCGCGCTGTTACCGCGACGAAGATGCCCGCGGCGACCGTCAGCCCGAATTTACCCAAATCGATATGGAAATGAGCTTTGTGTCGCGCGACGACGTTTTAAGTATAACCGAAGGTTTGATGGGAGCGGTTTTTAAAGAAACGCTGAATATCGAGCTTCCCGCCCGCTTTACGCGCATAGCTTACGATGACGCAATCGATTTGTACGGAACCGACAAGCCGGATTTACGCTTCGATATGAAAATACAGGATGCTTCCTTTATGGCCGATATGGGCAGTTTTCAGGTTTTTAAAGACGCGCTTCCGTCGGGAACCGTTAAGGCATTGGTTGTGCCCGGTCAAGCCGAACAGTACAGCCGAAAACGCATAGAAGAACTCGAAGCGGTTGCAAAAATCTATAAGGCTAAGGGGCTTGCCTGGATGAAGGTTACATCCGGTACAAGCCTTGAAGGCGGCATTTCCAAATTCTTTGCGGGAAACGAAGCGGAGATTATCAAAAAACTCGGCGCTCAAGCGGGAGACTTGCTGCTTTTTGCCGCCGATGCTCAATATAAAACCGCTTGTACCGCACTCGGTGCGGTGCGCTCGCGTTTGGGGAAAGATTTGAATCTTGCAAATCCGGATGAGTTTGCCTTTGCATGGATTATCGATTTTCCCCTCTTTGAACGGAACGAGGACGAGCAAAAGTGGGACGCCGCCCACCACATGTTCAGTATGCCGCAGGAACAATACCACGCAACCCTTGAAAGCGATCCTGCGAGCGTAAAGGGCGATCTCTACGATTTGGTTTTAAACGGTTACGAGCTTGCCTCCGGTTCAATCCGTATTCATGACCCGGAACTGCAAAAGCGGATTTTCAAAATTGTCGGCTTTAACGAAGAAGAAGGCCAAAAGAAATTCGGCTTTTTAACCGAAGCCTTTAAATACGGCGCTCCTCCCCACGGCGGTATAGCTCCCGGCCTCGACCGCTTGGTTATGCTTATGTGCAAAGAGTCTTCGATAAAAGAAGTTATCGCCTTCCCGAAAAACACCTTTGCCGTCAGCCCTATGGACGAATGTCCCTCCGAAGTAGATTCCAAACAGCTTGACGAATTGCATATAAAATTTACGGAGTAAGAGGCAGAAAAAAGAGGAATGAAAAAACCGGCTGCAAACACCTTATGAGAACATACAATGCGAAACATTGAGCATTGTACCCCGACGCTCTGCGTCGGGGTTGTTGATTCGGCATTATACACAAACCGTAACAATTGACTATGCGGCGGAAGCATATCAGCGGGGACAAAACATGGCATACAGTAAAATGCAGAGGAAACTTTGTTGTTTTAGAGAATCCAAATATACGCGATAAACCCGGTTTAACCGGAAACAATCATTAGCTTAGGTTTGGAGCAATCCCCCTGATTTCCGAAAATAATGCGGTGTTTAAGCGTATTGTTTTTTTCTTTCAATAAGAACGGACAGCCCGTTTGGGATTGTCGCATAAAAGCCGCACCACACCGCACTGAAAAAGCTCAGTTCATTAATGTGCACGCTAAGGTTAAGGTCAATGTTCACAAAATGCATGGTTTTGTTAAAAAAGAGGAAGATGACAATAAAAACGTACAGTTCAACTATAACATAAACCGCCTTTAAGATAAAACAAGGATGCATAAACAGGACACCGAAATATCCGCCGTTATTACCCCTGTTGAGATAAACGAGGGGAAAAAACAGGGGAAAAATGCCGATGTGTAACAGAAAAACGGGAAAGCGGCTTACATAGTGTGCCGGCAAAGTGCCGCGCAAAGACAAAATGTGTATAAGCACACTTATCGCAAGCAGCAACACCGAAATAACAAGCATAAGCCGTAATTTTTTCAGCGAAAAAAAAGTTTGCAGCGAATCATTCATATCTATTTTTTCTCCGCTATTCATTTTAAGATGATTTTACTTTTTTGTAAATACGGCGGTAGTTAAAAATCCGTGTACTGTATAAACTCACAAGGAAATAGGATACCCAGAAGCAAAAAAAAGAGCTTCCATGGTAGAATTTTTAACCTTATGGAATAAGGGCGGCTATAAAATATTTTTTAGAAATTGGGCTCTTGTGTGCTAATTGTTGTGAGTACGGACAGCGTACTTGTCATAAATCCGAAAATCGGATATACTGTAAAATATATGGGGTATTAGCTCATCTGGTAGAGCGATTGGTTCGCAATCAATAGGTGGTCGGTTCGAGTCCGATATACTCCAAAAGCTGCTTTGTATCGGTTGTACTATTTTTTCTTTTGATTTATTATATATAAATGTTTGGATTTTCCGAAGCCTTTATCGGTGAAATTTTTGTATTACTTTTGCTGATTCCGGTTTTAACCCGTCCCTTGTTTAAAAAACAAAAGTACGCGGACTCTATCGTTATGGTTTCGCCGCTTTGCATTGTGCTGTCGATTGTATTGATTGTTGTATACGGATTGTCGTGGAGCCGCATTATAACGGGCGCTTTTTCGATTTTGGTACTGCTTACGAATATGCGCGCCTTGCAGCGTTTCGGAAGCAGGCTCTATGTCGATTATTACAGCCTTGCTTTCCGTATTGCCGCCGCCGTCGAAACGCTTCTGATAGTCTGCACCCTTGTTGTATTTTTTTTCTTTCGCCCTTCTGTCCCCTCCCTGTATCCCGAGCGGACGGTGTATACGGGCTCTTTTACGCACGGTTTTACGGCCGGCTACGGGTTATTCAGGCGGATAAATCTTGTAACCTATAGATACGGGAACTGCGACAGCGGCAAGTCCGTTCAGGATAGGCCCCTTGTCGTCTTTTTACCCGATACGTACACAACTGCCGAAGATTCTCAAGTACGTTTAAGCGCCTGTACACAAAAAGGTATAAGCGTGTTTACGGGCGATTTTTACGTCGATGACGGCGGCATTGCCGGCGGTATTCGAGGGTTCTCTTCCCTGCTTTTAAGATACGGCAGCACAAAGCGCTTTTTTTTACATCATCTTGTACATGCAAACGAAACGTTTTCGCAGGAGATAAGACAAAAACTGATTGAGCAAAGACGGCGTGAAGCGGAAAGCCTTCTTGTACTCGCGGGAGATTTTGCCCAATCCCTTATTATCGCGGCGGAAGGCGATTCGTTGCAAACGGCCTATGCGCTGCAAAAAAAATATCCGCTCTTTGTGCTCGGTGTATTCGATTCGTCCGCAGGACTTCCGTATTACAAACGCGGAACAGGCGACCTTTTTTCTGTGCAGCCGCTCGATGCGTTTTTTATGTTTTATAAAACCGAACGGGGGCGAACAGGTTCTTCATTCGGCGGTACGGTGCGGCGTTTTTTTGCTTTGCAGAATGAAGAACGGGAGAAAAAAAGTTACGGACATTTTGCCGAAGCCCTATACTCATATATGGAGGGAATAAAATGACCTTACATGAACTCGATTTACGCTTGCGCTCTTTTTTGCTTATGGAAGACTACGCACAGGATCCGTCTCAAAACGGTATTCAAATACAAAATGCCGAACCCGATACCAAGCACATTCGAAAAATAGCCTTTGCCGTCGATGCATGCGAAGAAACGGTGAGACGCGCCGCTCATCTAAAGGCCGATATGCTTTTTGTGCATCACGGTTTGTTTTGGTCGCGCGAACAGGTTATTACCGGTGCCCATTACCGGCGCATACGCGCCTGTATCGAAGCGGATATGGCTCTGTACGCCTGTCATCTCCCCCTCGATGCAAATGAAGAAGTCGGAAACAACTACGGTTTGGCGCGCCGCTTGGGGCTGCAGAATCTTGAACGCTTCGGGCTTTGGAAGGGTATGACTATCGGGGTAAGGGGAGAATTTGCCGAAGCGGCGGATTTGGATGAGGTTTTACGCCGGCTTTTTCCGCAGGGCGAAAAGCCGCTGAGCGTTTTACCCTTCGGCAAAAAAGCGATAAAAACCGCCGCAATTATTTCAGGCGGTGCCGGAGGCGATCTGAGTCAAGCCGTTCAACAAAATATGGATATTTTTATCACCGGAGAGATAGGACACGAACAGTACCACGAAGCCTTGGAAAACGGTATCAATCTTATTGCGGGCGGCCACTATCAAACCGAAACGGTCGGCGTAAATCTTACCGCCGAAAAGGTAAAAAAAGATTGGGGTATTGAAACCGTTTTTATCGATGTACCGACCGGTTTATAAATTTTATATCCCGGACTAGCCGTTTTTACCCAAATACGCTATAATTGAAAGGAACGGACTGTATCAAAACGGCTTTTTTGCAGCCCGCTTTTTAGTACGAATATTACTTTTAATACGAACATTACAAGGAGCCGGTGTGGAAGAAATCGTTCCCGTGCATCTAAAAGAATCAAATCCGCTAAAAGCAAAACTGCTGCCCCTGATTTTAACTCTTGCGGTTATTGCGGCGGATCAGCTTACAAAATACATTGTCGTGCGCAGTATTCCCCCTTATACAATCGGGGTTGAATTTTTTGACGGCATATTGCGCTTTATTCATGTTCATAATCCCGGCGTTGCGTTCAGTATCGGGGTAGGTTTGCCGCTTCCGGTAAGGCGCATTGCCTTTGCCGTTGTGCCGCTTATCGTACTTGTGGTTATTATGGTTTTATATTTCAGATCGGATGATTTTACCCGTTTCCAGCGCTGGACTGTCTGCGGCATTGTCGGCGGAGGTCTCGGTAATTTAACAGACCGCTTTTTCAGACCTGAAGGTGTTATCGACTTTATAGACGTTAAATTCTTCGGCATATTAGGTTATGAGCGCTGGCCTACTTTTAATATTGCCGATATGTCGGTTGTTATTTGCGGCTTTTTGCTTTTGATTTCGTTTATTGCCTCTGGGATTATCCCTGTTAACGGATGGAAGGTAAAAACAAAAAACTCCGAACGGGAAGAATCACATGACTAAAAAACAAACCACCCTCGTATTTCTTTTAGTTGCTACCCTCGCCAATATCGTATTGATTTTAGCTCTTTTGATTTTATTTACAATCGGCGGCGGCTTTTTATTTAAAGAAAAGCTGGGGACGGCCCTGCCTTTTTTATTTATTGCGGCCCTTGTTGCAGGCATACTGATTTATCAAAAAGCCGTAAAATTTATTGTGAAAAAATTCAATTTGGAAGAAAAAATGGATCCCCTTTTTCGCCCGAGAGGAAGACGGAGTCCCTTGGATTAACACCCTCCTTCCGTTTGCGTATTTTAATAGCCGTCGGACATTGCGCGGTTCAAGTCTCTTTGATACAATTCCTGGTAAACAAGACTGCGTGTACGCAATTTTTCTTTTACGTCTTGGGCAAAGGGCATGTGCCGCCAAAAAATGCCGCGGATTTCTTTTTCAAGGCGCTGTACGCCCTCGCTTTCCTTTGTCATCCACAAAAGATAGTCTTTAATAAAGTAATCCTTTATATCACCCTTTAATTTTTCGGAAATAAACCATTGGTAGTATTGTCCCGTAAGGCCTTCTTCCATCCAATAATATGAGGCTTTTTCTTTTGCCACCTGCCAGCGCAAATCCGCAACCGCCATAAGAAGGGCTGCCCGCAAGCTTTTAGCATACATGGGAATAACGATCCGGCCGCGGCTTGTAATGCGGTTATAGCGGTCAAAGGGTTCCCAGCAAAAACCGAATTCACCGTAGGTCGGAATTAAAATGACAAAGGGAATAATACGGTTTAAAACGTTTTTGTGTACACGGCAAAAGGCTGTCGGATCTACGGATTCAATCCATGTCATGATATCGATAACGTTTTCACGGAATCCCGTTTCTTTGGGAAGACAGTGGAAAAATTCCCGCGTAAAAATAGGAAACTGATTGCCCTGTCTGCCGACAGTCATCTTTGCCATCTGGCGAACCGTCATAACCTCGGTTTCTATTTCCGAAGAACTGACTTCAAGGGGGTGTTCGGGGCCGGAGGCAATTTTTTGTTCGAGGGAATTGCATATTTCTTTTGCTTCGGCGAATTCGGCTGCATAAGCGGTCAATTCTTTATCGTTTTTAAGAAAGGAGCGCAGTTTTTCGTTTATTTCGGTTACAATCTTTTTTTGCATTTCCGAAAGGGGCTGCTTATGAGGCTCGGAACCTATAATCGGCGGGTGGTCAAAAACGATTTCGATACGCGAACGGATTTCCGCTTCAAGCATTGCACGCTCGCTTTCTTTCATCGTCAAAAAGTTTTCGGCAGATTGCAGTTTACCCGCATTTTTAGTCTTTAGCTGCATAAGACGTGCGGCTTCTTCAGGGCTTCCGGCCGCAGCCGCTTTTTTTCGGGTGGGGGCTTCATCGGTTGCGGAAATTTTAATACGGCCTGAAGCGATGTCGCGAAACCATTCGTCAAGGTAATAAACAGGCTCATTGGAAACGTTTTCGATAATCGCCTTTGAAAACATATCCTTTTGCTCGCTTGTAAATAAGGACGGCAGGACAACGCCGTACCGCAGTACCATTTTTTTTATGTCGGAAGTGGATTTACGTGCCATTTTGGGTGCAAGGGAGCGTACGAATTCCCAATAAGCGGTTACAATCTGCTGGCGGAAAACCGTGCGGTCTTTCGGATCCTGACAGTTCAAATATTTGGATAATACGTTGTGAAGCCGTTGGGCGCTTTCCTCTTCACCCGACAGGGCCGTTTTATAGTATGCGGTGTTATTAAAGACATCGGTTGTATACGTATCGGAAAAAAAACGCTCTACCGGTTGAAATTGCTTAATAAGTAAGTTGACGGGGGCCCAGGGAGCCGCAGGTTTTAATGAAGAAGGATCGACGGCAACCGCTTCCGGGTTCTGTTCGTCATCGGCTTCTTCGTCAAAACCGATAGCCGCATCCGCAAGCAATGCCGCAATCTCGGGAGCTAATTCATCACTCATACATAAACCGCCTTTCTAAGGATTGCAAACCGAATGATTTTAATAAGTGTAGCATTTTATACCCTATTTGACAAGGTTGGAATCCGTATATTCCCGCGCTGTAAACTTATAAAAAAGCCGCATTTTTTTATCGGGCGGTATTTCAGGAATCTACCACGTAATGCGAATTTCTCGCGGATAATAGGTTTGCAGTCCCGGTTTCCATTTGTCATAAATGCTGGTATCGCTTGCGGGGCTGAACGGATCGTAAAAAACCGGATAATCGCGGTTTTCTTTAATATCAAAGGAGGGATTAACCAGAGAGCGGTCGTAGGTTAAGAGAACGCCTTTTTTTTCCGCGTAGCTTATATCGCAAAAATACGTGTAATCGTAGACGGCAAGATACAGCTCATTTCCGGTATAAGCCGATAAATCGACATAAAAGCGGTAAGTCATAATGCCCTTGTGTTGGCTTGCTTTAAATCGGCTTACCTCCGAGGGGCTTGTGCGGTTTTTTCCCTGACGGATAAAGGTATAGTAGTTGTAATGGCGCAAATTGATAAAGGCGTTATTGTATATCTGTTCGTTTTCGGCATTGTTGAATTTTCCGTCTTTGTCGGCATCGAGCCAGTTTATAATATCGGCACTGAAAAACCTGTCGAAGACCCATTCGATATAGGCGCCCTGCAGTTTTTTGCCTTCCCACACAAAGTTTACCGATGAAGTAATCGCGACGTGGGGATGGGCATAGAGCAGGGCACCGCCTGTTAAAATAATGAAAACCGAACAAAACTTTTTCATCAGGGTGTCCGCTCGAAGCTCAGGTTTTTGCCGCTAAGTATCTGTTTATGCTTGCGGCGGCCTTTCTTCCTTCTCCCATAGCGAGGATGACGGTTGCGGCTCCCAATACGATGTCTCCTCCCGCCCAGACGGCCGGATAAGAGGTGCGCCCTTCTTCGTCGGTTTTGATATGCCCTTTTTCGTCCGCTTCCAAGCCGGGGGTGGTTTTTTCCATAAGCGGGTTTGAACCGTTACCGAGGGCGACAATGAGGGCGTCGCAGGGAATATCGTGTTCGCTTCCTTCTACCGCAACGGGGCGCCTTCTTCCCGAAGTGTCCGGTTCTCCCAGTTCATAGGAAAGAAGGCGCAAGCCGCATACGCGCCCCTCTTCGTCGCCTAAAACTTTTACCGGATTTTCCAAAAATCTGAATATAACGCCTTCTTCTTCGGCGTGGGCGATTTCTTCGCGGCGGGCGGGCATTTCGTTTCGGGTACGGCGGTATACGATAGTAACGCTTTCGGCTCCCAATCGCAGGGCCATGCGTGCGGCATCCATGGCGACGTTTCCGCCTCCTGCAACACAGACGTGCTTTGCCTCATAGAGGGGGGTATCCGCATGGGCGGTGTCGTAAGCTTTCATCAGATTGGCGCGCGTTAAATACTCGTTTGCGCTGAATACGCCGATAAGGTTTTCGCCTTCGATATTCATAAATTTGGGTAAGCCCGCCCCCGTTCCGATAAAGGCGGCGTCATAGCCTTTTTCTTCCAAAAGCTGGGGGAGGGTGCCCGTTCTGCCGACTAAAAAGTTTGTGCGGAATTCAACGCCCATTTTTTTGAGCATATTAACTTCGGCGGCAACGATTGATTTGGGAAGGCGGAATTCGGGAATACCGTATACCATAACGCCGCCCTCTTTATGGAAGGCTTCAAAAACGGTAACGGCATGCCCTGCGCGGCGCACATCCGCGGCAACGGTGAGCCCTGCGGGACCCGAACCGATAACGGCAACCTTTTTACCCGTTTCGCCCGGAATTTCGGGCGCGTTTTGCAAACCGTTTTCGCGCTCGTAGTCGGCGACAAAGCGTTCGAGGCGGCCGATTGCAACCGCTTTTTCCGCGTCCTTGTACATTTTACCTACCGTACAAAAGCTTTGACACTGTTTTTCCTGCGGGCATACGCGGCCGCAAATTGCGGGTAAAAGGTTTGTTTTTTTTATAATATCAACCGCTTTTTTAAACTCGCCCTTTCCCGCCTCCGCCAAAAACTGAGGAATGGGAACGGCAACCGGACAGCCGGTAACGCAGGGCGCGTTTTTACACTGAAGGCAGCGGTTTGCTTCGACAATGGCCTGCTCTTTTGTGTAACCCAGGGCGACTTCGCTCATTTCACGCGCGCGCTTTTTCGGCTCTCCGCAGGGCATTTCCTGCAGGGGAATTGCGGTTCTGTCTTTCGGAGTAAGGGGAGCATTTGCGAGTTTTTCTTTTAAAACCTTGTATTCTTTTTCCGCTTCGGCGTGAAGAATTGATGCTTCTATGTATGAACTCATACGTTTGCTCCTTTTTCGGCCTTTGCATCGGCTGCGGCTTCCATACGGCATGCGTGGGCCTGCTCGGTTTCGCGGGGCTTAAAGGCCCTCATGCGCAGCATCATATTATCCCAGTCGACCAAATGACCGTCGAATTCGGGGCCGTCTACGCAGACAAACTTTGTTTTGCCGCCGATATTTACGCGGCAGCCTCCGCACATGCCCGTTCCGTCAATCATGATTGTATTAAGAGAAACGGTAATGGGGACTTCGAATTCCTTTGCGGTAAGGGCGCAGAATTTCATCATTATCGGAGGACCGATGGCGACAACCTCATCGGGCTTCGGATTTTGAGAGCAGAGGGTTTTTAAAGGGTCGGTTACCAAGCCTTTGGTTCCTGCACTCCCGTCGTCGGTCATAATATGAATTTCGTCGGCAAGCTCGCGCATTTCTTTTTCAAAAATAATCAGGTCTTTGTTCCGAGCTCCCATAATAACGGTAACACGGTTGCCCGCAGCCTTATGAGCCTGTACAATCGGGTGAAGCGGGGCAACTCCGATACCGCCTCCGACACAGACGACATGGCCTTTTTTTTCTATGTGCGTAGGGTTTCCCAGAGGGCCCAAAATTGCGCCCAGTTCATCGCCTTCATGAAGACGGGACATTTTTATGGTGGTCGCTCCGACCGCCTGGAATACGAGGGCAATCCAGCCTTTTTCGGCGTCTGCATCCGCAATCGTAAGGGGAACACGCTCGGCAAAATCGGTGTCGAGCTGAACGAGGACGAACTGTCCGGCTTTGCGGTTTTTTGCAATATCCGGAGCTTCTACCCGTGCGTAAAATACGTCCGCGGAAAGCTGTCGTTTTTCAATAATTTTATACATGACTTTTCCTTATGTTATCGATGTGTGTATCTGATTGAGTATACCAAATTTATAAAAAAACATACAGAGGTTTGAAAAAATATGCGATGAAAAAGAGTTTAAAGCCGCTTCTTTTCCGGAGGAGCTCGGTTTTTCTTCAATAATCAATAATAACCGATCATTATATTGACGGGCATATTATCGAGGGCTCCCAAATGATAATACGATATAAGGGCTTTTTTTTGTGTTAAAAAGTCCTCCAAAACGGCATCCTGAACAAAAAGTATAATCGGAACGCCGTTTTCCGACACTTGTACCTTTGTGTTGTACAAACCCGAAAGATCGTCAAACTGCCGATGTTCCATCCATCTTTTTAAAAACAGTTTTTCTTGCGCACTTACAGGTTTTTCTATTTTTTTAACGGAACTCACTAAGGTACTGCCGTGTATACCGCGTGTATCAAAATAAAAAACCGGATTTTCGGGATCCGCGGTTTTCGGAAAATCGGGATTTCGGTTAAGCGGCAGTATCAGCCTGGGTATAAATTTTTTAATGATTTCAATGCCTCTTCCGGTAAAATCATACACCGTTCCGTCATAAAACGTATACGAAACAGCTTCGTGTTCGCCGGACTCATTAACCAGCTCTTCAACCAAGCGTATACCCCACTCCTTTGTATAGTCGTCGGTAAAATCGATAATATATTTTTTTACCTTACCGTTTTCGTACATTTGGGATTGACTGATTTTACCGTCTTTTTTTACAGCTTCTTCGGTAAAATAAAAAACGGAAGAAGTGCGGATTTCTTTTTCAAATACGGAAACTTCTTTTTCGATAATTCCGTAATAGGGATCGCCCGGCTGATATTGATGTTCGGCAACCCGCGTTTGTGCACATAAAAACGAAGATGCCGACAGTGTGATACACAATATAAATGTACATACGGCTTTATTCATAATGGCCTCACATACAGTATAAAGCGGCTTTCGGGCGAAGTCAATTAAAATGTTTTGAGTATATCTTCCGCGCTTACAAATGTATGTGCTTCTTTTTCAAAGCGCTCAATCACTTTGTTGTCGATAATATCCTCGTACATTTCCTGTAAAGACCGCTTTATTATTGCCGATTTTTCTTCTTCAAAATAAGAGGATAAATAGTTCATCATTTTTTCTTCTTCTTTGTTCATCCGTACCGACATTACCGCCATTTTTTATATACCTCTACAATCAATAATATACAAAACGCGGCCATAGATACAAGTGTAATAACTGCAAGTATAAAGAGGGGAAACATATTCAACGCTATAAGCGGCACGGTGATAATATTCTCCCACATATTTTGTTTACGGACAAGACCCGTTTTCGTAATTTCAACGGGCAGCTCAAGACTTGTTCCGCCTATTTCAAAACAAAAGATTTCGATATGGTCGTCAAAGTCGTAATTCCCGATACACAAATCTCCTTCATTATAGCTTCGTGCAGAGAATAGGTAGGCTGCTTTATTTTCCAATAACTCCGTTATATGTACCGCTTGCATATGTTCCGAATACGGAAAATTATCTTGGTGTATTATTCCCCCGGAAAGCCAAGAGCCGCTGCCGGAAAAAGCCGCTGCAACATAATTGCCGTTAACTGCATAGATGTTGTAATCCGCTATCCTGCCTACGGCATACAGGCGGATTTGATTATTATTTTTTACATAGAGGACTGAAAAGAGGATCAATCCTGCAAAAACAAAAATCAGCGCTGCTAAAACACAATAGTTTTTTTTAATCGCATATTCGGATCGATACCTGCCTTTTATATTTCGGAACGGCTTTACTTAAGCGCAATGTCCGTACCGGCTATGCGGTCGCCGAGCTTTTTACCTGTAACCGCGTATATAAACAATTCAAGCGGGCCGAAAACCCAAAAAACATTGCGCAGCAGCCGTTTGGAAAGCGGCGCCGCATCTTGGGTAGCCGCACAAATGATTTGTAACTTTGCAATATGTTTTCCGATACCGCCGTCTTTGGGCAGATCGCGAAAAATCAAATAGCAAACCGAAGTATAGGTAATTAACAGTGCCTTAAAAAAAATATTTTCAGCCGGCTGCGTAATTCCTTTTACCAGCGGATAGATAATAAAATGCATAAACAAAAAATTCTGTATGATTGCCGTTATTAAAAAATCGATAAAAAAAGCGAGGGCGCGCTTACCGTTCACAGTTAGTCTCCTTCAGTAATTGATGAATTCCGTATCGGAAGCCGGATGCTTGTGCGGATTTTCTCTAAAAAATCGGCGGAAAAATTTTTTGTGTGCGGAAGAAAAATGCAAAATTCGTAGTGTTTTTCCCGATGATATAAAAAGCCGTATCCGATTCTGTCGGTTTTTCCGGTCGTATATCGTACTTTCGATTCCACCGCATTTTCATAGAATTCCGTATCGAACCATTCGATATTTGAAGCACCGAGATTTTCAAGCGGGTTGAGAATCGCTGCAGAAAGAGAATCTTCGGGCAGCAGCGTTTCGTTTTCAAAATCAAGAATACCGTTAAATGCCAAGCGGTCTTTTTTTCCGTCATAGAACATTTGCACGTGTACATTATCAAAACCGGTATCGGTTTTTAATTCAACAAACTCACCGGGATAGGCAAAACTCATTTCCCCGTTTTGTACAACTTTCCACTCTTTTTTTACGATATATTTATCGGAGGATAATTTTGTTAAAAATAAAACGGCTGCAAATATAAGTGCCAATTCGCAAACGTATGCGATGACTTTAAAAAGTATTTTTTTATTTTTTACAATTGCGTATATTCCCGCACCCGCCGAACCGCATACTGCGGCGAAAAGAACTGTCAAAACGGCAGGACTTATTTTTAAAGAAAAACCGCTTGCCGCCGATTTTGATAAAACCGAGGCGGCCCCCAAGGCGGAAGCGACAAAAACAATACGCCAATAATCAGTTTTTTTTGTATTGATTTCCATATGCCCTACTTCAATATCCTCGTCAGCACGGCGTCTTTTTGGCGCCAGTTTTTGTTTACCTTCACCTGCAAGTCCAAGTCGATACGGTAATCGAAGATGCGGCGCAAAGCCTTTATAGATTCGACGCGGATACTTTTGATTAAAGAAGCTCCTTTACCGATAACCATGCCCTTTTGACTTTCGCGCTCCACAACCAAAAAAGCGCGTACCCACAGTTCTTTACCGTCTTTACGGCTTTCCATATCGGCGATTTCCACATACACGGCGTGCGGCAGTTCGTCGCGCAGACGGTTGACCGCCTGTTCGCGGATAACTTCGGCAATGCGGAAATCGACTTCCTGATCGGTGTAGTATTCTTCGGGATAGAGCGCTTCTCCTTCGGGGGCAAGGGCATAGAGGGCCGACAATACCGCGTCGATTCCTTCGCCGGTTTTTGCCGAAATATCGAAAATTCTTCCCGCGTCCACGGCCGGGAATTGTCGTGCGGCGAAAAGCCTGCATAAGCCGCTTTTTGCATCCGGGCTGTCGATTTTATTTACCGCAATGACCAGTTTTGAAGCAAAGGGGACTAAAAGGGAAGCGATGAGTTCTTCTTCGCTTCCGGCTTCGCGGGTCGAATCCAACACGTACAAGAGAATGTCGGCGTCTTCCAAATTTTCTTCGGCTATGCTTTTAAGCTTGAGGTTTAATTTTTTGTCGGATTTATGATAGCCGGGTGTGTCGATAAAAATAAGCTGTCCTTCCGGACGGTTTACGATGCCGCGCACGGCTTTGCGTGTTGTCTGCGGCCAGGGCGACACGATGGAAATTTTTTCTTTTCCTGCGGCATTTAAAAAACTGGATTTTCCGGCGGAGGGCCTGCCGATTATTGCAACTACAGCTGATTTACTCATAAAGCCAGTATAGCCGAAAAAACGGCAGCCGTCTATGACGCCTGTTGTCTATGCGTCATGTACATTCTTGTGCTTGACCCGACTGCCGTTTTCCGTTATAATGGTCTTTCAAGTATAAATCGTTGAGGCCGGTTTCCGTGCCGTCTTGCGTTTTAGAATTCGCCAACTTAGCTCACTTGGCAGAGCAGCTCATTCGTAATGAGCAGGTACAGGGTTCGATTCCCTGAGTTGGCTTTATCATAACAGTTTCTAATCATACTCCGCAACAATAACTCTCAAACCGGTTTGTTCAAGAGCTTCTTTTTGGGAATCCGATACACCTCTATCCGTAATAAGAGTATTGATGTTTGATAAAGGAGTAATCAAAGCAGGGGCAACTTTTCCGATCTTTGTATGATCTGCAACGACCCAGGTTTCCTTTGCATGATTTATGTATAACGACGCTGTATGTGCTTCTGCAATAGTGTAAGTCGAAATCCCCTGTGTAATAGATATACCGTCAATTCCTATGAGTGCTATATCAAGATGAAATTTGGCTATCATTTCATCGGCCGCATATCCGATCAATTCATATGAACGCGGACGTAAAGTACCGCCGGTTACAATCACATCAGATATATTTGAAGAAACAAGTTCCATTGCTATATTAATGGCATTTGTTACTATTGATATTTTTTTTTCTTTTATAGCCTGAACAACATTCATTACAGTAGTTCCTCCTGTACAGCCTATAACGGAACCTTCAGGAATAAGAGCTGCAGTAGTTATTCCTATTTCTCTTTTCTCTTTTTCAGAGATAGAAATTTTTGAAAAAAATGGTTGTTCTTTTTCAGATGAAATCGTCACGGCGCCGCCGTGAATTCTTTTTAGAACACCCTCCATCTCAAGTGTATGAAGGTCACGCCGTACAGTTGCTCGCGATACATTCAACAAAGAACATATTTCATCGGCATCAACTATGCCGTTTTTCAGCAATTGAAATTTTATTTCTTCAAATCTTTTTTCACGTATCATACCCTTTCCTTTTAGATAATGTTTTAAAACCCTTCTTTTCACTATAGTATATATAAAAAAATCGTATTGAGGAAGTACAAAAGTATATATAAATAACATTTTCTTTGCTTATAATAAACAAAAAAACACATAATAATAAAAAAATACTTGACAAACGCTCAAAATAATGTATTATATTCATAAAAGGAGTCAAAAATGAGCAATAAAATGAGCGAAATTGAAGTTTTGTTGGAGAAACCTCAAAAAATCCAAAAAGAACTCGGCTACACCAATACGGCTAAAGAGATAATGGGACAGCCGGAGCGATGGTTGGAAACGCTTACTATAATACAAAAACACTTTGAAGACTTAGCGGGCTTTGTGGGAAAAGATCCTGTCTTATTGCTTTCCGGAGCCGGTAGTTCTCATTATGTAAGTCTTTCGATTCAGCCGGCACTGAAAAAAGTATTTAACTATGTTAATGCCATACCGTCAACTGAAATTCTGATGGATCCTCAATCGTGTTTTCCGCGTGTACCGTTTATACTTGTTTCATTTGCACGATCGGGTAACAGTCCTGAGGGTAATGCCGTTTCAGAGCTTGCCGAAAAACTGCGCCCGGGGTTGGTAAAACAAATTGCCTTTACTTGTAATCAAAACGGAAAACTGGTTTCGTTAATAAACAATTGTAAAGATAAAGGACTGGTAATTCTATTGCCGGAAAAAACAAATGATAAAAGCCTCGCAATGACATCTTCTTTTTCGAGCATGGTTATAGCGGGCATGGCATTGGCATATTTACAAAAAGAAAAACGTACGGAATATGCAAGCCTTGTCCAAAGCATGGCAAAAACTGCTCAGAAGATTTTACCGCAAACAGCCGATTTGGCTTATACCCTATCGCTTAAAAAACATAAAAGAGTATTTTTTGTTGCATCACGACCGTTTTTCGGCGGTGCAATGGAAAGTCACTTGAAAATACAGGAGTTATCAGGGGGAAGTGTTATAGCAAAGGCGGAAGATTTATTAGGAATCAGGCACGGCTTTATGGCGGCAATAGATAAAACATCTTTAGTCCTTATTTTCAGGTCGGCTGACAAACAGCGGCAGTTATACGAAGATGATTTAATCAACGAAATTTGTACTAAAAAACTGGGTAAAACAATTGTTGTTATATCGGATAATGAATACCAAAATGCGGACAAAATACAGGTTTTTGTATGCGGTACTGCCGTTAACGATGATTTTCGTTCCGTAATCGTAACATTGTTCGGACAGCTTTTAGGTTTTTTTATATCTTTAGCACACAGCCTGAAACCGGACGCCCCTTCTCCGGACGGTGTAATTAATCGAGTTGTACAAGGCGTAACGATACATGACAACTAAATAAGAGAGGAAAAAATGGATATTTTTAAAAACCTTATTGAAACAAAACACACAAAAAAAGCATGCGGTCTTTATTCCGTTTGTTCATCTCATCCGGCCGTTTTGGATGCGGCTTTTATGCGTGCGGCAAAAAGTAAACATCCGGTTTTAATTGAAGCAACGGCAAACCAGGTAAATCAATACGGCGGTTATACGGGTATGACTCCTGAAGATTTCGGAGAAAATCTACGGCAGCGTTCCAAACGTTTCGGGGTAAGCGAAGAACTTTTTATATACGGAGGCGATCACCTTGGGCCTTTTCCTTGGCGTAATAAGAAGGCAGCCGATGCTATGAAAGAAGCTGTTACTATGATAAAAGCTTTTGTTGCAGCCGGAGCTTCAA
The DNA here is from genome assembly GCF_050320395.1 of Treponema sp. HNW. Classification (GTDB taxonomy): domain Bacteria; phylum Spirochaetota; class Spirochaetia; order Treponematales; family Treponemataceae; genus Treponema_C. The sequence continues at coordinate 215,631 of NZ_CP144459.1, forward strand.
AGATTCACTTGGATGCAAGCATGCCGCTTGCCGATGATTTTAAAGGAGCCTTGGATCCTGCAATTGCTGCACAGCGAGCTGCGGAACTTTGTTTAGCGGCGGAAGAAGAGTTTGCACACAACAAAAAATTAAAAACACCGCCCGTTTACGTTATCGGCACCGAAGTTCCTATTCCGGGAGGAACCGCCGAACAAGGAAAAAGCACAGCCCCCATTCCGACTAAACCCGAAGATTTTCACGAAACAATCCGATTGCATAAAGAAGCTTTTGCCTGTAAAAGGCTTACTGCGGCATGGTCCAGAGTAATTGCGGCGGTTGTACAGCCGGGTGTAGAATTCGGTGCAATGCATGTATATCCGTACCGCAGAAAACCTGCAAAAGAACTTATGAGTGCACTGCACGATTACCCTTCCCTTGTGTTTGAAGGGCATTCAACCGACTATCAACAGGAACAATGCTTACGTATGCTGGTTGAAGACGGCGTTGCGATTCTAAAAGTCGGCCCCGGCCTTACCTTTGCAATGCGTGAAGCCTTATTCGGCCTGGCATATATCGACATGGAATTATCCGGTAATTCCGGTAAGCCAGATCTCATTATCACGCTTGAAAAAACAATGGAATTCTTTCCAGACTCGTGGAAAGACTATTATAATGAAGATAACCGTGTTGAAATGTTGTTCGGTTATTCAGACCGAGTACGATACTATTGGGATAACCCTATAGTGATGTCGTCCGTTCGCAAATTGATGGAATCACTTTCACACAAAAAGATTCCCGTACAGTTAATCTCACAGTATATCCCGCATTTAGAACCTGCATTTTTTTCATCAAGTACAAATATACGGGAAATTCCTTCAGCCGTTATTGATTCGGAATTAAAAAAATATGAAAGAGCCTGTTTGCCCAGCTCTGTTTAAATGGCATATAAACATTAATATTCATCAGATATTATTTTAAGGAGGAAAAAATGAAAAAAAAGATTTGTAAAGGGCTGTGTGTTTTATTAATATGCAGCATAGGATTGATGACTGGTTGTAAAAGAAGTACCGGGAGTGACAAAAAAATCAAAGTATTAAACTGGGGAACTGAATCGGAAGGATCGGTTTGGGTAGAACTCGCTAAGTCTTTTACGGAGAAAACGGGTATTCAAGTTGATGTTGAAACAGCGGAATGGTCAGTATATTGGGACAAAATCAACACCCTGTATGCGGCAGGAACTCCCCCTGAAGTTTTTGCAATGGATGCTCCTCTTTTTATGGATTGGTATTCACGAGGAGCTTTATTTTCTTTGCAAAATTTCTTGGATACGGATACTGAAGTTCTTAATGCGCTTTATCCGATAACGCTCAATGCATATAAAACGGATAAAGGGTTTTTCGGGCTGCCTCGAGATTTTCAGACAATCACTTTATTTTATAACAAAGATATGTTCGATCAGGCGGGACAGCCTTATCCCGATGAAACATGGACATGGGAAGATTTAAGTATAGCCGCAAAAAAACTTACTATCAAAGACCCAAACGGCTACTACACCCAATGGGGATTTGCTCCCGACCTATGGGATATAGAACTGTTGATGAGCAGCCTGGCTTGGAGTTACGGCGGAACAATTTTAAGTCCGGATTACAAAAAAACGACAATTGCTGACAATATGGAACCGTGGCGGCTGATCTCAAAAATGATTACTGTCGATAGATCCATTCCCGATATGGATACACAAGCACAATATGGCGGCGATTTATTTTATGCGGGAAAAGCCGCAATGACACCGATGGGGCATTGGTCTGTTCCGCTTTATTCATCTTGCAGCTTCAAATGGGATGTAGTACCAATGCCCAAGGGCCCTGCAGGAAGAGCTACCAGTGTCAATTCGGCAGGTTTTGTAATTGCAAAAAACTGTAAAAATCCGGAAGCAGGATGGCAATGGATTAAGTACGTTTTGTCGGAAGAAGGTCAATCAAAGCTGGCCGCATTGGGATTCGCGGTTCCCGCCCGCAAAGATATCGCTCAAAGCGATGTTTTCCTCAACCAGGCGGTAAAAATAAATCATCAAATTTTTATCGATGCCCTTGAGTATGCCCGCCCAAAACCCGTATTTAAAGGTTATGATGCATGGTCAAACGCTTTCGGTAATGCTTTGGCGGCAATCTACGAAACGGATGATATCGAGACGGTTATGAAAACAGCCGTATCGGATGCCGACGAAACCCTCGCAGGACAGTAAAAATAATCGAACCGGCGTTCTGCCGGTTCAAAAGCGGAGTGTATGTTTTATGAAAGGCAAACTGAGACTTATGGGCAATGATAAATACTGGATTCTTATTATGCTGCTTCCCACATTCTTCGGCCTGCTAATTGGCACACTGGGTTCGCTTGCTGCCTCAATATTCCTTTCCTTTACTGCATGGGATAATGTGAATCATCCGATTTGGATTGGATGGGAAAACTATAAAAAATGTTTTACCGATCCGCAATTCTTTAACAGCATAATAAATACGGTTCGTTTTGCCTGCCTTTATGTTCCAAGCTGTATAATTTTATCGTTATGTGTTGCCATACTTTTAAACAGGACGCATCGTGCACAGGGCTTTTTGCGGGCAGCATTTTTCTTTCCTTCGTTAACTTCTTCCGTTGCTGTCGCCATGATTTTTACGTGGATATATGCAAAAGATCAAGGACTCCTAAACAGACTTATTACATATCTAGGTTTTAAACCCGTTGTATGGCTGGGTAAAGAGCATATTTTGTATTCCGTAACATTGGCAAATGTATGGGGAGCGTTGGGCGAAGGCATGATTATTTTTCTTGCGGCTTTACAATCCGTTCCCCATGCATATTATGAAGCCGCTACCGTTGACGGAGCAAGCCCTTTAAAAAAATTACTTCATATTACCATTCCATGCATATCGCCGGCAATTTTTTTCCAAGTCATTATCACTACAGTTAACGCCTTGCAAGCCTTTGAATATATCTATATGCTAACCCGACGAACACAAGGTGAATCGATTATGACAACGACGGTGTATCTCATTTATCGCAATGGGTTCCGATGGTTTAACATGGGATTAGCCAGCGCTCAAGCAATCCTTCTTTCAATAGTTATAATTATCTTTATGCTTATTTATTTTAATCTCGAACAAAAGTTGGTATTTTATGAATAATGAACATTTCAAAACCTGTAAGAATTTTTTTCTTATATTATTTTTTGCTTTTAATCTTATTGTTTGTGCCGGTCCTTTTCTTTGGATGGTATCGACATCTTTTAAAATGCCGGCAGATCAGTTTTCAAAAGCATTAATCCCGTCGCCGATAACACTGGAGAATTATAAGCGTTTATTTATTTCAACCCCTTATCTGTTTCAGCAAGTATTCAATTCTTTTGAGATTGCGGCATTGACAACCCTTGGACAAATTCTAACATGTGGTATGGCAGGATTCGCATTTGAGCTTTTTAAATTTCGTGGGAAAAAGATACTTTTCGCATTGTTGCTCGCAACTTTTATTATTCCTCCTCAAGTAACCTTAATTCCTAATTTTATTATTTTTTCAAAACTGCATATGGTTGGGAGCAAACTCCCTCTTTGGATAACAGCTTTTATGGGAGGAGCTTTCGGAACATTCTTTATGCGGCAATATTTTACCAGTATACCTGTGGAATTGGCAGAAGCTGCACGTATCGACGGAGCGCCCCTTCCGTTTATCTTCAGTAGAATTTATTTACCCTTGGCAAAGCCGGCAATATCGGCTTTGTCGATATTGATTTTTTCCGGTTCTTGGAATGAACTCATACGAGCACTCATTTATTTACCAAGCGACAGAAAACACACAACTTTAACAGTCGGCCTTTCACTATATCAAGCCGAATTCTCCGGTCAATGGAGTTTTTTAATGGCATGTACGGTAACATCGATATTACCCATTTTTATATTATTTCTCTTTGTTCAAAAACAAATAATTGAAAGTGCCATTCTCACCGGGTTAAAATGATAATGAAAAAAAACAAATTCTGTGTCATATCGGAAGAAATATTTTATATATAAGTTTTTTAATAGGAGAAGTAGTATGAAAAAAATTACTTTTATCGGTGCGGGAAGTTTAGGGTTTACGCGAGAATTGGTTCGTGATATTTTGACCTTTCCACTGTTGGAAGATTCCTTAATTCATTTGATGGATATAGATCCCGAACGTTTGGAGTTTTCATTTAAAGCGATACAGCGCATCATAGAACTTGGAAAATATCCGGCACAAGTTCGTGCAACACTTGACCGTAAAGAGGCCCTTGAAGGAGCGGATGTCGTTTTGTGTACTATTTTGTCCGGCTCAACCGATGTTTGGCGCTACGACATTGAAATTCCCGCAAAATATGGAGTAGATATTTGCGTTGGCGATACGCGAGGCCCTTCCGGTATTTTTCGTTTTCTTCGTACGGCACCGGCGATGACAGAAATCGCGAAAGATATGGAAACAATCTGTCCGGATGCGGTTTTGCTTAATTATACAAATCCTATGGCAATGCTGTGTAATTATCTTCAAAAAACTTCATCTGTTACCGTAACGGGACTTTGCCATTCTGTCCAAGGAACGGCACAAATGTTGGCAGAATGGATAGGGGCGCCGTATAATGAAATAGATTATACCTGCGCAGGTATAAATCATCAAGCATGGTATCTTGATTTCAAATGGAAAGGAAAAGACGCATACCCGCTAATAAAAAAAGCTTTGAAAAAACCCGAAATTCTTGCAGCGGAACCCGTACGTAACGAAATGTTTAAAGCTTTTGATTACTACGTTACCGAATCAAGCGGCCATAATTCGGAATATAATCCCTGGTTTAGAAAACGAAAAGATTTAATTGAAAAATACTGTATACATGGAACAAATTGGAACCCGGGAGAACATGCATATATTTTAAAAGAATATCAAAAAAATGAAGCCACATGGAAAGACGAAGCAAAATCATGGTTTGCAAAAGACGGCCCTATAGAACTCGAACGAGGAGAAGAATACGCCGCATGGATTATCAATGCCCTTGCCGGAGGCGATCCGTTTAAATTTAACGGCAACGTACAAAATAAAGGCTACATTACAAACTTGCCTGACAATGTATGTGTTGAAGTTCCTGTGTATGTCGACCGTTCAGGATTTTATCCGCTCAGTGTGGGGGCGCTGCCACCATCGTGCGTAATGCTAACCGGCACTTCTTCCCGAATTGAAGAAAATGCGGTTCTTGCTTGCATTACTGGCGATGCAAAATTGATATACCAAGCAATTGCACACGATCCGCTTACTTCTGCAGTATTGTCTTTGGAAGAAATTCGTGATATGACACGCGAAATGTTTAAGAAAAATGAAGCATATTTACCACAGTTTAAAGAGATCGATATATGAAAACTACTAAACACAACGTTTTATTTTTAGGTGATGTCAATATCGATATTTCTTTTTCCGGGTTGGAGACTCCCATTGTTACTGATTGTGAAGTTTTTTGTGCCAATTTTTCAAAAACGCTGGGGGGATCCACTTGTCTTGCCTCCGCCGTTTTTGCACGTTTAGGAGGAAATGCCGGTTTGTGTGGTCTTATCGGAGAAGATGAAAACGGAAGATTTATAAAAAACGAACTTTCACAATTGAGAATTGATACATCACTTCTTCAAAGCCGAAAGAAAATCTCAACAGGAGTTACCGTAAACCTTATCTACGGACGAGAACGTTCACAAGTAACCTATAGAGGGGCATTGAGTGCATTTAATAATGTCTCGCATGCATTAAAAGCATTAAATCGATTTTCCCATGTACACATTTCCGGACCGTACGGAATGCCTTCTTTTTTTCCACACATAGACAAACTATTGCAAAGTATAAAAAAAGAAGGGAAAACGGTATCTATAGACACTCAATGGGATCCATCTGAACAATGGATGTATTTGGACAGTTGGCTTGCAAAAACAGATTATTTCTTTATAAATAAAAACGAAGCTTTATCCATTACAAAAACGCGCGATATACAAAAAGCATATGCTATTCTTGTGTCAAAAACACCTATGCCAATAATCAAACTTGGTAACGGAGGTGTTATTGTTGAAAATAAAATATATCCGGCATATGATGTTCCTGTTGTCGACACAACTGGTGCGGGAGATGCTTTCGCCGCCGGATTTTTATTCGCCGTCATTCAGCTTAACCTGCCGTATTCAGAAGCGGCACGTTTTGCATCGGCAGCCGCAGCTATTGCATGCACATATACCGGTAATAATAATAAGAAAATGAATATGAAAGCGGTTAAAGAACTATATACAAAAAAATTGGAGGCGCATCCTATAGAGGTGAAATGTAAATGAATGTTATCTTTCCGCGAGCTTTTGCCTTTGCTGTAGACGATTTGGGATGGAATTATGGCAGCAATATACATTTACAAACAAAACGTGGACCGTTTCGTCTGGGTGTAGAGCGAAAAATGAAACTCGACGATTACAAAGTTCTTGTTCAAGTCGGCAAATCGGTAGGTGTACGTATTCAAGGTCTATTTGTTTTATGTGAAATGGACAGAGAAAATATATGCGCTAAATATCCTACAACAACCATGTTCGGCACAAAATGGAATAACACAAAAAACGTCAACGACGAGCAAATAGAAATAATGAACTATGTAAAAAAACAAGCTGCCTACCTTGAATTCGGCTTACACGGAGTCGGACATGAATACTGGGACGCAGAAGGACATTTAAAACGCTCCGAGTGGTATGATATTGAAAGTCATAAACCTATACCCGAAAGAGAAATAATAAATCATATTGCCTGTTTTAAAGAAATTATGGCACAATACGGTTTAACAAAAAAAAACGGTCATTCTTTTCCGCGCAGTTTTGTACCTTGCGCATATAGCTACTGGTGGAATCCGTACAACAAGCTTAGCCTTGGAAAATTTTTATCGGAACAGGGAGTAAAATATGCTAATACGGATTTTGATGCAATTAGAGAACTTAATCCTCCGCAAGGAAATAATGGTGGAGGGTTTGACCACGGGGTACATGTAATAAACAGAATAAACTACGGTAATGAATGGCCTGCATTTGCCTCTTTGCCGACAATACCGCTGAAAAAACAACAATCGGATATTATCGAATCACATTGGGCAAATTGGTTAACTGAAGACAGTTCTTTGCAAAAAGAACTTATCCACAGCTTTATTGACTATTATAATGCAGTGGGGCAAAGTGAAGATCGGTATCCGGCGAAAAATACGGAACAATTGCACTCACAATGGCTATATAAAAAATATACACATATAGATCAAACACAAACTGAATATTTATCTATTGATAACAGGGCTATGCCTTTTGAAGCATATACAAATAATATGCTCGGTAATATGGTTTTAAAAATTCCTCTAAAAAAAGGAATGCACATTTGTACGGCATCGATAAACAATATGCCCATTGCCGCTTATCTTGAACAATACGGTGCGGCATTTTTATACCTCCCGAGATTAGAAAGAAAAAAATATGTTTTAAAATATTGCATTTCTTCGAATAAAATGCCATTTTATATAATCAATGACGGAACATACACGGTGTATTCAGTGATGTCAGCTGAAAAAAAAACAGTAATAGCTCTTATGATGTATGGAACTCAAACGCTAAAAATAAAATGTATAAAGCCAAAATCAATATACGTAGATACAGATGGAATAACTATTCTTGACCAAAAGTATAAAAAAGATTGTAGTATATTGGAGCTACAGCTTAAAGCCCATGATATTCAAGGCAATAGTGGAAATATTATTTTAAATTAACCTTATATCCGTTAAACGGCTTTTAGGCGCCTTCTCCGACGACCCGGGGCATTGCTCCCTTGTAAAACCGGCGGCTTCCTCCGCGCCTGTTTATTTCATCCTGAATAAGGGTTCTTACGTGTTCGGCAAAACGGCGTACCGCTTTAAGGTTTACCTTACCCGTGCCGCGGCTTTTACACTCAAAGCTGTCCGGATAGACCGGATCCAAAACATAGAGGCGGACAAGCGGCTTTTTCCCCGATTTGTTGGGAAGAAAAACCGTTGCAAGCGGAATAACGGGAATATCAAGTTCGGCTGCAACCATAAAGGCTCCCGGATGAAAAGGAAACACGTCTTGATTGCGTATATAGCACTCGCCTTCGGGATAAAAGTGTACAAAGGGCCGCCAGCTCAATCCCTTGGCGCATTCTTTCGGTAAATTAAACATGGAACGTATATCGGGAGGAACGGGTACGCCGCCTAAAAGACGGCACAGGGTTCCCAGGCAGGGCACAAGAACGACGCTTTCCAAAAGGGTGTGAAAGGAACGGCGGGGGAAAACGGCTGCCGACATTAAAACGGGATCCAAAAAAGTAGTATGATTCGATACCAAAACGGCATTTTTACAGGCTTTTAATTTGGAACGTCCTGTAATGCGCGAGCGGTAAAAAGCGTAATATACGCCGTAAGCGACAATCATAAGAGGGTAGAACGTGAGTGTCGAAGCGGTTTTGAAAAACCGTGACGAATCGATGAGGGGGCGGCCTTTTTTGTAGGGCATCAGTGCACAATCCTTCCCTTCCATTCATAGCCCTTCCCGAAAACGGAACGGTACCATGAAATGACGGCAATATATAATAGATTTAAAAACATAAGCGGATATATAAAAGCGTATCTGCGTCTCATACGGCGGGTTTTACACACAACGGCCCATGTTCCGCCTACCGAAAGTACGTGAACCCAAAGCGCGGCAAGCTCAAAACCGAGCGGTTTTCCCGAAGCAGCCGCATATACGCTTAAGCCGACGGCGAGAAAGGGCGGCATTGCCAAAAAAATCAAAATGCCGATTACCGCAGATACAAGAATAATATTGTTTTTGCCGATAAAGTCAAAGATATTTTTACTTATGCCGTTAATGCAGCTTTTCCATGAAGTGTACATACGGCACATAGCCGCTTCTTTTAAATCCAAAAAAACGGTTTTGTAGCCGTGAGCTTTCATTTCGCGGGCAAGAGAAACATCCTCCGTTGTACGGTTTTTTACCAAGTCAAAACCGCCGCATTTTTCGAAGGAATCTTTTTTAACGCAAATATATTGGCCTATTGCAACCGCAAGAATAGGCGATTTTCCCCACTTACATACCCACATCGGCAATATAAAACCGCTTAATAAAGACAGCAGGGGAATGCTGATTTTTTCTCCCAAGGTTTTTGCTTTTTGGGCAATATAGCCGGATAAAAAATCAACCTTATGGTAAAGCATGTTCGTAACGGCGACGGATACCGAACGCGAAGAATGAACCGTATCCGCATCGGTAAAAAGCATAAACTCCCCGCGGGCTTCGGCACACAGCTGTTTCATCGCAAAGACCTTTCCCCGCCAATCGGGGGGGAGGGGCTTTCCCGAAAATACCCGTAACCGGCCGGGGTACATCTTTTGAAGTTTTTGCAAAAGTTCGTGTGTGCGGTCGGTGGAGTTGTCGTCCAAAACCAAAACCTCATAGTTTTTATAGCTTTGGTGCATAAGCGATTCTACACAGGGTTCAATGTGAATCTCTTCATTCCGGGCGGGAATCAAAACGGATACAAGCGGCCCGTCCGTTATATCCGCACCCTTTGTTTCACGGGCCATCCACAGGGCATTGATAACCGCCAAACCGAAAAAATAAGCACCTAAACCGATAAGAATCCAGTAAAATGCAGTAAGTACAAACGCCGTCATAGGCTCTGTTCCTTTGTTTCCGCTTGTTTTTTTAAGTCAAGAGCAAAAAAATTTGAAGGATAAACCGCTAATGCTTTTTCTATCCATTCCAAAGCGTCTTTATATTTTTCCAGCTGAATATACGCATAGGCAATCGCACTCGTTATATTGAAGGTGTCGTCGTTTTCAAGTTTAATACCGGGGATTTCCAAAATACGTTTCATTTCTTTTATCCCTTTACGGTGATTGTGGAAGGGGCTGGGAGCATACACATGGCGGGCATGGAGTAAGTGCATTGCCGCGCCGTTTTTCGGGTCCGCATCGATAACCTGTTGTGCAAGTTTTCCGACTTTCAAACCGTTTGACATGGCATAGGATACGGGTTTTACGGCGCAGTTTTGGGATATGTTTTCACCCTGTATAAGCAGGGCTTCCGGCCCTTCTTTGATACTCAAAGCCTTTTGAATCGTTTCCAGCGCCCTGTCGTAATAAAAACCCGCTTTCTCCTTGTTTTGAGCATAGCCGTAACTTCTTCCCATATAATAATCACAGCGTGCCGATGCGACGTATAAGTCGTAGTCCGAAAGCGAAGAGGCGATATCCTGCATTGTTTTTTCGTACAGCTGTAACAATTCATCGTGATTTAAGGGATTGTTGTACATTGCGTCCCGAAAAACCGCAAGAGAGGCAAGCGGAAGATTTGTCTGTACATTTTGAGCGGACAAACCTGCGCAGAATGTACAAAATAAGACAACATAAATAAAAAGTGTACGACTTTGTTTCATTATTTCACTATACAGTCTGACAGAAAAAAAGACAAGTGTCAAGTGAATAAAGGGCCGAATTTATTTTAAATTTTTATTCCGCTTTATATAAATCCCGATTTATGATATAATACGGCTTGTCTAAAATCAATTATACGGGACGGACTATGAAAAAAAGAGCTCTTATAAGCGTATTCGATAAAAACGGTATTGCCGATTTATGTACCTTTTTACATCAACACGATTGGGAAATCGTTTCCACCGGCGGAACGGCTTCTTATCTTAAAGACAAGGGCCTTCCCGTAACGGATGTCAGCTCGATAACGGGATTTCCCGAATGTTTGGACGGCCGGGTAAAAACCCTGCATCCTGCCGTTCATGCGGGCCTTTTGGCACGGCGTTCCGATACGGCTCACATGGATACAATTGCCGAATTGAACATAACGCCGATAGACCTTGTATGTGTAAACCTCTATCCCTTTTTTGAAAAGGTTAAGGCAGGCCTTAGCTTTGACGAAACGATTGAATTTATCGATATAGGCGGCCCGTCCATGCTGCGTTCGGCGGCGAAAAACTTTAAAGACGTAATAGTGTTGACCGACCCTGCCGACTATGAAGCGGTGCGTTCTTGTTTGGAAACGGGCGAAGTCGATTTTGATTTGCGGCGCGCGTTGGCGGCAAAGGTGTTTAACTTGACGTCGGCTTACGATGCGGCGATAGCGCGTTTTATGCTTGATTCCTCCGTTTCCGCGGCCGGGCAAAATAAAGAAAACGCGGCTAAAACCGAAAGCCTTTCCGTTTTTCCGTCCTATTATACCGTCCCCCTCGTTAAAAAACAGGAACTGCGCTACGGCGAAAACGCTCACCAAAAGGCCGCCCTCTATGTGGAAGCGGACAAAGCGGGAAGCTTTGCTTCGATGGAACAGCTGCAGGGCAAAGAACTTTCTTACAATAATATGCGCGACTTGGATGTCGCATGGAAGGCCGTATGCGCATACAACCGCTATGTGGAAAACAAAAGCTTTTTTGTCGTTGCCCTTAAACACAATACCCCCTGCGGAGCCGCCTCCGGAAAGTCGCTGCTTGAAGCATACGAGCGCGCATTTGACTGCGACCCCGTATCGATATTCGGCGGTATTTTGGGCTGCTCGCACACCGTGGATGCGGCGGCCGCCGAAAAGATGAAAGAATGTTTTTTGGAAGTTATTGCCGCCCCCGATTTTACCGAAGAAGCTTTACAGGTTTTTGCTTCCAAAAAGAATTTGCGCTTAATCCGTATGAAAGCACAAGCGCAGTCCCGTTTTGAAAGCGTATCGGTTGACGGCGGCCTTTTGGTGCAAAGCGCGGATACGGGCTTATTCGATTCGTGGAATGTCGTTACAAAGGCGCAGCCGAAAGAAAGCCATAAAGCCGATGCGGTTTTCGGCATGACGGTTGCGATGTTTGCAAAATCGAACGCCATTGTCGTTGTAAAGGACGCCGCCGCCGTCGGTATAGGCTGCGGACAAACAAACCGCATTTGGGCGACAAAACAGGCCTTGGAGCGCGCAAAAGAGGTAACCGATAAGGCGGGAACTGCGCAGGCCGAAGTGCTTATAAGCGACGCTTTTTTTCCGTTCGGCGACTGTGTGGAAAAGGCCGCCGAATTCGGCATAAAAACAATCATCCAGCCCGGCGGTTCCGTCCGCGACGCCGAATCGATTGAAGCCGCCGACAGGCTCGGTATTGCAATGGTGTTTACGGGCAGGCGCCACTTTAAGCACTAGGTTTGTTTAAATACCGGTGTTAAACCGATTCCGCCGTTTTGCAGCGAGTGTATGCCGCTCATTTTGGACTTTGAGTAAAAATACATAATTGCGAAATTCGTAAAGATGTGTTATACTGAATATAATGACAACACTTGCAGCTTTATGCGCTATCGGGACGGAAAAGATTCTTGCAAACGAAATTAAAAAACTCGGCTTTACAACCTGTGGAAAGGAAACGGGCCGGGTGCTTTTTTTGTGCCCCGAAGATGAATTGTTTACGCCGAACCTCTGTCTGCGTACAGCCGACCGGATTTACCTTCAAGCCGGAGCCTTTACGGCCGAAGATTTCGATGCTCTGTTTGAAGGCGTATATGCCGTTGATTGGCAGGATTTTTTTTACAAAGACGTAAAACTTCGTATAGATAAGGTCCGCCTTCACGGAGGAAGGCTGACTTCCGAACACAGCGTCCAATCGATTGTTCATAAGGCGATTTGCAAAAAGCTGGGCGCGGCATGGCATATGGAAGTGCTGCCCGAAAGCGGCTGTCAAGCGGACATACGCGTATATATCGAAAAAAACAAAGCTTCAATTTTGCTCGATTTATCGGGCGCTCCTTTAAACCGCAGAGGCTACCGAAAAGACGGGGGAACGGCTCCCATACGGGAAACGCTTGCGGCATCATTACTCCAATTTATGTACTGGAAACGTAAAACACCCTTCCACGATCCTTTTTGCGGCTCGGGAACCATTGCTATAGAAGCCGCCCTCTATGCGTACAATATCGCCCCCGGGTTCGGCCGCCGCTTTGCCTTGGAAAACCTCGCTTTTTTTGACAATGCCCGAGCCGATGAAATACGAAAGCGCGAGGCTGCCAAAATCCGCCCCGATGTACAGGCCCGCATTACCGGAACCGATATAGACCCCGAAGCGGTGGAGCGCTCGCGCGCAAATGCCGAACGAGCCTGCGTTACTGCCGGCAGGGCCTTGCAGCTTATCGGAAGTGATCAGCGTATAGCGCGCCCCCAGTTCGACTGTGCGGATTTCACCGATATAAAGGCCCCCTATGAAAGCGGCGTGATTATCGCAAATCCGCCCTACGGAGAAAGGCTCAACAGCGGGGATGAAATCGAAGCATTGTACAAAAAGATGAATTCCCTGTTTACCGATTTTGTAAATTGGGATATGGGCTTTATTACCGCATCGAACGAATTTCAAAAATATATCGGGAAAAATGCACATTCGGTCAAAAATCTTAAAGGCGGCAATTTGGATACGTTTTTTTATATTTATGAAGCTGAAAATAATAAATCCGCCGGCGGAAAAAATGCACACACATAACGGAGGACGATATGGGAATCGTAGTAGACCACGAAGAGCGTAAAAAAGTCATATTGAAAAAAGCTCTTGACGTGATTATTGAAGAAGGCTATGAAGACGCAACCTTTCAAAAAATTGCCGACCGCTGCGGCATTACGCGCACAACCCTGTATATTTATTTTAAAAACAAACGTGAAATTTTTTTATGGAGCATTAAGCAGTTAACCGAAGGTTTGGAAAAATCCTTACAAGTGATTATCAGCGACCCGAACCGCAGCTGTAAAGAACGGCTTTTAGCCGTTCTCGAAGGTATTGTACACGGATGCATAGAAAACCGCCAGCTTTTTCAAGTTATCTTGGCTTATCTTATTCAAATACAAAAAACGGGTAAAAATCCCGGAGACCGCGTACGCCGCCGCATTGTGCGACTGCGTCACTTGCTTTCCACCCTTTTAATTGAAGGCAAAAAAAACGGAGAGTTCAAGCCCATAAACGTAAAAGCCGCCAACGAAATGTTTTACTCCCTTATCGAATCGGCTATCTTCCGCCTTGCCATCCTCGACCAAAAAACCGTAGACGAAATGCTGTGCTCCCTGCAATTGGCTGTTGAGGGAATAAGCAGAGAATAGGAGGAAAAAATGAAACAAATATTGAGGGTTGTTCTTTTTATTGCCTTGCTTTTAATACAGGCGGTATTTGCACAAGAAACGGTTAAGGTTGAAAAACTTGCATTCCAAATTTATGGGCAAGACCATCTGATCAGTCTTCCTTTGCCTGATTACTGGACAGTAGATATGAATGTTGCTCATAAAAACAATTTTAACGGTTTTTTCTATATAAAAGATAAAGGGGTTAACGGTTCGCCCGCATATATTTTTGTCAATTTATACGGAAAAGAGGCGGGTAAAAGTTTTGATCAATTCGTAATAGATATGGTTGAATCGTTAAGAAATTATCAGCCGAAATATAATGTTGAGAAAGTTCTATCCCAAAAGTTCTCAACGCAAATGAATGCTTGGAATGCGGAAATCTATGATGTACGTATAAAAACAGGTACCGGACATTATCAAAAGATTGCATATATGAAATGCGAAAATAAATATTATCTTGAAATATACATAGATTGTTATGAAGATACAAATAAAGATAATGATAAATATATCCGGGATTTTTTGGAATGCATTCACGATATTGAATATTTGAATATTCAACTGAAAAAGAGTTGAAAATATCTAATGTAAGTTCTGAAATTATCTTGAAAAGTTTATTTATGAACCGTATAATGTCATGAAAATAGAGTGCGCGAGGGGAATTTTATTATGAAAACATTAAAACCGCTAATAGAAGATTTTTGTAAAGAAATAAAAGAAAAAGAAGAAATTATTTATAGCGAATTCAGTTTACAGCACGAACTGGGCATGTTTTTGAGAAAGAAATTACAAAATTGTAAAGTAGAATTTGAGAGAAATGTTACACTGTCTGTATTGAATTTTGGAATGGAACAAACATGTAAAAAAGAGATGGATATTGTTGTTTATACTCTTGATGGCAGAGAAAAATATGCTATTGAAGTAAAGTATCCCTGCAATAAACAATATCCTGAGCAAATGTTTTCGTTTATAAAAGATATTAAGTTTATGGAAGAATTACAAGAAAGAGGAGCTGATCGTACATATTGTTTATGTGTGGTCGATGATCCTTGTTTTTATTCTTCCGGTAGAAAAAAAGAGGGGATTTATTCTTATTTCAGATGCGGTAATGAAATTACTGGAAAAATTACCAAACCGACTGGTAAAAAAGATGAGTCTTTTGAAATAAAAGGAAAATACAAAATAGTCTGGAAAGAATTGGATGATATCCGCCATTATTATTTAATCGAAATACAGAAATTATGATCAATTTTTTTTATCATAGGGTGTATTTCTTTGTTTATTTCTATCAGTATGAATGTATTAATTCAAATATTTGAAATACATGAAAACAACAGTTTCAATGCAAAATTATTTATCAAGATATTTAAAGTAAATTTTATCATTACGCAACAATTATTGATGAGCGGGGTAGTGATTCTTGTGAGTTTAATAAGTTTCAAACTATTTGTACTTCAAAGTAATTTTACTGAAATGTCTTTATATCTATTTATCGTTTTAATGGGGGGGGGCAATTTACAAGGTATAAATCTTATTTCGTGATTTGCAAAGGGTATATTTTCAAGTCATTTTTTTCTTATTTAAAGAACTGATAAATGATAACTGTGTTTTATTCAATACTGTTTTTAAAATATTGATTTTTGCAATAGCAGCAGTTATTGTCTTTTTAACTAATTTGTCATTAATAAGTAAAGTAGATTTATTCATTGGCACACAATTAGAAACGCATGTAACTACTCTAAATTATGCTTTTATTACATTGATAGCTTTTGACTAATTATTTGAAACTATAAAATATATACCCAAAACAATACAAAGAATAGTAAATAAGCATTTTCAATGAAACTGATTTTAGTATTGTTTTGAACATGATTGTGTAATTGATGAGATTGAATGGTTATCAAGGAAAGAATAAAATCATCTAATACGGCCTACGAATATTTCCATGTTCAAGAATATGAAGACGGAAGAATTGTACTTGAACCGCGGGAGTTGGTGAAACCCTTTCAAATCTCCGTAAACACTCTTTCGATGATGGACTCTTCTATAGCGAACTTCAAAGAAGGGCGTGTTTCCGAGCCTCTTGACCCCTCTTACAAGTCGTCTACCAGGGCCGTGGACTTTGCGTAAGCGGTTGATTTTGCTTCAAAAAAGTCGGTTTTAATGAGGTTTGCATTGCTGTACTGACTTATCCATGCGGTTGCGCTCGGTTCTTCTTCATGTCCCTCGTATATCGGGGCGAACTTTAAGTTTGCACAGCGCAGGTTTGCAAGATATTTTATATAATCGCTTATCATCGTTTTGTTCAGACCCGGAATTTTGTCGCCTATAACGTAGTGCCCCCACTTGATTTCCTGCTCGGCTCCTTCTTTAATCATTGCGCGGTATTCGTCAACAAGTTCGGGGGTGAACAATTCGGGCTCTTCTTTTTGCAGTTCCTGCAAAATCGAGCGGAACAGCCACAGGTGCATGTTTTCGTCGCGGTTGATGTAACGGATTTCCTGTACCGAGCCGCTCATTTTGCCGTTGCGTCCCAAATTATAAAAAAACATAAAGCCCGAATAAAAATAAATGCCTTCCAAAATATAGTTTGCCACTGCGGTGCGCACGAGAGTATAGGGACTTTGATTTTTTTGGAATTCATTGTATAAGCCGCCTATAAAACTGTTGCGCGCAAGAAGATGCTCGTCGTTCTTCCATTGGTACAGGATTTCGCTTCGCTCGGCCGGATTGCAGATTGTGTCGAGCATGTAACCGTAACTTTGCGAATGGATGGCTTCCTGATAGGTTTGAATGGCAAGGCAGAGGTTCACCTCGTTTGCGGTAATATATTCG
Source organism: Treponema sp. HNW (assembly GCF_050320395.1). GTDB lineage: Bacteria > Spirochaetota > Spirochaetia > Treponematales > Treponemataceae > Treponema_C. The sequence continues at coordinate 232,637 of NZ_CP144459.1, forward strand.
CCGATTGACGGAAGGTTTGCCGTTTGAATGCTGTCCAAAAAGACTAAAAAAGACAGGGTTTTGTCGTAGCCGGTGCGCTCTTCGGGTGAGAGGCGGCGGTATTCCTGCACGTCGTTTTGCAAATTGATTTCTTCGGGAATCCAAAAGTTGTTCATTGCCTGGCGGTACCAATCGCTTGTCCACGAGTATTTTATGTTGTTAAAGTCGTTCAAATTGGTGGTATTACCGCCTATCATGCGCCGCTTTACGACTTCCGTATCTCCGTCGGCATTAAAAAGCGCTTTTTTAGGTAAATGTCTGTGTATATTGCCGGTATTGCTCATCATTTTCTCCGTTATTTTTATATATCCGCGCGGGGCGGAAACGAGTGTAAAACCGATTATACACAAAAAGGAGCCGAAGGAAAAGGGCGTCCGTCTTAATCTTCAGGCTGTCCGAAATTTCAGTTACACGGCGGCGCGGATAAGGCGTAAAATATCGCGCATTGCTGCGGATAAATCGGCTTCGGCCGTTTTTTTCGCTTCGCTGAAGGGAACGGCGAGGCGGTTTATGCTGAATACTGCGGTAACTCCCGTGTCGTAGGCGGCATCAAGGCCCGCTTCCGCATCGCCTACCACCGCGATAACCGGAACGCCCGCTTTTTTTGCACGGCGTGCAACACCGATAACTACTTTGCCCCGTAAACTTTGGCTGTCTATTTTACCTTCGCCCGTAAAAACAAAGTCGGCTCCCTTGAGTTTTCGGTCAAAATCGGTTGTATCCAAAACCGTTTCTATACCCATCTTTAATTCGGCGCCTAAAAAAGAGAGCATACCGTAGCCCATACCTCCTGCAGCTCCCGCTCCCGGAAAATCGGCTTTATCGATACCGAGGTCTTTTTTTACAATGTCGGACAAGTGTCGTAAGCCCGCATCCAGTTCTTGCACCGCAGTTTCATCGGCACCCTTTTGCGGGCCGAAAATATAGGCGGCTCCGTTTGTTCCGTATAAGGGATTGTCTATATCGCACATTGCCGTAAGGGTACAGCCTTTAAGAAGTTTCAATGCCTTTGAAATATCGATACGCTCTATATTTTTAAGGGTGCCGCCTGCGGGAACAAAGCTTTTTCCGTCCTTGTCGAAAAACTCGACGCCCAGGGCTGCCGCGGCTCCGCAGCCCGCATCGTTTGTGGCGCTGCCGCCCAATCCTATGATGATATTTTTGCAGCCCTTTTGAACGGCATCGGCAATCAGCTGTCCCGCCCCGTAGGTGGTTGTAATACGCGGATTTAATCTTCCGAGAACCAGCGGAAGCCCTGCACATGCGGCCATTTCCACAACGGCCGTTTTTTCGGCACCGGCGGTTTTTGAGTTCAGGATTCCGTAAAAGCCTTCCATATCTTCAAAAAAAGGGTTTTTTACTGTTATGCGGATTTTTTCGCCGCCGACCGCTTCCAAAAAGGCATCGACGCTGCCTTCTCCTCCGTCGGCGACCGGAATGGCGGTCGTTTCGCAGCCCGGAAAAATATCTTCAACGGCCTCTTTCATCAGAGCGCAAATACGTGCGGAACTCATCGTACCTTTAAATGAATCGGGAATAAGCAGAATTTTTTTCACAGCTGAATACCTTCTTTATTTGTTATGACCTGTTATGCCGGTGCGGGATTTCCGACCGGTTCCTGTGCGGGGGGGAGAACCGAGGCTTTTCCGAAATTCAGGTTTCGCAACGCTTTCGGTTCTCCGCAATAACTCGCTGTTTATACAAAAAGAGAAACAATAAAGATACCGATTATAGCCGCAATACCGATAACCAGGGTCATAAGGGTTTGCGTTTTATAACCGTCTTCAGCCTTTAAGCCGCCGAAGTTTGTAACAACCCAAAAGTAGCTGTCGTTTGCGTGGGAAACGGTCATAGCTCCGGCTCCGATTGCCATAACGGTCAGGGCGGACAGGGTAACGCTGTCCAAACCGAGGGGCGCCATAAGGGGGGCCAAAATACCGGCGGTTGTCGTAATGGCAACGGTCGAGGAACCCTGGGCGGATTTCAAAATCGCTGCAAGGAGGAAGGGGAAGAAAATTCCGACCGTTTTAAGAACGGTTGCGTGTTCGGTGATATAGCCGACCAAGCTTGAGGTGGCGATAACCTTTCCCAAAACGCCGCCGGCTGCGGTTACAAACAAAATCGGCCCGACAACCTTTAAAGTTTTGTTTGTCAATTCATAAAAATTTTCCTTTGTTTTTTGGCGGGCAAAGAGACTTACGCCGAATAAAACACCGACCGCCAAGGCGATAATCGGGGTTCCGAGGAATTTCAGAACATCGGCACCGGTTCCGCTCATCTTTGCCATGGAAGCGATTGAAGAAAGAGCCATCAATAAAATCGGAACGACGATGGGAGCAAGGGCGCTGAAACCGTCGGGCAGTTTTCCGTAGCTTGCAACCAATTCTTCATAGGTTTTAACCTTTTCTTCAGATGAGGTTTCTTCGATGGAGGAAACCTTTGTTCCGATATATTTTGAGAAAAAATAACCTGCGATAAGGGGGAAAATCGACACAAGGGCTCCCATACCGATAACGAGTAAGAGGTTGCTGCCGATACCCAGAGTATTTGCGGCGGCAATCGGACCGGGTGTGGGCGGAATAAATACGTGAGAAATGTATAAACCGGCGGAAAGGGCGACCGTCATGGCAACGCTTGAGGTTTTGGTGCGCTGTACAAGGGCTTTGCGGATGGGATTCAGGATAACGAAACCGCTGTCGCAAAATACGGGAATCGAAACGATCCAGCCCATGATAAGGACTGCCAATTCGGGGTTCTTTTTGCCGACCATTTTGACAACCATGTCGGACAGTTTAAGAGCCGCTCCCGTTTTTTCCAAAATCGTACCGATTAAGGCACCCAAAATGATGACGATACCGATACCCGAAAAAGTGCCGCTGAAACCGGCTCCGATTACGGACGGTATTTTTGCCAAGGGGATTCCTGCGGCAAAAGCCAACAATAAGGAAATACCCATAATGGACAAAAAGGGATGGATTTTTAGCTTGGAGATGGCTAAAATCATCAAAACGATAGCAATTACAAATGTAATAATAAGTGCTATACCCTGCATACAAGCCTCCTGTGCAGCAAATTCCTGTCATTAAACAAGGGGTTTTCACTTTTTTAATGACTTTTGTGCCGGGGATAATTGAATGTATTCGGCACTGTTACAGTATAAGGCCGGTTTTTATGTTTTGATATGTTCCCGAGAACAAATTTTATGCCCTTTTTATGTTCCCGGGAACAAAGCCGGTGTGCCGCAGGCGCTTTAATGTTCCAAATCGCGGTAAAAATGTACGGCATTGTAAAAAAGTGAAGAAAATCGAATCGAACGCGGGTCGTATCCGCTTTGTTTTTTCAGCTTATTCAATTGATATTGCAGTGTGTTTTTGTGCATAAACAGCTTTTGGGCCGTTTTTGTCAAAGAACCTTCTTCCTGATAAAAAACATCCAAAATACCTATGCAGCGGCCGATTTCTTTTTCACTGTACGATTTAAAAATACGCGTAATATACTCTTTTTTGACCGGATCGGGAATTTCACTCGAAAAAATCTCCATGTTGATGGTATCGTAAAGGCGCGGCTCTTTGGACGGTGAGCGAAGACAGGTTTTTAAAGCTTTTTCCGCTTTAAGGCGGGCACTGTTTATTAAGCGGTAATCGTCGGTTTTTGCATCCATACCTGCAGCCAGTAAAACGGGATAGCGGGATTCTACGGCGGTACACACGGCTTGAGCCAAATCCAAAAGCTGTTTGTCGCTTCTGCTGCTTACCGCACAGATAAAGACATTGCCGGAAATAAGCATCGCCGCATGGGCTTCGTGCCGTATCATTGTCCCGATTGTTTTCCACGTATTGTCTATATACCGCTGAATATCGGAGGGCCTAAGTTCATTTTCCGCCGTTCCTCCCGTACGGGGCGGTGAAGCGTTTTTTTCGGAATATCCGATTTTTAAAACGGGTTCAAAGATAATGATTCGGCGGGGAACGGTTATATCGATACCGAGGGACTGCCCCTGTGTTTCCAAACGCCGGTCTATCGTTTCCGGAGAACCGTAAAACCATTCGTTTAAAAAGCGGTTTTTTATGCGGGCATCGATGTCGCTTTGCTGTTTATAATATTCATCGCGGATTAAAATTTCGGTCATTTTTTTAAGCATTTGACCGTACTTTACGACTTCGGTATAAGGACCGGTGACCCCGATAACCGCAACGGGTCTGTTCTTAAAACGCACGGCAATATTGGTTCCCGGCAGAGCTCCCCTGTATTCACTGTCGCTGTGAACGGTAATTTCGTTCAGGTTTTCATCGATGATTTTTTTTGCCGCCGCATGAAAGGTGCCCAAACGGACGGGGTCCGTGCTTGCAATAATCGTTCCTTCGGCATCCATCATATTGATTTGCCGTCCGATAATACCGCTTATTTCTTCAACAATAATTTTAGCCGTTTTTATCGATAAAGTCATACCTTATTGTACTTGGGAATATTCGGTTCTGTCAATTTTTTAATACCGCTTTTATAAAAACGTAAAAAAAGGTATAGTGAGAGTATGTACGGATTACTGAAAAAGCGGCGTTTATATAAAGCCGTTCCTCTGTTTTATACACTCCTCTTTTTATCTTTTATTTTTTCCCTTGTCTTTGTCTCATGCGGGCGGAAAAACGAACCTTCGCAAACACGGGTTGTTTTGGGTACGGTATGTACCGTTCAGCTTTTTGAAAAAGGTAAGCCCAAGTACTACGATGCCCTCTTTAACCGCCTGAGCGAAATAGAAGCACATATGAGTGTCAACATTCCTTCTTCCGATATAGCCCGAATCAATACGGCAGCGGGAATTGAACCCGTTGAAGTTCATAGAGATACCTTTGAGGTTGTCAAAGCCGCCCTTGAATTTGCGGCCTTAACCGGCGGAGCCTTTAACCCGGCAGGAGGGGCCCTTGTTCAACTCTGGAATATCGGAAGCGATGCCCCCCATCTTCCTTCCCGGGAAGAAATAGACAGGGTGCTTCCCCTTTGTGATTGGAAGGACCTTGTGTTAACCGAGGGTGAAAAGCCTGCCGTATTTTTAAAACAAAAAGGCTGCGCCCTCGATTTGGGGGCCATTGCAAAAGGATATGCTGCCGATGAACTTGCCCGAATGATTCACAGTTTCGGTATAAAAGGCGCGATTGTCGATTTGGGCGGGAACATCTATGCGGTCGGTGAAAAAACGGGCGGCAATGCGTGGAAGGTGGGGATAAAAAATCCTTTTGATTCCGCGGGCTCTCCCGTTCTTGCGGCGGCTTTAAAAGACTGTTCGGTGGTTACATCCGGCGTGTATGAGCGTTTTTTTGAAAGAGACGGGCGGCGCTACCACCATCTTTTGGACTTTACGGACGGGAAACCTGCCGATAACGGGCTTATGTCGGTAACGATTATTCACCGCTCGTCAATGAGCGCCGATGCTCTTGCGACCGCCGTATTTATAATGGGAAAAGAACGGGGCACTGAATTTTTACGCAGTCAAAACATCAGCGCTCTTTGTATCGACAGGGACAGAGAAATCAGTGCAACCCCCGATTTGGAGGCAGCCCTTGTTTTATTGGACCAAGACTTTAATCTTGTGTTTTAAAGGCAGACAACCGAGTTATTCGCATCGGAAAAGGGTGCGGGAAGATATTTGTCGGCAGCCCAATCGTTTTCCCATGTTTTTCCGTCAATCAAATAACGGAACTGATATTCGCATCCGCTTTCAAGACTTATTTTAACCGAAAACGAGCCGTCTTTGAGCTTTTTCATCGGGGTTTCCGAAGAGCTCCAGTTGTTAAAGTCTCCGCACAGCCATACTTTTTCGGCACCTCTTGCAGCCTCTGCGGAAAGGGAAAAAGTAACCGCACATTTTTTACCGCTTTTGTCGTAACTTTTTTTTAATGCCATAAATCCTCCGTTTTATGCTTGCACTGTTTGAAAATAAACTATACTATGTCGTATGCGTAAATGCACAAAACGTAAAACAGTCTTATTCCGTATTCAGTATATAAGTGAAAAGATGTTTTGTGTAGTCCCGGACAAGCATTTTTTCAGGATAAAGGCGTTTTTTTCTTGCGGTTTTGTGCCGTTCGGGAAAGGAGTTACATCATGGATAAAAAATATTTGTTTACTTCGGAATCCGTCGGAGAGGGTCATCCCGATAAATTGTGCGACCAGATTTCGGATGCGGTACTGGATGCATGTTTAAAAGACGACCCTGAAAGCCGCGTTGCATGCGAAACCTTCGCTTCAACCGCTCTGGTTTTGGTCGGAGGCGAAATTACCACACGTACCTTTGTCGATGTGCCGGCTCTTGCGCGCTCAATTACGCGCGAAATCGGTTATACGGATGCCTCCTGCGGCTTGGACTGCGATTCCATGGCCGTTATGAATATGATTCATTCCCAATCGCCCGACATAAGTCAGGGGGTAAGCGGAGAAGGTTTAAAGGCATTTCAGGGAATGCAGGGGGCAGGTGATCAGGGTATGATGTTCGGTTTTGCCTGTTCGGAAACGCCGGAACTTATGCCTGCTCCTCTTATGTATTCTCATAAGCTTTTACGCAAAGCTTCCAAGGTACGAAAAGACGGCACCCTTTCCTGGCTGCGTCCCGATTCAAAGGCTCAGGTTACTATAGAGTATGAAGGACATAAGCCCGTCAGAATCGATACGGTCGTTATATCGCATCAGCACAGCGCGGACGTAAAATACAAGGCCCTGTGCGAAGGCATAACCGAAGAAATCATAAAGCCGGTTTTGGAACCGACGGGGCTTTTGGATAAAAAGACGAAATTTTTTATAAACCCGACCGGACGTTTTGTTATCGGCGGTCCGACCGGAGATACGGGACTTACGGGGCGCAAAATCATCGTCGATACCTACGGCGGTATGGGGCGCCACGGAGGCGGTGCATTCAGCGGAAAGGATCCTTCAAAGGTTGACCGTTCGGCGGCCTATATGGCGCGCTATATTGCAAAAAACATCGTTGCCGCCAAACTTGCCGAGCGCTGTGAGGTTCAGCTTGCCTATGCAATCGGCGTTCCCTTCCCCGTGTCGATTATGATCGACACCTTCGGCACCGGAAGGGTCGATGAATCGGCTTTAACCGAGGCGGTAAAAGAGGTGTTTGACTGTTCTCCTGCAGGTATTGTACAAACGCTCGACCTTAAAAAACCGGTGTACCGCCAAACCGCCGTATACGGACACTTCGGGCGTAAAGAGTTCAGCTGGGAAAAAACCGATAAAACCGATGCGCTTAAAAAGGCATTAAAGTAAAACCGAAGTCGGAAAAACGGAGTTGTAAGTTAAAATGGCGTCCCGGCAAGACTTTGTCACACTTTCGCCTGAAGAGATAAAAGAATTATTTACGCGCTTTCAAAAGCTGAATCCGGAACCCGCGACGGAGTTGGAAGCGCCGAATCACTTTACCCTCTTGGTATCGGTGGTGCTTTCCGCCCAGGCAACCGATAAAAGCGTCAATAAGGCGGCAGGTCCCCTCTATAAGGTTGCAGATACGCCCGAAAAAATTCTTGCCCTGGGCGAAGAAGGTCTTATTTCGTATATAAAAACGATAGGCTTGTACCGCTCAAAGGCAAAGCACGTTATGGGGCTGTGCCGTATGCTTATCGACGAGTACGGCGGAAAACTGCCGAGAAAGCGCGAAGACCTTGAGCGGCTTCCGGGTGTGGGGCGAAAAACGGCAAACGTCGTTTTAAACGTCGTATACGGCGAGCCGACGATGCCGGTGGATACCCATCTCTTGCGCATATCGCCGCGGATGGGATTGTCGAAGGGAACAACGCCGCTCCAGGTTGAACAGGATTTACTCAAATGCATCCCGGCCGAATTTATGGCTCACGCCCACCATTGGCTTATTTTGCACGGGCGCTATATCTGTACCGCAAGAAGCCCGAAATGCGTCGAATGTCCCGTCACGGATTTATGCAAGCGCAACGGGATGGAATAACCGGCTTAAAAATCAAACGACTCCCTGGGCAATCATCGCTTCGGCGACTTTTAAAAAGCCTGCAATATTCGCACCTGCGGCGTAATTGCCTTCCATGCCGAAGCGTGCGGCCGCTTGATATGCGCTGTCGTGAATGTCGTTCATAATCGTCTTTAACTTGGCGTCCACTTCTTCAGCCGTCCACGAATAACGCATGGAATTTTGGCTCATTTCAAGACCCGATACGGCAACGCCTCCGGCATTCGACGCCTTGCCCGGAGCGTATAAAACACCCGCTTTTTGAAAGAGGGCAACCGCTTCGGGGGTACAGGGCATGTTTGCGCCTTCGGCAACCAGGGATACGCCGTTTTTAATCAATTCCTGCGCTTCTTCGGCGTTTAATTCGTTTTGGGTTGCACAGGGAAAGGCGCAGTCGACCGCAGCCGACCAGGGGCGTTTTCCCGCACTGTATTGTGCCGACGGATATTTTTGTACATATTCGCTTATGCGGCCGCGGCGGGCATTTTTTAATTCCTGTATAAAGGCAAATTTTTCTTCGTCTATGCCGTCTGGATCGTAGATAAAGCCGGAAGAATCGGACATGGTAAGCGGCTGTGCCCCGCTTTGTATAAGTTTTTTGACGGCGTATTGGGCTACATTGCCGCTTCCGGATACGGCACAGCGCAAGCCCTTAAGCGATTTGTTTTTCTTTGCAAGCATGTTTTCGGCAAAATATACGAGGCCGTAACCGGTAGCTTCCGGGCGGATTAAAGAGCCGCCGAAAGAGCGCCCCTTTCCGGTTAAAATGCCCGTAAATTCGTTGTTTAAGCGCTTGTATTGCCCGAACATATAGCCCACTTCGCGCGCTCCGACGCCTATATCTCCTGCCGGAACGTCGGTATCCGGACCTATGTGGCGGTATAATTCGGTCATAAAGGATTGGCAAAAGCGCATAACTTCACCTTCGCTTTTACCGTGAGGGTCGAAGTCGGCGCCCCCCTTTGCCCCGCCCATGGGCAGGGTGGTTAAGCTGTTTTTAAATACCTGTTCAAAGCCCAAAAACTTTAAAATGCTCAAGTTTACCGAAGGGTGAAAGCGTATGCCGCCTTTGTACGGGCCTATGGCGCCGTTAAATTGTATACGGTAACCGCGGTTTACCCGAACCTTGCCCTCATCGTCCGTCCACGGCACGCGGAATATAATAATGCGTTCCGGTTCGACGCAGCGCTCCAACACTGCATATTTTTCGAGTTCCGGCATTTTTTCGGCGGCGATTTCAAGCGTTTCCAATACTTCATGAACGGCTTGTAAAAATTCGCTTTCGCAAGCATTTTTAGCTTGAACGTTTTCCCAAACGCGTTGGACATAGGCATTTTTCATAATAAACCCCTCAAGACGGGACGTTACGGAAGCGGATCCGTACCGCAGTTTCGGCCATCCCTTATTCTTGTTTTAATTTTACCGCAAGCGGGCATTCGTGTACAAGCGCTATTTTACGCTCATTATAAATACACCCTTCCAGCCCGGTTTAGGCGGATTTTCGCGATAACGGATTATTCTTTTTAAAAATACTTTTGAGGGTACATCGTTGTATGTTTCCGCAGCTTCAGTAAAATATTTTTCCGCCTGAGTCCATTTTCTTTTTCGATAATATGCAAGACCCGTTTCAAAAAGGCGCTTTATCTCATATACTTTTTCCGAAGCCTGCTTTTTTGACTGCAAAATCTCAAAAATGCGCACGGGCTCGGTTTTTCCTTTTACCGTTATATAGTCAAGTTCCCGGCATATAAAATTATCGTTCAGGTTTTCGTACACGTTTTCCGAAATAATCGATTTTGAACCGTATTCTTTATTTGCGCTTTCGAGCCGGGCTGCAAGATTGACGGTATCTCCGATTGAAGTGAAGTCTTTTCTCGTTTCCGAACCGACCGAGCCGAATACGACGGAGCCCGAATTGATACCTATACCGATTGAAATGGCGGTGTTTCCTTCCGTAACGGCGATTTGTCTTTCACGCTGCATCGCCTTACGTATTTCCATTGCGGCTTTACAGGCATTTATTTCTTTTCTGGGACCTGAAAAAAAGGCCATTATTTCATCACCGACGTATTTATCCACATCCCCGCCGTTATCGAAGATGATTTTCGTTTCCACATCGAGATAGTGATTTAAAAGCCGTATAACTTCTTTCGGCGGCATGGTTTCGCAGAGATTTGTAAAACCGCGTATATCGGTAAATAAAAAACACAGCTCCCGTGTAGTACTCGGGCGGCTTATTTGTTTTTCCGCATTTTGAACGGTATGGAATGAAACATAGGGGAGCATGCCGCGGACGAGTGTAACGATGTTGTTTATTTCTATGGAAAGCGTTTTGATTTCATCATGGGTACTGACGTTTTCTTCAAATACAAGCGTATCGGCTTTGATTTTTGCATTACCCGAAAGCATTCCGCCGAGGATATGTGCGGTTCTTCTGATGTTGCCGCACAAAAAGATAATCGGGTTTGCGATAAAATCCGCAAGAAAGAGGGTAATGATTACCGATGCGTAGAAAAAGATTGCCGAAATGGCAAAGATAAAAACCTTTGCCTGAAAATAGGGCTTGTCGAGAATTTCCTTTGAATAAGTGACGACGGAAAATCCTACCAGCCTTTGGCCGTCTTTTCGGGAAAATGTTATCGGATGGATATACAGATATGTTCCTTTTTCCGCCTTGTAAACACTTATGCTTCCGGCATTTTCGTTTTTAAAACGGTCTATATAAAGGGCGGCATTTCCGGCGGAAATAATCTTTTCTTCCGAGGGGATTTTGTGTACCTGACCGGCTGCAGTCGTATAGGAAAAAACATCGAATAAGGGGAATTCCGTAAAAAGGTCGGCTTTTTCAAGAAAAATCGGCGTTTTACTGCCCGTTGTAATAATATCAACCCGTTGAAACGGGAAGGGAGAAGAATCGTTTGTTTTTTTTATGCCTTCAAAAAAGGCGTTTATTTTTGCATGAAGACCGTCCGAAAAAACGTATATTGCCGCAACCTGCTCGGCCTGGTTTTTTCCCATATTGTTGACTGTTTGTGTAAGAAGTGTACGGTAGTTATTTAAGTCCGTGTAAATAAAGGTTGTAAGGATGACAAGTATCGTAAAAAGAATAACAATTGTAATTTTTATTTTTATATATGTTTTATCCGGTCCGGCCTTAATCTTTGCCGTAATTTTTTGAAAAAAAGAGCGCACGGATGTTACAAAATCTTTGTTTATATCGGTTTCGGCGCGGCTTTGTTTTTTTGATTTTTCCGCAGTCTTTTTTTGTAAAGCCCGTTCCGCGCGTTTTTCTTCCGTTAACAGTTTTTTATATTCAACATAGGGGGTGTTTTGCGTCTTTATTGAAATAATGCCGTATGCTATTAAAAAAAAGTGAAAAAAGGAGGCGGTAAAAAAAGCCAGATACACCCTAAAGCTTAAGGCATAATACCAGCGTACGGTGTTTGCACAGGTAATCATTCCGGCTATTGCGGCAGACAGATATAAGGTGGCCGGTATGAGGGCGCAAAGATAGACGATTTTTCGGTTTATTTTTTTTTGGAAAAACGATGTGAAAATCGTAATAAAAGCGGCCGGTACAAGAAAAAGGGCAAGACAGTTTACATAAAAAAAGTTAAATCCTCTTTGTACCGCCCCCGAATACGGGGCCGTAAACAAATATAAGAGCTGAGGTTGTGATTCGGTGTTAAATAAGTCCATCTTATCCATGCCGAAGGGTAAAACCATAAGCTCTGCAAAAACAACAAGAGAAATGATTTTTAATATATCGGCCGACGGCGGGATTTTTTTTGCGGCTTTTTGAAAAAATGCCGTGGCTGCGGCCTGCGTTTGAATTTTCATATTATCTCATAGTATACCGCAAAACAAGCGGCTGTCAATGAAGTATAAGCCGAACGCCGCCTTTAGAGGTTTGCGTATTCAAGTTTGCAGCCGATAAAGTACGCCGCCTTTTTTGCCCTCTTTTCAAGAGCTTCCTGTGCATTTTTTTTAACGTGCTCGATATCGGCGAGCATACAGTCTTCTTTTGAGTACAGGACACATTGGAACTCAAGCGGTTTTTTCCCCCGGTATACGGTAATGACGCGTACCGAATCGACAGCATCAAAGGGAATAAGGCGCCGCTTGGACAAAAAGATAAGACCCGTTTTGAAGATAAGCATCCGCGCATCGGGCTCGAAAATACAGCAATCGCGGTACAGAAGTCCGAGAAGAGAAAGCAGTAAAAAAAATGCGGGAATAATAAAGCTGAGTGCCGCCGTACTGCCTGTTTCGCTTTCCGCCGGAAAAAAAAGGGCGGCCGCGCTTAATAAAAAAACGGCGAGCATAAACGCCCTGAAAAGCGGCGAGATTGTCCAAATGCCGCGGCCTTTTTTATCCGTATAAAAAATCATTGAAAAAAACATCAGTGCATATCCGTCCTGTGTGAATTTATTTTGTCCAATAAGGCCGGAAGTTCATAGACTGATTTGAGGCGTTCAAGCGGCGCTTCTTCGCTCAAAGGCAGGGCGGCAAATCTGCCTTCGTGATCTACGAGAACCGCTTTTCCGCCGAGTGCGGTATAACCCTTTATATATTTCGGAAGGTCGTCCAAAAAGAGGGTGTTTTCGACGGTGAAACCCTTGTCCTGTACGGCGTTTAGATAAGCGGCGGCATGAGGTTTTCCCCGCAGTTTGTTTTCTTCTATGCCGTAGATACCGTCGAAAAGGTCGAAGATATTCAAGTGCTTGAGGATGCGTTCATAGTGAACCGCCGGAGCATTTGTTAAAACGCTTAAGTGATAGGTTTTGCTTAAATCCTGCAACAAGGGGCGCAAGCCGGGGTCAAAATCTACTTCTTCAAGCTCCTCATCCGGATGTATATATTGAAAATAGGCATCCGTGTCCGAAAATCCGTATTCGGCCATTATCCATTCAAGGGTGGTTCCGTAAAAAGGAAGTTTACGTTTGCGTTCTTCGGTAACGTCGTCTTCGCTTTTATTTAAAAATCGGGCAATAAAGCGTACCATGCGTTTATGCATATTTGTTTCAATTGAATTTTTCGAGGAATAAAGTGTGTTGTCCATATCGAATAAAAGGTTTTTTATCATGGATTTTAGTATACCGCTGGAGTTTTTTATTGTAAAGATATATGATATAAACTATGAACTATGTTTTCCGTCCCTATATACGTAACGATAAAAAAGACTGTGCGCGTATAATTGCTCCTACCTGGCGTTTTGACACCTATTTCCCGGAAACAAAGAGCACGGATTTATTAAATGCCTTTGTAATCGATTGGTTCCGGCTGCACAGCGATTATACGGATACGGCTGTAAAAAAGGACGGAGATAACGGGGATGTCTGTGCGGCGTTTTTGTTTGCCGAAATACGGCCGAAAGGTTTTCAGGGTTTATTAAATAGGCTGCAAAAAATAAACCGTATTTGTTTTTTTTATATGCGCGTTTTTTTGCTGTGGCTGTGCGGTTTTTACGGAAAGCGGGAGCCCGTCCGTAAAGCTTTTCGGGAATATCGTGCGGTACAAAAAAAGCTTTTAAAAAATGTGGCGTATGACTCTGAGATTTTGTGTTTATTTGTGGACGAAGCGGCACAGGGAAAGGGACTTGCAAAGAGCCTTTTGATGCGTTTTTTTCAGTGGGCGGATAAGCAAAATCTGAAAAGCTTTGTGCTGACCACCGATACCGATTGCAACTACAAATTCTACGATAAAAGCGGTTTTACACGGCTTAAAGAAATGCGCGGGGCGTTGGGAGTACCGCAAGATTCATGCGGCAAATCTCGTATTTTTTTATACGGTATTTGTTTGGAAGGCAGCGCATAAGGCAGGGCGATGAAGGCTTCGGTGTTTCACAAAAAAGAACTTTTCGGTTCTCCTTCTTTTTATAAAAAAGCATTGGCGCTTGCCGTGCCCGTTATGGCGCAAAGCTTTATCCAAAGCATGGTTTCTCTTATAGACAATTTTATGGTTGCCGGTTTAGGCGACGTAAAAATGTCGGGAGTAAATATTGCCGGACAAATCAACTTTGTATTTATCGTATTTTTGAATGCCCTCTGTGTTTCCGGCGGAATATTTATATCGCAGTATAACGGCGCAAAAGATGCTGAAGGAATGAAGCAGTCGTTTCGCTTTAAAGTCGTTGTTACCGTATTTTTTTCCGTTCTATATACCTTCTTTTGTTATGTCAATCCTAAGCCGGTTTTAGCCTTTATGGTTCACGGTAATAAACAAAGCGGAGAAATCGTTCAAACGGCAGCCGTTTATATGAAGATTGCCGCTTTTACATGGGTTCCGATGGCGCTTTCCATGTCAATCGGCACTTCTCTGCGCGAAACAGGTCTCGTCCGGCCGCCTCTTTTGTTTTCGGTTGCCGCAACCCTTATCAATACCTTCTTTAACTGGGTTTTTATTTACGGCAATTTGGGTGCTCCCCGGCTGGAAGCCGCCGGCGCCGCTTATGCAACGATAATTGCCCGTTCATGCGAAGCTTTAATCTTTATAGTCTATATCGGCATAAAAAAGCCCGCCTTTTATTCGCGTTTTCGGAATATCCTCAAAATCCGTATTGAGCTTTTTTTATCTATTTTATCCAAATCGGGTATGATTTTATTATCCGATATGAGCTGGATTTTAACCGAATCGGTGGTTACCGCCTTATATAACAGCCGCGGCGGTGCGGAAATCGTGTCGGGAATGTCGGCCGGCTTTACGATTGCAAACCTCTTTTTTATCTGCTTCGGCGGTATCCATACTTCGATAAACGTTATTATGGGAAGTACCTTAGGGGCAGGTGATTTGGAAAAAGCGCGTATGCAAAAAGATTGGCTTTTAAGCGGAACCTTTGTATTCGGTGTGCTTATGACGGTATTCGGCATTTTTACGACCTTTTTGATACCCCTTGTTTTTGCACATTTGAGTGCCGAAGCGCAAAGCGTTACGCGCAGTATGGTTTTAATGAACGCCGTATATATGCCCCTGTGGGCTTATTTGAACGGACAATTCGCCGTATCTCGTACCGGCGGCGACACTATGATGGGTGTTATTACCGACGTAACGATAAATATCTTTTTGGTGCTGCCGGGAATGTATGCTCTCACATATTTTACGGCTTTAGGGCCTGTTATGATGTACGGCCTTATAAAAACAACCGATTGGGCCAAGGCTCTGATTGCCGCCTTGTGGTTGAAAAAGGAATACTGGCTTAAAAATCTTACGGCGGAGGGGAGCTAAGAACTTGATTTTCTTCGGCAGCTTTAGTTTTTATAAATAATATGTACCGTTTCTGATTTATTTGGTACATATATTGACGATATGTCCTAAAAAGGGGTATAATCGGGACATGTCGGAATTACAAAGGCTGCCGGTCGATTCCCAAAAGACCGAAACGATTCCTATTCTCAAAGCGGAAAACAAGGCTTCCAGAACTCTTGCCGAACTTAAAGGTATTGCAAAGGTAATTCCGAATCAGTCTATTCTTATTAATGCCGTTGTACTTCAGGAGTCTCAAGACAGCTCGGAAATTGAAAATATCATCACTACAAAAGATGATCTTTATAAAGCTCTTTCCGAAACCGTAAAAAAAACGGATTCCGCTACAAAAGAGGTTATGTTTTACAGAGAAGCCTTATACGCAGGTTTTACCGAACTAAAAAAACATGATTTTATTTCTATAAATGATATTGTGAATATTCAAAAAGTGCTTGTCCGA
Organism: Treponema sp. HNW; assembly: GCF_050320395.1. Taxonomy (GTDB): domain Bacteria; phylum Spirochaetota; class Spirochaetia; order Treponematales; family Treponemataceae; genus Treponema_C. The sequence goes on from NZ_CP144459.1 coordinate 248,353, forward strand.
AATGATGCGGGAATCAGAACGTTACCCGGAACGAAGCTTGTAAATGACCGTACAAATGAACTTGTGTATACTCCGCCGCAGACAAAAAAAGAAATTGACGGCCTTTTAAAAAACTTTACCGAGTATTTAAACAATGATGATGATACGCTGACAAAACTTGCAGTTCTTCATTATCAGTTTGAAAGCATTCATCCTTTTTATGACGGGAACGGAAGAACCGGAAGGATTATAAACATCCTCTATTTGATTTTAAAACAACATCTTGATATTCCGATTCTGTATTTAAGTTCATATATTATCAGGCACAAAGACCTGTATTACGAACTTTTGCAAAAAGTCCGTACGGAAGAAGCCTGGGAAGGCTGGATTATTTTTATTCTTAAAGGAATAGAAGAAACCGCTGCAGAAACGATTCGGAAAGTAAAAGCCATAAAGGAACTTTTAGATAATACAATCGAAAAAGTAAAATCGGAAGCTCCGAAAATTTATTCAAAAGAGCTGGTAGAAACTCTTTTTGAAAATCCGTATTGCAGGATTGAGTTTATTGTAAAAGCTCTGGGCGTAGAGCGAAAAGCGGCCTCCCGTTACCTGCACCGGCTGGAAGATATCGGTATTCTTAGATGCATTAAGGTCGGAAAAGATAATCTCTTTATAAATACCGGCTTGATGGATTTATTGAAAAATTAGAAGATGGGGAATATAGCAAGAAAAAAACGGAAAAATAGGAGTTTTGTCTGTTAATCCCTTTGCCGTACTTACAGAATGCCGCGTCGGTAGTCCAAAACAAAAGAAACGGCAAGAACCGCCGCAAGAAATGCGTAACTGAACAGGTTGGCGATGAAAACGGTGCGGCTAAAGCGTTTTTTGTCTGCAATCTCTTTTTTTAATATAAGCCTTTCGACCCGAGTTTCTATAAGCCATGAAGCAAAGAAAAACGCTATAAGCAAAAACAGTGCAGCAACCGGAACCCGCCAATATAAATCATCATAGGGCAAAAGCCACGGTGCCTGATATGTAACCGAAAGAATGCTTTCCGTTATATTGCCGACACCGCCTACAAACCCGTTGCCGCCTGTGGAAATTTGGAAAAGGACGAGAATCGTCCATGTGGCGGGAATTCCGAAAATCGTGGAACACAGGTTTCCCGCAACAACAGCCCAAGCCGTTTTCTTTTTATTCATTTTTAAGATTTTTGTAAGTACGGCAATTTCTATCAAAATTATGGGAATAAAAGACAGTACCGTTTTGGGAAAAATCACCGCTATCATCGGTACTCCCGCATTTGCATATATGTTGAAATATAGAAATAGAAGAAAAAATAATACAATCGGTTTTCTTTTATTCATATTAATTCTTCTTCCTTAATCGTCAAAGATTTATTCGTGCGGAGGGTTTAATACCCCGACGCTCTGCGTCGTAACAAAGGGTATTAAAGCCGACTGCAACCACCTTATGAGAACAACATACCCCGATGCTCTGCGTCGGGGTTGTTGATTATCGATGAGCCGCAAACCGTTTGTAAGCCGCCGAAAAACGGATGCTCTTCGGCAGCTTCATTGTTACGCGCGGGTTAAAAGGCGGTTCAGCTTTTTAACGAAGTCGGCGGGGTCTTTTAATTCCGCACCGCTTACCAAAAGCGCTTGATCCAAAAGCACGGCCGATACGTCGCCGATGTGCTGTTCGTCCTCGCAGTCTTTTAAAGAAGCGACAAGGGGGTGGTCGCCGTTGATTTCCAAAATCGGCTTTACCTCTCCCATACCGGATTGTCCCATCGCCCTCATCATGCGTTCAAGCTGGAGCGAAGGATCGTTTTCGTCTACAACGATACAGCTCGGAGAATCGGACAACCTCTTGGAAAGGTGTACGTCTTTTACGCGCTCGCCGAGGGCTTTTTTGATTTTTTCGGTCAGCGGTTTAAATTCTTTTTCCTTTTTTTCCGCCTCTTTTTTATCCACGCCGAGCTCTTCATCGCTTCCGGCACGGTTGACCGCTTTTAAGTCAAAGTCCTTGTATTTTCCCAAGGCGGGGAATACGATATCGTCGATTTCGTCGGCCATAATGAGGACTTCAAAGCCCTTTGCCCGGTAGGCTTCCAAAAGCGGCGAATTGCGCAGGTTTTGCTCGTCGTTTCCGGTGATATAGTAGATTGCTTTTTGGCCTTCTTTCATGCGCTGTACGTAGTCGGCAAAGCTTGTCCACTTGTTTTCGCCCGTTCCTTCTTCGGCCGTACTTTTAAAACGGATAATTTCGCATAAATCGTCTTTATTTGCAAAGTCGGAGTATAAACCCTCTTTAAGCGGGCGGTTAAACTGCGACACAAAGGTATTCCATTTTTTTGCTTCGTCGCTATCCTCTTTTGCTTTTTTTGCCGCCTCCGCCGTTTTTTTGAATTCGCTTAAAAGTTTTTTAACCGAAGCGGTTTTTATCGACGTTAAAATGCGGTTTTGCTGTAAAATTTCTCGGCTTACGTTCAGCGGTAAATCTTCCGAATCGATAATACCGCGAACAAAACGCAGGTAGGGCGGAAGCAGTTCTTTTTCGTCGTCGGTGATAAAAACGCGCTTTACGTACAGCTTAACGCCGCTTTTATAATCCGCCTGATACATATCGAAGGGGGCGCGTTCGGGAACGTAAAAGAGGGTTGTGTATTCCTGCGTTCCTTCGGCATGGGTGTGAACACAAAGAAGCGGATCGGACGAATCGTGCGAAACGGTTTTGTAAAAATCGTCGTAATCGGCTTTTTTCAATTCGCTTTTCGGCCGCTTCCACAAAGCGCTCGCGCTGTTTATTTGCTCGGTTTTATTTTCGCTTCCGGTTTCTTTACCCTTATCGTCGTATTTTTTTTGCACATAATGAAGGTAAATGGGGAAGGCGATGTGATCCGAATAGCGTTTTACCAAATCTTCAACCTTCCAGCGGCTTGCGTACTCTCCGCTTTCATCGTTGAGCTTCATAATGACGACCGTCCCGTGCGCTTCTTCTTTGTCGAAGCCGTAACGCTTTACTTCATCGTTTGAAGCATCCGGTGTTTCCAAGTCGTAGGATTCGGTGCCCGCACTCGACCAGCGGTACAGGGGGTTGACTTTTCCGTCGGCGGTTTTTCCCGCTTTGCGCGTAATGACATCGATGTGCGAAGATGCCATAAAGGCCGAATAAAAGCCCACGCCGAATTGTCCGATAAGGGCCGAGTCCTTTTGCGCATCTTTTTCAAGCTGCTCCAAAAAGGCTTTGGTGCCGGAGCGTGCAATCGTTCCCAAATTCGCATTTAAATCGGCTTCGTCCATACCGATTCCGCTGTCCTGAACGCTCAGCGTTTTTTTCTCTTCGTCAAAATATATGTCGATGCGCGGCTCGAAGCGCACATCCTTGTATTCGTCTTTGGAAACCGTTAGATATTTGAGTTTATCCAAGGCATCCGAAGCGTTTGATACGATTTCGCGCAAAAAAATGTCTTTGTTCGAGTACAGCGAATGAATAATAAGTTTAAGAAGCTGATTTACTTCCGTTTGAAATTGATGGGTTGCCACAACAGCACTCCTTATAAAAATAATATGGAATGTTTTAAATATACTAAAAAAGAGATATTTTCGGCAAATTTCACACCGTTTTTTCCAAAATCGAACAGCGACGGTACGGGCGGGCGCGTTCCTTATTTTTCACGGAATTGCAAGCGGTATTCGGAAGGCGTAAGATTGATAAAATCTTTAAATAAGCGCGAAAAATAGTTGCTGTCGTTATATCCTACATCGAGGGCTATTTGTGTAATTGATTTATTGCTTTGAACCAACTCATTGATAGCCGAAAACATACGCAGCCGCTTTTGGTAAGCAGCCGGACTGTAACCGGTGATTCTCTTACATGTGCGCAAAATGCTGCTTGCCGACATACCGCTTATTTCAATAAGCTCGGAAGAATCGATGTTTTTATGAAAATTCTTTTCTATATAGTCTATAAGCCTTATCGAAGCATTATCCGACGGACAGTCCGAGTAATATTTGTTTTCATAAATTCTGACCAGTAAAACTACAAGCTGTAAAAAAAAAGTGATTGCCTGAGTTATATAACCGCTGTATTGTCCCCGTATTTCCTGCTGCATGGATTCGATTAAGGCACGGACTTCAAAAGATTGCGTTTTGGAAAGGCTGAAATGAACGGGCGGCGTTTTTTCGGCTTTTTTTGCGGTAATTTGTTCAAACAAGGTGTTATAGGCGGGTATGAGGTTTAAGTGAAAAATATCCTGTGTTAAAAAACTCGGGCGTATCAATATATTCATTAAAACCAAATTATCGATTTTTTTAAAGCCGTGGTACTGTCCCGGCTTAATACTTAAAACGTCTCCGCCCTTGATTTCATAATTGCCGTATTTTGTCAGATGAACAGCCGTTCCGCTGTATATGTATACAAGTTCATGAAAATCATGAGAATGGATAGGGAAGGGAGCTTGATTGTTTCTGAATTCAAAGTGGAAAGGAATTGTTCTTTCTTCCCAATATTTTTGTGCGAAGAGTTGGTACATGGCATACCTCTGACGAAATTGTGCTAATTTTTGACTTTTTTGTCAAGGTGTAAAACAAACTTAGTGATAGTATTTTACTACTGCGAAAAGTAAAAAAAACGGTTTATTGCGGCTGATTTATCTTATGTGATTGATCCCGATTAAAACAAGAGGTACGTATGAGCACTGTGTATGAACAAATACAAGAAAAGTATGCCGAATACGGTATAGATACCGAGGCTGTAATTCGAACGGTTGATAAGATTCCCGTATCGGTGCATTGTTGGCAGGGAGACGACGTCGGCGGATTTGAAAAAGCCGGCAGCAGTTTAAGCGGCGGGGGGATTCAGGTAACCGGCAGTTATCCCGGAAAGGCCCGTTCGATAGCGGAATTGCGTCAGGATATTGAAAAGGCGGTTTCCTTAACCCCCGGAACTCATCGAATAAGTCTTCATGCAAATTATGCCGACTTTGAAAATACAAAACCCGTTGACAGGGATGCTTTGGAGCCGTCCGCCTTCCAAAGCTGGTTGGATTGGGCACGGTCCTGCGGCTTTCATCTCGATTTTAATGCGACTTTTTTTTCCCATCCCAAAGCTCAAGGCCTAACCCTCTGTTCAAAAGACCGCGGTATACGGGATTTTTGGATTGAGCACGGAAAACGATGCCGTACAATCGGCGCTTTTTTCGGCGAAAAGCAAAAAAGTCCCTGTATTCATAATGTGTGGATTGCCGACGGGATGAAAGATATTCCCGCCGACAGAAAGGTGTACCGCGAAATTCTGTGTGAATCCCTCGATGCTTTGTTTTCTGAAAACATATCCGAAGCATATCTTAAAGATTCTATAGAATCAAAGCTTTTCGGCATAGGTTCTGAAGCCTATGTTGCCGGTTCTCATGAATTTTATTTAGGATATGCGCTTACAAGGAACAAACTGCTGACTCTTGATATGGGGCATTTTCATCCGACCGAAAATGTTGCCGATAAAATCTCTTCGGTTATGCTCTTTGTGAAAGAGATTTTGCTGCACCTCTCCCGTCCTATGCGCTGGGATTCGGATCATGTTATTATTTTGAACGACGATCTGCGTTTGATGTGTGAAGAAATTGTAAAAAGCCGTAAACTTGAAAATATTCATATAGGTCTTGATTTTTTTGACGGTTCAATCAACCGTATCGGAGCCTGGGCTCTCGGCTGCCGTTCTGCGCGCAAAGCTCTCTTGTGCGCACTGCTTTTACCCCACGAAAAAATTGCCGCCTATGAGGACGAGGGCGACTTTTTTGCCAGACTTGCCTTGCTTGAGAACGTAAAATCAATGCCTGCAGGAATTGTGTGGGATGAATATTGCCGCCGCAGCAATATTGCACCGGACAGCAAGCTTATTGATGAGATACATACCTATGAGTATAACGTAACATCGAAACGCGGATAAATAAAGAGGAAAATATGGTTGTAAAGGTTGAATCACATGAGAATATCTTGGAGCGCCTTGTCGATTTATCGCTGAATTTGGGCAAGCCCGAGCGTACTTTGGCTATCATAGGCGAAGGCAATACCTCGGCCTTATTGCCGGACGATTCGTATTATCTGAAAGCCAGCGGATGCGAATTGGGTTCTATAACCTCCGAAGGTTTTGTTCGTCTTGACCGTAAAAAGGTGTCGGCTTTGTTGGAGCGAAAAAACGTTTCCGAAGACGAATTGAAAAGATTGTTTAATGACGCAAAAATCGACAGCGCGGATACAAAGCGTCCTTCCGTTGAAGCTCTTATGCACGCCTTGTGCCTCGGTTATGAAGGCGTCAAATTCGTGGCGCATACGCATCCCTGCTATATCAACAGTCTTGCCTGCTCAAAATCTTTTCCGCAGAGTTTGCAGGGCCGTATGTATCCCGATGAAATAGTTTTACTTGGCGAAGACTCGGTTTTTATTCCGTATACCGATCCGGGAATCCCGCTTGCGTGTGAAATAAAAAAACGGATAGATGAATATATTGAAGCATACGGTGCCGTGCCTAAATCCATGTATTTGCAAAACCACGGCTTTGTTGCCTTGGCTTCTTCCGCTGTCGAAGCCGAAAATATCACGCTTACCGCTGAAAAAGCCGCCCGCATACGGCTCGGCGCCTTATCTGCAGGCGGAATCAATTTACTCGATAAGGAAACGGTTCGGCATATTATAAATCGTCCCGATGAAAAGTACCGCCGTGCTTTATTTGCGGAAAAAGGAGAAAAATAAGGTGAGTAATCCTGTTGTTCTTGAACTGAAAAATATAACAAAGGTGTTTCCGGGCGTAAAAGCGCTTGATAATGTAAGCTTTGAATTGCGCTCCGGAGAGGTTCATGCCCTGATGGGAGAAAACGGTGCGGGAAAATCCACCCTTATAAAAGTTGTAACCGGTGTGTATCAATGCGATGAGGGAGAAATCTTTATCGATTCAAAGCCTGTTGTCATTAAAACTCCGGTAGAGGCTCAAAAACTGGGTATAGCCGTAATCTATCAAACCGTAACCGCATTTCCGGACCTGAGTGTAACCGAAAACATCTTTATGGGGCAGGAGATTAAAAACAAAGCGGGTTTTTATAATTGGAAAGAAATGCATAAACAGGCAAAGGCTTTGCTTGACCAATTGAGTGCCGATATAGACGTTGAAGAAAGAATGGGTACCCTATCCGTTGCCAAACAGCAATTGGTCGAAATTGCAAAAGCCTTGTCGAAAAAAGCCCGTATTTTGATAATGGATGAACCCACCGCTTCTCTGACCCAGCATGAATGTCAGGATTTGTACGGAATTGTGGAAAAACTCAGAGATTCCGGCGTATCGATTATTTTTATAACGCATAAATTCGAAGATATGTACCGCCTTGCATCCCGTGTAACGGTGTTTCGCGATTCCTGTTATATAGGAACGTGGATGGTCGACGAAATATCAAACGCGAAACTTATTGAAGCTATGGTCGGAAGAAAGCTTGAACAAATGTATCCGCCCAAAACGAGTACCATAGGCGATGTTGTCTTTGAGGTGGAGAACTTAAGTTTAGCCGGCTATTTTAAAGATGTCTCTTTTAGTGTCCGCCGCGGAGAAATTGTCGCTCTTACGGGCTTAATAGGGGCGGGCAGAACCGAGGTTGTACAAGCTGTCTACGGTGTATTGCAGCCCGACAGCGGCAGTATAAAGCTGAACGGGAAAAAAATCGTATCAAAGAACCCGAAAGAAGCTTTGCTCAGCGGTATAGGATTGCTGCCCGAAGACCGGCACTTGCAGGGACTTGTTTTGGAATTGCCGATTTATCAAAATATCACCTTATCGAATCTGTTGGAGTATCGAAAGATGGGCTTATTTCTTGATAAATCGCAGGAGCGTCGGGACTCCGAAGTGTTGTGCAAAAAAATAGCCGTAAAGGCAAGCAGTGTCGAAACCGCTCCTTCCTGTTTATCCGGCGGAAATCAGCAAAAAGTTGCTCTTGCAAAATTATTACGGTCAAAGCTGAAGGTTTTAATCGTCGACGAACCGACAAAGGGAATAGATGTCGGTGCAAAATATTCAATATACACAATCTTAAATGAGTTGGCAGCTTCAGGATACGCAATCATTATGATTTCTTCCGAAATGCCGGAGGTTCTCGGTATGGCGGACAAAATTGTCGTTATGAAAGGCGGCCGCGTTACCGCAACTTTCAATCAGGGTGAGGCGAATCAGGAAAAAATACTGCACGCAGCTCTTACATCCGCTCACGGGAAAAAAGCGCAGGAGGCTGTATGAAATTAAAAAAAATAATCGATAACCGGCAAATAGGCCTTTTGGGAGCGATAGGCGTATTGCTCATATTGGCTGTGTTTTTAACACCTTCTTTATTTCAAGTCGGGACGATACACTTAACGATCAGAAATTATTCCGTTATAGGAATTCTCGTTCTCGGTATGATGGCGGTTATTTTAACCGGCGGGATAGATTTATCAATCGGTTCCGAATTGGCTCTTTCGGGCATGATAACGTCCTTAATTATGGTGAACCGTCCCGAGATTCCCGTTATTTGGCTTGTGCTGCTTGCCATTACGATAGGGTTTTTGTGCGGTTTTGTAAACGGGTTTTTAGTGGGCGTTTTGCGTGTACAACCCATTGTTGCCACCTTGGCTACGATGAACATTTACCGCGGCCTTACCTATCTTGCATCGGGAGGAAAATGGGTTACCAGCTCTCAGTATACCGATGCATTTGCGAATCTTGCAGGGGCACAAATCGGGTTCTACTCGATTATATGGTTTTTATTGATATTAGCGATATCGATGTCGATTTTTTTATCGCATACAAAATACGGCCGGCGCTTATATGCTATAGGCAGTAATGAAGCATCTTCGCGTGTTGCAGGTATAAAACCCGCCGGAATAAAAATACTGGCATATACGATAACCGGTGCGTTTGCGGGCCTTACAGGTATTCTGTATTCCGCAAATTATAAGTCATTTGCTCCGAATATAGGCATTGGTATCGAAATGGACGTTATAGCGATTTGCGTGTTGGGAGGCGTGAGCATAACCGGCGGCCGCGGAAGTTTTAAATGCGTGGTAACCGCTTTTATTATGATGACCCTCGTCAGCGCCTTTTTAAGTATGCTCCCCGGAATGAGTTTGTGGACAAATGCACTGCAGGGCGCTATTGTGATTATAGCGGTTATTGTTAATATTTTAACACAGCAAATCGCCGAAAAGCATGTTTTGCGCAGCAGAACGATATAATGAAGGAAATAAAATGAGTACAACCTTGACAAAAAAAATATCATTTTTATTCAGCTGGGAAATGATTCTCGTATATGTTTTTTTGCTTTTGAACATATTAATGATGGTCTATATTCCGCATATCTATTTTGCATCCGGTTCTTTTTCGATGATTGTACAATCGGCAATGATTCCGGCGATGATGGTGTTCGGTATGATATTTATTTTATTGTTGGGAAATATAGACGTTTCCGTTGCCTCCATTATGCTGATGAGCGCAATGGTTATGGGGTATGTCTACGGAGCTACTGCCAACTCGGTGCTTGCCGTTACCGCCGCTCTTATTACCGGTATGCTTTGCGGTCTTTTTAACGGATTGCTGATTTCCAGACTTGACCTTCCGGCCGTTATCGTTACCATTGCATCTTCAATGCTGTTTCGCGGTATCGTAAAGGTGATTATGGGCACAACGTCATTAAACACTTATCCGAAATGGCTTAAAATTTTATCTTGGGATTCCGTAGCGGGCATTCCCGTTTCTTTGCTGGCATTTATAGGCGTAGGCATTATTTTCGGCCTGCTTTTACATGCGTCCCGCTTCGGACGAATATTGTATGCCGAAGGCAATAACCCTGTTGCCGCCGAATATTCCGGAATACGAACAAAACTTATCAAAACCCTTGTCTTTGTTATTATGGGATTTATGGCCGGTTTGTGTTCGCTCTTTTATATCGGCTTATATACGGGAATGGACTCAAGTGCCGGTATCGGTATGGAATTGGATGTTATTGCCATTTGTGCACTCGGAGGCGTTTCCACCGGAGGCGGAAAAGGCAATATTTTCGGCCCGGTTGTTGCAACTTTGATATACGGCTTTTTATTTTATATGCTCGGATTGTTCGGCGTGGAAGCGAATACACGAAAAATTATTACCGGCTTGATTTTGATTATTACGGTCAGCTTACCTCTTATCCGTGACCGTTTGTCACGGAAAATCAAACCCGTTTATACTGCCGGTAAGCGTGTGTAGTTATATTTAGCACAAAGCATTTTATGCTTTTGTAATATTTATCATAGTTTGAAGGAGGATTTCACTATGAAAAAAGGACTTGCTCTTTTGTTGTGCGTTATGATGTGTCTGAGCACAGCAGTATTCGCCGGCGGTGTAAAAGACGGTGCCGGTTCGGTAAAAGATGCTCATGTCTTTATGTTTAAGAGTACGGGTAACACATTCGGAACTCTTATGTATCAGGGATTCGAAACGCATATGAAGAATGTAGGAGAAAAATGCGTCGAAAAATCTCCGGCCGATACTACTGTTGCCGCTCAGGTTCAGATGATTAAGGAATTGATTAATCAGGGTATTAAATCTTTGACTATTTCGGTAAACGGCGATGAGGGATTTGATGAAGTTATTGCTCTTGCAAAACAAAAAGGAATAAAGGTGATTTCCGTCGATTCGGCATTAAAGGCTGCTCAAAGAGAAGGTCATGTTATCCCCGCCAGCCAGCAGGAAGTAGGACAAACACTTATTCAGGCTGCCGTTTGTATTAAGCTCGGCGTACCCTATCCTAAAGACGGTAATATGAAAAAAGCCGCTGCCCAGGCTTTGGCAAACTACAACGGAAAACCCATTAATCTCGGAATCCTGTCGGCAGGTGTTACGACAACCGTTCAAAACAACTGGATTGCCGCAATGGAAGTTGAATTAAAAGATCCTATTTACAAAGGAAAGGTAAATCCCGTTTTGGACAAAAAATACGGAGATGACGATCTTCCCAAATCAACAACCCAGGCAAATGCCTTTGTTGCCGAAAACAAAGTTGACGTTATCATTTCCCCCACTACAGTCGGTATGATGGCCGCCGGTGAAGTATTAAAAGCCAGCAAATCTCCCATCAAACTGACCGGTTTGGGATTACCCTCCGAAATGAAGGCCTATATGCCCGCTTCCGCGAGCGATGACGAATTTGCCAGTGTATGTCCTTACATGTTCCTGTGGGACGTTATCGATCTTGGATATACGGCTGCGGTTGTTGTTGACTCGTTGTGCAAGGGTACATATAAGGCTTCGGTCGGCAGCGAATTAAAGGTTCCTGCATACGGAGAATACTCGGATCGAGTAATGAAAACCATTTCCGATCCCGACGCCCCCGGCGGAACGTTGATTTCCGTTGGCGCTCCGTATTCTTTCCAAAAAGCGAATATGTCCGTATGGATAAAGCGTCTGTAAAATTACCGTATATTTCTTTGTGAACCGATATGGGCTGTCCGAATTATGTTCGGGCAGCCTTTGTCTTTAAGCGGTACGGACGGGGCATTGTAAACTTATTTGTAATGAGGTGAATATATGGAAAAAGCTTTTAAGATGAAACTAAAACCCGGATACGAGGCGGAATATAAAAAGCGCCATGATGCGATTTGGCCGGAATTAAAACAGGCTATCGGTTCTTCCGGGGTCTATGATTATTCCATTTACTTTGACAGTGAAACTTTAACACTTTTTGCGGTACAAAAAATAAAGGACGGCTCAAATCCGGATGAGCAAAAGGATATGCCGATTGTCCGTAAGTGGTGGGATATGATGGCCGATATTATGGAGGTTAATCCCGACAATTCTCCCGTGTGTACCGATTTACCCTGTATGTTTCATATGGATTAATGGGAATTCTTATTTTTCCGCCCTATCTTCTGCAATTAAAAAGCGCAGGGCTTGAACGGCAACCCGGATTGCCGAGTCCGTATCGTGAACGATGGGGTTATCCATACCCGCCTTATTGCGTTCCTGATTGCCCACTACCGAAAAGGTCGAGCCGCAGCGCACTTTAAGATAATCGGCTACGATAAACAGGGCGGCCGACTCCATTTCCGAAGCTTTGCAGCCCATACGAAGCCACGCCTCCCACTTGTTTTCCAGCTCGTAGCTTACCGGCTTTGTTTCAGGCTCGTGCTGACCGTAAAAGGCGTCTTTGCACTGTACAATTCCCGCGTGATAGGTAAATTGCAGGGTTTTGGCGGCTTTTACCAAAGCGTTTGTAACGTCCAAGTGGGCGACGGCCGGAAATTCAATCGGAGCGTATTCTTTACTTGTGCCTTCGGCACGGATTGCCCCCGTTGCAATGACAATATCGCCGCCCTTTACGTTTAAATCCATACCGCCGCACGTTCCGATACGCACAAAGGTGTCCGCTCCGCAACGAACAAGTTCTTCCATCGCGATGGATGCCGAAGGGCCGCCGATACCGGTTGAAGTAACGCTCACTTTTTCGCCGTCCAAAGTGCCGGTGTAGGTAATGTATTCGCGGTTGTCGGCGATTAAACGCGCATTGTCAAAATACGCGGCTATTTTTTCGCAGCGCTTGGGGTCTCCCGGCATAATAACATAGCGCCCCACATCGCCCGGCCTTGTGTGTACGTGATATTGCAGGTCGGCTTCTCCCGAATAATTTTGCATGGCAATCTCCTGTAAAAAGTTAAGAAAAAAGTTTCAGCTTTTACCTTCTTTGCTTATGACAATCATTATAAACCTGTTTGAAGGATTTGTCAGCAGTGCCGTAATTTATATTTAACCCCGGAAAACCGATATACCGGTTACATATTATACTGAATTTCTCTAAAAACTCTTTACAGGCTTGTTTTAAAAAAAAATTAGTGTATACTGTCAATATAACGAGATAAAGTGTCGGCGTTAATGTCTGCCGGCTATGTACAGGCATATAAATTTTTCGAAAGATGCCGCTGCCTGCGAAATTTTTTGTTAGGAGGATCAAATATGAAAAAGTCCGTTTTATGTCGAAAGGTACCTTTCTTTTTTTTAGGGGGGGGGGTAATTGTTGCCGTCATTTTCGGCATATTATTGCTTGTCGGCTGTCCGAATGCGGCAGGCGGTAAAACACCCGAATCTTCGGCTAAGCCGGTTTATACTATTGTTTCCGATGCGCCCGATGTGTACAATACTTTTTATGAAAAAGGTTATAACGGAGGAGCAAAGGGGCCTATATTAATTACCAAAGGTATTTTAAAAACAAGTACGGAAACACAGGATGTGTATCTTGTGTGGCTTTCCGGTACCGAAAGTGTGGATGGCCAGGATACGAATGTAACTGGTACCGACAAAAATGCTGCCGGCGACAGAAGTACCAACTACCTTAGATCCGTACTACGGGCAGTCGGAACCGATGTACCGAAAGGTTCTCATTTGATATTCGCAGGGCACAGCCTTGGAGGAATGATTGCTCAACAGGCAGCCGGATATGCCTTTATAAAAAGAAATTATACGGTACGTACAGTCCTTACGTTCGGTTCTCCTCCGGTCGGCTCCGTAAGATGTGAAGGAAAAGCAGTTCGCTTTGCAGACACGTCCGATATAGTTCCGACATTTAGTTATGAGCATCAAAACGGTCTTATACATCCGGACGATAAAGTAATAACAAAAGACGGAGGATATAACGGCGACAAAACGGATTCTCACAGTAATTCATATAAAAGGCATGATCTTTGGGGTATGTACGATGCACTCGGTGCGGAAAACGGAGATGCAAGGGTAAGCCTTGATATAGATAATATAAAATATTACAAAGCTCCCACTGTATTTCCTGAAAATGCGGTTTCCGCTCCTTATGATGCAAGCATCGGCGGAAAAGAGAATTTTGTTTTTATAGAAGCAAAAGACAAAACCTTCCAAATGGGAAATTCTTCCGCTTCCGGTTATTATGCTGAAAAGCCTGTTCATGCGGTAACGCTGAAACGGAATTTTTATATGTGCACGCACGAAATAACTCAGGGTGAATATGAAGATTTGATAGGGAAAAACAATAGTGCATATAAAACTCCCGATACCGTAGCCGATAAGAGGGTGCTGCCTGTAGAATACTGTTCGTGGTACGATGCAATTGTGTATTGCAACAAGCGTTCTCTAAAAGAAGGGCTGGATCCCTGCTACACCGTTAACGGCAAAACCGAGCCTGCACAATGGAACTATACGCCGAATGAGGGTCATACTCTTAACGGGGAAATTAAGTGCGATTTTAATGCAAGCGGTTATCGCCTGCCTACCGAAGCCGAATGGGAATTCGCTGCACGTGCGGGAAATACGGTTACCGATAAACTGATTATTGCAGGCGGTGCGGAAATAGAAACGGCTAAATATAAAACGCACAGCAGCCCTGCCGATAAAGCTCTTTTTACGGAATTCTGTAAAGAACTGTGTAAATACGCATGGACATTTGATAATCTTACCAACGCAACCCACGAAGTCAAGATGCTGGAGCCGAATGCATGGGGCTTGTACGATATGTCCGGTAATGTTGCCGAATGGTGCTGGGATAAATATGACTCTTATTCAAGTACAGCGCAAATCGATCCCGGCACGGGAACTTCGGTAACATCGGCAGGGAACAGAGTTGTAAGAGGCGGTACTTATTATTTAAATTCCAACGACTGTTCCGTAACGGCAAGGTCTTATGCCGGTGCCGATTATCGCTACTATGCAGGCGGTTGGTCTTACGGTTTCCGCGTTGTACGCACGGCAAAGTAAACGCTGAAATAACGCATTGTAAAAAATCCGCTTTTAGTTCGTCCCCGCTTTTGCCCCCTTTTACGGCAAAAGCGGGGACGGTTGCAGCTGTTGTGAACGTGTTCTTTTACCTTGTTTTGTTCAAATAACGGGCCGCTTGATTACAACAAAGACCGTTATCAATTATGTGCGAAAAAACGTGAATAATGTTGAAATATCAATAAAAGAAATACCGAAACCGCTAGTTCCGTATGCTGTTACTTTTTTGATTGAGTTTATTTCTTCACTGGAGTTTGAATAAAAGATTTCTTTAAGATTCGTTTGTGCACTCCTTTTCCGCCATGCTTATACAAATGCATAGGCAGGTTGTAAGCTTCCCTGGCTTCAACAAATCGAGTTACTGATTCGTCTTCAAGCTGCGGATCGGTTTTGCTGCATTATATCCTGAAAAGACTTTATCCTCAATCAGACTTTTGTTATAAATTCCACAGGTCTCTTCCCTGTGTCCGTAATTACAGGTTATGCCGGAATCAGCTGCCGATATTCGATAATCGCGACTTCCTGTCCTGAGGAAAAACAGGTTTCCGCCCGGGTATATATCTCTTTTGCCGTTTCTTCATCAAGATAGTATTCACTGCAATCATCGCAAATTTGTGCAGGAACATTACGGAAAATCAGAGTTGAATTTTTGCGGGTAAGTACAACTTGAGTGTATCCTTTTTTAGTTTTTCCGAATTTGCAAATTTGACATTTCATCCCTTACCTCCTGCGAGTAAAATCTTCAGACCATAAATTTGTATCCGGTTCATAAACCGTGATTACATACTCAGTATCTGTAACCATGTCGTATGCAGATACAACATGGATAGGTCTTTTACCAATAAAACCGAGAATCAGTTTACTGGGATACGGCTTGTCATCAGGGTATTCCTGTATAACTGAACCATTCGCTATAACTGCCCGTATATTCTCAGGCGAAAATCCCCGTTCAGTCATACGCTTAAAAGCATGCCCTGAAAATAGATATTTCAACGCAGAACACCATCCTAATTTCAGTTTCCTGGAAAGTATACCATGCTTTTGTGAATTTTTCTACTTGCTTGCGCTTCCTCTTTTCTATATACTTTCGGTATGGTTATTTCTTCAATCGATTTAAAGGGCGGCCGCGTTGTGCAGCTTAAAAACGGGGTCGAACCGGTGCTTGAGCGAAGCGATGCGGATAAGCTTGCAGAAGATTTTGCTTTTTACGGAGAAACGGCGGTTATCGACTTGGACGCCGCTTTGGGCAATGTAGAAACCGAAGGACAGCGTAAGGGGCACAGTCCCAACGGCGAACTTTTGGCATCTGTTTTGCGAAAAGGTAATGTGCGTACCGGAGGCGGTATCCGCACGGTAAAGCGGGCAAAAGAATTGATTTCTTTGGGTGCCGAAAAGGTTATTATCGGGTCGGCCGCTTTTGCCGACAGTTCCGCTTCAAGTGCGGACGGGATTTTGAACACCGCCTTTCTCGATGAATTGGTAAAGGCGATCGGGAAACAGCGCATAATCATAGCGGTCGATGCCCGCGATAATGTCATCACCGTAAACGGGTGGACAAAATCGACGGGGGTTTCTCTGATTGACGGAGCGCGTGCGGCCGAAAAATATGCAAACGAGCTTTTATTTACCTGCGTTCAAAACGAGGGCTGTATGAGCGGCGCCGATATGGAAACGGTGCGAACTTTACGCGGTGCCGTCGATTGCAGGCTGACCGCCGCAGGGGGCGTGCGTTCGGTCGAAGAAATAGCCGCCTTTGAGCACATGAATGTGGACGTACAGCTGGGCATGGCCTTATACACGGGAGCGGTTCACTTAAAGGATGCCTTTATCTCCTGTTTGAATTGGGAAAAAGCCGAAAAATACGGCGCGGGCCTTATTCCCGTAATCGCGCAAAGTCCTTCAGGAGAAGTGCTGATGACCGGCTTTGCAAACCGCGAAGCCTTTGAAAAAACTTTTACGACAAAAAAACTGACCTTTTGGAGCCGGGAACGCGGCGTTTTGTGGACAAAGGGCGAAACATCGGGCAACACCCTTTCCGTCATCAAAATGCGGGCGGACTGCGACCGCGACACGGTGCTTGCCGTAGTCGAGCCCGCAGGCCCCGTCTGCCATACGGGAGGATGGAATTGTTTTTCGTCGGAAGCTATTGCAAAGTCCGATTTTGAACGGCTTGAGCGCATTGTTGCCGAGCGTTTTGCAAATCCCCGCCCCGGCTCTTATACCGCAACGCTGAATGATGAGCGCGTGCGCGAAAAAATACGCGAAGAATCCGGAGAGCTTATCGAAGCCGAAGGAAGGGAAGAAGTGATTTGGGAAGCGGCCGACTTACTCTATTTTGTAAGCGTGCTTCTTCACCGCGAAAAAGTGAGCTGGCAGGACGTGTATAACGAACTCGACCGCCGCCACAAAGCATGACGTTGAATATGAAGATTATATACGCAGCCGACATTCCGTCCTCGTTTTTTGCACCGCGCAGTTTTACGGGCAGTGTCCGCAAAACCGTGCAAGCCGTAATTGACGAGGTACGGAAAAACGGCGACAAGGCCCTTTTCTCTTATGCGCAAAAATTTGACAAAATCGATTTTTCCGCCGCTTCTTCGGATGCGAAAAAGACAGAACAGCCGGTTTCTCCCTTTGAGATTCCGCGTTCGTCTTTAAAAGAATGTGAAAAAGCTCTAAAGAAAAAATCGGGCGGTTTATACGATGCGCTGTGCCGTTCGCGCGATTTTGCCCTTGCCTTTGCGCGCAAACAAAGGGACTGTTTTTACGACTTTGAAACCGAACTTGCACCGGGTTTGATTACGGGGCAAAAAATAATTCCCGTAGAGCACGCAGGTTTATATGTTCCGGCCGGAAGCTTTCCCCTTCTTTCTTCGGTGGTGATGACTTCCTGCCCCGCACGGGCTGCAGGCTGTGCTTCTTTAATACTCTGCACGCCGCCCCGCGTTCATCCGGATGAAAAAGACGCCCCGGCGGTAAAAACGGCTTGGGCAGACGAGGGAATTCTTGCCGCCGCTTCGATTTGCGGTATAGACCGCGTTTTTGCCGTAGGCGGCGCCCAAGCGGTGGCGGCTATGGCGTACGGAACCGAAAGCATTCCGCGCTGCGACGTTATTGCAGGGCCCGGCAATAAATACGTTGCCGAAGCCAAGCGCTTGGTGTCAGGCGATGCGGGTATTGATATGGTTGCGGGGCCTACGGAAGTGTTTATTATTGCCGACGGCAGCGCGCACGCCGATTGGATTGCCGCCGACTTATTGGCGCAAGCCGAACACGATGCGGACGCGCAGGCGGTTTTTGCAACCCCTTCAAAACGCCTTGCCGAACAGGTTTCCGCAGAAGTTGAAAAACGGCTTGCCTCGCTTTCGACACGGGGCACCGCCTGCGAAAGCATAAAGCGGCACGGCCTTATCGTCATTACAAAGTCTTTGGAAGAAGCGGCTTCCATTGCAAACCGCAAAGCTCCCGAACATTTGGAGTTGGCAATGGATGAGGGTACTGCGCGCGATAAACTGGTTCAAAAACTGCACAATTACGGCTCCCTTTTTATAGGTCATGCGGCGGCCGAAGTTCTCGGCGATTATTCTGCAGGTCTTAACCATACTTTGCCTACATCCGGTTCGGCACGCTTTACCGGCGGCCTTTCCGTGCGTCATTTTTTAAAAACCGTAACTACCCTGCGTACTGCGGAAAAATCGGAACGCAAAAACCCCGCGGGTGCAGATACGGCCGAATCCGCAGACGGGAGCGGCGGAGTTGAGCAGGCACTTAACACGGCGGCCGTCTTGGCACATGCCGAAGGTCTTGCCGCCCACGAGCAGGCCGCCCGCATACGCTTGAACGGGTCAAACGGTGATGAGGCTCCGGTTTCACACCCGTAATAAAATCACCTATTAAGGAGAACAAAGACAAATGAAACGCAATCCATATGCAGATAAAAAAGTGTTAGTCTACGGGGCGGGTGTTATAGGCAGTATTTTTGCAGGAAAACTTTTTAAATCGGGGCTGGACACCGTAATTCTTGCGCGGGGAAACCGTTTTCGCGAGATAAAAGAAAACGGCCTTATTTTAAAAAATGTTTTAACCGGAAAAGCGGAAACCTATGCGCTTGCCTGTATCGAAGAATTAAAAGAAAACGACATTTACGACTACATAATCGTAGCCGTTCAAAACAATCACATTGACGCTATTCTGCCTGCATTGGCAAAAAACAAGTCGAAAAATATAGTTTTTGTCGTAAACAATCCGCTGGGCTACGAAAAATACATAACTGCCGTCGGTAAAGAACGGATTATGCTCGGCTTTCCCTGTGCCGGCGGGGAGCGAAAAGAAGGCGTTGTGCATTACTTTATCGGGAAGGGAATTGCGCGTATTATTCAAACAACCACCTTCGGCGAGTTGGACGGCGGCGATTCGGCGCGTTTGGATACTCTTTTGGGCATCTTTTCCAAAGCGGGTTTTGAGCCGGTAAAATCGCGCAACATGGATGCATGGCAAAAAACGCATGTGGCCTTTGTCGTTCCCGCCGCCTGTGCGATGTACCGCTTTAATTCAAACAATTACAAACTTGCCCGTTCTCCTTCGACTATCCGTCTTATGCTGCGCGCAATCCGAGAAGGTTTTAGGGCACTCGAAGCGAAGGGCATTCCCGTAGAGCCTGCAAAACTGCGCTATTATTATGCCCCGCTTTTTTTAATGACGGCTTTTTTTCAGTTGGTGTTTGCGACAAGGATTGCAGAATACGCAATGGCAAAGCACACAATTACGGGCAAGGATGAAATTAAAATTTTAAACGAGCAGTTTTTAAGCTTGTGCGCCGAAAGCCCCTTAACCGAGTGGAAAAAGCTGTGCCGCTTTGAATAGAGGGCGGAAAATCGCCTGCTTAAACTTGTTTACTGCCTAAATATAATAGTCCGATTCTTTTCCCGCCGCCTTTTTGTACAGTTCGAGGTATCGGGGGCGGAATGCGTCGTGGCCTTCTTTAAGCTTTTGCATAATTTTAGCGACGACAAAGTTTTTTTTGTCTTCCATGTCTTCGGGTGCTTCCGCCATAGCTTGTTCGCGGAATTCTTTGCAGTTCAATACGGGGCTTGCGCTCATAATTACCACGTCTTCATAGACGAGGTCGGCAAGCATGTCTTCAGGGGCTTCGGGGTTTATCCTGAGGCAGTTTCCGTTTGTAGACACGAGAATCATCACGTCGAACAAGCGCAGATACGAATCGATTTCGCGCAATCCTTCGCGCGTTTCGGGGTGTCCCGGCCGGTAACGGGTGCCGCTGGGAAATACCAATACCGCGTTTCCTTCTTTTTTACAGCGGTCAAGGGCGCGCATGGACGCCATATTGATTGCGCGGCTTTTTGCGCTTTCTTTTTCGAATTCGGCAGGATCGGTAATGGCCGCCAAGCTGCGGCTCGGATATATGACAATGCGCGTAAATCCTTCCGCCCACGCTTTAACCATGGGGTTGGCTTCGTTCAGCTTCATACCGGCAATTGCCACAATGCGTTTTGAAAGTTCGGGACCGAAGTCCTTTCCGCAGTGCTCCAAAAGGTAGCAAAGGGCCGGCAAATCCATATTGCTGAAATGTTCAACCAATAAAAGCGCGCGCTTTCCCTCGCGCATTGCCTTATAAAAGGCCTCAAAGTGTTCAATGCCCTGCAAGCCGCTTCCTTCAAGCAGATTTTCGCCTATCATGGCATCCATGATTTTGCGGGTTTCTTTATTTGCCTGCTGATATACATTGGTATTATCTATTTTATCGGCAGCCTTAGCCAGCCTTTGTAAATCGCTGAAATAATGTGCATAACGAGTTCTAAGCGGTGTCGGTTCCATTACAATCTCCTAATAATAACAGCTGATAACAGCATAAGCCCTTAGGCGCGTACTGTCAAGTAATTCCGAAGCAAGGAGGAAGGTGATACTTTTGTGCGTTGTCTATACTTTTTTCAGGGCACCTTTTACGTCATCGAGGATATCGTCGATGTGTTCGAGTCCGCAGGAAAAGCGCACCAAACCGCCGTCTATACCGGCCGCTTTAAGCTGTTCGTCGGTAAGCTGGCGGTGGGTTGCCGATGCCGGGTGTAAAACACAGGTACGGATATCGGCTACGTGTACAACATTTGAAGCAAGTTTTAAGCCGTCCATAAAGCGCACGGCACCTTGGCGGCCGCCCTTTACCGTTATGCTGATAACGCCGCTTGCGCCGAGCGGAAGGTATTTTTTTGCGGCTTCATAGTAACGGTCCCCTTCAAGGCCGGGGTAGCGTACCGATTCAATCTTATCCGAAGATTTAAAAAAGCGGGCCGCTTCCAAGGCGTTTTTGCAATAGCGCTCCATGCGCAGGGGGAGTGTTTCCAAGCCCAAATTCAATAAAAAGGCTGCATGGGCCGATGTACAGCAGCCGATATCGCGCATAAGGTGCATTCTTGCTTTGACGATGTAGGCTTTTTTGCCGAAATCCTTTGTATAAACAAGACCGTGATAGCTTGCATCCGGATTTACCAGGTCGGGAAACTTTCCGCTTGCCTTATGAGCGGCTTCCCAGTCGAATTTACCCGAATCGACGATAACCCCTCCTATTTGAAGGGCATGGCCGTCCAAGTATTTTGTTGTGGAATGAACCACGATATCCGCTCCCCATTCGATGGGACGGCATAAAAAGGGTGTGGCAAAGGTATTGTCTATAATCAGGGGAACGTGGTTTTTATGGGCGATGTTCGACAGTTTTTCTATATCGCAGACCGCAAGGGCGGGATTTGCGATGGTTTCGCAAAAAACGGCCTTTGTGTTCGGCTTAAAGGCAGCCTGTATTTTCTCGGCAGGATCGTCGGCGTCTATCCATATACATTCGATACCCATTTTTTTAAGAGTAACGGCAAAGAGGTTTACCGTACCGCCGTAAATTGCGCCTGTGGAGATAATGCTGTCTCCCGCCGAACAGATATTTAAAAGGGCGGTAAGGGATGCCGCCTGTCCGCTTGAAGTAAGCATCGCGCCGACACCCCCTTCGAGGACGGCAAGCTTTTGTTCAACCGCATCGCAGGTAGGATTTGAAAGCCGTGAATACATGTGTTCGCTCGGCATATTAAAGAGGTCCGCAATGTGCTCCGTTGAATCGAAACAATAGGTGGTGCTTTGTACAATCGGTACGACGCGCGGGTCTCCGTTTTTCGGCGTGTATCCTGCATGTAAACATTCGGTTTCTATACGCATATCATTCTCCTTGCCGTCTTTTATCGGTCGGCCCTTTATTCTGAAAAATCGCCTGTTTTTAGGCACCTTGACAGTATATGCTCTTCAAGAAAAAAGTACAAGCCGGAAGCAACTTTGATTTTCCGTATCTTATTTACTTCAATCACTTCAAAGTATATATTGAAGTTGTATTGAACTTGACATTGAAGTAGTATTGAAGTTGATTGAAGTCTTTCAAAGAGGCAAGGAAGGAATGGTATGTTTTTGGAAAAGCTGGTGCCGGGCACCGAAATTGAAACCCTGCATATCGAAAGAAAGGCCGTGCTGAATAGAGAGGATGTCCAAGGCTGGCTTAAAACGATAGCGGGATTTTCAAATGCGGAAGGCGGTGTTTTTTTTATCGGGGTGGAAGACTCATCGAACAAGCTTATCGGGTTCTCGCGGAAGGCTGCCGACAGCGAAAGGAATTTTTTTAACAATCAGGTGAATGAACATATATTTCCTCGTCCGGATATGAAAATCGGTTTTATCCGCTATGAAAACAAGGGAAAGGAACTGTTCGTTATCCGTGTGGACGTTTTCGAGTCACCCGTAAAACCCGTTATTTTGAAGTTTAAAAATGTACCTGCAATTTATATGCGCCGAAACGGATTTACAAACGGTGCCACCTATGAAGAGATTATTCAAATGAGTATACAAAGCCGTAAAATGCAGTTCGATATTACGGACTCCGATACGGATTACGAACGCAAGCATTTTAAAAAACTGTTTTTATTTTATGCCGAGCGAAACAACGGAAAAGAACTTACCGATAAGGCTTTATCATCTATCGGTTTTTTTACAAAAAATAAAAAGCTTAAAAACGGAGCCTTATTATTTTCCGATACATATACCGATGTAAAAACGCAGGTGCAGTGTTCGGTTTTTTCGGGCTTTAATAAAGGAAGCGAACGTATCATAACTATCAATAAATTTAACGGAAATATTATCGATTCGATTTTTTATATAACCGAATTTGTAAGGCAGCGCATGAATCATTCTTTTATAAAACTGCCGGCCGGCCATAAAAACATCGATTCATATCCCGAACGGGCTTTGTTTGAGGGTGCCGTAAACGCCCTTGCTCACCGCGACTATTTTCTTGACGGTACTCAAATACAGGTTGATATGTTTAAAGACCGGCTGGAAATTTCATCGCCCGGAAGTTTTTTCCAGGGAGAAAAATCAGCTAAAACATACGATCTTTCAAATATTATTTCGAAACGTCGCAATGAACTTATCTGTGCAATTCTTGTAAAGTGTAAGCTTATGGAAGCCGCCGGTACGGGGTTTGATAAAATCATTCAGGAATATAAAAATGCGGATGAAAAGCATAAGCCTTTTATTTATTCGGCCTCCGATCATTTTACACTTGTGCTTCCGGATTTAACGTTTGAAGCGGGCATTAAATCGGGAGAGATTCCTGCTGCGATAGAATTCTTCCCGCCGAAATCGATGAGCGAATACGATGAAAAAATATTGTCGTACTGTTTCGGAATTCGCAGAAAAGCGGGAGAGATTGCGGCTTTTTTAAATCTTGCCGATTCAACTTATTTTAGAAAAAATATTTTGGATAATCTTGTGCGGCAAAACTATTTAATTAAAACAAAAACGGGCAACACTCATTTTTATTTGACAAACAAAACCCGTGTAACAAAAATCGATAATACGGTATAGTGGCTGCAACCTTTTGTATGTAAATTTGTCTAAATACTCGGAGATTGCTATGTTTTATGAGGATTATCTTGTCTGCGACGAGGGCGGCGATTGGCAAAAAACGCATGACTCTTTTTCGCTGAATATACCGGAGCGCTTTAATTTTGCCTATGACGTTATAGACCGCTTTGCAAAGGATGCGCCGGATACCGAAGCCCTGGTGTGGTGTAACGAACACGAAGAAAAAATTTTTTCTTTCGGAGAATTGGCAAAAGAAATAAATAAAGCCGCCAATTTTTTTACGGCAATGGGTATAGGCCGCGGCGATACGGTATTGCTGTTTTTACGCCGGCGCTATGAGTTTTGGTTTATTTTGCCCGCCCTGCATAAAATCGGTGCGATTGCGGTTCCGGCGACGGTTCAGCTTGCAGCTCATGATATAGAATACCGCATACAGTCGGCACAAATTAAAATGGTGGTCGCGGTACAGGAAAAAAATCTTCAACAGGAAATTCAAAAGGCCGCCGAAGCGGTATATAAAAAACCGATGCTGGTATGGGTTCACGATGAAATGGACGGCTGGATTTCTTTTGAAAAACTGTCAAAAAACATGAGCGGTGAATTTAAAGCGCCCGAAGGCAAAGACTACCCCTGCGGCGAAGACACGGCTTTAATGTATTTTACGTCGGGAACATCGGGTAATCCGAAAATGGTTGCCCACAATTATCTGTATCCTTTGGGACACATAGCGACGGCGAAGTTTTGGCAAAGGGTAAAAAAAGGCGGCCGGCATTTAAGCGTTGCCGAAACCGGCTGGGCAAAGGCGATGTGGGGAAAAATCTACGGACAGTGGCTGTGCGGCTGTGCGGTTTTTGTCTACGATATGGAAGTTTTTATTCCGCGTAAATTGCTTGAAAAGCTGGAACAATACCGCATTACTTCCTTTTGTGCGCCGCCGACCGTGTACCGCTATCTTATCCGCGAACACATCGAATCTTATGATTTATCGGCTCTCGAAGAATGTACAACCGCCGGCGAAGCGCTGGATATGCATATATTCGAAACATTTAAAGAAAAAACGGGCTTGTCGCTGCGTGAGGGGTACGGTCAAACGGAGTTGACCTTGGTAACGGGAACCTTTCCGGGCATGCCGATAAAGCCCGGTTCCATGGGAACGCCCGCCCCCGGTTATGATATCGATATCGTGCGGCCGGACGGTTCAAGCTGTGATATCGGCGAGGTCGGTGAAATTATTTTACGCTTGGATAAACGCAAGCCCTTCGGCATGTTCGGCGGTTATTATAAAAACCCCGAAAAAACCGCGGAAGTATTCCGCGGCGGCGTTTATCATACCGGCGATGCGGCAAGCCGTGATGAAGACGGCTATTTTTGGTTTAATTCGCGCACGGACGATTTGATAAAAAGTTCGGGCTTCCGTATCAGTCCCTTTGAAGTGGAATCGGTTTTGCTGCAGCATCCTGCCGTTTTTGAATGTGCGGTAACCGGTGTTCCCGACCCCAAGCGCGGTCAAGCGGTAAAAGCCTTTATCGTTTTAAACCGCGGCTATACGGCAAGCACTGCCCTGGAAAAGGAATTGATGTTTTTTGCCAAAAAAAATGCCGCCTTATACAAGGCCCCGCGTTCGTTGGAATTTGTGGATACCCTTCCTAAAACGCACAACGGTAAAATAAGCCGCGCTGCAATACGTGCTCAAAAAGGATAAAAACCGCGCTCGGCAGGATCGAATATAAAACCTTCGGCACCGGTATGTATACTTGCAAGATCGGTATAATACATGTATACTACTACAATATCAAAGGTGAAGCAAATTCGTAAATATGTCCGATTTTGTTTCAAAAGTGAATAACTCAGGAGGAAAATATGAAAAAAATTATCATTGCAGTGATGATGTGTGCAATGCTTGCAGTGCTTGCATTTGCAAACGGCGCGAAGGAAGAGGATAACGGCCCGATTACCCTGGTTATGTGGACCCATGAAGACCCCAACCGTCAAAAGCTGGAAGAAGCATGGGCGGCAGAATATATGGAAAAGAATCCTCATGTAACGATTAAATATTCGGTATATCCTTCAACCAAAATACAGGATTTGATTCCTACCGCTTATGCGGCAAAAAATGCACCGTCCATTTGGAATATGGAACTTCAAAAAGCATTTCCGCTTTTGGCGCAGGGTCTTGTAGCGCCCGTAGATCCCGAAGCGCTCGGTTTAAAAAAAGATTCGGAGATTATTGATCAGTACATGCCGAATATGCTTGCCCCCGTAACCGACAAAGACGGTTCGCTGTTGGGTAAAAAAGGCAAAGTATACGGTCTGCCCTTTGAGCTGCAAAACTGGTGTATGTATTTGAATAAAAAAATCTTCCGCGATGCCGGCCTCGATCCCGACAAGGATTATCCTAAAACATGGGAAGATGTTATGGCGGTATCCGAAAAAATCGTTAAACGCAACGGCGATATTATCACGCGGCGCGGTTTTGATTTCCGCTACGGCGACTATCTTATTTCGTGGGTTCCGATGGTAAATCAGTTGGGCGGTGCGGTTGTATCGGCTGACGGTAAAGAAGCCATTGTAAATACTGGCGCATGGGAAAAAGTTCTTGAATATATGAGGCAGTGGGGCCCGAACGGTAAAAATCTGGGTTCCCCGACTTACACCGCCGCCCGCAAACAGTTCGATCACAACAAAAACGAAATTGCCATGCATTTGTCCGGCTTGTATCAGGAAGCCCGTATGTTAAAGGCAAATCCCGATTTTTATAACAGCAAGGATTGGATGATTATCCCTTATCCCGTTTTTAAAGGCGGAAAAAATCTGGCCAACTGCTATTACTTCCAGTACTACATGGTAAACTCGCAAATTCCCGAGCGCGAACAAAAAGAAGCATGGAAGTTTGTCGCCTTTTTGTTGAGCCATCCGACCGTTTATTTGGACAAGGTTGCTTTGATTGCTCCTAAAAAGGAGCTTGTCGAAAGCGCACAGTTTAAAAAAGTTCCGTACAGCAATGTCTTTATCGAGGACTTAAAGCGCGCCGAACCGGTTTATTACGGAGCTGCAAGCTGGCAAATCAATGAGTTAATAAAAGAAGCTGTCGAAAACGTTATGATGAACAATGTTTCGCCCAAAGATGCCGTTGCCAAATTGAAAAAAAGCGCACAGGCTGTTCTCGACGAACAAATGTAATACTGCACAAAGGGACTGCCGAAGCATATGCTTTTAAGGCGGTCCTTTTTATGCATGTGTCGGAGGGGCTGTTCCGAAAGTATCGGCTTTTTAGACACCCCTCCTTTAATTCCAATACAATAAGGAGGCAGTATGGCACAACGGAAAAGCCTCGAAAAAAAAATTACGGTTTGGGCCTGGCTTTTTGTTACGCCGGCATTGTTGTTTTTTGCCGTTTTTTCTTTTTATCCTATCGCCAATGCTTTTTATTTAAGCTTTTGCAATAAAAATATGATTTCGCTGAAGCCGCCTGTTTTTATCGGATTTGCAAATTATCTGAGAATATTTTCTTCTCCCGACTTTTGGAATTCGGTACGCGCGACGGCGGTATTTACCGTGGGAACCTTTGTTCCGCTTGTGGCCGTCAGTTTGATTCTTGCGGCTTTTTTAACTTTCCGGCCTGCAGGTTCGCGGATTCTACAGCTGATTTATTATTCGCCTGCGGTTTTATCGTCGGTTGTCGCGGCTCTTATCTGGAAACTGATATTCGAACCGCGCGGAATTGCAAATCAATTTGCAAATACGATTATGATGACTTCCGGGGTCGATTTTAAATGGCTGAGTAACGGCGTGATGCTTCAAATTTCCACAATGGTTGTATATTTTTGGAAGTATATCGGCTATTTTACCGTGTTGTTTTTAACCGGCTTGGGAAAAATCCCGAAAGGTATCTATGAAGCCGCTTTGATTGACGGGGCAAGCCGCGGTCAAACCTTTTTCCGTATTACATTGCCTCTTTTAAAACCGACAACCGCCTTGGTTTCGATTATGGCTATGCTGCAATGTCTTAAAACATTTTCAACGCAGTATTTGTTTACACAGGCGGGATCTCCCCTTGCTCCGATTAATGTGATTACATTGAACATTTATAATACGGCAATGCGCAATTATAATGTCGGACGGGCAAGCGTTATGAGCGTTATTTTATTTTTGTTTATGCTTTGCCTGACGATTGTCCAGCTGCGGGTTTCCCGTTCCGAAGATGTTTCGTATTAAGGGGGGACGATATGCAGTTTCTTATGATTTTAAGCATTGTTCTTATTGCCTACATTGTGTTAATGATTGCAATTCCCGAAAAAGGCAAAAATATATTGATGAGCCTTTTTTTAACGGTAAGCGCTGTTTTAATTTTGATGCCTCTTTTGTTTATGATTACGGCATCCTTTATGCCCGCTTCCGATATTACGAGCATTCCGTATCGATGGATACCGAAAAAGATACACTGGTACAATTTTTACCGCGCTCTTGCCGGAAATGACGGAAATTTCGTCTTTATCCGCAATGTTCTTAACTCGCTTATTGTATCGGCTTCAATCACCGTAACAACCTTGCTGTTGTCGTCGATAACGGGCTACGCTTTGGCAAAGTTCCGTTTTAAGGGCAGAAATACGGTTTTTATGTTCATTATGATGACGATGATGATTCCGTTTGAAACGATTATGATTCCGCTTTACATGGTTGTACTCAATCTGAAGCTGCAAAATACCTACGGCGGTTTAATTATCCCGTTTATGATGAATGCGTTCGGCGTTTTTATGATGCGCCAGTATCTCTTGACTTTTCCGGACGACGTGATTGCGGCTGCCCGCATAGACGGATGCAGCGAACCGGCAATATTTTCACGGATTGTGCTGGTCAATTCCGGGCCTGCCCTCGCGACATTGGCAATTTTGACATTCCGGCAGCAGTGGGATAATCTTATGTGGCCCCTTATGGTTGCGCAGGAAAAACGGTTAAAAACGATTCCGACTTATATTGTAAGCTTTGCCGAAGAAAAATTTGCGGATGAAGGCGCTATGATGGCTGTTGCTTTTTTAGCGAGCCTTCCGATGGTTGTGTTGTTTTTAACGCTGTCGAAATACTTCCTCGGCGGAAGCGCCATGTATTCGGCGGGAAAGGAGTAAGATATAAAACGAGGCTGAGGGTGTCTGAAAAATAACCGATTTTTAGCCCCTCATTTTAATCTGAATTTACGCAAGTCCCCTAAATATCCTCGGAGTCGGCAGCCCCTGCAAGTCCTATGTCTTTTCTGTAAAACATATCTTTAAAACGAATCCGCTTTAAAGCATGATAGGCTTTTTCGCGTGCCAAACCGAGTGTATCTTCTTTTCCGGCTTCTTTGCATTCGTCTTCGGATGCAAAGGCGGATACGCATAATACCCGCCCTCCCGATGTTATCAGTTTTTTTTCGCAAATTCTAAGTTTTTCCGCTTCCTCTTCCGCCTTTACGGCTTCCGCTCCCGAGATAAAAAGCTTTACACTGTTGCGTCCGGGTTTTGGTTCCTGATTTTGCGTTTTTTGCAAAACTGCCGATACTTTGCGTAAAATACTGTAGGGTGTACGTATGTCAATTTCATAACCGGTTTTGTATAAGTCCGGATATCCTCCGGAGACAACTACCGGAGCGCATACCGAACCTTTTTTGTGCCGGATTTCAAAATGCCGTAAAAGGCCTTCATTATTTTGATCGAGAATAGCCGTACAAAGCCGGGCAAAGTCGCAATCCAAAAGCGGCAAAACCGCCTGTGTTTCAGGGTCACCGAGGCGGACATTGTATTCAAGGAGTTTCGGACCCGAATCGGTCAGCATAATACCGAAAAAGATAAATCCCCGATAATCGAATCCTTCCGCAATGAGGCCTCTGAGGGTAGGTTCAAGGATTGTACGCGAAAACGCTTCCATGGTTTCCGGGCTTATATCGGGAACGGGAGCTATTGCACCCATGCCTCCGGTATTCGGTCCCTTTGCGCCGTCTCGAAGCCTCTTGTGGTCGCGTGCGGGAACAAAGGGGATAATTGCAGCCTTACCGGTCGAAGCCGTTTTCGGCGTAACCGAAACGGCCGCCAAAATCGATATTTCGCTTCCGCGCAGGTATTCTTCCAATACGATTCTTTTACCGGCTTCTCCGAAAATTCTTTTTTCCATAAAACTTTGGACGGCCTGCATTGCCTCCTGCCTTGTTGCGGCAACAATGACTCCTTTGCCGCCGGCAAGACCGTCCGCCTTTATGACAATGGGCGAATCTCTTTGTTCAATGTACATTTTGGCATCTATGGTATTTGTTACCGTTACGCTGTCCGCACAGGCAATGCCGTATTTTTTCATAAAATTTTTGGCAAAGTCTTTACTGCCTTCAAGCTGTGCGGCTGTTTTCTTCGGACCGACAACGGGAATGCCGTATTTCCACAGTTCATCGGCAAGTCCCGCACACAGGGGGGCTTCCGGTCCTATCAGGGCAAAGTCTATTTTGTGTGTACGGGCTATATCCGCAAAGAAGGTTGCTGTC
Source organism: Treponema sp. HNW (assembly GCF_050320395.1). Lineage (GTDB taxonomy): Bacteria > Spirochaetota > Spirochaetia > Treponematales > Treponemataceae > Treponema_C. The sequence continues at coordinate 278,531 of NZ_CP144459.1, forward strand.
TCCGGCACTGCCTGAATTTCCTGCGGAAGAGGAATATTTACGGCTTTTGGTTCACATGCCGTTCCCGCATTGCCCGAAATACATACGATTTCCGATACTTCATCGCTTTTTGACAGGGCCCAGCACAGTGCATGTTCGCGCCCGCCGGAGCCGATTAGCATAACGTTCACTTGTTTCTCCCGTTTTATAAATTCTTATTGTAAGCTGTTTCTTTTTTTATTATCAACCCCGAAATACCTGTTTCCGGTATACTTACTGGTGGAGCTCACTGTTTATTATAACATGTTTTTGGGAAAATTCACCGATTTTTAGAAAAAATGTTAAATTCCTATATTTTTTCCACATTTTAGTATTGTCTATATTATGGTAGTAGTGCAGTAATATTAATTGTTTAAATCTTATTATGCAATACCTTTAAATTTCGCTTGACAGCTTTTTAATATTAGTGTACTATCTGTCTATAACACTAAACCGGGAGAAAGGTGATGATATGAATGAATTTAAGGATTCGGCACCCATCTATCTGCAAATAACGGATACAATCAAACGGCGCATTATTGCAGGAGAGTTAAAGCCGGGAGAACAGCTGCCTTCGGTGAGGCAAACGGCCGAGGATATGAAGGTAAATCCGAACACGGTTATCCGCTCCTATGCGGAACTTGAGCGCGAAGGCATTGCCGAAAAACGGCGGGGGATGGGGACCTTTATCAGCGAAAATGAGGCGGCTATAGAAAACGTACGGAACGAGGTATCGCATAGCCTTGTAAGCGATTTTGTAAGCGGCATGAACGAATGCGGTTTTTCCTCCGCCGATATTATTGCCCTTGTACAAAAACATATTGAAATGCAAACCGAACGACAGGAGAACGTATAATGGAAACGATATTAAAAGCGGAAAACGTGAGCAAGCGTTTTTTCAAAAAACAGGCGCTGCGCGGCATAAATCTTGAGTTAAAGGCCGGGCGCATTTTAGGTCTTATGGGGCCGAACGGCAGCGGCAAAACCACCCTCTTAAAAATCGCCGCCGGACTTCAAAAACCTTCTTCGGGAACTGTTTCAATTTGCGGCTTGAATATCGGAAGCGAAACAAAGGCTCTTACGGCTCTTTTACCCGACCGCAATACGCTTCCCCTCTGGATGACCGCCTCCGATGCCTGCTCCTTTTATGCGGATTATTTTGACGACTTCGACTCCGACAAAGCGCGCGATATGCTGGATTTTATGAAGCTCGGTGCAGACGAAAAAGTTTCGGCAATGTCGAAGGGAATGATTGAAAAATTAAACCTTACCTTAACCTTTTCGCGCAAAGCAAAACTCTTTTTACTGGATGAACCTCTGGGAGGTATCGACCCTGTTGCGCGCGAACGCATCGTTTCGGCGATTATCAAAACCTACAGCGAAGATTCATCCATTCTTATAAGCACGCACTTGATTCACGATATAGAAGCGATGTTTGACGATGTATGTTTTATTAAAGAAGGTGAAATCGCCCTTTACGGAGAAGCCGAGCAGCTTCGCAGCGAACACGGGGCATCGATAGATCAATTATATATTAAAATTTTTCAGGATGTATAATTTAAGGATTTTAATGAGGAGAATGATATGATAAGTGTATTACGTCAGGAATGGAAGGCGCGCAAACATACAATCGCTTTAGTCAGTGCAGCCCTCTTTATATGTGCGGCAATCGGTTTGCCCCTCGGTACTCTCGGAGCGGACAGCGAATCGCGGCTGCCCTTTTATGGACTTTTTGTTGCACTGCTTGTGATAAGCGCATTGCTTACCGTCGGCTGCGTGTTTTTTCTTCCCCTTTTAAAAGGAGCGGGCAATATCGGTAACGATTTACTCAGCGACAGGGGATACCTTTTGTTGAGCCTGCCTAAACAGCCTGTTGTGTTGTTTGCGGGAAAAATGATAATCGGTCTTGCCGAATTTCTTATCTATGCCGTTCCCGTTTTCTTTTATTTAACTTTTTCAATGCCCTTAGCCGGGATTTTACATTCTGCGGCAAGCAAATCATACGGAGAACTGATACGAAAGATTTACTACTCGATTTTTATTGAACAGTTCAACGTAACAATCAGCGTATTTTTTACGGCGATTGCCTTTTTTATTTTTGCACAAACGGTGGTAAATCTCGTTGTGGTTTTGTACCGCTCCTTTATGCGGACACGTAAAGCTTCTTTTTTGATGATTGTTTTTACGTTTATTGCGGTATTTATTGCACTGAAAACGGCGGAACTGTTATCGGAGCTTATTATTCCGCCCGTACCGGACAATGCGCCGATGCCGGCGGATATCTTATTGCTGCTTTTTACCGGCTGTTTTGTAGTGTTTTCGGCTTTGTATTTTTTTATTACAATCCTGCTTTTTGAACGGAAGGTGGAAATCTGAGTAAGGGGAAAAAACCGAAATTAAGATGAGCTGCCCGGGTTTAAAAAGCCGGCCGGTTTTGAAACCTGTTCTGCGGGCTGTCCGAAAACTTCGGTTTTTAGGCAGCCCCGATTGCCTTTATCAATCATTCCCGCTATAATAAGCCCCTATATGACAAATAAAGCAAAAACACATATGTACGGTCTTTTGGCCGCATTTTTTTTATCCTGCGCTTTTCCGCTTACCCGTATCGCTTTGGAATGTTTTTCTCCCAATGTATTCGGTGCGCTGCGCTGTACTTTGGCAAGCGTTGTTTTGCTGGGCTTCGGAAAATTCACCGGGCTGCGCCGCCCCTTTAAATTGTCTCATCTTTCTCTTTTTGTGCTTTCGGGGGCTCTCGGTTTCGGTGTTTATTTGATTTTTTTTAATTTGGGATTAAAGAGTATCACGGCGGCAACCGCAAGTATTATTATTTCGACAACGCCGATTATGACCGCTTTTGCGGCTTCTTTTTTTTACGGCGAAAAATTAAGTAAAATCGGGGTGCTTTCGATAATCGGCGCCTTTGCCGGCGTTTTGATAATTCTTTTATGGAAGGGTATTTTTTCGATTAATACGGGTGCTTTGTGGATGCTGGCCGCGGCGGTATTTTTTTGCGCATATAATATTTTGAGTAAAAAGTTTATCAAAATGGGTTATACATCCATAGATGTGGTAACCTACAGCATTTTTACCGGCGCCCTGATGCTGTCGTTTTTGCTCCCCCAAGCCTATAGGGAATTACAATCGGCCGAATTAAAGCACATTGCCGTTTTTGTATATTTGAGTATTTTTACGACGGCGGGCGGATATTTTTTGCTGGGAAAGGGTTTGCAGGTTGCCGAAAAAACAAGCGACCTTACAAACTATATGTTTGTGATTCCGCTTATGGCGAGCATCCTCGGCTATCTGCTTTTAGGCGAAACCTTGACTGCAGGAACGGCGATAGGCGGTTCTTTAATAGCCCTGAGTATTGTTGTTTTTGCGCTTAAAGGGAAGCCGGTAAAATAAAACGTCCGCCGAATCAATGGGCGATACGGCAGAACGTATGATTTTAAATTACGGCAAATATTAGAGTTTGAATATCGGACCCAGTTTTAATGTAAATACATTTGTAAATCCCGGCTCGATAATATCGCTGCCGGTTCCTAAATAGGGTAAAGCAGATGGGAGCCCTCGTGTATCGTACCATACCCATCCGGCTCCGAGTGTGTTCAATATTCCGAGGTTTACGCCGATATTTTGTGTAAAAAAGTAAGAGGCTCCCAGATAAAGCGGAATGCCTATATCGGCTTTACGCAATTCAATATCGAGTCCCGATACCGTTGTACCCGAAGTCGATATTTCGGTGATTTTTGATATGCCGCCTCCCGCACTCAAACCCGAAGCAAAGGTAAGAAAAAGATTCGGTATTTTCCGGTAAGTATAGCCGAATAAAAGATTCCCCTGCACACAAAGGCCGCTCAGCTTTACACTGCCGTCTATGGCAGGAGGCAGCGGTGAGGGGCCTCGCGTGTATTTGTGATTGAATTTCATTGTTCCGCCTGTCAGAAAATCGCTTGAAGCCAAAAAGGTAAAGCCGCTTTGAGTTACCGCACCGAGTGAAACGCCGAAACTGAAGGGAGTCCATGAAAGAGTATTTCTTGAGGACGTCTGTAGGCCTAATCCGTCTGTGCTCTCCTCTGTTGAATACAGGTTTGAAAATCCTGCACTCGGACTGATGATAAATTCCGCAAAAACGCTCATGCAGAGTAAACTTACGACAAGCACCGATAAAGTTTTTTTCATTTTACATAACCTCCTGATTTTACGGTTTTATACCGCATTACATAATAAAAACTTTCTTCTATTATACCCCCCCCCCCCCCCCCCCCCCGAAAAGTCAAGCGGTCGGCGAAAAATATATCGGTTCTTTTATGATACAGTAAATCACCGCAACTTTTCTTCTTTTTATGTGTCTCAATCTATTAAGAGCGCTCTTTCCGGCCCTTCGTTAAGGCTAAGCCTTGACAAAAAGACTTAAAATGTCATATCCTGTGTGCGGAGAGAGAATGGCTGTTATAATATACGGAACGGGGAAGGCTCTTCCCGCACGCAAAATGACAAATGCCGATTTTCCCGCCGAGCTTGATACCTCGGATGAATGGATAAAAAGCCACACGGGGATTTCGTCGCGCTTTATTGCGGATAAAAACCAAAGCGGTGCATTGCTGGCTGCCGCTGCGTGCAGGGAAGCGATGAAGGGCTTGGAAAGCGGTGCGGCTGTAAAAGCGCAGGATATCGATTTGATTATCTGTGCGACCGCGACCTCCGATTACGGCGGCTTTCCTTCCGATGCCTGTATTGTACAGCGCGAATTGGGGGCAAAAAATGCCGCCTGTTTCGACATATCCGCGGCTTGTTCGGGCTTTTTATATGCCCTGGACACGGCGGCCGCCCTTATGGAGCGGAATAAAAACCGCTATGCTTTAGTGTGCGGCTGTGAAATATTGAGCCGCATTGTGGATTGGAATGACCGTTCCACCTGTGTGTTGTTCGGCGACGGCGCCGGAGCGGTGCTTTTAAAAAATACCTTTGAAAAAAACGGCCGCGGTATCGGTGCCGCGGTTTCGGGTTCGGACGGACGGGGCGCCGAGCACTTGTATATCGACGAGAACAGACATATCCGTATGAACGGGCGCGCCGTCTATACCTTTGCGGTAAAAATCATCGCCGATACGGTTAAAACTCTGCTTAAACGGGAAGGCTTAAGCATGGACGATATAGACCTTGTGGTATGCCACCAGGCAAACAGGCGGATTTTGGAAGCGGCGGCAAAACGCTTACACTGCGATTTTGCAAAGTTTGTCTGTAATATGGAAGAATACGGAAACACTTCCGCCGCTTCGGTTCCGATTACCCTCGACGATTTGATAAAAAGCGGCCGTCTGCGCAGGGGCATGACGATAATATGCGCCGGCTTCGGTGCGGGTCTTACCTGGGGCGGCTGTATAATACGGTTTTAGCGGAGTGCGGAAAAATGTTGAAAATGTTGCTGAGAGAAGGTTGTAAGATATGAAGTATGTATTTTTGTTTTCAGGGCAGGGTTCTCAGTTTAAGGGGATGGCCGAAGATATTTGTAAAGCGCATCCTCAAGCCCGCGCCGTTATAGATGAGATGAGTTCAATAACCGGCGAAAACATAGCGGAACTTTTATGGAATACCGAAAAAGAAGAACTTTCACGAAGCGATAAAAGTCAGCTTGCCATCACTGCCGTTGAATGTGCCGTTTTGGCGGTTTTAAAAGAAAAGGGAATAGTTCCTTCCGCCGCGGCGGGCTTCAGCTTGGGAGAGTTTCCCGCCCTCTATGCGTCCGGCGTTTTGGATTTTGAGTCAACGGTGCGGATTGTGCAAAAACGCGGCCGTATTATGCAAAAGGCTTGCGAAGACATAGCCGCAGCTTCGGCCGGAAAACCCTGCGGTATGGCGGCCGTGATACGGCTTGAAGCGGAAAAAATTGCTGAGCTTTTAGCGCCCTATTCAAATCCCGAAACGGGAATCGTATTTGCCGCAAATATGAACAGCCCCGCGCAAACCGTTGTGTCGGGAACCGCCGAGGGTTTGGACAGGGCCGAAGCATTGTGTAAAGAAGCGGGAGCAAAGCGCTTTATCCGCCTTGCGGTTGCAGGTCCCTTCCATTCACCCCTTATGAAAAACGCTGCGGCCGAATTTGAAACGGCCTTAAAGGACTTTAGCTTTTCCGACCCGAAAATCCCGCTTTTTTCAAACGTAACGGGAAAGCGGCTTTTGTCCGGCGCGGAAGCGAAAAAAAACGCCGTATTGCACATCACTCATCCGGTATTGTGGACCGCCGAAGAAAGAGAAATAGCCTCTTTGATGAATGCGGAACAAATAGGTTCGGTGTTGGAAATCGGGCCGGGAAATACGTTGTGCAATTTATGGCGCGACGGAGGATATTCGGATAGGGCCTGTCTTCCGACCGGAACGGCCGAAAGTTTGGACGCGGTTTTAAGCGCTCACGCCTGTTAAAGGCGGCGATTGCGGGGCTTTGTAATCGGGAAAAGAATATTTTTTATAGATGAGGTTTGACTTATGTTGTTAAAAGGAAAAAAAGCATTGATAACGGGTTCGTCCCGCGGTATCGGAAAAGAAACGGTAAAACGCTTTCTGGAAGAAGGGGCCGAAGTATGGGGTCTTTGTACAAAGCCCTCCGCTTCAAAGGCCGAGCTTGAAGCTTTCGCCGCCGAAAAAGGAAGCGCTTTTCACGAAATATATGCAGACTGCGGCGATGCGGCCGCTTTAACTGATACCGTAAAAAAAGCCCTTGAAGAATCCGGCGGTTTTGACGTATTGGTAAACAACGCAGGTATTACCCGCGACAGCCTTTCGTTCCGCATGAAGCTGGAAGATTGGGAAAGCGTTTTGCGCGTAAACCTTACCGGTGTTTTTGTCGCCTCTCAAATCGTATCCTCGGATATGATACGTAAACGCAGCGGTTCCATCATCAATATGTCGAGCATTGTCGGCTTACACGGTCAAGGCGGTCAGGTAAATTATTCCGCCAGCAAAGCCGGTCTTATCGGTTTTACCAAGAGCCTTGCAAAAGAAACGGCAGGCCGCGGCGTGCGCGTCAATGCGATTGCCCCCGGCTATATCGAAACGGATATGACGGCGGCCGTAAACGAAGAAATGCGCAAAGCATGGGTTGAAGGCATTCCGCTTAAGAGGGCCGGACAGCCTGCGGACATTGCAAACGCAGCCGTCTTTTTGGCATCGGATTTGTCACAGTATATCACCGCTCAGGTTCTCGGCGTTGACGGCGGCCTCGGTGCATGATAAGGAGTGAATATATGAGAAGAGTTGTTATTACGGGAATGGGGGCGGTAACGCCTTTGGGAAACAGTCTCGATGAAACATGGAAGGGTATAAAGGAAGGAAGGTGCGGTATCGGGAACATAACCGGTTTTGACTGCTCCGATTATAAAGTTCAAATTGCGGCGGAAGTAAAAAACTTTGACGCTTCGCAGTTTGTGGACAAGCGTGAAGCGCGTAAAATGGCGCGTTTTACCCAATTTGCCGTTGCAGCCGCGGTTCAGGCAATGCAGGATGCGGGCCTTACAAAAGAAACGATAGACGGAAACCGCACCGGCGTTATGCTCGGAAACGGAATCGGCGGCTTTGAAATATATGAAGGCTCTTTTAAAAAATACTTTGAAGCCGGCCCTGCGCGCATTCCTCCGATGACCGTTCCCCTGCTTATTCCCAACGAAGCTGCGGGAAACATCAGTATGCTTTTGGGCATTCACGGTCCCTCATGGACGCTCGCTACCGCATGTGCTTCGGGTACGGACGCCCTGGGCAATGCCTTGGATATGGTGCGCTCCGGCCGCGTGGATATGTGTTTTGCGGGCGGAACCGAAGCGACCGTTACGGGCTTCGGCATAAGCTGTTTTACGATTTTGCAAACCCTCGCTTCCGATTACAACGAGGAACCCGCAAAAGCGTGCTGTCCCTTCGATAAAAAACGCTCGGGCTTTATTATGGGTGAAGGCGCCGGTATTTTAATTTTGGAAGAATACGAACACGCAAAAAAACGCGGTGCAAAAATCTACGCCGAATTTGCAGGCTACGGCGCATCCTCGGACGCATACCACCTTACAAGCCCCGACCCGTCGGGAGAAGGCGGCGCCCTTGCGATGATCAATGCGCTCAAAGATGCGGGCATAAAAGCCGAAGACGTTCAGTATTACAACGCGCACGGAACGTCAACGCCCATCAACGATCCTGCGGAAACCGCAATGATAAAAAAAGCCTTCGGCGATCATGCCTATAAAATGAAAATATCGTCAACAAAGTCGATGATAGGCCACTGTTTGGGAGCCGCCGGCGCCTTGGAAGCAATTTTTTGCGTAAAGGCGATTCAGGACGGATTTTATCCCCCGACAATCAATTTAACCGAACCCGACCTTGAAGCGGGGTGCGATTTGGATTATATTCCCAATAAGGGAGTTGAAGGAACAATCAACTGCGCCGCATCCGGCTCCCTCGGTTTCGGCGGGCATAACGGCGTTGCCGTATTCAAAAAGGCGGAAGCATGAGTTTAACAAAGGATATAGAAAAACTGATACCGCACCGCAGTCCCTTTTTATTTGTCGATGAAATTATTTCGGCCGACGAAAAGGGCAGTGTGAGCGAGCACGTATTTACCGAAAACGAATTTTTCTTTAAAGGACATTTCCCCGAATATCCGGTTGTGCCCGGCGTTATTTTGGTGGAAACCATGGCTCAAGCCGGCGGTGCCGCGCTGAGTTTTCAAAACGTATTTGAAAAAAACGCCCTGTTTTTTTTGGCGACCGTGGACAAGGTAAAATTCCGCGCGCAAGTGCGCCCCGGCGACAAGGTACGTATGGAAGTAACGAATTTGCGTGTTTCGCCGCGCATGATTAAACAGGCGGGCAAAGCCTATGTCGGCGATACCCTTGCGGCCGAAGCCGAATGGATGTGCCTTGTAGGACAAGGGCAGAACTAAAAAACTTGTATATTATATGCACGTTCTCGCTTCGCTGTGAACGTGCGTAAAAAGTCAATCGAAAGTTGATACTTTCTTCTTGACTTTTTATAGGAGTGAACATGATTATAAAACCGATGGTACGCGGAAGCGTGTGTTTGAACGCTCATCCTGCAGGATGTAAAAAGGCCGTAGAAGATCAAATTGCATATACAAAAAAACAGTCGGCCTCTTATGCAAAAAACAAGGCGCCTAAAAACGCCCTTATTTTAGGCTGTTCCAACGGATACGGCCTTGCAAGCCGCATTGTCGCAGCCTTTGCTTACGGCGCCGCTACTATCGGCGTGTCCTTTGAAAAAGCGGGAAGCGAAACCAAGTGGGGAACCCCCGGCTGGTACAACAACCTCGCCTTTGATAAGGCGGCCGAACGCGACGGCTTGTTTTCGCACACGATAGACGGAGATGCTTTTTCCGATGAAATTAAGCAAAGCGTTATAGAAGCGGCAAAAAAGAAAGGGATGAAGTTCGACTTGGTTATTTACAGTTTGGCAAGCCCCGTCCGCACCGACCCCGACACTGGCATTATGTACAAGTCGGTTTTAAAGCCCTTCGGAAAAACCTTTACGGGAAAAACCCTCGATCCTTTTACCGGAGAACTCAAAGAAATTTCCGCAGAGCCTGCAAGCGATGAAGAAGCCGCCGCAACGGTTAAGGTTATGGGCGGCGAAGACTGGGAGCGCTGGATTAAAAAACTGTCCGAAGCCGGAGTACTTGCCGACGGCTGTGTAACCGCCGCGTATTCCTACATCGGCCCTGAAGCGACTCAGGCCCTCTACCGCAAGGGAACAATCGGTAAGGCAAAAGAACACCTCGAAGCGACCGCCCACAGCTTAAACGATTTTATGAAAAACTTTTCCGGCAAAGCCTTTGTATCGGTCAACAAGGGATTGGTTACGCGCGCAAGTGCGGTTATTCCCGTTATTCCCCTGTATTTGGCTTCGTTGTTTAAAGTAATGAAAGAAAAGGGCAACCACGAAGGCTGTATAGAACAGATAAACCGTCTTTTTTCGGACAGATTGTACCGCGCAGACGGAACGGTCCCCGTCGATTCGGAAAACAGAATCCGCATAGACGATTGGGAGCTTTCCGACGATGTACAAAAAGCGGTTGACGCCTTAATGATACAGGTTACGAGCGAAAACAGCGAAAAACTTACCGATTTGGCGGGTTACAGGCACGACTTTTTGGCTTCAAACGGTTTCGATATTGAAGGCGTCGATTACGATGCCGATATCGCCCGCTTTGACGTAATATAAGCGTTTCCGATAGCTCGCAATAGCCCGCAATTGCACGCAATAGCAAGGATTGTATATGAAAGAAGAATTTATATTAAAACTTTTTGAAAAGTTTGAAAAAGGCACATCGGTTGTCATGCACATAAAAGAAGGCGATTATGAATTGCTTTTAAAAAAAGAAGGGGCCTTTGCGAAGACGGATTCGCCGTCCGCCGCGGCAGCCCTTCCTTCCGTGATGTATGCCGCTCCTCCGGCTTTTATGCCGGCGGGGGTTCCGGCAGGAGGCCCTGCTGCGGCTCATGAGGCTCATTCGGCCGCGGCTCAAAGCGCCCCGGTACAAGGTGCTGCGGGAAGTTCCGCTCCGGCATCTTCCGGCGGACAAGCTGTATCAGGCGCCCCGGCTGCCGATAAAAACCTTGTTTTTATTAAAAGCCCGATTGTCGGAACCTTTTACCGCTCGCCCTCGCCGGATTCCCCTCCCTATGTTGAAAAGGGAACGGCGGTTAAAAAGGGTCAGCCCCTGTGCGTCCTTGAAGCGATGAAAATGATGAATACCCTCGAATGCGAATACGACGGCGTTATCGAGGACATTTTGGCTTCAAACGGCGATTTGGTTGAATTCGAGCAAAACATTTTTGCGATTCGGGTAAAATAATGATAAAAAAATTGCTTGTTGCAAACAGGGGCGAAATCGCCGTGCGCATTATCCGCGCATGCCGTGAGTTGGGTATTAAAACGGTTGCCGTGTATTCAAGCGCCGACAAAGATTGTTTGCACGTAAAGCTTGCCGACGAAGCCTTTTGTATCGGACCGGCTCCTTCGGCTAAAAGCTATTTAAATCGCACGGCCTTAATCACCGTCGGCTTAAGTACCGGCTGCGAAGCCGTACATCCGGGCGTGGGCTTTTTATCCGAAAATGCCGAATTTGCGCGCGAAGTTGAAAAAAGCGGTATGCACTGGATAGGCCCCGACGCTTCGGTTATCGAAATGCTCGGCGATAAGGTGCAAGCGCGCGCAACGGCGCAAAAAAGCGGTCTTCCCGTAACGCCCGGCTCGGACGGAGCAGTGAAAAATGCCGAAGAAGGCGCAAAAATCGCCGAAAAATGCGGTTATCCGGTTATTATCAAAGCGGCTTCAGGCGGCGGCGGTAAGGGTATGCGCATCGTATGGAAAAAAGAAGATTTGGCGGAAAACCTGACGATTGCTTCGGCCGAAGCTTTGGCAAACTTTGCCGACGGAACCGTGTATATAGAAAAATACCTCGTTGATCCGCGCCACGTTGAGCTGCAGATTTTAGGCAACGGAAAGGGAGCCGTGGCCGTTTTGGGCGAGCGCGACTGTTCGGTTCAAAAAAATCACCAAAAATTGATAGAAGAAAGCCCCTCTCCCGGCGTAAGCGATAAAATGCGCGAAGATATGTGCCGCGGAGCGGTCAATCTTTTTTCGTCGCTTAAATACCGCGGAGCCGGTACCATCGAGTTTTTGGTATCGGGCGATAATTTTTATTTTATGGAAGTAAACGCGCGTATCCAAGTTGAACATCCGGTGTCCGAAATGGTAACGGGAACCGACCTTATCTGCGAGCAAATCCGCGTATGTACGGGCGAAAAGATGAGTCTTCCTTCGGGAAACCTCCCCGTCAACGGCTGGTCGATAGAAGCGCGCATAAACGCCTTTACTCCCGGCTTAATTAAAAACCTGCGCGTCCCCGGCGGAAACGGCGTGCGCTTCGACAGCTTTTTGTATCAGGGCTATACGGTCGTTCCCTTTTACGATTCGATGACTGCCAAACTCATCGTACACGGTCAAAACAGAAAACACGCCGTGCAAAAACTTTTATGCGCCCTGGACGAACTTTATATCGAAGGCATTAAAACGAACGCTGAAGAGCAAAAACTGATTTTAAACTCACCCAAATTTCAATCCGGAAATTTCGGTACGGGTTTGTACGCGGAATTGTTCCCGCCGAAATAAGAGGGAAGGGAAAAAATAAACGGAGGTGCTTATGGATTGTCCCCATTGTAAGGTATCGCACGACGAAGAAGTATTTAACGATAATTTGATGGTCTGTCCGCACTGCGGCTGCCATTTACGCATAGATGCCGCCCGAAGAATTGTGTATCTTACGGACGAAGATTCTTTTAAAGAACTGTATCATAACTTAAAAACTGGTAACCCCATCGAAATGGAAGGGTATGAAGAAAAACTGTCGGCGGCGGAAGCTAAAACGTCAATGAATGAAGCCGTCATTACCGGCTCCTGTACGATAAAGGGACGGCCCGCCCTGCTTGCCGTTATGTCGTTCAACTTTATGGGCGGCTCGATGGGTTCGGTTGTAGGCGAAAAAATTGCCCGCCTTATGCTCAAGGGGGCCGAAGAACGGCTTCCGGTCATTATTTACGCAACTTCAGGCGGCGCGAGAATGCAGGAAGGCCTTTTTTCTTTAATGCAAATGGCAAAAACCTCAAGCGCGGCCGCCGAATTGGATGAAAAGGGTGTGCCCCTGTTTATTATGCTGTGCGACCCGACCACCGGCGGCGTTACGGCAAGTTTTGCGATGCTCGGCGATATTATCGCGGCCGAACCGGGAGCCCTCATCGGCTTTGCGGGCCCGCGCGTCATCGAGGGAACTATCCGCCAGCAGCTGCCCGACGGTTTTCAGCGTGCCGAATTTCAGCTTAAAAAGGGCTTTGTCGACTGTATTGTTCCGCGCCAGGAACAGCGGCGTTTTTTTGCCCGCATGATAGACGCGCACTGTGCGCATCTTGCGGCGGCGAAAAAGAAAAAAACTGCGGAGGTGCATTCATGAGCGCAATCAGTCAAAACGAATTATTGGCCGGTTTACAAAACATAGCAAAAGAATCGGGCTTGGATATAAGCGAAGAACTGGGAAAAATCACGGCAAAACTGCAAAGCTGCTGTTCGCTTTCGCGCACATGGGAACGTGTTGAACTTGCCCGCCACAGCGACCGCCCGCGCGCCCTCGATTACATCGATATGATTTTCGATGATTTTACCGAACTGCACGGCGACCGCTTTTTCGGCGACGATCCGGCCCTTGTCGGCGGCATAGGCTTTATAGAAGGGCAGGCGGTAACGGTTATCGGAAACCAAAAGGGGCGCAATTTGCGTGAAACCATAGACCGAAACGGCGGTATGGCAAACCCCGAAGGCTACCGCAAAGCTTTGCGCCTTGCAAAACAGGCCGAAAAGTTCCGCCGCCCGATTGTAACCTTTATCGATACCCAGGGCGCTTATCCGGGCTTGGGTGCCGAAGAGCGCGGTATAGGGGAAGCGATTGCCGTCAACTTGCGGGAATTCAGCCGGCTTAAAACGCCGATTATCTGCTTTATTATCGGAGAAGGCGGTTCCGGCGGCGCTTTGGGAATAGGCGTCGGCGATAAAATCTACATGCTCGAAAACGCCATCTTTTCGGTTATATCGCCTGAAGGCTGCGCTTCCATTTTGCTGCGCGATTCAAGCCGTGCAAAGGATGCCGCCGTTATGCTTAAAATCACAAGCCGCGAAGTGTTGGGCTTAAAAATGATAAACGGCGTTATAAACGAGCCTGAAGACGGCGCTCATACCGACCCGCTTAAAGCCGCTCAAGCCGTGCGCGCCCAATTATTAAAGGACATTGCCGATTTAAGTAAGCGCGACCCTGCCGTCCTTGTAAAGTACCGCAGCAAAAAAATCCGCTCAATCGGCTGTTTCACAGAGTGAAAACCTTTACGGAGTAAAGGGGGTGACGAAAATTTCGTCACCCGTCGAGTTTAGAATTAAGTCATGGTAATATAAAGACTTAATTCTAAACATCGCATTAAAAATCAAGAAATCCGTTCAAAAACTTCGGTTTTTGGATACTTAAGACGACAGCCCTGCAGGGAAGGGCAATGCGGGTGCTTGACACAGTCCGCCGTTTTTTGATATAATATCTCCCATATATGGGGGTGTAGCTCATCTGGCTAGAGCGATTGCATGGCATGCAATAGGTAAGGGGTTCAAGTCCCCTCATCTCCAAAACGACACTTAATTCCTGTAGACACCTAAATTCACTTAACTCCCCCTTGCCTAAAAAACACGCCTCAAGTATTATAAAATTCAATTTGTCTTAAGGAACGGTTATGATTTTAAAGCGTGCAAGCGGAATATTATTGCATCCCACATCCTTACCCGGAAGCCCCGGTATCGGTACCTTGGGGGCTCAAGCTTTTCTTTTTGTCGATTGGCTCGAACGTTCGGGGCAGTCTTTATGGCAGATTTTACCGCTGGGGCCGACCGGATACGGGGATTCGCCCTATGCGTCTTTTTCAACCTTTGCGGGAAATCCCCTTCTCATCGATACGGACAGCCTTATTGAGCAGGGCTTTTTAACCGAGGGAGAAGCCGCTCCTCCCGATTATATTTTCTGTGCGGGTAATGTCGATTTCGGCTCGGTTGTGTATTGGAAGATTCCGCTTTTAAAAAAGGCGGCAAAAAACTTTTTAAAACATGTTCAAGGCGATTTTACACGGTCAGGCGATTTTGCGAAAGCGTATACGGCTTTCAAAAAAGAACAGCGGTTTTGGCTGGACGACTATGCGCTTTTTATGAGTATAAAAGAGTTCTACGATGCTCAAGCGCAAAAAGAGGGCTTGTTCGGTAAATTATGGAACAACTATTGGCCCTCCGCTCTTGCTTTGCGCGAAGAAAAAGCCTTGACCGATTGGCAAAAAACGCATAAGGACGATATTGAAATTCAAAAAGCCGTACAGTTTTTCTTTTTTTATCAGTGGAAAAAGCTTAAAGACTATGCGAACGCCAAGGGGATTTCAATCATCGGCGATATTCCCATCTTTGTCGCCCTCGATTCGGCGGATGTATGGGCAAATCAGCATTTATTTCAGCTGAACAAAAAGGCGCTTCCTAAGGCGGTGGCGGGCGTTCCTCCCGATTATTTCAGTGAAACCGGTCAGCTGTGGGGCAATCCCCTCTACGATTGGAAGGCGATGAAGAAGGAAGATTACCGCTGGTGGATTGAGAGAATCGGCCATTCGCTTAAGATGACCGATTATGTGCGCATTGACCATTTCCGCGGCTTTGAAGCCTACTGGGCGGTTCCCTACGGGGAAAAAACGGCGGTAAACGGAAAATGGGTCAAGGGTCCGGGCGCCGATTTATTCAATACGGTACAAAAAAAGTTGGGAAATGCCGCCCTCATTGCCGAGGATTTGGGGGTTATTACAGACGGCGTGCGAAAACTTTTGGACGGCTTTAATTTTCCCGGTATGAAGGTACTGCAATTTGCCTTCGATATGCAGGAAGCCGGCGGCAAGGGCTGTACAAACGCCTTTTTGCCGCATATGTACGATAAAAACTGCGTTGTATACACGGGAACCCACGATAACGACACTACGCAGGGCTGGCTGAATAATTGCACCGACGAAGAGCGCCGCTTTGTAAGCGAATATGTAAGCCGCTGTATCAACGGCGTAAATTTGCAAAACCATCAGTTGTGCAGCGCCCTTATCGGTGCGGCCTTTTTTTCGACTGCCGCCTTTGCCGTTATTCCTCTGCAGGACTTGTTTTCGTTCGGCTCTGAAATGCGCATGAATACGCCGTCCACTTCCGGAGGTTCAAACTGGGCATGGCGCATGGACGGCACCTTACTCGGCTCGGCGGTACCTTCCTCTGCTGCGGCACAGTCCGATGCGGCGGGAACTCCTGTCGGAAACGAAAAAGCCTCCTGGCTTAAGCGGTTGGCTCAGCTTTCGGGACGGAATATCAAAGAGTAAGGGTACACAGCGAGGGGGAGGGAAACATAGGGAATGATTGGTATGGATGTAATCGATAACAGTAACAAAAATTTAAAAGATGATTTGAAAAAAGAATTGAAAAAGGGGAGCAAACTGTCTATTGCTGCGGCATGCTTTTCAATTTATGCCTTTGAGGAGTTACAGGAGGAATTAAGAGATATTGAAGAACTTCGTTTTATTTTTACCTCTCCTACATTCATAACCGAAAAAAATAAAA
This sequence comes from Treponema sp. HNW, assembly GCF_050320395.1. GTDB lineage: Bacteria > Spirochaetota > Spirochaetia > Treponematales > Treponemataceae > Treponema_C. The sequence goes on from NZ_CP144459.1 coordinate 294,758, forward strand.
AAGAAAAAAAAGAATTTTATATTCCTCGCCTTAACAGAGAACGCAGCCTATATGGAAGTGACTTTGAAGTTAAACTTCGTAATGAATTAACGCAAAAGGCGATCGCAAAAGAATGTGCTGAATGGATAAAACAAAAGGTTACGTTTAAATCAAATATCACCAATGAAAATATGCAAGGCTTTATCAATCTTGATTATATCAGCTATATGCCTGTAAACGGTTTTACTACTATTGATTTAGGTTGTGAACGAGGTAATAATGCATATTTTTTTATGCATAAGGTTGAAACACCGGTATCTGATTTTTATATAAACCTTTTTGATGAATTGTGGTGTGACAATCAAAGGCTCCAAACAGTTACGGAAGAAGTTCTTGAAAATATTATGGCAGCATATAATGAGAATTCTCCGGATTTTATTTATTTTGTTGCGTTGTACAATATTTTTAACGAATTTCTTGAAGATATTTCGGAGGATGTTCTTCCGAACGAGGCAACAGGTTTTAAAGAAAGTAAAATTTGGAATATGCTTTATAATTTTCAAAAAGATGCAGTCTTAGCTATTATTAATAAATTGGAAAAGTTTAATGGCTGTATTTTGGCAGATAGCGTCGGTTTAGGAAAAACATTTACAGCTTTAGCGGTAATTAAGTATTATGAAAATCGAAATAAATCTATTTTAGTTTTATGTCCCAAAAAGCTCGCAAATAACTGGAACACATACAAGGATAATTATGTAAATAATCCTATTGCAGAAGATCGTTTAAGGTATGATGTGCTGTTTCATACAGATATCAATAGGGATAGCGGTAAATCAAATGGCTTGGATTTGGATAGATTAAATTGGGGCAACTATGATTTAGTAGTTATCGATGAATCACATAATTTTCGTAATGGTGGCAAGATTGTTGAGAATCCTGATGAAGACGAAAAAGAAAATCGCTATGTTAAGTTGCTAAAAAAAGTTATCCGCACAGGAGTCAAAACGAAAGTTTTAATGCTATCGGCAACTCCTGTTAACAACCGCTTTAACGATTTAAAAAATCAACTTGCTTTGGCTTATGAAGGTAATACAGCACGAATTGATAAAAAACTAAATGTAAATAAATCAATAGATCTTATTTTTAAAAATGCGCAAGCAGCTTTTAATGACTGGAGTACTTTTAAACCGGAAGATCGAACAACAGAAAATTTATTAAAAAAACTTGATTTTGATTTTTTTGAAGTTTTAGATTCAGTTACAATTGCCCGTTCACGAAAGCATATTCAAAAATATTATGATACGGCAAATATAGGTTCTTTTCCAAAGAGACTGCCACCGGTTTCGCAGCGGCCACCTTTGACAGATTTAAAATCGGCAATAAATTATAACGAAATTTTTGACCAATTAATGCTTTTAAATTTGAGTATATACACACCTACAAAATTTATTTTAGATTGTAAAAAAAATAAATATGCCGAATTATATGATGATAATAAAATCAACAGAGGTTTTACTCAAGAAAACCGTGAACGGGGAATCCAGCGTTTAACGGCGATTAATTTAATGAAACGCTTGGAAAGTTCGACGTATGCCTTTAATTTAACTCTTCGTAGAATCAAAGATCTTATAGAGTCAACGCTTAAAACAATAGACGAATATAATATAACCAAAGAATCTCGATTTGAATTTTCTGATGCTGTTCAAATTGATGAATGGGAAGAAGATGATCAAAACGACGATACCTTGTTTGCCTTTGGAAAAAGAATCAAAGTAGAACTTTCGGATATGGATTATCTTTCGTGGAAAAGAGATTTACTCAAGGATAATGAAACTTTGGGATTACTTATATCAATGATTGAAGATATTACTCCCGAATATGACAATAAACTTCAAGTTCTTCTGCAAACTCTAAAACACAAGATAAACAATCCAATAAATGCTGGAAATAAAAAAGTTCTTATTTTTACTGCTTTTTCGGATACGGCCGAGTATCTTTATAAACATGTAGGCCGATATATGAAAACTGAATTCAATTTAGAAACGGCATTGATTACGGGCATGGTTGAAGCTCGTACTACGATACCAAAGTTCAAGAATGATTTAAATACAGTTTTAACCTGTTTTTCTCCCTTATCGAAAGATAGAAATATATTATTGCCAGATAACTCTTTTGAAATAGATGTGTTGATTGCCACTGATTGTATATCCGAGGGGCAGAATCTTCAGGATTGCGATTATCTTATAAATTATGATATTCATTGGAATCCTGTGCGTATCATACAACGGTTCGGTCGTATAGACCGTATTGGTAGTAAGAATTCCTCTATTCAACTCGTAAACTTTTGGCCTGATGTGAGTTTGGATACTTATATAGATTTAAAAGCAAAGGTTGAAACCAAGATGAAAATAGTGAATATGACTGCTAGCGGAGACGATAATGTTTTATCGGAAGAAGAAAAAACGGACTTGGCATATAGAAAGGTACAGTTAGAACGTTTGCAAAAAGAAGTTGTTGATATAGAAGATATGTCAACAGGTATTTCGATTATGGATCTGGGATTAAATGAATTTCGTTTGGATCTACTCGAATACATAAAAAGACATCCTGAAGTAGAAAAAACGCCCTTCGGGTTACATTCTGTAGCTCCTGCTGCTGAGGGGATGCCTGCAGGTGTTATCTATGTATTAAAAAATCTATCAAATGCAGTAAATATAAACAGTAAAAATCGGCTTCATCCTTTTTATATGGTGTACATTACAAATGATGGTAATATAGAATGTAATCATCTTTCTCCCAAGGAGATGCTCGATAAAATGCGATTTGTATGCAAAGGTAAAACGGAACCAATACCTGAATTGTATAAACCTTTTAACAAAGAAACGCGAGATGGCAGGAATATGAAAGAGTTGTCTGTTCTTCTCGGCCAGACCATAGCATCAATTATCAAAATAAAAGATGAAAGCGACATAGAAAGTTTTTTAGGAGATGAGGATATGAGCTTTTTCTCACATAAGATAAAGGGGCTTGATGATTTTGAACTTATTTGCTTTTTAGTAATCCGCTGAGAATAGAATGTTCGGTTTGCCCAAATCCACTGAAGTATCAAAACTTCTCGCAAAATCAAAATTGTATACAAAATTTAATATGAGTAATTCGGTGAAAAGCATATTTGACGAAAATATAGCCAAAATAATCATAAGCCATGAAATAAGTTCAAGGACGCTATCTATAGTCGAAGGAGAGAAGGTTCGTGGAATTTATGTTCTGCATATTTTCCTAAAGCGAAAAGAATTTAAGAATCAAGTTCTTGTGCATTTGATAAATCTTATTAAAAAGAAAATTATTATTGCTTTACAATATCAAGATGAGGTAAAATTTGCTGTTTATTGTACCCGTCTCATACAAAGCGAATGGTTGTCTGAGCAGAATGCTCAGATTCCTCTTGTCGGCTTAAATCTTGGTCGTATATGGGAAAATATTGTAATGGATATCGCATGTATTACTTCCCAAGATGGTATTCCTTTAGACGAACGTATTAAAATGGAAGATGAGCGCATCAAAATAGAAAAAGAAATAAGCCGCCTGAGTAAAAAAGCTCGTAAAGAAAATCAACCAAATAAAAAATATACATTGGTTCAACAGATTCGGATTTTAAAAAAGGAATTGCAGGCATACGAAGAGTAATTTGTAATAGTCTATGAGTGAGGTTGCTAGAACCTTTACAGGGCTTGCTTTTGTAATTATTGATATTGTTTGAGGTTTGTGTAATAATAAACTATCTGTAGTGTAAATAATAAGTACTTTATTTAGGTCTGACTATTAACTGTCTGTAAAGCATGGAGAAAATTTATAGTATTTTGGAAGGATACGCGTTGAAAATGAAATATAAGTATGTCGATATATTTACTGGATGTGGAGGACTATCTCTTGGGTTTTATAATGCAGGATGGAAAGGTCTTTTTGCCATAGAAAAAAATGCAGATGCTTTTAAAACATTGGAATATAATCTAATAACAAAAAAACAACATTTTGTATGGGTTGATTGGCTGGAAAAAAGAAATCATGATATTAATAAGGTTTTAATTGATAAAGAGCAAGAGTTAAAAGATTTATCGGAAAAAATTTTGCTAGTTGTGGGCGGTCCCCCGTGCCAAGGTTTTTCAATGGCTGGACAAAGAAAGAAGAATGATATTAGAAATAAGCTTGTGAATTCTTATATTAAATTTGTAAAAATAGTAAAGCCAAAATATTTATTTTTTGAAAATGTATATGGCTTTACTATTGGTTTTACAGATAAAAATAATGAAAAATCAAAACCAACATCAGCGTGCATTGTAGAGCAGTTAAAATCTATAGGATATAATATTGATTATGAAATATTAGATCTTTCAGAATACGGTATCCCTCAAAAACGTAAACGTTTTATTCTATTAGGTTCACTAGAAAATGACCCAAAACAATTTTTCCAAATATTAAAAAATCAAAGACAAGATTTTTTTGAAAAAAAAGGTCTTTCTTGTAATGCAAGTGTGAAAGATGCTATAGGTGATTTATTATATGAGAATGGGCAAATTCCGTGTCCCGATAGTAATGGTTTTTTCTCAGGTCTATATAAACCTGCTTTATCAAAGTATCAAAAATATATGAGATCAGGACTTGAGCAAGAAAACTATCCTGATAGTCATCGCTTTGCTAAACACAGATATGAAACTATAAAACTATTTGAAACTATGCAACAAGAATGTGAGCATGGAAAAAGGCTCTCTACAAAAAATACAAATTTGAAAGGATTTAAGCGCCGGGGAATAACTATTTTACTTGCAGATAAACCTTGTAATACTATAACATCTCATCCAGATGATTATTTACACTATTCAGAACCTAGAATACTAACAGTAAGAGAATGTGCACGAGTACAGTCTTTTCCTGATTGGTATGAATTCAAAGGGAAATATACAACAGGCGGTGCATTACGAAAGTATGATGTACCTAGATATACACAGGTAGGTAATGCTATTCCTCCCTTATTTGCCGAACAGGTGGGTTTAGCATTAAGAAAATTCATTGGTGGTGATTAGTTATGGGTGATTTATCTTTTCGTGTAAGTTCTGGGTTAAAGGACATTATCGGCAGAGAATTAATTACGGATAAAATTGTTGCAATTTTTGAGCTTGTAAAAAATTCTTATGATGCTGGAGCAACCAGAGTGGATATTATTTTTAATGATATTTACTCTTCTGATGCTAGCATTGCTATATCAGACAATGGATCTGGTATGAATAAGCAGGATCTAATAGATAAATGGCTTTTTGTTGCTTATTCTGACAAAAAAAATACTCGGAGTAAAAAATATATAGAAAACTTAAATTCAAAAAGAACATATGCAGGAGCAAAAGGAATTGGTAGATTTTCATGTGACAGATTAGGTGTTTTCTTAGAGTTGTATAGTAAAAAGGAGAATTCGAAACAAACAAATTTACTTATAGTAGATTGGAATAGGTTTGAAAAAGATGCAAGAGAAGAATTTATTAATATATCTGTCTCTCATAAATACGTAAATGAATTACCTAATAAAACTAAGAGCGGCACTACTCTAGTTATTAAGAATTTAAGAGAACAATGGAATAGAGATGATATTTTATATCTAAAAAAATCTCTTATGAAATTAATAAACCCTCATGAAAATCAGGATGATATATTTAATATATTTCTTCATTGCAAAGATGAAGAGAATATAGATAATAAAGCTACAACTGATAGAGAAAAAATAAATGGAAAAATTACGAATTATATCTTTGAGTCTTTAAATTTAAAAACAACTCAAATTTCAGTGTCGATTTCTGAAAATGGCGATTTAATCACAACAAAAATGCAAGACAGAGGGCTCTTTCTTTTTCAAATGCAGCAAAAGAATTCATTTAGATATTTAAGAAATGTTATGATAGAGCTATTTTATTTAAATCGAAAAGCAAAAATTAGTTTTAGAAAAATTATGGGAATTGCACCCATTGAATTTGGATCTATTTTTGTATATAAAAATGGGTTCAGAGTGATGCCATACGGAGAACCTAATACAGATATATTTAATATTGATAGAAGAAAAACGCAGGGATACAATCGTTATCTTGGAACAAGGGATTTAATGGGTAGAATTACTATATCGAGTAATAACTCTGATTTTATAGAGACATCAAGTAGGGATGGTGGTTTTATTCGAACTCAAGCGTTTGATGAGTTAAAAACTTTTTTTTCTGAGAGAGTGCATAAGCCATTGGAAAAATATACTGTTCAATTAATACAATGGGGTGATGCTATTGATGATGAGACAGAGGTTGTAACTCTGGAACAAATTAAAGACAAAATTATAAAATATATAACAGACTATGAAAAAAATGGTCAAATTATTTCTTTAGAGGTTAATGAAAATTTATTTGGTATTATAAAAGAAAATACTGAAGATAAAACATCAGGTCTCACTTCTGAAGTTAGAGATATCGCCTTGAGAAATAAAGATCATGTATTACTAGAAATAGCTGATAGATTGGAGCAACAGAGGAGGTCTCTTCTTAAAGAAAAAAGAGAATTAACTAAAATTGTAAATGAGACAACGCATCAACTTCATGCTCGTACAGAAGAATTGCAAGCAACCAAAAATCAAGCTCTCTTTTTAAAAGGCTTAACAAACCCAAAGTATGAAAATGCAACAGAATCCTTACATTTAATGAATACATATGCAAAAAGTATTAAGCTGAATATAAACAAAGTTATGCAAGTGATTAATAAAGCAGGCGATACACGGTTGATCAATGAGTTATATAATTATATTTATGAGGTTGTGAATGCGACTCAGAAAATAAATGCAACTTATACTTTTGCATTTACAGCAGATTATGACATTAAAGAGAAAGAACAAGTGATAAATATATATACATTTATTTGTGAATATATACATAATGCTCTTTTTGCGAAAACTGGAGAGTTTATAAAAATTAATATTAATATAAAGTCAAGCGAATGTTATGTTAAGATTAATCCATTAGAATTAAGTATGATACTGGAAAATATTATATATAATTCATATAAAGCACAAGCAACAGAATTGGAGATATCTATCTCAAAAAATAGAAAATATATAGATATTGAATTTTTAGATGATGGTGTGGGATTAAATAGAAATATTGAAAATCCTAATCGTATTTTTGAATTGGGATTTTCAACGACAGGTGGAACAGGTGTTGGGTTATCATATGCAAAAAAAACGGTCGAATATTGGGGAGGAAAAATTTCAGTGAGTCCAGTAGAAAATAGAGGTTTTTTATTACAAATGAGGTTACCTAATGAATGTAGAATTTAAGATATTGTGGTTTGAGGATGCTGATGAATGGTATAAGCCAACAAAAGAGGATATAGAAAATTATATAATAGAACTATCATTTAAACCAGAATTTACTAGACTAAAAGCTGTATCTGAAAGTGATATAAAAACTATATTAACAGAAAATAGCTTTGATTTAATTTTTGCAGATTTAAATTTAGAAAGAAAAGAGAAAGGTGATAAGGCAATTAAATTAATTAGGGAAAATAATGTATTGGCTGATGTATTATTTTATTCAACTGATGGGATTCGAAAAATAAAACAGGTTGCCCAAGTCGATATGCTTGAGGGTGTATACTTATCCAGCAGGGAAGAAGATTTATTTCCTGTAAAGGCAAAACAATTAATAGACAAAATTGTAAGACGATCAGAAGATATTCTTAATGTACGAGGTTTGTTGATGGACAATGTAAGTGAATTTGATGAAAAATTAAAAACCATAATTCTAAATTATATTTCCATTTGTAATAATAAAGATGATATTGATGAATTAAATAGATATGCTTATGAAAAAGTATCATCTCAATTAGAAAATCATATAAAAAAAATAAAAAAGATTGAAGGCGATTTTATCCGCCAAGCCATGGAACAGTCTTTTTTTATTGATTCATATAAGCTATCTATGATTACTGAAAAAATATTACAAAAATATCCTGATTTTATTCAAAATAAGAAATTTCATAAAGATTATGATATTAAGATTCTTAAAGAAAGAAATCAATTAGCTCATGCGAAAAAAGAACCTCTATCAAAAACACTATTCTACTTTGTTGATACTAATGGTAAAAAAATATCTTATGATTCTAAGAAATGCAGAGAGATAAGACAGTCGATTAATGAATATCATGAGTTTTTTGATGATATTATAACAAAAATAAATAAGAATAATGCAGTGGTTAGTAATCATAACGATAAGGAGGCTATACATGAATAATACGGAACCGCTTTCTATGCACACGCGGAACAAAGCCGATGAAAACTTTCAAAAGCTGAGCGCTCTTTTTCCGAATGCCGTAACCGAAAGCGTCAATGAAAAAGGTGAAGTTGTCCGTGCCGTAGATAAGGATGTGCTCATGCAGGAAATTTCCTGCACGGTTGTGGAAGGAAGAGAAGAGCGCTATCAATTTACCTGGCCCGATAAAAAAAAGGCAATCCTTGCCGCCAACTCGCCTATTTCAAAAACGCTGCGGCCGTGCAGAGAAGAAAGTGTAAATTTCGATACCACGGAAAACCTCTATATAGAAGGCGATAATCTTGATGTGCTGAAGCTTCTTCAGGAAACCTATTTGGGTAAAATCAAAATGATTTATATAGATCCGCCGTATAATACGGGGAAAGACTTTGTCTATCGGGATAATTTTGCCCAAAGCGCCGATGAATATCTTGAAAACAGCGGTCAATTCGACGAAGAGGGGAATAGACTTTTTCAAAATACCGAAAGCAACGGCAGATTTCACTCCGATTGGCTTAATATGATATATCCCCGGTTAAAACTTGCACGAGATTTGCTGTCCGATGACGGCGTGATTTTTATAAGCATTGATGATAATGAAGTGCATAATCTGAAAAAAATATGTGATGAAGTTTTTGGAGAAATAAATTTTGTTGCTTCTTTTATTTGGGAAAAAACACAGCACTTTGGACGACAAAAACTTAATAGTTATTGTAATAGCGAATATATACTGTCTTATGGAAAAAATATTTTCAATAATGGGCTTAAAGAACTCTTTGTTGAGAATATTAAAGATGAACTGCTTGATGCGCCGCTATATAATGATTCAAACAATGTAAATGTTTTAACATTTCCAAAGTTCTCCACAAAATTTAATATTGAAGACGGCATCTATGAGAAGACTACAAGCCGGGATTATGAGTTGCTTAATCCGGTAACAGTCAAAGACGGGACTAATAATAATGAGTTTAATTTGAAGTTTAAATCCAGATGGTCAAATAAAACTGTTCAAAAAGAAATTGAAAAAGGAACAAGATTTTGGGTAAAAACGGAAACATTTGCAATCAGAGCAATTTATGGCGAAAATCGGTACTCAACAGATGCCCCGCGGCAAATAATATTTACAAACTCTCGTAATCCGATGGTAACTAAAAATAGATTCGGTAATAAAGTTGATACAAATGAGAACGCAACTAAGAGTTTAAATCAGCTTTTAGCAGGGACTTATTTCTCGTATCCAAAACCGACTTCGCTTATAGAATATTTTATATCCGTCTTATACAATGAGAGGGATAATCAGTATGAAAATAATTATTATATCCTTGACTTTTTTTCAGGTTCGGCAACAACCGCCCATGCCGTTATGCAGCTCAATGCTGAAGACAGCGGAAACCGGAAATTTATTATGGTGCAGCTGCCTGAAGAAACGGATGAAAAATCGGAAGCGAATAAGGCCGGATATAAAAATATCTGTGAAATCGGTAAAGAACGTATTCGGCGCGCAGGGGCGAAAATAAAAGAAGATAACAAAGACAAAGAGGGTATTGAAAATCTTGATATCGGTTTCCGTGTGTTAAAATGCGATTCTTCCAATATGAAAGATGTGTATTATACCCCTGAGCGCTATACACAAAAAGATTTAATCGATCTTGCCGACAATATAAAAAACGACCGTTCAGCCGAAGATTTGCTTTTTCAGGTTATGCTCGATTTGGGAATTCTTCTTTCAAGTAAAATCGAAAAAAAAGAGGTTGACGGTAAAACTCTGTTTAGTGTGGAAGACAATTATCTTATTGCCTGTTTTGACGACGATATTACGGACGAAGTGATTACCGAAATTGCGAAAAAAAAGCCCTCTTATTTTGTTATGCGTGATGCTTCCGCCGCACAAGACAGTGTTACGGCAAACTTTGATCAGATTTTTGCAGCTTACAGTCCCGATACCGTTCGTAAGGTGCTTTGATTATGAAGTTCGCTTTTAAGATACAGTCCTATCAAACGGATGCGGTAAATGCAGTTGTCGATGTCTTTAAAGGACAGCCCTACGGTACGGGCTTTGCCTATATCCGCGATACGGGTATACAAAATACCGCGCAAGATGTAGGCAGTCAATACGATTTTAAAACAGAGGAAAAAAGCTTTCAGGCGGCAGGGGATGATCCTGTAGGATATAAAAATGCGGATATTCAACTCGATGAGGAAACCCTGCTTAACAATATCCGCGAAGTGCAGAGGCGGCACAATATACGCTGTTCTTCGTCTCTGATAAAATCACAGGGTGCGTATGCCTTCGATATTGAAATGGAAACCGGTACGGGTAAAACCTATGTGTATATTAAAACCGTGTTCGAGCTGCATAAGCGTTTCGGATGGTCAAAATTCATTATTGTTGTACCGAGTATTGCAATCCGCGAAGGGGTAAAAAAAAGCTTTGAGATAACGCAAGAGCATTTTATGGAATTGTACGGAAAAAAAGCCCGTTTTTTTATCTATAACAGTGCTCATTTAAACGACATTGACCGATTCTCATCCGACAGCGGCATAAATGTGATGATCATCAATACCCAAGCTTTTGCCGCGTCTCTCAAAGAGGACGGAAAAAGTAAAGAATCCCGTATTATTTACTCGGAACGGGATGAATTTGCTTCCCGTCGTCCGATTGATGTCATTAAGGCAAACAATCCTATTCTTATTTTAGATGAACCGCAAAAAATGGAAGGCGAGGCTACACAAAAAGCTTTAGCCGGGTTTAATCCCTTGTTTTTATTGCATTATTCGGCGACGCATACAACAAGCCATAATGTGGTATACCGATTGGATGCCCTTGATGCCTTTAATAAAAGATTGGTGAAAAAAATAGAAGTGAAGGGCTTTGAAGTTCAAAATCTGCAGGGGACTCACGGATATTTATTTTTTGAAACTCTTTTGCTTGCTCCCGATAAGCCGCCGCGCGCCCGAGTTGAAATAGAAACGGCGCAAAAAAACGGAACTGCACGAAAGGTTGTGATAGTTTCGGTCGGCGACGATTTGTTTTATAAATCAAAAGAGATGGAGCAGTATAAAAACGGTTTTACCGTTTCGGAGATAGATCCCGTCAGCGGTACTCTCGGTTTTACAAACGGATTTATAATCAAACAGGGTGATGTTATCGGTGATGCCGCTGAGGAAAATATGAGACGCGTTCAAATACGTGAAACCGTAATTTCCCATTTTGAAAAAGAAGAACAGCTTTTTAAGAAGGGTATAAAAACGCTTTCTCTCTTTTTTATAGACGAGGTGTCAAAATACCGAAGCTATGATGAGGCGGGTACCCCTGTTCCCGGAGAATATGCTGCAATCTTTGAAGAAGAATACAAAGCGATACTTAATAATCGGCTGGAAACTGTTGACGCCGATTATCAAGCTTATTTAAAAACATTTTGCTCCGATATCGGCAGTGTTCATAACGGGTACTTCAGCATTGACGGTAAAAGCGGACGGGCGGTAAACAGCACTGTAAAAAGAGGCTCGGACAGTTCCGATGATATACGCGCCTATGATCTTATCTTAAAAGATAAGGAAAGACTGCTTGCGTTTGAAGAACCGGTTCGTTTTATTTTTTCTCATTCTGCCCTGCGTGAGGGCTGGGATAATCCGAATGTTTTTCAAATTTGTACTTTAAACCGCAGTCAAAGTACGACAAAAAAAAGACAGGAAGTCGGCCGGGGCCTGCGCCTCTGTGTGAATCAGGCGGGCAGCCGTATGGATGCCGAAAGCTGCGGGGAAGCGGTTTTTGATATAAACAAGTTGACGGTTGTTGCAAACGAAAGCTATACCGACTTTGTTTCCGGCTTACAAAAGGAGATAGCCGAAACTTTGTATGAAAGACCGTCCGTTATAACGGAAGCATTTTTTGAAGGAAAAAGCATAGAACATAACGGCAGCCGGTATATCATAGATAAGCATACGGCAAAAAAGATTGAACGCTATCTTATAAAAAACGATTATATTGATGAGGACGGAAAAATAACCGATCTGTACCGCGATGCCGTTTCGGCAGGTACAATCAGTAATATGCCGGAGGATCTTCAGTACCTGCATGAAGGGGTGCATCTCTTGTTGCGTTCGGTGTTTGACGAAAAAATCTTTAATGCAATGATTGAAAACGGTAATCAGCCGAAAATCGAAAAGAATGAATTGAATGACAATTTTAAAAAAGCGGAATTTCAGGCATTGTGGAATGAAATCAATCATAAATATGCGTACAAGGTTTCTTTCGACAGCCGTGAGTTAATCGAAAAAGCAGTGTCCGCGATTGATAAAAATCTCGCTGTTTCGGAATTAACCTATGTGGCAACGACCGGTGAACAAAAAGATATTATGGATGCTGAAGCGATTAATTTGGGGACTTCCTTTTCTTATGCACAAACGAAAACAGAAGCGATAAAAACATCAGGTATCAGTCAGGTCAAATACGATCTTATAGGAAAAATTGCCGCACCTACAAAGTTAAAGCGTAGAACCGCTGCCGAAATTTTATCGGGTATACAAAACCGGAAATTTAATATGTTCAAAGCAAACCCTGAAGAGTTTATACAAAAGATTATAAAAATTATAAACGAACAAAAAGCGGCAATGATTGTAGAGCATATCTCATATAATCGAATTAAGGGTTATTATGAAAGTTCAATATTTACACAGGAAAAAAAGTCCGAATTTTATGCAAAAGCTTTTCCGGCAAAAAAAGCTATTCAAAACTGGATTTTTACCGACGGAACGGCGGAGTACAGTGTTGAACGTACCTTTGCCGAAGCGCTTGATACGGCCGATGAAGTATCCGTGTATGCAAAGCTTCCGCGCAGTTTTTATATTCCCACGCCTGTCGGAAATTATTCACCCGATTGGGCTATTGCATTTTACAAAGGAAAGGTAAAACATATTTTCTTTATAGCGGAAACAAAAGGCTCGATGGACAGTATGGAACTGAGACCGATAGAACAGGCAAAAATTACTTGTGCAAAAAAACTTTTTAACGAAATTTCAGGCGGCAAGGTACGCTATCATGAGGTGAACAACTACGGAACTCTCTTGGAAGTGATGAAAACAATCGATTAATTTTCCCGCCCCTTGTGCAAGCGGCTTTTTCCGTGTATAGTTTTTTGCATGAAGGCGCACCGTGATTTTACTCTTATTTATGAAGATTCTTCCCTTGTTGTTTTGAATAAGCGGCCGGGTTTGGCTGTTGCCGCCGACCGTTATGACCCCGATGCGCCGCGCCTCGATGTTCTTGCCGAAAAGGAACTGGGAAGGCTGTATGCGGTACACCGCATCGATAAGGATACCTCGGGTTTGGTTTTGTATGCGCGTACCGGGGAAGCTCAAAAAGCTTTGAGTGCCGCCTTTGAAAAGCGGGAAGTGCGTAAAACCTATCATGCACTCGTGTACGGCCATCCTTTGTGGGAAAATCTGGACACGGATTTACCCCTTTTGCCCGACGGCGATGCGCGGCACCGCACGGTCGTAAACCGTAAATCGGGCAAGCCGTCTTTTACCGAATTTACCTGTCTGGGAAAATGCGGCCCCTTTTCGTGGATAGAAGCGCGCCCCGTAACGGGCAGAACGCATCAAATACGCGTTCACTTGGCTGAAAATGGTTTGCAGATTGTCTGCGATCCCCTCTACGGCGGAAATCAAAAGCCCGTCCGTTTATCCGAGATAAAACGCTCGTGGCGCGGCGATCCCTTTGAAGAGCGGCCTCTTTTGTCGCGCTTGGCTCTTCACGCCTTAGGTTTGGAATTCGCTCATCCTGAAACAAACGAAACATTAAGTTTTTTTGCTCCTTATCCGAAGGACATGGATGCCGTGCGTAAACAGCTTGGTAAACTGTATAAAGTCGACCCGCTTGCAGCATATGAAAGCTAAACCTCTTCGCCTTTTTGCCTTTATCCTCTTATTGAACCTGTGCAGTGCTTCTTTTATAAGGGCGCAAAATTCCGATACAAGGGGCGGGGGAAAAAATCCCGAAAAAAAAGAGCCTGAAAAAAAAACTTCCATATCGCTTCTTAATCCGTGGTTTTCGGCCCTGGATATTTCGCTTGTAAACTCCGCATCTTATCTGACAATCGGCGAGTTCGTTTATAAAAAAAATCCGGAAGGAAAAAAGATTCGGCTGAGCCGCCTCGATTGGGATAAAATCCTTATGTGGAAAATCGGTGTTAATTTGAACTGCGATATAAAGCGGTGGCGTATTTTTTTCGGTTCAGCCGCCGCTGTTCCCCTCTTTCATACTGCTTTTGTGGAAGACAGGGATTGGAAAACCTCGCCGGATGTTTTGTCGGATTTTTCGCAGCACCCGGTACGGCTTGACTCGCATTTTGACATAGGAACGGCGCTGGTTTATCGTATATGGGAGCCGAAAACATTTTCCGCCGGAGCGGGGGCCGGCTTTGAATATATAAAAACCGAGATAACCGGATACGACGGGGAAAAAACACTGCCTGTGTCCGATAAAAAAAAGCTTTCGGGTGATGTCATCGCTTATAAACAGGAGCTGTATCTCCCGTGGATTACGGGTTTTGTCGAATGGAAACCGCGCCCGATTTTTGAGACGGTACTCTGTATCTCCTTTTCTCCGGTAACCTTTGCCCAAGCTTTGGATACCCATTATCGGTATAATCCTTCAACGGGTATTTCCTTAAAACCGACAATCGGAAAAGAGTTTTTGGACCGCATGTACGGCTTTGCGGGTGTAAAGGGAGACCTCGTCTTTCGCTTTAATATTGCGGGAAAAGCCGGCCGGCCGGCAGCGGAAGAAAAATCGGCGGTGCCGCCGGTTCGCCATGCCGCCGAGCTTCGTTTAAATGCTCTGTACCTTCCCGAACTGAACGGAAAAACATACAAAAGAGTCGGCAGCTCTATGCCCTTTGCGTATTACAAAGAGTATGCAGCCGGCACCTCTTACCGCTCTTTCGGCATATCCTTGGCGTACTGCATACGGATGCGCTGAATGCGCCTGCGGCTTTGCTCTTCAACCGTAAATAAAACCGAACCGATTTTGATGCGCTCCGAGGTTTCGGGTAAATAGCCGAACTCTTCCAAAAGTTTGCCGCCTATCGTATCGAATTCCTGAGATATAAGGTTTAAGCCGAAAATATTGTTTATATCCGTTAAAAGTATGTCGCCGGGAATAATGAATTCGGAGGGGCTGATAAGGGTAATGCGTTCTTCGGCGGCCTTATCGCGGCTGTTGTATTCGTCGGTAATGCGTCCGAATACCGCTTTTAGGATATCGTCCATTGTAACGATACCGCGGTTGCTTCCGTGTTCGTCTACCACAACGGCAAAGTTTTGTTTTTCGGTTTTAAATATGTGTAAAAGCGACAGAGCCGTTTGCGCATCGGGTACAAAGAGAACCCTGTGCATAATATCGGGAAGGCAAAATGTTTCTTTGCTTCCGGTATAAAACAAAATATCCTTAAAATGAATTAAGCCCCGAATATCGTCGAAGGATTCACCGCAAACGGGAAGGCGCGAATAACCCGATTCGGCAACGGCTCGTACCGTTTCTTCATAGGATGCCGACGCGTTTACGGTTTTTATGAGGGCTCGGGGCCGCACTATATCGCGCACACGAAGATCGGTAAATTCAAAAATGCGGTGAAGCATTTCTTTTTCGCCGCTTTGTAAGGTTCCTTCAAGACTTCCCACATCAAAGAGGGTTTTTAATTCGTCCTCGGTTATTTGTCTTGAGTCGGAATCCCATATATTGCTTAATAAAAAGGTAAAAGCCGATGCCGTCTTTAAAAAAACGGCTGTAAGAGGCGAAAAAACTGTGCGGAGCATGCATAAAAAATCGGCAAAACGGGACGCGGTTTCTTCGCTTTTGGACGCGGCTATGGTTTTGGGAAGAATTTCTCCGAAAACAATGATGATAAAGGTCATGACTGCCGCCGCCGCCGCGCTTCCGCCGTTTCCCATGAGGCTTACGGCGAGGGCCGCCGCAAGGGACGATGCCAAAGAATTTACAAAATTGTTTCCGATAAGGATTGCCGTTAAAACCGCAGGCAATTCTTTTTTTAGGGCTGCAATCGAACGGGCTTTGGGTTCTTTTTTTTTCAGCATTTGCCTCAGCCGGATATGAGAGAGGGACAAAAGGGCCGTTTCCGAGGACGAAAAAACGGCGGATGCGCCGATCAATAAAATTAAAATAAGGCTCATCGCGAAAATCGTCATCGTGCTTCCTCCGCAAGAGGATGTTCCTCGGTTTGTATATGAACTTGACGGATTCTCATTCCCGCGACGGCCGTAACGGTAAAGCGGCGGCCTTCATACACAATCGAATCACCCGATACGGGAACGCGGCCGAGTTTTTCCATGATAAAGCCTGCAACGGTTTCATGGTAGTCCGATTTCAAAGTAATTCCCAGCCGGTCGGATAAATCGAGGAGGCGGGTTTTTCCGCTTATGAGGGCTTCTTTTTCATTTATAAAAACGGTATCTTGAGATTCCGGAAAATAATATTCATCGTTTATCGTTCCGAAAATCTCTTCGGCTATGTCTTCTTTGGTTAAAAGACCGGCCGTTCCCGAATACTCGTCAAGGACAATCGCGATGGTTTGATTTTTTTCGTATAAAATCTGCTGAACGGCCGTCATGTTTTTTGTTTCCAAAATAAAAAGAGGCGGCCTCATGATTTTTTTTACGGAAAAAGAAGCGGGATCGCCTGAATACAGGAGTACGTCCTTGACGTATAAAACACCCCTTATATCGTCGATATCCTTTCCCAAAACGGGAAAACGCGAAAGGCGGGATTTTTGCGAGCGTTCAAGCACTTCGGTGTAGCCGGCATTGTGCGCAATGCTGACTATTTCGGTACGGGGAACCATAATATCGCGCGCTTCAAGGTCGGTAAAGGTAAAGACTCGGTGCATCATTTGTTCGCCCGCCGAATGAATGAGACCTTCTTCTCCGCCCATTTCTATAAAGGTTTTAATTTCTTCTTCGGTAAAGGATACCGCCGATGCATCGGTTTTTATACCCAAAAGCTTTATAACGGCCGCCGATACGAGGGTAAAAAAACGGACCGGGGGGGTAAAAAGGTATGAAAAAAAGGTAATAAAAGATGCAAGTTTAAAAGCGATTCGTTCCGGATAGCGGGCTGCGGCGGTTTTGGGAATTATTTCTCCGAAAATCAATAAAAGCAGGGTGGCGGTTACGGAGGCAGCCCCGACACTGAGCGATTTTCCCCTTTCACCGAAGAGGTTAAGGGCGGCCGATGTGAGCATAACCGAAAGACCGATATTGACTATATTGTTGCCGACTAAAACCGTGTTTAAAAGGCGGGGCTTGTTATCCAGAAGTTTTCCGGCTTTAAGGGCTTCGGGATGTTTTTTGTCGCGTAAAAAGCGTAAACGCAATTTGTTTACGGAAAAAAATGCCGTTTCCGCGGCGGAAAACATCATGGAAAAAAAAATCAATAAAAAAACGCCCGCAATTAAAACCGCCGTATTCATTGTTTTTTTAATCCTTAGCCGCCGAATCGGAAGCCCCTTCATTCGGGGGAATACTGCCCGTAGGAGGAGCGCCTCCCGAAAGGGATTCTATTACATGCAGTATATCCGCCGCTTCGGCGCTGTCGGGGACGGCATTGTAGGCTTGGCGTAAATAGGTTACCGCTTCGTCCTGCGATATTTTTCCGCTGTTGACGGCAAAATAAGCCAGCTGATAATAGGCGTCCTGAATTTGGTTCGGCGAAAGAAGGTTTTTTTCGTTGATAAGTAAAAGCAGTTTATTTAATTCGTTGTCTAGGGTACCCGCATGAAAGGCCCGTGCGGCATTTTCAGATGCTATACGGAGTTTGTATTTTCCCAAAAGACCGCTTTTGTTTTCGGGGTCGGATTCAATCAGCTGTATAAATAAATCGTTTAAAGTTATATGAAAGCGCTCGGGCACGGTTTCTATATAGGCATCGATATACTCGGCCTTTTTACTTCCTTGCGTTTTTTGTATTTTGTCGTATAAGCGATTTATCTTTTTTTCCCGCGGGCGCTCGGCTCTGATTAAATCGAGTACGTTTTGCGCTGTTTTTGTTTCCGTTGTCATGGGCAAAAAGGCAAAGGGCCGGCCTGTTTCGCTCATCAATAAGGCTGTCGGCGCCGCCCGTACTCCCATATTCAGGGCAAGACGAAAAACTTCCGCCGCCTTTTCACGGTCGGACGCTGTCGGAATATCGGGAACGTCTATGTGCAGTAAAATGTAATTTTTCCCCGCTTCTTTTTTAAATTCCTCCGTATTGAAAATTGAAAAAAGCAAATCTTCGCTGATATCGTCCCAAGCCGTTCCCGTAAAAAGTAAAAATATATTTTTATGCCGCATATGCGCTTCCGCCAGAGCCGTATCCAGGTCGGTTTCCCAGTGCGGCTCTACGGCCGTACAGGCTGCGGCAAGATAAAGCGTCAATACAATGAAACTTAAACACAGGGGCTTTGGTGAAAAAAAAGAAGGTGATTTTTTCATATTGTTTTTCCGAATCTCTTATCTGAAATAACGTACTCCCGCCGCAAAGATGTTTTGCTCCTTATTGCCGCCCGTGTTTTTTAAAAGTCCGCTTGTCCGGGCTGCAAGGCAGCGTTCATTATGCGCCATCTTGCCCAATATGCGGCCGTCGGGACTGGTAATGCCTTCGATTGCAAAGGCCGAACCGTTCGGATTATCCGGCTCAAGGATTGCCGGCATTCCGTTTTCATCGGCGTATTGGGTAAAAACCTGACCCTTTTTAAACAGTTCGGCAGCTTCTTCGGTACGGATAAGCAAGCGTCCTTCTCCGTGCGAAATCGGAAGCGTATGCAGTTCTCCCGATAAAATCCCCGGATCCTGCGCCCAGGGCGACATGTACGAGGCGGTTTTTGTCGTACACATCCTCGATATATGCCGTCCTATCGTATTAAAGCCGAGTGTCGGATAGTTTTCGCAGGGGTCAAGAATCTTGCCGTAGGGCAAAAGACCCGTTTTAATCAGGGCTTGGAAGCCGTTGCAAATACCGAGTATGAGGCCGTCTTTGTTTTCGAGTAAATCCTGCACGGCATCGGCAATGCGTTTTTGGCGTAAAATATTTGCGATAAATTTACCCGAACCGTCAGGCTCGTCTCCCGCCGAAAAGCCGCCCGAAAAGGCTAAGATGTTGCAGCGCTTTAGGGCCTTTTCAAGCTCTAAAAGAGAAGCGTGTAAATCCTGCGGCGTTTTGTTTTTCAGTACAAAAAGTTCGGTTTTTGCCCCTGCAAGGTCGAAAGCTTTTTGCATATCGTATTCGCAGTTTGTACCCGGAAAAACGGGCAGCAGTACCACAGGCTGTGCGCCCTGCCCCGCGGCTGAGGACAGGGGTTTTGAACACCGGGGACGAAGGCACTGTCCGTTATAGGTTGTAAGGGCAAAGTCGGGAATGTTCTCTTCACCGTTTAAAACCGCCTTTTTTGCATCCTTGTTTGAAAGCGGGGCAAAAACGCCGCCGAGGGGTTCTTCCCATGCTTTAAGCATTTCTTCGATGCCGATATGTAAGCTTTGCTCATGCTTTTGTACCGAAATGCGGCGCTCTTCGCTTGTTTTTCCCAAAAAGACGGGAACTTCACAGCCGCTTTTTTTTGCTCTTTGTTCGATATCGGCGGGAGACAGGGAACTTTCGATGATGATTGAACCGTATAAGGGCAAGAATAAATCGGCGTCATGCATACCTGCACAAAAGTCTTTGTCGAAATCAAAGCCTATACGGTTACCGAAGGCCATTTTACTGACCGCTTCGGCTATTCCTCCGGCCTGCACGGGGTAGGCCGCACTGACTTCAGTATCGGCGGGTGAATAAAGGGTATTCAAAAAGCGGCAGTTTTGTTTAAAATTTTCAAAGTCGGGCGAAAGGTCGTCTTTTTGCCGCGTCTTTAAAAGGTAGACAAATCTGCCGGACTGCGTAAAGGAGCCGCCCCGTATGCGTGCAACATCGGTAATACCGACTGCAAAGGAGACAAGTGTCGGCGGAACGTGAATATCCTGAAAGGTGCCGGACATCGAGTCCTTACCGCCTATAGCCGGTGTCCCCATAGCTTTTTGCGCCTCCAATGCACCCAAGAGGGCGGCGGCGGGCTTTCCCCATGATTCGGGGGAGACGGCCGACTCAAAATATTCCTGAAAGCTCAATCGGCATTTTTCGGGTTCTCCTCCCATTGCGGCAACGGCTGCCAGAGACTGCAAAACCGCATATTGGGCTCCGTGCCAGGGACTCCAGCTTAAAATGCGCGGATCGTACCCGAAGGCCATGAGGCTTGCCGTACCGGTTTCTTCGGGCGAGAGTACGGGAATCTTTGCCGCACAGCCGGCCTCCGGGGTTGCCTGATAGCGGCCTCCCATCGGGAATAAGACGGTTGAAGCGCCGACCGTTCCGTCAAAGCGCTCGCTTAAACCGCGCCTTGAACATACCGCCAAATCGCTCAGGTTTGAAAGCCATGCCTGCTTTAATCCCGTTTCTTTTTCCAAGTGCGGTTTTACCGTATCGAGGGGGAATAAGAGGGGGCTTTGCGCTTTTTGGGGCGATGTGATTTTTAAGTGCGTACTTTTGCGGGCGCCGGCCGTGTCCAAAAAGGAGCGCTCCAAATCTACGACGGTATCGCCCTTCCATGTCATGGTTAAACGCTTTTTATCGGTTATTTTTGCGATAACCGCCGCATGCAGGTTTTCTTCGGCGGCAAAGCGGATGAACTTTTGTGCATCTTTTTCGCGGACGACAACCGCCATGCGCTCCTGAGATTCGGAAACGGCAAGTTCGGTGCCGTTTAAGCCTTCGTATTTTTTAGGTACCGCGTCCAAGTCGATGTCCAAACCGTCCGCAAGTTCTCCGACGGCAACGGCAACTCCTCCTGCTCCGAAATCGTTGCAGCGGCGTATAAGGGTGCTTACTTCCGGATTGCGGAACAAACGCTGAATTTTACGTTCTTCAACGGCATTTCCCTTTTGCACTTCCGCTGCGGCCTGCGTAACGGAGGTTTCTGTATGCACCTTGGAAGAACCGGTTGCCCCTCCGATGCCGTCGCGGCCGGTACCGCCTCCGACTAAGATAACGCAGTCGCCCGCTTCCGGTTCTTCCCTCTTTACCGAGGAGGCGGGTGCTGCGGCGATCACGGCTCCCAGTTCCATGCGCTTTGCTTCAAAGCCCGGATGATATATTTCGGCAACCTGACCGGTTGCAAGGCCGATTTGATTTCCGTAAGAACTGAATCCCGCTGCGGCTTCCCGCGTAATTTTTAACTGCGGGAGTTTTCCTTTTCGGGTGTCGGCAGCCCTTGTGCGCGGGTCGGCCGCTCCCGTAACGCGAAGCGATTGGTATACCCAGGAACGCCCGGAAAGGGGATCGCGGATAGCGCCTCCGATACAGGTTGCAGCTCCTCCGAAGGGCTCTATTTCGGTGGGGTGATTGTGCGTTTCGTTTTTAAACATTAAAAGCCATTTTTCGCTTTTTTGCTTTTCGGCATTTTCCCCGGTTCCGTCCTGAAAGGATTTTTTGCGTACATCGATATAGACCGAGCATGCATTGATTTCTTTTGATTCTTCCGTATCGCCGAGCATACCCTTCTTTTTTAAATACTTTGCCCCTATACAGGCCATGTCCATCAAGCTTTCGTCTTTCGGTTTTTCCGCATAGACTTCTTTGCGCATTGCACGGTATAAGGCAAGGGATTTTTGAATGGACTGCGAAAAATTTCCGTCTTCGATTTCGATTGAATCCAAAACCGTATTAAAAGTCGTATGGCGGCAGTGGTCTGACCAATAGGTATCGAGTACGCGGATTTCGGTTTCCGACGGATCCCTGCCCGCTTTCTTAAAATAATCCTGCACACAGAGAAGATCGGCATCGTCCATTGCAAGCGACATTGAAGCGTGTAAAGCCGCCAATTCATCTTTGTTCATTTTTATAAAGCCTGAAATGCGTACTATAGCCTCAGGCTCGCTTGCGGCGGTTTGCAGGGTTTTCGGGAGCTCTGCGGAAGCTTCGCGCGAATCGACCGGATTTATAAGGTGTTTTTTTATGCGCAGTAAATCTTCATCGCAAAGGTTTCCGGAAATCACAATGAGTTTAGCACAGCGCACCGTCGGCTGGGTATCGATGCCGCCTTGCTTTGCATCGGTTAACAGCGAAAGGCATTGTTCCGCGGAGTCCGCCCTTTGGTCGTATTGACCGGGAAGATATTCCCATGCGATGACCCTTTCGTCCTTCGAAAGAGGCAGTTCGTCAAAATACAGCACATCGCTTTGCGGCTCGGAAAAAACGTGCTGTGCCGCCTTTTTTATAAGGTCGGCAGAGAGGTTTTCGACATCGTAGCGGTTTACAAAGCGTAAGTCTTTTATGCCGCCGATACCCAAAAAGCCGGTAATATCGTGCAGGATGTTTTCGGCTTCGTTTTGAAAGCCTTTTTTTCTTTCAACAAAAATACGGAACATGGAAAAAGTATACCCGAAAGAGCCGAAAACCGCAACGGGAAGGGGGCACGGAATTGTACAGCCGATTTCGGGCCGCCGCAAACAGTTACATATTATCTTCTTCGTACACCGTTAAGCCGAGATATTTGGCAATTTCAATAAAATCGTTTCTGTAGTCTCCGAATACGGTTACCCTGTGCCAACTGAATAATTCATTGTGCCAATTTTCCATAATCTGCCTGCTAGACTTTACCCTTCCTACCAATTTTGTGCGGCAGCCGCAGGGGTGATCTATGTTCCCGATACTTTCACCGCTGTGAACACTCATAGCCTTTCCGGCGGTACTTATCTTTATGGTCGTTAAAGGATGCCCTACCGGCATAATTACCTGTAATGCGGCACTTGCATTATCTTCGGCATGGGTTCTGATTTTATAAGGAAATGATGCCTTGTCGGGACCGAGAGGTTTACATGAAGCAACACAGTGGGAATATACGATTTGATTTTTTTCCGTATCGACAAAGGGATCGGATACAAGCCCCGGTCGTCCTGCCACTGCTCTGATAATAAGAGCGGTAACGCATGCATCGAGATCTCCCTCACATACACCTATCTGTCCGCTGTTATTCATTTCAAAGAAACTCAAGCAGGGATATACATTCAAGTCGTATGCAAAAAACAATAAAATGCAGTCAACGCTGACCACATCCGCCTTTACTTCTTCTTTAAGTTTTTTCAATGCAAAATACATCTTTGCACTGGCACGAATGTCGGCATAAGAAGGTTCAACCACCGCTTCGGCATTGTCGATCCATTTTTGCGCCATTTTTTCCGCTTCTTTTTCATCAACATCACCGATTGCATCATTTAACTCTTTTAAGGTTTTAACAACGACATCTATACCGAATGTTTGTTTTAATTTATTTACCGTTTCTTCAAATCCCGATTGCCCTGCCCGATAGCGTTTCATCGTACTGCCTGTTCCGATTGAACGTTTAAATTCCGCTTCCTTAAGGAGTGTCATTTTCTCAAAATTCTTAAAAACCAAAATCCTGCTGTTTGAGACCTTCGGAACAGCCAAATAAATACGGATTTTATGAATAAGAGCTTCAACATCCTCGGTACCGACCGTTCCTACCGGATAATTTTTTTCTTTAATGATACAGGCGGTTCGTATTATATCTCCGGAACCTCCGTAAGGATCGTCGATGATTAAACCGTGTTTTAACATCGGTGATATTCTTTGTCCGAGTCCGGTTCCGTGAGCGAGTAAAATCATAATAAAACCGTCATCTTCGGTTAATGCCTGCAAATCTTCATCCGAAGCTTGAGCTGTAAGACTTGAATAAATAAATTCAAAGTCCTTTCCGAATGCTTCGTTAAGCAGATTTGTATAATACCGTTTTCTGTTTTCGTAATCTGCAAGAATTCCGGGCCAGCTTAACCCTGTCGGTGCTTTTACCGCAAAGCAACATTGAATTTTCATGTCAATTTTTCTCCTTTTCTTTATAATTTGCCCGCTTCGAATAATAATCGGGGGTAATAACTCCTTCCTTTTGGAACCATATAGGAGCATCTACCCCGCAGCATAACACGACATTTCCCCATGGCTCAAAGCCGCCTGTTCGAATAATATATTTTGCTTTCTTTTTGTATTCCAACAATGCTTCATGCGGAATTGTTTCTACATTACAGCGATCAATAATTTTTTTTACATTTGCAAAATGAACAGGGTTGTAATCTTCCTGTTCTTTAGCAACAATACATCTTTCATAAATCAAATCACTTGTAACAAGTTCAAGAATTTCCGCAATTTCCGGTTTCCCGGCCTCTATAGCTAAATCAATACGCTGTTCTTCATCTTGTACGGGAAGTCCGGCATCCGATATAATAATCCAATCCAGATGTCCGAGCGATGCAATTGCTTTATTAAGCCGAATATTCAGAATCCTGCCTTTTTTCATTTTTTGCCTCCTTTTATGATTGTCAAGACCTCATCCAATCGGGGAATAGATTCAACTACTCCGAATCTTGTAACGGATATGGCTGAAGCTGCAAGAGCGATATCTATTGCTTTTTCCAAAGACATACCCTTGCTTAAGGCATATGCAAAAGCTCCGCTGAACGTATCTCCGGCTCCGGTTGTGTCTACCGGTTCTAAAGGGTATGTAGAAATCAATTTTGATAACGTACCGGTTCTTACATAGCATCCTTTTTTACCGAGCGTAATGATGATATTACATGCAAAACGTTTATATAGTTTTTCAGCCAGTTCGGAAGGTTCAATGATATTTTTTTCTTCCAAAAGCTGTAAGGCCTCAACTTCATTCGGCAAAAGAAAGGTTACTTTTTTGATAATTTCTTCCGGTATTTTTTGATATGGAGCCGGATTTAAAATAACAGGGATTTGATACTCCTCTGCGATTTCAATTACTCGTACAACCGCACCCAAATTAAATTCCAATTGCAGCAAAACAACACCTGATTCGGAAATCGGGTTTCTCAGTTTTTCAGCATCTTCTGCGGTAAAATCCTCATTTGCACCCAGCACAATAACGATCTCATTTTGCCCTTTCGGATCAACCATTACTATTCCCACTCCGGTTTTTGAAATTTGAGAAAGTTTTATGTAATCTTTATTTATTTTTTCATCCGTAAAAAGTCGTAATGCCTCTTTTCCGAAAGTATCGTCTCCCAGGCAAGTACAAAATGTAACATTGCCGCCTAATCTTGCGGCCGCAATTGCCTGATTTGACCCTTTCCCTCCGTAGATGGATGCAAAATTTGTTCCCTTTACCGTTTCTCCCACATCGGGGAAAACAGGACATTCTACAGTCATTCCTACAGCATAACTACCCATTATAAAGATTGAATCTGTCTCCATAAAAATCTCCTTATCAGTAAAACAATCGGGGCTGTTACACATTGTTGCAATGACAGTGAAAAAAATAACAGCCCCTTGTCTGATTTGTTTTAACCGACAGGTTCGCCGGCTACAAGCTTTTTCATGTATTCGTCTATATTTTTTTCGTCAACTCGTAAAATTCCCGTATCTACACTTTTGAGGGGAGTTCCGTTTGTGATAAAATCGTAGAGAATTTTTACGGACATATAACCCTGATTGAAGGGAAATTGAGATAACGATGCTTTTGTCCAACCTGCTTTTATGTTGTCCAATGTTTGGACGGTCAAGTCATTACCGACATGTACAATGTCCCTGCGATTCAAACGGCTTAATACAACTCCTGTTGTCGGTGTTGTTCCTCCGTCAAGAGACGCGACAGCAGATAGATTCGGGTTTGCCAAAATGGCATTTTCAATCGCTGCATATTGAGCCTGTTCTTCCCAGCCCGTACTGACAGTGTTCAGTATTTTTACTCCGGGATATGATGCCATAGCCTCTCTAAAGCCTGTTTCTCTATCTATCGACCATGTTGCAGCAGCTTCACCGGTTATAATAATTACAGTACCTTTTTTACCGATATATTCGGCGGTAACGTGGGCAAGTTGTCTGCCGGACTCTACAAGTCCCTGCCCTACAAATGCTTTGCTCGGAGAATTCTCGGCTTCGCTGTTAAAGGTAATAGTAGGAATTCCCGCATCTAAGGCTTTTTTGATCATAGGATTTAAAGCCTCTCCGTTGGGATTACTGGTTGCAATACCATCAACTTTGCGTGTAATGGCATTTTCGATAAAAGCTACGTGCTCATCTACTTTGATACCGACAGGTCCTTCAAATTTTACATTGCAATTTAAGTCTTTTCCTGCTGCCATTGCTCCGGCTTTAATAACTTGTCCGAACTCAAGGGCGGTATCATGATAGATAAGTACAATATTAAGCGGCTTATTTTCTTTTTCTGTCTTTCCGCCGGCAACAATAGTCGATACGACTAAGCAAAACAATACCAAAATACCGAGAATCTTTTTCATCTTCTACTCCTTTAAAACTCGGCTCGGGAAGCCGAGCGTAGATATTTGGAAGTACGGATTGCATCATAATCCGCTCATGATAAAATCATTCGCATGTTTATCATCCTTCCCGTTTCATTTGATTTTGGGGCTGTCGCAAAAAGGCTCACCGGTTTTTGAGGCAGCCTCGTTTTGGTTAAATTGCAGCTTGAATAATTTTTTCTTTTGTTACCTCCTTTGCATTAAATTCCGCGACGAAGGCCCCTTCTTTCATAACAAGTATTCTGTTGCTTTGTGCAATAATCTCGGATAATTCCGATGATACTAACAGAATGGGCAAGCCGTCCGCACTCAGCTTCCGCAAAATGGAAAAAATTTCCGTTTTTGCACCTACATCAACTCCTCGTGTGGGTTCATCGACAAAAAGCACAGCGGGTTTTGATGTAAGCCATTTACCTAGAATTACCTTTTGTTGGTTTCCTCCGCTTAATTGACTTATGAGCTGCTCTTGACTTGATGCATGAACCGATAATTTTTTCATCACCGTATCGGTGTATCCCGTCATACGTTTTATATTGAGCCACAAACCTGATTTATCCGTTTTGCATATGGAGCAGACACTGCATACATTTCCGAGAATAGACATCTTTGAAAAAAAACCGTCCTTTAAACGATTTTCCGTAACCATTGCAAACCCGCGCCTAATGGCTTCTCTGGTACTTTTATTTTGTATCGATTTGCCTTTATAAAGCATTTCGCCGCTTGTAGGCTGTGCAAGGCCGAACATTGCCTCCAAAAGTTCGGTTCTACCTGACCCCTGTAATCCATATATACCCAGTATTTCTCCGGGATATAAACTTAAATTGAGATTATTAAATATACCTTGTCGTGAGTATGCTCTTATTTCCAAAATAGGTTTTTCTTCTGGGGATCTGTTTTTGATATTTCTCTGTTCAAGATCATGTGCCATTTCTTTGCCTGCAATCAGAGAAATAACTTGATTAGGTTTTATTTCATCCTTTGCATATGTTCCCAAATATTTACCGTCTCGTAAAACCGAAATTCGATTGGATAAAGCAAAGACTTCTTCCATACGGTGCGATATATAAATAATCGTTTTTCCCTGTGTTTTTAGAAGTTGAAGAATTTCAAACAGGCTTTCCGACTCTTTGATTGTTAAGCTGGATGTAGGTTCATCCATAATGATAACTTCCGCATTTCTGCTGAGAGCACGGGCAATTTCTACAAGTTGCTGTTCTGCAAGACTGAGATTTTGAAGTTTTGCAGATGTTGAGAATTTACCGCCGAGTTTTTCAATAAGTCCTTTTGCACACATATCAAGTTTCGACCATGGGATTTGTTTCCCGTTTTGATCCCGTTCCTGTCCTAGAAAGATATTTTCGGTTGCGGTAAGGTTTGAACATAGTTTCAATTCCTGATATACAATACCGATACCCATTGCCAAGGAGGCTGCCTGATTTTTTATATAAACCTCTTTTCCTTTGAATTTTATTTTTCCCGATGTTGCATGATATTGTCCTCCAAGAATATTGATTAATGTACTTTTACCGGCTCCATTTTCTCCTACGATGGCATGTATCTCTCCCGAATCAATTGAAAATGACACTTTGTCCAAGGCCGTTACACCCGGAAATTGTTTGGATACATTTTCAAGTTCAATAATAGCACTCATCTTTTACGTCCTCGTTTAGACCATGTATCTATTGCTACTGCTCCGATAATAACAATACCGATAATGAGTGTTTGCAAAAACGGAGATACGCCCAACAGAACAATCCCGTTATTTAAAACACCAATAATCAATACTCCTATTAGTGTACCGATGATGCTGCCTTCTCCTCCTGACAAAGAAGTTCCTCCGATGATAACTGCGGCTATGACATTCATTTCCATGCCTTGTCCGGAAGTTCCTTGTATGTTTGAAAGAAACGCCATGTTTAAGATTCCGGCAAAGGCTGAAAAAAGACCGTTAAACGCAAATGAAAGCGTTTTTATACCGCGTCCGTTGATTCCGGAAGCTTGTGCTGCGAGGGGATTCCCTCCGACAGCCTTATAGTGAAACCCTAAAAGCGATTTATGATAGATAAGCCATGAAATTATAACGATACCTAAAAAACATATTGTCATTACGGGTATGGTGAATATTCTTCCTTGTCCAAAAAATAAAAACGAACTTAGAATGGGGGATTTTACATTTCGTGAAGAAATATTGATAATTCTTCCTTCGGTTATCAGTAAAGCCGTTCCGCGTGCAATATTCATCATACCCAGAGTTACTATCATTGCAGGGATTTTACAAAATGTTACGAGTATTCCGTTTAATAAACCGAACAAGGTTCCGACTGTTAATGCGATAGCTACAGCTATGATGAGATTGACTCCGTGTACCATACATGTTCCTGCGAGGATTGCAGACAAACAATAAATTGCTCCAACCGACAAATCAATTTCTCCGCAGGTAATAACCATTGTCATAGACATACATATAATTCCCAATAAGGAAATTTGTCTTAATACATTGATAAGATTGCTTACTTTAAAAAAATGCGGCGATGTAAGCGAAAAAAACAATACCAATAATATCAGGGCAGCAAAAACCCCTTTACCACGCAAAACCCCTTTTGTTTTCATCATAGACGCCTTCCGTTTGGAGAGTAAACGTTTACTCTCTTCTGTAAAATATAAGACTGATCAAACTAAAGTTTAGTACTTTAATTGTACAGCTTAAATTTTCTTTATAGAACCTTTATCAACTATAACCGGCTCTATAACGTCAATTAAAGGAATTACTTCCTTTTTCTCGATGCAATGAATAACTTTTTTTGCTGCGAGTTTACCGAATCGATATGCGGGAATTTCCACTGATGTTATAACGGGTTGAAATACCGCAGGAAAGGAAATATTATCAAATCCTACTAAAGAATAGTCATCAGGGATTTTCTTTCCTTTTTTATGAATATATTCCATTGCTCCGTATCCCATCAAATCGTTTGCGGTAAAAACCGCGGTAAAGGAAATATTACGTGCAAAGAGTGCTTTGATTGCATTATAGCCGCCGACGTATGAGTAATCGGCGGCTATTGTCAGTTTTTTGTTGAACGGAATATTGTGAAAAGCAAGGGCCTCCTTGTATCCTTCAAAGCGGTCTATTGCATTTTGCGTAGAAGAGGGGCCGCCGATAAAAGCAATATTCTTGTGGTTGTTTTTAATCAAAAGCTCGACAATCAGCCGTGCCCCTTTCTTATTTTTAAAATAAACGGCAGGAACATCGGACAAAGCATTGCAATAATATTCTACAAGGCAAAAGGGAATGTGACTTTTTTTAAATCCGTACAAATTTTCGTTGCGAACTTTTGAGTTTTGTGCGGTAAAAATAACTCCGGAAACCATACGTTTTTGAAAGAATGATATATAGGCTTGTTCTTTTTCCGGTTTACTGTCAGTATTACATAAAAGACAGTTATAGTGCGTTTTGGTGCAATAATCTTCTACACCGCGGGCTAATTCCGCAAAAAAAGGGTTACGGATATCGGGTAAAACAAGACCTATCAATCCCGTATTGCCGTTTACCATACCCCGCGCTATTCCGCTTGGAGAATAGTTTAATTCTTTAATTACCGTGAGAATATGATCTTTTGTTTTTTGCCCGACACCCTTATTGCTGTTATTGAGAGCTCGCGAAACGGTGGCAATCGAAACATTACACATACGGGCAATGTCTTTAATCGTAACCTTTTCCATGTGTTTTCCATTAAAAAAGAGAAAACGTTTTCTCTTTTCGTCCGACTGTATTGTAACACGTGATTTTTAAATCTGTCAATAAAAATTTTCATAAATCTTAAAATATCGGGTTTACCGGATGAATCTTTTCTTGGATTCGGAATGTTATAAAAGATATGCCCCTAAAGACTTGCAAAAACTTCCATATAGCTGTACTATATACGTGCAAAATAAGCGATTTATTCACACATTATTTATAAGGACGGTTTTATGGCAGACAAAAACATGGTAATGATTGACGGCAATACCGCCGCCGGTCATGTCGCTCACGCGCTGAGCGAAGTAATTTCTATTTATCCCATTACGCCTTCAAGCCCTATGGGTGAAGTTTCGGATGAATACTCTGCAAAGGGCAGGAAAAATATCTGGGGTACGGTTCCCGATGTTGTGGAAATGCAGTCCGAAGCCGGTGCCGCAGGTGCCGTGCACGGAGCTTTAACCACCGGTGCTTTAAGTACCACCTTTACCGCATCTCAGGGTCTTTTATTGATGATTCCGAATATGTACAAAATTGCAGGTGAATTGACGAGTACCGTGTTTCACGTTGCCGCCCGTGCAATTGCAACCAGCGCATTGTCCATCTTCGGCGACCATCAGGACGTTATGGCATGCCGCCAAACCGGCTGGGCTATGATGGCTTCAAACAGCGTGCAGGAAGTTATGGACTTGGCGGTTATATCCCATTCGGCAACGCTGAAATCCCGCGTTCCGTTTATTCACTTTTTTGACGGATTCCGTACTTCACACGAAATTCAAAAAATAGAAGAAGTATCTTTCGATACAATGCATAAAATGATTGACGACGAGCTGGTGCGCGCACACCGCAAGCGCGGCTTGTCGCCCGAAAATCCGGCAGTACGCGGAACGGCCCAAAACCCGGACACCTATTTCCAAAGCCGTGAAGCCGTAAACAAGTACTACGAAGCGGTTCCCGCCATCGTACAGGAAACGATGGACCTTTTTGCAAAAATAACCGGCAGACAGTATCACTTGTTCGACTATTTCGGTGCAAGCGATGCCGATAAGGTTATTATCCTGATGGGTTCGGGCGCCGAAACGGTTGAAGAAACCGTTGAAGCTTTAAATGCTCAGGGTGCAAAAACCGGATTGTTAAAAGTACGGCTTTACCGCCCCTTCGATGCATCCGCCTTTGTAAAAGCATTGCCCGCTTCCGTAAAAGCCGTTGCAGTGCTTGACCGCACCAAAGAACCCGGCGCCTTGGGTGAACCGCTTTACCAGGACGTACAAACGGCTTTGGCCGAAACCGGACGCAAAATCGATACCGTTATCGGAGGCCGCTACGGTTTGGGTTCAAAAGAATTTACCCCCGCTATGGTAAAAGCGATTTTCGGAAACCTCGACGGCAAAAAGCAAAATCACTTTACCGTCGGTATCGAAGACGATGTGTCGGGTGCAAGCCTTGCCTACGACGCTTCATGGACGCTTGAAGAAGAGGGCACAAACGAAGCGATGTTCTACGGTTTGGGTTCCGACGGTACCGTAGGTGCAAACAAAAACTCGATTAAAATCATCGGAGACGCCCGCCCCGAAATGAACGCCCAAGCGTATTTTTCATACGACTCGAAAAAGTCCGGCGGTTTTACCGTTTCTCACCTGCGCTTCGGCAAAAAGCCGATCCGCCGCCCCTATTTGATTACAAGTGCTGACTTTGTAGCCTGTCATAAGTTTACCTATATGGAAACCTATCACATGCTCGAAACCGCAAAAAAAGGCGCGTCCTTTTTGTTGAACAGCCCCTATGACGCAAAAACCGTATGGGCGCATATTCCGGTTGAACAGCAGCAGGTTATTCTCGACAAAAAGATGAACTTTTACGTTATCGACGCCTTTAAGATTGCCGAAAAAGCCGGTATGGGCAACCGCATAAACGTTGTTATGCAAGCCGCCTATTTTAAAATTTCAGGCGTATTGCCCGAAGCCGAAGCCGTAGAATACATGAAAAAGTTCATCGAAAAATCCTACGGTAAAAAGGGTGCCGACGTTGTACAAAAAAATATCGCAACCATCGATATGGCTTTGGCGGCAGTCGAAAAAGTCGATTATC
The DNA here is from genome assembly GCF_050320395.1 of Treponema sp. HNW. Classification (GTDB taxonomy): domain Bacteria; phylum Spirochaetota; class Spirochaetia; order Treponematales; family Treponemataceae; genus Treponema_C. Next base: position 327,278 of record NZ_CP144459.1, read on the forward strand.
CGTCGTCTACGGAAGGTTCGGTACACATGAAGCCCGCTATGGCCGCTTCTTCGGATTCTTTTGTAAAAGACGTATTGGGCAAAATGGCCGTTCAGCAGGGCGATAAGCTTCCCGTAAGCAAGCTGCCCGCCGACGGAACCTTCCCGACCGCAACCACCCAGTTTGAAAAACGCGCAATCGCCGAACGTGTTCCCCAGTGGGACCCGTCGATTTGTATTCAGTGCGGTCAGTGTACGGTTGTATGTCCTCACGCGGTTATGCGTATGAAAACGCTTACCGATGAGCAGGCTGCAGCCGCTCCCGCCGCATTCAAAACGGCCGAAGTTAAGCCGAAGCCGGAAGCGGGTAAAAAGGTTGTTTTACAGGTTTCGACCGAAGACTGTACCGGATGCGGCGTTTGTGTTTCCGTATGTCCGGTTAAAAACAAAGAAGACGAAACCAAGCGCGCTATCAATATGACTCACTATACGCCCGAAATCCGCGAAGTTGAAGCGAAAAACTGGGACTACTTTATGAGTTTGCCCGATGCGGATCCGGCAACCCTCAACCTGTCCATGCCCAAGGGCTTGGCCTTTAAGCGGCCCCTGTTCGAGTTCAGCGGTGCCTGCGCCGGATGCGGTGAAACGGCTTATGTTCGCTTGTTGAGCCAAATGTTCGGCGACCGTGCGGTTATTGCGAACGCTACCGGCTGTTCTTCAATTTACGGCGGAAACTTACCTTCAACTCCCTATGCAAAGGACGCAAACGGAAGAGGACCGGCATGGTCGAACTCTTTGTTTGAAGATGCGGCCGAATTCGGTATGGGTATGTGCCTTACCGGCGATAAATTGTCCGAGTATGCGCGCGAAGTTGCCGCAGCGGCAAAAGAAAAGGGTATCGCCGCTTCAACCTTGGATAAGATTCTTGCGAATCCGCAAAACGACGATGCCGCAATCATTCAACAGCGCGCCTATATTGACGAACTTAAAAAAGAGCTTGCTTCTTCGAGCGACCCCGTTGCAAAAGAGCTGGATTCGTTAACCGACCACTTTATCAAGCGTTCGCACTGGATTATCGGAGGCGACGGCTGGGCTTATGACATCGGTTTCGGCGGATTGGATCACACCATCGCTTCCGGCCGCAATGTCAATATCCTCGTATTGGACACCGAAGTATATTCCAATACCGGCGGTCAAATGTCCAAGGCGACTCCTATCGGTGCGGTTGCAAAGTTTGCCGCTTCCGGTAAGGTTAACAGCAAAAAAGACTTGGGTATGATTGCGATGAGCTACGGCTATGTCTACGTCGCCCACATCGCCTTGGGTGCGAACATGAATCAGGCTATCAAAGCGTTCCGCGAAGCCGAATCCTATAACGGACCTTCAATCGTTATCGCATACAGCCCCTGTATCAACCACGGTATCAATATGGGCGGTACTTTGACGAATCAAAAAGAAGTGGTTTCCTGCGGACTGTGGCCCTTGTACCGCTACGACCCGCGCCTTGCCGATCAGGGAAAAAACCCCTTCCAGCTTGACAGCAAAGAGCCGGATTACAACCTTGCCGACTTTATGTACAAGGAAGTCCGCTTTAAGAGCTTAAAGCTTGCCAACCCCGACCGTGCAGCTATGCTGTTGGACAAGGCGGTTGAACGCGCCAAGCGCCAGTGGAAGGAATACAAGTATCTTGCGGACAGGGATTTCTAAAACCGATTTCGGGGCTGTTCGAAAATCTATGTTTTAGGTTCGGCTGCCCTGATTTTTAGATAAATCCGTTGGATGTTCAGGCGGGTATACGATCTTAGGTTCGGATACCCGTTTTTTTATATTACGGCGTTTATGCTCTTGTTTTTTTTATATATATAAGTTAACATTACCGAATGAAACAGCGCGTTTGCCTGACGGCTTTTATATGCATTGTTCTTTTAAGCGCATATGCGTGCAAGTCGGCTCCCGGAACCGCAAAAACCGCCGACTTTATGGACGAGAAAACTGCGGAAATCTCTTATGAAGTGCTTATGTCCGGCAGCAACGGCAGAGGATTGCAAACGGAGGTTGTCGAAACTCAAGAGGCGCTGGACAATCTGTATGGGCGCTTATACGATTCGAACGGAATAAGGGCGCCGAAAACAGATTTTAAGAAAAAAAAAGTTATTGCCGTTTCGGCGGGAACCTTTAATACGGGCGGCTATGCGGTAGAGCCCGTTTCAATTACGGGTACAAAGGACGCCGTAGAAGCGGTGTTTCGTGTAACTTCTCCCGCCCCCGATCAAATAGTAACACAGGCTTTTACCCGGCCATATATAATAGTCTGCATCACGGCTGTTCAATCTACTCGCATTTTGGTCAAAATTGAAGGGGCGGATAAAAGTTTTTTTAATCGAAAATTTGAATATTAGGAGTTTTTATGAAAGGCTTTTGTAAAATCGCAGCGCTACCGCTCTTTTTTATCGCTCTTATGTTGCTGACAGGCTGCCCGCAGTCGATGGGGGGCGGCTCGTCGGGAGGAAGTTCGGGAGAAGACTATGTGCCTTTTTCTACCGTACATGTGCAGGTAACCGATTCCATAGGCGGAACGCTTGTTTCGGGAACAACGCTTAAGGTGTATAAAAGCGGAACGAGCGAACAAATCGGAACTTACACGGTAACAAACGGCAAAGTAAAACTTGAAAATCTTGCAACGGGAACACGATACGATTTTGAACTTATCGGCATAAAGGGTGAATGGGCAGGTTCTCGGCTTGAAAATTATAAACTTGCAAATGAAGCCGAGCAAACACTTTCTTTGATTCAGCCGGTACACGGAATGAGTACCCGCGGTATTACACCGCCGAAAATCGTTTCCGCAAAAGCAGGGCCCGAGCTCGGTCCTTTTCATGACATAACTGAAAGCACAATTATCCGATATATAGGTTTTGCCAAAGGAGAAGTGAGACTTGTGTTTAAATCCGAAACCGCTGCCGTCGCTCCGACCGATTCGGCCGGCTTCGGTGCAAAGCTCGGCATAGGAAAGGCCCCGAATCAAACAAGCGGTTTTGATAGCAAAAATATAAAACAGGAAGTAAAAGAATCCGCATTTATATCCGAATACGAGTTTCGATTAAGCAGAGTACCTGAAGGCAGACGGGTTTTAATCGCGGTCGGCTATGACACCGCCAATAACCGCATAGAACGGCATTATCCGGTAACAATTGAGGTATCCGGAGATGGACCCGTATCCGAAAATCTTGCTTCCGGCACCTTTAAAAAATTGTCGGCTGTTGCCGAACGCCTTCCTTATTCCGAAGGTATATTGTCGTTAAACCCTGTTGACGGACGGCGTTCTTCATACAAAATGACGGTACGTTTTAATTTTGTAAATGCCTCCGGCACTGATGATATGGAAATATTGGGCTTTGATTTATACCGCAAAGAAAAAGGTTCGGCAGCCGATTTTCGTTTTGTGAGCCGTACCCTGTATAATCGTTTACAAACCGAAACGGAACGCGGACTCGGCTTTCATGCCGGATTCGATACCGATTCCCGGTTGGAAGAAAATACGGAATACGAATATAAAATCAGGGCATTTAACGAAAAATATGAAAAATTCTCGCCCGTTATAACGGTAAAGCTTTTGGAATCCTTTACATACGAATTGACTTCTCCCGCCAAAAATACCTATGTACCGCACACAAATACGGCAAATCTTGCATATAAGTGCAAAATAAGCAATACGAATATGTTCAGTCCGGCACAAAGCGATGGTATAAGCTTAGGTTTATTGATTAACAAGTTTGACGGCGAACCCGTATTCGGTGCAAAACTTGAATATGTGTTTAACAAAAAAGATTCCGGCGGTGTACCGACGGAAAATCCCGACATTTTAATCACTCGTTGCAATACGGCCGGGACTTTGTTGAGTGCTCCCGAATGGGTTTCCGATTTGATTAGCGACGGAGAATTGACTGCTTACGGTATTGGAATAAACGGCAAGATATCCGACCTTGTTAAAGTTGATACAACAAGCGGAGAAATTGAGTTTACCGAAAAATTCCTTAAGGTGCCGTTTTTTAATGTTATTCCGACAGGGGGCCGCAAGGGGTTGAATAAGGCTATGAGTTACACCGCGGGTACAGCCTACCAATGGGATATTCAGGATTGGGGGAATAATCCCGTAGGTTTAACCGACGATAAAGCTTTAGCCTTTATCAAAACATATCAGTATACGGATGCAGACGGAAGCCTTAAAAATTGTTTGTCGGTGTCTGCCGGAAATAACGGTTCCAACGGTGCCAATGCAATAAACGGGCGCTTTACCTTTACGGTAACGCCTTAAACGGAGAAAATTATGAAAAAGAATATAATTGTTTTATCGGGAATTATCCTTGCTGCCGCTCTTTTGTTTTTTGCCTGTTCTTTCGGTATGATTGACTCGGGAACGCAAACGGGTTTTCAAAACACAAATGCGCCGTCCGATACCGCCGCACCGTCGTCCGCCACCGATATTGTTGACGGTTTTATTATCGCAAAAACAAAGAGCGGTTTTAATGCGAACCTGTTTACGGAAAAAGGCATTACGGTACAATCCTTTATTACGATTGCCGGGACGGACAGTACCTATTGGTATTTATATAAGGAAGGCGCTAATGTCGAAGTTTTAGCCCTTGTCTCTTCGGTAAAGGGAGTTTTATCTGCGGATTACGATTATAAGGTTATTCCTCCCCAAGTTCAAAAAAATCCGATTACTTCCGCTTCCGGCCTTTACGAGCCTGTTGCGGGAACACAGGGATTGGCGCAGGGAAATTATTCCGGAGATCCCGTATCGGATGCGCAGGATTACGCCCTTGAGATAACAAAGGCTTTGGAAGCGTACGGCGACAGCAGTATCGGCTACGGAAACAATACCGTTGTAGCCGGGATTATCGATACCGGTATCAATATGGAACACGAGGATTTTAAAAACGGAACGGAGTCGGTAGTCTTATATGCAAAATCGGCTAAGACTTCAAATGCCTCCCCCCACGCCTATATAGGTGACGGCAATCCGTTTACCGAAGTTCCGCTTGGTTCGGATTGGGATTTTAACGGGCACGGTACCCACTGCTCCGGTACCATTTGCGCCCTCGGAGATAACAATAAGGGAATTGCGGGCGTTGCGTGGAAAAATACCAAACTGATTTCGTATCAATCCTTGGGGTTTTCAGGCGGCGGAAGTTTGTGGGCCGTCTACGGCGCCTTGGCCGATTTTACGGAGATAGTCGCCATTTTGCGTAAAGATCCCGCTTCGAGAACTTCTACAGAAAAAAATAAACTTCCGTCTTATATCAGAGATACGGATTTTCAAATTACGCAAAAAACCGTTCCCGTAAATATGTCTCTCGGCGGCTCGGTCGCTTCGGAATTCGCCTTCGATGTGTTGACGGCTGCCGTTAAAAACGATATTTTACCCGTTATCGCTATGGGAAACGAGGGGCGCTATACCGCCGCCTATCCTGCGGCTTTTCCCGGCGTTCTTGCAGTGGGGGCCACAAACGGACGGGATAAAAAAGCCCGTTTCAGTAATAAGGGAGCGTGGATAAGCGTAGCCGCTCCCGGAGAAAATATAGTTTCCTGCGGCAGTGCGGGAAAATCCTCTTATGTGTCGATGAGCGGAACTTCCATGGCGACCCCCTTTGTAACCGGTTTTATAAGCTACCTGCTTTCTTTTGATAACGCGCGCACTTTGACGCCCTATCAAATTAAAAAATTGATTGAAAATACAGCGGATGACAAAGGAGATGCCGGTTTTGATGAAGACTTCGGCTACGGGCGTGTAAACGTGTTAAAGGCCGCCCAAGCGGTTGTAAATAATGCCGTTCCCGCTGCAAACGATTTTTACGGTGAAGGAGCGGTTACCGTTACGGTAAAAAACAAGGGAGTGCCCGTTTCCGAGAAAATTACGCTTTGTGATAAAGTAACGGGCGTGCCGCTTGCCTATATAGGACAAAACAACCGGTCGCAAATTGTGTTTAGAGGTTTGGAAAAAAATAAAGAATACAGGATTTTTGCCTCCTGTGCCGGAGAAACACAGCAGAGAGATTTTACCGTCAGCGGTACGGACCAGGATATCCCTATCGCCTTTAATAAGGACGCTTTTTTTGTGTCGACGGTTAAAAATACCGCATATAATTCGGGTAACGACACTCCCGATATCGTTATTACGGTTTTTAAAGCGGACGCTGACGGCAAATTTAATGAAAACAATCTTGTATTGAGGTCCGATCGGGATGCTTTGGAAACCGTATTTTTTACTCCCGAAGCGAATACCGCATACTATGTGCTTATTACGGGAATTATGGAAGGCAATACCTTTAAAGGCGGTAACTATGCGCTTAAAATAGGCGACGGTCCGCTCAATTTTGCCGGAGAAAGCGTGCCGGACGGAAGCCGAACTGCGGCTCAAAACGATTCATATGAAATCGACGATAATCCTTTTATGGCGCGGGCAAAGGGCAATTTGTGGAATCAAACTTTAGGCTGTAACCTTGTACCGGGAACGAATCAGTCGGGACAGGTTATTCCGGATTTTGACTGGTTTGTTATTCCCGCTTCTTCAGCCGTTCCGCTTGCAAAGCCGGCGCAACCTTCTTTAGCTCCTTCAACGCAAGGATTAAAAGCTTCGTGGACTGCCGAGCCCGGCGCTCAACACTACGGCGTATATTTATTTAAAGGAACAGGCCTTGCAGGTTTTAAGCTTGTCAAAGCCCCCTTAACGGAAGCGTTTTTTCCGGGTTATGACAATACAAAATCATACACCGTAAAGGTTCAAGCCTTGGGGAATTTGACTTCAAAAAGCGATTCTCCGATGAGCGATGCATCCCTTTCCGCTCAACCCTATCCGCCGTTTCCGTCTGTAACCGGTGTAACTGCCGTTCCGGACTTATATCCCGATTGGATTAATGTTGCATGGACAAGTCCTGCCGGTGTTAATTTACGGGATATAAGTGAATATAAGGTTTCCATAATAAAGCCTTCTGACGGTTCCGTAGTTAAAGAAGAAACTGTCTTTCGTACATCTAATACATTTTATAACGTTCCGAAGGGAACTTATAAAGCGGAAGTTATTATTATACCGAGTACTTCCAATTATGGGCCTTCTCGCCCCGCTTACAGTTCTTTTTTTACCGTTAACTGATATGCTGCGCAGGGCGTAAGTACCGGGCTGTTTTAAAGGCGACTTTAAAACAGCCCTTTTTTTGCAGTTGCAAAGCCTTCGCTCTTGTACTATGATATAACAAATTCGGTTTCGGAGGCCCGACAATGCAACACATATATGCCGATACCCGCCCGCTTGACCGCGCCGCCTTGGAGCGCTTTTGTCTAACCGACGATGTTTTAATGGAAAATGCGGCTTGTGCCCTCGAAAGCGAAGTTATCCGCGCTCTGCAAAAATGCGGCAGGCGGGGTAAAGAGTACCGCGTCCTTATCGTTACCGGAAGCGGCGATAACGGGGGCGACGGGTTTGCTTTGGCGCGTAAACTTCAGGGCGCCTGTGTTTTAGGCATTCTCTGCCGTCCTACGGTTTTTCAGGCCCTTCCGCCTAAGTCCGAAGCATGCAAAAGACAGGCGGAACGCGCCCGTTGTGCGGGCGTACAAATCGCCGATAATTTTGAAAATGCCGATAACAGTTTCGGCACTCATGCCGATAATAATTTCGGCGATGACGCCGACGTTGTTGCGGACGTCATTGTCGATTGCCTGTTCGGAAGCGGGTTTCATGGGCCCTTAAGCACGGAAGCCAAAAAAATTATTGATACACTGAACAAAGCCGACTGTTTTAAAATCGCCTGCGATGTTCCCAGCGGCATAGATGCAAGGGGCTGCGGTACAACCGCTTTTTGCGCCGACATAACCGTAAGCATGGGCGCTTTGAAAACTTCATTGTTCAGCGATTTTGCAAAAAATCATACGGGAAAAATCATCACCGCGCCGCTCGGCGTATCTTCAGCTCTTTTTCAAAACGGAGCCGAGGCCGCCGCCCTGCTGCTTGAAGGCGTTGACTTGCATTTACCCGAGCGCACCCGACCATCCGTTCACAAGGGCGACTTTGGACACGCGGCCGTATATGCCGGCGATAAAGCGGGGGCGGGCGTGATTGCCTCTTGTGCCGCCTTCCGCTGCGGTGCGGGTTTGGTAAGTCTTATACATCCTGAAGGCCGCCCCTTGCAGGGGCTTTGCTGTGAAAACAATCAGAAACAGGAGAAAAATCGGGAGCAGGCCGGCTTTCCGTTTTATATAATGCAAACGGAAAATCCTCCCGAAAAGGCAAACCTTATTGTTGCAGGTCCCGGTTTCGGACGCAATGATGTAAAGCGGGCGGAAAAAGTTTTTTCCGTACTTGAAGCGAATCCGGAGCTGAACGCTGTTTTGGACGCCGATATTTTTTATTATGAGGGAATAAAAAAGCTGCTGGAACGGCGGCCTGCCAGCCGGCCTATAGGCCTCATTTTAACGCCGCACCCTAAAGAGTTTCAAAGCCTGCTTGCCCTCTGCGGTTTCGGAACCCTGTCGGTTCAGGAGATTGCGGAAAAACGTTTGGAACTTGTAAGCGCCTTTTGCTCAAAATATCCGGGAGTTGTTTTGCTTCTCAAGGGGGCAAACACGGTTATCGGTTTACACAAGAGTGAAGATGTAAAACCGCGATTGTATATAAACACTTTAGGTATGCCCTGTTTGGCAAAGGGCGGAAGCGGCGATGTGCTTGCAGGTTTTATTGCCGGTCTTTTTGCCCAAAGATACAGCCCCCTCGATGCTGCAATTCAGGGCTCATTGCTTTTAGCCGCGGTTTCGCGTTTGCAAAAATCTTCCTATTCGTCCACGCCCTTTACCCTGATACAAAGTTTGGAAGAGCCTGAAAAATTGAAAAGGGTTTTGGAAGAATAGGGGAAAAATATCGGCATTGCACTTGAAAATACCGGGCAACATAAATTCCGATAAAGGCGGATTTTCAGAGAGCCGTTCAATTTTCTTGACAAATATTGAATAAAGATTTATTATTAAATCATAATTCAATTTTAAGATAGGGTAAAAAATGGCTCAAGTATTAAAAGAAGAAGTAAAAAATAAAATACTCGCTGCGGCGGTAAAGGTCTTTTATGAAAAAGATTATAGGTCTGCAAAACTCACGGACATTGCGGAAAAAGCCGATGTTCCCGTCGCTCTTATTTACACATATTTTAAAGATAAAGCTTCTTTGTTTGACGAAACGGTCGGCGGTATTCTTAATCGAATTATTAAAATGATGGAAGATGAAGAAAAAATGGAAGCCGGCAGCCCTTACGAAAGATTTACCCAAGGCGGAGGCATTCAGCTTCCGGAGCTTTTACGGGAAAGAATCAAGCTCATTATTTTAATTGATAAAAGTTCGGGAACCAAGCATGAAAATGCAAAAGATATGTGGGTTAAGCGGTTGGAGCAGCATATAAAAGACGGCTTAAAACGATATTCAAAAACCAAGCACGATCCCATGCTTGCCCATATCTTGGCGAATAATTATGTGGAAAATCTGATGGAAATTGCACGGCATTATAAAAATGAAAAATGGGCCGAAGATATGCTCTTTGTTCTTAATAAATGCTATTTTAACGGCGTTGAATCACTGTAATTTAAATGTCCGCATTTTGTGAGGATGAAAAACGGTAAAAACTGATTTTGAAGTTAGCGAGAGAAAACTTTTAGTTTAATATTGAATTAAAATTCAATATTATTCAATTTTAGGAGTTTGTATGAATGAAAAAGAATTGAAAAAACAGGTAACAGGTAAAAACTTTTTACCCAATCTGCTGCTTACGCTTAAAATAGTATTTGACCTGATACCGCAGGTTTTATTGGTGCTGATGATAAGCAAATTATTTTCAAAAGAAATTACGCAACCGCATTTTAAAATGTTCATTACGGGCATGTTGATTTCTTTTATTTTAAAAGCTGTGTTTAACTATCTTGCAACAAAGACGGCTCACGACAGAGCTTTCGGTAAATTGACGGAGTTACGGCTTGCAATAATCGATCACTTAAAAAAACTCAATTTGGGCTTTTTTAAAAAGCATAACACGGGTGAGCTTACCAGTATTATCGAACACGATGTGGAGCAGGTCGAAATATATCTTGCTCACGGGCTTCCTGAAATTATGTCGGCAAGCCTTCTTCCCACCTTGGTTTTTATTGCTATGCTTTTTATAGATTACAGACTCGCTTTGATAATGATTGCAGGGGTTCCGCTCATGTTTCTTGTAAAACAATTATCCGCAGAGAAAATGCAAAAAAGATTTCAAATGTATTTTTCGAGAGAAATGAAGATGAGGGAAGACATGATGGAATATGTAAAAAACATTTCCGTCATAAAGGCTTTTGCAAAAGAAGAAAGCTTTAGCGGACAAACTTTGGCTTCTGCACGCTCTTATGTTCAAGATGTAAAAAAGAGTATGGGAGCCGTTACGGGTCCGATGGTTCTCATAGATATTTTTATGGAAGCCGGAACTGTTGCGGTTATGATTTTAGGAAGCATTTTGCTTTTACATCAAAATATTTCTACGGCGCAATTTATACTGCCCGTTATTTTATCTTCGGTCTTTGTGTCGGCGATAAGTAAAACGGCAACCCTTCATCATTTTTCCATCGTGTTTACCGAAAAAATCAAAAGCATAGCCAAGATTTTATGTGCTCCTCTTTCAAAAGAAAAAATCAGCGAACAATTAAAACCCGGCGACATAGAATTTACAAATGTAAATTTTAAGTACGAAAAAGACGGCTTTGCCTTACAAGATATCAATTTAAAATTTACAGAAACCGGTTTAAATGCTCTTGTCGGTCCGAGCGGCTGCGGTAAAAGTACCCTTGCAAATCTCATTATGGGTTTTTGGGATGTCGATTCAGGTTTGCTCACCATTTCGGGCAAAGATATTTCGCGCTATGACACGGACAGTATTTCCACCCTTATAGGAAGTGTCCAGCAGGAAGTTATCCTTTTTAATATGAGTATCTTTGAAAATATCGCAATCGGTAAGGCGGGGGCTTCCGAGTCTGAGGTTATAGAAGCCGCTAAAAAAGCACGTTGCCACGATTTTATTTCCGCCCTGCCTAGGGGTTACAACACAAAAGTCGGCGAGATGGGTGTAAAACTTTCAGGCGGAGAAAAACAGCGCATTTCCATCGCACGAATGATTCTTAAAAATGCTCCAATTTTAATTTTGGACGAAGCGATGGCCGCCGTTGACAGCGAAAACGAAAAACTCATAAACGAAGCCGTCGAAGAATTAAGAAAAAATAAAACGGTCATCACGATAGCCCATCATCTGAACACAATCCGCAACGCCGATCAAATTGTAGTTATGGACAAGGGCCGCATTTTGGATTCGGGAACACATACCGAATTGATAAACCGCTGTCCCTTTTATAAAGAAATGACAGACGCTCAAAATAAAGTGGACAGCTGGAACGTTGCAGGGTAATTAGAGGAGTATTTATGTATAAAGAATTATTTGCATGTTTGAGTAAGAAGGGAAAAATCGATGTATTCGTTTCGTCATTGTTTTTTACATTGTACGGATTAAGCTCCGTGGGAATGCTTCTTACGGTGTTTTCGATTTTGTTTAAGATTAATGAGGGAACTCAAGTTGAGGGGCTCTATGTTGATTTTGCGGTTTTGATAGGCTTGGTTATTTTTAAGGGTCTTTGCAATATGATTGCAGACTTAAAAAAACACGGGGCGGGGTTTGATGTGGTGCAGCAAATAAGGGAGCGTATGATTGTAAAATTAAAACTTTTTAGTTTGGGCTTTTATACGAATGAGCGGTTGGGAGAATTAAACACGATTCTTCATAAGGATGTGGACAATATGTCAATGGTGGTAGGGCACATGTGGCCCAGAATGTTCGGCGATTTTCTTATCGCCCTTGCGGTTTTTACAGGTCTTGCCCTCATCAATCTGAAGTTTGCTCTTGTTATGGCAGCTTCGCTTCCACTTGCACTTTTCTATCTTTTTTACACAATTAAAAAGGCGCAAAAAATTGAAAGCCGAAACAACTCGGCTCTCGCCGATATGGTAAGTTTATTTGTCGAGTATGTGCGCGGCATTCCTGTGTTAAAAAGTTTTTCGCATAATAAGAGCCTTGACAATGAACTTTTTGAAAAGACAAAAACCTTCGGCGAAACAAGCAAGGCTTCTTCCCGATTTAAAGCAAGACAGCTTTCGGTTTTTTCGTTTTTAATCGATGCAGGATATTTTGTTCTTTTAGTTTATTCGGGTCTTGCCGCACTTAAAGGGAGCATTGATGTACTTGACTTTATGATTATTGCGGTAGTTTCAAAAGAATTTTATAAACCCTTTGCGGCTATGGAAACTCACTACATGTATTATGTGTCGGCGGTAGACAGCTATCACCGATTAGGTAAAATTCTTCATGCCGAGGTAATAGCCGATAAAACGGACGGCATCATTCCTTTACAAAACGATATTGTTTTTGAAGATGTGGAATTTTCTTATGAAGAAGATGAGTTTAAAATGGAAAAGGTAAATTTTACTGTTCCGGAGAAAACAATGACGGCTCTCGCAGGAGAATCGGGAAGCGGTAAGACGACAATAACGAATTTGCTTTTGCGGTTTTATGATGTACAAGCGGGAAGCATTAAGCTCGGCGGTGCCGATATACGCGATATTCCCTATGACGAGCTTTTGGACAGAATCGGTATTGTTATGCAAAACGTACAGCTTTTCGATAACACCATCGAAGAAAATATCCGCGTCGGGAAAAAAGTTGCTTCCAAAGAAGAAATTATTGAAGCCTGCAAAAAAGCGAGGATACACGATTTTATTATGAGCCTTCCCGATAATTACGCAACCGATATAGGCGAAAACGGCGGTCTCTTATCCGGCGGACAGCGTCAGCGTATTTCGATTGCACGAGCCTTTTTAAAAGACGCTCCGATTTTAATTCTCGATGAGATGACAAGCAATGTCGACCCCGTAAACGAATCCCTTATTCAAGAAGCAATCACAGAGCTTTCAAAAAATAGAACGGTGTTGGTCATCGCTCATCATTTAAAGACTATCCAAAAAGCCGATCAAATCCTCATATTCCAAAAGGGGTGCCTTGTCGAAAAAGGAAAACACGATGAGCTTTTAAAAAACGGAACTTACTACAAGCGGCTTTGGAAAGCGCAGTGCGGGAGCGGCAGGTGATTTCGCATAAGAGCTTGACCTTACTCGCCTTACTTCTATAATATAAAGTAAACAACGGGGGAAAATATTATGGAAAAAGATAATACTATCAAATGGGATAAAAACTACATAGAACAGCATTTTGAAGAGAATGAAAATACTTGTAAATACTGCACTTGTAAAATAGAAGAATTTTTTGATCCAGACTCGGATGAGAAAGTTGTCAATCATTATATTGATTTTTTCTTTGATATCATCGAGGAGAAAAAGAATAAAGCAAAAATAATTAAAACGAATAAAATTTGGGACTATTGTGTCAGTCCGCAGGAAGGTTCCGGCAGATATGAAATCCTCTTAAAAGATGAAAATTCAAAAGAGCTGATATTACGCGGAGATACGCTCGGAACGTATAAGTCAATACTGGGGAAATTTGAACATAAGGTAAAAACGGAAAATTTACTCAGTAAAATAGACGGTCTTGATTTAAAAAATTTAGAGTTTTGTACATGTAATGATAAAACGCTGTTAAATAACAGCAGAATAGGTTCTTTTTTTATTATCCCTAAACCGAATCGCCCGAGAGCTTCGATAAATACGCAGAGAGCAAGGGAGCCTTACAAAGATAATTTTTTTATGTTTTTAGAACTTGTAAAAACATATATCAATAACAAGACAATCGACTGCGATAATGAAATGAAAAATCTTTTTGATGAAACAAAAATATTTTGGAATCTTTTTAAGAATTTTGAAGATTATATTGAATGTCTGTGCTTTCAGCCGTTTATAGATATCGATGAAAAATTAAAAAAAGAATTAAACACTTCTCCGAATAGTTGGAACATACAAACAGTAAATACATATATAAAAACTATAAATGACTGCATTCTAAAAAGAGAAGAACTTCTAAAAAAAAGAATAGGCAATTAAAAACTCTTAATACTCTTGCCGAAAAAAAAGCTTTTTTGTAAAATGTGCAAATTATGAAAGAAGCCCAAGCTTTTACCGGCACAAAGATGTTCGATGCTTTGAATGCCGTCGATGCCGTATACAATGATATAGATAAAAGTCAAGCCTTATGGAAACAAAAAACGCCGGCGCCCTGTCCGGACGGCTGCGGCCGCTGCTGCGAGCATTTTGAACCGGATGTGTACGAATACGAAGCCCTTTATCTTGCAGCTTGGCTTCTTGTGCACGAAGAAAAACTTGCGGAAGATATACGGCTGCACGGGGCGGATTTTTCGCTGAACCATACGGACGGCTGCCTTTTATTCGATCCCTACAATCCTTATCATTGCAGGGCTTACGGCGGGCGCTGCCTTATTTGCCGCCTTTTTGCCCATTCGGGAACGCGCGGTAAAGATATGAAAATGCGTTGGAAGCCGTGTAAGTTTATTGAAGGTGCCGGACAAAACCGGGAACACCGCGAGTACGGCGAAGCCGAATTGACGGAACTTTTCGGTTTTCTTCCGCCGGATATGGCGCAGGCTGCCGCCCGCCTTATGGCTTTAAATCCCGAAAATACGGAAACCCGGCCGCTCCGCGAAGAGCTTCCTTGCGCAATAGAAAAGCTGAAGCTTATTTTGCGCTTTTTAACACCGCCGGAACCGAATTCTCCGGAACCCGATTTACCCTCGCCGCACCCCTTAAGCGCATAGTGGATGAGCCTCTAGGTTCGGTTACGGCTGTTTTACCATGCCGGCCGTTTGTTTATCCTGTCGCTTTTATTCTTTTTGCTCAAAGGCGGGGAAGCCTGTTTTGCGGAACAGATAGCTTCCCTGCCTTTCTTCTATTACGCGGCCTTCTTTTACACATACTTTGCCGTTCAAAAGAACGTATTTTGCCCGGCCCTTGATTTCGATACCTTCGTAGGGAGTGTAGCCGCCGCGGTGCAGGTTGTTGTCGTTACTTATAACGGCGGAAAACCCGGGATCCCAAACGGTTATATCGGCTGCCGCCCCTCTGTTCAAACTGCCGCGCGACGGATAAAGTCCGAATATCTTCGCCGGGTTTTCGCTCATGAGGGCTGAAAATTGGGCGGGTGTTAAGCGAAAGCCCGGCGCAAGCTCTTTTTCTTCGCCTTCATCTTCCGTGCCGACACGGGCTGCGGTAAAAACCAATGCGGCCCGGTATTGGGCGCCCGAAATTCCCGGCGCCACCTTTGAAAAATTCTTTTTCGCCGCCTTTTCCTGTTCGGCAAAATCGAACACCGCGTGATTCGAACAAATCACATCAAGGCAGGAATTGTCTTTTGCACCGGGTGCTTTATCCGCCTTTGTTTTCATCAATTCTTTTTGCAAAGCTTTTAAATCCGGCTTTTTTCGAAGCGGAGGGTTGCAGATAAAGCGCGCCCCGGCAAAACCGCCTTTTCGGTACAAGCTGTCGGTTAAAAGAAGATAGTGCGGACAGGTTCCGGCGAAAAAGTTTTGTCCCCGTTTCTTTGCAAGTTTTATCTGCTCCAAACTTTGTTTTGCCGATACGTTCAAAATATAAACGGGGATATCGGCCATTTGAGCAAGGGCTAAAAAGCGGCTTATCGCTTCGGCTTCAACTGCGGGCGGGCGGCTTACAGGATGAGAGGACGGCCTTTTTTTTCGATTTTCAAGCTGTTCTTCAACAAGGTGTTTTACCATGTCGGCGTTTTCACAGTGGCAGCAAATTAAAGCTTTGTGTTCTTTTGCCGCGTTCAGTATTTCAAATATTTCAGGATCGCTTAATTGGATATTTTCTCCGGTCATATAGACTGCATAACTCGAAACGCCGCGCATAACCGTTTTTTCCATTTGTCCTTTTAATGCTTCGGCAGGACTCATTTGTTCTTTTTTTTGCTCCGCTTTTTGAGCGCCCTCTTGCCTCTCGGTATCTTCGTCATTTTTTTCGGCGGCTTCTTCGTCCGTCCGGACGGCGGTTCCCACAGAGGTAACGGCTATGTGAAAGCCGTAATTACAGCTGCTTTTATGCAATGCATTTGCGTGCTGTTCATCCAAGGCTTCCTGCAGGCTTTGTCCATTTTTTTGTACGGCGCAGTTAATAATCGATGTGGTGCCTCCGGCAAGGGCCGCCCTGGTCCCGCTTTCAAAATCGTCGGGACTGCAAACGGGATCTTTTTCTCCCGGAATAAAGGCTTTTGTTTCCAGGCGCGTAAAGGCATCTATAAATCCGGGGAAGACATAACAGCCTTCCGCATTTAACAGTTCGCTTTCGGCCCGGCGCAGCAAACTGCCGAGTAAAAGATTCGGCTTTGTTTTTACGATGCGGCCGTTTTCAACAAGTATATCCGCTTTTTTTTCTTTGCCGCCGGAAACAACTATGCCGTTTGTGATGATAATACGCTGTATGGAATCTTTGCAGTCAGCCATTCTCCGAGTATACCACAAAAAAAGGTTTTTTACTATCGCCTTTTACGGCATTGTTTTATCGTTCCTTATACTGTAAATTCGAAATAATCCAGCACAATTTTTTCCCCGTCTCATTTAAAGTACCGAAGGATTGGCTTATAGGAACCCAATCGTCATTCTGCGCGGTAAAATTCGGGAAAAAGCGGTTGTATGCACCGGGAACATAGAGGGATCCGGGATCGAATCCGGCGGGCTTTGCCTGTGCGTCACCCTGATAGATCCGTGAACTGAATACTTTACTTGTTTTGTGCGCCTCTTCTTCAAAAACCTCAAGTGTCCTTTTGCGATTAAAACGCATATCGTATAAAACCGTATTATTTTGAAAAAAGAGGGTAACCTTTTGGCGCTGTTCGGTAACCGTACCGGTATATACCGTACCGTTTATCGAAGCCGATACGGCCGTTTTAAGGGTTTCAACCGGTCCGTATATTTCCTTTATTTTGCCGAAATCATCCGCACCGATAAGCACAAGATCGACGTCTGCGAAATCGGTAAAGAGTAAACTGAGCCTTCCGGTTTCCCGAATAAAGCGTATCTCCAAATTATCGGGCCCCATTGCCGATGAGGCGACCGCATTTTCGAGAGCCCGCCTTACCCTCTGTTCGTCGGGGTAACGGCTGTTAAGGCCTGCAAAAACAACGGCAACCTTAATTGTAAGTTTTTTATTTATATCGGTAAGTTCCGGTGACGCCGAGCGGGGAATGATTTTCTCGGCTTGTATAAAGGCTTTTTTTGCTTCACGAAACGCAGTGTAGTTTTGCAGCCTCGCCTTGGCTCTGCCGTCGGCAAGGTATACGGATGCGGCTCTTTCTTTTACCGCAGCGCTTTTTTGGCGGCTGTCCTTATAATCTCTTATCCATGAGTCGGCTTCTGTGTAATACTCGGATGCTTTAACAAGCAAAGCGGGATTATCCGATGCGGCAAATTTTTCGGCTGCGGCATAGCAGAGTTCGGCACCGAGATTATTTATGTCCGCATCCAAGTGGCTTGAATATTTTTTTGCGCGCCGTAAATAGGGCAGAGCGTTTAATGCGGAGTCTGAAAAAGTCGAATGTGTTCCTCTTGAGGAACGGATAACCGAAAGGGCCTTTGCGTACAAAGCTTCCGTTGCTTTTTTGGGCGCTTCATTTTGAAGGTAATCGTAGTTTACCGTATCGAAACGCACCCCTTCTTTTTTTCCGATTAATTCCGGCCCGTAACGTTTTTTCAAAAGTTCGACGCGGCCGTAAAGCATGAGCCACTCGCCGATACCGTCCGCAATATCGGCATAGACAAGGGGGTCGGCTTCGGCCCGGCGGAGCATATCGGCTATAAAAATTTCGGCCTTGGACATTTCCGTTTTATATACTTTGATATAGGCATCGGATGTTTTTCCGTCCAATAAAAGAGATGCGGCGGACAGGGCGCGTTCTACCGGATTGCTGCCGCGCACCTGCATACTTGCACAGGAAAAAAAAACCGGTATGCTTATAAGTATGCATAGGATATACTTCAATCTGTGTATTGTAAGTTTCATGTATACAGTGTAACGAAAAAAAAGGATTTCGTATAGGTTGGAAAGAAAAATACTATCTTTCCTCCATCATTTCTTTATAGCGGCTTATTGAAATCCCTGTTTCTTTTTTAAATATTTTGCTTAAATACAGAGGGTCTTCTATACCGACCAAGGCTGCTATACTTTTTACGGAGATTGACGGATTTTTCTCAAGAAGCGTTTTTACTTTTTCTACCCGTGCCTGTGTTATAAACTGTGTAGGGGAAAGAGTTTTGTATTTTTTAAATATGCGGCTTATATAAGGTGCCGTATACTTAAATTCTTCGGCAAGCGATTGTTGATTTATATTTTCATGCAAATGATCAATGATATACTTTTCAATGTTATATACGAGTTTTTTGTTTGCATTTTCGCACTCTCCCGTTTGAAGTGAAAAATATTCACGCCGGCGGTTTTTGTATTCGGAAGATGCTGTTTCTCTTTCAAGAGCTTTTAAAAGACCGGAAAGTTCTTTTTCATCGACGGGTTTAAGCAAATAACGGAATACATTCAAATCGACCGCTTGCTTTGCATATTCGAATTCCTTATAGCTGGTTAAAATAATGCAGATAACCGGCAGCTGTCCGGAAACGATATATTCGATTACTTCCAAACCGGTAAGTACGGGCATCTGAATATCCGTAATGAGTACATCGGGAATTTCCCTGTTTAATTCGAGGAGAACCTGCTTGCCGTTTGTACAGCTTTGTGCAATGCAAAAATTCGGATTTAGTTGAGGTATAAGAGTGCTTATATCGCGTAAAATTAAGGGTTCGTCCTCAGCAACAAACACACGAATCATTCAGGCTGCCTCCGATATGTATTTCGGTTCCTCCAAAACGGCTTTTACGGATTTCAAAAAGAGCATTTGCTCCTGCAAACATTTTAAGCCGTACTCCGGTATTTATCAAGCCCATGCCGCCGATGCGCACTTCTCCTATGTGTTGTGCCGGATCTATAAGAAACTCGCTGATTGCGTAAAAAATCTCAAAATGTTTTTTTTCGTCGATGCCGCATCCGTTGTCGGCTATAATACAATGCCAGCTGTCATTTTCCATGTACACTTTTATATACAGCTTCCACGGCGGTTCGATTCTTTTAAATGCGTGGGAAAAACAGTTTTCAACCAGGGGCTGAATAATCAATCGGGGAACTTTGATTTTTTGTGTTTCAATATTGTTATCTATATCGATGCGTATATCGACTTGTTCTCCGAATCGTATGTGCATTAAAGAAAGATAGTGTTCGGTGTGTTCCAGTTCCTCATGCAGTGTAACGGTCTGTTCATTAAATACGGTAATGTACCGAAACATTGAAGATAATTCCGTACAAATTTTAATGACGGCCGTATGATTTTGTTCTCTGCTGCATGCACTGATAACTGCAAGCATGTTGTATAAAAAGTGCGGGTCTATTTGTGACTGCAATGCTATAAAATGAGCTTTTAACTCTTCCGTTTTTGCAATATTTTTTTGATGAACGGAATCCTGTAGTTTTTCAAATAAACGGTTAAAGGTCGATGATATAAAATCCGTTTCATCTTTTGATTGATCTTTTTCAGGTATCGGAAGTTCAGCTTGTATTGATGCCGTATCTTCTATTTTCTTTATTGCCCGTTCAAGCGGTTGAGTAATTTTTTTTGCACTTAAAAAACCTGCGGAAGCAAAAAAAGCCGTAAGCGCGAAGGTGAGCATAAAAAAAGTAAAACTTATATTACGGATATTTTTATGCAGAGTAAGTTTATTATCTATGAAAACCGTAGTCCAGCCGACGGATGAAGAACGGCTGTAAAAAATCAGGCTGTCTCTTTTTTTATTTTTTATTTCAAACATATCCGTTTCCACGTTTTGTAAGCCGATTTTATTTATAATATCCGCATAAAATTCCTGAACCTCATTATTTTCGGTATATACGGGCAAACCGTCTTTATTAAAAATACATTTTTGAAAATCGGCCGCCCCTGCACTGTTTAGGATTTTAGTTATTTCTTCAAAGGGGACCTGTATTTCGGCATATCCCGTTTTTTCAAAACTGTGCAAGTCGGTAACGGCCCGAAAAATACTTATAATCGAACGCTCTCTGTTTTTACTCCAATAATCGGCATGAGGTAAAGAGATGTTGATTGTATCGATAGATTTTATGTTGGGTTCTATATCGGTTTTGAAAAATCCGGATACAAAATTTTCTTTGACAATATCTACATTGTCGGGTATTCCGAAAGAAAAATATTTTCCGTCTTGGTTATAAATACTTGCTCTCAGGGGCGGCCGTGAGGCGGGCAGGGCAATGGTTATAAAGGTTCTGTCCAAATCACTTTGTTCTGCTGTAGTAAGTCGGTCATAACTTATATCGTGCGATAAAAAACGTGCAATAACGGGATTGCTTACGCAAAACAAGGCAGTTCTATCCAAATCCAATAAAAGAGCTTCGGTTTGCTGCATGGTGCGCAGGACGATATCTTTAACCGAATCGGTGTATTTTGTCGTCAGCATTTGGACGGCATACCGGTAAAAAAAGATAAAACTTAAGTTGACGGCGGCAACAAAAAGAGAAAGATAGAGAATGAATATTTTAGAGCGCAATCTTATCTTTTTCATTTATAATAAAGTATACAATACCGGAAAAAAATAATAAATATATGAAAAATACATTTTTTGCATATTTTGAGTTATTTTTTACATTCCATTCTACGAAATTCGGAGTACACTATATATAATCTATAACTACAATGATACAGGAGGCTGTATGAAAAAAATTGTAATGACATGCATGGTATGCTGTATGGCTTTTGCGGTTTTATTTGCCGCGGGAGGAAAAGAAGAAGGAAAAGAGAAAAAAAAGAACGTTGAATTATCTCTTATGATTCCGCAGGGCAGCTGGCGTGATGTATATACGGATATGGCTGCCGCTATAAAAGAAGATACGGGATATTCCGTTGAATTTCAGGTTATTCCCGATGATCAGTTTTATCCGCTTATGCAGACAAAACTTGCTACCGGCGAAGTCCCCGATATTATTAAACATAATATCCCCACAAATAATACGGAATTGAATGCAAACAACACGATGGTCGATTTGACCAATGAACCCTGGGCTTCCCGTCTGGTAAACCCGAATCTTTTAAAAGACCCTCAAAGCGGAAAAATCTTTGCCCTTCCCATAGAGTCTTCCAGCTTTTTCGGCGGTATTTATTACAACAAAAAAGTATTCAAAGAACTCGGTATTTCGGAGAAACAGCCTGCAACATGGGAAGAATTTTTGAATGTACTGCGGAAAATTAAAAAGAGCGGAAAAGGAATTATTCCCGTTGCTTCTTCCGAAAAAGACAGTTGGACAACACAGGTCTTTACCACACTCGGATTTCCTGTTGCGGTTGCAAAAAAGCCTGAAGTGTGGAATAAGCTGCTTATCAATAAACTCAAGTGGAGCGATGTTCCCGAATTCAAAATGATTCTTGACCGCTACAATATGATATTTAAAGAAGGACTGGTCAACTCGGACAATCTTTCTTTTACATATGACATGGCAAAAGAAGCTGTTGCTACGGGAAAAGCCGCAATGATGATGAACGGAGAATGGGTTGTAGTCGATATGATGGCAAAATGGCCCGGAGTTGAAATCGGTTATTGGAATATTCCGTTCACAGACAGTTATGATATTATCGCAACCGGAAGCTATGTCGGCGGCTTTTTTGTTCCGAAAAAAGGAAACGCTCAGGAAGCTGTCAAATTCCTTAATATCTGGTCACAGCCGAAATATCAAAATATGTATTTTGCCGCACATCCCGGTTTTCCCGGTTTAAATGGTGTGGACGGCGGAAAAGTTCCCGAATGTGTGCAGCACGTTGTTGATACGTATATCAAAACAGGTAAATACGTATATGAAATGAATGCGATGGTGAACGTTGCTTCTCCGATTTTACCTGAATTGTGGAAGTACTATGTTGAAATGTCTGCCGGAATCAAAACTCCCGCGGAAGTTTTAAAGGCATGGGATACTTTATACAGCGATTATATGAAATCCAGAAAGGAACCCGGATTTTAATCGGATAAAAAGGAGCTAAGGATCCGATAAGCGATAGTTCTATATTGTATCGGTGATGTGCCGGGTAAATGTTCCGTTTCCGGCACATCTGTTATTTTATAAACATTTGTCAGGAGACGACTATGCAAAAAAGGCGTATTGATTCTTTGTATCCGGATTACTTTGCTTTTCCGGCACTGTTTGTTTATTCGATTTTTTTTACCGTTCCGATCCTCGCAGCTTTTTTATTGTCATTTACCGATTGGCATATTATGCGTTTATTTTCTCCGCATTTTATAGGCATTGAAAATTTTATTTATTTATTTAAAGATACCAATTTTATTTTGGCGTTGAAAAATACGTTTATCTTTGCTTTCTTTACGATGGTATTTAAAGTATTATTCGGTCTGCTTTTAGCGCTTGCCCTCGTACAACCCTTAAAAACAAAAAATATTCTGCGTACTGTCTTTTATATGCCTGCGGTACTCAGCATTGTTATTGCGGGTGTTTTGTTCCAGGCCTTATTTAAAAGCAACGGATTTTTGAATGCCTTTTTAACAGCAATCGGTTTAAGCTCTTGGGCAACCGATTGGATTGGAAACCCTAAAACGGCACTTTTTACTACCATTGTTGTTGAGATTTGGCGTTGGAGCGGTTTTACCATGGCGATTTTAATTGCGGGACTTCAAAATATTTCACACGATTATTATGAGTCGGCACAAATAGACGGAACTTCGGCATGGCAGCGGTTTTTATTTATCACGCTGCCCCTCTTGCGTCCTGCGTTGACTATTACGATTGTTATGCACACAATCGGGGGGCTGAAAGTTTTTGAGCAGGTTTTTGTTATTACCGCAGGAGGCCCCGGATTTGCGTCTCAGGTTTTGGGAACCTATATTTTTACCGCCTTTGCTCAAGGCCGTTTAGGACGTTCCACGGCAATGGGACTGATTTTATTTCTCCTTGTATTTGCCGTTTCATACACCGTTAATAAGCTTTTAAAACGAAAGGAGGCTGATATATGAAATTCCGATTAATGCAAAAAAAACATATTTCCATGCTTATATTGGAAATATGTATGATTTTATTATCGCTGCTTATCATTGTTCCGCTTTTAATTATGATTTTCGGTTCTTTGAAAACTCCTGCGAGAGCTGCCCGTTTTTCTTTGGAGTTTCCGGTTGAAATGCTTTTTTCAAACTACACCTATGTAATAAAAAAAGCGAATATATTCCGTGCAGCAATGAACAGCATTATCGTAACGTTTTGTGCCGTTTCGGTTTGTGTTTTTTGCTCCGCCTTGGTGTCGTTTTTGGCGGCACGGAAGCGCAGCTCTTTTACCCGATTTTTAAATACCTATTTTTTGGCGGGACTGATTGCTCCGGTACAAATTATAACAACCTTCGGATTGCTCCATGTATTACGGCTCAACGGTACATATCTGGGTGTTATATTGGTATTCAGCGCGATACAAATGTCTTGGGGTGTGTTTATGTTTACCGGATTTATAGAAACCGTACCGAAAGAATTGGACGAGGCAGCCTTTATCGACGGCTATCCTCCCCTGCGGGTATTTTTTTCGATAATTTTACCGCTTCTTAAACCGATAACGGTAACCACCGTAGTTATGCTCGCTATTTTTATTTGGAACGATTTTCAAATTCCCCTTTACTTTTTTAACACCGCAAAAAGCTGGACACTTCCGCTTACGGTATATAATTTTTTCGGAAGATACTTTAATTATTGGAATTATGTGTTTGCAAACCTTGTATTGGTAGCCCTGCCCGTTACTGTTTTATATTTATTCGGTCAAAAATACGTCATTGACGGAATGACCGCCGGAGCTGTAAAGGGCTGAACACTATTTAGGAGTTATTATGTTGGCGTTTAGGCAAGTTCACTTGGACTTTCATACTTCCGGTTTAATACCGGCAATCGGAGAAAAATTCGATAAAAACCGGTTTCAGGCTGCTTTAAAAGCGGGATATGTAAATTCGATTACCGTTTTTTCAAAATGCCATCACGGATGGTCGTATCATCCGACAAAGGTTAATGAAATGCATCCGCATTTAAAATTCGATTTATTACGGGAACAGCTTGATGCCTGTAAAGAAATAGGTGTACGTGCTCCCGTGTATATTTCCGCCGGTTTGGATGAAAAAGAAGCGGTACGGCATCCCGAATGGCTGTTTCGAAAGGCCGATGAATCTCTGAGCTGGGCGGAAGATTTTACGGGAACGCCCTGTTTTCATGTGCTGTGTTTTAATACCGGCTATATGGACTTGCTTGAAAAACAAATAGAAGAGGTTATGCAGCAATACAATCCCTGCGGTATTTTTTTGGACATAGTGTCTATACAGCCCTGTTATTGCGCTTCCTGCCGTAACGAAATTTTAAGCAGAGGAAAGGATCCGCGCGATTATAAAACCGCTATGGAGCAGGCTGAACTTGTTTATAAACGCTATACAAAACGGGTTGAAACCGTCGTCCGTAAATACAGTAAAACCTGTACAATCTTTCATAACGGCGGTCATATTCCCAAAGGACGGCGGGACATGGTAAAAAACAACAGCCACTTGGAAGTTGAAAGTTTGCCGACCGGCGGCTGGGGGTACGATCACTTTCCGCTTTCCGCCTCTTATGTTATGTCTCTCGGAAAAGAGTATTTGGGTATGACGGGAAAATTTCACAGTACCTGGGGAGAATTCGGCGGTTTTAAGCATCCGAATGCCCTGCGCTATGAAACGGCCCTCTCTCTTGCATACGGTGCAAAATGTTCGGTCGGCGACCAGCTGCATCCTTCGGGACTTATGAATGACGATACGTATAAACTTATCGGAGAAGCATACCGCGAAGTTGAGGTAAAAGAAGTATGGTGCGAAGAAGCGGTGAATATTGCCGATATAGGAGTGATCAGTCAGGAAGCGGCAGGTACGGATATTGCAAATAGAGATACCGTATATAACGGTGATATCGGTGCAAACAGAGTTCTTATGGAAGGAAAATATCTGTATCATTTTTTGGATACGGAAAGCGATTTTTTACCGTATAAAGTCATTATTTTACCCGATACAATACGGCTTAACGAAAAGCTGCAAAAAAAACTTCAAGCTTATCTTGCTACGGGCGGAAAAATTCTTGCGTCGGGACAAAGCGGTCTCGGATCGGATAACGACGCTTTTGTTCTTGACTTTTCGGCCGAGTATAAAGGCGAGACGGAAAACCGTCCCGATTATGTGATTGCGGACGCACGGTTCGGGATAGGAACGAGCGCCCATGTTATGTATACGCAGGGTTTTAAAATAAAACGCTTACAGGGAGGTTCGCCCTTACGCCGCCAAAAATCTTACTTTAACCGCGACACCTATGCGTTTTGTTCACATCAGCATACGCCGAACGATGACAGGGCTCCTTTGGAAGATGCTTCGGTTTTTACGGACAGCACCGTCTATATAGCATGGAATATCTTTTCGGATTACGGAAAAACCGGTTCTCTGCATCATAAAAAAATCCTTATGTATGCACTCGATTATTTACTCGGAAAAGAAAAAACAATAAAAACTTCTTTACCCGATAAAGCGGTTGTAACCGTAACCGAACAAAAAAAGCGCAAGCGCTACATAGTGCACAACCTTTTTGCACATACGACAAATAGGGGTACATTTTCGGCCGATACACAGGGAACGCGGAATATTGAAGTGATAGAGGACATTGTACCGCTGCATAATATCAAAACGGAAGTTTGTCTTCCGCACCGCATAAAGCGGGCTTTGCTTGAGCCGCAGCACATTGAAATCCCCTTTGAGTATGAGGGAGAGCATTTGCGTTTTAGCGTTCCTCAAGTGGAATGTCATCAAATGGTTGTGCTTGAGTATTGAGCGGCACGGGACTCTTTATTCATACAGTGTTCCGACTTTTTCGCATTCGGCATTGCGGGCGGCGCACCACGTTCCCTTTGCAAGAGCCGCTTGAATATCAGGCTTGCCCGAATTTTCTGCGGCGGTTTTTAAGTATTCATATAAAAAGCCTGAAGAAAAAGAATCTCCGCAGCCGATGGTATTTACGGCTTGTACCTTTTCAGTCGGAACTTCAAAGGCCTCGCCGCGAAATGCCCCTATTGTACTGTCGCCGCCCCGCGTTATAACGATGCAGTTGTTTAACTCGCGGCTTTTATCGGCAACAACCCGCATAAGTTCCGCCGTATCGGTAATCTCCGTTTTACAAAAGGTACCGCAAAATTCCTTCGCGTTTATTTTTATAATATCAGGAGTGCATACTTTCAATACGGAAAGCAGCTCTTTCCCCCAAAA
The DNA here is from genome assembly GCF_050320395.1 of Treponema sp. HNW. Taxonomy (GTDB): domain Bacteria; phylum Spirochaetota; class Spirochaetia; order Treponematales; family Treponemataceae; genus Treponema_C. The sequence continues at coordinate 353,692 of NZ_CP144459.1, forward strand.
ATCGACAAGGATGACTACTCCCGTATCGCACGCGCTTTTACATACGCGGACCTTAAAGTCTTCCGGCCATATTTTGGGCGTTGTTCCCGCAAATAAAAGGGCATCGCTTTTTTTTAAAGCCTTTTGCAGTTCAGACCACAGCTGTTTTTCGGCCTTTACGATTAACTCCGTATCTTTTTTTTCCGTGTAAGCCGGCTCGTCCATAACCAATTCCGTTACGCGGCCGTTTTCTCTTTCCAAAAGGGTACAGCATTCGCGTACTCTGCCGGGAACGGGTATTATTGAAGCTTCCAATCCGTCCGCTTTGGCAAGCATAACAAACTCGTCCATATTTTCCATACCGGCAGGACAGATAAGGAAGGCACAATGTTCTTCCAGTTGATTGAGAACCCGCGCCGCATTAACCGCTTTTCCGGATGCATCGAGCCGATAATGAACAGAACGGTTTACTTCCTCCATATTAATCCGCTCAAAAACGGCGGTACGCTGAACGGTTGTACTCATACACAGTGTTGTTATGCGCATTGTTTTTACCTCTTATCCTCACTGTATCTTATCGGCCCTGAAAAGGCAAGCACTGCGGACTACAAAGTCTTGATAAAAAAAGCATAAAGTTTTATAAAGGAAGCTGATGAATACAAACGCATACCTCACATAATTATAAGGAGTAATACGATGCGAAAAATTAAGGCTCAAAAATTGACCGCGGAAAACTTCAGTGTATACGGAAGTTTTACGGACCTTTTTAATCCTGAAGGTCATTCTTTGGGAGATTTTTATCCGGACAGACTGCTTGAACCGGCTAAAACCTCGCTTCCCATGGCTTTTTCTCCTTTAATAGTGCGCAAACCCGAACGTATGTTGATTCACACGGTCGAGTATCACAATTACACCGGCGAGGTTTTGCTGCCGCTGGACACGGATGTGGTGATTCATGTTGCGCCTGTCGGCAATACTTTGATTCCGGAAAAAACGGAAGCCTTTATTGTACCTAAGGGGACAATCGTACGGTTTAATACGGGAGTGTATCATTATTGTCCCTATTCAATCGAAAAGGATGAGGGCCGCGTTTTAATCGTGCTGCCCGAACGGACTTATATGAACGACTGCTGCGTCTTTGAATACGAAGAAAAAGACCGTATGGAGATTGTTCTGTAAAATATATTAAAAACGGAAAGAATATGAATATCGATTTATTTGACTCTTTAATGGCAGAGGTAAAAGACTGCGGTTCCTTTGCCAAAGAAACGCAAAAAAATATAAGACGCGATTTTAAATCGGATAATTCCGTTGTAACGGCAACCGATATCGCAATAGCCGAGCGTCTGATTGCAAAAATACAATCTCTGTTTCCGGATTGTAATATAATCAACGAAGAAATACAGGGGGCGGCATTTGATGAGCGGGCGCCTTATACCTTTATCTTTGACCCTATTGACGGAACCGACTCGTACAGTCAAGGCCTGCCCTCATGGTGTATCGGCGTCGGTATATTGGATAGAGAAAGAGAGGCCGCCGGGAGCATTGTCTATGCTCCGCGCTTCGGTAACTCCTGTGATGAGCTGTTTATGTGGACCGCTCCCGAAAGCGATACGGTATATTTAAACGGAACGGAGTTCAGCATTGACCCCGATATTATGCGGCAAAAAGACATGCCCAAGCAGATTACAACCGGCTCGGATCTTTTAACTCAAATCGATATGCAGCCGATTATTCGGCAGCTTAAAGAGTCTTCCGTCGATTTTAAATTCAGGGCATTCGGCTCATCGCTTATTCATATTGTATCGGCCCTCGTATTTTGCGGAATCGACGCCTGCATCGACCCTTCCTGCTATGTGTGGGATATAGCCCCCGCCCATGCCCTCGTAAAAAAATGCGGACTTGACTACCAATATTGTACGGGACAAGAATTCCGCTATGACGATTCTCTTTTACTGCAGCGGAAAAAATTTCCCGAACCTCTTATTGTCGGGACAAAAAAGGGCAGGGACTTTTTGATTTCGAGGATAAGAGGGTAGAGGGGGGGACGAATGCGGAATCATTTGAGACGTCTTCTATTGAAAATAAAATCTTAAAATATTGCACCCGCTGTAACAAGCTGTAGACGGATACGGAGATGTGCGGACAATAATTCCACAAAGTATCCGTTTTTGTTACGAAAGACGACATAGGTTCTTCTATCGATTAATAAGTGAAAATTATGATTGACAAATTGTCAGTTTTATGATACCCTTTAAATAGGAAGTACAAAATGAGAGATGTAAAAGAACCTGAAATACGGCGTGCCGAGATTATGAATGCGGCAATGCTGCTTTTTATGGAGAAAGGATATACTAACACAACAACTCAGGATATAGTCGATAAAGTAAATATATCAAGAGGATTGTTATATTATCACTTTAAGAATAAAGAGGATATCTTATATTGTCTTGTAGAACAATATTCAGATAAACTATTGAAAGACATTTATAGTATTGCTTATGATAAGAACAAAACTGCAATAGAGAAAATCAGAGCATTTATGAATGCCACCATTATATCTTCGGAAAATATTTCAGCAGAGGGTACAGTATTACAAAAAACAGTTGACCTTAAAGAAAATCAATATATGATAGATAAGTTATCCCATAAGCTTGTTGAAAAACTGACAATATATTTTGAAAAGATAATAAATCAAGGGATATCAGAAAAAGTTTTTTTTGTAAAATATCCGTTGGAAACAGCAGAATTTCTTATGACAGCTTATGTTTTTGTTTCAAATAACATAAGCATAAGATATCTAAAGAAAGAACCTGTTAATGACTACTTAAACGCATTTAAGATAATGCTTGAACAGAACTTAAATACGAAAAAGCTCTTTAGTAATTAAAAAAAAGAATAGAATGTTTGCAAGGAGAATAATATGCCGATAGCTGCTGCTACACAAGCTATCGGTTTTATTTTAAAGAATAACTGACAAATTGTCAATGGAGGCGGAAATTATGTTAGAGATAAAGAATTTTAGTAAATTCTATGGGAACAAAAAGGCTGTGGAAGACCTATCCGTTTCAGTACAGTCCGGAGATATTTATGGATTCATTGGTGCAAATGGAGCCGGAAAAACTACAACGATAAAAGCGGTAGTTGGGATTCATGATTTTGAAAATGGAAGTATAACGATTGACGGGTATTCCATTAAAGAGGAGCCTGTTATTTGTAAAAAAATGACGGCATACATTCCGGATAATCCGGATTTATATGAACATCTGACGGGATTTCAGTATATCAATTTTATTGCGGATTTATTTGAAGTTTCTACTGAGATACGCAGAGAAAGAATTCAGAGATACGGCGATTTATTTGAAATGACGAAACATCTTTCGGGAATGATATCTTCGTATTCACATGGCATGAAGCAAAGAACGGCGATTATTTCTGCACTGGTGCATTCTCCAAAGTTACTAATTTTAGATGAACCTTTTGTTGGACTTGATCCGAAAGCAACTTTTCTACTAAAGAAAATAATGCACGAATGCGTATCAGATGGAGGAGCTATTTTCTTTTCAACACATGTATTGGATGTTGCAGAAAAATTATGTAATAAAATTGCAATTATAAAAACCGGAAAGTTAATTGCGAGCGGAAATACAGAAGAAGTCAAAGGAAATAAATCTTTGGAGACTTTTTTCATGGAGGTGCAGGATAATGAGCAAAATTTGGATACTAATTAAAGCACAATTGATGAATTTTTTTCCGATCAACGAAATGAGAGAGCCGGGAAATAAAAAACAAAGTTCAATTGTTATTGCAAGTTTTGGAATAATAACTCTTGCCATATTTTTCTTTGTTTATAATATCATAGCAGCTAAAACATTGGTACAAGCGGGACAGCAGGAATTGATACCGGCATATATGGTGTCGGTATCAAGCTTTGCAATATTATTTTTGACAATATTTTATTCGAATGGGATTTTATTTGGCAGTCGTGATATGGAAAATCTTTTGTCATTGCCTGTAAAAAGTTCGGATATTATAAGCAGCAAGTTTATGTTTATGTATTTATTGAATTTTTTAATAGGATTGATGTTTATGCTTCCGGGAGGAATTGTTTGGGTGTTAAACGGAAGTTTAAATGTATTACAGATTATATTGTATTTTACTTCCATAATTTTTATTCCGTTGATACCGATGTGTATAGCAGCATGTATGGGAATCATTATTGTTGTTGCTTCATCTTTCTTTAAGAGAAAAAATGTTATTACATTAATCTTTTCATTTGCGATGATAGGGATAATTGGATATATTGCAGTGTCAGCCATGAAATCAGGTAATGAAAATAGTATTGGGATTATGCTTTCTAAGCAAATTACAGGATTGTACCCGCTATCTAAGCTATTTATGGAATACTATAATTTTCCAATGCACATTGGAGTAGGGTTATTTATTGTTCTCTCAATAGTACTTTTTTATATATTTGCCAAAATGGTTTCATTGAAGTATGGATTACTTAATACTCTTGCTAAAACAACAACAAGATATTCCGACAACAAAAATTCTAATAGTAGAACATCGGTATTTTTTGCCCTATATAAAAAAGAAATGGGACGATTTCTAAACTCATATATGGCAGTGTTGAATGCAGGTCTTGGTGTAATGCTTTTATGTGTTTTCAGTATATTTTTCCTTTTTAACTCTTTACAACAAATAGGGGAATATTCGGGAATCGAAAATATTAATGAATATCTTTCAAATTTTGCTCCGATGTGTATTGCTTCAATGTTTTTACTTAGTTGTCCGGCAGCATTTTCCATATCTTTAGAAGGTAAAAATGTTTGGATTTTGCAAAGTTCTCCTATTCGGGTAAAAACGATTTTAAATTCTAAGATTGCGGTAAATCTTACAATTCATTTAATCGGATACATGATTTCCGTATTTGTATTTACACTGAAACTCAACATGAGCCCAATTCAAATGATTAACCTAATAATTGTTCCTATATGCTATTCCGTTTTTATAACAGTGATAGGAATTTCTTTGAATAAAAAATTTCCCAACTTTGAATGGGAAAGCGAGATGATGGTAGTAAAACAGAGCCTTCCTGTTATTGTGTCCGGGGTTATCGGAATAATTGCACTCATTACGCCAATTCTTCTTCATTGGTTTTTAAATCTTCCGATAACGCCTGTTTTTCAAATAATATCAGTTACTTTACTTGTTATTGCAAGTGAAGTTTATATAAAAATAGGTAAATCAAATTTTATTTAGTTCAAGGAGAGAAATTGTATGAAAGATGGACTGTTAAAAGATGTCTTGGTGTTGGCGGTAATGATGGTTGTAATATTTATTATTTGCTTATTTCTCCCGGAGAAAATTCCTGTTCATTTCAATGCAAAAGGAACCCCTGATATGTTTGCTAATAAATATTATCTTCTATTTGCCACAGTCGTTCCGTATTCTGCATACTGGAAATTTGTACGAGGAAGGAAAAATAAAAACGAATGAAAATATATCCATATTTACAAATTGCATCAGTGTTAAGAGCGACTATTTTAAGAGGAGATTATGCTCCGGGACAACGTATATCTTCCATAAGAGTATTAATATAAAAAATATACTGACCGGGCATATTTTTTTGTACCAAACCGCACTCTTTTCAAGAATATGTCAATAAATGCTTGACTCTTTGCCGGTTTTGAAGTATATTTAAATTACATGCACGTCTGAGAGCCGTATTCGGAATTTTCCTGAAAAGCAGAGTTTTGAAAAAATCGGGTTGGTGTTATAACACAATCGTTGTGTTAAGGTTTGTCTGAAAATTTCAGTGTTCGGACAGCTCAAAAACAGCCCCCGGTTTTCGGAGTTCCCGCCAAAGATAAGGCGGAGGGTTACACGGCCGAAAGGACTTGCTTAAAGGAAACGAAATATGGAAACCATCTCTTTTGAGGACTTGGGTCTTGATGAGTTGACCCTCGCCGCCGTGGGAGCCAAGGGCTTTGAATCCCCGACACCCATTCAGATTTTAGCGATTCCGCGTTTATTAAACGGGGATGCCAATGTGATTGCAAAGGCGCGTACCGGAACGGGAAAAACGGCTGCCTTCGGTCTTCCTTTGGTACAGACAATCCGCGAAGATAAGGGGCGCGTTCAAGCTTTGGTCTTAACCCCGACGCGCGAACTTGCCCTGCAAGTGTGTAAAGAAATCGAGTCTTTTACCAAAGACGGCTTTCCCCGTCTTACCCCCGTATACGGCGGCCAATTTATGGGTGAGCAGCGGCGCGCATTACGAAACGGCTGCGAAATCGTCGTCGGAACGCCCGGGCGCATAAAAGACCACATCGAGCGCGGGTCTTTAAAACTTGAACACATCGATTACTTTGTTTTGGACGAAGCCGACGAAATGCTCGATATGGGCTTTATCGAAGACATTGAATTTATATTTTCAAAGGCAAACCCCGAAAGCCGTATTTTGCTGTTTTCGGCCACCATGCCGCCTCCTATTTTGAAAATAGCGGCCGCCTTTATGGGCGATTACGAAATCGTCGAAGAAGAAACGGGACCGGAAGAGCCGCTTTTAACCGAGCAAATCTACTGGTTTGTGCGTGAAAGCGAAAAAATCGAAGCCCTTGTGCGGATGATTGATAGTTCGCCCGATTTTTACGGTTTGGTGTTTACGCAGACAAAGGCGGATGCCGATTCGGTTTCCAAACTTTTGGATGAGCGCGGCTATGAAGCTGCCGCATTGCACGGGGATATTCCCCAAGCTCAGCGGGAAAAGATTTTATCCCGCTTTCGGTCAAAGAAAACAAGAATCCTCGTTGCAACCGATGTTGCCGCGAGGGGAATTGATATCGAAGGGCTTACTCACGTTGTAAATTACGCGCTGCCTTTTGACGGCCCCACCTACGTTCACCGCATAGGACGCACGGGACGGGCAGGCGCAAAAGGATTGGCCTTTACATTGGTGAAACCTGAAGAACGGCGCAGACTGGAATTTTTAAAACAGTCCGTGCGAAAGGCGATAAAGGGCGAAATGCGTGAAGCATCCGTTCCTTCCGTCCGTGAAGTGCTGAACGCAAAACGCCTTCGCCTCTTTACCGAATTAAAAGAATCGAAAGCAGTGCAGGCCGTTCCTCAAACCCCGGAGGCGTTTCCGCAAGAACGGGAGCAGCCCCTGCCCTCTACGGAAGCCGAAATCGCCGGAGAAGACACCTTCGCTGCCGAGAATGCCGGTGATAACGTAACCGGCAAAGCCGCCGCTTCTGCGATAAATTTTAAAAGATGTCCTGCAGATAAACTCTTTGCCGCAATGGCGCAGGATTTATGTACAAACCGCAATGCCGAAGATGTGCTTGCCGCCGTTTTGGAAAACGTGCTGGGTGCCGAATTGGACCCTGAGCGTTACGGAACGGTAACGGCGTACAAACCTCCGGTACGGGGAAGTGCAACACGCGGAACTGCCGCACGCGGGGGCAAATTTTCCGGCGGAAAATCGGTATCCGCAGGTGCATTCGGCGGACGCTCGGATCAAATACGGCTTTATGTCGGTTTGGGCCGAAAAGACGGCTTTAACGCGCGCGAAATAGCCGAATATTTCAGCGGTTTGTTGAATATTCCGCAGCGTCTGGTTGACCGTATAGACGTAAGTGCCGCCTTTTCCTTGGTGAGCCTGCCCGTACAGGCAGGCCGCGATGCCTTGGAACGCTCCCGCCGAGATAAGACTTTGCCTCATATGCATATCGACGTAAAAGAAGGCGGCTTTGCCGAAGATGACGGTTTTTCAAAAAAACGCGGTGCTAAAGGTTCTTCGTTTAAACGCGGCAAAAACGCGCCCTTTTACGAAAAAAACGCCGCCTCCCTTTATAAAAAGGGCAGTGTTGCTAAATAAGGTTAATACACAATCGGTGTAAAGTTACTCAGCCAATGTTTAACGGGAACCGTCCAGTCGTCTTCGCTGCAGCCTTCCAAAAGAAGGCGCTCAAACATAAAATTAATATGGGCGTGCAGTGCTTTTTTATCTTTTTCGCTTATATCCTGAACATCGGTAAAAAGGCTGTTGATAATTTCTACTCCTTGACTTATCGTAAAACTTCCTTTTAGTAAAGAAAGCATCATATACAAGGCTGCGGGAATGCAGTTTACACTGTGCTGCTTTATATACAAAATACTTTCGATAATTTTACGCGCCCCTTCGCGCAATTCTTCGCCGTATACCCTGCATTCCTCTTCACTGAAGCCAAGTTCTTTAAAAGCCTGTTCGTAATATGTACGTGTAAGAACAACAACCGCTACGTGCAAACTCGGTATGCACAATAAATGCGGGTCAAGCCGGCGAATCATACGAAGTGCTTTACCGTCCCTGCCTTTTTTATATGAGGGCCGCGCTGTTGTGGTCATGCGGAAGCGGTATATATAAGCCGCCTCTCTGTATACCGTTTCAATCAAATATATGAATTGCGTACAATAGGGGAGAGCTTTTTTTATACCGACCCGTTTAAATAACAAAGTCATAGGCCGTATCCAAAAATGCGTAAAATCCAAATAAGCCGTAACCTTTGACGGATCAAACGGAATAAGTCTGTCCAGGGGATGATCTATGTGTATAACGGGAATTTCCTTAAAGCCGAATTTAACCGAAAACTGGAGACCGAAAAAATCAAAGAGCACGGTTCGCAAAAACAAACGTAAAGCATGCGCGCTTTTTTTTCTAAACGGTATAATACAACAAGGAAGCAAAACTCCGAAGGAAGAAAGAGGCCGTATGGAAGGGTGTTGTTTTTTATGTGCGATGTTTTCGGCCTGTGCCATATTTTATATTTTAACCGAAAAAATAAGAATGAACAAGGCTTCCATAAAAGTCGGTTCTGTTTTATACTGATTGTATGCTTTCGGATATTGAAATTGCACACTCCCGGACAATGGAGAACGTTCACGAGCTTGCGCAAAAACTCGGTTTACAAGCCGCCGACTATGAATTATACGGAACCTATAAGGCAAAAATCAGTCTGAATACGATGTACCGCCTTATGGAAACCCCTGCAAAAAAACGCGGCAAACTTATTTTGGTAAGCGCCCTTACGCCGACCGCCGCAGGAGAAGGAAAATCCACCGTATCCATCGCTCTTGCCGACGGGCTGCGGAAAATCGGTAAAAAAGCCGTGCTTGCACTGCGGGAACCTTCACTCGGCCCCTGTTTCGGCATCAAAGGCGGTGCCTGCGGCGGAGGCTATGCGCAAATCGTTCCGATGGAGGATATAAACCTCCATTTTACGGGCGACATACACGCCGTATCCGCCGCCAATAATTTGATTGCGGCTCTCATCGACAATCATATTCAGCAGGGAAACGCTCTGAACCTCGATCCGCGCAGTATTTCATGGCGGCGCTGTCTTGATTTGAACGACCGCACATTGCGCAATGTCCTGATAGGACTCGGCGGTACTGCCGACGGCGTTCCGCGTGAAGAGCATTTCGATATTGCCGTTGCAAGCGAAATTATGGCTATTCTCTGCCTTTCAAAATCGATTGACGAATTAAAAAACAGGCTGGGCAATATTTTTATCGGAAAAACCTATGCCAAAGAACCCGTGTATTTAAAACAGCTCGGTGCGGAAGGAGCCGCCGCAGCCCTTCTTAAAGACGCACTTCGTCCCAATCTGGTGCAAACGCTTGAACATACGCCCGCCTTTGTGCACGGCGGCCCCTTTGCAAATATAGCTCACGGCTGCAACAGTATAAATGCAACCCTGTGCGCCCTTGCCTTAGGCGATTACACCGTTACGGAAGCCGGCTTTGCCGCCGACTTGGGTGCTGAAAAATTTATGGATATAAAATGCAGGCTTGCCGGAATTGCGCCCGATGCCGCCGTTATCGTTGCGACGGTGCGCGCTCTTAAAATGCACGGCGGCGTATCCAAAGCAGACTTGGAAAAACCGAATCCGGCCGCAATGCTGAACGGCTTTGAAAACCTGCGCGTTCACATAGAAAATATGAGCTCTTTCGGCGTTCCCGTCGTCGTTGCGGTAAACCGCTTTTCAGGCGATACGGAGGAAGAACTGCAAGCTTTGTTTGGTGCGTGCCGCTCTCTTACGGTGTGCGGAAAAGACGGGACTCCCGCAGTTCTTTGTGAAGGCTGGGCTAAGGGCGGAGACGGAGCGGCAGACCTTGCCCGCACCGTTGCTGCTTTGTGCGATTCCGCATCCGCGCGTTTTACGCCCCTCTATAAATCCGAAGATTCTTTTACGGACAAAATAGAAAAAATTGCACGGAACATATACCGCGCATCAAGGGTAGAGTTTTCGCCCGCCGCTTTAAAAAAGATAAAAGAATATACTGCCGCAGGCTGGGCACATCTTCCCGTCTGCATTGCAAAGACGCAGAATTCAATCAGCCACGATAAAAATCTTTTGGGCGCCCCTTCAGGCTATGTGTTTCCGGTACGCGACGTATTGCTTAAAAGCGGGGCGGGTTTTTTGACGGTGCTTGCAGGAGACATGATGACCATGCCCGGCTTACCTAAAATACCGGCCGCCTGTTCCATAGATGTGGACAACGACGGGCATATTTCGGGTCTTTTTTAAGACGCGGCAGGCGGCACACCCGAAATCCGGCAGCAAGCTGCACGTTTTTCCGGTGTACCGGATTTTACAAGCCCGCCGTTTTTAAGCTTGGGCAAGCGTTTCGCTTATCGCCTTTAATAAATCGCCGTATTCGCTGAAAGCCGGGATTGCGGGATTTTCGGCAATAATGTGTTCCGGAGCGCGGAACAAAAAGCCCTTTCGGCTTTGCTTTATCATCGCAAGGTCGTTAAACGAATCTCCTGCGGCAATCGTGTCGAACCCGATTGACTGCAAAGCGCAGACTGCATGATACTTTCCGTTTTGTTGGCGCAGTTTATAGCCGCTTATCATACCGTCCGAATCGACAATCAATTCGTTGCAAAAAATAAGGGGCATACCCAGCTTTTTCATAAGCGGAAGCGAAAACTGCGTAAAGGTATCGGATAAAATAATAACCTGACAGCGTGTTCTCAGCTCATCCAAAAAATCCTTTGCCCCCGGCATCGGATCGATTTGAGCGATTACATCCTGAATCGCGCTCAAACCGAGTTTATGCTCTTTTAAAATATCCAAACGCTTGTGCATAAGCACATCGTAATCGCTTATATCGCGCGTGGTAAGCCGCAATTCCTTTATACCGGTTTTTTCGGCAAAGGCAATCCATATTTCGGGAACCAAAACTCCTTCCAAATCAAGACAGGTTACATACATAGGCACAAACCGCTATATTATAATTTTTACTCTTGTGTCGATATTTTCTTTTTCTTTCGGTTCGGGTTCGCTTCCGATTCCGCCGAAAGGCATTTGGGCAAGCAGTATATATTCTGCGGGGACGGAAAAAAGCTCTTTTACCTTTTCGTCGATAACCGGATTATAGTGCTGCAATGAAGCTCCGATTCCCTTTTCACGCAAAGCTGTCCAAACGGCAAGCTGAAGCATTCCGTTTGCCTGATTTGCCCATACCGGAAAATTTGCCGCATAGGCTGCAAATTTTTCCTGCAGTGCTTTTACCGTTTTTTCATCGTAAAAGAAGAGAACGGTACCGGCTCCCGCCTTAAAAGAATCGATTTTTTCCCGCGGGACTTTTCCGTTAAAAACCTCATATATCGAGTCCCAAAGCAAATCATGCTTTTCACCGAATACCGTAACAAGCCTGGCGCTTTTCATATTAAAGGCATCGGGTACCGCTTCCGTTACTTTTTTTATTACGGAACCGACCTCATCGATTGCAATCGGCAGTTTTTTTGTAATGTTATAATAGCTTCTGCGCTTTTCCAAAGACTGTATAAATTCCATATAGTTCTCCTTATATCACTGTATAACCGCAGGTTATACTCAAATTTTCTATTTACGATATGCTCGTAAGCCGCTATTGTATAAAATTTCCGTTTTCCAAATCCGCAAAGGCTTGCTGTAATTCCGCTTTTGTGTTCATAACTATAGGGCCGCCCCATGCAATCGGCTGGTGCAATGCCGTTGAGCCGATAAACAACACTTTTGCCGTTTTGTCTGCGGCCTTTACGGTAACGGAATCGCCTTCGCTTAATTTTACCGCGGTTTTTTCTTTTACCCGTTCACCGTTTACAAAAACGTCGGAAAGAAGGGTAAACAGCATAACGGAATCCTCATATGCCGTATCAAGCGTCAGTTCCGCATCCGCATTGAGCGTAATATCGTAGTAATTGAGCGGCAGGTATTTGCTTTGAAATCCCTTGTGTTCTTTATAAGTGCCGGCAAGAAGCCGTATATAGCCGCCTGTAAAAGGAATTTCTTTTATTTCCGCATTTTTTATACTGCGGTATTCGGGCGGTACCATTTTTTTGTCCGCCGGCAAATTAAGCCACAGCTGCACCCCCAAAAGCCGTTCGCTTGCAGGCAGTTTTTCTTCGTGAAGGATGCCCCTGCCGGCTGTCATCCATTGTACTTCACCGTCTGCAACCGTATCTTCAAAACCGAGGCTGTCTTTGTGCTTCATTTTTCCCTTGTATACATAGCTGACGGTTTCAATACCCCGATGCGGATGCATGGGAAAACCCGCCGTATAATCGTCGGGATTTGTACTGTCGAACGAATCGAGCATTAAAATCGGATCAAAATCGCTTGTCGTACCGTGTCCCAATACACGGACTAAATTGACTCCCGCTCCGTCTTGTGCGGGAAATCCGGTAACCGATGTTTTTATTTTTCTTTCCATAAATATATTCCTTTTTTGTAGTGTATACATAAAATACAAAATTCCCGTATTTTAGTCAAATCGATAAAACATCTGAAAAGATGTTTTTGAAGAACCTGCTTCGCTACTAGAATAAAAGCCGTTTTTACGGGATAATGGCGGTTAAGGATGTAAGCTGAACAGCGTACGGCCGGCGCGGCTTTCAGCTTGCCGAGTTTGCTTATTGCAAACTTGTATATTATATGTACGTTCTCACTTCGCTGCGAACGTGCGTAAAAAGTCAATCGAAAGCGACACTTTTTTTGACTTTTATGGGAGACAGTATGAAAAAGACACTACTTGTATGTTTGGCGGTTTTCGCTTTATTCGGCATCGTATATGCCGAAAGTGCCGAGGAAAAAAGTCCCTGGGATTTTTCGGTTACAACGGATTTTGCCTATTATCCCAAAAGCGCGTATAAAAGCGGAACTTCGGGAAAGGCTCATTTTGCGCCGATGACCGGTATTTACAGCGGTTTGGAGTTCCGTGTAACGGGAACCGCCGGTTATACGATTCCCGTTCCCTTCGGAGAAAATGCGCTTGTAAAAGACAACAAACTTCGTTTTTACGCGGATTTTGAATTAAGTCCCGTATCTATTGCTCCCGCTTTGGGAATAAGCTTTACACCTATTGCCTTTTTAAACTTTTCGGCCGGAACGTCTATCGGCGCCGCGTGGGATTTTATCGGCATTCAGGGTCTTGCAAAATGGAATCCGCTTAAATACGATGATACATTAAAAAAATACGGTTCGTATGAAAGTCTTCCCTTTAAGAGCGCACGCTGGGATGCATGGTTTCAGGGTGCCTTTATGTTCGACCTTGCCGCCGTTGTACCGGGAGATTGGAATCACGTGATTACTTATAATTCCTACAAGGTGATGTACCGCGGCATTACGTCGGGCGGCGAAAACGGCAATCCTTGGCTGTATCAGGGAAGCGGTGAAAAAATCAACGGCTGGCAGTATGGAGCAAACTTTATTATCGGATACCAAATGCCGCTTGTACCCGTATTGGACACCGTCGCCGTTCAAACGGAGCTTGACGGCCAGTTTAACGGAAAAAAAGATTTTGCCGAACAATATCATCATATGAATCCCGGTTTTATGAAAATTGCGGTAAGTCCCGTGTTTGTTTTTAAATTTTCCGAAAAAGATGCGCTTACAACCCAGTTCCAATTTTCAAGCCGCCGCCGGTTTGCAAAAGAATATACAAAATCAAAAGAAATGTTCATTGAAGATTTGGGCTTTACCGGCCGCGAATGGTATTTTAGCCGCATCGCGCTCAGCTACAAGCACAGTTTTTAACGTAGCTCCCGGTTTTTAACTTATATTGTAATTTATAATATATAATGATTGAACAAATCAGTCCCCACTGGCGTTCCGTCATGGAACGCCTTGAGGCGGCTCTTGAGCACGCCCTTTTTAAATCCCCGCAGGATTCGAAGCCGGGGCAGGCATTGAACGCCTTACGGAAACAACTTGCCGTCTCGAACAAAGAAAACATTGTGTTGCCCTATGAAAACGATGATCCTCTCGGTTCGACCCTTTACAGTGTACACGCGGAATGCGATAAAAATACCGAACATAAAAACGGGCAGTACAAAAACCGCATTATTCATCAATATAAAAACCGCTGCCTTTTTGTAACAACGGGGCGCTGTTTTGCCCGCTGCCGTTATTGCTTTCGCCGCAACAGTTCCGCCCTCGATTATCCGTTTGCCTCCGCTGCGCAAATAGATGAACTTTGTGCATATATCGGGGCGCACAGTGAAGTTCGGGAAGTGCTTTTATCGGGCGGCGACCCTTTGACCGGCTCCGATACGCAGCTTGAAGCTTTATTGGGCGCTTTACGCTCTTGCCGAGCCGATTTGCTCATCCGCGTATGTACGCGTGCCCCCGTATTTGCGCCCGAACGCTTTACGCCGCGCCTGCTTGCCTTACTAAAAGCTTATAAACCGCTGTGGCTTATTCCTCATATAAACCATGCCGCCGAATTTTCTCCCGATTTTGCCCCCGAAGCCCATGCTGCCCTATCCGCACTTGCGGAAAACGGAATACCGATGCAAAGTCAAACGGTACTTTTGCGTGGCATTAACGACAACCTCAGTGTGCTTAGCGATTTGTTTACCGAATTAACCTTACTCGGTATAAAGCCGGGCTATCTTTTTCAGGGCGATTTGGCTCCGGGAACCTCTCATTTTCGCGTTCCGATTGATGAAGGTTTACGGCTCTACGACAAACTGCGCAATGAATTATCAGGGCTTTCCCTTCCCGTATATGCGGTCGATATTCCCGGAGGCGGCGGAAAGTTTAATTTGCTCCGATTGCAAAACGATTGTTTTGAGATTCAAGTTCAAAAAGACGCAAACAACTATATTTTTAAAGATGACCGGGGCTTGTGCCGTACCTATCCTGTTGAATCATAAAAGTCTACAAAAATAGACATTGCATCTGTCTACAAAAGTAGACAGGGATTTTACTCCTCTTATCGAAAGATGTAAATCATTGTTATATAATAAAATAAATTTTTTTTCGTCGCTTCTGTAGTTGGCACGATTCTTGCTCGGATATAGATAGTCAGTAAGGGAGAAAACACTATGGAAGATAAAATTTATACGATGTACATTGAACAGTTGAAAAAGTTTCCTCTGCTTTCCCCCGAGCAGGAAAAAGAGTTGGCTCGTAAAATTCAAGACGGCGATGAAGGGGCGAAATAGGTATTAATCAATTCGAACTTGCGCCTTGTTGTTTCCGTTGCGCTTAAGTATTCAGGGCCTTCGGTTTCTACCATGGATTTGATACAGGAAGGAAATATGGGCTTGATGACGGCGGCTTCAAAGTTTTGTGAATCTTTTAACACCCGTTTTTCAACCTACGCCTATGTATGGATTACTCAATCGATACTGAGATTTATACGCTTAAAGGATACGGCAATTCCGCTGCCTGCACAAAAAGAAGAATCGGTACGTACCGTGATGGCCGCTCTTGATGAGTTAAGACAGCATTTTCACCGCGAGCCTACTGCTCGGGAAATTGCGGTATATTTGAATATGGATGAAGACAAGGTAAAAAAATTGCTTCAGTATAATTATGCCGTTGTCAGCCTCGATGAAAGGGTAAGTATTGAAGGCGGCTTAACATTTTCCGATTTGTTGGTAGATCAGTCCGAATGTACCGAAACAAAGGCATTAAACCGTATTTCGCGTTTGGAATGCGAAAATCTTATCCGCCGTTTACCGCGCAAAGAAAGCGCCGTTTTGCTCAATAAGTACAGGGCATCGATTTTCGGCGATAAAATCACTTTGCATCAACTCAGCTCAAAAATGGGCTTGGCTCCGGAAACAATCCGGCAAATAGAGCTGCGTGCCAGGGCAAAAATGCGCAAAGTATTGGACGAAGCACAAATCGGCTGATAAAAATCCTCCTGCCCCTGAAAGGAGTTCTATCGGAAACGGCCTTCTTTTAGGGGTTTTTGATTTTACCCCGACGATTGACATCGGTCGGGCAAACGGTTATTATAAATCATTGTATGAAAAGAAAATCTCCGCAAGTTAAAATTCCTAAAAAAAGACTGATACTCATAGGAGCGGCTCTTATTTTAGCGGGATTTGCCCTTCTTTTTTTCAGTACCGCCGTTAATGAAAAAAAACATACGGCGGAAACGGTGAGCGAACCTCCCGATGTTTCTTCTGCGGCAAAATCGGAACTGCCGGAGAAAAAAAGCGTTGAAAAGTCGGAGTCTTTGGCAATGGCTCCCCGCCCTGCCGATAAGCCCCTTCCCGCACTTCCTTCCGTTCCTGACAGTCCGAAAAAGCCCGCCGATAAGCCTCTTCCGGTACAACCCGAGTCTGTTGCTCCTCAAGTTCCTCCGCCGGTTAAAAAAAGCGGTAAGCTTATCTTTATATTTGACGATGCGGGAAACAGCTTAAAGCAGGCTAAGCCTTTTTTGGATTTGCCCTTTCCCCTCACGATTGCCGTGTTACCCGGTTTACCCGAGTCAAAAGCGACTGCGGCTGCGGTACGGGCTGCGGGAAAAGAAGTGTTTTTACATCAACCCATGCAGGCTGTAGACCTTTCAATCAATCCGGGGCCCGGCTCCATTCAGCCCGATATGACTACCGGAGAGGCGGCCCGTATTGTACGCAAAAATATCGCAGAAATCGCCCCGATTGCCGGCATGAATAACCACGAGGGTTCTCTTATAACCGCCGACCGCAAGCTTATCGGAGCGGTCCTCGATGTGTGTATAGATGAAAAAATCATGTTTTTGGATTCGCGCACCGGTCCGAAAACACAGGCCCCCTTTGCAGCCATGGAACGCGGTATGCATATATGGGAGCGCGATGTTTTTTTGGACAATAAGCCGGTAAAGGCGGAAATGCGTGCGATGATTGAAAAGGGGCTTGCAATAGCGGATAAAAAAGGCTATGCGATTATGATAGGACATGTGCAGACACCGCCTCTTGCCGCATTGCTGAATGAAATGTATACGGACCTGAAAAATCAGGGCTATGTTTTTACTACCTTGAGCCGTATGAAAAACTAAAGAGGAAACAATGAAAGTATTGGGTATAGAATCTTCCTGCGATGAAACGTCGGCCGCCGTAGTTGAAAACGGACGGCACATATTGAGCAATGTTGTCGCTACACAAATTCCCTTTCATGAAGTGTACAGCGGCGTTGTACCCGAAATTGCAAGCCGCAAGCATGCCGAATGGATTTTGCCTGTAGTACGGCGCGCCCTCGATGAAGCGGGCTTACAGATGACCGATATCGATGCGGTTGCGGCGACAAACCGTCCCGGTCTTATGGGCTCCCTTTTGGTCGGCTTGACCTTTGCAAAAACCCTTGCATGGTCGCTTAATAAACCCTTTATTGCGGTAAATCACATGCTCGGCCACTTGTATGCCGCCCATCTTGAGCAGGATATCGAATATCCGTATTTGGGACTTTTGGTTTCAGGCGGCCACAGTATTATTTGCAAAGTATCGAATTTTGACGATATAGAAGTACTGGGCACAACGGTTGACGATGCCGCAGGAGAAGCATTCGACAAGGTGGCAAAATTTTACGGTTTCGGTTATCCGGGGGGTGTTATTATCGACAAACTTGCAAAAAACGGAAATCCCGCCGCCGCCCGTTTTCCCCTTCCGTCCCTTCACAAGGGAGAATATTCGTATGACGTTTCGTATTCCGGCTTAAAAACCGCCGTTATAAATCAAATCGACCGTTTTTGGAATCCCGATTTTGAAAAAACGCCCGAAAATATTGCCGCCTCTTTTCAGGAAACGGCGGTCAAGATTTTATTAAGCCGTCTTTTTAAAGCCGTTGATGACACGGGCTTAAAAACGATTGTCGCAGGCGGCGGTGTTGCCGCCAATTCGCGTCTTAGGGCCCTGCTTGCCGAACGGAGCGATTTGCGTTGTATTTTTCCTTCTCTTAAATTATGTACCGACAACGGCGCAATGATTGCGGGTGTCGGATACCGCTATCTTGAACGCGGAGATACCAGTCCGTGGAATACCACCGCTTCGGCCAGGGTGAGCGGTTTTAAAAAAAGCGCATTACACGGATAAGATAAATTTCTGTCGCGGTTAAAAAGGGAAGTCCGGTCCGCCTGCGATTTAATGCCTTTAATCAGTTTCCGGCTGCTTTTATCCGTATTTTACGAATGATTTATGATTTATTTTAATTAAAACCTCCTAAAACAGTGTTTATTATTTGACAAAACTCAAAAAAGAACATATAGTGAACTTGTAAGGGAAGAAGGAATGATTGTTGTTGTTGATGCGGGAACTTCCAGTTTGCGGGTTTCGCTTGCGGATTCTTGCGGCACCATTGTATATTACAGTCAAAAAAAATACTCGTTATCTTATTCCGCATCCGGTTCGGCTGAAATGGATATGCATGTGTTTACTGAGTTTTTATGGTCGGCTTTGGAAGAGGCTGCGCGCTATGTAAAAGATAATGCAGTCCGTATAGAGGGCTTTGCGGTTACCGCTCAGCGTTCGTCCGTCATAGCGGTTGATAAATGCGGTAATCCCCTTTCTTGTGCCGTAATGTGGCAGGATACACGGGCCTGTACTATATGTACCGAATTAAAGGAGGAAGAAGCACATATATATTCGATTACGGGCATGCGTCTTTCTCCGGTTTTTTCCGCTCCCAAAATGCGGTGGTTTAAAGAAAATAAACCGGACATATACCGGAAAGCGTATAAATTAATCGGCTTTTGCGAATATACGTTGTTTCAGCTATGCGGAACTTTTGCAACCGATACATCAATTGCAAGCCGTACCTCCCTCTTTAATATTGCCGAATCGGATTGGGCCGATGAACTTATTGCATTATTCGGAATCGAAAAAGAAAAACTTTGTCCTCTTATACCGGTCGGTTCCGTTGCGGGCAAAACGACCGAACGTATATCCGCTCTATACGGTATAACCGAACCGCTGCCCGTTATTTCTGCAGGAGGCGATCAACAATGTGCGGCCTTGGGACTCGGCTGTATTTCCGCAGGGGATGTTATGATAAATACGGGTACGGGAGCCTTTGTACTCGGTCTTGTCGATAAGCCCGTCTATGCGTTCGAAAACGGCGTAAGCTGCAATGTATCCGCCATAAACGGACTGTGGGTAGCGGAAGGGAGCGTGTTAAGTGCGGGTAAAACTCTCGATTGGGTTAACGACCGGTTTTTTGCATCTTCCGATGAAAAATGCAAATATGAGAATTTTACACAAGCCTGTTCTCTTTCGCCTCCCGGGGCGAACGGACTGCGTTTTTCCGTTCATTTTGCGGGAAAGGGAACTCCGTTTTGGCGCCCGGAAGCACGGGGAGCGCTCTACGGTTTGAATTTTAATGCCGGCAAAAATGATATTGCCCGTGCGGCTTTGGAAGGAATTGCCGCCGCTGTAGGCGAGTGTTTTGCCTGTGTCGAAAAATCAATGGAAATCGTTTGTCCTGTTGTTCGTATTTCAGGAGGACTTGCAAAAGATGCTTTGTTTATGCACATACAAGCCGCCGTTTTGGGGAGGCGGATTATGTATACGCAAAAAAGCGAAGCTACCACCTGCGGCGCATGGATAAGTGCCGCTTGCGCCCTCGGTTTATATTCCGATCACAGGCAGGCCTTTGATGCACTAAGTACACAGGCGGAGATTTCGTGTTTTGAAAGTACCTTGGAAGAACAAGCTATGTATAGACAGCTTGTTTTGGAATTAACATCTAAAGATAAAAATCAATTTGAGGAGACAATCTATGGCAAAAATCGATGAAATAACCAGAGAGTCCTGGATATTGGACTCTTTTCCCGAATGGGGAACATGGTTGAATGAAGAAATTGAAGAAGAAATTGTCCGGCCGAATACGGTAGCAATGTGGTGGCTCGGAAATGTAGGGCTTTGGGTCAAAACCCCCGGAGGGGCAAATATCTGTACCGACCTTTGGTGCGGCAAGGGAAAACGTACAAAAAAAGTAAAAGATATGGTTGCAGGGCATCAAATGGCCAATATGGGAGGCTGCCGAAGATTGCAGCCCAATTTACGCAGTTCCGTTTTTGTTATCGATCCCTTTGCAATCAAACATGTCGACGCGGTTTTATCCACTCATTATCATCAGGATCATATAGACCCCAATGTTGCCGCCCATGTGGTAAAAAATCTTGATTCGTCCATTCCCTTTATCGGCCCGAAAAAATCGGTTGAACTGTGGGTAAAATGGGGTGTACCGGAGGAAAGATGTATTGTTGTAAAACCCGGCGATTCGGTTAAAATCAAGGACACCGAAATCCTTGCTCTTGATTCGTTTGACAGAACATGTTTGGTTACTACCGACGGATATCAGGATATACGGGGTATTTGTCCGAGCGATATGGATGATAAGGCGGTAAATTTTTTGTTTAAAACACCCGGAGGAAATATTTACCACAGCGGGGATTCCCATTACTCTATTTATTTTGCAAAGCACGGCAAGGATCATAAAATAGACATAGCCTTGGGCAGTTACGGAGAAAATCCCGTCGGTATTCAGGATAAAATGACCAGTGTCGATATGCTGCGAATGGCCGAAGCTTTAAATTGTGCGGTTTTAATTCCGGTTCATTATGATGTATGGTCGAATTTTATGCCCGACTTGAACGAAATTAAGGTTTTGTGGGATATGAAAAAAGATCGGCTCGGTTATAAATTTCATCCGTTTTTTTGGGAAGTAGGCGGAAAATACGTTTATCCGACCGATAAGGATAAAATCCATTACCACCACGACCGCGGCTTTCACGACTGTTTTGAGTATGAGCCGAATACGCCGTTCCGGTCGATTTTATAACAAAATAAGATTGTTATATGATTGAAAGGTGGTTGATTTGAACTTTTTTAAGTAAAAAATGAACGAATAATGAATATTTTGTTTGACAAATTGATAATTTCATGCAATTATATTTATATAGGATAATATAAAGTTCCTATATATCGTGATTCAACCAAGAAAAAGGAGAAAAGGATGAAAAAAATCTTAGCAGTCGTTTTGGGAATGTGTTTGACTGTTGCTGTACTGAGTGCCGGAGGGACAAAGGATGGATCAAAATCCGACGATAAGCCGATTACAATACGGCTTTCCAGTCGCTGGGGAGGAGAAGATGCGCTTGCCGTGTACTTCCGCCAGAAGATAGAGGAATTCAATGCTCAAAATAACGGCATTGTCATTGTCGGCGATCATGTTACGGAAGAAAAAGCTTACTTTGATAAACTGGGCTCGCAGTTTGCAGCAGGTACGCAGCCCGAAATATTCATTGAATACGGCGGCACAAGACTGAAAGATTATGTTGAAAGCGGTGTACTTCTCGACTTAACTCCTTACCTTGATGCGGACCCGCAGTGGAAAAACAGCTTTTTACCCCTTTTTGAAAAATGGACCTTTTCAAATCCTAAAGGTGTATACGGTGTTCCCGTTATGCTGTATGCAATTGTTTTATATGCCAATGCCGATTTGCTTAAACAACACGGATTGTCCGTTCCTACAACATTTTCAGAACTCGAGAATGTATGTGCGGCCTTGGTAAAAAAGGGTGTTTCTCCCTTTTTACTCGGAGAAAAGAATAATTTCCGTGCAGGGCATTTGTTAAATAATCTTGTATTAAAATCATACGGTCCCGACGCCGTCAGCGCTTTGGCAAACAGAAGCTTAAAATATAATGGCCCGGAGATGCTGAGTCTTTATGCCAAGATAAAAGAATTTAACGATAAAGGTTATTTCGGAAAGAATGCAATCGGTGTCGATAACAACGGTGAAAAGGCCGCTTTCCTTTCAGGACAGACCGCATTCCGCTATGACGGCGCATGGTTTGTAAGTGATGTTTCCGCATCTCCCGTAGGCAAGGGTGTTAAAATCGTTGCTTTTCCCGGTATAAATCCTAAATATGACGGAGCATTTCAAGGCGGTGCGGGACAGGGTTTCAGCATTGCAAAAAAAGATGCAAAAACAAACGAAGCTGCAGTTAAAGTTGTCAAATTTCTTACCAGTCAGGAATATTATGCCGGTTTGGAAAAAGCATGCAGCGGAGGAATTTATCCTGTCAAATTTACTTCTTTAAAAGATACTGTTGTTAACGATTTGACGATTCAAGTAAAATCGGTTATAGCAAATGCAACGGCGTATAAAGACGATATTCAAAACTACGATTCGGAAACCCATATGCTTAATACTGTACGTACCGCTTTACAGGGCTTGTTCATCGGAGACACCCCCGAACAGGTAGGGACAAATATTACACAGCGCATGAAAAATAAATAAGGTTTTTTTAGCGACTACGGAACTGTCTAAAAGCAGTCTGATTTTTGGACAGTCCGTATTTTATGATTAGAGTATAAGAAGGACATAGTGAAAACTGTTATTAAAAGAGTTTATTCGCTGTTATATTTATTACCTGCCTTGACATTATTTTGTATTTTTCTACTGAATCCGATCTTTCAGGCGGTTATACAGTCTTTTTATTCGTGGAAGGGCATTGCAAGTGCTCCTATGATTTTTGTAGGCCTAAAAAATTATAAAGAGATTTTACAGGCTCCTCAATTCTGGCTTGCTATGAAAAACTCCGGTATTTTTTTAATCGGCGGTTTTGTTGTATTAATGCCGTTGGCATTTTTGCTCGCAACGATTATTACCTCTTCCCTGCCGTGGACAAGGTTTTTTAAAACGGCTTTTTTTATGCCTATTATGCTTCCTTTGACTGCCGTTGGTCTTATGTGGGTTTATATTCTTGAACCCAATTGGGGCTTGCTCAATTCTGTGTTATTGAAATTGGGTGGAGAAGGCTTTACCCGCAATTGGCTGGGGAATCCGAAATTGAACGTTATAACCGTCGTGCTGGTAAATGAATGGACTTATGCGGGTTTTAATATGCTGATTTTTGCATCGGGTCTTGTTTCGATACCTCAAGAATTGTATGAAGCCGCTACTATTGACGGTGCCGATAAGCGGCAAAAACTTTTTTATGTCACCTTACCGATGATGAAAGGATATTTTAAAATCTTCTCCGTTTTATGTGTTACCGGCTGTCTTAAAACGTTTGATCTTATGTTTTCAATGACCGGTGGAGGTCCCAACGGAAGCTCGGAGGTTCCCGCAACACTGCTGTATAATGAGGCGTTTGTTTTTAAAAATTTCGGACACGGCAATACGATAGGCACTATTATTTTATTAACCGGTTTTGTTTTAAGTTTGATGTTGAATAAATTTTTCCAAGAGGATATCGGATGAAATTAAAACGCGGACAGTATTTTTTATTTATCTTCGGAATACTATGGTCTGTGATTACCATTTACCCTTTATTTGTGAGCTTTCTATGTTCGCTTAAAGATAATCAAGGGATATTCGGACAGATGTTTGCATTGCCGAGAACTGTTATTTGGCAAAACTATTATGACGCTCTTTTTGCGGCGAAGATTTTTCGCGGCGTATGGAACTCGCTCAAACTTGCCGTTGGAACAACAATGTCTGTATGTACAATAGCGCTTTTTGCGTCATATGCATTATCTCGTGATAACTTTAAATTTATTCGCCCCCTCTATCTGCTATTTTTAACCGGAGTTATGATTCCTATTCACACTACTATTATACCTATATCAAAATTGGCTGCGCAGCTTCAAGGGGCAAATAAACATTGGATGCTTATTTTAGTATATACAACATTTCAGCTGCCTCAGGCAATCTTTTTGATCACCGGATATCTTAACGGGGTAAGCAGAGAACTTGATGAAGCTGCCATAATTGACGGGTGCGGCAGACTGGGCATTTTATTAAGAATAATGCTGCCTGTGTGTACGCCTATAATTGCTACCGTAGCTATTTTATCTTTTATTTACGGTTACAGTGAACTTGTCTTTTCGGTTATTCTATTACATGCTCCCGAAAAATATCCTATATCACGAAGTTTAATGTATTTTACCGGTGATTATTCTATACGGATGGGCCCCGTTTTTGCTTCAATTATTATCGCGGTGTTACCGATGATTATTATCTATTTATTATTTCATGAAAATGTTCAGCGCGGTATGCTCGCCGGTGCTGTGAAAGGGTAAAAGTATGTCTTATAAAGAAGAACGCAATAAGCGGACTGCTTGGATGATGCACGATCGTTTTGGCTTGTTTATTCATTGGGGCCTATATGCCGTTCCCGCTATCGGAGAATGGAAGCAATCGTATGAACGTATCCCGACCGAAGAATATAAAAAATATTTTGATGAATTTGATCCGGTAGATTACAATCCGGCTGAATGGGCAAAAGCAGCTGCAGCGGCCGGTATGAAATATGCGGTACTTACGGCAAAACATCATGAAGGGTTTTGTCTGTTTGACAGCGCATATACCGATTTTAAATCAACAAATACAAAATGCAAAAAAGATCTTGTGCGCGAGTATGTTGATGCATTTCGGTCGGTCGGCTTGAAAATAGGCTTGTATTATTCACTCTTTGATTGGCACCATAAAGATTATCCTCACTACGGTGATTTATATCATCCTATGCGTGATAACGAATCTTATAAAGATTATCAATATAATTTCGATAATTATTTGGCATATATGCATAACCAAGTTAGGGAACTGCTTACAAATTACGGAAAAATAGACTTGTTTTGGTTTGATAATTCTTATGGGAAAATGGTAGGCGAGGTATGGAAGTCGACCGAGTTGGTTATTATGATGCGTTCTTTGCAGCCCGATATTATTTTGAATAATCGCCTTGAGGTTAATGCTTCTTCCAGAGGAAGTATCGGAACCTCCAATCCTTCCGTTTTCAGCGGGGATTTTGTTGCCCCTGAGCAAATTGTTCCGCCTCAAGGAATTTGTGATGATACCGGAGAGCCTTTACCATGGGAAGCGAATTGTACGATGAACAATAACTGGGGATATGTAACGGGCACGGCACATTATAAATCGGCCAAAGTTCTTATACGCAAACTTGTTGAATGCGTGAGCAAAGGCGGAAATCTTCTGGTTAATGTGGGGCCCGACGGAAGGGGAAATATTCCGGAAAAGTCTATCAAAATAATGAAACGTATGGCCCATTGGATGAAAAAATATTCCGACAGTTTATACGGCTGCGGCCGCTCAGTATTCTCAAAACCTGAATGGGGGTATTACACTCAAAAAGGGAACACCGTATATGCACATATTTTTGACCAGTGTATAGGGCCCATCCCTTTGCAAATACCGACATCCCGCATTAAAAGCATACATAATATGTATGACTATAGTGAAGTACCGATTGTCAGACCCTGGACTACACAGCTTTTTCCGGATTATACCTTCGTAAATTTCGGTAATCCGCCTCAGGCAACCTTTGAACTTGCAGATGAAATAGACACCGTTTTGAAAATCGAATTGACGAATTAACCGTCAACTCGATTATTTTCAAGTCTCTACATGGCAGGGGCGTCTTCATCCGCCATAACAACTTGAATACCCTGCTGCCGTATTTTTTCGATTTCGGCCGGTAAGGCGGAAGAATCGGTGATAACAAGGTCTATGCCGGTAATATGTGCAGTGTTAAAGCTGAATGTTTTACCCAGTTTGGAGCCGTCACAGGCGATAATTTTGAGTCCCTTGCTTTGCTTGAGGAATTCCTGATTGATCATCGTTTCAGGGTAATAAGCGGTTGTTACACCCTCTGCTGCGGACAAGCCGTTAACGCCTAAAACGGTAACCGATGAAAATATCTTATTGATAAGATATGTGGCAAGTACGCCCGAGTAAGAAAGATTTTTTGCATTGAATTCGCCCCCCGTTGCGATAAGAGATGCATTTGTATTTCTTAAAACAATTGAAGCGAGAGAATTATTTGTAACTACGGTAATATGTTTATCTTTGATTGCCTTAATGATTTCAAAGGTGGTGGTTCCGGCATTCAAAAATACGGTATCTCCGTCTTTTATATAGCGTGCGGCTATTTGTGCGATTTGCCGCTTTTGTTCCTGTGCTATCGTATTTTTGCTGGAATACTCGGGCGTGTCATCATGCCGGACAATGAGCCGGGCGCCGCCGTGAAAACGCTCTACTATACCCATCTTTGCCAAGGCTTCAAAATCACGGCGTACCGTAAGTTCGGAAATATCGAGCTTTGTACTCAGTTCCGTTACATAGAGCGGGTTTTTTTCATTGAATATTTCTATAATACGCTGATGACGACGGTTTACCGTTTCTTTACTTTGCTTCATTAAGGATTCCTTTTTCGGTAAGCAGGGGAGTGAAATAGGCATGCGCTTTTTTTATATCGTCCTTCCAATTCGGATTTCCTAAATACCAGAATTCCGTAACATAGCGGCGTACGCCCATATCCCATGCCGTATCTATCGCTTTTGAAAAATCTACACAACCCTCGCCGTACATCATGTTTCGATATTTCCCCGGTTCGGTTTCTTTTAGGTGGAGTTCCGAAATATGCCCCGCCGCGGTTTTTAAATCTTCCCAAACATCATGGCCGTATAAAAGGGCCGCATTATTTAAATTCCCTATATCCGGATATACTTGCAGATAGCAGGAATTAATCCGCTTAACGTAATATACGGCTTTTGCGGTTGTATCCATAAAAGGCGTTTCCATTGTTTCAAAGGCTAATATAATGCCGGCTTTTGCGGCCATTTCCGCACTTTTTGCCAGATTTTCCAAAAAAAGTCTTTGCGTATGTTCGTTTCCCTTTTCATAATATACGTCGTAGCCTGCAAGCTGAATTTGACGAATTCCCAATGCCGCCGAAAGGTCGAGTGCTTTTTGCATAATATCCAAACTTTTTTGTCTTACGGCGGTATTTTCGCTTCCGAGAGGATATTTCCGATGAGCGGATAAGCACATAGAGCGGATAGGAACTCCGGTTACCGACATAAGGTTATTCAGATAATTCAATTCCGCCTTACTCATATTCAGCCGTGCAATTTTTTCATCGGTTTCGTCAATGCTTATTTGTAAAAAATCAAAGCCGCAGTCACCGGCGATTATGAGCTTTTGCTCCATGCCGAGTTCGCCGGGTAAGGCTTTTTCATATAAACCCAATTCATACAATTTCATCTTTTTCTTTCCTTAAAATAAAACAGCTCAACAAAGTATCAACCTTGGAAGCAGTTTTATTTGTGCTTTCGCAACGCAAGCAAGCTGCGCTGTTTTAGACGCTTACTTTAAACCTTCCTTAGCAGAACCCGTTTTTCTATCCGATTACGGTTCCAATCGGTAAAAGGCAATTTCATTTATTTCTCTGTTTGTCGATACAAGATAGTCGATCCCCTGAACATCGTATACGAGTACGTTTGTACTGCCGCAGTCTTTATCCAATACTTCCGCCTTATATGTACCGTCCTCGTAAAAAAATGCATATAAGTCGCGGCTGTCTCCTTTACGGTGTCCGATTACGGCAAGATTTTTGTCTTTTATTTTTCCCGCCCAAATCGAATGAACGAAGGGGAGCTTTTCGGGATGCTCATATACACAAGTCCACTGCCCGTTTTTTTGTTTAAAGATTTTTACGGTATCGCCGTGGAAAGGAGAGAGGGTTATCATTTCATCCCGGCCGTCGCCGTCAAAATCGGTAAAGGCAATGTCGCTGACGGGTTCGCCGATAAGCTGTCTTATTGTCCAGTCGGTTTTGCCTGTTTGGGGAGGATGCATTTCAAATACTCCGGTATGGCAGGAAATAACCGAATAATCGCCCTGCGTATCGGTACGTCTTATATATCCGTGGTTTTTCAACAAACCGTCCGCTATGAGCCGAGGTTTTAAATCCTGTTCTCCCGATAAGTTTTCAGGTAATTCGCATGCCAAATATTGACCGGGATAACGCCAATCTTCTTTATATTCACAGGCTTTTTTTATCGTTGCGCATACCAAATAACGCTTGTTTTGCGAAACAAGAACGTCAAAGCGATGCGCATAGGGAACCTTCGCTATTGTTTTTGTCTGCCAATTCTTTTGTGCAGGCTGTACCGAAACAATACATGCCTTATCCCCGTCATTCGGAGAAAACATATTTTTAGTTGCCAAAAAAGAACCGTCTTTGTCGTTTAGCGGTACAATGGACATGGTTCCGCTGGGGCCCTGCCATATTGTTTCTACAAATTGCCCCTCTTCGGTAAACAAAAGACAGGCGCCTTCTTTTTCGGCCGCAATAACAATATGGGGTTTATCCCTATATAGTATTCGCCCTATTGCATAACATTTATCGAGCGGATAGGTTGATGTTTTTATTGCTTTCATAATCTTCCTTACAATTATTCATAAAACAACCATAATAAGGTCTTTTAAGAACAATTCCATTATAAACTATAATAAAAAATAGTCAATGAAAAATAAACGATTATGCGCCTTGACACCGGGATTTTCTTGGGCTAAAATAAAACCGTGAATATAAAACATACTTACTCCTATTATTACTTGTATTGTTCTCGTCGAACGGAGCGGTATTTTATGCATTCGGTTGCATAAGGCCGAAGGTATTGTTTTACCGAAAGACTCCGTTGAGGAGTCTTTTTTTATTTTACAGGAGGATGCACGTTTCCGTACTCTGAAGGAAGCGGCAAAAGCTTATGATTATCGTTATAAAACCTCGTACAAACGAAAAAGATTTGGACGATTTTCTTGCGTTTTTAAAAACAAAGGGAACCGATGTTCACGTTTCGCGCGGAGAAAATACCACGATTGTAGGGCTCATAGGAGATACTTCGCGTATGAGCGAGGAAACGTTACGCGCTCATGATGTTGTCGCTCAGGTTGTTCGTGTGCAGGAGCCCTATAAGATGGCCAACCGCAAATTCCATCCGGACGATACGGTCATAGAATGCGGTTTGCCGGATTCGGCAGGGGAAGTTTCCCCGCGTGCGGCATCTTCCCGCCGTTTCGGTGGCGGAGGTTTTGCCGTTATTGCCGGTCCCTGTTCGGTTGAAAGCGAAGCACAGCTTACCTCGATTGCCGAAGAAGTAAAAAAAAGCGGAGCGGGCTTTTTGCGCGGCGGGGCTTTTAAACCGCGTACTTCTCCCTATGCCTTTCAGGGCTTGGGCGCCGAAGGCATCCGGCTTTTGGAAGCCGCAAAAAAAGCGACGGGGCTTCCGATTGTAACCGAACTTATGAATATCAGGCATTTGGACGAATTCCGCGATGTGGATGTGATTCAAGTCGGCGCGCGCAATATGCAAAACTTCGATTTATTAAAAGAGCTGGGCGGCTGCGGCAAACCGATTTTGCTTAAGCGCGGTCTTTCGGCTACGATAAAAGAACTGCTTATGTCCGCCGAATACATTATGGCATCGGGAAACGAGCGCGTTATTTTATGCGAACGCGGTATCCGCACCTTCGATTCGTACACGCGCAATACCCTCGACGTAAGCGCCGTTCCCTACCTTAAAAAAGTAACGCACTTGCCCGTGATTATAGATCCGAGCCACGCATGCGGCATAAACTGGATGGTGCATACCCTGTCGAAAGCCGCCTTTGCCGTAGGGGCGGACGGTGTGATGATTGAAGTGCACAACAACCCTTCATGCGCCCTTTGCGACGGAGAACAGGCCGTTACCCCTTTTGAATTCGATGAAATTATGCAGTCTTTAAAAAAATATGCGCAAGCCGAGGGGCGCTGTCTGTGAAAGTGTACGGTTTTGTCGGCTTGGGGCTTATGGGCGGCTCTTTTGCAAAGGCCGTGCGCCGCTTCAGCCGCGCTTCATTACCCGATTCCGCAGCCTGTTGTGCCGATGAGGATATTAAAGCGTCGAAGATTTTCGCCTGCGACACAAACGGACAGGTGCTGAATCAAGCCCTTGCCGACGGCACGATAGATGAAGCGTTTACGGCCGAGCAGGCAGGCAATATGCTTGAGAACTGCGATGTTGTGTTTATATGCCTGTATCCCCGTCTTACCGCCGATTTTATATTAAAGCATGAAGCTTCGTTTAAAGCGGGCGCCCTGATAACCGACATAGGCGGCGTAAAAAAAGCGGCGGAAAAACGGCTCGACACATTTAAGCGGCGCGACGTGCATCTTATTTTGGGTCATCCCATGGCCGGAAGCGAAAAAGAAGGTTATGAACATTCGTCCGCCGATATATTTACAGGACGCAATTATATTGTAATAAGTTCTCCTGTGCAGGATAAGTCCGCTTCCGATACTCTGCTGCGCATTATAAAGGCTATGGGGTTCGGCCGCATTATACACACCGACGGAGCAACCCACGACCGTAAAATCGCCTTTACCTCCCAGCTTTGCCATGTTATCGCCTCCGCCCTTGTAGACAGTGCCGAAGATACGGAAATTACCGCATTCGGCGGGGGCAGTTACGAGGATTTAACCCGTATTGCAATGATTAACGCCCCCTTGTGGACGGAACTTTTTTGTGAAAACGATGAAGCTTTACTTTTGCATATCGGGCAATTCGAACAATCTCTTGCAAAACTGCGCCTCTTAATCCAAGAGGGCGAAAAGGAAAAACTCTGCGCTTTTTTAAAAAAGATACGGGAAAAGCGTATTGCAATGAGTACGCTAAAATAGTATGATAGCTTTATGGACGTAACGATTCTTGACCGCGCTTTGCGCCGTGTGCCGGATTTTCCGAAGCCGGGTATTTTGTTTTACGATATTACGGGCATTTTGGTAAACCCCGAAGCTTTCCGCTTTTGTATAGACGCGATGGTCGATATATACCGCAATGAAAAAATAGATGCCGTTGCAGGTGTGGAATCGCGGGGCTTTATTTTTGCAGCCCCCTTTGCCGACCGTATGGGAATACCCCTGATTTTGGTCCGTAAAAAAGGCAAGCTTCCCGGCGAAAAATGGTCATGCAGTTATCAGTTGGAATACGGCACCGCCGAAATCGAAATCCATAAAAGCGACATAAAAGAAGGTCAGCGCATTTTGGTTATTGACGATTTGATAGCCACGGGGGGAACCCTGAATGCCGTTAAAACGATATTGGAACAGGCCGGTGCTTCCGTTGCCGAATTTTTCGGCGTGGTCGGGCTGCCCTTTTTAAAACACAGAGAAGTGTTGGCGCCGACGCCCGTGCGTACTTTAATCGATTTTGATTCCGAGTAAAACGCTTTTTTCGGCTGTTTGTGCAGCATTTGAATTTTACAAAACGCCGAAAAAAATCTTTACAAAACGCCGAAAGAAATCCTTACAAAACGCCGAAAAAAATCTTTACAAAACGCCGAAAAACCGTATAATGTAGGTATGAAGTCCTATAAACCCCGTATTGCGGATAACATCTTGCAAAAAAAGCTTGAAGCTAAGGGGGCGGTATTGATTGAAGGCCCTAAATGGTGCGGTAAAACGACAACCGCCCTTCAAAAAGCCGGCAGTGTTTTAAGGATGGATAATCCGCAAACAAAAGAACAAAACATAAATCTTGCAAAACTCAATCCTCAGCGGCTTTTAAAAGGAGATACGCCGCGCCTCATCGATGAATGGCAAATAGCCCCTGTTTTGTGGGATGCGGTGAGGTACGAAGTCGACACGCGCGGCAAAACGGGACAATTTATACTTACCGGTTCGGCCGTTCCGCCCGATACAAAAGAAATCACCCATTCGGGAACCGGAAGGTTTACATGGCTGACAATGAGACCGATGAGTTTGTATGAATCACTCGAATCGAGCGGTGAAGTCAGCCTTAAAGAATTGTTTGCCGGAAATGTGAATATTGACGGTGAAAACAAACTTTCTATCGAACAGCTGGCTTTTCTTGTCTGCCGCGGCGGCTGGCCTCAATCAGTCGATTTAAAAAGAGGAGCCGCCTTACAGCAAGCTTTCGACTATTATGACGCGGTTGTCAAATCGGACATAAACCGTGCGGACGGCATCAATAAAAATCCCGAGCGCGTAAAAAAAATCATGCAGTCCTATGCAAGAAATCAAGGGAGCCAAGCCGCCTATACGGTTATCGCTCAGGATATAGCGGCAAACGACGTTGAAACCGTTAATGAAGATACCGTACAAACATATATCAGCGCCTTAAAAAAAATATTTGTTGTGGAAGATATGCCCGCATGGAATCCGAACCTCCGCTCAAAGGCCGCAATCAGAACATCAGACACCAGATACTATGTAGACCCGTCCATTGCCGCAGCGAGTTTGGGAATCGGGCCTGAAGACCTTATAAACGATTTAAAAACATTCGGTTTGTTTTTTGAAACACTGTGCGTACGCGATTTGCGTGTTTTTGCCGAAAGCCTTGACGGTTCGGTGTATCACTATAGGGATAATGCGAACCTCGAATGCGATACCGTCCTTCATTTAAGAAACGGCTCCTACGGCTTGATTGAAATAAAACTCGGCGGCGATGATTTTATCAATGAGGGAGCTGTCAATCTTTTAAAACTGCGGGATAAAATCGATACCGTAAAAATGAAGGAACCGGCATTTTTAATGGTTTTAACCGGCGTAGGACAATATGCTTACAAACGCGAAGACGGAATCCTCGTCGTTCCTATCGGCTGTTTAAAAAACTGAAACAGTGAATTGCTCTAAGCGGAAAGTATCTGTCCGGCTTGAAATCTTTTGCACGCCTTCTTTATGTATAGCGTATGTACTGTGACAACCGCACTTTCCCTTTGGCCTTTCATATGTTATACTTACATATATGGAGGCTCATATGTGTAAAGTACGTTTTTTTATTTGTAAACACTGCGGCAATATCGCCGCCCTGGTTCATGACGCCGGAGTTCCCCTTGTGTGCTGCGGTGAAAAAATGGCCGAACTTATTGCCGGAAGCACGGACGCGGCTCAGGAAAAACATGTTCCCGTCGTTGAAGTAAACGGCAAAGAAGTAAAGGTAACCGTCGGTTCGGTTGCTCATCCTATGGAAGAAAAACACTTCATTCAGTGGGTGTACTTGCAAACCGAAAAGGGCGCTCAGCGCAAATGCTTAAATCCCGGTGACAAACCCGAAGTTGTTTTTTCGCTTACTGCGGACGATAAACCCGTTGCGGCATACGAATACTGCAACCTTCACGGTTTGTGGAAAAGGGATTTTTAATCCACTGATTTGTATTCCATCGATTTTTAATCCGGAGATTTCCGGATTTTTAAAGATTTAATTGAGGACGAATCGGGGGCTCGCTTCCGCCTAAAAGCAACAGGTCTTTCAGACGGAACCGGCCCCTTTTTTTACGTTCTTTTTACGCTATTGCACCCCGACTTCGGGATTTTTTTCGCCGAATTTTTCGGTTAAGCTGTCCAGTATTTCTTTACGGCTTTTGCCGCGTTTTTCCCCCGCTTTTATCATCTTATACGCTTGGAAAAGCGCTGAAGGTCCTATTTCCGAACTGAAATAACCGATTCCCTGATTCCACGCCAAAAGCTCAAATATATCGTCAAAAACGGCCGTATCGACACCGCATGCATAGGCCTTTATCAATTCACGCGATGCCTGCCGCATACGGCCGGCTCCCGCCGCGTTTGTAAGCGATAATAAAAGGCGCATTTCGTAGGGAAGGCTGCGCTTTTTGCTTTTCCATGTTACATTCCAAAAATCGACGGCAATTTTTCCCAAATCCTCATCGATAAGGGGATAATTTAAAAGGGCTATCGGACGGAAGGGACTTTCGCCGCCGTCCGTATCGATAACTTCGCTGCGGTAAAAAAATACGTGAAATTCATTTTCCGCAATTTCTTCGGTATGATATTCAAAGCCCATTTTTTCAAACACCTCATAAAGAGGGTGAGGCTCAAAGCGCTGTATGATAACCAACCCTTCTCCCGCCTTTAAGGATTCCGCCTTTTTTTTAAGACCTGGAAAAAAATTGCCCTGCAGCTGCCGCACGTCGATTTTTTCAAAACCTGTGGTTTTGTCTTTCCAATTTTCGTAACTCATAAAAACCTCCGTTTATTTATTGTCAAGCATATTTTTCCGACAAAGTCCGCAATATGTGCAGATTTGTTTTTTGTATGCCTGCTTGTTCCGCTTTTATTTCAAACAGATGAACTTCTTCATCTATTTTTTGTAAAACATCCTTGCTTAAACCGCGCCGCGCAAAAGGATATACCGCTTCGTTTTCTTTTTCGATATGGCGGGTCAAAAGATCCGACCATTGTGCCGTACGCGCCAAAATATCCAATTTGGTTTCCGTGTCCGGATTTTGTGCATAGCGGTTTAAGGCTTTTTCCAATTCGCTTATATAAAATCTGCCTAAATCGTGTTCGACCAGCATTCCGTGCCTGATAAGCGTTTGTGCGGCGTTTCCCAGTTTTTCCGACATATCGCGAAATAAGATGTCTTCTTCTTTCCCGTGGTGATGACGGTCCGCATAGGTTCGGGCAAAATGAATCATGTTTCTAAAGTCTTCTTCGTCAATCGGCTTCCCTTCAAGAATCCCGCAGCATACGGTGCGCATAACCTTAATCACTGCTAAAATATTTTTATGTTCTTCAATCATTAAATCAATGCTGTACATTGTTCACCTTCCTTGTAATTCGATACAGTTTTCCGTTGTCGTCAAAACACAGATTGCTGCCGGAAAACATTCCCTGTATCCATGCAGAACGCAGTGCATAATAATCGTTTATATCTGCTCCGCCATTATCCCAGTACTGCCGATGTACACAGCGCGTTCTGCGCCACGCAATAGCACTGCCGCTTTGTTCGGTAATTTCGTTTATGCGGTCGCAGGGCATACCGTCCAAAAATACGGTATTATATATTTTAAAAGCTTCTTCGGGGCTTGTATCTTTTTCGAAGGCGCTGTGAGTACCGAACGTAAAAGCATGTTGTTTTAAGTCCTCCATACTTACACCCGCTTCCTCTGTCAATAAACGTACCGAAAGAGCAAGTCTGCTTTCAGCCCTGTCAATTCTTTTTTGAATCCAGCCGTGAATGTTTCCAGTATCTATAACCTGTTCCAGAGGTTCACATTCGCTTGGGCCGCAGGATTTTTCAAGGCGGCTGCGGATTTTTTCCCGCATTTTTTCGGATGCCGCCGTTTCAAGCAAGTATGTGCAAAAATCCTCCTGCCGGCGAATCTTGTCATACATCATATAATGAATAGGACCTAAAAATGTACTCATAACATACTCCATTGTAGGGGCTGCCTTAAAGCCGTCTTTGGGGCAGCCCGGTACGGCTATACCGCCGCCTTATGATTCAGTGCCTTTACCACTGCGTCCGCATCGAGGCCGTGTACGATGCAGGCGTCGGCTAAAGATTCCGCCTGTGCCGAGGGGCAGCCCAAACAATGCATACCGAAAGAAGTCAAAACGGAGGCGGCATCGGGGACGGCGCGCAATATATCGCCTATAAGCATATCGGAGTTTACGCCGCCGCTTTTTGCGCTTTGTTCTCCCGTGCTTTTTGACTCATCTTCCTCTTGGGGAAAAAAGAGTTTGAGGTCGTCTTCGACGCTGCCGATTCCGCTTATTCCGAATTGTTCGACCAAAACCTTTGCAACGTTCGGACTGAGAAATGCCGGCAGGGTCGGGCCTAAGTGAATATTTTTTACGCCTAAATAAAGCAGGGCCAGCAATACGATAACCGCTTTTTGTTCATACCATGCAATATTGTATATGATGGGAAGTTCATTGATATCATTTAAGCCGAACGCTTCTTTTAATTTTAAAGCAATTAAAGCTAAAGAGTATGAATCGTTGCATTGGCCGGCATCCAAAACGCGGGGAATGCCTTCGATATTGCCGAGCTTTAATTTGTTGTATTTGTACTTTGCACAGCCCGCCGTTAAAATAACCGTGTCGCGGGGCAGCTTTTCCGCAAATTCGGTATAGTAATTGCGCGATTTTGCGCGCCCGTCGCAGCCGCCCATAACGATGAATTTTTTAATAGCGCCGGATTTAACCGCTTCGACGACCTTATCCGCCAGTGCGAGCACTTGATTATGAGCAAAGCCGCCGACGATTTCTCCGGTTTCAATTTCTTCGGGAGGATTGCAGCGTTTTGCGTGTTCTATAATTTGCGAAAAATCCTTTTCTTCTCCGATATCGCCTTCAATATGAGGACAGCCGGGAAAGCCCGCCGTGCCGGTGGTGTATAAGCGGTTTTTATAGCTTTCACTCGGAGGAACAATACAGTTTGTGGTCATCAGAATTGGGCCGTTAAAGCTTTGAAATTCTTCTTTTTGTTTCCACCACGCATTACCGTAGTTCCCGACAAAATGCGTGTATTTTTTAAACGCCGGATAATAGTGTGCAGGCAGCATTTCCGAGTGAGTATAGACGTCAACGCCGCTTCCTTCGGTTTGTTTAAGAAGCATTTCCATATCGCGTAAATCGTGACCGGAAATAAGGATACCGGGTTTTGTACCGACGCCGATATTTACCTTGGTGATTTCGGGATTGCCGTAAGTTTCGGTGTTTGCCCTATCCAAAAGAGCCATGCCGGCAACACCGAATTTTCCCGTTTCCAGCGTTAAGGCGATTAAATCGTTTACGCTTAAAGTTTCGTCCAATGTTTTTGCAAGCGCACTTTGAATAAAGGCGTCGGTTTCATCGTCGTAATGCAATAACACGTTTGCATGTTTTGAGTAGGCCGCCAATCCTTTTAAACCGTAAGTAATCAATTCCCTCAAACTGCGTACATCCTCGTTGTCCTGAGAAAGAACGCCGACTTGTGCGGCTTTTTGCACAAACGTATTTTTTTCACCGTTCCACAGTGCGGCTTCGGGTAAAGAAGATTTGTCCTTTATCCGGGATAACAAAGCTTCCTTTGTGTCGAGGCTAAGACAAATACGATTTATAATCGCATCGTCGTCGAAGTTTGCATTTGTAATTGTAGTAAAAAGATTTTGCGTAACCAATCGGTTGATTTCGCGGTCTACGCTTGTACCCTCGGAGCGCAGCCTACCGGTTACGGCCGAAAGTCCCTTTGTTACATAAATCAACAAATCCTGTAAGGCGGCGGTTTCGGGTTTTTTCCCGCATACACCCGATTGGGTGCAGCCCTTGCCGCCTGCGGTTTCCTGGCACTGCCAGCAGAACATCTTGTTTTCCATAATCGTCTCCTTATATTCGGGTGTGTCCCCTTGATGTTTCAAGGCTAATATACTATGGTTGTAAAAAGAAAGATGTTGTTATAACAACAAAACGGAAAAATTATATGAATTTTTTATTATTGGCAAACACAGGGCTTTTTTCCGGTATCGAAGCGGATGAAATAAAAAAAGCGCTTGAATGTTTGGGCTTTGAAAAGCGGCCGTTTGCAAAGGGCGAAAAAGTATTCCGTGCGGGAAAAATCGTTCAATCCTTTGCCCTGGTATTGTCGGGAAGCGTTATCATCGAAAATACCGATTTTTGGGGAAACATAAGCGTTTTGGATAAAATCGGTGCGGGGCATACCTGCGCGGAAACCTATGCCTTTGCCGAAGGTGAAGCTTTAATGGTTGATGTAACGGCGACGGAGCAAAGCGAAGTCTTGTTTTTAAATGCAAAACGCGTGATGACCGTCTGCTCCCGTGCCTG
The DNA here is from genome assembly GCF_050320395.1 of Treponema sp. HNW. Lineage (GTDB taxonomy): Bacteria > Spirochaetota > Spirochaetia > Treponematales > Treponemataceae > Treponema_C. Next base: position 391,363 of record NZ_CP144459.1, read on the forward strand.
TTCTTATCACAACAAGCTTATCCGCAATTTGCTTTTTATCTTTGCCCAAAAAAACCTTCATTTATCGCGAAGGATTTTTCATACCTCGTCAAAATCGATACGCGGGCGTCTTATGTCGTATTTATCGCACCGGGCGGCACAATGCGGAAGCGGAACCTTTTGCGTACCCTTTAACCGTCAGGAACTTGCCGATTATTTAAGCGTGGACAGAAGCGCTTTGTCGAACGAATTGAGTAAAATGCAAAAAGAGGGCTTGCTTACAACCGAAAAAAATCGGTTTTGTTTGAACGCGGGGAAGTCGGAAATCTTTACTTTATAAACCCGAATAATAAATTCGCAATCCGGACAGCAGGCGGAAAAGGAAGGGTTCAAAACAGGCTGCTTACATGCTGCCGCCCGTTTTAACTTGAGGAAGGGTGGGATAAAAAAAGGGCAGGTTCCGTATGGAAACCTGCCCCATTCTTCGCCGTTGCCGGTGAATATTATCAGTGCTTGCGTCCTATGACGATTTTACTTTGAAGCTCAAGGCTGCGCTTCGGGTTCATGTATATTCTGACGATAAACAGAGCCAGGAATACAACGGCCGCTGCTATACCGACTGCGTATGAAATCGTAATTCCCTTGTCTCCCAAACGTACAAGATTAAAGCATTCTTTTGCATACATAAGGTAGGTTACTGAAACTGCCGACATAAAGGTTGCGGGAATTGCGGCAAGCCAGCAGCGGTTCTTTTCGGGGTAGTTTGTCGCAAGATATGCGGCACCGGCCCACAATACAATCATCGCAAGGGTTTGGTTAGACCATGAAAAATAGCGCCAGACGACACTGTAGTTGATGAGTGAAATACCGTAACCGATGATAAGAAGAGGTGCGGCTATTGAAAGACGTATATTCAGTTTCTTTTCGTCGAGCTTAAACCAATCGAAGATAATCATACGCGCGCTGCGGAAAGCCGTATCGCCGGATGTAATCGGGCAGGCAATAACGCCGATCATGGCGATTGCGCCTCCTACCGTTCCGAGCAGTCCCGTACAAATCGCGTATACCGACTTCGAGTTTCCTCCGCCGAGTGCGAGCAAAGCTTTAAGACCGGTTCCCGATCCGTCTTTATTCCAAAAGAAAGCGATTGCGGCCGAAGCCCATACCATCGCGATAATGCCTTCCGCTACCATTGCACCGTAGAAAACCCAGCGGCCTTCTTTTTCGTTTCTCAGCGTGCGGGATACGATTGGTGATTGGGTTGCGTGGAAGCCCGAAATGGCACCGCAGGCTACCGTGATAAACATCAGCGGCCAAATAGGTTTTTGCCCTTCACTGGGATGAAGGTTTGCGAGGGTGAGTTCCATCATCGGACGGGTACCGCTGTTTGCGATGGTTGCAATCGAAACTCCCAAAGCCATCAAAATAAGGAAGGCTCCGAATATCGGATAGAGGCGGGCGATAACCTTATCGACCGGAAGAATGGTTGCAAGGAAATAATAGACAAGGATGATAATCGTCCATACTTTCACGTTAAGCCATTCGGGGGTAAGAAGGGCCAAGAGTCCTGCCGGTCCTACCATAAACACAACGCCGACCATAACCAAAAGAACAAGACCGAAGACGCGCATAATATTTTGCATTACCGGTCCCAAATATTTTCCCGTAATTTCGGTAATACTTGCACCGTCGTTACGGACGGACAGCATTCCCGCAAGATAGTCATGTACCGCACCGGCAAACAGCGTACCCGCAACAATCCACAGATAAACGCTGGGGCCCCACAGAGCGCCTGAAATTGCACCGAAAATCGGTCCCAAGCCGGCAATGTTTAAAAGTTGAATTAAAAAAGCCTTGGGTTTTGAAATAGGAACATAGTCAACTCCGTCCGGATGCGTTACGGCCGGGGTCGGTCTGTTTGCATCGGGTTTGAAAACCTTTTCTACAAATGTGCCGTACAGAAAATATCCTCCGACAAGAGCTGCGACACATACTAAAAAAGTAATCATAAATAAAACCTCCTGAAAAACGTTTTAAAGATGTGTGTATAAGGGCATAAGACAAGAGTTTTGCTTTGTCCTTTTATTTATTGTACACCCGATTCACGGATTTGTAAACGGGAAAGTTTACCTTAACAAACTGTCCGGTATAAGGCTTTGGGCATAGGATACAAGGGATTGCATTTGTTCATCGGTGTAGGGAATTATATCGTTGTATGCCGGGTCAAGACAGTTTCCCGGTATAAAGGGGGCAAAGCGCCATGATGCGTCGGGGGGTAACAGTGCTGCCATCCGCGCTATATCGGCTTTTTGTACAAGGGGGGGAACCAGCACTGTTCTGAATTCGCGCCGGGCGGCGGGGAGACGCTTTACACAAGAGAGGGTGCGCTCTAAAAGTTCGTGCGCGCCGCAGCTGTTTAAAAGCGGCGTGTTTCCGGCTAAGAGGTTATAACGAGTCGGTGACGTTTTTATGTCGACAGCTATAAAGTCGGGACTTGTATCGGATGCTTCAAACAGGGCTTCGAGGGCGGCGGGATGCATACCGTTTGTGTCCAGTTTTACCGCATAGCCCGTATTTTTCGCTTTTTTGATGATTGAAGGTATTTCCGTGCGGATAAGAGGTTCCCCGCCGGATATAACAAAACCGGAAAGAACATTCCGCCGTTTTATTAAATGCTCAAAAACCTCATCTTCCGTCCGGCTTTCTTCCGGGGGCAGGCTGTTAAAAACGCTGTCCGTATTGTAGCAATAAGGACAGCGCAAACTGCAGCCCGTTAAAAACCATGCACAGGCGACCTTACCCGGATAATCGACAAGGGTCGTTTTGATTAAAGCGCCCGTAAGCATGGTGTCTAATTAAGCTACGTGCTGTTTTGCGGGAACGAGGATGCGCGAAAGCTCGGCAACGTTGTGAGCGCGCGCCGTTTCTTCTCCGTTTTTATCGAATACGACAACCGTCGGGGCTGCCAAAACTCCGAGCTGTGCGGCTCTTTGTAAACCCTCTTCCGTATCGACATCGATATAGGTACCTTCCGCATCTATCGATGCCAAATAGTTTTTTACGGGAGGACAGTTCGGGCAGGTTGTTCTGCCGAAAAATTCGTAAAAGGCGGGTATGCCTTCGGCGTTTACGGTATTTGCGGCAACTGCATGTTCCCCGGCCGTATGGGGGGCGGCGCAAGCGGCATCCCGTTCGTCGGAGTGTATACCGTCGCAGACAAACTGTTTGCGGTGATTGTATTCGTCGCGTTTTCCTTTATTCCAATTGCGCACCGAGCGGTAATAACCTACAATCCGCGCATAGACTTCGGTTTCCGTTCCGCGCACTTGAGCCAAATCTTCTTTGACCCGGGCTATATCGGCTTCAATTTGAGCCAAAGTTCTCACCGGTTCCATTTAATCCTCCCCATGGGCTGTCCGAAATAAAGTCGCTTTAGACAGCTCCACTATTCAATATATTATAAGTTTGCCGCTTTTTCAAGCGATACACGCTTTTCTTCTTCCAACCGTTGAAGTTTTAAGCGCAGTTCATGTTCTTTTTCGGCCTTGCATTTCGGACACTCAAAGACTTCGCCGGGCAAATAACCGTGAACTTTACATATGGAATATGTCGGCGAAATCGTAATGTAGGGAATGCGGTAATTTGCCGTAAGCGTTTTTACCAAATCCCGGCAGGCTCTCCAATCCTTTATAGCCTCGCCCATAAAGGTATGGAATACGGTTCCTCCCGTGTACTTTGTCTGCAAGCTTTCCTGATGATCCATAGCTTCAAATATGTCGCTCGTATAGTTTACCGGAAGCTGTGTCGAATTCGTATAATAAGGGTCGTGTTCGCCCGACGTGATAATATCGGGAAACTGCCGTTTGTCGTGGCTTGCAAGCCGATAGGAGGTACTTTCAGCCGGGGTCGCTTCCAAATTGAACAGTTCCCCCGTTTTTTCCTGATAGTCGGCCATGCGCTGCCTCATATGAAGGAGCACTTCTTCGGCAAAGGCCTTTCCTTCCGGATGAACGATGTCGACGCCCAAAAAGTTAAGGCAGCATTCGTTCATTCCGCACAAACCGATTGTATTAAAGTGGTTGTTCAGCGTGGAAAGATAGCGCTTTGTGTAGGGGAAAAGTCCGCCGTCCAATAAGCGCTGGATAAGCTTGCGTTTTGCGCACAAACTTTCCTTTGCCAAATCCATGAGGTAGTCCAAGCGTGCAAAAAACTGCTGTTTTGTTTTTGCCAAATAGCCGATTTGCGGCAGGTTGATTGTAACAACGCCCAAAGAGCCGGTAAATTCGTCGGAACCGAATAAACCGCCGCCGCGTTTTCGCAATTCGCGTTTGTCCAGCTGTAAGCGGCAGCACATGGAGCGCACATCGCCCGGATTCAAGTCGGAATTGACAAAGTTTTGAAAATACGGGGTACCGTATTGGGCGGTCATTTCGAATAAAAGGCGTGCGTTTTCGCCGTCCCAGTTAAAATCCTTTGTTATATTGTAGGTGGGAATGGGATATTGAAAACCGCGGCCCGCCGCATCGCCTTCGAGCATGAGTTCGATAAAAACCTTGTTTATCATATCCATTTCGGCTTGGCAGTCGCCGTAGGTAAAGTCCATCTCGGTTCCGCAGGCGATGGCTTTTTTGTCCTTCATGTCTTCGGGAACCGTCCAGTCCAAGGTGATGTTTGTAAAGGGAGCCTGGCTTCCCCAGCGGCTGGGCGTGTTGACACCGTAAATAAAGCTTTGAATGCATTGACGCACTTCTTTTTCGCTTAAAGTATCTTTTTTTACAAAGGGTGCCAAATAGGTGTCGAAAGAGCTGAAGGCCTGGGCACCCGCCCATTCGTTTTGCATAATGCCTAAAAAGTTGACAATCTGCTGGATGAGGGTGGACAAGTGCTTTGCGGGCGTTGACGTAATTTTATCGGGAACGCCTCCCAAGCCTTCGGCTACAAGCTGGCGGATAGACCAGCCCGCGCAATAGCCCGAGAACATCGATAAGTCGTGGATGTGAAAGGCGGCTGTTTTGTGGGCTTCGGCAACTTCTTTTGAATACACGTTTGTCAGCCAATAGTTTGCCGTAATTGCCCCGGAATTATGCAAAATCAGGCCGCCCAGCGAATAGTTTACGTTCGCATTTTCCTTTACGCGCCAATCCGACTGGCTTAAATACTGACCCATGGTCGTATTGATGTCGAGCATAAGGCTTTTCGCATCGCGCATAGCCTCGTGTTTTGCCCGGTACAGGATATAGGCTTTTGCAACCTGTACTTCATTTTCTTCTATCAATACCGTTTCGACTATATCCTGAATTTCTTCAATAGCCGGAATGGAATTCTTATGCCGTCCGGCCATCATAAGGCGGAGCTTCTCTTCGGTTTTTTGCGTGAGGAACTCCGCCTTATCGGGGTTCGGCCGTTTTTCAACAGCCGTAACGGCCTTTCCTATGGCGGTATTGATTTTGGAACGGTCGTAATCCCCTATTTCCCCCGACCGTTTTACGACATGCTTGATGAACATGGCCGAATTATCGTCTTTATCGGTTCCCAAAAAAGTTTTCCATTCGGGGAACACGCTTTGTTCGGCAGAACTGCTTTGCCCGTTCATTCGCCTCCTCCCAGCTTATTTACTTCAGTAACGAATTCTTCCAAATTTTCAAAATGCCGATATACCGAAGCAAAGCGTATGTAGGCGACCTTATCGACCTTGTGCAGTGCTTCCAAAACCAGATTTCCCAAGTCGGCTGTGGAAATCTCACGGCTGCCCCGTGCGCGCATAACCGCCTGGCTTTCAATATCGTTGACGATATTTTCCACTTGCGAGGTGGAGACGGGGCGCTTTTCCAATGCGCGTTCTATGCCTTTTTCCAGTTTTGTACGATCAAAGGGCTCCCGTCTTCCGTCTTTTTTAACGACCATAAGCGGCTTTTCTTCGATGTGTTCATAGCTGGTAAAACGGTAACCGCAGGAAAGACATTCTCTTCTGCGCCTTATGCTTTCCCCGTTGGTCATGGTTCTCGATTCAAGTACCTTGTCGTCAAGGCTTCCGCAATAGGGGCAGCGCATAGGATCTCCGTTTTGTAAAAGGTACGGATTTACGCTTGCATATATAGCGTTTTATCCGCAACAACTGCATTATATAACACTATATCTGTTCGTGCAAGTCTTTTTTGAAAAAAAAGAGGAAAAATCGGCAAAAAAATCCGAAAATGCCGCTCGCATTTATTTAATTGCGATTTTGGAGAGAATAAAATAATGACCGGGCTTTAAAAAGAGAGAGCGATATAAAGACGGGTAACAGTACAAAGAGTTTTTTTACGCCGTTTTTACCGGCGCGGGCCTTCCATGACAGTTCAAGCCGGGCCCATACCGAAAAAAGCATGGGAATAAAGGCTAAAAAAAGCACAAATAAGAGGGCGATGCGGGCCGGAAGGATTTTTTCGAGGGCCGATTTTAATTCAAGCGATGTGGTGGTGTTAAAAAAAAGCGAGGTGATTTGCAGGGCACATACGAGTTTGAGGATGAGTTCGATAAGCGGCCGTATCGACGTATCCGAGCCTGCAATAAAAGAGACGGCCTGGACGAGAATAAGAAAAAAAACGTAGTAGGCTAAAGGCTTTAGGTCAAGTATTTGCTGTCTTATACCGAATCCCGCATAAAGGGCTGCGCCTGCGTTAATCCCTATCCATATAAAACAGTACAGGGGGGAGACGAAAAAAACTGTTGCGGGCAGGGCAAAAAGTAAAATCACCTTAACGACGGCCGGCATTTTATGGATAAAACTCTTTCCGCTTCGGTAGGAAAAAAGCGGCTTTATGTCCATAATAAGTCCTCCCGTTTTTTATACGAGCACAGGGGATGCCGGATATTCCATTGCTTAAGGTCGAGTTTTAAACCCTCACCCGGCGTGCCGTCGAATACGAGTTTTCCAAAAGACAGGACCATAAAGCGGTCGGCGAGGGCATAACATTTTTCCAATTCATGGGTTAAAATCAAAACCGTACGGCCGTCTTGTTTTAACATGGCTATCAAATCGTTTACCTGCACTACGCCGCTGTAGTCCAGGTTTGCATAGGGTTCGTCAAAGATGACGACGGGACAGTCCATTGCAAGGATTCCCGCGACGGCAAGGCGGCGTTTTTCGCCTCCCGATAAAAAACGGGCGGGAAAGGATGCGCGTTTTAAAAGACCGGTTTTTTCCAAGGCCTCTTTACAGCGCTTGTGAGCTTCGTCGTTTTTAAGTTTGAGATTTTTTAAGCCGAACATAACGTCTTCGGCCGGTGTTTCGCCGAGAATCTGCATATCCGCGTCCTGAAAAATAAGACCGCATCTTCCGCTTACCGAGACCGTGCCCGCCGAAGCTTCTTCCAATCCCGCAATGATCGACATAAGTATGCTTTTCCCCGACCCGTTTGCCCCGCCGATAAGGAGGCATTCGCCCTCATAGACGGTAAAGGACACATCGTTTAAAACCGAGATAAGGGGAGTGTTCTCTCCTGATTTTTCCGCTGCGGCCGCGTCACTGCCGCTTGTAGGGTCGGCATGTACGGCATATTCAAAACCGTACAGGGGGTCGGGCCTGAAAAAGCGTTTGCTTATATGTTCAACCCTTATTGCCGCTTTTTTGTTCATGCGCCGAGGTCCGTATCCTTATATAAGTAACGGGCAATAACGGGTCTGAGTTTTACCGCAAGTACAACGGTTAACACCGCTTTTAAGCCGTCACCGGGCAAAAAGGGTATGCAGGCAAGGCTGAGGGCTTCGATAAAACCTTTTCCGGTAACTTTGATAAATTGGGCTATACCCGGAATATAAATGAAGGCAAAGCCTAAAAGAGTGCCCAAAATAATTCTGTGCAGGGCGGTTTTATGCTCAGCCGAGGGTTTACCTATGTAAAATCCCGCAGCGGCAGCGGCCAAAAAATAGCCGATTAAAAAGCCGCCCGTCGGACCGAGGATGATTGCCATTCCGCCGCGGCCTCCGGCAAATACGGGAAGTCCCAGCATTCCTGCAAGCAAAAAGAGACCTGCCGCTCCCGCTCCCTGCACGCCGCCCAAAAGGGCTGCCGCCAAAACGGGCATCATGTTTTGTAATACGATGGGCACCGGAGATCCGGGAAGGGGAATCGAAATAAAACCGGTTACGGCAATCAAGGCCGCAAAAAGGGCGGTAAAAACCGATTTAAGCAATTTTTCATGTGATTTTTTATCAGTCATAAAACTCTCCGAAATAATTTACTGAAGTATATCGTTTTTTTTATATATTTTCAATGATTTTAATTTTGAGATAAACACGCCTTGCAAAAAGTCGGTAAAATCGGTATTGTTCCGGTATGGAAGAAATCTTGAATTTACTGCGTGCCGATGCGCGCATTTCGGCTGAAGACATCGCCGTTATGACAAAAAAAACGCCTGAAGAGGTTCGGGCGATTATACAAAACCTCGAAAAAGAGGGCGTTATATTAAAATATGCCGCAATCGTAAACCCCGAAAAAATAAACGGCGAAGGCGCTTCCGTGCGCGCCGAAATAGAAATTCAGGTTACGCCGGAGCGCGAACACGGCTTCGACGCTCTTGCCGAGCGCATTTACCGCTTTCCGCAAGTGCGCGCCCTGTACCTTATGAGCGGCGGCTACGATTTAAAAGTGGTTATCGAAGGCGAAAGCTTACAGGATGTCGCCTTTTTTGTTGCGCGCAAACTGTCCACGATTGAAGGAGTGCGCAGCACCAAAACGCACTTTATTTTAAAAACGTATAAAGAAAACGACGTCGTATACGTAAGCGAAAAAACGGACGGCCGCGAAGGGGTAACCGCATAATATGGAACAAAACACCAGAAGCGACCGCTTTTCTTCCCTTATGAAGGATATTCCCCCGTCGGGTATACGCAAGTTTTTCGACTTGATTATCGGCCGCGACGATATTATTTCTTTGGGTGTCGGCGAACCCGACTTTGCCACGCCTTGGACTATCAGGGAAGAAGCTTTTTATCATTTGGAGCAGGGACATACCTCTTACACGTCGAACTGGGGCTTAAAGGAACTGCGCCAAGCGATTGCCGGCTACCTTACAAAATACGATTTACACTACAATCCCGCAAACGAAATTCTTGTTACCGTCGGCGTGTCGGAAGCCGTAGACGCGGTATTGCGTGCGGTTTTAAATCCGGGCGACGAAATTATTATTTGCGAGCCCTGCTATGTTTCGTATCAGCCTTTAGCGGCCCTGTGCGGCGTAACGCTCGTCCACTTGGATACGGGCAAAACGGGTTTTTATCCTACCGCCGAATCGGTGGAAAAACTGATAACGCCTAAAACAAAGGCGCTGATGATTTGTTCGCCGAGCAACCCGACCGGCCGCGTTATTCCGCGCGACGAGCTGGAAAAAATCGCCGCCCTGGTGCAAAAGCATCAAATATGGGTATTGTCGGACGAAGTATACTGCGAATTGATTTACGACGAGCACAAACACTGTTCAATAGGCTCTTTTCCGGGCATGAAGCCGTACAGTATTATCTTAAACGGATTTTCAAAATCCTTTGCGATGACCGGCTGGCGCATAGGCTTTATTTGCTGCCCGGCCGACTTGATGGAGCAGGTGCATAAGCTGCACCAGTATTCGTCGATTTGCGCGCCGATTATGAGCCAGTACGGAGCTTTGGAAGGCCTTCGTTCCGGTATGGGCGAAGTGGAAAAAATGCGCGTATCCTACGCCCAGCGGCGCAACCTTATGTACAAGGCTTTTTGCGATATGGGGCTTAAAGTTGCAGAGCCGGAAGGCGCGTTTTATATATTCCCCGATATCCGCTTCAGCGGTTTAACTTCCGAAGAGTTTGCAACCGAATTGATAGAAAAACATCGGGTTGCCGTTGTTCCCGGCTCGGTGTTCGGCTCAGGCGGCGAAGGCTTTATCCGCTGTTGTTATGCAACAAGCATTGTAAAAATCAAAGAAGCCCTGCGCCGCATAGGTGAAATGGTCGCCGAGTATAAGCAGCTTTAATGTTATAATCGGAATGCCTACGACCGACGAAGGTTATAAGCTACGGCAGGCGTAGGTTATGCACTACGGCGGCCGTAGGTTCCGTGTTTTGACCGGCGAAGGCTGTGCGGTTTGTCAAAGCTTATGTGCGGGTAAGCGGTTTATCGAATCTGCCCGTTTTAAGGCTTTTGCTTTTTTGCGACGAACCGATTATCTTTGTGCGCACTTCGATGTACCAATTGCCGGCTTTTAAGTCCGCAGGGATGATTGCCATAAGACGGGCGGGTTTGTTTTCGGCGATGACGGCAGCCCTTACTTCGGCCCCCGCTTCGGGTACAAAGAAGATGCCTTGTGAGGCGTCTTTGGGGTCGAACTTTAACCTTGCGCCTACCAGCTGCACAACGCCGCCTGCGCTCAGAAGCTCGTTCACCTTGCCCGATACGATGTCGGTAACTTCGGTAATGTAGGGGTTTGTGTCGGTACTTTGCGTCTTTTCGCATTTGATTTTTGTAAGCGCATTTTTAAGCAGGAGGCCGGGCGTAAGGTTGAGTTTGATGTTGTGGCGCTTTTTGTCGAAGCTGTCCGCCGCCCCGATAAAGGTACCGGTAATGCTCAATGCCGTGTTCATAAGGGGCGTGTTTACCGCAGAGCCGTCTTCAATCAGGGCGGAAACCACTTCGCCGTACACTTGCAGCACCGCCTTTGTGTCCGCCTTGGTCAGGGTTGAACCTTTTTGCATCATAAGGTCAATGATTTCGTCAAGAGAAAACGAGCGCACATCGGCAGCCTGCGCCATGTAGTCGTTTTCGTCCGGTGTGAGTAAGTTTTCACGTAAACAGTACTTCAGCATAACATACCTCCAAAATACCGATAATCGGCGGGTACATCAGGGCGGATGCAAAAAGGCTTCCGCGTTCGGGCGCACGCGCCCTCACTTGTGCAGAATTTTTTGCACCGCGCCCGTGTACCCGCCATTCGCGTTGTTCCGTAGGAAAAGCGGGAAATTTCTTTTCACAGTCCCGGCACGGATGCCGGAACAGCCATAGATACCGCGAGTTTGCCTTGAGGCAAACCGTTTGCCGTAGGCAAACTTGAAGCATAAAAACTCACAGGACGTGAGTTTTTATGCCGTTTACGGCTCCTCGTCTATTCTGCTTGCATCTACGCCTGAGGCGGTGAGCAGTTCTTTTATGCCTGTGCCGGTTTTAACTTTAAAGCGGCCTGTTGTATAGTTAAAGGCGTTGGTGCCGATTGCCGTAAGGGGCGGGTTTTTGCACGCATAAAAATCAAAGAGTGCTACCTTATTGCAGCCCCAAAATACACCTTCTCCCAAAGAGTTAAGGCATGAGGGAAGTTTGACGGTGCCTGTTATTCTGAAGTTTTGAAACGCACCCTTGCTAATTGTAAGCGGCTGTGTGCACTTGGAAAAATCGAGGCCGCTTACTTTAAAGCATTGGTTAAAAGCACCACGACCGATTTCGGCAAGGTTCGGGGGGAACTCGAGCATTCCTTCAAGGTTTCTACAGCTGTAAAAAGCATACTCCCCGATGCGGGTAAGGTTTTTACTTAAAGAGAGCTTTATTATACCCTGGCAATTGTAAAAAGCATCGCTGCCGATTTTGGTAAGGCTTTCGGGAAGGTGTACTTCCGTTATGCCGGTACAGTCATAAAAAGCGCTGCCGAAAATTTCGGTAATGTGTGCGGGTACGCGCAATATGCCTCTGGGTTTTTCGCCCGTGTAGCCTTTAAGCACGGTGCCTGCGATTATTAATTTTGAAAGCGGTATGGAGTCAGCCGGCTTAAAGCTCACCTTTACCGTAAGGGGGGCGCTTACGGTTACCCTTGCAAGGGGATTTTCAGGGGTGCCGGTACCCGCTTCAAAGGTGCCGCCCGAGATTGTCCAGCTGTCGGTCATGTAGCCTGTTGCGGGCACTGCGGTAAAGCGGACTTTTTTTCCTTTTGCTATTTCGGTACCCGTTGTAATCGGCTGTCCGTTAGGGCCAGCTGCCGTAAGGGTTCCGTTGCCGCCTTCTACGCTAAAATTTACGGTGTAGTTGGGAACATCCAATTCAAAGGCAACCGTTACCGTTACATCGGAGGTAATTGGCTCCGAATAAGTGTTTCCTGCAATGGGCAGGTAGCCGCCGTTACGGGTCCAGCCTGTTATTCTGTAGCCCGCTGCGGGAGCTGCGGTAAAGGTTACGGTTTTGCCTTTTTCCACTTGGGCGCCGCTGTTTATTGCCGTGCCGTCTACCTTTGCCGTAAGTGTGCCGTTCCCGTCTTCTACGCTAAAGTTTACGGTGTATTTGGATTGCGTTGTGCCCCCGCTCGTGTTACCGCCGGAACTTGTTCCGCCGCCTGCGGCGTTGGGGCAGGCGGTAAAGAGCCCCATAATCACTAACGATGCGGCAAGTGTGAGTACTGCCGCCCAACTTGTAAAGCGCTTTGCGCTTTTGTTTGTGTGTTTCATAAGAAACCTCCTAAATGTTAGGGGGAGAGAGTACGGCGTTCATAAAGATGAATAGTATCGAGGCATTGGGCACACGCAAAAAGGCTTCCGCGCTTCGCTTGTGCAGATTTTTTGCGCGGTGCCCATGCCTCACCGCCTTTTTCATCTAATGCCGCGGTACTCTCTCCTCCCCTTCATAGTCCCGCCACGGACGTGCGGGAAAACTTGATATTTGCATACAATCGGACATCCTGCCCGATTGTATGCAAGGTTCGGTTTTGAACCTGTGTAATATAAAAAAACGCACAGAGCGGAAAAATCCGCTTTGCGCGTTTGGGTGTGAGAATGCTTGTTTGTGTGATTTTTCGAAAGTGTAAATTTACAGCCGGCTATCCGCGAGTTTCGCCGGCTGAGCCGCCGAAACTCGTTGCATAAAAGCGAGCTGCTCTGCAGAGAGCTTTTATGCCGGTGCTGAGTGCTGAGTGCTGAGTGCTGAGTGCTGAGTGCTGAGTGCTGAGTGCTGAGTGCTGAGTGCTGAGTGCTGAGTGCTGAGTGCTGAGTGCTGAGTGCTGAGTGCTGAGTGCTGAGTGCTGAGTGCTGAGTAATTATGGGGGCGGCTTCGGCTTTGTCAAGTACCCTGTGCCCTTTTTGTGCGGAAAAGATAACAGATGTGCCGGTATTACCGTGCATAAAGCCCCTCGTAAAAAGTTAATATAACGCACAGCACAGATGTAGGTAAGCGGAAAATATCTTAGATAAAAATTCCGATGCGTGAACCCGTCGCGTAAAAAGGCTTCCGCGCTTCGCTTGTGCAGATTTTTTTTACGCGATCGGAACCCCGCATCAGATGTTTTACATCGTAAGTATTTCCCCCATATGCTTTCCGACCCGTACACGGATGTATGCGAAAGCTATAGGTAAGGAGTTTCGCACCCTGTGCGAAACTCGGATTAAAGAGCGAACAGGATGTCCGCTCTTTAAACATTGTAACACAATTGTCCTAAAAAAACAAAGTTTTGGGGAAGTTTTTAATTCTATATACACTCAAGAGCGGTTTCAAACATCGGTTCGAGGGCGCTCATGCGTTTTGCCTTGGTCAAACCCTTGCCGGTTACGCAGGAGTCGGTGTGCGTCAAAATCGATAGGGCTTTTTTGCCCAAGCGTGCGGCCGTGCAGTAGAGGGCGTAGGTTTCCATATCCTGAACAAGACAGCCCATCGCCGCCCAACCCTGCCACGATTCGACCGCACCGATTGCATTGTAGTCCGAAAACATATCCGACGAAAAAACCTGCCCCGCATGATAGCGGAAGCCCCTGCTTTCTGCCGTGTCGGCCGCCTTTTGCAGCAATTCAAAGTCGGCACAGGGATTAAAGGTTCCCGGAAGCCTGAATTGATATGCGTAGTTGGAGTCGGTGGAAGCGCTTATCGCAAAAACCATATCTGCAAGTTTTAAATAAGGCTGTAAACCGCCTGCGGTTCCGATTCGTATAATGCGTTCGGCCCCGTAAGACGAATACAGTTCGTATGCGTAAATGCCCGCCGAGGGGCCGCCCATACCCGAAGCCATAACGCTCACGGGTTTTCCCCGAAATGTTCCCGTAAAGCCGAGTACGTTGCGCACGGCGGTTACTTGGCGCGGGTTGTCAAAATAGTGCTCGGCAACGTATTGTGCGCGTAAGGGGTCGCCGGGTAAAAGCACCGAGGGTGCAATGTCGCCTTTTGAGGCGCTGTTATGAGGTGTAGCCATAAGGGAATTATAGCACTAAAGAGCTAAAATGTGTATACTTAAGCTATGATTCATTTGCGCGCCGAACATGTAAGTTTTATATACCCCGACCGCAGCATTCACGCTTTAAAAGACGTATCGTTTACGGTTGAACGGGGCGAATACATTGCCGTTTTGGGCGCAAACGGTTCGGGAAAAAGTACGCTTGCCCGCCTTATTGCAGGCTTTTTGCCCTGCACATCCGGCAGGATAGAATTGTATACCGCATCGGCTGAAAGTCCGCCGCTTCAAAACGAGCCGCGTGTAAGCGTGCCGCCCTTAACCGTACCTACAGGCATTGTGTTTCAAAACGTGCAAAACCAAATTATCGGAGAAACCGCGGCCGCCGATACGGCATTCGGCCCTGAAAATCTGGGCTTGGATAAGCCTGTAATAGAAAAACGCTGTTTTGAAAGTTTAAGCCTTGTCGGTCTCTTTGATTCACGTTTTGAAAAAACCGCCTCTCTTTCTCAGGGGCAAAAACAAAAACTGGTGCTTGCCGGAATTGCGGCCATGCATCCCGAACTGATGATTTTGGATGAGGCTTTGGCGATGACCGATCCTTCCATGCGCGAAACCGTCCTCGATTTTTTGGACGAACGGCATAAAGAAGGACTTACTCTGATTCACGTTACGCACGACCTCGATGAAGCGTTGAGGGCCGAGCGCATTATCGTGCTGGACGACGGCGTGCTGAGTTTCGACGGCAGTGTTGCCGAACTGAAACGTAAACGAAACTTTATAAAAACACTGTTTCCGCCCCTTGTACGCGAAAATGTTTCGGGTGTGCAAAAGAAGGGAAACGCCCCCTGTGCTCTGCGCTTTTCTTCCGTCGATTTTTCGTATACCGCGAACACTAAATCGGCTTCGGATAGGACATCGAAGGCGGCAGATTCATCGGCAGGGAAAGCGGCTGCCGATTTGTCGGCCGATTTTTCGGCAGTGTTTAAAAACTTTTCGCTCGATATCCGCGCGGGAGAGCTTACCGCAATTACGGGGCCTTCGGGTTCGGGTAAATCGACCCTGTTTGAGCTTGCCTGCGGGCTTCTAAAGCCCGACGGCGGAAACATAAGCGCAAGGGGAAGGCCGGTGCTGGCCCTTCAGTTAAGCGAAAGCGCTTTATTTGAAGAATTTGCCGCCGACGATGCTGCATTCGGGCCGCAAAACCGGGGACTTTCCGGCGAAACATTGCGCGGCCGGGTACAAGAGGCGATGAACATGTGCGGTCTTCCTTTTAAAGACTTTGCCGACCGCAGGATTCACACGCTTTCCGGCGGCGAAAAACGTAAACTTGCCCTTGCGGGTATCATCGCCCTTGAAAGCGAGGTGTATCTTTTTGACGAGCCGACCGCAGGTCTTGACCCCAAGTCGCGGCTTCAAGTGATGAATATCTTAGCCGCTCTTGCCGAATCGGGTAAGGCGGTGGTATTTTCAACCCACCGTATGGACGAAGCCGCCTTTGCCGAGCGCCGCATAGATATCGGGCGCGTAAAAAAGGAAGGCTTTGCGTCTGCCGTCCGTTCTTCGGCTGCCCCTCGTTCTTCGGGCGCTGCCGGTTCTTCCGCAAAAAAAAACTCCGCTCAGGATAAAGGGTTGCAGCCCGTAGAAGAAGCGGACACTTCCCTGCTTGACGGTTTACGGCGTACCTCGTCGGGCTTGTACACAAAGGTTTCAAGCCCGCTTCACAAACTGCCGCCTCCTGCAAAAATTCTTCTTTTTTTAAGCCTGTTTATCGCTTCCCTGTGTATACAGCATATAGGGGCTTTGGCGGTTTGTACGCTTATAGCCCTTATCTATGCCCGCATTGCCCGTTTTTCGCTTTTACGGCTCGGCGGCCTCTTTTTAAAGTTTGTTCCCTGGCTTATACTGTTTGCCCTGTTTCAGTGCATTTTTTTCCCCGCCGCGGAAGGTGAGGCGGTGTATGCTGCGTTTAAAGGCATAAGCCTTACACCGTCAAAACTGCGCCTTTCGGCTGCAACGATTTTACACGCGGCAGCCGCCCTTCCTTTATTGACGGGCTTTATGTATTCGTGCGAAAGCGGAGAACTGCTTGAAGGATTTAAAAAACTGCTTGTGCCCCTGGATAAGCTCGGCATAAAAACAAAGTATTTGTCTTTTACCTTTGTGTTGGTATTCCGTTTTTTGCCGATTTTAGCCGATACCGCATCTCAAATCATCAAAACCCAGCTTATACGGGGCGGTCTTAATAGTGATGAGCGCCGCGGTCTAAAAACCGCCGGCCGCCGCAGCTTAGAAAAATCGGGGCGGGGCATAAAAAAACGTAAGCGGCCTTTCAGCCGCCTGCGCTCAATGCTGCCCCTGTTTGTTCCGCTTATAAGCCAAACCCTGCGCCGTGCCGAAGCTTTCGGCGAAACGCTGGACGCCCGCTATTTTTAAGAGGTGTCACTCACGCTTAGGCGGTGCTGTACGCACTTAAGCGAACAAAAGCAAACTCACCGCCATCACAATCATACCGGCAATAAGGCCGCCGATAGCGATGTGGTGTTCTCCGTATTCTTCGGCGGTGGGAAGCAGTTCATCGATTGAAATGTAGACCATAATACCCGCAACGGCCGCGAATACCAAGCCGAAGGTTAGGTCGTTAAAAAAGGGCCGCAGAATAAAAAAGCCCAACAAGGCCCCGACCGGTTCGGACAATCCCGATGCAAACGAAAGCCAAAAAGCTTTTTTGCGGTTTTTGGTTGCGTAGTAAATGGGTGCCGACACCGCCAAACCTTCGGGAATATTGTGAATCGCGATTGCCGCCGCGATGCTGATACCCAAGGCGGGATCGGTTAAACCGCTCATAAAGGTTGCCAATCCTTCGGGGAAGTTGTGAATTGCAATCGCCAGCGCCGAAAAAATACCCATACGCATAAGGCGCTTGGATTCTTCGGTTTGGCGCTCGGATATTTTACAGTGAGCGCCCTCGCTGTATGTTTTGACGATTTTCATTTCGTGCGGGTTTTCGGCATCGGGAATCACCTTATCTATAATTGCGATAAGGGCAACACCTGCAAAAAAGGCTATAACCGTGCCGACATAGCCGCCTTTTGCGCCCAATACCCCTTCCAAAGAATCGCGTGCTTTTAAGAAAATTTCGACAAAGGAAACATAAATCATCACCCCCGCCGAAAAACCGAGCGCTCCGGCTAAAAACTTCGGATTGAACTTTTTGGACATAAAGCCCAAAAGACTTCCGATACCGGTTGAAAGGCCTGCAAACAGGGTCAAGCCGAATGCAAACAATACGTTGTGTAATGAAATATCCATAGCCCTAGTATAATCTTTTTTTTATCGTTATACTAGTGTTATGAATGCCGTAAACCGATTCGACTTTTGCCCGCACTGCGCTTCAGCTGAAATTGCATATATGGACGGGCGTAAATGGCGCTGCCCTTCCTGCGGTTTTACGCTTTACAACAACACGGCTTCGGCGGTAGGACTGATTATAAGCGTCCGCGAAAAAGATAAAACCTGTGTGCTGTGCATAAAACGCGGCAAAGAACCGCGCAAGGGATTTTACGCCCTGCCCGGCGGTTTTTGCGACCCCGGCGAAACTGCCGAAGAGGCGTGCATACGCGAGTGCCGCGAAGAAACGGGATTGATGCCGCTTTCCCTCCGGTATATTTGCAGCGCGCCCAACACTTACGAATATAAAAACATTGTGTATAAAACCTGCGACCTTTTTTTTGAAGCCCGCATAAACCTTGCCGAAGGCGGCAGCCTCTACAAAAAGCTTTCGGCACAAGACGGCGAAGAAATAACGGGCTACAAGCTTTTCCCCGTTTTTGACGCCGAATCGGTTGACGCAATTCCCCTTGCTTTTCCGTCCGCCGCCTTTGCCCTTAAAACGTGGCTGGCAGATGCGGATACTTGCGGTTAATTCCTCCTATCTTCCGTAGGGAAGGCCGGTTAAAAGTTCGCACACCGCCTTGGTCGTTTCCGGAGCATCTTCTTTTTTACCGCCTTCTTCAAGCCGCTTTAATTCTTCCAGTACGATTTTATGGTTTGCAGGCGTTACTTTAAAAGTCAGCCCGATGACAATACCGAGTATAATCATCACCAGCGGCATTAAAACAAAGGCGAGCCTGACTCCGTGCAGGGTGGATGTTTTTTGCAGCGGCTTTCGTACTTCACCGATACCCGAATACGGATATTCGATTTTTTCCAAAAGCACCTTTAAATCGTATAATTCCGCCTTTGAATAAAAATCCTGCGGTTCGGTGCATACATAAAAATCGCCGCTTTTTATGTATGCCGATTTTAAGAAAAAGAGGATGTCGGCGTCGCGGAAGTTTTTCGGGTTTAGAGAGCCGAGAATTATGACTTCAAAGAGGTCTGCCGGAATTTCGGCGAAAGATTTTTTCCCTTCAAAAAAACGTTCCGCGGCGGCATCTTCAAAATCGGCCGCTTTTAAAGCCGTTTGTTCTGCGCTTCCCCTGTGTTTTTTCGCCGCCTTGTATACATCGCTTACAATGCTGTCGGTGCTTCGCGGAAGGTATTTTAAGTGCAGGTTTCCGTCTTCGCCTTTTGCATAATAGGCTTCAACGGCGGAAAAATCCTGCCCGTGTTTTACGCTTAATTCGCGCGCTTCGGTAAACTGATTTTCGGTTAAAATCGAGGGCACGGGATTTTTATAGCCTATGCCGTTCAAAATGGCTCCGATACTGGTCATAATGACAAGACCCAAAAACAGCTTTCGCGTAAGCGACATTGCCGCCGAATAGGTTCCCGCCCGGCTTTTTCCGCTTAAAAGTTTATCAATATCGCTTATAAAGGGTAAAAGCTGGTGAGGTATAAGATTGTTCGCCGATACGCCGACACCCATAAGCACCATATTTAAAATCAAAATAACGGGAGGGGTATCGGGTGTATGAAAAACCATACAAAATACCGAAAGCGCAAAGATAATAAGGGCCGTAATATAGACGGGTTTGTGTCCTATTTTATTTATAAAGCGGCTGTGAATGGGCAGGGTTATCATCATTGTAATCAGCAAAGAACCTTGAACAATCACAAAGACACTGCCCCTGTTCAGATAATCAACCATGTAAAACAATACGAGCGACATAAAAATATCCAGGGCTCCGTATGAACACACGTACATTGCGATATGTATTCTGCACGATTTGTTTTTAAACAGCGATAAAAAGTTTTTAATAAAGGATTCGCCCTTTGCCGTTTTGTGCTGAACGGATTGAATCTCCCATGTGCCGAAATAGAGCGTTATCCACGGCAATGCGAAAATCAGGGCGAATACACAGCTCATGGCAAAATATCCCGTCTTGCTGCCGTGAAAGCTGTCGATAATCGGCTGCGCCAAAAGTCCGCCCAATAAGGTCGCTATAAACGAAAACATCAATCGCGATGTATTCAGCTTATTGCGCTCGGAAAAAGACTGTGTCATTTCCGCACTGAGGGCTGCATAAGGAATATATGAAACCGTGGATACCGTAAAAAAGGCTATATAGGCTATTGTGTAAAAAATAAATTTTCCGGTTTGACTTTCAAAATTTGCGGGAAACCAGATAAACATAAAAGATAATGCTATCGGTATAATCGATACCAAAAACCACACCCGCCGCTTACCGAAGCGGTTTTGCGGGGTATTATCCGCAATGTAACCCATAAGGGGGTCCGATACCGCATCCCAAAACTTTCCGATTCCGGGAATCAGGCCCGCCAGAAGGGGGTGCAGTCCGACGACGTTTACCAAATAATACATTGAAAAGGTCGTTACGATAAAAAAACAGCCGCCTCCGTATAAATCGGCAGCTCCGTATGCCAAATAGTTTTTCCATGTCAGTTTACGATTTTGAGTATTCATAGGAAGTATTATACACCGCTTTTCTCTATCCGTGCAAGTCGAAAAAACGAAGGCCTTTTTCGGTAAAAATGTAAAAATCGAAAAAATAAAACTTGCTTTAAAAAAAAATGCATGCTATCATGATTTTAGGGAACGTTCCCAAAAAAGGATAAAGACATGGACTCTATCGTCGATATTGCGAAAAAAGCTCACGTTTCCAAAAGCACTGTGGGAAGAGTGTTGTCCGGAGTCCGCTACGGTGTAAGCGATAAGACGCGCGAAAAAGTATTGGCGGTTGTAAAAGAATATAATTTTGTTAAAAGCCGCACCGCAACCGCAATGCGTACTAAAAAATCCTTAACGGTGCTTCTGGTCGTTCCCGATATAACGAACCCTTTTTGGGCCGAAGTTGCGCGCGGCGCCCAAAACGTTTTCGATCAGGCCGGTTACAGCGTTTTTCTCGGCAACAGCGATTGGCAAAAAGAACGCGAAATTACATATATTCAGCTTGCCAAAGAAAACAAGGTTGATGCGATTATGATAAATGCACCCGAGCTGGACCCGGCCGAAGCGTTCAGAGGCTTGGATTGTCCGGTTGTGCTTTTAGGCGACACGGAAGCGGACGGTATCTATAAAAAAGTCGGTACAAATGCCGCAAAGGCGGTAACCACGGCTTTGGAATATTTACTGGCGAAAGGGCATAGCGATATCGGCTTTGTCAGCCCTTTACGCACGGATATTGAAGGCATTAACCGCAATAAGCGCTATATTGCCTATAAGCGTTTTATGAAAAAACACGGACTTCCTTTGCGGGATGACCGGCACTTTAACCTGCAGCTTTCGTTTGAAAGCGGCGTAAAGCTTGCGCGGCATTTTGTTCAAATGAAGGACAAACCTTCGGCCATTGTTACCGGAAACGATTCGGTTGCAATAGGTTTTATCAATGAAGCCGTCAAGCTGGGGGTCAACGTACCCGGCGATGTTTCTATAATCGGATTGGACGACATTGAAATGTCCGCTATGGTAAATCCCGCAATAACGACTGTTGCAAAACCGAAAAAAAAGATAGGCGAGTACGGGGCGCGCATGGTGCTCGATATGCTTGCCGGAGAAAAAAAAGTTAAAAGCCGATTTTTAAAGCCGGTTTTAATCGAGCGGGAATCCGTTGCCGCTTTTTCGGGGAGGCCGTATGAAAGCCGTTAAAATATTATCGCCCTGCGGAATTCTGGGTTACGGGTTTCCCTCGGAATCCTTAAAGGCCGGCTTGGCCGATAATCCGGATGCCATAGTGGTGGATGCAGGTTCAACCGATGCGGGACCTCATAAACTCGGTGCAAAAACCGCCATTGTAAGCCGCCGTGCGGCAAAAAAAGATTTGGCGGCTCTTATTCTGGGTGCTTGTGAAAAAGATATTCCGCTTATCATCGGTTCGGCCGGAGGAAGCGGCGGAAAAGAGCATATCGAATGGACCCTCGATATTGTACATGAAATTTTTCAGGAAAACGCGCTTAAGCCGGTAAAAACCTGTGTGATTTATGCGGATATTCCGAACAAAATAATAGCCGAAAAAATCAGGTACAATAAGGTAAGCCCCCTCGGTTCGAATGTGCCGCCGCTTACCGAAGAGGTGCTCGATTCCTGTACGGGAGTTGTCGCTCAAATGGGGGCCGAACCCTTTGTAAAAGCCCTTGATGAGGGGTACCGTTTGATTATCGGCGGCAGGGCCTATGATCCGGCTCCCTTTGCGGCCGTCGGTATACAAAGAGGTTTTGACGCCGCCCTCTGTTATCATATGGGAAAGGTACTTGAATGCGGCGCCTTGTGCTGCGATCCGGGTACCACAAAGGATTGTATGACGGGCGTTGTCTATGAAGATTGTTTTGAAGTATACCCCTGCGATACAAACAGAAAATGTACGCCCTTAAGCGTTGCGGCCCATACTTTTTATGAAAAGGACCACCCCTATCTTCTTCACGGTCCCGGAGTTGATATGGATTTAAGCGGCTGCGAGTTCGTTCAAAGCGGAGAAAATACCGTGCGTGTAAGCGGAAGCCGTATGAAAAAAGACTGCACTTATACGGTAAAGCTTGAAGGTGCAAGCTTTGATTCGTACCGTACCTTCGTCATTGCCGGCATCCGCGATCCGCTCTTAATAGAAAAGTTAAGCGAAGTCGAAGATGCGGTAACCGAAAGCGTTGTAAAGCAGTATGCCGAATTGCCGCGCGAAAGTTATACAATCAATTTTATAAACTACGGCATTGACGGCGTTATGGGCAGCTGTGAATGTGCAAAACAAAGCCCCTATGAGGTATGCGTATTATTTGAAGTGCTTGCCGATACGCAGGAAAAAGCTTCGGCAGTGTGCGCGTCTTTGCGGTCAACCTTTATGCATTACGGTTACGAGGGACGTAAATCGACGGCGGGAAATCTTGCATTTCCCTTTGCTCCCAGCGATGTCGAGTTCGGAAAGGTATACAGGTTCAGCGTGTATCACCTTATGGAAACGGATAATCCGCTTGAGTATTTCCCGATTAAAGAATGGGAGCCCGCTGCGGGGAGGTTTATCTGATGGCCGATAAATTGGTTGATTTGGCAAAGATGCTGCGCAGTAAAAACTCCGGCCCCTTTATGATTACCTTGGATGTATTGTTTACACGTAAGGAAGCCTATGAGCGCGTAAAAAACAGCGGAGTAATTACGGAAGAAACGATATGTGCCCTCTATAATCTCGATAAAAAAGATATTGTGTGTATTGTCTTTTTCGATAATGCGCAGGGGATTAAAATAACTTTTAACCGGAACATATCTTCGGGCACCTCATTGGACAGGGATGTATACGGGGCGCAGCAGCATGCTCCGCTTATGGAATTGATGATACCTTAAAGGACAGCGGAAGGAAACGGCGGAAAAAGGAGGAGCTGTGAAAAACAAAACGGTAATACAAAGAATTTGGGCGGAACGGGTTTTATATGCGCTTTTGTTTCCGACAATGCTGTATTTTATATTGTTTAAAGTACTTCCCGTCATCAATATGCGCCTTGCCTTTTTTCAGTTCCGTGCGCGCGGAAACTGGCCCTTTGTCGGCTTAAAGTATTTTAAGATGATTTTCAGCAGCTCGGCGTTTGCACAGATTCTTGTCAATACGCTGATTATAAGCTTTATGAAGTATGTGTTGCTTTTCCCCTTTTTTGTTATTTTTGCCCTCGTTTTGAATGAGGTTAAAAACGGCTTATTCAGAAAATACGTTCAAACGGTCAGTTATCTTCCGCACTTTTTATCATGGGTTGTTATCGCCGGTATATGGATAAGCGCCCTTTCGCTCAGCGGAAGCGTTAATCAGCTTGCTTCTTTTTTCGGCGGCGAACCGATTGATTACATGACCGACAGAAATGCAATCCGCTGGATTTTAATGCTCTGCGAAGGGTGGCGGAGTTTGGGCTGGGATTCGATTATTTTTTACACGGCGATTATTTCGATAAATGAAACGCTCTATGAGGCCGCCGAAATAGACGGGGCTAACCGCAGACAAATCATCGGACATATTATTTTTCCCGCCTTGGTAACGCCGATGATTACGATGTTTATTTTAAACCTGGGCTTTTTTTTGAATGCGGGTTTTGATCAGGTGTTGAACTTTTCGAATGCCGCGGTTGAAAGCACCGTCGATATTTTGGATACCTATATTTATCGTATCGGTATAGAAGGGGGACAGTATTCGTTGGCGACTGCGGCGAGTTTAATCAAGGGGTTGATAGGAGTTGTCCTTGTTTTGGTAACCCATGTAACGAGTAAAAAATTTACCGGAGAAGGGGTGTGGAAATGAAAAAACATAAATCCTCTTATCTTGTACAAACGTTTTTGATAATCATTCTGTTGTTTCTCTCCTTAACGATGATTATTCCTTTGCTGCATATTTTTGCAAAGTCCTTTTCGGATCCGAAGCGGTCTGTTTTTATGAAGGGCTTGGAAATCATTCCGCGCGGCCTTGATTTTATAAATTATAAAATAGTCTTTAATCATCCGGTTTTGGTCCCGGCTTTATGGAATTCCGTTGTAATTACGGTTCTCGGAACGGCTTTGAATATTTTGCTTACGGCAACGGCCGCCTATGTATTAACCAGGCCGCGTTTAACCTTGAAAAAACCGATAATGATTTTTTTAATCGTTATGATGCTTTTCGACACGGGCTTTGTTCCCGAATATCTTGCCGTACAAAGACTCGGCTTGATGGGATCCAAGTGGGCGGTTATTTTGGTTACGGCCGTAAACGTTTATTATTTGATTATTATGATGAGGTATTTTGAAAAGGTTCCTCAATCCCTTGTCGAAGCGGCGGTGATAGACGGCTGTTCTCATATGCGCATGTTGTTTTCCGTCTTTTTCCCGTTGGCAAAATCCGGTGTGGCGACAATCACGATGTTTTATGCCGTCGTAAGGTGGAACGAGTATTTTAGGGCAAGCATTTATTTAACCAAAAAGACGACCGATACCGTTTTGCAGGTCATTTTACGGCAATTCGTCGTACTGGGAGATACGGTGTCGATTATCGGTCAGCAAAATCTCTACGATTACAATGAGTTGGCGCGTATAGATTACGGCGCTCTAAAGTCCGCAACCATTGTTGTGGCTATAATTCCGATTTTATTACTCTATCCCTTCGTCCTTAAATTCTATCATAAGGACGTTATGGCCGGAGGAATAAAAGAATAAACAGGCTCGACTGAAAAGCCGGCTGCTTTTTAGTGAGTTCGCTAAAAACGAGGAGGTTTTTATGAAAAAGGTTTTATTGTCGGTGCTTTTTACGCTTTGCACCGCCGCACTTGTCTTTGCCGGAGGTGCCAAAGATAAGGGCTCGGGAAATTTCGGCAGTGAAGGTGCACCCGTTAAGGTAACCTACATGTGTAAGGATGTGGATCCGATAACGGACGGCGCCCTGCTTTCCGCTTTGGAAGAAAAAATAGAAAAAGGTTTGGCCGCTCAAGGAAAGTTCATCGACCTTGTTATTCTTTCGGCTCCCACGGGCTCGTATAAGTCGGTTGTTCCGATTGCCTTCCGAACGGGACAAATATCTCCCGACCTTATTTATTTTCAGGGCGGAGACCTGCCGATTGCGCAAGAAGGTTTATTTGAAGATTTAACCCCCTATATTCAAAAATCGGTTCATGTAAAAAATATCATGGGTGAACACAACAAAGCCGCAATGGCCAACTATCCCTATTTGATGTGGCTTGCTCCGCCTCGTGTTCAGATTCCGGTTATGCGGGAAGACTGGTTTCAAAAATTAAAAAGCGGAAAAGCTCTTATGCAAAACCCTACGGTAGATAACTATTATGAGCTTTTTAAAGAGATGAAAGAAACCGGCTTGTGCAAGTGGCCGATTACAACCGACGGCGGGATATTAAAGCTTGACTCCGTCTTTAATCACGCCTTCGGTGTCAGCGCGACAATCGTCAAGCAAAAGGGTAAATGGGTGTATTCGGTTGCAACCGAGGAAAATAAAAATAAAATTGCCTTTTATGCAAAGCTGTATAAAGAAGGCTTGCTTGACCGTGAATATGTAACCAAGGCTTGGGATACGATGGAACAGGCTTTTTACGAAGGAACGGCCGGTTTTGTTGCCGGTACTGCAGGCGATGTTGTAAACGTCTACAACAATAAGATGATAGGCGCTCAGGGCAAAAAATTGACAGTGCTTCCTCCTGCAAAGGGAATCGGTCAAGCCTATCAAAACGTAGATGTTACAAAGGAGTCAAGAGGTTTTGCGATTAACGCTTCGTCACAGGTTAAAGACGCTGCATGGGCGGTTTTGGATTATATGGCAAGTCCGGAAGGCCGTATCCTCGACAAGCTCGGCTTGGAAGGTATTCACTATAACCTGGTAGACGGCACATACGTGCTGACCAAACAATTTCCCTCATGGTGGGCAAAGTTCTGGCCTACGATGAACGGTTTGGACTTAAGCAAGGTACAGGGTGAAGTTTTAACCCGGCCTGCAATCGATTCTCTTAAAGCCGCACAAAAATATTTTGCCGCCGATAAAAACGTCATATTGCCGGAAGACCTGTTGCCTTTAAAAGACGCAATGGATAAATTATACACCGAGTATTCAACCGATATTATCCGCGGTGTAAGACCCGTTTCCGATTATGATGAATTTATCGAAAAGTGGAATAAGGCCGGCGGAAATAAAATATCGGATTATTTGGCATCCGTATTGAAGTAAAAAACGTCGAGGTATCGGCCTGTTCCGTGATACGGGCCGATATCTTTATCTTAGAATACAAGGAAGTTCCGATCCGCTATGAATACCCTATCAGAACACAAATACCTGGAAAAAATATATGCCGGATTTTTAGGCATGAATGCCGGAATCCGGCTGGGAGCGCCCGTTGAACCGACCCTCTGGACGCGCGAGCGTATAAAGGAATTTTACGGGACGATAACCGATTATGTAAAACCTTTTAAAAATTTTGCCGCCGATGACGATGCGAACGGCCCCGTTTATTTTTTGCGTGCGCTTGAAGATTTTCCCGAATGTGCAGGGGACGGGAAAACGGTATCTGCAGCGGACCGTGAAGCGCAAGGGCGCTCGGTTGCCGCTGCCGTAGCCGACGCTTGGCTTAATTATACGCGCGAAGGTATCGGTATGTTTTGGTGGGGCGGTTACGGCATATCGACCGAGCACACCGCCTATTTAAATCTTTTAAACGGCATTTGCGCTCCGCGTTCGGGAAGTTCCGAGGTTAACGGAAAACTTGTTGCCGATCAGATAGGCGGCCAGATTTTTATAGACACATGGGGTCTTGTAAATCCTTCCAAACCCGAGCGAGCCGCTTTTTTTGCCCGGGCTGCCGCTTCCGTATCCCATGATGAAGAAGGTTTGGAAGGAGCGGCTTTTATTGCCGCCTGTATTGCAAAAGCCTTCGATACTGCGGATGTTTTTGAAATTATAGACGAAGCTTTAAAATATGTTCATCCTTCTTCGGTATATTACAAGGTTGTTACCGACGTGCTTTCTTTTCAAAAAGAACACGGCGATTCTTCATGGGAAGACTGCCTTGATTTTTTGCATAAAAACTACGGTTACGATAAGTACCGCGGCGTATGCCATATTATCCCGAATGCCGGCGTATGCGTTATGGCCCTCATTTACGGTAAAAGCTGTGCAAGGGGAATTGAAATTGCGACAATGGCCGGCTGGGATACCGACTGCAATGCAGGAAACGTGGGAACAATCCTCGGGGTTGCAGGCGGCATTGAAGACATTCCCGGGCATTACAGAAAGCCGATTAACGATTTTATAGTGCTTTCGGGCATCAGCGGTTATTTGAATATCCTCGATATTCCCTCATATGCGCGCTATTTGTATTCGCTCGCTTTTAACACCGAAAAACCGGCTTATGCAAAGGGGGAACTTTTTTTCGATTTTTCCCTTCCCGGAAGTACCCACGGTTTTAGGCTTTCCGATGAAAATTTATTCCGCATGAAAAATACGGGTAAGGGCTTGGAAGTGTTATTCGACCGTCTTGTACGCCCGCAGTCTTCGCGGCTGTTTTACAAGAGCTTTTACCGCAGAAACGATTTTGACGATGAGCGTTATATGCCCGTCTTTTCTCCGACCGTCTATCCGGGACAAACCGTCGATATCGTGTATGCGCTTAACCGAATTCAGGGTGAAGCGGTGATTATTTACCCCTATGTACGCAGTACTCAAGGCGATATTATAAAAATCGACAGAATGATACGGCGCGACCGAGATACGGCCGACACGCATATAAGTTTTGCGATACCGCAGGTTGACGGGGCTCTCATCGACGAAATAGGTTTGATTATTGAGGGAGGCTCTCCTGCAAAGGCAAGGGATTTCGGAGTGTTAACTTTAAAAAGCTTTGCCGTAAGCGGTAAGGCCGATTATTATATCGACTTTAAAAAACAGTATGCGGAATTCGCTTCGATTACACCTTTTTCGTTTAACCGGGGGGCATGGACTTTGGAAGACGGCAGGTTAAACTGTTTGTGTCTTAACGATGCCGAAGCTTTTACGGGCAACTATTTTATGCGCGATGTAAAAACGGAAACAAAGCTATGCCTTTATCGCGGAGATTCCGCCTTGGTATCGCTTCGGGTTCAGGGCGCGCGCCGCGGCTATTATGCGGGCTTTGACGGTAGGGGAGCTGCGATTTTGCTGAAAAACGGTACCGAGCTTAAAACCCTGGCCCGCACCGATTTTAAAATAGAAAACGGCAAAACGTATGGCTTTTCATTTTCCGCCGCCGCCGATAAACTTTGTTTTTCCGTCGACGGGGAAACGCTTTTGGAAGCGTATGATAAAAGCTTGAGTTACGGCATGACAGGCCTTTGCCTTATGAGAGGAGGCCGCTGTTCTTTTGACGCTTTTTCCGTCAGCGAAAAGCCGTAAAAGAAGGCTGTCTATTAATTTTATGGGAGTATATATGCTTAATAAAAAGGATGTTTTAAATAACCGTGAGCAATTGACTAAGCGTGCCGTCGGTTCGCTTATCGGGCTTGCAATCGGAGATTCCTTCGGAGATGCCGCCCGCATGCAGGCAAACCGCGAAAATTACGGTTTTATAACCGATTTTACTTCGGCTTCGGCGTGGAGTACCGACGATACCGAATTTGCCCTTTTAACCGCAAAAACCCTTATAAGGTGCAGGGGGAAATTAACAAGCGAAGAAGTTGTGCGCTCATGGATGGAAGATGTCGTTGTGCAGGATGAATATAAACGCGGCGGTGCAAGCGAAAAAGCCGCGGCGGATAATTTACGGGCCGGGCTGCTTCCGCCGCTTACGGGAAAATATTCCACTTTTCATATGAGCGACGGAAGCGCCATGCGTATTCCGCCCATAGGTATTATCTGTGCAGGCGATCCTGAAAAGGCGATTCGCCTTGCACAAATTGAAGCCGAAATAAGTCATGCCGGTGACGGTATATGGGGAGCGCAGGCGGTAGCCGCTGCCGTTGCGGTTGCTATGGCCGACGGAACTATGGACGAAATTTTTGAAGCCGCCCTGATGCCCGTACCCGAAGACTCATGGCTTTTTTACAACATGAAAAAGGTTTTTGAGATAATTGAATACGCCGATTACGATATTATTTCATCATGGATGAAAATGCACGATGCATGCCGTGCAAGTACTTGGGCGACAACCGCCGAGGCCATACCTGCGGCTTTCGGCTGCCTTAAGCTTATGAATAAGGACTTTAAATCCGCCGTCGTACTTGCCGGAAACTTTGCCCGCGATGCCGATACTATCGGAGCTGTTGTCGGTGCCGTTATGGGGGCAAAATATTCGATTGACGGCATTCCGCTTGAATGGGCGCAAAAGGTGCGTTATCCGAGCGGCACCTGCCTGCAGTTTACAAAAGGTATGGATATTGTAAAAACCGCCGAAAGCCTTGCCGAATTGAATTGTACCGATTGACCCCCGCTGCGGGGGCGGCCCTGCCGTTCAGCGTATCGCTATGAGGGGTA
The DNA here is from genome assembly GCF_050320395.1 of Treponema sp. HNW. GTDB lineage: Bacteria > Spirochaetota > Spirochaetia > Treponematales > Treponemataceae > Treponema_C. Next base: position 420,824 of record NZ_CP144459.1, read on the forward strand.
CGAGCATTTCGTCGGCTGTAAGGCCTGCATGGTGGCTTTTAAAATGATTCGATTTTGCACTGTCTACGAGGGCAATGTCCGAACAGGCAGCGGCAATATAATCGCCCAAAGAATCGTGAACCGAGGGATGTATAATGCCTTTTCCGAAAAGTTTTGTTTTGAAAACTTCTTCCTTTGAAAACAGGACAAAGTCGACTTCCAAACCGGAGGCCGACTTCGAAAACCTTTGACCGGAACATTCGGTGAGCCGGCCGTCCTTTTTTGCCGATAAAATATCGGCTGCAAAAACCGTTTTAAAGCATTCGGCAAACGCTTTCGGAAATTCGCCGAGATATTCGGGCTTGACGAAAAAATTAACCGCACGGGGTTCTATAGACGGGCGGCGCATAAGCATAGCTTCCAATGCCGGAAAAGAAGTCAACTCGATGTTTCGTATCGGAATATGGCCGTGGTCGGCGGTTACGAGTACGAGGGTATCGCGGCCTTGAGGACTTTGCTTTAAACGGCGGCAAAAGCGCTGAACGGAACGGTTTATGTGTCTGACCGAAAGTTTCGCCGGCAGGCTGTAGGTTCCGCTTATGTGCATAATGCTGTCGGGCTTTTCGTTGTATGCATAGATGTATTTTCGACCGGGTTCATTGCATAAGCGGAATACCTCGTCGAACATTTGTTTTGAGTTTTGCACCTTTGTTGTGCCGAATTTCGACACCGTATAAAATTGCGGTTCCTCTTTGAGGGATGCCTTTTGCTCCAATGTTTCGGTCGGAATAAAGCGGTTCCCGACATGATAACTTTCCGCCTGTTCCCTTGAATCTTTGAGGGTATTTGTAAAAAGATTGACGTTTTTATCTATCTGCGGAAAATACACCGTCCAGCCCAGCCTCCCGTGCTCAATCGGCGTTAAACCCGTTTCCACCGAAGTTATTGCGGCGGTTGTTGTCGGCGGAAATACCGAAGATACGGAGCGAACAAAGTGTTTTCGTAAAAAAGCGCTTTTATCCAAATGGTTTTCCAAAACGGAACAGCCCAAGCCGTCGAATAAAAGCAATACGATATTCCGGTAGCGGCCTCCTTGAAGCATTTCTTCAAGGCAGTCAAGCGGGGGATGGGCGCAGGGTATACCGAAATAGCCTGCCGCCGACGATACGATATTTATAAGCGATTGAGTATAATCGGGGAATTGAATCATAACCGTTTAAGTATAGCGCAATGGACCGTGCTCTGCAAGCGAAGCGGACGGTAAAGAATCCTGCCCGGTTTTCAAAATATACGCGTATCGATTTTTTAATTATATCTGATTTTTACATGCAGGCGGTATTCGGCCTTTTGTAAAACTCCTCTTTTTAACAAAAATTCGGCGTTTACGCCCGAAGCAAAACGCGCTTTGTCTTTAAGGTGCAATGCCGGCTCCGCCCCGGCTCCCGTTTTGATACGTACCGCTGCCGCGGGCACATCCGTTTGAACGGACAATGAAACCGTACCGCGCATGCCCGTTTTTATTTTAAGGGACACCTTAAAACCCGCATTAAAACCGTAGGATTTTACAAGCTGCGATGCCGGAGCGGACATTGCAAATGTGCAGATTCCGCCCGCCGACCATTTGCATTTGAAAAAATCCGCATAGGTTTGAAAAAAATCAAGCTTTGTCTTTAGAGTGCAATCGGCGGTTTTTTGTGCAGCGGGGCGGTATTTTTCTTTTGTGTTTGTAAAGCCGACGGAGGGAAACCGCACGTCGGTATTAAGGGTACAGCATTTTCCATGTAAAGTCAGAGCCGCCCCGGTTTCCATAAACCATTGTCTTTTATAAAAGATTTCGGCTTTTGCTTCGCAGCGTATCGTATCGGGAAAAAAAAGCGGCAGCATAAAGGTCAGCCGGGGATTTAAAGAAGCCTGTATACGTTTTTGTTCGAACGAGCCGTTTTGTTTTAGATAATCTTTTGAACACCAAAAAAAGCCCGCATTGCAGAAAAAAATGCCTGCCGTTTGAAAGATGTCGGCGCGTATAAAAAAAGCGGGGGCGCCGTAAGGATTTTCAGCGCATCCGGTTTCGCCCGAAAGTCCGAATGTGTTTCCTTTAATCATAAAGCTTTGGATAAGGGTGTGCGCATAAAATGATTTAAAGGGAGGCTGTTCGGTAAACCATGAAAAGCTGTGCGGAGCATCAATATGGACCCGCTTCCATGCAAGGGCCCAATATCCTTGCGCATCGGCTTTTTTTGTATAAAGCGTTTTTTTGAGGCTGAAAGGGAATATGAGGCTTGCCCCCGTTTGAAGACGGTATTCCGATTTTTTTTCACAGCCGGCAAAGGCGGTAAATTTTCCCCCCGGAAAAACGGTTTCGACTGCGCAGTACAACGGAAAAAGTCCCTTGGGCGCGCCTCTTATATGGAAGGCGGATTTTTCCGTTTTTTTCTGGTTTAATACTCCCGCGGAGGATGAAAGCGGAGAAGAAAAAGATGTCCACAGGCCGCCGAAAGAAAGGGAACCCGCATACAGAGAAAAAAAGGGAGAGGGCTTCCATGCGAAAAAGCAGGATGTATCTGCGAAATCCGGCGCATACAATGAGGCTGCAAAGGATAGGGGAGGCGGCTGTGCCGGCAGAGAAAAAATGCAGAAGGCAAAAAATAAAGACAGTATGTACTTCATACTATCTTTATTGGGGCAGATCGATTTTTTTTGAGACTTTTTTTTAAAAAAATTACAGGTTTTTAGGGCGGGCGCCCGAAAAATCACATTTCAGACACCCTATACCCTTTATTTTACGGTTTTTGATGAATTGGTCACATAGCTTTGCGTTGAGGCAAAGTGATCAATCAATTTGATTCTGCTGTTCCAATATTCGGCTTCACTTTCGGTTGTATAGGGACCGACACGCAAACGGTAATAGGTAAGGCCTTTTTTATCCTGATAGGTGAATACTTCTGCCGGAATTTTTTCGTCCGCTAAAAGACTGCGTGCGGTTTCGGCATTCATTTTATCGGTAAAAGAAGCGGCTTGAACCCAATAGCGGTCTGCCGGTTTCGGGGCCGGTTTTGCAGCCGGCTTTTTTACGCTTGTCGTTTTAGCGGCGGATGTTTTCGGAGCAGGAGCAGGCTTAAGTGCCGGTGCGGTTTTCGGCTGTGTAATCGGCTGTGCGCCCATATATTCCGAAGGATTTATCGGCACAAGGGTTTTTACATCGGGTGCCAGCTGCATACCCTGAGGAACGTCGACGGGTTTTTGTTCGGGACGCTCGGCAAGGGAGGAAAGGTCAATCGTGGTAAGACCGTCCTTGGTATATACGGTTGTATTATTGCTTATGACGGTAAGATCCCGGCTTTGTACAAGATTTGATGCATCCGTACCGGCGGGAGCTGCCGTATCCGAAAAAACAGGAGCCGCATTTTGCGTGCTTGAGCTGTCTGCCCGATTTTCCGCAGATGCGCCGCCTTGTTCCCCTTCAGCGGGGACAGGCTTTTGCGGCTGCAGTGTCCGGGACTCGTCCGTTCCCGCCGGCAAAGCGGTCAATCGGACGTCGCCGTTTTTAGAAGGTGCATAAAGCACAAGAGCGGTTCCCACGATAATCAACAAAAAAATACCTACCGCCGCACTTACCCATAATATCCGTTTGTCTTCCATAGCCTATTATCCTTTTTTCGTATAAACTCTTAAAACGGCTTCAATCTTTTTTTTCAGCCGCTTTTTAGTTCCCGAGTTTCCTACTCTATATATATCGGCATTTCGGTTTTTACATTTAGTAAAGATTTCTTTTTGAGCGGAAAAACGTTCGGCAATATGCTTAAAAGCGAGTTTATCGCGTTTACGGACGCGTATTAAACGGATAAGGGCGGGAGCATCGATATATAGTATAAGATTGCATTGCTTTATAAGCGGCATTTTATGCAAAAGCGCGGCATTGATAACAAAGCTTTGGCCGGGATTTTCGGTAATGTGTTTTTCCGCTTCGGCATTGACGGCAGGATGAACAAGGCTTTCAAGGAGGGAGAGCTTTTCGGGGTTTTGAAACACAATTCGTCCGAGATTTTTCCTGTTAAGATTTTCCCGGCTGTCGGTTAATTCGAGGTCAAGACGCCGAGCGTCTTCTGAAAAAAGATGTATAATCCGGTCCTTTATCGCATCCAAAACGCCGTGTGCCATAACATCGGCATCCAAAATGACAAAGCCCTTTTCCCGTAAAATGTCGGCGGCGGCATTTTTCCCCGCAGCCATCGGCCCCGTCAAACCGATTAACTTTATTTCAGCCGTCAATGTATCGCTCAATGAAAGCTTCCCCAATTTGTGCCGTATTCGACGCTTACCTTTAACGGAACGGAAAGCGTAACCGCTCCTTCCATTTCGCGCCGAAGCAGGGCCGCCGCCTCTTTTGCGCGGTTTTCGGGACATTCCAAAATCAATTCATCGTGTACTTGCAATAAAATCTGTGCGTCCGGAATTTCGCGGGAAAGCCCATGGTGTACTGCAATCATCGCTTTTTTGACTATATCGGCAGCCGAACCCTGGATAGGCGTATTGACCGCTATGCGTTCGGCTCCCGCTTTTTCCGTTTTATTTTTGCTGTTGATTGCGGGTATCATACGGCGCCGTCCCATAAGGGTTTCGACATATCCCTTTTTTTCCGCCGTCTCCACGGTTTGCCGTATAAATTCCTGAATACCCGCATAGGTTGCAAAATAAGAATCGATAAAGTTTTTAGCGGCCGTGCGCGGAATACCCAATTCGTTCGAGAGCCTGAAAGCGCTCATGCCGTACATAACACCGAAATTGATTATTTTTGCCGTCCGTCTTTGGTCAGGGCTTACCTCTTCCGGTGTAATGCCGAAGATAAGGGCTGCGGTTGCGCGGTGAACGTCGGTTCCCTCATTAAAAGCGCGGCAGAGGTTTTTATCCTGAGATAAGTGGGCTAAAATAACCAGTTCGATTTGCGAATAGTCCGCAGATACCAGTACCCGGCCCGGAGGGGCGGTAAAAGCGGAACGTATGCGCCGCCCCGATTCTTCACGTATCGGTATATTTTGCAGGTTCGGGTCGCGGCTCGAAAGCCGTCCCGTTGCGGTTCCCGTTTGTATAAAGCTGGTGTGTATGCGCGAGTTTTCGTCGGCAAGGGCGGGAAGTGCGTCTACATAAGTCGATTTAAGTTTACTGAGCGTGCGGTATTCGAGGATTTTTTTCGGCACCGGATCCCAAGCGGCAAGTTCTTCAAGGACGCCCGTATCGGTTGAAAATCCCGTCTTTGTTTTTTTTACGGCGGTCAATTTACGTTCTACAAAAAGAACTTCCTGCAGCTGTTTGGTACTTGCGATATTGAATTCATGCCCTACCGAATCGTATATTTCCCGCTCCGTTTTTGCAATATTCGTTTCCAGTTCAACCGAAAAATCGGCAAGCTTTTGTTTTTCTACGGCAATCCCGCGGATTTCCATCTGCGTTAAAATCGGCAATAGCGGGGTTTCAAGATTGTAAAACAAATCGGCCAAACCGGATTTATCCAATTCATCTTTAAGCATTGCCCATAATTGCAGTGTAAAGTCGGCATCTTCGCAGGCATAATCGGCGGCCCTATCGAGGGGAACGTCAAAAAAGGTTCCCCCCTTGGGCACAATGTCGCTGAACTCCACCCCCTTTAAACCGAGCCTGCGTTCGGCAAGGGCTTCAAGCTTAAAGGATTCGCGTTCGGGACTCAAAAGCCAGGCGGCGACCATCGTGTCATATACGGTACACAGGGGAGGTTTCCCCGAAGCCATACCGTTTGCCGCTAAAACTTCCAAGTCGTATTTTCCGTTATGCATAATCAGATGCACATCTTTGTCGTAAAAAATACGTTCCAGCTCTTTAAGCGCATCTTCGCGCGAAATCATATCGCCTGCTAAAAGCATATCGCTTGTTTCAACCGGAATATAAAAGGCGGTTCCGGGTTCAATACAAAGCGAAAAACCGGCCAAACGGGCTTTGTGAGCGTTTAAGCTGTTCGTTTCGCAGTCAAAGGCAGCCGTTTTTTTATCCAGGATTCGGCCGATAAGTTCGTGCAGCTCTCTTACGGTGCGGATAAGGCTATAGTTTCCCTTATTTTGCTTGACGGTAGGCGGCACTTTTTCGGCAGACTGCTCTTGTCCGTCCGACCCGTTTTGTGCGGCCGCCTTTGAATCCCCTTTTATTTTTGTCTGAGCGGTTTTTTCGTCCGGCTGTTTTTGTACCGTCAGAACGTATTGCTTGGCAACGGCAAAGGCTCCGGCTTCTTTTAAAAGGACTGCGGCTGCGGCAAAATCGGGTTCTATGTGTAAATCTTCAAGCGTTATGCCGAGGTTTAAGTCCGTTTTCAATTCTATAAGCGATTTTGAAAAAAAAGCGCTTTCTTTTCCGTCCCGTATTTTTTTTCCTGTTGAACCGGCTATATCTTCGGCGTGTTCAAAAATGCCGTCAAGGTTTCCGTAGTCGGCTAAGAGTTTTTGCGCCGTTTTAGGGCCTATGCCGGGAACTCCGGGAATGTTGTCGGCACTGTCGCCCGTTAAAGAAAGCATATCGAGCATTTTTTCCGGAGGAACTCCCCATTCTTTTCCGACTTCTTCGCGCCCGATAAGCTCCCAGCCGCCTGCTTTGTCGCTTTTCATCATAAGGGTGGTGCCGTTAATGAGCTGCATAAGGTCTTTGTCTCCCGATAAAATACGGCATGCGCGGTTTTGTCTGCGGCATTCTTCCGCCAAAGATGCGATGATATCGTCGGCTTCAAAGCCGTCGCAGCGCAAAATCGGGATTTTTAGAGCGGTTAAAATATCTTCAATAACGGGAATTTGCGCGTGTAAATCTTCGGGCGTTTTTGCGCGTGTTGCCTTATAGTCGGCGTACATTTCGTGGCGGAAGGTAGGCGTGCGCGAATCGAAGGCTGCGGCGGCAAAGGACGGCGAATTTGTTTGCAGCAAGCCGAGAAAATTGCGGAAAAAGCCGAATACGGCGGATATGTTTTGTCCGCGGTCGTTTATAAGCGGTCTGTTTATAAAGGCAAAATAAGAACGGTAAATAAGGGCATAGGAATCTAAAATATACAGGGTATTGTCTGGTGTATCGGTCATAGTATTCTCCGTTTGTCAGAATACCACGGATTGCATAATTTGTCGATTGGCACATCAGGCGGATGCATCCGATACAAAAAAAGAGCATCCGTACACGGACGGATGCTCTATGATTAAACCTGTTCGATAACGAAGTTATCGAACATATCCGTTTTTACGGCTCGGCTTGTCTCAAAGTTGAATTTTTCGGACAGCCTGTTTTAACTTATTCAGCCGTTACGGTGTCCAAAAGGTTTTCGGCTCTGTCGATAAATTCGATATCCGATGCGGGGTTGATCTTATCTACATAGCAGGTAAAGACAACCGGTTCGGAAACGTTTCCTACATTGTCGATAGCTTTTACTTCGATGGTGTATACATCGTTTTGGCTGAAGGTAATCGGTTCAACGTATTTGGTGTATTCGTCGTCATTGATTTTGATATAGATTGCATCAACGCCCGAAAGTTCATCGCTTGCGGCAAAGGCTACGCTTTCGTTTGCGGAAACGATAACACGGCCTTCGTCATCGACAAGTTCTTCGTTCGGGAATACCATGTATTCGTTTTCTTTGTTGATAAGGCGGTTCGAATTTTCAAGACGTACAACGGGAGGATCCGTATCGACCGTTACCGATGCCAATGCGATGGGGGCAAGGTTTCCTACATTGTCGATGGAAGTATAGTAGAGGTATGCGGGCCCCTGTTCGGTTAAAGAAAAATAAGCGTCTTCGGCTTCTTTTCCCTTTCCGTACATATTCAAAGCGTTCAAGTCGGTTCCCATGTAACCTGCGGCAACGCCTGCTTCGCCCAATTTGTCGGAAGCGGAAACGTACCATTTTGTTTCGGCGGAACAATAGGTAGTCGTTCCGTCATTGTAGAGGGGTTCCGTTGTTTGAATAGCGGTTTCGGGAGGTGTATTATCTACGATAACCGAGATGGTTTTGGGTACTTCATAGTTTCCGCTGTTGTCATAGCCGCGGTATGAAATATCATAGGGGCCTTCTTCAAGGATTTGGAAGGGATTTCTGTATTTCATAAAAGTTCCGCCGTTTAAAGCAAACTCTACGAAATTCAAACCGGTTTCCTTATCCGCTGAAAGCAGTCTGAAAAATACATCGCTGTTTACAAAACTTTTAGCGCCGTCCGAATAGTGGATGGGGGGTCTTGTATAATCGGTTCCGACAGTTTCGGGGGCTTGTGCCCATGCAACGAAACACAATACTGTACACAAGGATGCAATCAATGCTCTTTTCATCATTTTTTTCCTCCAAAATGAATTATAATTTTCAGTGCTGTTCGGCACTTTGAATTTCGACTCGCCGATTCTTAAAACGATCGGTGATTTCGCTGTGCCGTCCGTCGGGAGTTTCGGCACCCTTTGTTTCAACGGTTATATCTTCTGCGGCAAAACCCTTTGTCTGAAGATACTGTCCGACGGCAGTTGCCCTTTGAAAGGCAATACGTTCTTCATCGTTTTTCGAATTCAGTTTTGCACTGTGTCCGTAAATGATGATCTTTTTGACATTTTGATTTGTAAGGCTGTCCGCGATATCGTCCAGTTTATTTGCCGTAAACGAGTCGATTTCAGATGCCCGCGGGGCAAAATAAACCGTGTAAGAGACGGCTTCCCGTTTTTGCCTGCTTTCTTCCGATTCGGCAGGTTGTGCTGCCGGCACTTCTTCGGCTGCCTTTGATTGTTCTTGTACAACTTGTTCCGTTTTTTCTTCTTCCGCAGGTTGTTCCGGTTTATCGGATTTCGGTGCGGATTTGCATGCGAAAAAGAGAGAAACAAAAAGCATAAGAAGCAGTACTTTTAATTTACTCAAATGGACCTCCTAAAATTTCAATATAAAGCTAGCTTAAAATAGCGTTTTTTTTAAAAAATAGCAAGCGAAATATAAGAATATATGCAATTTTATGACAAAAGACAGGGGGCTGTCAAAATAATAGTAACTTGAAAAAACCTGCGGCAAAAACGGCTTTAAGATGTAACTATTGACATTACACCTATTGCCTGTTATAGTTGTAACTAAAGATATTACATCTGGAGGTGTTTATGAAAAAAAGAATTGCGATTATAGGAGCAAACGGAAAACAGGGAAGCTGTCTTACGGATGAAGCCGTCGAACGCGGACATGAGGTTACGGGAATAGTCCGGCACTCTTGTTTGAAAAATCGGAAAGCAAAATTATTACAAAAAGATTTGTTTGATTTAACTGCCGATGATTTAAAAAACTTTGACCTTGTTATTTCCGCCTTCGGTGCATGGACGGCTGAAACGATACCGCAGCATATAAGCTCTTTGCGGCATTTATGCGATTGTTTAAAAGGAACGGGAATACGCCTTTTAATTGTCGGCGGGGCAGGATGTCTATATACGGATTCTTCCCATACGCTTATGCTTGCCGACTCTCCGCAACTTCCGCAGGAGTTTAAGCTTTTAGCGCAAACTGAAGTGCAGGCTTTTTCGGAATTAAAGCGTCGCACCGATGTTTTGTGGACATATCTTTGCCCGCCGGCGGATTTCAGGTTTGATGCACCGAAAACGGGAAAATACAAAATAGGGGGAATCGAGCTGCCGGTTAATTCAGCCGGTGAAAGTTTTATATCTTATAAAGATTTTGCAGCCGCATTGATTGATGAAGCGGAAAAAGGGAAGTTTATTCAAAAACACTTTTCCGTAGTAAGCGGCTAGAAAGCTTTATGTAAGTTCTTTTATATTTATCTTTTTTTGTGTATAATCGGGGAGTGTCTTAAAAACGGTTTGCTTTTTTGACACTCCCCGTATTGTAAATGCGGTGTACTGTATAAAAGATTTTTTAAGGGCTTACACATGCAAATAGGCACCGGTTTTTCAATTTCCATTCACATGCTGCTATGCGTGGAATTTTTTAAAAACACGCATAAAATAACAAGCGATTTTATCGCTTCAAGCGTACATACGAATCCGGTTATAATAAGAAAACTTATGGTGCAGTTAAAAAAAGCGGGAATTATCACAATCACTGCGGGAACCGGCGGAATCGATTTAACGCGGAAGGCCTCAAAAATCAGTTTTTTGGACATATATAAGGCGGTTGAACCCGTTAAGGACGGCGAGCTTTTTAAAATTCATCAAAATGCCGAACAAAGCTGTCCGGTCGGGAGTAAAATAGACGGCCTTTTATCCGTTTTTTTTGCCGAAGTGCAAAAATCAATGGAAAAAAAGCTTGCGTCATACAGTTTACAGGATATTTTGGATAAGCTGAATAATTGAAAACCGTCTTTACTCGGCCCGGCGTAATAAATCCGCTGCGTTTATTTATCCTTCACATGTGCCGCTTGTGTGTAAAACCCGCGTAAGCTTTCAAGCTGGCGGACAACCTGTTCCGGGGCCGCCCCTCCCGCCGTATTTTTTGCTTTAAGGCATGCCGAAGGTTCAAGGCGTTCAAAAAGGTCTTTTTCGATAAGCGGCGAAATCGCCTTATATTCTTCCAAAGGAAGGTCTTCAAGTTGAATGCCGCGCTCGATGCACAGCCGTACCGCCGCTGCCGCACAGCCGTGAGCGGTTCTGAAGGGCATTCCTTTTTTTACCAAATAATCGGCAAGGTCGGTGGCGTTTGCAAAACCGCCGCGGCATGAAGCTGCCATGCGCTCGGTGTTCCACTTTGCGGTTTTAATCATTTCGGTAAAAACTTCAAGACAGGAATCGAGGGTTCCGCATGCGCGGAACAGGCTTATTTTATCTTCCTGCATATCGCGGTTGTAGGCGAGCGGAAGACCCTTCATCATCGTAAAGAGGGCCGTTAAATCTCCGTAGACCAGTCCCGTCCTGCCGCGGATTAATTCGGCAAAGTCGGGATTTTTCTTTTGCGGCATAATGCTTGAACCGGTAGACCACTGTTCGTCCAAATCGATAAAGCCGAATTCGCTCGACGCCCACAGGATGATTTCTTCACAAAAGCGCGAAAGGTGGGTCATGCATAAGGCGGCGGCCGAAACCGTTTCGATACAATAGTCGCGGTCGGCGACGGCATCCATTGAATTGGGAACGATACCGTCAAAGCCCAGTTCTTGTGCCGTGTATGAGCGGTCGAGGGGAAGGCCGCTTCCTGCAAGGGCGGCACTTCCGAGGGGCGACAGGTTTGCGCGGCCGAGGGCATCGGAAAAGCGGCCGTAATCGCGCTTGAGCATCCATGCCCATGCACAAAGATGCTGGGCAAGGCTTACCGGCTGGGCGTGCTGCAAGTGGGTGTAGCCGCTTATAAGGCTTTCGGTATGGTCTTCGGCAATCGTACACAGAGCATTGATTAAAGTCAGTATGCGCTTTTGTAAGGCGGAGATTGTGCGCCTCAGATACAGGCGTTCGTCAAGGGCGATTTGGTCGTTTCTGCTTCTGCCTGTATGTACTTTTTTCCCCGTATCGCCGAGACGCTCGGTTAAAACATGTTCTATAAAAGAATGGATGTCTTCAAAGCCCGTGTCGATTGTCAAAGCGCCGGAACGGATATCGTCTTCTATTTTATGCAGTTCATCCGCAATCGCTTTTGCCTCTTGTTGCGGTATGATGTTTTGTGCGCCGAGCATTTTTACGTGCGCAATGCTTCCTTTTATATCGTCGAAAACCATGAGCGAATCGACGTGAATGGAGGTTTCGAATGCAAGCGCTTGATCGGAGAGTTTTTTTTCAAAGCGCCCCTGCCAAAGCGCATTAGATGCGAGCGCATTAACTGCGGGCGCGTTTTTTTGAGTATCGGTTTGTGTGTTTTTGGTGTGCATAGGATTGTTCCGCCTTTATAGTGTAATACCTCTTCAGTTTACTTAAAATTATACGCGGTTACAATGGGTTCGCGGCCTGAAATCCGGTCCGTAAAATATTCGTATTCGCACAAACCCAAAAAGGAGCCGGAAACATTGTATACGTTTGTCCTCCCCGCACCCTGCAGTGCGCAGACGGCATTATAACTGCGCTGACCGGAACGGCAGTGTACGTACACGGGCTTATCCGAGGGAATCTCGTGTATGCGCTCGCGCAATTCGCTTAAGGGGATGTTTGTTGCGTTTTTGATATGAGCCGCTTCGAATTCGTGTTTTTCGCGTACATCGATAAACCGGGCGCCGCTTTCAACCAAAGTGCGCACATCGCTTACGTGTACTTGGCGGAATGTTCCGTCCAAAAGGTTGGATGCGACGAGGGCCGCGTAATTTACCGCATCCTTTGCGGTTCCGTAAAGTGGCGAATAGCAAAGTTCGGCTTCTTTTAAGTCTTCGACTGTTGCTCCCATGCCTATCATCGCTGCGATAACGTCTATGCGCTTATCGGCGTTTCCCTTACCGATTGCTTGGGCACCGAGAATCTCGCCTGTGGGCCGGGCAAAAAGCAATTTGAAAAAAAGCGGGTGAGCGTCGGGCATAATCGACACCTTGTCGGCGGGGATGATATATGCATAGTCGTAATCGATTCCTGCGGCCTTGCATTGCTTTTCGTTTAAGCCGGTTGAAGCGGCATTAAAATCGAAGCACCTGATAACCGAAGAACCGATAACGCCGCGGTTTGTACTTTTTTTGCCGCATATTGCATCGGCTGCCGCGCGTGCCTGTTTTTGGGCGGGGCCTGCAAGGGTAAGCCGCGCTTTTTTGCGCGTAATGCGGTGCGTAACTTCAATCGCATCGCCGACGGCATAGATGTCTTTTATACTCGTTTCGTAATTGTGATTGACTTTTATGGCCCCCGTTTCGCCGATTTCAATTCCGCAGTCTTTGGCAAGCTCGGTTTCGGCGGCAACTCCGATAGCACAAATCACAACATCCGATTTTATTTTAGCGCCGTTTTCAAGAATTACTTCGGTGTCGGTAATTTCGCTTAAACCGTTTTCCAAAATCAGATTGATTCCCTTATCGTACATTTCTTTGTGTAAAATCTGTACCATATCGTAATCGAAAACGGGCAAAATCTGGTTCAGTTTTTCGACGACCGTTACCTTTTTTCCCGCATGACGGAGGTTTTCCGCCGCTTCGATACCGATAAAGCCCGCGCCGACAACGGTTATGTGTTCGGCATTGTGTTTTCCGATATAATCGTCAAGAGCGCGTATATCGGTTACGTTTCTGATACCGAAAACGTGGTTTTTATCGATTCCCTTGATACTGCGCGGCAAAACGGGGCGCGCTCCGGGGGAAAGCACGAGGACGTCATAGCTTTCGCCGAATTCTTTTCCCGTATCGAGGTCTTTTACGAGTACCGTTTTTTGTTCGGGATTGATTTTTAAAACTTCATGTTTTGTTTTTGCTTTGATATTATACTGCTTTAAGAATTTGGGAGGGTTCATTAAAACAAGACGTTCGCTGTCTTCAACCGTGCGGCTCAGAAAAAAGGGAAGGGCGCAGTTTGAAAAAGAAACATGTTCTCCGCGTTCAAACATCGTAATGTCGGCACCCTCGTCAAGCCTGCGTACGCGCGCGGCAACGGAAGCGCCTCCTGCAACACCGCCTATAATGACAACCTTTTTACTCATAACGAACCTCCAAGAAAAGGGACTGCCTTAAAACCGACCGCTTTTTAACAGCCCCCGAATACTGCGATTTTAACATCGGTACAAATAGTTGTCAAATACGGAGGGTTACAAAGTCACCGAAGAGGAGCCTTCTTTTACGGCGGTTTAAATTGCATATAAGCCGATTTTGCCGTGTAAAGTAAAAAGGTTATGGTAAAAGAAGGTTTTGATTGACGTTACCTGATTTTCAATATATTATAACTACAGTATATGTGAAAATTTTGTTTATCCGTTAAAGAATCTTGTGATAAGGATGATATGTAGAATTTTAGGAGGTTCTGATGTTTACAACGACCGGAGTAATACAAGGAAATGTTGTTCTTACAGATGATTTTTCTCTTAAAAAATATAACGGACGGAAAGTAATAATTACTGTTTTGGATGAAGACAAAACTCAATTCCGGACAATTCCGAATGAAGAGCTGTATGCCGTTTCGGATTCGCTTATAAATCAAAATATGGAAGCTTATAAGGAAATAAGAGAATAGGAGTCCATTTGATGTTGCTGTTTTTAGAAATAAATCAAAAAAGAATCATTTATTCTCAAGAAGAATTGACGCTGCTCGGTTTAGGTGTTGCTTCCGGAAAAATTGAAAAAGAAGAAATAAAACAATGGCTGATACGCCATAAAGACAATAGATAAAGTCATACAAAGATATAGCATTTTGCAAAAACAGCGTCGCATTATTATTGCATGAAGCGGAGATAGCAGGTTATCGGTTTGATTTAATATCGGGTGTATCCAACAAATTAACCGATTCCGGTTCGCCCGGTTTTTTATAAAACACTATCTTGTTGTAATTCCAAATTCCGTTTTCTTTGTAAGCGTCAACATAGACCCTCGATATTCCGTTGTCGCCTTTCAATTTAAATGACATTTCCGCTTTACCCGATGAATCTCCGCTTGTGCTTATTGAACCGCTTATCATGCCTTTTCGTTCAAAGTTTTCACCCAGATACTCTTGCAGTTCCCGATTGTCCCGTATCAGTTTTATTGTATGTTGATAGGGTTCGGAATTCGTAAATGCCGCAGTTACCGAGATAAAAATAACGGTAATAAAAACAGACGCTATTACAAACGCAATACTTATAATACCGATGAGTTTTATCATCGATTCTTTCTTTTCGATCTTCCGTTCTTCTTCCGAGCGGGGAATCCGTTCGTACGGTGTAGTGCAATACGGACACACCTTCGCCTCCTGCCCGACTTTTTTACCGCAAACCGAACATACTTTTAAGGGCTTTAAAATAATCATGATTATCAATACCCATAAACCGATTCCGGGCCAAACGGAAAGCCACATCCAATGTACGGAACGGTTTTTCTTTTTTGCGACGATGATACCGGGAATTACAGGGCCAAGCCACAATAACAAAAAGATAAAAAAAATAAAAGCGTTTGCCAATTTTTATGCCTCCCTTTATTATATTATTATATTCGCAAGCGGCCGAATTTTCAATTCAAAAAATAAGGCTTTAGTACCTTATATCTTTTATATAAAAAGACGGAAATTTTAATAAAAAATGTTGCAAATACACTGTAAATATAATATATTTGTAATATAAAACACTGTATAAAGGAGGGTTGATTATGCCAATGGCCGTATTGCAAACCAGAATCGACAGTCAAATAAAAAAAGAAGCGGACATACTTTTTAATTCACTGGGTATTGATACAACAACTGCAATCAGATTGTTTTTAAAACAAGCTATAAATCAACAAAGGATTCCTTTTGAAATTGTCCCTCCGCAAGAAGAATTCTCATTATCGGTTTTAGAAGCAATTAATGAAGCACGGAAAATCAGCCGTGATGCTTCCGCTAAATCCTACAAAAATGCAAAAGAATTACTTGCAGATTGTGAAGTATGATAAAGAAGGAAAGTGTTTTAGTAATGACGCTTGTTGATACGGGAACGCATAGCGATATTTTCAAAAAATAAAGGAATAAAATCCGCTTTTAAGCTGCCCATACGCACTTTCCCGGCTCCCGCCGGCTGCCGCACCGTCTGCCGGAACGGCCGCCGCGTACCCGTCTTTACAGCGACTGCGGAGGAAGTCCGTTTTCCTTTTCCATCATAGCGCGTACCGCTGTCGGAAGCCCGTAAAGGGTAATAAAGCCTTCGGCGTCATGATGGTCGTACAAGTCTCCCGTTTTAAAGCTTGCAATGCTTTCGTTGTACAAAGAATAGGGCGAAGAAGAGCCTGCCGCCCGTATCGAACCCTTATAGAGCTTGAGCTTTATATTTCCCGTAACCGTGTTTTGCGTCGAATCGACAAAGGCGTTAAGGGCGCGCATAAGGGGCGTAAACCACTTGCCGCCGTAAATCAATTCGCTTATCTTAAGGGCGATATGCTGCTTAAACTGATAGGTATCGCGGTCGAGGCACAAGTGTTCAAGCATTTCATGGGCAAAATATAAAATGCTTCCGCCCGGCGTTTCGTAGACACCCCGGCTTTTTATGCCGACAACACGGTTTTCCACAAGGTCGGTTAAGCCCACACCGTTCCGCCCGCCTATTTTGTTCAATTCATCTACCAAGGCCGCAGGAGAAAGCTTTTGACCGTTTACGCCGACCGGTACCCCCTTTTCAAAGTCGATACTCACGTATTCGCCCGATTCGGGAGCTTCTTCGGGAACCGTCGTCAATTTGAGCATGTGCTTGTAATTCGCTTCGTTTTCCGGCGCTTCCAATTCCAAGCCCTCATGCGACAAATGCCAAATGTTTTCATCCCGGCTGTAGGATTGGTCCTTTTTCATCGGAACGGGAATGCCCCGTTTTTCAAGATAGGCGATTTCGGCCTCCCGGCTGTCCATATCCCACTTCGGATGGCGCCATGCCGCAATAATTTTTACGTCCGGGGCAAAAGCCTTTATCGCAAGTTCAAAACGGATTTGATCGTTACCCTTACCCGTCGCACCGTGACAAATCGCAGCGGCCCCCTCTTTATGCGCCGTTTCGGCAAGAATCTTTCCGATAAGCGGCCGCGCCGTCGCCGTTCCCAATAAGTAAGAACTTTCGTACACCGCCTGCGCCTTCAACGCGGGAAAAATATAGTCCTTCACATACTCTTCGCGCGCATCGACTATAATACAATCCTTTGCACCCGTCGCAAGGGCACGGTTTTTGATACTCTCCCAATCCTCCTGCTGCCCCACATTGACGCACACCGCAATCACCTCGTAGTCGAAGTTTTCGGCAAGCCAGGGAATAATAACCGTCGTATCCAAACCGCCCGAATATGACAATATGATTTTTTCTTTATTCATAGAAACCGCCTTTTTTGTATAAATATACGTAAATTATATCATTTATACATAATTTATGCAAGCAGAGAAGGGCGTAAAAAATATTCGTCTTATGCATATTTTACAGGACGGATTTTTTTCAGCTCGTCTTGCAGCAGGTTCCGTTTGATTTCCATATCATATTGGGTTTGTATATTTATCCAAAATTCGGCACTTGTACCGAAATATTCGGAAAAGCGCAGGGCAGTATCTATCGTTACGGAGCGTTTCCCTTTAATAATTTCGCTTATCCGCGTTTGGTCGATAAAAGTATCTTTTGCCAGCCTATAGGCACTTATGTTCATCGGAATTAAAAAGTCTTCACGCAGTATTTCTCCCGGATGAATGGGACTGATTCTTTTTTCCATTTCCGTCTCCCGCTCAATGATAATCAATTATTATAACGTTAAAAGCGTTTCCCGCTTCCCATCTAAAACAAATGCGCCATTGCTCATTTATCCGTATAGACCATATTCCCGCCTTGTCTCCGCCGAGTTTTTCCAACCGATTTCCCGGCGGAACTCTCAAATCGTCAATATTTTTTGCTGCGTGTATATGTACTAATTTTCTTTTTGCAATGCGCTGTATATCATGAGGCAAAGAACGTACAAAAAAACCGTTCCATATCTTTTCGGTGTCTTTATTTCCCCACGAGTATATCATATATTTTAATAGTACTACTGCGCAATAGTATTGTCAATCGCTATTATCTTTGTAGGGGAAAGCCTTCCCCTCGCTTCCAAGGTCGCTCTAAGCTCCCTTGTCCGCTACCCCTTCTTTACTTGCCGCGGTAAATCTTTCGGCGGTGCGTGTTTCTTAATATTTCTATGATGAGTCTTGTGTCTTCAATGCTGCAAATCAATCTGTAGTTTCCGACCCTGTATCTCCATAGGCCCGAAAGATTACCGGAAAGAGCTTTGCCCCTTGTTCTCGGATTGTGAAGCCCGGTAAGTTCGATAATATATTTTTGTATTAATTTTTGAATCGGCTTGTCGAGTCTTAAAAACCGGTTTTCCGCCGTGCCGGAAAATTCGACTTTCATAGACCCGCTTTAGCAAATACTTCTTCCGCAGGAACGGTTTTTTCTTTTCCGCTTCTGATATCCTCCCGTATTTTTTCGCCCAGATAAATGTCCTCAAGATCATCGAGATAGCGGGTAAGCAGTTCATTGTAAAAAAAGCCCGAGCTCCGCTTTGTCGCCTTTGCCAGATACTCTACACGCTTTTTATTTTCCTGTGTTGTTCTGAATGTTGCGGTTGCAGTCATAGCCATGATACGAATCTCCTGTGAATACATTGTAATACAAGGTAACGTTGTGTCAATGTTTTATCTTTTTGCGGAATAAGGACGCACGGCTTCCTGCGGGAGCTGGTGCTTACCGGGTTTTTACACTGCAAAAACCCGCAGACTTGTAAATTCGTATGTATATCTTCAAACCTTTTTGGCATATACATCTTTATTTCTTCTTGGCGGGAAAGTTCATCCCCTCACTTCCAAGGTCGATCTAAGCTCTGAACTAACCCCATATCTGCGTAAACTATATTTGCTATTACAAGGGAGCTTCATACCATGGTTTATTCGACAATAATATACAACAGGATGGAACCCAGCCCGTTAACCAAATATCATCTTCCTTGTAAATAATCCGTAACCAGTTTTTATCTAATGTTTGAAAGAGCGTTAGGACCTCAGTCTTTTCTTTTAAAGTTTTTTGATCATGAAAGGAATAATCCGGCTTGATATAAATATTTGTAAAAGTGTGTATTTTGCCGCGATTTTGAAAAAAAATGCATTCGTCTATTTCAGTTTGATTAAATATAATGCCGGTATCCTCAACAAGTCGGATACCTGAATTTGTGGAAATACATGAATCAAAAGGGAGCATATTTTCATAAAACAATCCAAAGCCATCATCTCTGTTCTCGTTGTACCGTATATCACCGCTTCTAATTGAAAACATTGAGCTAGTTGAAAACATCAATGGATTTTTTTGCTTATTTTTAAAGTTATCATAGTTTTTTCCATCAAAAGAATCCAGTACATATTCATTCCCTCCGAACATACCTTCTACACCAAACGGAGAAATATCTTCATTTATAGATCCTATATCAAGAAAACTTCGTCTCGTATCAACAATAGTTTCAATTGATTTAAATAAACCGTTTTTATTCCCGAAAGGATAAATTGACTTACTGTTTTTCATCGCGGCGTATTCCCATTCCGCATTTGTCGGAAATCTATATGTCTTTCCCTGCCTATTGGAAAGCCACTGACAAAACATCATTCCTTCATAAAAACTTGCCAATTCAAAGTGCTTATTTGCAGTTTTATGGTTATCAAAATAATCCCGCCAATATTCAAACTCTGAAAGTACTTTCAAATCATATTGTGTATCAACCAGAAAATCATTAAACAACTTATTGGATATTAAGTATTTAGATATTAGATATGAATCTAATTCTACTGTTTTTTCAGGATATCTATACACAATTTTTTCCGGCTTTTTCTTATAATAATCTTCATAATAAATAAATCTATTTGATCCTATCGAAACCGCGTTTGATGCTGGGATTGCTATAAAATCTATTGCAAATAAGATTGAAAAATTTAACAAAAGCAAACCGACAATTTTTTCTTTCATATTTTTTTCAGCTCTTCTTGCAATAAGTCTTGCTTGACGTCCATATCTTCCGCGTGTATATGTACTAATATTCTTTATTGTAATGTGTTGTCTGTCTGTCAATCGAATCTTCCTTAAATCAAATTTTTTTTCTGCAGTCCTTAGCGCCGACATCAATTTTTGCAGTATTTCATCGTTATAAACAGATAGGATATATTCTTCATCCTCTTCTCTCCGCTTTTTCCCTACACCCGAATCCGTTCAAACACCTGTCCGATGGGCTCGCGTATAAGTAAGTCGGCCCTCGTGTCGGCGGAGGTTTCGCCCTTGTTTACAAGGACGAGGCGGCTGCCCCTAAAGTAGTGAATAAGGGAAGCTGCAGGGTAGACGGCGAGGGAAGTTCCGCCTATGATGAGGGTGTCGGCGTTTCGGATTGCTTCAATGCTTTTGGTAAGCACGTCGGTGTTTAAGCTTTCTTCGTAGAGGACAACGTCGGGCTTGATGACCCCCGCGCAGCCTGCGGTTTTTGTGCAGCGCGGAATGCCGTCGGCTCCCTTGTTTTGTATAATATCTTCAAGCGAATAAAAGGCGCGGCAGTGTTCGCAGTAATTGCGTAAAATGCTTCCGTGAAGTTCGTATACAACCTCGCTTCCCGCCGCCTGATGAAGACCGTCTATGTTTTGGGTGATAACCGCCTTAACCTTGCCCGCTTTTTCAAGTTCGGCAAGTTTTATATGCGCGGGATTCGGTTTTGCTCCCTGAACGATGATTTTTGCGCGGTAAAAGCGGTAAAATTCGGCGGTTTGTGCATAAAAAAAACTGCGGCTTAAAATCGTTTCGGGCGGGTAGCGCCACTGTTGGTTGTATAAGCCGTCGGTGCTGCGGAAGTCGGGAATGCCGCTTTCGGTTGAAACGCCCGCCCCGCCGAAAAACACGACGGAAGAGCTTTCGTCCATAATTTTTTGAAGTTTTTCTACCGATTCGCTGTCGCTCATACACACAGTATGCGCCCGAAAAATGTCCCTGTCAAGACGGAAAAGCGGGGCTGCGGCAGGAGAGCCTCCCGAACGGCAGCGGCTAACGGCGCGGATAGACGTATTCTTCAGCGCGTTCGGCCGGACTTATCGATTCCACAAGGATTTGCGGTTCGGGATTTCCGTGATAAGTGCCTACGGAAAGGGTGCCGCTCACGGTTACCCATTTCCCTTTTTCCAAATTATGCGCGTTATCGTAACGGCAAATAAGGCCGTAAGGCACAAGGTCGGCGGCACAGCACACCATAAGAAGGCGGGCGGGAATAAATTCGTTTTCTTTCATAAATTGACTGTCATAAAAAATCATACCCGTAATTTCAATATGCCAGCCGTCAAAATCAGCGGGGTGTTTATAAACGGCATCCGTCCAATCCAAAAAATCATCATTATGCACGGTAATACTGCGGTTTTCGGCATCATAGCCTGCAAGCTTTGTATAGGGCTTGGGCTTTTTTTGTAAAAGAGAGTCCTCATCGATTTCTTTTTTTTGTACCGGGAAAGCTTTGTTTTCCGCCGGAGGATTTAAAAACGGATTCATTGTTTCGGCAAGGGCGGGCGGAGCGGAGCGTGATGAAAACGCCGGGGAGCCTGCAAAGGAGACCTTGTCTATGCCGGTTTTTTCAAGCGGTAAGAGCATGAGTACAAGCGGAATAAGCAATACAAAAACCGATGCCGCAGAAAGCGGATAATGCGCTTCTTTCGAACTTTTAAAGGCCGAAAAGCTCCACAAAAACATAATCGCCGCCGTAAATATAAGCCAGGGTTTTATGCGCGGCGTAACGTACACAAGATATCCGCCTGCGATAACGGATTTTAAAAGAAAAAAGCCGAATACGGCGCAGGCTGCCGCTTCCGTATAAAGCTGTACGCGTTCTTTTTTCGTCATAGTAAAGCCTCCAGGCCCGAAAGCATTGCGCCGAGCACTACAAGATAACACACCGTAAATGACGATATAAGCAGGCGGAGGGTAAAGCGTTTTGTAAAGCCGCTTGAAAGCATAAGCATGTTTTTAATATCCATCATCGGGCCGAAAACGAGGAAACCCATAACCGAACCGAGCGAAAAGCGCGGGATAAAGGTTCTGCCTATAACCGCATCCGAGGAAGAACACAGCGAAAGCAAAAAGGCAAAGCTCATCATAATAAATAAAGAAAGCGCTTTACCCGTGTTTCCCGTAATCAGGGGAAGTTTTCCGCCGAGGGTTTGAAAGGCCGCGGAAAGAGCCGCCCCGATTATAAGATAAGAGCCGACTTCAAAAAACTCGCGCCTTGCGTGCTCCAAAAAATGAACGAGCGTATTGAAGGCCCCTGCGTGCGGCTTTTCCGTATGTGAATCCGTTCCGGCTTCACAGCATGAGCAGGTACAGGAAGATTCGGTCTCTCCGTGTTTGAGGGGGTTATGCGGTTTTTTAATTAAAAAAGACAGACCGGTCAGTACCGCACAGACAATGCCCAGCAAGGCCCGCGCCGCAACAATGCGCACATTGCCGCCGAAAGCGTAGTAGGTGGAAAGGATAACCACGGGATTTATAACCGGAGAGGCGCACATAAAAACGATTGCCGACGTGAGCGGAATACCTTTTTTTACAAGCGAGCGGAACACGGGAATTGAAACGCAGTCGCAAACGGGAAGACAAAATCCTCCGATTAAGGCAAAAACAATACCGCCTGCAAGGTTTTTCGGAAAATACCGCTCTATAAAGCGGCGCGACACAAACATTCCTATAAGAGAGGATAAAAGCACTCCCGTAATTAAAAAGGGAAAGGCCTGTAAAATAATTCCTAAAAAAGCTTGAATTGTTTGACTCATAAGAAGACTTTTAATTATATACAAAAAAAAGCCGTAAGGCAAGTAAGCTGCAAATCTTATCGATTTTATCGTTGTCAATACGTTCATCTTGATATATACTGCAAATATGCTCGAAAAACATCGATACTTTAAGCGGATGTATACTTAAAAATCATATGTCAGGGGTTCTCGGATAATGCGGACATTTGAAATAGAAATTATTGAAGGTCACGATCCTTCATCATATTTTTGGTTTCATCCTGCCGTTTTGAAAAAGAATAAAGAAGATGACGTTTTTGATGTTAAATTGTACGCGGATGAGATTTCCATAGAAGAAGATGATATTCTTCATTTTCTGTACTATTTTTTTAAAAAATATTTTGATACCGACCTTGAATACAATGTAAAACGTGATTACTATGATATATCGCGCGCCGTTCCTGCGGAGTTTGAATGGTATTTGGAATATAATTTTTACACGTATGAAGCAATGGAACGTATGCTGAATGAGATAGATACCTATGCCTATTTATTTGAAAACGATTATGACAATCCCTTGACCGATGAGTTAAAAAAATCTATGGCGCCTCATTTTAATTACATATCGGATGATGAAGTCATAAATCTCGAAGAATACATTCAAAAAGGATACGTGCCAAAAGAACCCGATCGAGCGGAAAAATGTATGCGCGAAAATATAGGCTGCGCAATAGATTTTTACAAACGTTTTACCGCACGAATACGGAAAATGATGAATGATAATCCCGACGCTTGCGTGATTGCGATTATGGGACCCTAGTCTGCGACGCCGGGCAAATCACGCCGGTATCAGCAGCGGATGTAAACGCAAAGAAGACCGATATTTTGCAATCGGTTTTCTTCTTTGCGCTCCGAATTTTATTGATTTTATTCCGCTGCGTTTTGTCCCGCAATACGGCCGAAGGTGATAATATCGGTTATCGCATTACCGCCCAATCTGTTTGTGCCGTGAATGCCGCCGGTAACTTCGCCTGCAGCATACAGCCCTTTGATAAAACCGCCGTCTGCCGATTTTACCTGAGCTTTTTCGTTAATCGCAAGTCCTCCCATTGTGTGGTGGGTAGCGGGCGACACTTTTTGAATAAAAAACGGACCCGTTTCGATTTTGCGTAAAGCTCCCGTTTTATTAAAATCCGTATCTTTTTTATTTGCAGCGAAGGTATTGAATTTTTCGATTTCGGCACTGAACGCTTTTTCGTCAATGCCGAAAAAGGCTGCCGCTTCTTTTAAGCTGTCCGCTTTTACAATCAATTTATTTTTTTCCATATTTGCATATTCGTTGCGGTGCAGCTCGGTCATCTTGCCGATTGACTCGATTTCGTTACCCCATACCAAATATGCGCAAGCATCCGTTTGAGAAAGAATACCTTGAGAGATAACATCGCGTCTTCCGCCTTCATTCGTAAAGCGCCGGCCTTCTTTATTGACCAGCACGGCACCGTCGAATCTGGCGTTTGCAACATAGGATATAATGCCGGTTAAGGGATTACATGTGGGATATACCTGTATGTATTCCATGTCGACGAGCCGGGCTCCGGCTTCTTTTGCCATTACGATACCGTCGCCCTGAGAAGCTTTTAAACAGGTTGTTTTATATTTTTTCCCGTATTCGGGATTGTATTCTTCGCGCATCGCGATGTTTGCACCGAATCCGCCCGTTGCAAGAATAACCGCCTTGGAAGCTTTAAAGGTGACGGTTTTACCCTTGTTTTCGGCCTTTACTCCGCTGATAACGTCCTTATTTTGCAGTAATTTTACAGCCTTTGTATTGTAAAAAATATCTACGTCTAATTCTTCACATTTTTTCAATAAAGGCTCGGTAAGCCCATAACCCGAATTGCCCCGGGGAATGCAGGCTCTGGGAACCGAGTGTCCGCCGAACTGCTGAACGCGGTCTTGGATAAAGGCGACGTTTATATTGTCACGCAGCCATTCATAGGATGCCAAAGCGTTTTCCGCCATTATCGATACAAGAGCGGTATTATTTTTATTGTAATTTATTTACAGATCGGCTGTTTATAATATATATGGGGGAATTTTATGGATATGAAATTAACATACATACATAATCAAAATGCGGCGGATGCGGTTGCTTCGGAATTGA
Source organism: Treponema sp. HNW (assembly GCF_050320395.1). Lineage (GTDB taxonomy): Bacteria > Spirochaetota > Spirochaetia > Treponematales > Treponemataceae > Treponema_C. Next base: position 445,272 of record NZ_CP144459.1, read on the forward strand.
CGGCCTTTTCCGATACGGATTTATTTCACATCGATGTATACGGTATAGCCGGCAAGCTTAAACTGGATAGAAAAACGGTGTTGAATATTTTTATTCAAGGGGTACATGACGGACATTTTCTTATTGATTGGATTTATCACTGTCCGACATGCGGTACTGTGGTAAACGAAAGTTTATCGGTGCACGAAGCGGTTTCCGAAGATTTTTGTCCCGCCTGTCAAAAGTCTTTTACAAATACTTTGGACGACAATATCGAGGTGTTTTTTTCAATTCATCCGGCCTTGAATCGGGGAGCCCCCTCCTTAAAACAGGAGTATAAGGCGGCTATAGACAGTGAGGTAACTCAAGGCAAGTACTGCACATGGAAAAATCCGAATGCAATCAGGGCGGTCGATTTGATTCAAAACGACCTCTACCGTTCTCTTATGGGTTCGGATGTTTTACCCTTTGATCAATCGCTTCGTATAATGAAATCGGTGATTTTATTTACCGATATCAAAGGTTCAACCCGTATGTACGAAGAATTGGGAGATGCAAAAGCCTTTGCTTTGGTACGAGAGCATTTTAAAATCCTCTTTGATGTTATAAAGCGATATGACGGAGTACCGATTAAAACAATAGGCGATGCGGTTATGGGCGTTTTTACCTATTCGGAGCAAGCCGTTAAAGCCGCACTGGAAGCGCAAGAAGAATTAATCAAACACTACGCACAAAAAGATAACAATGAAAAAATCGAAGTAAAAATCGGTATGCACACAGGACCTGCGATTGTCGTAACGCTTAACGACAGGCTGGACTATTTCGGTTCAACCGTAAATACCGCGGCCCGAATTCAGGGTGCGGCCTTGCCGAATGAGGTTGTTGTTTCGGAAGAACTGTTTGATAATAAAGAAGTAAAGCGTGCAATAGCTTCGGTTACAAAAACGGTACAGCGCCAGTATATCCGCTTTAAAGGTATGCAGGAAACATCGACGATTTATCATATAAAGATGTCGTGAAAAGAGAAGAATGAAGAATCCGGGGACAAAGAAAGCATAAAATTCCGCTTATTCTAAAAGAGGTAAAAAACTTGTACCCGATTCCGGACGGGGTACGGCAAAAAAATCGGCCGCAGCGGCCGCCGTGTCCGCCATAGTTTCTCTTGTTCCGATGTATATATCTTTCAATCCCTGTTTATATATTAAAAGCGGAACATATTCTCGTGTGTGCTGAGAATGTCCGATTGTCGGATCGTTGCCGTGGTCTGCGGTTACAATCAATATATCTTCTTTGCCCATCAATGCGGTGATTTTTTCTATATAAGAATCGGTTATCGTAAGCGTTTGTGCATATCTGTGCGGATTTTGAGAATGTCCTGCAAGGTCGCTTTCCTGTATGTTTGTGCAGATAAAGCCGTGAGGACAGGATTTTATTTGTTTAAGAGTCAGTTCCAAAATCGTGCGGGTATCGACAAGATTCATAAAGCTTTTTCCTGAATCGTTTGCCACTATATCCGCAACTTTTCCTATGAGTATTACGGGAATATCTCTTTCTCCCAAAATCGAGGGAAGCTGTACTTTCGGATTTATACCGTAGCCCAAATGTCTTACCATATAGCCTGCTTCATATACTTGTGATTTAGGTGCATCGATACCGATATATATTCCGTCGCGTTCCGTTTCGGCAGCAAGGATTGTCTCAACCGTTGCCTGCGTTCCTCCGAAGACGATTACCCGTTCTACTTTCGTAACGCTCCTCACAATCTGTGCTATTTTTAATTCTTCTTCAAAAGAAATATTTTGAAAGCTTGTCGTTACATTGTATACCTGTCCCGGATCCGTTTCCAAATTATCGCCGACGGCAACACAATCATTTACCCATAGGTACTCCGCCGTTTTTTTTCTGCGGACAACCGAATATCCCGCTTTTTTTAAAGCCGTTTCCGCTGCATCTATATAAAAAGAAAAGGGCTTCATTACGGGCTTTTTTGTGAGTGTCCCCATAATTTCCTGATGCCCTAAAAAGGTATCGCCGCCGTGATGCTGCAATTTCGATTTTCCGAATACGGCATCGGGATTGATTTTCATCTTTTTGTAATCGTATCCGAGTGCGTTCATCAATCCCAGACGTTCAAGGCCGGGAAGATATAAATCGGGAACGGCGTCGAATATATGGCGGCAGGTATTTGCTCCGTAATCGCGGGGGCGTACTTGCTGCACATCGTCCATATAACCTATTCCGTAACTGTCTATAACCAAAACAATAAAACGAGCCATTTAAAAATCCTTTTTTATTCCTTCCGGTGTATAAATTCCGGTAATAACGGGGTTGCCGCTTTGAATGCCTTCTGTCAAAACAATGTCGGAACGCGTAACAAACATTTGTGTTCTGAAACAACCTAAAACGGTTTTTCCGATACTCTGTTTTGAATTGACTTCCAAATAATAGTCTATGTTTCCGGGCGAAAAAGAGGATACCTCTTTTTTTTGCAATTGTCCTGTGCCATCTTCTATAAGGACTTGTTCAAGATGTCCGCGTGCATAATAACCGCCGCCGAAAAAGTATGATTTATTTTTAAAAACATGCGATATTTCAGAAACGTAAATATAGGCCGGTTTTTCAACGGAATCGGCGTGCAGGTTAAAGGGGGTGGTTCCCGTCAGTGCATGACCCGGTTCTCCATGCGTTCCGCCTGCCGCTTTAATCATGTGCAGGTTTTCGATACTTGTTACCGAAGGCATATTCATGTGTAAAATTTTAATATTAAAGTTTCTTTCAATCAGCTCTTTTGCCCGATGCATTTCTTCAATATTTTTTGTCGCTGTGATTTTTTTTGTTTGATTGTCGTACAAAAAGCAGGGAAACGATGTAAGGCCGCAAAGACGTACTCCCTTATAATTTTGCAGTGTTTGTATAAATTCATACAGTTCTTCCGGAACAGTACCGGCTTTTTGCCCTTCATAGATATGAGATGAAGGCCCGATAATACGCAGCATAATATCTTGGATGCGTCCCGACGCGGCAGCCGCATCGGATATTGCTTTTGCCTTTTCAAGAGAATATGCGGTGATTATTTCAGGCTTATAGGCAACGATTTCTTTTATTTTTGCTTCCGGAATCTGCACCAAGTGTCCTATGTGTCCGGCTTTTAAATTGTGCTTCATCATAATGCGGGCATCTTTATAATCGACAGCGACAAATCCGTCAAATCCCATAGTTTCAAGTTTTTTTGCTATATACGGATTACGGCCGATTTGTTTTGTCATATAATATAAATGCAGATTGTGTTTTTGCGCTTCCCGTAAGATTTTTTGCGCATTTTCAAAAAGCGTATCAAGGTCTATAATATAAGAATCGGGTAAAACAATACCGTCTTTGTGCAGCTTATGTGCCGTCGTAATCAGTTTTTCATTTTTAGTTATCAGGTTTTGCAAAAACATATATTGCCCGCTTTATTTGTATATGGATTTATAGGCTTCTTCCAGAATTCGGATAACGGTTTTTGCGCCGCTTCTGTTCGGATTTATCCTGATCATTTTCTCTTTTAAACTCGGATCCTTTTTAAGAAAGGTTCCCGACACACGGTAAAAAAGCGGCGCTATTTCGAATTTTGATTCGGCTCCGACTGGATTCGGTAAAGCTCCCGCTTTTTCCGCAGCCGCAAGTATGTCCGCTGCGACAGGCTGCATAAATTCCACAAGTAGAACCTTTGATTGCGCGTTTGCCAAAAAGGCGTTTTTTATATAAGGGAACCTGTTTTTATCGTTTAATTCGGATAACAAAATTTCGTTTTGTTCCGCCTGAATTGCAAGGGCAACCGGAGCATATACCAAGCCGCGCAGCACTTCCATGCTTTCAAATCCCTGTACTTGACCTCCCCCGGAATAGTTACAGGCGCTTGCTTTGTCGACTAATGCTTTTTTACCGACCAGGCAGCCTATGCCGACCGGTCCTAAGAGTTTGAATAGTGAAAAGGCGGATAAATCCGCTCCGCATTCGCAGCCGATCTGCGGAACTTTCATAACCGCATAATTATCATCGACTAAAATAACCGTCTGCGGACTTTTATTTTTTATAAGAGTAATTACATCAATCAGTTTATATGAATCTGCGATATCCTGACGGGTATGCTGAATTAAACATAATTTGATATCCTTATTGTCCAATGTTTGTAATACACTTTCCCTGTCATTAAAATTTGCGCGAACAATATGCAAGCCCATTGAGGTAAGCGTAAGTTCGGTTGTAGGGTAAATCGGTGCGGTATGAACCAAAACCGTTTCTCCGTGTTTTACAGCGCTTTGCAGCCCCCGGCATATTGCCTGTGTACCCGCGCCGCGGGTAAGCATACAGGCTTCCGCGGAAAAAAAATCGGCGATGATTTTTTCTACTTTTGCGGTACGCAGGGGTTTATTACCCTGCATATTTACGCCGAGGTCTCCAAGCGTTAAAGATTCCGAACCTGAAAGATGTTTTGTAATAATATCGACAAAATCAAATTGTTTTTGCATTGCTTCGGCAATGTTCATAGATGCTAAAGGATATGTTGTCATGTGTTTTTTCCCGTTTGTCCGTAATATGTGCGGGGATTGTCTTTTAATATTTTTTCTATAGATGTCTGGCTGAATCCCTGTTCCGTCAGTTCGTTAAAAAATGAATCGAATAAATAAGAGTACCCTATTCCGCCTTTGTACTCCATGTTTGATTTACGCGTAATATCCATTGAAAACAATACACGGTCTATAAGATGGCGTTTTTCGATTTCTTTAAGCATATCGATTCTGATGCTGTCGTTTAAATAATTATTTTTTCCTATAGTATCGAATTCGACATAGGCTCCGGCATCGATAATTTTGAGTATATAAGAAATATCTCCCGTTAGATCGACGTGCCCGATAATTACTTTATTTAAATCAATATCTTGTTTTTTAAATATTTCAATTTGCTCCAAGCCCAAAAGGCCGAGCGTCGTATGAGTTGTAATCGGAGTGCCGGTTTCTTTGTGGGCTATTACTGCCGCATTAAAAACTTTTTTTTCGGCATCCGTTATACATTCTTTGCTTGAACCTATTTCTCCGATAATCTGCGCCTTTATATCGGTGCCGTCGATTCCTTCCGTAATTTCTTTTATCATAATTTCGGCAATTTGTTTTTCGTTGTATGAGTAGATGTAATCGGGTAAAAAAGGTTCTTTATAGAATCCGGTGGCGCACAGTATATTGATACCCGTTGCTCTCGAAACGGAAGAGATGTATGAAACATCTCTTCCCATCCCGATGTTTGTAACGTCGGTAATATTTCTTATGCCTTTAGCATAGAGTTTTTTAAACTCCGCAACGGTTTCATCTTTGCAGTCAAGCAAACAATCCGTATTATTTTTTTGTTTTGATAAATCAATGCGTATGTGTTCGTGCATTAATGTATAACCGTCTAAAAGCATAAGAACTCCTTTTATTTACTTACGGGAAATAATCCTATAAGATGCAGAATATTGACCAAAATACCGGTAGCAATTGCTCCGACCGGTCCGACCGCCATTGTCGGAATCGGTTTTTTAGAATTTTGATTGATGAAGTACAAACCGATAACGAAAATGTAGCCGATTGTGGGTGCGATAGCGTTTGCGGCAAGCATACCTCCGACAAGCAGGGCCAAATCCAAAACCTTTGACATTGCCGTACGGGTATTGTCTCCAAGTTCTTTTAATCCGGGAGATTTATCCATACCTTTTGCTATAACGTTTAACAAGAGAACTTCTATAATCATAATAAGGGCACCGATAAAGAACGAACCGACAAGACCTATAATACCGAAATTGATTAAAAGCAATGCGGGAACATGTACGGCCTTTGTTCCTGCAGGAGAATATACGCCGGACATAATTGCTGTTGTCATAACAAGGGGTATAAACCCGAGCATTCTGCCTAGGGCAACCATTGCCGCTTCTCCGTATTTTCCTTCCGCCGTTAAGGTCAATGAAGCCGGGCCTTCCGAAATCAGCAATAAAGAGGTTGCTAAGGCGACAACGGCACCGCTGACTGCAAGGAGAATGATGTTTTTCCGGATGCGTACGATATTGTCTTCAAACAGTGAAAATACCTTTGCGGCTTCTCCGGTGTCCTCTTTTTTAGTACGCGCGGCGGCAACCAACATTGCAAGTATACCGAACAACAGGGCCATACCGTCCGCATTGAGCGCAACCTTTACATTATTGATTGTAAACTTTCCGAATAAAGCCGTTAAGTGTTTTATGAGCATTGTTAATGCCAAAACGATAGATGCTTCTTTTACGCCTCTTTGATAGGCGATTGCAACTGCAGGAAATACACAGAATGAAATAATAATGAGACTGCCTACGGAACTTAAATTACTTGTAAAGTTAATCGGGAGTTTTGCAAATATACTCATAATTGCCTGCATACCGAATAACAAAAGTACACCGTAGAGAGCGCCTACTGCTGTTGATAAAATCATACCCTTTTTATTATCCGGGAAAGCGGTCCCGATGATATCACAGGCAAGCAGGATTGTATGCACAATAATTATTTTACCCGTGATTGATGTGGGCAATCCGAAGCCGATTACAAGGCCGAAGGACAGAGCAAAGCTTGTTGCAAACAAACTTTTTCTGTCTATGGTTTTGGTCAGATATTGCGGCAATAAGGGCCTTAACCCGTCATGAAAAACCGCAATACTTTGATTGGCCAAGTACGAAGATAAACCGCCTAATGCGGCCATTACTAAAATTGTTAAGATGTTGATTTCAAAAATCATCTTATTCCTCCTTTTCCGATAGAGCTTTTATTAATACGGGAATAATCCTTTCCGCATCCGTATTAACAAATCCGAACGCTTTTTTACCGGCTGCAACGGCTTGTGTAATTTCATTATCCGCCAGTATTTTTCCCGGAATGCTTAATGAAATACACTTTTCCGCTCCCAGTAAACCGATTGCCATTGCCAAAGCGGCTCCCGCACCGGTTGCACATGCACCGACATAATAGTCGGCAGCATTTGTCTTTACAGCCACTGCGGCTTCTATATCGCTCTTGATACAGACTTCTACATTTTCACCTCCGTATTGTTTGATTAGTTTTTCAATTTGCTGTTTATCCATTTGTCCGCCGACGGCAACCCTTTTGGACATTTTATACCTCCTTATTGTAAATCTTCCATCAGCACGAGTAAATTTGTTATAATAAAGTACTTTTCCTGAAGCGGAAATGTTATCTTAAAAACATTTTGTTCGAGAGCATCGGCAATGGCTTGTGCTTTTGTAAAATTCTCTTCTTTACGAATTTCTTCTTCCATGATTCCGTGACATTGCAAAAAACCTTCTCCTTTTTCAATGCGTTCGATAGCCATTGCCGTATGTGTAATAAAGCGTCCGCCGTTATCTTCATTCAAAATTATTGAATACGTCGACTTTAAATACGAAATCATATGTAAAAGCTTTTCTTTTGTTTTTTGTGTAATTGTATTGCTTTGTTCCAATATCCGTAATCTTTCAAGTAATTTTTCCATGCTTAATATCCTTTACAATGGTTTTAATAATTTTGCTTTTTATTTTTTGTATCCGTTCCGGCGACATGCTGAAGCAGTCTAATCCCGAATCTAAAAGTATTTGCGTAAAGACGGGATTCCCCGCCATTTCACCGCATACGCAAACGTGTTTGTTGTACTTTTTTGCCGCATCTATTGTCAGCTTAATTAATTGTAAAATTGCGGGATGATCTTCGCGGTAGAGGTGAGCAATCTTGGAATTATTGCGGTCGGCTGCTAAAGTGTATTGGGTTAAATCATTGGTGCCGATACTGAAAAAATCGACGGTTTGAACAAGCTTATCCGCAATTAATGCGGCGGCGGGTGTTTCAATCATAATCCCGATTTTGACGTTTTTTCCGTATGCAATGCCTTCTTTATCAAAGTCCGCTTTTATATTTCCGATAATAGAGAGCAAGGTACCGACCTCTTCTTCCGTTGTAATCATCGGAAACATAATGTATAAATTGCCGTGTACCGCCGCCCTCAGCAGCGCTCGCAGCTGCGGAAAAAAAAGTTCCGTATTATCTACACAATAGCGAATGCCGCGCCAGCCCAAAAAAGGATTTTCTTCTTCGGGCATGGGGATACAGGGGTATTTTTTATCGCCGCCGATATCGAAGGTTCGTATCGTTACGGGCTTATCCCGCATCGCTTTTAAAACCGATGAATAGATTTCATATTGGCGCTCTTCGGACGGCACGGCATTCGGATTCTTATTCAGCAAAAACTCGGTACGAAATAAGCCGATGCCGTCGGCATTTTGTTCAATAGCGGCGAAAACTTCGGTATCCGAGCCGATGTTTGCAAAAAGTTCAATGTGCTTACCGTCTGTTGTAACCGCTTTTTTATCAATTAAACCGGCCAATCCCCGCTTTTCTTCGGCGGCTTGTCGGCGTTTTTTTTCAAACTCTTGTACCGCTTTTTTGCCGGGATTGATAATTACATCGGCTCCGTCGATAATCAGTGTATCGTTTTCGTTAAACTCTTCGGGACTGATATTTGAGAGCATCGGAATACCGTAAGAACGGGCAACAATCGCGGCATGAGACGTTATGCTGCCGTTTTCAACGATGATACCGATAAGCAGTTCTTTATCGGTTTCCGCCAGTTCTACGGGGCTTATGTTGTGCGCCGTCAAGATAAACGGAATGCCGTTTTTATTATTCCTATGCGAATGTTTGTTTTGTGCAGCAAAATCGGAAGTATAATCGGAGTTTCCCGTTACGGCTTGAGCCGCCGATATGAGCATTAAAAAAATCCATGTAAAATCATCGGCGCGCTGTCTCAAATATTCATCTTCAATGCCTTCCATATCTTCTGCGTATTCTTTTGATGTGCGGGCTAAAGCGGCAGTTAACGCATAATATTCGGTTTTTATTTTTTCGGTAACGTCAGTTTTTAATTCGGGATCTTTTAAAATAGCGGTATAGCCGTTTAAAATATCCTCTTGTGCTTTATCTTTTATTTCAGCGGAATTTGATATAAGATATTGAAGTTTTTTCAACACTTCATTTTGTGCAGCCGAGAATAAAGCGCATTCCCGTTCAATATCTTCCGGACCGATTTTTTGATGTATATCCGTTTCCGGCAGAGGCGATAATTTCAGAACGGTTCCCATACAGAGGCCTTCGGCCAATACCGAACCGTGTATCGTTTTTTGCACGCATTACTCCTTCAACGCAAAAAGAAAATCGGTTAATTCCCGCATTGCCCGTTCTTCGTCCTGTCCGTCGGTTTGAAGCGTAACAATATCATGCTGCGATATGCCGATGCGAAGCAGTTTTATAATACTCTTTGCATTTGCGCTTTTATCGTTTTTTGAGATTGTAATATTGCAGTCAAAGGTGTTTGCGAGTGTAACAAAATCGTTTGCCGGACGCGTATGCAGACCCGTCGGATTTTGTATGGTTATTTCTTCTGAAATCATGTTTTTTCCTCCGTATGTATATTGCCTAATATTTCTTTTAAATCATCTTCATTTTTTGCATTACGCAAATCGGATAAAGCTTTGTCATTATCGAAGAGGTTCATCACTTCAATGATCGCCTGTTCGTTCAGCGCCTGTTTATCCGGAGCGGTGATACACAAGATAATATCGACCGGATCATTTGTGCTGTGGCCGAAAGAAACCGGTTTTTTCAAGCATACCAAAGCGTATCCCAGTTTAAGAGCTCCCTGTTCGGGGCGTGCATGAGGCATGGCGATTCCGGGCGCAATAACAAAATACGGTCCTAATTCTTTTACCGCATTTAAAATCGCATCATAATAAGCAGGGGACGCGCATCCGGTGCCGATTAATAAATCCGCGGATTTTTTAACCGCATCCTGCCAGCCGTCCGCTTCGGCTTGCAGCAAAAAGGTTTTATGTTTTAAAATAAAGTCAGAGAGCATGTTCGTTTCCTCTTTGTATACTTTGCAGTATGTTTTTTATTTTTTGTATATCCGAGTCTTCCAACTGAACGGAAATATGTACTGCAGGTATACATAATTGCGGCGTATCTATTACCGAAATAATAAAATCAATGTTTTTTTCTTTTATATACGAATCGGAGAGCTTACGTACGGAAACCGTTTCGATAAGATCCAGTTCGGGGAATGCCTTGCCGATGCGTTCTTTGAGAATGCTGCTGACAACAATGCCGGAAGCACATACCAAAACGGCCGATATTTTTTTTATATTTGATTGAAAAAAGGGGGCTATAAAACTCAATAAGACGCCCGCCTCTTCTTCGGAAACATCGATACGGAGGCGTGATTGTAAAAAGTCGGCAGCAGATTTTGCAATCCTCTGTATAAGGTTGTTTTTGTTCAAGATATTTTCGGCAAAGGACGCCGCATAGTCCTGTATCGAAAAAAAGCGCCGGTGTTTTTTCAATAAATGCATTATTTGCAAATATACGATATAGACGACTTTTTTATGTTCCGTAACATAACCGTCCAGAGAGGCTTCAATAAAAGATACAAAATTACCGGCAATCTGCTCATATTGTTTTTGGCTTTTAAGCATACTTGCAGCGGCTTCCGTACTTTGTAAAATTTCCATAAAGAAATATGTTTCACTTTCGGCAAAATTTTCTTTATTCCGTAAAAAATGCAAAGATCGGCAGGTTTGTGTTATTTCGGCGCTTATTTGTTCCGCTTCGTAAAAAGAACCCTCTTTGCCGGTTTCTACAAAAAAATCATTTGAGCAGCGGAATTCCATAATACTTACGCATAAAAATAAAAGTACAAAATCTATATCCGAAAACGATGTTGATGAGAGAGCTTCGATTTTTTCCACAAAATTAAAATTTTCTTTTATGCGGGTTTTTTCATTCAAATATTCAAACACTGCAAATGTAAAGGTGTAAACCTTAAGCCTGTTTTCCGGTGCAGCCGGCTGATAAATATAGGTGTACAGCAAACTCATAAATTCATTAAAATTCAAATAGAGGCAGGCCGTATTCAGGGCTGCCTGTCGTGCGGCTATTTCATTCCCGCTGATATAGGTTCCCACTCCTCTTTTACGCAAAATAACGCAGCCGGATTTTTCAAGATTTTGTTCAAGTTCGGTAAGTATTTTTGAAACTCCCGTTTCCGAAATATTAAAGCGGCGGGCAAGAGAGGACAATTTTGTGGTATCTTTCTCATTCAAAAGATACAATAATATTAAAAAGCTTTTTTCCTCTACCGAAAATTCTTCTTTATAATTTTTATGTTCAAAGTCGTTGATGAGATTTTCTTTTGCCCTGTCATCACCGGTGAGCATAAAGCCTTTGCCGCGTAATTTTACCAGAGACAGGTTGTAGGGACGAATATATTTTTCGATTTGCGGCAAAAGGCGAAAAAGCGTACTTTCGCTTATGCCTGTTTTTTCGGCAATTACAACGGAGGAAGTATAATCATGTGCGCCCAAAAGCACGTTAAGGATGCTTATTATTCTTGAGTCGCCGATGTCCATACCCTATATTATGTACCTGCTTTCTGCGAGTTGTAAAGGAAAAGTAAATTTTTATTGACATTAAGGGGTACTGTCATTTTGTCTATACCGGATAGGGTATAGACAAAACGGGTATATGACGGATTGTAAGGCGGAAAACGGACTGTCTAAAAACCGTTGTTTTTAAATCGTTTTTTTATTTTTCCCGTTCCGCTCCGAAGGGTTTGGTAATATAAATTAAAATCGGTGTCATCGTATAGTCGGCGATAAGGGCGGCCAAAAGTCCGATAACGCATAAAAATCCGAGCCGTGCAATCGCATCGATAAGACAGGTCATATACATACCGAAGGACACGGATAAAATAACCGTCGTCATTGCAAGCGTTTTTCCTATCGAATTAAAGGTATTGCAAATTGCCGAGCGGTATGAGCCGGTTTTTTCAAACTCGAATTTTACGTGATTTGTAAAGTGAATCGTATCGTCTACGGCAATACCCAAAAGCATGGGGATAATCGTCATCGTAATAACGTCAAGCGGGAATTTAAGGTAGCCCATAAAGGCGGAAATCACGATGAGGGGCATTATGTTCGGAATAAGACCGATAAGTCCCATTTTGATACTTGCAAACACAAGGGTCATAAATAAGGCAATCACGATGAGCGAAGATAAAAAGGACTTTATTTCGCCGTATACGATAATTTTATTCATTTCGGCAAATTGAACCGCAGGCCCGACCAAAAAACAATCTCCGTCGGGAAAAAGTTCGGCGGCGCGTTTTTCGATTTGCTTAATGTTTTCAACCAATTGATTTGCATTAAAGGAGTTCAGTTCAACGGTCGCCCTCAGTATGCTGAATTCGTCGTTTACCCATCGGGTGTGATCGCCGCCGGAAATTTCGTATAAAAACAAAAGCTGATTTAAAAGATCGGCGTCGTCGGGAACGGTGTAATAGGCCAGATTGTCCGCATGCAAACTTTTATTCATCTCTTTTACAATATCGAGGACGGAAAAGATTTTAGGCTTGCCGGCTATTTTTTTTACGCTTTCATTTTTTCCCGTTTCGTTCAATAAAATATCGAGATTTTTTAAAACTTCGGGATTTTTGACGGCGTCCGTATCTTCAAACGAAATCATAATATTGTAATTAAAGTAGGAGCCGAGCTGCGAATGCGTAATTTCGTACAAACGCTTTGTATAGGGAATACGGGTTCCCATAAAATTAAACGAATCCATGTTGACGCTTATAAAAAAGACGGAAGGAATAAGCAGGGCGGTGATGATGCTGAATATAATTAAAACGGGTTTTCGTTTTTTTAAGACGAGAGAACCGAACCGTTCGAATTTTTCGTCCGTTGCTTTAGAGCGTGCGGCCGCCTTTATTTTTTCCGGCTGCGTATCTTTTCCGAAACTCAATAAAATCGGGATTAAAATCGAAACATAGATGTATACCGCAAATACGGTTGCCGCACAGGCGGAACCCACCCAGCGCACGGACGTTAAACCGGTGGTCAACAGGGACAACAAAGAACCGACGGTTGTGATAACGGTAAACAGCAGTGCCCAGCCGGTGTTTTCAACCGACTCGATAACCGCCTGCTTTCGGTTTCCGTGCATGTAAAAATAACGGCGGAACGAAGAAAACAAGTGTACCGAATAGCCGACCGAAAGCGCCATTGCAAGCATAACCGGAAGGGTTATCATATTCGAATCGGCTCTTATACCGAAATAGGCCATAATGCCGAATACCGTTGTAATGCCCAAGCCGGTGGCGGCAATCGGAACGAGGGTTCCGCGGATTGAGCGCAAAAAGACAATAAGCAGCACAACCATCGCGATAAAACCGAGCATAATCGAGCGTCCCGCTTCTTTTTTTGAAACAACTCGTTCTTCGGCCTCGGTATAGGGCAGTCCCGCCGCTTTTACCGTACAAAGGCCCGTTTGCCATTTGGGATCGGTTACAACCGCTATGGCTTCATTTCCTGTCGTATAGAGGGGGTCTACGTCACCCGTTTTTTTCCATTCGCTTTCTTCGGGGAAGGGCGCAAACGAAAGAATCACCCATGTCTCTTTTGCGTCTGCGGATACAAGTTTGTCTTTTATCGAATCGCGCGAAAGCATAAGTTCTTTTGCCTTTTGTATGGCCGAAGCGTCTTCAGGGATGCCGTCTTCAAAGGGGTGCAGAATTTCCAAGCCCTCTTCGGTGCCCACCGTTACATCGGCCGTTAAAATCGAGGTTATGTTATCGGCATATGAAACTTTTTCAAGAAGTTCCGCGCTCATATCTTCTATCAATTTTAAAACGCCGGGATGAAAGACATCTTCGGCTTCGACAAGCAAAACCACCGTTTCGTTGTTTCCGAACAGCCGTTCGAATTCTTCTGTTTTGCGTTTTTGCCGCTCGCTGTCGGTAAGCCATGCCGAATCGTTGCTTTCGACATGAAGCTTAGGCAGGCCGGTTATTCCCAGAATACTTATAAGTGCGATAAACACCAGCAGTGCGATTCTGTTTTTTACGATAAACGCACCCAGTGATTTAAAAAATAAATTGATTTTTACTAATGACATATATACCTCTTTTGTGCCGGATTTACGGCTGAATTATTACCGGTTGCATGTATTTACCAGCTGAAAGTTCCTTTTATCCATAAGGCGTTTAAAGCCTTCATTGCGGCGAAGCGGCCTTTGCCGTCAACCCCCTTTGTGTACACGTCGGCGCCGATGACTGTGTGCAGATTATCGGTAAGGGCATAGTCTGCCGAAAACTTTGCAAACATATCGCCGAAGTTTGCTCCGACGGAGCCTGCTGCCGAAAGTTTAAGCGTATCGCGCAAAAGGGTTTTGCTTATATTAAAACTTACAAAACCTTCATGCATTTCGCGCTGTGTGTCGTCTTTGCGGTCGACGATTAAGTCTTCAAAGTATTGGAGGCTCGCAAACCATCCGCGGTAATTCCAATCGAAGCCTGCAAGCAGTAAAAGCTGATTTTTTTCGGCGGGCTGATTAAACGGCAGATTCGGCGGAGGAGGGAACGAAAAAGCTTTCAGCGGCTCTTTGGGCTCAAAACGGCGGCCGCCTATCCATGCGCCTTCAAGGCGGATAAGAAAATCTCCTGCGGGAATTGCCGCGTCAAAACCGGCCATTGCGATGCGCGCATATTTTTCGTGCAGCGTGACGTTTATCGGATTTGTAATCCCTCCTGTTGTACGTTCGTAATAGGGCGTTTTATCCCAACCGTAAAAGCCTGAAAGGGAAAAGTCCATGAGCGGGAAAAAAAACGACAGGCGCGCTCCGGCTTCGGTGTCCGTAAATTTACGCGGGCGTTCGGCATGCTGCAAACTGTATTTAATCGGCACGCTCATGCCTCCTATCTCAAACGTTCGCGGCAAATCGATTGAAAAAAATTCGGTGTCCGCGGCGCTTTCGAAAAAAAAGGGCGGAAGCTTATCCGGCGTAAAAAAGGGAACGGCGGTAACTTCAAAGGTAAAGACATCGTGCAAAAAGCGCAGGCGAAGCGCATCAACGGCACGTTGTGAAGAATCCGTATCCGAGCCGACAGGATCGCGCAGGTCCCGTGCGGAAAACACATCGGTTAAGCGGAAGCCGTCCGATTGCCCCCATGCAATAATTTGACGTCCCGCCGTAAAATCCAAAAAGTCTCCGGCATAGCGGTAATAAGCTTCATTTAAACGAAAACCCGTACGGGATTTACTGCGGTAATTGTATTCGGCGCAAAAGGACACAAAGGCGCTTGAGTTTCCGAAAGCGGCTTCGCCGCGGATTTCCGCGAGGGTGCGGGATGCGGCATAATCAAAGGGGGATACAAGCTGCACGCCGTGTACGGTTTGAACTTTTCCGCCGAAGTTAAGAGAAAGGGCATCTTCATCTTCAAAAAAATCGCCGGTATCGGCTTCATCGGCAAAAACGGGCTGTATACATAAGGCCGCGGCCGTTAAAAAAAACACAGCCGAAAGTCTTAAAAACGGGTTTTTCATACAACACCTCCTTATACGGTATGCCTCTATACGAGGGCATGACTCGTTATATGCGGCCCAAGGTTTCTTTATAGGGCAGTCTTATTTTATTTTTCCCGATTCCAAAGAAGATACGCGGAAAAACGAGTCGGGAATGTCTTTATTGAATTCGATTTTTTTAGTCAGCAAAACGGTTGTATGTTTTTTTTGCACATTGACCATTTCCATTTTTTTTGCAATCCAAAAACCGTTTACCTTTTCTATGCTGTCCGCAGTCAAAACTTTTAACAAAGCTCCCTGTTTGTCATAGAATTCGGCCTTTGTCTGCAAAAGGGATTCCCGGTCGATCCATGAAACGAATTTGGAATATGCGGATTTTTGTTTGGGCGTCGATTCGATTTTCCAGCAGGTTTTTCCGCCCTGAGTTTCCGTTCCCAAGAGTTTGTGCTCGTAGTCGTCGGTTTTATGACCGCTCATATCGTCGTAGGTAAAGTCGGTTCCCATAAAATAATCGCCGCCTGAAGAACCGCTTATGCGCCGCGATTTTTTTAATGCCGGCATATAGAGCCAGCGGTCGTCATTTTTACTTGCTTCGTCATACGAAAACGAAAGGTATCCGACTCCCGTAACGTCTGCGGGCTTTAAAAAGACCATAACGCTTTTTGTTTCGCCTGCATATTCTTTTTTATATGCCGAAACTTCACGAACCCGCTTATTGCCTGAAGCGTTGATTAAAACCATTTCCATTTGAAAAGAACTTGTATCGGCTTTTTCGCGGTTTTCGGCTTTAAGCATAATATCGCGTCCCGTTAAATCCTGCGCAGCCGCATCCGCATCCGCCGTAGCTGCAATCAAGACGGCGCAAAGAGAGAGTAGTATACATAAGGCTTTTTTTGTCATAGACTTCCTCCTAAAAAATTAGTTTTATATAACATTTTTATAATATACCTATCTATGAAATATTTCAAGTGTTTTTTTAGCGGCAAGGTTTATTACGTGCAGGCGGCCGGCGTATTGCAATTCTCTTTTGCAAAGGTTATGATACAGTCCGTACGATGAATTAAGGAGGAGTTGTGGGACGCGCATATACCGATGAGCAGCGTAAAGAAATACGTAAAAAAATAAAAGAGCTGGCAGCCGATATGTTCAGCACGCACGGTTTTAAAGCGTTCAGAATTCAGCATCTGACCGAAAAAGTCGGTATTTCTTTGGGCGGGTTTTATAATTTTTATAAAGACAAAGAAAGTTTGTACAACGAAATTTTGCGGGATGAGAAAAACAAAATTCGCAGTACGATAGCCGAAACAATCGAAAAAGAAAATATAACTCCCCAAGATTTTTTTAAAGACTGGGCGGACGGTTTTTTGCGCAAAACGACAACGAATAAATTGTACGCAGGCGATAACGCCGGATTGCTTGAAGTTTTGGTATGGAACGAAGATGAAGCTGCAGCCGGGGACAATGCCGATTTTATCAAGCGCATACGGGAAATTTGGAAAAAGAAAAACATGAACATCTCCTTAACCGATGAGCGGATAGGGGCTGCAATTGCCGCCATAGCCGTTTTGTGCGCAAACAGGCAAAAAATAGGAAAAGGTTTTGATTTTTGGTTTCCCCTGTTTGAAGCTTTGTTTATAGAGCATATATAAGGGGTTCCCTATATAGGGAATACAAGAGTTGGGGCATGCAAAATAAAAAACAAACCGTATACAATGTACATGAAAGCCTCTGTGTGTCGCTGGTCCTCGCTTTGATGGGAGGCTTTTTGGATTCATATACCTTTATTTTAAAGGACGGTGTTTTTGCAAATGCACAAACGGGGAATTTAATCCTTCTTTCAATCTCTCTTTTTAACGGCGCATACAGCCTTGTTCCGCAGTATTTGCTTCCGATACTGTTTTTTTCGTTGGGGATTCTTCTGTCCGAATTTACAAAAAACACCGCTTTTACCGGTGCGGAAAAGAAAATAAAAATTGTATTGCTTTTTAAAGCGGCCGTATTGATTGTTATAGGCCTTACCTCTGCACGAACCGAAGCTCTGTTTACAACCTGTACCGTTTCTTTTTTGGCCGCCGTTCAAGTAGGTACATTTAATAAGCTCGAGGGTTCCGCCGTCGCCACAACTATGATTACCGGCAACTTAAAATCGGCTATGCAATGCCTGCATTCTTTTTTATTTCTAAAAGATAAAAAAGCGGGGAAGGTGTTTGCGCAATACATTGCCGTTATCGTTTTTTTCGGCATAGGGGCCGGAACGGGCGCTTTTTTAACCCGAACCTTTGCCGACAATTCCATTTATTTTTGTCTGATTTTTATTGCTGCCGCCTATGGGCTTTTGTCGTTAAAGACATTCTGAACTGCGCGCTTGTGCCGTAGAGCGGCGCACAATCAAACCGCTTTTATATTCTATTCTTACAACATCCAGGATGCCCGAGCGGTTTTCGGGGCGTGCGGCGAGAATCTCTATCGCTTTTTTTCCGCGCTCGATAATATGGTGTTCTACACTGGTCAGCTCTATGCCGCAAAATTTTGAGGGAAAAATATTATCAAACCCGCACAGGCTGTAATCCTCGGGTACCCTAAAGCCCTTGTCTCGGATCGCATTCATACAGCCGTAGGCAACCATGTCGTTGATAGCGACAACCGCCGTTACATGCGCTGTCTTTTTAATACAGTCAAGCATAAGATTATAACCGGTTTCGTATTCGACATTTACATTATGCAGTTCGTATTCCGGCTCTATATCGCGGCTGTAGACAACCGGATATTCGGGAATCCCCGCTTCCCGGTATGCCGCGCGGAGGCCTTCCAAGCGTTGTGTACGCGCACTGTGTTCGTCATTTAAAGTAGTGGAAATATATGCGCAGGTTTTATGACCGAGGCTTATTAAATGTTCGGCCAGAAGTTTGCCCGCGTTAAAATTATTTATATCGACCGCATCGAGCTGTAAGTCTTTGTGGTAATCGCCTATTGCGACGACCGGTATAATCTTATTCAGTTCAACGGCGGTTTCATGTATTTGGGGAATCATCGCGAACACGGCCCCGCAAATGGCGGGATTTTTAGCCAAACCGAGTACTTTTTTTTCTTTTTCCGCATCCCAATAGGTGTTGTATACAATGGTCGAAAGTCCGTGTTTTGCGGCTTCCATATCCATACCCTGCAGAATTGTCGAATAGTATGGATTGAAAACGGAAGGACATATAACGAGTACGATACTTCCTTGCGCCCCCTTTCCGTAATTACATTGTTTTGCGGCACTGCGTATTTCACGGATTGTTTTATCGGAAAAGCGCTCGAGCATTTTTCCCGACAAAACCATAGAAATACTTGCAGGCGAAAATCCGGTCATTGCCGCAATATCTTTTAAAGTCGCTCCGTTTTTACGCACCCCTTCCTCCTTTAGAAAAATTCAACATAATTTTAACACGAATTTAATAAAAAAGCAAATGTTTATACCTTGTTTTACATAAAAAAATAAATATTGACGATTTAACATATTCAGGTTACAATAGCTGCAAGAATTAATTCCGGTTTTCTGCTGAATATTTGTTGAACATTTCAATTAAAAAATTCAACAGGAAACTCATGTGCATGCGCCGGCACCGAATACGGCGTAAGAGGAATTCCGCGGGTGCGGAATCACCGAATCTATCAGGAGGAAAGTATATGAAAAAATCGGTAGTATCGATTGTATGTGCGGCGCTTATGGCGGCCGTTCTTTTTGCAGGCGGACAAAAGGACGCAAAATCAGGCGGAGATTACAAATTGGTTTTAAAAATGAGCCACGTTTTTGCCCCCAATGAGCAGCTTACAAAGTCTTTGTCCATGGTTGTCGATAATATTTACAAGCGCACAAACGGCGCAATCGAAATTCAGCAGTATCCGCAGGGACAGCTTGCAACCTATAAAGACGGTGTTGAACAGGTTGTACAGGGAGCGAAATTTATCTCGGTTGAAGACCCTTCTTATTTGGGAGACTATGTTGCCGACTTTAACGCCCTTGTCGGCCCGATGTTGTACAACAACTTTGAGCAATATGAATACATGATTCAAACCGATTTGGTTAAAGGCATGATTAAAGAAGTTGAAGAAAAACACGGTATTAAAGTTCTTGCTCTGGATTATATCTTCGGCTTCCGCAGCCTTATGACGAACAAGGTGATTACCGAGCCTAAGGATTTAAAGGGTATGAAGATCCGCGTTCCCGGAAGTCAATTATTTATCGATACGTTAACCGCTATGGGTGCGAACGCAACCCCGCTTCCCTTTTCCGAAACGATTTCCGCAGTACAGCAGGGCGTTGTTGACGGTCTTGAAGGAACGATGGATGCATACGGAACAAACGGAAGCGCCGAAGTTGCAAAAAAGATGGCCCTTACCAATCACTTTTTGGGAACCTGCGGTGTATATATCAACAGGGATTTATTTAACTCAATTCCGAAAGAATACCGCGATATAGTTCAGGAAGAATTTACAAAGGGTGCAAAACAAATGATTGCCGAAATTTCCAAAAACTATGCGATTTCCAAGTCCAATTTGGAAGCAAAGGGCATTACCTTCAATGAAGTAAACCATGAAGCTTTTGCCAAAAGCGTTGAGCCGGTATATAAGAGCATGAAAAATGTAAGCCCCGGCATTTTGGAAAAACTCCGCGGCGAATTGAAAAAAATGCCTAAATAAACATATCGGTTCGGTTCCGAAATAAGGACAAATCGATTTATCTAAAGCGGACGGGGCTTGCCGAAAAGACAATTTGCGGCAGGCCCTTACGCTTTTAGCCTTTCGTCGTTTACAGGAAGTATTATGAAAATCAGCATAAAAAGAATTTTTGATAATTTTGAAGAATTGTGTGCATCGGTATTTTTGTTTGTAACCGTTTCCCTTGTTTTGGTAAATGTTTTTTTACGGTATTTTCTTAAAACCGGCATTTATTGGTCGGAAGAAGTCGCAACCGGCTGTTTTGTGTGGAGCGTTTTTTTAGGTGCCGCTGCGGGTTTTAAAAGAAAGATGCACGTGGGTGTCGATTTTTTAGTGGATAGGACTCCCGTTAAAATAAGGGGCCTTATAAAAACGATTGTAGCTTTTATACTGCTTTTTATCAATCTTTACATTACCTATATCGCGGTCATATATTTGCGCGTTTCACATACAAAGCCGACTCCCGTGTTGGGTATTTCATCGGCTTATATAAGCACCTCCATATTGGCGGGCTTTTCGCTTATGACCCTGTATTCGGTGCGTTTTATTGTTACCGATATTATACAGATGCGGAAAAAGGAGGCTTAAATGACCGCATTTTTACCCGTCATTATCGTTTTTATTTTATATTTTTCCGGCATTCCGATTGCCTTTGCCCTGTTCGGCTCCACACTGGTATATTTCGGATTTATCGATAACAGTTCTCCCGTTTCTCTGCTTTTGCAAAAATTCGTTACGAGTACCCAGTCTTTTCCGCTTTTGGCCATTCCGTTTTTTGTTATGGCCGGTTCGATTATGAATTACAGCGGAATAAGCCGGAAACTCTTGCTTTTTGCCGATGTTTTAACCGGACATACAAGGGGCGGTTTGGCACAGTCGAATGTATTGTTGAGTATGCTTATGGGCGGTGTTTCCGGTTCCGCAAACGCCGACGCCGCAATGGAAAGCAAGATGCTTGTTCCCGAAATGGAAAAACGCGGATACGGTAAGGCTTTTTCCACCGCCATTACCGCAGCGTCTTCGGCCGTTACGCCCGTTATTCCGCCGGGCATAAATCTTATTGTCTATGCATTGATTGCAAGCTGTTCGGTCGGCCGGATGTTCGCCGCCGGTTATTTACCCGGTTTTGTTATGACTGCGGCTTTAATGATTACCGTTCACATAATTTCAAAAAAACGCGGTTTTTTACCTGTCAGGGATAGGCGTCCGACGGTCAAAGAAGTTGCCGTGCAGTTTATGGATTCTCTGTGGGCACTGCTTTTCCCCTTCGGCATTATTTTGGGGCTGCGTATCGGTTTGTTTACCCCCTCCGAAGCCGGAGCCGTTGCGGTTTTATACTGTATCATTATCGGAAAATTCGTTTATAAGGAATTAAAAAAAGAACATATTATTCCCGTCTTTAAAGAAACCGTATACGGTTCAAGTTCGGTTGTGCTGATTATCGTCGCCGCATCGGTATTCGGCTATTATTTAAACTGGGAACGCATTCCGCAAACGATGACTACCTGGCTTTTAGGCATTACGCAAAACAAATATGTTATGCTTATGATTTTTAATGTGCTGCTTTTGATTGCGGGTATGTTTTTGGAAGGAGGTGCCGTATTGATTATTTTGACGCCCCTGCTTGCACCCGTTGCCGTCGGTTTGGGTGTGGATGTTATTCACTTCGGTCTTATCTGTATTGTAAATATTATGATAGGCGGCTTGACTCCTCCGTTCGGCTCTATGATGTTTACCTGCTGCAGTATAACGGGCTGCAAATTGGAAGAATTTACAAAGGAAGCGCTTCCCTTTATGCTGGCACTTATAATCACATTGCTTGCGATTACCTATATTCCGCAGATAACATTGGTGCTTCCGAATCTTTTGTACGGGGCAAATTAAAAATAAGAAGGTGTGTATGCTTGTAATAGGACACAGGGGTTGTTCGTACCCCGGATATAATCAAAATACGATACGTGCGTATAAAAAAGTCGTTGCCGACGGTGCGAGGGCTTTTGAAATAGACGTTCAGCTTACAAAGGACGCTCAGCTTGTTGTCGTCCATAATTTGAACTTATCCAAAGTATCGACCGGTACGGGGCTGGTGCGCGAAAAAACGCTGGAAGAAGTCCGTTCCCTGTATGCCGGAAATCCGGAACGGGGTAAAGACCTCATCCCCCTGTTTTCCGAAGTGCTTGACCTGTGCGCTTCTTATCCGGAAGCCGAACGTCCCGTTTTGCACTTGGAGTTAAAAGGAGACGGAAGCGGTTTTCCTGCAGGAAAACTTGTCGCGGACTATATCGGGCGCAGCCTTTTGCGGCAAGAGGATTTTCTCGTAAGCTCTTTTAACTTTGAAGAACTGAAACATATACGCAGCGTTTTACCCGATATTCAAATCGCCTTATTGGACGGTTCCATCCGCCGCAAAGAATTGGTAAAACGGATTCCCGACGATAAAGCTTTGTTTTCCCGTATTTTCAATTACGGCGAAGAAGATTATATGCTTCCGTATTCGACCGATTTTGCCGAGTGTAAAAAGCTCTACGAAACCGAAATTACGGATTCTCACGTCAGGAAGGTGATAGAAGATGAGGTTTCCAAAGCGCTTTCGGGCGGATATTATACGGACGAGCTTTTGGATACCGCCTGCGCGATGAAGGCTTTTTCGGTCAATGTATGGTTCAGTACCTTGAATGCCGCCTTTGTTGAAAAAGCTCATGCGCGCTCTCTTAAAGTGTTTGCCTATACGGTAAACAAAAAAGAAGACTTGCTGCGTTTGAAAGATTTAAAAGTCGACGGCTATTTTACCGATTTTTATACCGAATCCAAGGCCGTAACCGATTCGCTGTAATATGTATTAAAAAAGGCGGCCGTTCTGCCGTCTTTTTCTCAAAAGGCAAAACTCAAACTAAAATGAGCGGCGCTATTCTAGCCGCTCATTTTAAACCTTCCTGAAACCGTATTCCCTCAGTACTCCGCTTATCAAGTCCGCAGCTTCTTTGTGGCAGAGGGGGCCGGGGTGCTTTTGGGCGCCTGCGGTTTTATCGTCCATCGGAGAAAGCTCTATAAAGCGGACTTTGCCGTCGCGGTTTTCCGCGGCGAACTCTTTTACGGCGCTGCGGAATAAGTCCATACAATCGGTTAAAAACATTCCGTAACACCAGATAATCGGGGCGTGCGGATTTGAGCGCCTTATTTCCCCTATAAAGCTTTTTGCCGCTTTTTTTAAGCGCTTGTAATCGGCCTCGCCCTGCAATTTATAGTTTTTTCTCGAAGCCGGATCTTGCCACGGTGCGGCGCGGAATGCATATTCGTCGTTTGAACCCAGATTCACGATAACGGCATCGGTTTTTCGCCGCGAAAAATCCCACGTTTGACCTGCGCCCGCATCGCGGTTTGCACTTCCTTTGGCAAGGGAGCAGACAAAGGGGTAGAGGGGAGGAATGACACAGGCGGGGTCGTTATTCCAGCCGCATAAAAGTCCCCAGCCGCTTTGCGCCAAAACGGAAATATCCGCATTAAAGCGCTGCGAAAGAATCAGGGCGAAGTGATTGCGCGTTCCCTGCCATGCAGGATTCCATTCTTTTCCCTCTATCGGCTCTTCAAGCCCCTCGCCGCAGGTAATGCTGTCGCCTATACATTCAAATAAAAGCGGCCGCTTGGGTACGGGAGCAAACACGTCTTCAAAAACGTCTGCAAATACAGTTTCAGACTCACCGCTTTTGCCGATGTAAAAGCCGTGTATTGCAAGCCTGTGCGCGCTGTCGCCTGCCATAGCCTGACATTCTTTTAGAATGCGGATGTACACGATTTTTTCTTGTTCTGCGGATTCCGCCGCGGATTGTTCCGCCTTTTCACGGTTTGCCGCCGTATTTGATGCCGCACTGTCCCAAAGCAGAATGCGCGTTCGCCCCTTTTCCGGGGCAAGGCGGCGCACTCTTTTTCCGTTTATCCAAATACTCAAATAGGGGCGGTAGTGCTTCCACGAACATTCGATATCGGCATAAATTTTTCCGCATTTTTCCGTGCGGACGGCGATTTCAATACCGCTTGCCGTCCAAAAAAGTACCAAGGGATTTAAGCGGATGCTCCCGTTTTCGTTATATCCCGTGCGCCCCCATATGTTAAAAAAAGAGGGCCTTTGCGCAAAGTCTTCAAGAGCAGTGAATTTCATTATTTGACAATAGCATAAAAAAAGGATAGGATAAATACGAGGGACGAAATATATACTGAATTTGCTTTTCGATGCCGTTTTCAGTATTTTAAAAGCTGAACTTTAAGACAGTACGTGGAGGTACTATGAAAAAATCCGCCGTAACCGCACTGGTGATTGTAGGTATTATCGTGCTTTTTGCAGCCGGTGCATGCAGTTTTTATACGGGAACTTATAATTCCTTTGTCGCAATGGAAGAGCAAATCAAGGGGCAGTGGGCTCAAGTTGAAAATCAATATCAGCGCCGTTTGGATTTAATTCCCAACCTTGTGGCTACCGTTAAGGGCTATGCCGCTCACGAATCGCAGGTACTCACCGATGTAAGCGAAGCGCGCGCCAAAGCCGGCGGCGTTATGCAAATGCCTGCGGACTTGTTGAACGACCCGGAAGCTTTTAAGCGGTTTCAGGAAGCGCAAAATTCTTTGGGCGGCTCTTTGCGCCGTTTGTTATCGGTAACGGAAAATTATCCGCAGTTAAAGGCGAACGAGCAGTTTTTGTCTTTGCAAAATCAGCTTGAAGGAACCGAAAACCGTATCAGCGTCGAACGTAAGCGTTTTAACGATGCCGTGCAGCTGTATAACGGCACGATACGCATGTTCCCGAAAAATATTATTGCCGGTATGACAGGTTTTACGCAAAAGCCGTATTTTAGTGCCGACGAAAAAGCATCTTCGGCTCCCGCGGTTTCGTTTTAAAACGGTTTTTTATGAATGAACGTAATTACCGTCTGCGTGTTTTAAAACGTGCAGGCTTAAACGAACAGGACGCCGAAGCGGTCGGGGAAGCCGTTGCGCGCGCGGAAAAAACGACAAGCGGCGAAATAGTCGCAGCTCTTACGCCTTCAAGCCACAGCTATTCTTTTTGGGAATTGTTTTTTGCCCTTAGCTGCGCAGCCCTTGCCTTTGTCTTATTTATGGCCTTTTTACCCGGCCTTTCTTCTTTTGCCGCGCGCTTTTTTTGGGGAAGCCTTCCCGCATGGCTTATGCCCCTTTGTGCCGGCGCCCTTATATTTTTAATCACCGCTCTTTTGTTTCGCTTTGCCAATATCCCTGTAATAGACCGTTTGGTTGTGCCCGCCGCTTATAAAAATGCCGCGGTGTTCCGCCGCGCAATGCGCTTTTTTGCCGAAAGCGGCATATACGATACGCGCGAACATTCGGGTGTTTTAATTTTTATTTCTCTTTTGGAAAAAAAAGTATTCATTATCGCCGACCGCGGCATTTCATCAAAAATCGAACAAAGCGTATGGGATGCTCTTGCCGCACAGCTTTCGGCCGGTTTTTCAAAACGCACGCGGCCCGGGGCAACACCCGCCTCCGGCCATACGTTGTCCGCACCCGGCCAAAGTTTGTCGTCGGCCGCTTCGGCGATTGTGCAAACGGTGGAAGAATGCGGCGCTCTGTTGGCAAAGCATTTTCCGCCTTCCGCCGACAATCCCGACGAACTGCACAACGAGCTTGTTGTACTGGAGGGCGGCGAATGAGTATCCCCTTTATAAAAAAACTTGCAAAACGGTATTGCGCGTCAAAACGCCTTCGGTTTACGACAACCCTTTTTACTGCCGTTTGGTTTTTTTTCTTTTCGATTCCTCACCTTTTTGCTTTGAACGTTCCCGAACTGCGCGGTCCCGTAAACGATTATGCAAAAATGCTCGATGCGGGCGATATTCAAAACATTGAAAATTATTTGGAAAATCTGAATCGCTATACGGACATACAAATCGCCGTATTAACCGTTCCGAGCCTTAGAGGTGAAAGTATCGAAGATTTTTCGATACGGACGGTTGAAGCGTGGAAACTCGGTCAAGCGGGAAAGGATAACGGGGTTCTGCTTCTTGTTGCCGCTGCCGAAAAAAAAATCCGCATAGAAGTCGGTTACGGCCTTGAAGGGGTGTTGACCGATATGCAAGCCGGCTTGATTATCCGAAAAATCATAGCCCCTCATTTTAAAAACGGCGATTACGGAAAGGGTATTGCCGCCGCCGTTCGGCACATGGCGGAACTTGCCGCTCCCGAGGCTGCAAGACTTGCCGGTACCGATGAAGATTTTATCATTATAGAAGAAGGTGAAACGGAAGATGAAGAAGGAAGCTTTTTATCCTTTGTCGTTTTAGCCTTATTCTTTTTGTTTATGATGGCGGGAATGAACCGAAGATCGCGCGTTTCCGGCGGTTCGGGACTTTGGAGAACCGCTGCAGCCGCTTCCATTTTATCGTCGCTCAGCCGTTCTTCAAGCACTTCTTCCCGGCGCTCATCGGGCGGTTTCGGCGGCTTTTCAGGCGGCGGAGGTTTCGGAGGTTTTTCCGGCGGGGGCGGCGGCTTCGGCGGAGGCGGTGCTTCCGGCGGCTGGTAAATCGTTTATAAAAGAAATTGTTTTTTTAAGGCGGGATTATGATAAAACAAAGTGTACTTGGTACGGCAAAGGATTATTCGGGATTTAATCCCATAGACGACAGGGATTTTGAGCGGACAATGCAAAAAGAGGTTGAACCTTTTTTGAATGCGCTGCGTAAAACGCACCGCATTAGGGCAAAGGGCGGAAGAGAAATATACTGCGAAACCTTTGTGCCCGAAATTCTTCCCGCCGGAGCCGACGGAAAAAAGGAATGCCGCGGCCTTATCGTTATTTTTCACGGATTTTGCGAGTTTTGCTCAAAATTTGACGAGTTTGTCTACTATGTTTTAAAACAGGGCTATGCGCTGTGCCGCTTTGACCAATTCGGGCACGGCTTTTCCGGCAGGGAAACAAAAAACAGCTCAAAGGTGCATATCCGCTCATTTCAAACCTATGTGGACTGCGCCCATGCCGTTGTAGAACAAATCGCTTGTCCCCTTGCCGCCGATTTATCAAAAACAGCGCATAAAAAAGTTCCGCTTTTTTTATTTGCCCACTCTATGGGCGGTGCGGTTGCAGCCCTCTTTTTGCAGCAATACCCCGATGTTTTTAAAGCGGCCGTTCTTGCTTCTCCCATGCTGGAACTTAACATACCGGGGATGTCGAATACAACCGCCCGTCTTATGCTTACCTTTATCAGACTGTTCGCAGGCGGAGAAAGATTTTTCCGAAAAGACGGCGATTTTACGGGAAATTATGTATTTGCCGATTATAAAAAAACTATATGCAGCGAACGTCGTTTTTTTTATCATTTTAATAAGCGCAAAACCGAAGTCCGCTATCAAACATGGAACGGAACCTATGCATGGCTCGACGAATCGTTAAAAGCGATACGGCGCATTTTTAAAAAAGGAAATCTGCAAAAAATTACCGCTCCGATTCTCTTGTTTCAGGCGGAAAAAGACGATACCGTTCCTTTAGGCGGGCAAAACCGTTTTGTAGAGCTTGTTCCTTCGGCACGTA
Source organism: Treponema sp. HNW (assembly GCF_050320395.1). Taxonomy (GTDB): domain Bacteria; phylum Spirochaetota; class Spirochaetia; order Treponematales; family Treponemataceae; genus Treponema_C. Next base: position 472,940 of record NZ_CP144459.1, read on the forward strand.
TGATTGTATGCACAGGGGCGAACCACGAGCTGTATAACGGCACAAACGAAACGGTTGCACGTTGGTATCCGGAACTATTCGATTTTTTTGACGGCCTTGTCCGTTGAAAAAGGCTTTGTATAAAAACTGTATTAATAAGGAACATACGGAAAACTATGAGCGGAGAATCCGAAACACTGCATATCGGTGCTAAAGTTAAGCGTTTATTATTGATAGTACTTGCAGCCTGTATCTTTGCCGTAAATATTAAAACTCTGGTACGCGCAGGCGGTTTACTGCCCGGAGGCTTTACCGGCTTAACCCTTCTTCTCCAGGAATCGTTTTCGCGGTTTTTAGGCATCAAGCTTCCGTTCAGTTTAATCAATTTTACTTTGAATGCGGTTCCCGCACTTATCAGCTTCCGCTTTGTCGGCAGACGGTACACCCTCTATTCGGTTTTAATGATTGTATTGTCCGGTCTTTTAACCGACTTTTTACCCGCCTATCCCATAACCGATGACATTTTGCTTTCGGCCGTATTCGGCGGCTGCGTAAACGCTATTGCAATCAGCTTTTGCCTGTTTGCCGGCGCAAGCAGCGGAGGCAGCGATTTTATCGCTATTTTTATTTCCGAAAAATACGGGCGCGACGCATGGAACTACATTCTCGTCGGCAATATCGTTGTTCTTGCCGTTGCGGGACTTCTGTTCGGCTGGGAAAAAGCCCTGTATTCGATTTTGTTTCAATTTACGACAACCCAGCTTTTAAACTACTTTTACCGCCGCTACCAAAAAATAACGCTTTTTGTCGTAACGAATCACACCGATGCGGTTTTTGAAGTGATTAAGGTAAATACCCATCACGGCGCAACCGTGTTTCACGGCCACGGCTGTTACAACCATGCCGAACGCGATCTTGTGTATTCCGTTGTTTCCGGAGATGAAGTACGCCGCGTTATTCCGAAAATCAAGCAGGTTGACCCTGCCGCCTTTATCAACGTCGTGCGCTCCAAACAGGTTTCCGGCCGCTTTTACCTTCGCCCGAACGATTAAAAATCGGTTTTTAATTGGGCAGACAAAGGCGGCAAGATTTTTTATTCTGCACTTAAAAATTTGTTCAACGGGCGAAAAAACGATAGAGGACTGTCGGAATGAGCGGAAAGAATAAATTATTTATAATATCTACAATCCTTCTTATTTTATTTTTATCGATTTCATGTTCAAAACAGAAAATCAGAATAACGGAAAATGCCGGGAATTTTTTTATAAAAATCTTAGACGACGCATCGGAAAAAGCTTTTAGTTCAAAGAGTGATTACGAAATAACCGTTGCCGTATGTAGTAAATTACTTGGAAAAAATAATGATTTAAAAACAGATGAGCTTTTTTTGAATATGACGGAAGAAGATATAATTAATATATTTTGCGGAAATTAAAATAAAAATCTTAAATCCCCGTAGTTAATGAATACGGTACACATTGCGCCGCCGTCCGCCTTACCGAGCCGATAAAGCCCTTGCCGCTAAAAGAAAACGCCCGTATAATGTGTGATACGGCAGAAAATATGCACGTTTTTACGGACGCAACACAAAGCAGGCCAAGCGTATGAAAGATTTTTTAGATAAGCTATTCAACCTATTTCCTGATTTTTCATCTGATTGGGATATCGATGAATTTTCATATATATTCTTTGGAGATTTTGCCCGTTTTATTATAGAGAGAAGCGGTTCAATTAATATAAAAGATGTAGATTGTGTTATTAATCTATTTCTAAAAGCTCCCTTCTTGAGAGAAAATAAAGAAAATATAGTTATAGTTGGTTTTCTTGAAGTTTTGCATGATGATATTGATACATATAATGAATTAACAGAAAAGTCAAGTGATACGTTAAAAGAAATTTTTAATAAGTATTTAAATAATATTGGCGCAGTATCGGATTGAAAATGGACTTAATAAAAGATATAGATAAATTGCTTTTTCTGTTACTTTCGTTGTTTTTTATGCCGTTTCTCGTCAAAGCTGAAGAAAAGGTAATGATTTTTGCATATGAAGATTCTGTAGCAAATAAAACATATACTTTCAATTTAACTATAACGGAAGATGATTGTATTTTGACAACAATAGATACGAATGGTATAAAGTTGAATTATTCGTTGGAGAATGAGGATATTTTTTTTAAAATAAAATCTTTTTTCCGCAACATTTCGATCCCAAACAATGAGAATTACTGTACAATTATCAATTCGGATGTTACAGAGCAAATAATATTTAAATTGAAAGATGAAGATATAATTTTCCTTTTTTACGGCAAATATATTCCATTAAAGGAGAGTGAAACCGGTAGCAATGCTGTGGCTCTCGTTAAAGAACTGTTGTCAGCTATAAAACAAAATAATGCAGAAGCATTGATAGAACTTTCTGATTGGTTGTATGAATAATTTTAATAATATAAATACATTTTGCTGCGGGCAAACATCTTTTATTGTGTGCCGTTTCTCGTCTTATTACGAAACGGCGGAGATTCGGCAATCCTCGAAAATTGATATTTTCCGTGGTTGACGAATTTAAAGGAGCGCCCATATAATAAAGAATATGACAAAAGGTATGTAAGTTTTTACGGACGCAAGAGAGGGTGGTACAGAGGCAAATAATGAAAAAAGAAAATCTGAATGTCAATCTCCAGTTGTTGCTTTTTCCGGGTATAGGCATTTTGGGAATGTAATTGAATGTTTTTGTCGTAAGATGATTATAGCTTTGTTGTGCAGCTGTGCCAAAAAAACAAAACTGATTGGTTACAGCTTTTGCCTGCATTCGTGCCGGGATTTGAAATAAATTCATATTTTTTTCGGAAAAAGTCTGTTTTTTTGTCATTCTGCACCTATAATGTTTAAAGGATGCGACAAAAATATTGTCGCATCCTTTAACTCGAGTTTACAGCAGGACTCCTGCTGTAAACATCGTAGTCTTACACGTTTAGGTTCACAATTCTGAAGAATTGTTCACACTTGAAGACAGTATGAGATATACAGCTTTTCCGTGCGTTCATGGCGGAAAATGCAAAAGACAAAAGGAGGTAAAACTATGACAAAGGCTAATCCCAAACGAACCTATAAGGACTCCGTGTTTGCCGACTTTTTCGGGGCGGATAAGTCGGCAAAATCAAACTTTATCAGTTTATACAACGCATTGCACGGAACACAGCTGCCGCTTGACTGTGAGCTGCGTCACATCAGACTGGAGCAAATCCTGTATATGAACTTTTACAACGATGTGTCTTTCCTTGTAGATAATAAAATCATTGTACTTGCAGAACATCAATCGACCGTCAACTTGAATATGCCGTTCCGTTTTTTGGAGTATGTAGTCCGCTTGTATGAGCAGATACAAAATCCGCGCGATAAGTATTTGCGCCGTTTGGTTAAGATTCCTTCTCCCGAGTTCTACGTGTTTTACAACGGAGAAGAAGATTTCCCGGAATATAAAACGCTAAAACTTTCCGACGCTTTTATGACGGCCGGCTCACAACCGAACCTTGAACTCATTGTCGAAGTGGTGAATATCAATCAGGATAAAGCACATACAATCCTTGCACAGTGCAAACCGCTTGCCCAGTACAGTTTATTTGTAGACACAGTGCGAAAACACCTCAAGCTTGACAGGGAGAAAGGCTTTGAAAAAGCTGTACAGGAATGTATAAATAATGATATACTAAGGGAGTACTTGGAGCGCAAATCGCGGGAGGTAATGAATATGTTATTGGCGGAATACGATTACGCAACCGATATAGCGGTTCAAAGAGAAGAAGAACGTGAAATAGCTTTAGAGGAAGGCGCCCGGCAAAACAAATTGGAAACGGCAAAACTGATGAAGACTATGAATTATCCGATTAGCGATATTTGCACAATATCGGGCTTAAGCAAAGAAGAAATAGAAAAACTGTAAAGCCTTGCGCTTTTTTACATCGGCCCCCTAGCGCAAGAAAACACAAAAATAACTAAGGCCTAAGCCGACGGTGTATTTAAAGCAAAGGGTAAAACATCCTCCCTGTCCGATTTGTGCTGTTTTTTTTTCATTCCCGCTGTTCTATACACTCTTGTACTCATAAAATAAAGTTATTTTTTTCCGGAAAAACTCTGTTTTTTTTCATATCAAACCTATAATGTTTAAAGAGAGCGGCTGAAATAGCGCCGCTCTCTTTAACTCGAGTTTACAGCAGGACAGTGTCCTGCTGTAAACATCGTGGACTTACACGTTTAGGTTCACACATTTGAAAATGTGTTCACTTGTAAAAATGGAGCTATTTCGGTGTGGTTCACTTGTAAAACAGTATAGGTGGAGGTAAAACTATGACAAAGGCTAATCCCAAACGAACCTATAAGGATTCCGTGTTTGCCGACTTTTTCGGGGCGGACAAGTCGGCAAAAGCAAACTTTATCAGTTTATACAATGCCTTGCACGGAACACAGCTGCCGCTTGACTGTGAGCTGCGTCATATCAGACTGGAGCAAATCCTGTATATGAACTTTTACAACGACGTATCCTTTCTTGTGGACAATAAAGTCATTGTACTTGCAGAACATCAGTCTACCGTTAATGAAAACATGCTGTGTCAAGGAATGCACATCCGTGTACATTCCTTGACCTCGAGTTTGGTGCAAGCGCCAAACATCGCGACTATACAGAATCGACAGCATCCGTGCCGGCATTAAAATGTTTTAAAGTATACATTACGGTTAATCGTATATATAAAGACAGCGGATACGTGGACGACGCACAAAAAATTCTGCACAAGCGAAGCGCGGTATCGGTCAGCGAAGCTTCCAGACAGCCTTTTTGAGCGGCGTCCCAACGTATCTGCTTTTTGATATTACTAATCTGTACAAGAATGTATAAATAATGATATACTTAAAGAGTACTTGGAGCGCAAATCGCGGGAGGTAATGAATATGTTATTGGCGGAATACGATTACGCAACCGATATAGCGGTTCAAAGAGAAGAAAGCGAAGCTATCGGGCTTGAAAAAGGTGCCCGTCAAACCAAACTGGAAACGGCAGCGGCTTTTAAACGGCTTGGTGTCGAACTCGATACGATAGCGGCAGGTACAGGACTGACCCGTGAGGAAATTGCGCAACTGTAGCAAAGTACAAAATTCGTCCTTTCGGCATTCTTCCCTCCCTTAACACAAATTACAAAAATCTTTCCCGAAACTTTGTTTTTTTAGAAAAAATCGGATATAATGTTTAAAAAGGGAACGTCCTGTTCCCTTTTTAACTTAAGTTTTGCTTCGCAAAACTCATTACCTAAAGCTTTTCTGCACGTCCATGTGCAGGTTGTAAAAGCTGTGTGAAATAGTGAGTGGGATGGGAACGTCCTGTTCCCTTTTTAACTTAAGTTTTGCTTCGCAAAACTTGTTACCTAAAGCTTTTCTGCACATCCGTGTGCAGGTTGTAAAAGCTATGGGGAATACGGGTTGCAAAGCGGACATCGTGTCAAACACGGTACGTCCTTGTACCGTGTTTGACGGCGAGTTTTGCGTTGCAAAACATCGCGGATAGTCGGCCTTTCCGCCGTCCATGGCGGGATTTGAAACATTGCGGATAATCCGCTTACGTACATCCGTGCTGTGCGTTATATTAACTTTTTGCGAGGACTTATGAACGGCAAAATAAACCGCTTAAACAGTATAATAAAGGGTTCTCAAAAAAGTTCGGAAAAACGGCAAAAGTACTTGACACGGTACCGCCTCCACGCGCAAAATTCACAGCTTCACAGCTTCACAGCTTCACAGCTTCACAGCTTCACAGCTTCACAGCTTCACAGCTTCACAGCTTCACAGCTTCACAGCTTCACAGCTTCACAGCTTCACAGCTTCACAGCTTCACAGCTTCACAGCTTCACAGCTTCACAGCTTCACAGCTTCACAGCTTCACAGCTTCACAGCTTCACAGCTTCACAGCTGAGGACTAGCTGTGCCCAAATACATTTTCACTCACACACAAAACACAATCCGCATATAAAAGAGCGTAGGGTAAAGCCCGTACCCTCTTTTTTTAGACACAAACCCCCGTAATCGGTTTAAAAACCGCACGTCCTGTGCGGTTTTTAAACCGAGTTTTGCTTGCGCAAAACTCATTACTAACGGCTTTTCTGCACATCCGTGTGCAGGATTTAAAACAGGATGTTTTATGTGCGGCATTCGGCACGTCCTGTTCGGTTTTGAACTCGGGTTTTGGGCTTTGCCCAAAACTCATTATCTATAGCTTTTCTGCACGTCCGTGTGCAGATAAGAATTATGAATTATTTATTAAGGAGAAAAACAATGAAAAACACAAAACAAAGAACTACATTTTTAGGAAATCGGGCGGCAGTCCTCACACTTGCCGCATCGCTAGTGATTATGGGGCTCTTTACCGCCTGCCCCAACGCCGCAGGCGGCGGCGGAACAAGTTCAGTCGGTAACACGGGCGGGGGTAGCAGCACCTCGCAATCCAAGTACGCCGTAACCTTCGGAGTGGACGGTGCAAACGGCACACTTACGGCAAAGGTCGGCGACACGATAATAGACAGCGGCGCTCAAGTAGAAAAAGGCAAAACCGTAACCTTTACCGCAACGCCCGCAACGGGCTACAGGGTATATGGCTGGACTCTTAACGGTACAGTAGTAAACGATACGGCAGGAACCTATTCGCTTACAATCGATAAAGATGTAACGGTAAAGGTAAGTTTTGAAGACGCCGGCCCCCCGCCTAAGCCCAGATACAATGTATACTTTCAGAAATTCAACAAAGGCAGCATTAGCGCACAGGTAGACGGTAATACAATAACCCCGGACACCAAAGTACAAGAAGACAAAACCGTGCTCTTTACCGCAACACCTGACCCCGGTTACAAAGTACAGAAGTGGACGCTTAACGGGACGGCAGTAAACGGCACGGCAGAAACCTATTCGCTTATCCTTACAAACTCTGTATCGGTATGTGTATACTTTGAGCGGAATGCACCCAAATACCCCGTAAATTTTAGTGTGGATGGCGGCAACGGCACCCTTAAGGCAAGCTTTGCCGGATTTGTACAGCTTGATACCGGTGACACAATATATGAGGGCGACGAAGTACGCTTTACCGCAGTGCCCGCAGAAGGCTATGAGGTCGGCATTTGGACAATCGAAGGCGGCACCTTTGAATCCGGCTCAGGCACACCCGGAGGCTCTTATGCACTCGTAAAGGTAACCGCCCCCGTAACGGTAAAGGTGAGCTTTGCCATACCGCTTTCAAAATTGGACATCGAAGGCACCGTGCTTAAAGACTTTAAGGAAGGAGAAAACCCCGCAGGCATATTGCGCGTACCGGCGGGCATTACCGAAATTGCCGAGAGCGCTTTTATGAACTGCACCGGCATAACGGAAGTACACCTTCCCGAAAGCCTTATCAAAATCGGCACATATGCTTTTTACAATTGCTATGGTATAACAAAGCTCACCTTAAGCAAAAACCTTGCCCATATCGGATATTGTGCTTTTAGCTCCTGCCAAATAACAGGCACCGTCAAACTCCCCGCACGCCTTAGCTCTTTGGGAGAAGGTGCATTTTGGGACTGCCTAAATGTAGCACTCTTTGATTTTTATGCGTGCAAAAACCCGCCCCTTACGGCAATCGGCACCGACGCCTTTCACGGTACAAACAGCAGGTTTAAAGTTAAAACCGGCACAGGCATAAAAGCCCTGCTCACCGGCTCAGGCGTAGCCGAAGACAGAATAGACGAGGAAAGTTAATTGGTTTGAAAACGGATAAAAAATGTACAAGGATGTACATTTTTTATCGACGAGTTTGCGAAAACGCAAACTCGCGGTATCTATGGCTTTTGCGACATCCGTGCCGGGAGGCATAAAATCGCACATCCGTGTGCGATTTTATGCTTCGAGTTTTAGGCGGTGTGTACACCGCCTAAAACGTCGGTGGAAAAGTCAATACTAGTACAGTCCCTAAAGCCCCTAAAATTATAATTTAAGCAGCTTTTATTGAAGCTGCTTTTTGCCTATATACAGAAGGAGGATATCCTCCTTCATTAAAAGTATTTATTCTTAACCTGTTGTAGTAGACCATGATGTAACGCCATACAATCGTTTTTACTCATTTCAATCGTCAACTTTTTTGTGTTTATTCGATACAGTTTTTCTTTCTTCAACGTCGCAAAAAAACTTTCCATACGGGCATTATCATAACAGGCTCCAACTCCGCCCATACTCTGCACACCATGTAAAGATGCAATCGTGCGTTTGTATTCATAGCTCGTATATTGGCTGCCCGGATCGCTGTGTGCAATAAAGCCGGGTTTCGGCCGTTCTTTCTCATACGCCTGCCGAATAGCACGTATACACAATTCTTTTTTCATATTATCATCCATGGCAACCGAAATGATTTCTCCTGCAAAGCAATCGAGTACCGGTGCTATATAAAGAGTTCCATCTTTGCAGGCAATTTGTGTAATGTCGGTAAGCCATTTTTCATTCGGCTTTGAAGCGCTAAAGTCTTGTTTAACCAAATCTTCACACTTTTGAGCCTTTTTATCGGCTTTTGTAAGACCGTTAGGGCTTTTTCTGCTCTTATGAAGCAGATTTCCCCTTCTCATTGTCCTTAATACTGTTGAACGCGAACAGGTAATTCCTTTTTGTTCCAGGGCTTTTTTCATTCTTGTTACTCCATAGTTATCATTATCCTCATGTTCTTCAAGAATAGTATGCATTTCGGGTGAGAAGAAGCTGCCATCTTTTCACTGTATGGCGATTTCGTTTCCACTTGTAATAGCCTGATTCCGTGACACACAAAGCTTTACACAGGCTTGCCGTTGACAGTTTCAGTGCCTGACGGCGATTACAAATGTAGGTAAAAATAGTCTTCTTTGTTACCTCTTCTGACCTTTGACGAAAAAACGCAGAGCATCCTGTAATATTCGTACCGTTTCTTTCAGTTCACGGTTTTCCTTTTCCAGTGTCCGCTGTCTTTCACTTTCTGTCATACCGCTTTTTCCGACTGTTCCCGTTGAGCTGCCGCTATAACGATTTTGACTCTTCCTCCAGCCGCTGAGCGTATGATAGCTGATACCCAAATCCTGTGAGGCTTTGCGTGTGCCGATTTCATCGGACAACTGCAATGCCTGTGCCTTAAATTCCGTACTGTACTTATTCATGTCTTCCCCACTATACCATATAGGGGCTTTTTATACTGTACTTTTATGATAACTGTTCATCGGGGATATAAAGCTTTCCCGAACATCCTGTTCGGGAAAGCGAATGAGGGAAAAGAGGAACTGCGGACAGGATGTCCGCCTGTGTAAGTTCGGCGAGTTTTTTGCAAGGCAAAAAACTCGAGCTTAAAAGCATACGTCTGTATGTTTGTATGCCGTTCTCTCCCCTCTAATACTTAGGACGCATGTTCCACCACCAGCACGTCTCCTGCGGCGAGGCGGCTGCTTCCCTTGGGAATAATCAGGCGGCTTCCGCGTTTTATAAGCACGATAAAGGTATCTTCCGAAGCGATTTCCGCCAGGGTTTTTCCGACCCATTCATGGTTTTTGCCGAGGGGAAGTTCCACAAGTTCGTCTCCGGCTTCTTCTCCCTGCGCCTGATTTGCAAAAACCTGTGCGGCAAGCACCAAAATGTCCCCGCTTTGAATCACCGTCCCTCCGCGCGGGATAATGCGCTTTGTTTCCCTCAAAATAAGCACCAAAATAGTTTCGGGCGGCAGAATGAGGTCTTTTATTTCCCGGCCGTTCCACGGGTGCTCTTCGGGCTGGGTTACCTGAATAAAACGTATCGGTATTTCGTCGGGATAGTCGTTAAAGGTGTACAAAACGTTTGTGCTGTCGTCAATCATGTTCAGTTTTTTCGATGCAAGGGGTAAAAGGCTGCCCTGTATCAAAATCGAAAACAAAACGATACAAAAAACAATGTGAAATAAATCGTGCTGTAGCATACCGCCCGTTCCGCGGACGCTGCTTACCGCCATAACCGCAAAAACGATTGAAGCGGCTCCGCGCAGCCCCGCCCATGAAACCAAAACCTGCTGTTTTACGGGAAACCGGGCGGGGGTTAAAAGCAAAAAAACCGCAAGGGGGCGCGAAACGAGGGTTAAAAAGACGGCAATCGCCGCTGAAGGCAGTAAAACATTAATAATAGACGAGGGAAAGGCAAGAAGGCCGAGCAAAAAAAACACAAACATTTGTACAAGGCCGGTAATGCCGTCAAAAAAATGCACTAAGGTTTTTTTATGCGGTATATTGCTGTTTCCCAAAATTATGCCCGCTATATAGGCTGAAAGGTAACCGTTGCCGCCGATAAGAGAGGGCAGGGCATAAGAGATAACCGCCGCTCCTATAACAAAGGCCGAATCGAAGCCCGCATCGGCAAATTTGAATTTGCGCAAAATAAGGGCGGACGCCTTGCCCGCTGCAATACCGAAGGCCGCTCCGTAAATAAGCTGCGATAAAATCAAATAAACGAGGGCCGCCGCTCCCTTGCCTTCTCCTCCGTTTTGGGCTTCCAAAACCGATAAGGCTATAATCGTAAGCATATACGACATAGGGTCGTTGCTTCCGCTTTCGGCTTCCAGCAGGGAAGCGGTATTGTAGCGCAGGTTTAACTGTTTTGAACGTAAAATATAAAACACCGAAGCGGCATCGGTGGAACTTGTTACCGCCCCGATTAAAAAGCTTTCCCCTATCGAAACGTTCAGCACAAAATGACAAAATGCGGCGGTAAAAAAGGCGGTAAACACAACGCCGATTGTGGCCAACAAAAAGGACTGCACGGCAACCGGTTTTGCCGCGCTCCATTTGGTACCGAAACCGCCGTAAAACATAATAAAAATAAGGGCGGCCGTACAGAGTTTTTCCGCAAAGGGATAATTGTCAAAAGAAATTTTAAAAAGACCGTCGGTCCCGAACACCATTCCCAAAACAATAAAGGCCAAAAGCATGGGAATGCCGAGCTTTGAAGCGACCTTATTTAAGATAACACATAAAAAGATAACGGCCGACACCGTTAATAAAAACAGGGGCATAAAACCTCCGCGATTAAAATACCGGATAAAAATGATATTTCAGTATAATGAAAAAAGTCTTTTTTTACAATAAAAAAACGGAACCGTCTCAATCGTCGGATAATTTTTGACAGTTCCGTAAAATAATCAAAGGTGCTTTTACTTTGTTGTCATCGTTAAAACGCCTGACCATGTATCGGGCACACCCGTTTTTATAAATTCGGTACAGCGCGCTGCAAATACTTCCGAAGGACCGTCGCCCGGAAGAATATGAGAAGCCGTTTGAAAAAGTTTTCGGGCTCCCTCAAAATCCTTTTGCAAATAGCGGTCAAGACCGGCGTGAAAAACCTTTACGCATTCTATCTGCTCATTGCTTGCTTCGGACTTTACACCGACAATATTGTAAAGCTGAACCGGCTTTTCTATTCCCATAACACGAACTTTGTCCAAGCGGCGTCCCAAAATAGTACCCGCCTTTGCACCGGAGTTGGCGGCCTCCCATGTCGATTCGGAAGCCAGTACCCAGGAGCCGTACATTTTGTTTACTCCCTCCAAACGGGCGGCAAGGTTTACGTCGTTGCCCATAATCGTATAGTTCATCTTCATATCGGTACCCATGTTTCCTACAACCATATTGCCCGTGTTTATACCCACGCGCGTTTGCAGCGGCATCGGAAGACCTCCCTCTTCTTCCAAACGGCGATTTAAAAGCACTTCGGCCTGTTTCATGCGGATTGCCGAAACGCATGCCTGCCATGCGTGATCTTCGACAGTAATCGGTGCGCCGAAAAACGAAACAATGGCGTCTCCGATATATTTATCGATTGTACCCTGATGTTCCAAAATAATATTGCTCAAGTCGGTTAAATATTCGTTCAAAATATTAACGAGCTGAACCGGAGTAACCTTTTCGGAAAGGGTTGAAAAGCTTTTAATATCGGTAAACAGGGCGGTAATGTTTTTTTCTTCGCCGCCGAGGGTTAACTTCGACGGGTCGTTTACAATTTCGTCTACGACTTTTTCGGACAGGTAGGTGGAAAAAGCGCGGCGCAAAAAGGTTTTATCTTTTTCGGCCGAGGCAAAGCGGTACAGTGAGTTGCCGACATAGCATAAGACGGCCGCCAAAAATGAAGATATGACGGGCATATATATGCCGAAGCGGATTAACACCATTGCGCTTACCGGGACGCTCAGTATGCCGCCTGCGCCGATAATGTTCAGCATTGTCATATTGATATGTTTATCGAATAATACGATTATAAAAATCACGGCTGCACAAAATGAAAAGCCCGCATACCAAGGCAGGGAATAAATAAAGGTTTTATTTAAAATCGTATTTAAAACATTTGCGTGCGTTCCGATATTCGGGTACTGTCCCTGAAACGGCGTTGTTCCCAAGTCGGTTGAATTGCTTGCCGTATGTCCGATAATACAAAGCGCATTGGAGTACAATTCCTCAAGTTCGCCGAAAAGGCTGTTGTATTCTTTTAAGTAAGAGGCCAGTTTTACAAACTTATCGGATACCGATGCGCGAATTTCGCCTATTTCCGCCGCGTTATCCGAGTTTGTGATTTCATCGAGTAAATCGAGTATTTCCCGTTCGTAGGCGGGATCGGTTAATTCCGCACAATCTTTAAAGAAATCGCGGCGGCGTGCAAAATAATCGGAGTAACGCTCATCCTTTCGCGAATCGCCTTCCATATCGGAAAGAAGGCTTGCCTTTGTGTGCTGTAAGTCGGCATAGACACCTGTTAAATACTGCGCGGCGTGATAGTATGAAAGCATGTTTCCGTCTTTTCCCAAGCGGAAGCCCGCCAGACTTTGCAGGATGGATACGATTGTTTTTTCTTTTTTATCCAAATCGTGCAAAAAGAGCATGGATTCGTTTTTAAAACTGTTGCGGAAGTTGTCCGGTATCCAGTTTATAAGCATGCGCCCGTGTTCATCAAGGGGAATGTGTACGTCAACGCGTTCGGCCGCATCCGGATACAGTGCGTTTTTAATCGTTAACGTATTTTTTGTACGTACCAGCGTATCGGTTTGTAAAAGTTTTAAAAGCGGCGCAAGCATGAGCTGGGGAATGTACTGACCTTCGGTTTCATGCAGGAGTTCTATTCTGCGCCTTGTTCCGTCCGAATCCAAAACGACGTTTGTAAAACCCGCTCCCTGTGCCGGCTGCATCAGTACAAGAAGGGCCGGAGTCATTTTGCGGGTCAATTGCTGTTGCGATAAAAAAATGTCGTTTTCATGCGCAATAAGACCTGAGGGGGCGGTTACATTGTTTAAAAGCACGTTTGAACGTACGTATTCTTCAAGTTCTTCGGAAACGGTTATACCCATATCGCCGGCGTTTATCGTAAGCCAGGTATTGCCGAAAAAATGAATGGCCTGGGCAAAATACATATCATTGTCCCGCGCAAGCTTTCCGACTACCGCATGTTCCAAGTCCGCAAATTCGGGGGAAACGTAGGATTGAATCAATTCTTGTGCGGTTTCCGGCACGTAAGCGGGGGGCAGGTCTCCGCGGGCAACGGCCGCCGATAAATCCTGAATAAGAGCCGCAATATTTTGCTCCGATTCACTGAATCGCTGCGGCAGTGCGCTCTCTACAACGGGATCTATACCGTGCTGGGAGGGCGAAACGTATTCAATATCGAATACCGCTCCTGCGGCTCCCAATTCGCGCATCCGTATGAGGGCATCGGCAAGAATATCCCGGGTCCACGGAAAGGTTCCCATTTCACCGATCGAAGCGTCATCGATGGCAACAATTAAAATATCATCGCGTTCCGGTGTCGCCGGTTTTATCGACAGTAAAATATCGTACATCCTCAGGTCAAGTTTTTCAAATAAGCCGGTAACGGAACCCAATGCCGTAAGCATCAAAACCCCGAGACAAATTAAAATTTCGGGGCGGACAAAAAGTGAAAAAAATATACCTTTTTCTTGCTTTTCCATGATTTTTAGTATATCATATAATAGAGAAGCTTTGCAGGAGGAAATATGAAAAAAAGCATATTTTTTATACTTTTTTCGGTATTTTTGTGTGTGCTGTTGACCGCACAAAGCGCCGACAGCGTAACGCGGATGCTTGATGCAAAAACCGTTACATTTGATGAGGTTGCATATTTTGCCGTAACCTATCTCAATTCGGGCAAGGAAGAGCCGGACTTTGAAAATGCCGCCGCCGAATTGAAGGCTTCCCTTACATTCCCCAAGCTTAAGAATAGCGGATCCGCTTTGAATTTTAAGGATTTTGCGTATGTTTGTACAAGGGTATGGAATCTGAAGGGCGGATTGAATTATCGTTTGTTTCAGTCGCCTCGCTATGCACTGCGTGAGCTTAAAGCTTTGCGTTTTGTTCCTCCTTTTACCGATCCCGATGCCTATGTAAGCGGGAGGGACATGCTGTATATTATGAGCAGGTGTGCCCGTGCCGCCGAAGAACGGAATAATAAGGAGGCTCCGCAATGATCCGAATTAAAAAAGTACGGACGGTTCTTTTTGTTCTTTGTATCTGTATGCTTGCCGGACTTCCCTTAAGCGCCTTCGATTGGGGCGGCTTTGTTTTGAATGATACGGGAATAAAGGGGCCCGCAAATGCCGATTTTATTAAAAACTTTACCCAGGCGAACAGATTGACTCTATGGATGCGTACTCCGCTTCCGAATTTAAAAGATTCCTATTTTGCAGCTGAAGGTTTTTATGACTTTAAGTACAGCTATAGGGATAAGACAATAAAACACGCAATCGATTTGACCCTTGCCAAGTTCAGTATGAGTGTCAATGAGCCCGGCCTAAACCTGACCTTTAACATGGGGCGTTACGGTATTGCGGATCTTTCGGGTTTTATCTTTGCACAAAATGCCGACGGTATGGAACTGCGCTTTAAAGCTGAAAAATGGGATGCAAAATTTTATGCCGGCTATACGGGCTTTCTGAATGCCGATACGGTCAATATGAATATACCTCAATTGGCCGAAGGAAATAAGGTTTATCAAGCAGCTCCTCCGATTGTTATCGGCAGCGCCTTTGCAAGCTTTCCGCAGCTTTTTAAACAACAAACCCTTTCCTGCGAAGTCACTGCACTGGGGGCGGCCCATGACCCCGCCTTATTTACAACCCTTTCTTTGCACGGGCCCGTAAATCCTTTGTTTTATGCGGTTTCATCAACCCTTGCTTTTACGCATTCCGGGACAAAGCCCCTGTTGTTTTCCAATATATCCCGCTTTGAATTGACGGCATATTTTCCGATTATGTCCTCTTTTGTGTCATGGAATACGGTTTTTGCAACAGGAAGTACCGGTAAAAAGATCGGGGAATTTAAATCTTTAAGTATTATACCGGCAAATCTCAGCGGTTCGCTCAAATATGCCGGTCATGTAAAAACGGGACTTACCGGTTCAATTAAACCGATAAGCTCTTTATTATGTACTTTAAACACCGATATGTTCTTTAACGTTATGAATGCATCCCCGGCAAAGGGATTTGCAGGAGCGCAGTGGCAGGCCGCAGTCCGCTGGCAAATATATAACGATTTACAGCTTTCGGTGTCGGCAGGACAGTTCTTTGCCGCTTCGGCGCAAAAAACGGCTCCTTATACTTTGACGGGTATAAGGTTGTTATATTCTTTTTAGACTACGGTCGGGGTGCCGAAAAAGCCCTTGAGGCGCATAGGGCATCCGCTTAGGAGGTTATTATGAAAAAAACTTTTATGCTTTTATTTTTGATTCTTGTTTTGATTCCCGTATTTGCTTTGGATGCGACTGTTGTATCGGTTTTAGGTAAGGCCGAAGTACAAACCGCAAAGGGTTGGGAGCCGATGAAGACGGGGGAAAAGATTGCGGAGGGAGCCGTTATTTCAACCGGATTCAAATCCCAAGCCGTGTTGGAAATCGGTAAGTCGAAAATTACCGTACAGCCTCTGAGCCGTTTAACCGTGGAACAGCTCACCGCCCGTCCGGACAGTGACCACTCAAAGGTATACCTTGATGCAGGTTCGATTAAGGCCGATATAAAGGCTGCGGAAAACAAGCGTGTAGGCTTTACGGTTAAAAGCCCCGTGGCAACCGCTTCCGTGCGCGGTACGGCCGGCACCATCGATGCCTTCGGTACCCTTGAAAGTACAAGCGGTATTTGGGCTGTTGTTCCCGGTTCGGATGAAACTGCAGATGCTCCGGAGATTCAGGTTGCAAAAGGTTCGGGCATTGCCGTTTCCGAAAACGGTACGGTAACTCCGCCCCAGCAATACAATATGAATGCCGCCGTAAGTGCAAACCCGGTTGCGGTTTTACCCAGTGCGGCCGAGGTAAGCGGGGCCGGTCTTCCGTCGGCAAGTGCGGCCGCTCAAGCCGCAACGGCGGCAGCCGAGGCTGCAGGTAAAGCTCCCGTAAAAATCACCGTAGGCTGGGGCGATTAAGTAAAACTTCTATACGGAATAAAAAAGGCTGACCGGGTTTTCGATCAGCCTTTTTTACGGCTTGCCGTGCTATTGAAACGACCGCCGGAATATACCTTACGGCAGCGGCTTTTATAAGGAATTGTCCATATTCGCGGCTTCCATGTCTTTAAAATACTTTACCGTTGCGACCTTTAATTCATCGGTTGCGTCTTCATCGCATACAATAAGGGCCTTCGGATGCATTTGCAGGACGCTGATGGTCCACATTTGGCTTATGCCGCGTTCAACCGCATGGGCAAGGGCGCGTGCCTTGTTGTGGCCGCAAATCAGTACAAGCACTTCTTTTGCCGACGTAACGGTTCCGACGCCGACGGTCAATGCGGTGGCGGGCACCTGATTAACGTCTCCTCCGAAAAAGCGCGAGTTTACGATAATCGTATCGCGGGTTAAAGACTTTACGCGCGTGCGTGAACCTAAAGAAGAGCCGGGCTCGTTAAAGGCAAGGTGTCCGTCAACGCCTACACCGCCCAAAAAGAGATTGATTCCTCCGACATCGGCAATCGCTTTTTCGTACGCGGCACATTCGGCTTCCAAATCGTCTGCCATACCGTTCAAAATATGCACGTTTTCTGTTTTAATGTTTATGTGTTTAAAAAAGTTTTCCCACATAAAATAGTGATAACTTTGCGGATGGTTTGCAGGCAGGCCTACGTATTCATCCATATTGAATGTTACCACATGTTCAAAGCTGACCTTACCCGCCTTATTCAATTCGATAAGTTTTTTGTAGGTTCCCAACGGAGTGCTGCCGGTAGGAAGGCCGAGTACAAAGGGTTTTTTTGCCGTGGGAGTGTAATCGATAATCGCCTTTGCAATGTGATTTGCCGCCCATTCGGAGCAGCGGTCGTAGTCGTTTTGTATAACGAGTCTCATAATTCCTCCATAAAATTACAGTATATTTTTTTTAAAGCCGCCCCCGATAATGGAAGCAAGAATATTAAACTGCTTATCAAAGACGACAATGTCCGCATCATAGCCGGGGATAAGCATACCCTTTTTATTGTACCGCATAACGGATGCGGGTGTTGAAGAAGCCGCTCTGACCGCATCCGAAACGGAAAGCCCGAATTTTACAAGGTTTTTTACACCCTTTATCATCGTTAAAGAAGAACCCGCAATTACTCCGTCTATTGCGCGGTGAAAACAGCCGCCTTCATAGACCAGTTCTTCTCCGTTTGCAATAAGAGGCCCTGCTTCCTGTTCCGTCGGCGTCAATCCGTCGGTAACGAGCAGAATCTTTTCCAGCGGCTTATCGCGTGCAAGCAATTTGAACAAATCCGGATGTACGTGTATCCCGTCTGCGATTATCTCACAGGACATTTCAGGATGAATAAGCACGGCTCCTACGGCTCCCGGGTTTCGGTGATGCAGCTGGCTCATCGCGTTAAACAGGTGAGTGGAATGTAAAATACCGGCCTGCATACCTTCGACCATGTGCTGATATTCGGCATTCGTGTGGCCGGCCTGCATGACGATACCGCGTTCAAGACCGTATAAGGCAAGGTAACGCATACCTTTCAGTTCGGGTGCGACCGTCATATTAACGATATGTCCTTCCGAAGCTTGCCAAAGGCGCTCCATAAGGTCCATATCGACTGCGCGCACGGTTTCGGGTCTTTGTACGCCGAGTTTATCCGGCGAAATAAAGGGGCCTTCCATATGGATTCCCATAATATGGGCGCCGTTTTCTTTACCCATTGCTTTGACAATCTCTTTAATACTGCGCGTCATATCTTCTTCAGGTGCGGGGTAGAGGGTGGGGTTAAAAGCGGTTACCCCGTACTGCGCCAAATCTTTGGACATTTCAACCATCGCTTCGACGGAACAGTTATCGGTACCGTGCCCTTTAAACCCGTGGATATGGGTATCTATAAATCCCGGTGCAATATAAGCTTCTTCAACGTCAAAAATTCTGACGGAAGGATCGAATCTTTTTTGCAAAAAGCGGCGTTCCGAAAAAACCTCCGCGATTTTTCCGTCTTCAATAAGAACGGCACACTTTTCCATTTGTGAAAACCCGGTAAACAGGGTTCCGTTATGTAAACAAATCGATACAGCCATAACTTTGCTCCATAACACATAATATACTTCTTTCGCAGAAAAAAGTACAGCACAAAGCCCCTTAAATATGACGGTCGTTTTTTTTATTTTGACGGACTTTATGCTGAAAGCTGCGGAAAGAATATGCTTTTAGACCTATAAGATACGCATGCCCCTTGTAAAATTTTTATCCTGTGATACAATAGTAATATGGCAGATTATATATTGGCACTCGATCAGGGAACAACCGGTTCCCGTTGTATTTTGTACGATTCAAATGCGGTTCCTCTGCTTTCAAGCAGCCGGGAATTTACACAATATTATCCGCAGCCGGGCTGGGTTGAACATGATGCCGAAGAGCTTTTTCAATGTCAGCTGGATGTAATGAAAGATGTCGTTAAAAAAGCCGAACAAAGCTTGGGAATTGCGGCTTCGGACATCGCTGCGGCAGGCATAACAAACCAGCGGGAAACGGTGGTATTATGGGAAAAAGCGACAGGCAAACCCGTACACCGCGCCATCGTGTGGCAGTGCCGCAGAACCGCCCCCTTGTGCGAAAAACTGCGCAGCGAAGGCTTAAATGAGGTAATGCGCGAAAAAACCGGTCTTTTGCTTGACGCCTACTTTTCGGCGACAAAAATCAAGTGGCTTTTGGATAATGTGGACGGTTTGCACCGCCGTGCCGAAAACGGCGAAATCCTTGCAGGCACGATAGACACTTGGCTTATTTGGAAGCTCAGCGGCGGAAAAAGCCACGTTACCGATGTTACAAACGCAAGCCGCACTATGCTCTACAATATTTATGCCGGCGGCTGGGACCCCGACCTTTTAAAGCTCATGGACATACCTGAGTGTATGATGCCGCGTGTGGCCAATTCAAGCGAAGTGTATTGCTCAACCGATGCGGCCGTGTGCGGATTTTCGATTCCCCTTGCTTCGGCCGTCGGCGACCAACAGGCGGCCCTGTTCGGACAGGGGTGCTTTTATCCGGGGGACGTAAAAAACACTTACGGCACCGGCTGTTTTATGCTTATGAACACGGGAACAAAACCCGTTGTGTCCAAAAATAAACTTTTAACAACAATCGCCCTCGGTATAAACGATGAAGTTCAATATGCCCTGGAAGGCAGTATTTTTATGGGCGGCGCTACCATCAAATGGCTGCGCGACGAATTGGAATTGATTTCTTCCGCTCCGGAAATAGACCGTTTGGCCGAATCCGTGGAAGATTCCAACGGAGCTTACATCGTTCCGGCCTTTACGGGCTTGGGAACTCCCTATTGGGATATGTATGCCCGCGGTACGATAATAGGTCTTACGCGCGGCGTAAAAAAAGCCCATATATGCCGTGCGGTTTTGGAAGCGATTTGTTATCAGGTAAAAGACGTTATCGACTGTATGGAAGAAGATGCCGGACAGCGCGTTACTTCCTTGAAAGTAGACGGCGGTGCGAGCGTCAGCGATGTAATGCTGCAATTCCAAGCCGACATTATGAATACAAAGGTTTCGCGGCCTAAAAATGTCGAAACTACCGCCCTCGGTGCCGCTTTTTTAGCCGGTCTTGCAGTCGGTTTATGGAAGGATAAAGCGGACATTCTTGCGCACCGGCAAATCGACCGCGATTTTACGCCTGCGATGAGCGAAGAAAAACGGGAAGCCCTGTACCGCGGCTGGCAGCGTGCCGTGGAGCGTTCCCGGGGCTGGATCGAAAAATAAAAAAAGGCTGTCTGAAATGTTAAAGACTATTCAGACAGCCCTCTTTCTTATCAATAATTATTACTATCCAGCCATGTTTTAAATTGTTCTTTTGCCGATTTCATAACAGCCACTTCTTCAATGCGGGTGTCTCCCTTATCGTTCGGAGCAGCATAGTTTATTTTATGCGGTATTCCATCAGGATAATATACGCCGAACTTTACGATATGCGAGTTTCTGTCATTGGAATCGGAAGTCCACAGTTCAACGATGTTATCGTCTTCGTCAAAGACAACACCCCAAACGGTAACGACATGAAGCGGATCGATAATATTGGTTTTCGGCTTTATAACAACGGCAATAGCATGTCCGTCATTTAAAGCACCGTTTATCATATCTTCAAACTCTTTTTTGTTATGTGCGTAACGGACTTCTATCAGCTTGTTTAAATCTTCCTGTCCCGTAAATACGTCTTGCACAATACCGGGCGGAGCAATCTTTTGTGAACCGTTGGAAACGCCGCGTAAATACCAATTAACGGCGGTGTGTAACTGTAACCCGACATCGCCGTACCCGTTGCGGAATACATTTGCAATGCTGCTTTTATCTTTTTCGCCCATATCGCCTAAACCGCCCTTGTATTCGCCCGTGTAATATGAATATTCGTCTTTATCGGACGTAATTCCTTTTTTTTGCATGTAGCGGTCAAGGTTGTCCTTGTTTTCCCGTATCCACCAATGTAAAAGGTCGGAGGTAGACATTGCCCAGCACATATTGGCATCCGTAACCGAACGATAGTTTTGCGTGTAGCGGAGCTTGCGGGCATTAAACCATGTGGTATGTGCCGTTTCTTCCCATTTGCGGTAACGCACATCAGTTCCCGTTTCGGTTTTAATTTCGCCTTCCGCCGGAGGTGTAATGCCGTGCACCCACTTTGTAATAAGCTTGGGGTCAACGAGGTTTGGCGTTTGGGTAATGGTCAGCGTGTGTACTGTTTTTTGTTGTTGCTTTCCTCGTCTAACCGGTTCTATTTTTGAAACAGTCAGCGAAACCGTTCTGGGCACGGGCGCTTTATTTTCTGAGATACGGAGCGTAAGCGTTTCTTTTTTTGTATTTTCGCCTGCTTTTTCCACAGTCAGCCAAGGTACTACAGGATTAACCGTCAGCACATACTTGGTACTGTTATATTTTTTTCCAATAGCGAGCGTTTCGGTAAAAGCATCGCGGCTGTGTTTTATTTCCGTTTTACCTTCAACCGTAAAGGTATAATCGTCTTTAATGTTAAAGTACACAGTGTACTCGCGTCCGTTTGACGCTTTTGCCGCGATTTCGGCACTTCCGATACCGTTTACCGTAATAATTCCTTCGGAGGTAACGGAAACAGCGCCTTTTTTTACCTCGTATTGAAGGGTTTTGTCCGAAGCATCCGGCGGGTCGAAAACGGGGATAAGCCGGTACGGTTTATTCAGTTCAAGATTCATAGAATACGTTATCGCAAATTCCGTACCGTCTTGCGTATCTTTTCCCTTAAAAGTTATATTTTTGACGGGAACCGTACCTTGGCCGGAAGATGCCGGCGGTTGTCCCGAAGACGGCTTTTGTTTAAACGAAACCTTTACCGACGTATCGGATGTAAGTTTTACCGTGGCGGTTAAATCGCCTTCGTTTCTTCCCGATATTATCGTGCCGCCGGTAACATTCCAGTCTGCAACAAGGTAGCCTTCTCCCGGCTCAGCGGTAAAAACGGCGGTTTTGCCGCTTACGGCTTTTGCACCGGATGCAATGCTTTTTCCGTCAACCGCCGCCTTAAGCCGGCCGCCTCCGCCTTCAACTCCGAATTGTACCGTATGCCGGACTTTTAACGGCTCCGGCTTTATATGGGCGGAACATCCGAGTGTCAAAACCGAAATAAGGACGGACACTCCGAAAAGGTTAAAAAAAAGCCGAACACCTGATATATGTTTTTTTGTATATTGTTTCATAGTATAATCCGTTTAACGTATAAAATTATCCTTATTAAAGGTAACGTTTATAGTTGCCGTTTGATTTTCCAGCTTTAAACCCTGTACTGTTACATTTTCTAACTGTATTTCCCAGTCGGCGGGAAGCGGTAACTGCGGTATGGATGTAAACTTTATTGACCCGCTGCCGCCTTGATTTGCTAGAAAAGACAGGGTTTTGGTACTAGGCTCATAGCGCATCCGTCCATACTTAGACGCTCCTATTCCCGATGAGCTCTCAAAAACAGTAAGAGTATTACCGTCACTTATTATCAGATGGAATTTTTTCCAGCTTCCGGATTTATCTTTCAGTATGCCTGCCGCCTCCCAGTTAGTATTTTCAATAAGATATTTCTGAAACTGTACCTTAACGTCAGTGGTATTTTTTACGGTCAGTTCGGCGGTTTTTTTATCTGGCGATACCTTTAAATCTTCGCCGCTCCATCCAAATATATAATACCCCTTACCGGCTTTTGACGGTGTTGCGGTAAACATAATTTCCGTTCCTTCGTCTACTTTGGCTCCGCGTATAACGGTCGCCCCGTTGTCCTTTCTTCTTGCGGTAATCTCACCGCCCTCCGAAGGTTCGGCACTAAAGGTTATCGTACGCTGTTGAGCCGCCGTAAAGGTTACCTTTACATCGGTGTTGCCCGTTACGGTAAGCGTTACCGTTTTTGTACCGGCAGCGGCGGTTAAACCTTCCCATTTTTCCACTTTGAAACCGTCTTTCGGAGTTGCGGTAAAAATAATTTTTGTTCCTTCATATATTTGCTCTCCGCTTGTAATTGAATTGCCGCCGCCGGTTTTCGCCGTGAGAGTTCCGCCTGCACCCGCTTCAAATTTGACTGTGTATTGCTTGGGCGGTGCAGAAGGCTTTGACTCATTGGGGCAGCCTGTTAAAAAAAATAAAACTGAAACTAAAACTCCCGCGCCTATTAACTGTGTTTTAATTTTTTTCATATTAAAATCTCCTTAAAAATATTATTTATAACTGTAATTTTTGCGCATATCGCGTAATATGTTATACAAGTTTTCCGCTTCATTATCGGATACATCCGCTTGGTTTACCAGTTTTTCCGCTTTTTTTATGGTTTCGGTAAATTTTTTGCGGTTTTCGGCTTGGGGCGTAAAATAATCCTCATTACCGTGATAGTATGCGTCTTTCATTTTTGAAAGCATAAGTTCTCCGCGTAAAGCGTTTTTTCCTCTTTTAACGGTGAGTTTATCGTCTTCCCCTACCAAAGATGTATTTTCCAGCACTTGGGCAAAAAGGATTTCCGCATGTTTTTGTACATTGCCCCCGCTGTAGCCGATACTGTAAATATAGTCGTTTTTAGGCTGTGCGGGATCGGTATTGATAAAATACAAGCCGCTTTTTCCGAGTTCCAGCCGTTTGTATGCATAATTGTTTAGCTTATTTTTCAATGTATACAGAGCGGTCTTTTCACTTCCGTCAAAGCGGCTTTTATATATTGTTTTATCGGTATGAGAAAGCCAGTACCAAAAACCTTCGTGATAAAGCGGGGGTGTTTTTTCATCGCCGCGTCTGAAAATCCCGCCGGAGGAATCGTATTTTGTGTCGGTACAAGCTTCGGTGTAAGACTGCGCTCCCGGACGAAGATGACCGAGAACACCGTAAAACATAGTGTCCGACGTTAAAAAATATGTTCCGAACGAATGTGAACGCGCCTTTTTCGACGCTTCGGCATTATCGTCCCATGTCAGATCCGAATTATACCAATTGCCGTCTATTTGCACCTTGTTCCACATATGTCCTTGAGGATCGTTCGGGGAAGGGCCGTCTACAAAATCGCTTTCAATGCCTATTCCGCGTAAAAGTCTTCTGTACGCAAGGCTGTAGCCTTGACAAATCGCCTTGCCGTCTATCAAAGCTCCGAAGGTGTCCGCCGAATGCATTCCGTCGTTATATTCGGTTTTTTCGGCAAGCGCATTATGCAGCGTATAGGCTATTTCGGCATCGGTCATCGGTTCGCGCAAATGCCCGTAAAAGGCTTCAACACCCGCTTCAAGCCGAGCGAAGTACCGTTCAAGCGAGTGCGGATACACCTTATAATCAAAACGGTATTTGGTAAGTTCGTTTTCGTTGTGCGGGTTGTAATTATAAGCGATACCGCCGTCTTCGACTATGTGAAACACAAACGGATACCGCCTTAAAAATTCATTATACAAGGCCTTATGTTCTTCATTTTCCCTGCCGCAGCCGATAGCGAATTCGCTTACATCCGCGTCCGTTTCAAAGCGGAGCACGGCATTCAGCATACGCTCAAAGATGATTTTTTTACGCTCTTCTTCCGTACCCGTAAAAGGCGGTTTTGCAGGAAGCGTTCCGCTTTCAGGGCGGGGAAGGATTTCTTTATTTTCCGCAAGGGGCGGCACGCTTTTTTTATGAGAAAAATGCGGTTCACGGTGCTTGTCTATTCCCGCAGGACAGCTGCAAAGCAAAAGCCCCCCGATACAGATTCCCGTACACGCGATAAACCGCTTATATGCTTTTATGTTACCGTATTTTTTGTTTCCGTATTTCAAATATAAAAAAACTCCTTCGCAATTACGGATTATGTCCTAAAAAAGGCCGTGTTGTCATTTCGACAATCTTGCCGCCGCACAGCTCCATACTCACCTTTAATTCCCGATGACATATTCCGGACTTACTTCCAAATCGATTCCTTCGCCGCTGCCGGTAAACTGTATATGCATTTTGAGTTTATCGCTTCCGCTTTCTTTATTCAACGATATCTGTTCAATAAAGATATCGGCTCCGTCGGCACATTTAGAAAAGAATATAGGTGCGTTAAAAGCTAAAACTTCTTCAGGTTCTTTTCCGTTTACCTTAAAAGTACAGTATGCCGTTGTTTTAAAAGGATTATTAACCTTGTATACATGTTTCTTTAGGTTTGAATCATATTCAGAGCGTAAAAACGGATAATTGTTCAAGGGTCTTTGCTTCCATTTATTTCCTGCCTGTGCATCAGCAGTTAATTGTATCTTAAAGTTAAAAAGGGTTCCGGCATTTTCTTTTGTTACCGTTCTAAAGCCTGTTCTTTTTGCTTCTTTTATCGCAACAATAGGATACGGCATGTAGTCTCCGTCCAGCATTGCCTCTATTTGCTCTTCCTCAGCTATACAATATTCTATTTCAAGCGAGCCGGTGTAGTCGTCTGCCTTTATCCCGCCCAGTCTCGGCTTGTATACCGAAGCCCCTATATCCATCTTAAAATGTCCGCCGGCTTTTTTATAGCGGTCAACTATCTCTTGTATTGCCGGATCATCTAAAAGAGAACCCGCTCCGCCGGGCGTTCTGTTAAGATGTTTGGTAAAGGCGTAATACGTAGAAGCAAATGCGTCAGGATATACTTTCAGAAAACTGTCGTCCGTTTTTCCGATAATATACCTAAACACATCTTCTTTCGAAAAATAGGGCTTTGTAAGGTCGGTTCCCAAGCGTGCAAATAAAGCACTTCTATCCGTTTCCGTTGAAGTTTCACTGCCGCCCGCCTCTTTTTTTAAGTATTTAACCTTATATTCGGGTTTTATTTTTATTTTATCGCCGTTTTTTTCCAATGCCGCCGCTAAACTGTAACGGTCATGAACTCCCAAGCTGAGAGAGCCGATATTATCATCACTGAAAGACAGCTTTTTTAAAAGAGCGGAGTTGCCGGCCGCATCCGAAATAAAGGTATCCACTGTTTTGTTGTGTTCTATAGCGTCCGAAAAATCCAATTCCGCTTCACTGAGCGAAGGAAAAATCTTTGCATAGGGATTTTCGAAGCCCGTAAGGGTTAATTCTTTTTCAAATTCTTTTCCCGTGAGTCCCTTTGTGCCCTTTACTTTTACGGTAAAAGTACCCTTTTCATCGTCATAGGCAAGGGCTTCGGTTTCGGTGAAGGTGAATTGTCCTTTTTTTTGTCCGGCCGAATCGGCTATTTTTTTTGCCGCATCGGAGGCGGTGATTTTAGTTCGTGTCAAAGAAAAAAGCATGCTTAATTCACGTTCGGAAATACCGTTTATCTGTGACAGATCCGCATCGGCAGCGTTCCCCGTGTGCGGCGCAGCGCTTTGTCTGATACTCGGCTGTTCACAGGAAACAAGCAGAATTGCGTATAGGCACACTACGGCCGTTACGTTTAATATTTTTTTCATAGCGATTACTCCTTGTATTTTAAAATGAATATTTTGTAATACTTATATTATAACATATAATAGTATAAAAATCAATGTTTTGCTCTTTTTTGAGGCTATGATATATAAGTTTGTTATTGTCTTGGTTTTTGCTTTACGCCCGTTTTTATCTTGAGATCTCTTTTTTTTAGTTTATAATTCTATAGGAGTAATATGATGAAAAACATTAAAACTGCGGTTTTTTTCAGCCTCTGTGTACTGTTGTTGTACACCGCCTGTCCCCATAATGAGCGGCCCGGCCCCGGCATCAACCCCGGCTCACAGGATTCCGCGCCCTATGTCGAAGGCGGTATTTCGCTGGTAGTAAGTCGGGATAAAAAGACGATAGAGCTTACGGTAAAGGCTTCCGGCTCTTCAAATATTGTACTTGAAGGAGCCGAACCAAGCAGTGTAACTAATAATTTCTCCGGTCCTGTAACGGTAAAAGACAGAGTTCTTATTCTAAAACCGTCTGCAGGGGAACAGCCTATCGAATTTTCTTGTACCGATCAAAAAATCATGCGCATTAATGCCTCAGGATGTAAAACGCTTACAAGTTTAATCTGCAATGGAAATCTGCTGGACACGCTCAAAGTGCACACCGAAGCAAAACTGACGCATGTAACTTGTAGCGAGAACAGGCTTACAAACTTTGATGCCCGATTTTGCAAAGAACTGGTAAGCCTTGAATGCGGAAACAACAAGCTGACATCGCTCGACCTCAGCGGGTTAAACTACTTGACTAAAGCGGATTGTTGGCAAAATAATCTTACCGAACTTAAGCTGACCGGCTGTACCGCTTTAAAACAAATAGAGTGTTATAACAACGACTTGAAGGAAAACGCCTTTATCGCGCTTTTAAATGCGCTGCCGGATAGAACTTCCGCCGGAACGGAGGGGAAGGCCGTATTGTACAAAGAAGGCGAAACGGGTAATGTAACCGATTTTACAACACCGGAAGCTTTGACAAATGCAGTCGCCGCTGCTACAAATAACAATTGGAAATTGTACAAAAAAACCGATACGGAACCGGGAGAAGAAATATAGGACACCGCCAAACCCCGGCCGGCTTTTAGACAAGACAAACCGGGATTTTATCGTTTTGCCGCAGTGCTGCCGGAAAGCTTTGCGTCTTTATATTACACTTCCGAATCGCCGTCTTCGGAAAAGGTTTCTTCGGTATGAGAAGAAGAACCGGGCCGGGCTTTTTCACGCAAAAGCAATAAGTCCTGAATCTCTTTTCCCGCCCGTACGGACGAAAAATGTCCGAACACGCCGACTGCGATTACCCCGGCTAAAATCGCACCCATGGCAAAATAAAACCACAGAGGGGGTGTTCCCTCCCTGATACTCTTCCATGCGTTGTAGCCTAAAAATACGGCGACGAGTACACAAATATTGCGGTTACGCTCCAAGCCTTTTTTCTTTTGTTCAAGGGCCGCAGCGCGTTCATTAAATTCGGTTTCTGTCATAGACATATTTTTTCTTATATTCTCCTGATGCTGTATTTTTATTATCCTTCCGATTTTTTAAATATCCGGTTTCCCATTGTTCTTCCGTAATTTCGGGAATATCGGATAAATCAATTTTGCGGGACTTTATTTCGGCTATACGTTCAAGCGTTAAAGTTTTGCCTGTTTGCATAATATCTTTTTTCCTCCGCTTTTGTTGCAGCACGGGCCGAAATCAATCTTATTTTTTTTCGCTCCGTGTAACAGGCGGTAATAACTAAAATACCTCCTGTTTCTCCTATTCCTATAAAACGTTCTTCAAGAGCGGTAGAATGAGCTTCATCATATATTTCGTAAAAAAAAGGATCGTCAAATATTTCCAGAATTTCTTCAAAACCGAAACCGTGCTTTTGTCTGTTGATTTCGTTTTTTTCAGAATCCCATTCAAAACGCCCGTGTTTTTCCGTCATTCCGGTGTTAATACTAGCACCCTTTACGGATGGCGTCAAGGTTTATTTAATTTGACATTTGAAAAATCATGACCTATACTTTAAACGAATACATGCTTATTAAGGAGTATTATTATGAAAAAAATCATAGCTTTGCTCCTCTTGTTTTGCCTAGGCAGTGTCCTTGTTTTTGCCGTGGATTACGGTATAGGTTTTTTTACCGATTTTAACTATCAGTATGCCGATTGGAAAGCCGTTTTTCCGGTTCAAACCTTTAAAGATTCGCAAAAAATCGGTTTTTGGGGAATTAAATCCTTTATAGATGTGCAGTATGCGGTTATAAACTTCGGTATAAAGGGTTCGGTTACAAAAACGGATTTAAGAGATTTGTATACGGGACTGGTACTGCGGCCGGATATTTCAACCGTGTACATGACGCTCGGTGTTTTGGGGAAATATCCTTTTAAACTGAAATCGATACGTCTTTTTCCGCAGGCGGGATTTGAGGGCGATTTTATTTTTTCTTATAAAGAGGGCGGTACGAATTTTGAAGTCAATACCGCCGCCCAAGAGGATTGGAACAGGCATTGGTTCGATTTCGGCTTGGGAGCGGATATTCCCGTCGGAAAAAGCGGAAAGCTTTTTTTACGGCCGCAGACACTGTTCGGCTTGGCTTTAAATAAACCGGCATACATAAAAAAGGCGAAAGCCGATGTCGAAGCTGCAGGCGGTTCTTTTTCGTACAACAGCTTTAGGTTTAATATCGGCTTGGGCGCTTTTTTTCAAATCAATTAAGCACGGATATCTTTCCGCCTCTTGCCGGCGTTTTAAGCTTAATACACGGCGCGGCGCAGGCGGGTTTGCTCGATGTCCGTACTGAATAAATCGCGCAAATCGTTGATTCCCAATGCCATAAGCGCCATGCGGTCTATTCCGATACCCCATGCGAGAACGGGAACGTCTACTCCCATCGAGCGGGTTACTTCGGGGCGGAAAATGCCGGAGCCGCCCAGTTCAAACCAGCCCAAAACGGGGTGTTTGATATGGACTTCAACCGAGGGTTCCGTAAAGGGGAAGTAGCCGGGAACGTATTTTACGTCCGTGGCGCCCGCGATTTCGACGGCGAACATTTCCAAAAAGCCCAAAAGGGTTTTTAAGTTTACGTCTTCGCCGAGGACTATTCCTTCCGTTTGATAAAAGTCGGACAAGTGGGTGGCGTCAACCTTATCGTAGCGGAAACAGCGGGCTATGCCGAAGTATTTTCCGGGAACGGAGGCTTTTGCAAGCTGATGAGCCGACAAAACCGTTCCCTGGCTGCGTAAAATAAGGCGGCGGGTAAAATCGCGGTCAAAGCTGTAGTTCCAGCCGCGGCTTCCGGTATCGCCGCCCGTTTCATGCGCCGAAGCCACGTTCGACAAAAAGGGCTCGTCTATTTTTTTTGCATACTGCGGATTTTTTATATAATACACGTCATGAATATCGCGGGCGGCGTGAAACTGCGGCATAAACAGGGCATCGCTGTTCCAAAATTCGGTTTCCACAAGGGGCCCGTCGAATTCTTCAAAGCCCAAAGACGCAAGCTTGTCTTTTACGCTTTCCAAAAAGGACACGTAGGCGCTTGCGCGGCCGGGAATGACACGGGCAGGCGGAATACTTATATTGTATGAGCGGAAACTCGCATTTTTCCATTCGCCCGTTGCAAGAATTTTAGGACTTAAAGCGCCGATTTCCGAGCCGGTAATACCCGCCTGTTTTAAAGCCTGCGAAACCGCGGCCGCTTCATCGGCAAGTTTATATACAACCGTTTCGCGTTCGACAATGCGGAAAGCGGCATCGGATGCGCCGCGTTTTTTGGCGGCCGACGCGATAATCTTTACTTCATCGGCGCTTAAAGCATCCTGATCCAAAAGGCGGCTTTCGGCTTCATAGGCTTTTTTAATAAGAGATGCCATAAGTTTAACGCTTTCGGGCAGGTCGGGCGCTTTAACGACGGCTTTTTTATCTTCGTCCATCGCCAAAGCACCTTCTTTTGAAAGCATACCGAATGCGCTTCCGACATCTTTATTTTCCAACCGGAGGATAGATGCGATTTCGGGCAAGCTTAAAGCGCCCCTTTCTTTTACGCAGTTAAAAATACGCTCGGCCGGCTGACCTTCCGTGTAAAAAAGAATGCCCAATTCGGTCAATTCGTAATAGGTTTGGGGCTTGCGGCTGGCCACAACAGCCAACGCTTTGCCCGAAAGCCATGAAAAAGCCTGATTTGCGTGCCCTTCTTTATAGCCGAGTTCTTTTTGAAGGCGCGCGGCCGTCAATTCGTCGTTTGCCGTATACGACAGCAATACCTTTACTTCAAGCGGGTGAAGATTTTTTATGAGTCCCTGTATATCCATGTCCGTAATTAATATGCCGTCGCCTGTTTTTCCAAAAAGCGGATACGTGACGTATAATACACCTTTTTCTTTGCGCCGTCGTATTTTGTCGAATCGGCTCCCCTGTACACATAATGATAGTACTTACGCACGCCGTTTTCTTGAGTTTCTTCAATAAACTTCATGGCACGGTCGCGGATTGCAATCATCGCGTCGGCTTGATTAAACATACTTTGATTTATCGTAACGGTAAAAAAAGCTTCACCGGTAGCGGGCAAGTATTCAATCGTGATGGTGTAGGGAAGATTGTTTTCGGTTTTTCCCTCTTCTTCTATTTTGACTACATTCAAATCATCGGGAATTTGCGCATACAAAGCGGCTCCGATACACAAAAAAACGGCTAACACAAAAAATATCTTTTTCATAACAATTCCTCCTTGCGGAAAATTCGGCACACTGTTTAAAATTGCGTGTACTCTTCTATTTTACTCACAAACAGAAAAAAATCAAGGTCGGCGCGGTATTTTCCGCTTTTTATATAATAACGGGGCAAATCGGTTAATAAAACGGTTCCGTTTATTTCTTTCGGCTTGTTTTTTACAAAAGTACGGGCGTATGAACGGACGGCATCTTTGAGCGCCTGCCTGCATGCTTCTTTTATGCCTTCGCCCCCGTCTATGAGCGGCGCCTCTCCCTTGCCGTGAATGCTGCGGTATGCGCTTGTTTTATACCGCTCTCTTCGGTGTATCATGTCGGGGGAAAGGCGGTATTCCGCCCAGCATTCAAGTCTGGCTCCTTCGGAACGGTAGTGTACATCGGTAAAAGACAGTCGTTCATCGGATGCGATGGGAATAAGCGCCTCAACGCTGAAAAACTCGCTTACACCGCGCAGTTTGTCCGAGGGTGTATAGCTGAATTTCCATCCGTAAATAAGGCCTTCGAGCATAAAGGGTGTAAGGGCTTTGATTTCTTCTATCGCTTGCGTATAGATTGAATCGCCTTTTTCAAGCGGTTTTTGAAGGGACGGCACGTTGTCTACCGGAAACCACAGCGGAAAGCGCAGAATTTCGTAGGCTGCTTCGTTTTGCGCGTACAGGACGGAAAAAGCCGCTAAAAAACCGAGTACGGATAACGGACGTAAAAGAGAAAAGAGCCGCTCGTTTTTTTGTATGATATCTGATTTTACCTTCATTTTCGGTAGGCTTCCTTCCACAGGGCAAGAGGGCTTTTTTTCATGCGTATTTTTACATAGAGCCATGCCGCGGCAAAACCCGATAAGTGGGTGGTATGGGCAATACCCGAATTAACGCTGAACAGTTGACTGAAAATCTCGATGAGTGCAAAAACGGCTACCAAAATGGGAGCCGGAACCGGTAAAAGACCCCACAGGTAGATAAGAGTGCGGGGAAAAAGTACCGAAAAAACCAAAAGTACGGCATAAACGGCTCCGGAGGCTCCGAGTAAAAAAACATGATTCATTCCGGCTGCCGCATAGACTGCAAAAGACAGGGCGCCGGAGGCAAGTCCTGAGGAAAAATATAAAATCAAAAATTGTTTTGTGCCGAGTTTGCGCTCAACCGCAGTACCGAAAAACACAAGACCGAGCATATTGCCCAGCAAGTGCATAAGACTTCCGTGGACAAACATATACGAGATAAACTGCCAATACATACGGCCGTGTATAATCAATACGCTGTTTAAGGACAGGTATGCGCGCACAGACGGAAACGCTTCGGTTATGAAAAAAAGGATAACATTGACGGCGGTCAGCGTAAGGGCGGCGCTTTTTGAAAACAAAGATGTATTATGTATGTGTTTTTCCATAACACGCCGAATCCTCGGCTGCTCCTTATCTCGGTTCTTTTCTCGGCGCTTCAATTTGACCGATAACGGCATAATTTTTCATTACCGATAAAAAAGCCGCCCATTGGGGCTGGGACTGTTCAAGAAAGTCAACGCGGCTTCTGTTGCGTGACGAAGTAAACAAAAATTTGATATTCGATAACACTTCCGGAACGGATTTTCGTGCGTCATCCGATAAAAGCAGTAAATAGCGGTATAAGTCGTAAAAGTAGGATACCTGGGTTTGGACAAAGTTTTTTGCTTCGGCATTTACGTTGTTAACCATATTTGTCAGGTTTCTCGAAAATTCGGGGTCTTTTCTTCCGTCACTGATGTAACTTATCATAAGGGTTATGTCGTTTTTTCCGCCGCGCTCAAAAGATTCTTCAAAGGCTTTTAAAATACGCTCCGTATCGGTACATGCATAAACCGTGGATGCAAAATCGGTTTTTTGTTCGGGATTATTAAAAAATCCTTCAAGGATAATGTCGTTTAAAAGTCCCTTCACCTGTTCTTCAAAATAGCGGTTTAAAAAGGTTTTTATAATTTGCATCGGCGTTATCCACAAAAAGGAAACGGACGTATCTCTTTTTAAAAGTTTATTGTTTTCTTCGTTGTAAGAACTGAGAACCGACAGCGGCGTTTCCCCGAATAATTCTTTGGTTTCGCGTTCAAGCTGCCGGTCCTGCAGTTCAACTTTCATTCTCTGCTCATCGGCTTGAAACCTCGTACGGGTACGGGATGCGTATTCGGCCAAGGGGGAGTTTTTTATAAAGGCGGTGTCGGGCTGAAATGCAGGATCGTCCTTTGACACCCTGATACAGGCTTTTAAGGTCTCCGTATTCAATACCTTGGTTAAAACCGCGGCTATTTTTTTTATATGCACTACGATATCGTCTGCCGACATTGTCTTTTCGTTATGCAGGGTCGAAGCTATGGCTATAATAACCCGCGCCAAAGCTCCGTTAAACTCGATGGCGGATGTTATATAATATAAGTCGCACAACTGTACGGCGGTTTTATCTATCGATACCGGAATAAAGGTGTTTTGCGGGTCCAGGGGGTCGAAATGCGGATTAAACATGCTTAAAAGCGAAACATAATTGAATGAGCACAGGTCATAAAAGATTTCAAGGTTTTTCAGCGCTTCATCTATTTGCTGAAACGCCGACGACCTGAGTATATGTAAAAGCTGGTCGAGTGTATGCGTTTGGGATTCAACATCGCGCTGTATATTATTGCTTTGTTCGAGTTTTTCTTTGCGTGCCTCGTAAGACAGGGCTGCCATTTTTTCCCTGTCGTTTTCGGAATAACCGCTTTGAATCAGAATATCGTATATACGGTTTTTTATATGCAGGCTTTCCGGGGAGCGCATAAAGCTCAAGAGTTTACAAAAGGGCGAGGTATGGGTATAGAGTAAAAAGATGAGCTCGCCGAAAGCCGGAAGCAGTTCCCCGTTTTTATAAAGGGGAGGCTGCATTTGTCTGAGCTGAATTTCGAGTTTTTTTACCTGCTGCTTTTTAGGTGCTCCCGTTTTATCTCCTGCGCCGGCGAGAATGGATTTAACAAAGTCTATGAGCTGCTGCAAAATACCCATATGAACCATTGTAAAGGGATTATTCGGTTTTGACAATAAGATGTGCAAAGATTTCGCGATAATCTCTGCGGCTTTTTGCCGAAACAACCGCTTTGCGTAAGACGGCTCCTCCTTCAACCCCCTTTATGTAGGCACAAAAACGCTTACGCATCTCGCGGCAGGCATTTTCTTCGCCCTTGTCGGCGCATAAAAGCTCCAATTCGCCGAATGCGGCCTCCAAACGTTCGGCAAAAGGAATTTCCGTATACGAGCCCGTTTGCAAAAAATCCCGGGTTTGACGGAATATAAAGGGGTTGCCCATGGCGCCGCGGGCAAACATAAGGCCTGCACAGCCCGTTTGTGTGAATATATCGCGGGCATCTTCGGGCGTAAAAACATCTCCTGACGCGAAGAGAGGAATCTTTCCGTTCAACTGTTCAACCGCCGCTGCAATAACGTTTCTGTCGGCCCTGCCTTCATACCCCTGGGCTCGGGTGCGGCTGTGAATCGTTACGGCGGCTGCTCCCGCCTTGCAAGCCGCATCGAGGGCTTCGCTCCATGTTATGTTGTGTGCATCCCAGCCGGAGCGTATTTTTACCGTAACGGGAATAGGAACGGCTTGTGCGGCGGCTTTTACAACCTCGTAAAGTTTATCCGGCTCTTTCGTTAAAAAAGAACCCGCACCGCTTTTTATAATTTTGGGTACCGGACAGCCCGCATTTATGTCGATAAGTTCGGGTTTTACGCGCTCGTATACAATGCGGGCGGCTTCGGCAACGGTTTCGCTTTTGCCGCCGAAAATCTGCACGGCATAAGAAGTTTCTCCTGGTGCGCGCTCCGTAATTAAGGCCGTTTTATCCGAGCCGCGCACCAAAGCTTCGGCCGATACCATTTCCGTATAGGCAAAGTCGGCACCGCCTAAGCGGCATACGGAGCGGAATGCGCGGTCGGAATAGCCTGCAACGGGGGCGAGAAAGAGATTCCCTTCCAAATGGAGGGAACCGATATCTACGGGGCGGTAAAAAGATTGAGGATCGGGCACGGTACGGCTCTTTACTCCCTCATTCGCTCAGACGGAAAAAGGTACAGCTGTTTTTCCAAAGCCGGTCGGCAAGCTCTTCCCTGTCCATTTCGAGCATTTCCGCCAAAAAGAAGACGGTTGAAGATATGTAAGCCGGCATATTTCGTTTTCCCCTGAATTCCGCAGGTACCATAAAGGGACTTTCGGATTCAACCAGGATGCGCTCGATGGGGAGGTTTAAAACCGTTTCATGCAGATTCCGTGCATTGCGGTAGGTTAAATTACCCGCAAACGAAAAATACAGGTTTAAGTCGAGGGCTTTTTTGGCATAGGCGGCGTCTTCGGAATAGCAGTGCAAAACCGCCCCCGCCGAGGGAAGACGTTCGGATAAAATATCGAGAATGTCCTTTCCCGCTTCGCGGTTGTGAATGATTACGGGCATATTCGCCTTTTCCGCCAATTCAAGCTGGGTAATGAATAATTCTATCTGCGAGCGTTTATCGCCGAATTTGCGGAAATAATCCAAGCCCGTTTCTCCGAGGGCGACGACGTTGGGCAGTTTTAACCCCTCTTCAATCGTCTTTACCCAATCACGGCCGGGGTTGTTGACTTCGGACGGAGCCACTCCTATTGCATGGTACACACCGGAAACCGATTTAAAATTGCCGTATACAAGAGAAAAATCATGCAAACTGTTGCAGATGCTGATAATACGGTTAACGCCCGCCTGCTTGGCATTTTGAACGACTCTTAACTGTTCAATGGGATCTTCATAAATAAGCCCGATATGGGCATGAGTATCAAAAAACTGCATGGCTTTCTTCCAAAAAAAGATAATTACGGGAAAATATACCTACCCGAGAAATGCATCGTTAAGACTTTATACATTCCTACCGATAAGCATAACATAGGAATTGTGTATCGTCAACAAATCTTTTAAAGATTTTTGATATCGGACAAAAGAGAATATAAAACTCAAACCCTGAACAAGGTTTTATATTTGACATCTTTGGTTTGTAATGATATACTGTGCTGAATAATATAGGGGCTTTTTTGAAGGGTCCCGTACACAAAATCGGAGAAAAAGGTGGCGAGAACCCGTACATATAAAAGATTGGAAAAAAGTTTTGTTCACTCCGTGATGCTTTTTTTCGGCGGTGTGTTCCGTAAAATAGCCGCTTTTTTTAATACCGTTTTTAAATTTTGCGACCGCAAGCTGACCATTATGATTGTTCCGCATTCGCAAAGCAGGGTAATCAATTTCAGAACGAATATATTTTCGCTGGGTGCGGGAACCCTTTTGATATTGGGTATTCTGATTTCCTTTTTTTATTTTAACCGCCGTACATCCGGCTCCGTGCGGGAAGTTGCCCGTCTTCAGGAAGAGAATCGTAAAACCCTTGCCAGCTTGGATGAATTGCGGGACGAAAACAATAACCTCTTGCAGACGGCGGAGCGTTTTCAAAATACCCTCAGTCAAGCCCTTGCCCTTATCGGCATAAATCAATCCGCAACGAGCAAAACGTCGAATCAAAACAGCGACCTTTCCTCCCTGTTCAATATGCGCGAAATTGCCCGCGGTTCGGTAAAAGAAAGCGCCGACATCCGCGAGCTTTCAAACTATCTTGAAAATTCCGTGCAGCCCATAGAGCAAATCGGAAAAATGCTGCAAATTCAGGGCGCCATGCTTTCGGATACGCCGAACGTATGGCCGGTAAAGGGAGGCTTGGGACATTTTTCCATGCCCTTCGGCCAAGCTCTGCACCCGATTACGGGGCAGTGGTATATTCACAAGGGGCTCGATATTTCCACCTACCGTTCCGGCGACCCGGTTATATCGACTGCTAACGGCCAGGTTGTTACGGTTACCTACGATGCTTCGTTCGGGAACTATATCATCATTCAGCATAAATACGGATACTATACACGCTATGCGCATTTACAGTCGACGCGCGTAAAAACGGGACAATTCGTGTCTCAGGGCGACGTTATCGGAACAATAGGAAACTCCGGCGTGTCGACGGGAGCTCACTTGCACTATGAAGTGCATATCGGTTCCGACGTAGTGGATCCGGCAAAATACGTTAATATTAAGCTGAAAAATTAACCCGTAAAACGGACGGAAGCCTTTTATGATTTCACGCTATGACGATATTTCCATTAATACCCTTATCGGTGCGGGCTCTTTTATAAAGGGCGATTTGCGCTTGGAAGGCTTTATCCGTCTTGACGGCGATGTGGACGGGAATATAGAAACATCGGGCAGAATAATCATCGGCGACCGGGCACGCATACGCGGTAATATACGCGCTTTGTCGGCAGTTGTAAACGGTATTGTGGAAGGCGACATAACGGCACCCGAAGGAATTAAGCTTTTTTCTTCCGCTTCCGTGCGCGGCGATATTATTACAAAAAAAATATGTGTTGAAGAGAACGTGTTTATTCAAGGCCATTGTATTGTACTTGAAGACGACAATGATTTTAACGAAGCTAAAAACATACAGGCTGATAAAAAAGCGATACGGCATAAGATGTTCGGCGAAGACAGGGGCATGTACTGATGCCCGGCATTGATCCGCTTCAATCTTCTTTTTTTAATCCCGGGGAAAACCTTACACATAAAAAAGACAGGGATAAAGAAAAGCTGCGGGTTCAAAAAAGCTTTGCCGATGTTTTAAAGCGTACTTCCGAAGACTCTGCGGCCGAACAACAGGTTTTATCGGCACACATGATGCCGGATAACTTTGACGCTTTGTCCTTCGATGATAAATTGACGGCCTTGGTTGACGGCGTGTATGCGGCCGGAGACGAATTGAAAAAAAAGCCGTTTACTGATAGCTTTATAGCATATAAGCAAAGTCTTTCGCGTTTTATGCGTTTTGTGGTTGATAATTCCTATGAATTGGAAATACGCGAGCAGCGTAAAGGAAAAAAGCGCCGTCAGCTTATAACGGTGCAGACAATCAATGCAAAATTGGATGAGTTGGCTGCCGATATTTTGTATAATCAAGCCGATCAATTAAAGATTTTGGCAAAGATAGATGAAATACACGGTGTTTTGGTTGATTTTTTATCATAGCTGTCGGAGGAACCGATGTTTGATACGGATATAGACGGGTTAAATAGTGAAGATTTGCGCGCTTTGGAAGATGTCGAGCCCGTGCATAATGAAGCGGATGAGGGTGCTTTTGCCGATTTTACTTTTCCCTCGCCCCTGTACCGGCTTGTGCTTGATTATTCGCGGGAAAGTTTATATGCCTCGGCTTCCGATGAGCTGAAGCTTGAGGCGGGCGATTCGGTTATTGTCCCTACACGCTACGGCAAGGATATGGCGCGCGTTTTGGGGATTGCAAAAAAACCGATAGGGGTGCGCCCTCAGGATATCGTTGAAATCGAAAAAAAAGCTTCTGCAGAGGATTTACAGCGCGCTGCGGAATTGAAAAAAAAGGAAAAAGAATCGCTGAGGATTTTTAAAGAAAAAACCGCCGCCCACAAGCTGGATATGAAACCCGTCGGGGTGCATTATCTTTCCGAAGAGCAAAAGGTTTTGTTTTTTTTCAGCTCCGAAAGCCGTGTCGATTTCCGCGAGCTGGTAAAGGATTTGGTTTCGGTATTTAAAATCCGCATAGAGCTTAGGCAAATAGGAGTGCGCGATGAATCCCGGCACACCGGCGGTTTGGGCGTATGCGGAAGACCCTATTGCTGTCATGCCGTTTCCGATAAACTGCGTCCCGTATCGATTCGGATGGCAAAGGAGCAAAACCTTTCGCTTAATTCGATGAAAATATCGGGGCAGTGCGGCCGTCTTTTATGCTGTTTAGCCTATGAATACGATTGGTATGCCGAGGCGCGCAAAAAAATGCCTTCGGAAGGTTTGCGCATTTTTTACGATAACACGAACTTCCGTATTGCCGAATCGAATCCGATTACGGGTATGATAAAGATGTCCGGAGAGGACGGCCGTGTACTTGAAATAGCTTCTTCACGTTTTAAGCAAATCGACGGCAGGTGGAAGCTCGTCGATTGAGCGCGCTTCGGAACGGCTTATGAAAATACCGCAATATCCGCTTCATCCGGGCGGACCGGAAGGCTCTTCCATGCCTTATAAAAAGCCGCGTCTTTAAAGCCCGCTTCCCGTGCGTAACCGGTCAATTCTTTTACCGAAGGAATATATACGGGAACTCCGGTGCGTACGGGTATACGTTTTATGCCGCCGCTTGCATCGGTGCGTTCCAGCGTTTGAGTTAAAAGGCCTTTTTCGCCGTCCTCGTCGTTTTGAATGCTTGAAGTAAGCTTTACGCGCGGGCTTTCTTTGTCCTGCAGCATGTCGGGCAAATGGACGATAAGGCGGCCTTCAGGTACGAGGCCGGCTTTACAGTCGTACAAAAATTTGCGCAGTAAAGTTTTGTCGTGTATAAAGTATATAAAGCCGTCGAGAATGGCGGTACAGTGGTAGAAATTCTTTGCCAAAAACCTGCCTATGTCCAAGGGTTCCATTTGAAAAAAACGCAGCGCGGCGTTCGGCGTACGGTGCCGGCGTACGGCCGTATCGATGAATCGGCGTTCCGCACCGATAGCGGTTATATCGAAGCCGCATTTTGCGAGTCGGTGTTCACAGAGGCCCGTACCGCATTCTATGCTCAAGATTTTTGCGGGCACCGGATAGGCATCCAGCTCGTTTTTAAAAAAAGCGATGAGGTCATCCGTAATCGGGTATAATTCATCGTAATATTCAATGATATGTTCGGTAAAGTTCATCAAAACAATTATATCACATATATGAAAAAAAAGCTCTTATTGATACTGTTTTTTTTTTTGATTTTCTGTTATATTTTAGTCGGGACGACACGCATTCTCTATTGACTATATCGATATTTTTTTATATAAAGAAGAGGGTATTATGGCAACAATAACGGTATGTATGGGAAGTTCCTGCTTCAGCAGGGGAAACGCCATGAACGCGGAAATTGTTCAAAAATTTTTGGCGGATAAGGGGCTCACCGATAAGGTGTACGTAAAGGGCTGTCTGTGTGACGGGCAGTGCAAAAACGGACCGAATTTGCATATAAACGATAAGCTCTTTTCCCATGTTTCTCCCGAATCGCTTGAAGACCTGTTAACTCATGAGCTGGAAGCCTTATTATGAATTTTTTATATCCCGTATATACGGAACTTACCGAATGTCAGGATTGTTATAAGTGTGTCCGCCAATGTCCGGTAAAAGCCATTCGGGTTGAAAACGGCCACGCCATGATTATCCCCGAAATGTGTATCGTATGCGGAACCTGTGTTATAAAATGCCCCGCAAAGGCGAAGCGGGTGCGAAGCGATTTACAGAGGCTTCCTCGGCTTTTGTCCCTAAAACAGACGGTTATCGTGTCTTTGGCGCCTTCATTCGTATCGGAGTTTCCCGACTGTACGAGCGAGCAGCTGGTTGAAGCAATTAAAATGCTGGGCTTTACGGGCGTATCCGAAACCGCCATAGGGGCCGACCTTGTATCCGCCCGGGTTGCCGAAGATTTGTGTTTGTCGGCTGCCGGTAAAACCGACCAAAAGCTTTTTTTGTCTTCGGCATGTCCCGTTGTCGTCGAGTATATAAAGCACTTTATGCCGGATTTTACCCCCTTTATTACCGACCGCTCGTCGCCGCTTTTAGCCCATGCCCGCTTTTTGCGTGAAACCTACGGAGACGATATAGGTGTTGTTTTTATCGGGCCCTGTATTGCCAAAAAGCGGGAAAGCGATATATTCAGGCAAATAGACTTAGCCATTACCTTTGACGAACTGCGCCGCAGATTTAACGAAGAGGGTATACAGCCGTCAAAGATTCCGAGCGGGCAAAGCGGAGATACGGCTTTTATTCCCTTCCGCTCGGCTAAAGGCGCTTTTTTTCCTATAGACGGCGGTATGATTAAAGCTGTCAAACAGTATCATATTCCCGATTCGGTACATTCGTTGGCCGTAACGGGCATAGATGAAATTCCTTCCGCCCTTGCCGGATTGCATAACGAAAGTCTCGAATACCCCTTGTTTATAGAGCTTTTATCCTGTACCGGAGGCTGTATCAACGGGCCTGCAAGCTCAAAAAAACGTTCCGGTGCAATAAAACACGTTAATGTGGTTGACTATGCGCAAAGCGCAAAAGACAGGCTTGACGAAAGCGTCGTTAAAGAAAAATTCGATTTAAGCGGTACGCTTCCGGCCAAAAGGGTGTATCCGGGCAGTCCCGATGAGTCGGCTATACGGGAAGCTTTGCGCTCGGTCGGTAAATATACCGGTGAAGACGAGGTAAACTGCGCAAGCTGCGGCTACGATACATGCCGGGAGTTTGCCAAGGCAATGCTTGAAAACAGGGCCGAAAAAACCATGTGCGTATCCTATATGCGTAAATTGGCCCAAAAAAAGGCCAACGGCTTAATTCAAACCATTCCCAGCGGTGTTATTATCTGCGATAAAGATTTGCGTATCATTGAATGCAATAAGAATTTTGCACGCCTTATGGGAACGGATATTGAAGAAATGTATGAAGCAAAACCCGGCCTCGAGGGTGCCGATTTAACCCGGATAGCCGATTTTTTCCGTTTTTTTGAGGATGTATTGGCAAAAAACGGTCCGGACGTTATAGAGCGCGAAGTACGTACGGGAAAAAAGATTTACCACGTTACGGTATTTGCAATTGAAAAAGAAGCCTGCGCCGGAGGAGTTGTTGAAGATATTACGGCCCCTCAAATTCAAAAGGACCGCATCGTCAATCAGGCAAGAAAAGTTATTACAAAACACTTGTCTGTAGTACAAAAAATAGCCTTTTTGATGGGGGAAAACGCTGCGGAAACGGAGTCCATGCTTAATTCCATAATCAATTCGTTTTCCGATGAATCGGAGCAACAATGACGGATTTGGAAACTTTTATAGAAGTCGGGCATTATCAGGTGTGCAAATATAACCAAATGGCCGAAGGGGATGTTTTTTTATCGCACAAGAATCCTTCGGACGGCAGAGTTATTACCACATTGTCCGACGGCTTGGGATCCGGTATAAAAGCGGGAGTTTTGGCAACCTTAACGGCAACCATGGCGACCAAATTTATCGAGTCCGATATTCCCATGCGGCGGGCGGCAAATATTATTATGGATACGCTTCCGGTCTGTAAGGACCGCGGCATAAGCTATGCAACCTTTACCCTTGTAGACATTGAACCGAGTGCGGCAGTGCGCATAATGGAATACGATAATCCGCCCTACGTGTTAATACGCCAGCAAACAATGGTGGAACCCATAAAGGATATTTCGCCCATTGAACGTAAAAAAAAGTCTACGGCCCCTAAAAAAGAAGCCTTTTTACAGTATTCGCGTTACGATGCGCGCCCCGGCGACCGTCTGGTATTTTTTTCCGACGGGGTAACCCAGTCGGGCATGGGCAGTACGGCGCTTCCCTTCGGCTGGGGGTCTATCAATGCACAAAGCTATATTTTAAAAACCGTGCAGGAAAATCCGTTTATAAGCGCCCGCGATTTGGCGCGCGCGGTTGTTCAGCAGGCGCTTTTACACGACGGTTATACCCCGAAAGACGATATTACCTGCGGCGTTATTTATTTTCGAAGCCCGCGCGATATGCTCGTCCTTACAGGACCGCCCCTGCATCCTGAAAGCGATGTCGAAATAGCCCGCCGCTTTGCTTCTTTTGAGGGGAAAAAGATCATTTGCGGCGGTACGACGGCGAATATCATATCGCGCGAACTGCGTAAGCCGGTAAAGGTTATTTTAAAGAATTTTGACCCCAAGGTGCCGCCCGCCTCGGAAATGGAAGGTGCCGATATGGTAACCGAGGGTATCATTACAATGGGGGCGGTTTCCGAGATTTTGGAAAGGGGAGCGAATACCGAGCATATGGCCCCCAATCCCGCAACCCGTATAGTCGATATGTTTTTGGACAGCGACCGCATACATTTTATTGTCGGAACCAAAATCAACGAGGCGCATCAGGACCCGAATATGCCCGTCGAATTGGAAATAAGGCGCAATGTGGTAAAAAAAATAGCTTCATTGCTT
This sequence comes from Treponema sp. HNW, assembly GCF_050320395.1. Taxonomy (GTDB): domain Bacteria; phylum Spirochaetota; class Spirochaetia; order Treponematales; family Treponemataceae; genus Treponema_C. Next base: position 516,086 of record NZ_CP144459.1, read on the forward strand.
GAAGGTAAATATCTGAAAGAGGTGAATATAGACTATTTCTAGACAAGGGAGACAGTATGGAAAAAACAAAGCTTGCAATTTGCACGGGAACGGCCTGTTACGTTATGGGCGCTTCCGATTTTTTGCTTTTGGAAGACGACTTGCCGGACGATTTAAAGGGTAAGGTCGAAATTACGGGCGTTACCTGCCTGGAAAAATGCAAGGACGCCGCTTACGGTAAACCTCCGTTTGTTTTAATCGACGACGAATTGGTCGCCGGCGCAACGGTTCAAAATATTTTGGAGAAAATCAGGGAAAAACAATGCTGAACATTAACAACAATGCTGCAAACATTAAAAGGGAGATTTTGGTACGCATAGCAAAATTACAGCTCGCAGGAAAGCTGGAGGAGGGCGTACACTATATTCCGCGTGAAATGGTTCCGAGAAATGCGACACCGATGCGCTGTTGTATTTTTCACGACCGTGAAATTATGCGCTTGCGTGTTATTGCGCGTTTGGGCTGTTCGGTGGAAAATTACGATGAAGAAAAAACCCTTGCTTCCTATGCGCGCGAATCTTTGGAGAGGGAAAAGCCTACCTGGCCCATGCTGACCGTATTGGACGAAGCCTGTAACGCCTGTGTAAAAAGCCAATACATGGTAACCAATGCCTGTCAAGCCTGTTTAGCCCGTCCCTGTATGGTAAACTGTCCCAAAAAAGCTATAGATATAAAAAACGGCAGGGCCCACATAGAAGTTGAAAAATGTATCAACTGCGGTTTGTGTTTGCAAAACTGTCCCTACCACGCGGTTATCAAGATTCCGGTACCCTGTGAAGAATCCTGTCCTGTCGGCGCCATTTCGAAGGATGAAAACGGAAAAGAACGAATCGATTACCACAAATGTATTTTTTGCGGAAATTGTATGCGTGAGTGTCCCTTCGGCGCCATGATGGATAAGGGACAGCTTGTTGATGTTATCAAGCGCATTATGGACGGGAAAAAAGTGGTTGCCCTCTACGCCCCGGCCGTTGCGGCCCAATTCCGTGCGGTGCCCGGGCAGCTTGAAAGCGCTTTAAAAAAGGCGGGTTTCAGCCGCACTTGGGAGGTTGCAATCGGGGCGGACATAACCGCCGACCGTGAAGCCGTCGAATTTGAAGAACGCATGGAGCACGGTCATGTGCTTATGACCACCTCCTGCTGCCCTGCCTATGTGCGGGCGGTAAAACGGCATGTGCCCCAGCTGGTTCCCTGTATTTCGGATACGAGAAGTCCCATGCACTATACGGCTGCGCTGGCGAAAAAAGCCGATCCGGATTGTGTAAGCGTTTTTATAGGACCCTGTCTGGCAAAACGCCGCGAAGGTTTGGACGATGAATTTGTCGATTATGTTTTGTCTATAGAAGAAATAGGCGCCCTTTTGATTGCCAAGGGTATTGATATAGGTAAAGAAGAAGCGGCCCCCGGAACCATTATTCCGACCGCATCGGGTAGGAGTTTTGCCGCTGCAGGAGGGGTTGCCGAGGCGGTGCGCGTACGCTTAAAGCATCCTGAAAAACTGCGACCCGTTGTTATAAACGGTTTGAACAAACCGGGTATGAAACAGCTTGCCTTATACGGAAAAATACAAAGCGGAGAAATGCCGCATAATGATGATACTCCGAACCTTGTTGAGGTTATGGCCTGCGAAGGCGGCTGTATAGGAGGGCCCTCGGTTATTACAAATCCGAAGGTAGCTGTCGGCCAATTGAAAAAATATGTAGGAGAAGGGGCAGCCGATACCTTAAAACCGTCGGCGCCTCCGCCTGACGCGGTACAAGCCGAAGGTTAAACTCCCTATAAAACGGTGCGGCCGGGACTGTTGTAAAGCTGTCCGCTTTTATACATCTGCGCCGCGCCGCCTCAAACGGCTTTTGCCTGCATCCTGTCTTTTTAAAAGGACCTTTTACAAGCCGTGAGTATCTTGTTTCGGATAAGGGTACGGCTTTAGGCGGTGCGCTGTGCCGCGCGGGTATCCACGATGCGGCGCATATCGACGATATTGTTTACAATGATGTAAGAGTCGTACACTTCGATTTTATGCTTTTCGACGAAGCGGTTTACTTCTTCGCGCACACTGTCGACCGGAAGACCGGCCCAGTGTGAAATATCATGGATGGTTAGATTAAAGCGCATCGTCCGCTCGTTCGGGTCGGAATTCGGATGCATTTCGGCAAACATGAGGAAAACGTCGGCAATACGCGCTTGGGTGTCCTCGATGACGAGAATTTTAAAGCGGCGTTTTTGGTCGTAAATACGTTTGCAAAACAGCTTTAACAAAATAAGGGCTATTTGAGGGTTGCCCGTGATCAGTATTTCAAAGTTTTCTTTATTGAATTCCAATACCTTAACCGTATCTACGGCAACGGCCGTTGCCGAACGCGGCGAATTTTCCAAAATAGCCATTTCGCCGAAAAATTCGGAGGGACGTAAAATATCAAGATTTTTCTTTGCGCCCTTAACGCATTTTACAAGCTGCACCTGTCCGGATTGAATTAAATAAAAACTGTCGCCCGGTTCGTATTCGGCAATTATAACCGAACCCGGTTCGAAGGTTTTTGCAAAGCGGGAGAAGGCGGGAAGGGAAAACTGCTTTAATGCGCCCGATCCTGCCCCCGCCTGTGCGGCTTCGGCTTCATGGGCGGCAATTTGCTGGCGCTGATTTCCCCCGCGCTGTTTTTGCATATCGAGTTTTCGTTTTGTACTGGTATAAAGTTTTGCCGCCGCTTCTTTGTTTGAAGCGTTCGGAAAGCGGGATAAAAGTTTCATGCATACATCGCAGCATGCCTGATACTGCTCGTCTTCGAGAAAACTTTCGGCTACCGACATCATACCGGTCGGCTGGTCGGATCCCGCATTGCTGTTTAAAATAGACTCCGTTTTGCGGTGAATTGCGCGCAGCTGATTGGAGAAAACGCGGAGCATTTTCATAATAACGGCTTTATTTTCACTGAATGTTTTTTCAAATTCGGGAACGGTTAAGACAATTACAATGCTGTCGGCAATTACGGTCGCCGTTTCTTCGCGCGGAAAATGCCCCAGGGCCGATTTTACACCGAAGAATTCACCCCTTTTGACATGCTCCGTTTGAGGTGCACCCGTTTCAATATCCGTGCTTGTCAAAACTATAAGCCCCTGCTGCAGGATAAATATCCGGTCATCGCGATCGCCTGAGAAATAAATAATCGAACCCTTTGTGTACTGCATTGCCTTAGGCATAGCGTTCCTCTAATCTGTAAAATCGATAAGCTTCCATAACAGTATATCGTAAAAAGCTTAAAATATCCATAGGATATTATAACATAAAAGTAAAAATTATGCTATTATTTTTTTATGATAGATTTGCATACTCATTCATCCGCATCGGACGGAAGCTTTTCTCCTTCCGATTTGATTGCATATGCGGCCGCCCGGGGGCTTTCCGTGCTTGCTTTAACGGATCACGATACGCTTGCCGGTTTGGACGAAGCTGCAAAAGCCGCAGACGGGGCGGGAATAGGCTTTATTCCGGGAATAGAGCTGAATATAGAATGGCCGCGAGGCGAATTTCATCTATTGGGCTTGGGTTTATACAATCCCGCCCCCTCTTTACACGCGCTTATCGATTTTTTACAGGAAAAAAGAAAAAAACGGAACGCGGAAATCATCGAAAAATTGAACGATTTGGGTATGGATACGGATTTAAAAGACTTGGAACAGATGTTTCATTCCTCGGTTATAGGGCGGCCCCATATAGCCGACTATTTGGTGTCACGGAGATTTGTAAAAACAAGGCAGCAGGCTTTTGACCGTTATTTGGCCAAGGGAAGGCCCTGTTACGCGGAACGGCGGGGGCTTGAGCTCAAAGATGCCGTTGAAGCAATAAAAAAAAGCGGCGGAGTTCCCGTTTTGGCCCATCCGATGTCCCTCTATGTTGCATGGGGAAAGCTTCCCGGCGTTTTGCATGAGATTTTTGAAACGGGTGTTGAAGGCATTGAAGCCTGGCATCCGGGTGCGCGCGTCGGTGAATGCAAACGGCTTGAAGAAACGGGAAGGCAAATCGGCTTTTTTATAACGGCCGGAAGCGATTTTCACGGTGAAAAGCGTCCCGACCGTAAAATAGGAAAAACCGCAGGACAAAAGCCCATAGAGGACAGCTTTTTAACCGAAGAACTGGAGCCGGCCCTGAAAAAGGTTAAAACGTATCTTCCGTGATTTTTTTATAAAAAAAGTACCTTTTTTTTCCATTGGACACCTATATATATAGTAGACCGAAAGTTCGGGTTTTACATTTTCGGTTATTCTACAGGCTTATCCGAAAATCCTTTGATTTTCGGATAAAGCCGCAGCAGGCGGTGTCTATGCATATTATCAGTTTTTCTCCCTTCGGCTACGAAGGCTCTTTGGTTACGGTGGAAGTGGATTTACGGCGCGGCATTCCCGCCGTCGATATGGTCGGTCTTGCGGATAACGCGGTAAAAGAAGCGCGCGAACGTATGAGGGCGGCTATACGGAATTCGGGCTTCGATTTTCCGCTCGAGCGAATTTTAATCAGTTTGTCGCCTGCGGACGTAAAAAAAGAAGGCGCAGGCTTCGATTTGGCTATAGCTCTTGCCGTTTTGGATAAAAGCGTCCGTCCCTCCGTTCCCGACCCCTTTGATTTCGGAAGGGCCGTTCTTGTGATGGGCGAATTGGAGCTTTCAGGAAGAATTCGGGCCGTAAGAGGCGTTCATGCAGCTCTTTTTACGGCTCGTGAACAGGGGCTCCGCTATTGTATTGTTCCTGCCGAAAATGAGGCCGAAGCCGCCTTGTTTTCCCGCGGTTGTAAAGCCGCAGACGGCTGTTACGGCGATCCCATGCGGGTTTTTGCCGCCGCACACCTGAGCGATGCATTTACCGTTTTATGCGGTTTAAGCGGCCGGGAAAAAGACTGTAAGGACGGCGTTGTCCTTGAAGACTCCGGCGAAACGCAGGGCGATTCGGGGATTTTCGTATCTTCGGCAAATCAGGGGAGTATGCACGGTACGCAAAAAAAAGAGGAAAAAGTTGTTTTTTCGGATTTTCCCCTCGGTGACGATTACCGGGAAATTGAGGGACAGGCTTTTTTAATACGCGCTCTTCAAATTGCGGCTGCCGGAAGGCATAACCTGATTGCCTACGGTTCTCCCGGCTGCGGCAAAACCCTTGCGTTAAGCCGCTTTTATACCCTTTTACCCCGTCTTACCGAAGAAGAAGCCTTGCCGGTAACGAGGATTTACAGCATTGCAGGCATGTTACCTGCAGGAACCCGCATGATGCGCGATGCCCCCTTCCGTCAGCCGCACCAAAGTTCAAGTTTGGAAGGAATAATCGGGGGCGGCTTACACTGCCGGCCCGGAGAGATTTCCCTTGCTCATAACGGCGTTTTGTTTTTGGATGAAGCCGCCGATTTTCGCTCATCGGTTTTGCAGGCTTTACGTGTTCCCTTGGAAGAAGGCAAAATAAGCTTAAGCCGGGCCGGAAGGACGGCAGTCTATCCTGCGCGCTTTCAATTGCTGCTTGCGGCCAATCCCTGTCCCTGCGGAAACTTCGGTTCGGAGGATAAAATATGCCTGTGTCATCCGCGCGCCGTTGAAGAATATTGGCGGCGTTTTTCGGCCCCTCTTTTGGACCGAATCGATATACGCGTAGCGCTTTCAAACCGCAGGGGAGAATCGGAAAACGAAAAATGTGAAAAAACCGGCACCGCTTTTTTACGCACAGGCATCGGACGGGCAACGGCCGTACAGCGTATGAGACAGGGAAAACCGAATGCTCATCTTGAGGCCGCCGAAATCAGGATTTTATGTCCGCTTGACGGCGAAACCGAATCTGCATTGAATGACAGCGCCCGCCGCTTCGGCTTTTCATCTCGGGGTATCCATTCCTGCATAAAACTTGCGCGTACAATCGCCGACCTTGAAGAGCGCCGCTCGATAGAAAAAAAAGACATCGAAGAAGCGGTGCTTCTTCACCGTAATGCGGGCGGCATACATTTGATGTTTTAAGCCTTATTTTGTTTTTGCCAGAGCCTCCGATATGCTGTATGCGCGGTCGCCGATTTTTTCAATGTCGCGTACCATATCGATGTACAAAAGCTCGGTTTTAACGTCGGCGCCTTCTTCAAGACGCTTTCGTGCAACCTTTTTGAGATTTTTGCGGAACATATCGATACGGTCTTCCAAGTCCTGAGCGGCTTCAAAGCCGTCGCGGGAAAGGGGTTTGTTGATGTTTTCATTCACAAAGGTTAACACCTGCTTGACAAGATCGGTGTAAGGATGGAGTCTTGCCATGTCTTTTTGATCGAATTTCATACGTTTTTCGATACTGCGCTTTAATTGTATCGCCGTACTGTAACAGTCGTCGGTAATGTTTTCTATTTCGTCCACAATATGGAGCATGGCGTTGATATTGCTTCTTTGACGGCCGCTTAAAGGCAGTTCCATACACTTATGTAAATAGGCGGAAAGCTGTTCCTGCATTTGATCGGCATATTCTTCGCGTTTTTTGATAAAATCAAAGTGTTCGGTAATAAAATGCTCGGTGCGGTTTTCAAACCCGTTTTGTATGCGCGAAAACATATCCACCGCAATCGAAATCATATCGGATATTTCTTTTTCAACCTGCATAATGTGGTATTCGGCGGAGTTGCGCGCACCGACGGAATTGCCCACCTCTATAAAGTCAAGCTTGTAATCTTCGGGGATATCGTTCGGTTTGGGCTTGATGATTTTTTCGGTTAAGGCGGCAATTTGTTTTGTAAAGGGTAAAAAGACCAGGGCGTTTATCGTATTGAACAGTGTATGAAGCATGGCGATATGGGCCGTCAGGGCGCTTTCGACCGAGCCGGGGGTTACAAAATCCACGGCCAAGAGAAGGGGGCGGAAAAAAGTGATTGCCAAAATACTTCCGGACACGTTAAAGAGAACGTGAACGAGGGCGGCCCTGCGGGCATTTATGCGCGCTCCTATCGAAGCGAGGACGGTGTCTACGGTAGTTCCTATATTGCTTCCGAGTACCATTGCAGCCGCAAACTCCCATGATAAAAGTCCCTTGTGGCACATAGTCAGTATAATGGCGGTTGCCGCACTTGATGAATGAATGATAACGGTGAGTATGAGGCCTGCAAAGATGCCGATAAAGATGCTTAAAATGCTTCCCTCCGGCAGGGTGCTTAAAAAGGCGATATTTTGGGCGTTTAAGGACGGAAAGCCGCTTGCAAGCAGGCCCAAGCCGATAAAGAGCATACCGAAGCCCATAAGGGCTTCTCCGGCGCTTTCTTTGCGTATCTTTTTAAAATAACGCAGTATATATCCTATACCGAATACGGGAACGGCTATAGCCGCTATATTGAATTTAAAACCGAAAATCGCGACAATCCATGCGGTTACGGTGGTACCGATGTTTGCCCCGAAGATAACACCGATAGACTGCTGCAAGGTCATCAAACCGCCGTTTACAAAGGAAACGGTCATAACCGTTGCCGCGCTCGATGATTGAATTATTGCCGTAATAAGGGCCCCCGTCAAAAGGGCTGCAATGCGGTTATTTGTCATAAGTTTGAAAAAACGGTGCAGACTGTCGCTTGTCCCTTTTTGAATACCCTCGCTGAGCATCTTCATGCCGTATAATAGGAGAGCAAGGCTGCCGATCAGTTGAAAGGCGATTTTGAGCATGTGCATAATTTACGATAACATAAAAAAGGAGAGGACGCAAGGTCTGCGTTCTTAAACCCTGCACCGGCCTCATAAAATATGACAGCCTCCGCCCGATGCCGTTTTATCCCCCCTCTTTTCTTTTTTTTTTGATTATGATAAAATGCTGTCGTGATAAAAAGAGGAAAACCGCATATTTTTTCTCGATTTTTAATGCAGCCGCCGCCGAAGCGTACATTCGAACCGGCGCTTTTATGTATTGCGGTATTGCTCTTTTTTTTTATCTCTTCCTGTTTTAATGCCGAAGCCCGGCCTTCACCCCTTGTTCAAGACGGCGGAGCCGGTGATGCGCAGCATTCTTCTTTGTCCGTAACGTCTTTATTGATGCCTTCCGCCGCCGATAGAGATTCCGCTCACCATATTGCGCTTTTTTTGGGTTACGGGTTCAGCGATGCCGAAAAAAAAGATGCGCTTTTCGATTATCTGAGCCGAACCTACGGCTTTAAGGATGAGGGCGGCCTTATATCGGTTTTGTCTTACCCTGAAGATGTAAGCGCTGCGGGGCGAATCCGCATGCCGGTTTTAACGGCAAAGCTGAAAGAGCTGCACACTCAAAAAGCGTTAACCGCCTTTATTACCGCAGGCTCTCCGCAGGGAATGCATACGGTACTTGCCGCCTTGCAGGATGCCGATATGGATGTGCCCGTTTTTTCGCTTTTTTCTCAGGATGAGGTATTGGGTACCGAAGCCGGTTCCGCTTTGGTTTTCGATTATCGGCCCGCCCCCTTAAAAGGAACACAGGCAGCCGAGGCTGCGGCTCACAAAGAGGACGATTACGAATATAGGGGAAGGGCCGAAGATGTGCTTGACCCGCTTATTCGGGCAGCCCTGCATTGGCAGACACTAAAGGATGACCCCATGCTTATTCCGGCATTACGCACCGAATTTTTTCGGCAAACCGGCTGCAGCTTGGTTATATATACGGATCCGGTTACCGGGCTCAGGGCCAAAAATCATTATGTTCTTACGGACGTTTCCAAGGATAGCAGATGAATACATTGATTCAGCAAGAGTCGGCGCTCATAGGTTCCGCCCGGGAAATTGCCGCGCTTGAAACAAAGAGTCAAGCCCGTTTGCTCGTTTTTTCGGACAGTCACGGAGACCTCGATACCGTCCGCTCTATTGTTATGCAATTCGGTGCCGAATCCGACGCGTTGATTTTTTGCGGTGACGGTTTTTGCGATATTGCCGCCTGCTTGGAAGAAGCTTCCCGCGATGAAAGCTTAAAAGAAGCCCTGCCTCCCGTGATTGCCGCCGTACGCGGTAACGGGGACGCCGATTCTTATGCCGTAAACATGGACTGCGGCGATGAAGAAGAACAGGAACCGTCCCGTAAAATAACTGCGCCCCTTCGGTTGGAGTTGACCGCCGCCGGCCGCAATATTCTTGCGGTTCACGGACACCGCCACGGTGTTGATTGGGGAACGGAAACCCTTTTGTCTTCGGCTCATACGATGGATGCGGACATGGTCTTTTTCGGCCATACGCACCGTGTTTTTTGCGAAGAAAACGGCGGCACTCTGATTTTGAATCCGGGAAGCTGTTCAGGTCCGCGCGACCGTTTGCCGCCCGCCTTTGCGACGGTAAGTTTTCCCGGCGGAAGCGAACGCTTTAAAGTCGAATTTTTCGGCATTCACAAGGGGGTATTCGGCAGTACGGATATACGGCCGCTGCCGGTATAAACGGAGAATGCAAACCTGAAACGGATAAAGTTGTACCGCAAAACGTGGGTACATCAAAATATTCAGGGAGCCGCTAAAAACATCGGTGTTTAGCGCTGCCCTTAATTTAATAAAGCCGCTTTTGCGGCAGGGGAGAGTACATGAGTACACATGAAATTTTGGGACCGGCGGAGCGCCCGGCCCTATCGCGGTGGATACCGCTCAGTTTTCAGCACGTATTTGCAATGTTCGGCGCAACCGTGCTTGTTCCGTTATTGACCGGTTTAAGTCCGTCAACCGCTTTATTTACGGCCGGAACCGGAACGCTTTTGTATATTTTGATTACCGGAGCAAAGGTACCGGCCTTTTTGGGTTCGTCCTTTGCCTTTATACCGGCATTAACGGCGATTTCGGCCGCATACGGAATGCCCTATGCGCTCGGAGGCGCTTTTTGTGCCGGTATTTTTTATGCCCTTGTCGCCGCCCTCGTAAAGGTTGCAGGTACGCGCTGGCTCGATAAGGCTCTTCCGCCGGTAGTTATCGGCTCTGTTATCATCGTTATCGGTCTTAACCTTGCACCCGTGGCCATGCGTTCATCCATGTATAACGGCGATACTTATTCGCTTGTTTATTTTTCGATAGCCATCGTTACCCTTGCCGTTGCCATCATCGTCAGCGTCTTTTTAAAAGGATTTTTTAACACCATCGCCATCCTCATCGGCTTGGTCGGCGGCTACCTGTTTACCCTGATTATGGGCTTCTTTTTCCCCGCCTATGCCATCATCGATTATACGGTTGTACAAAAAGCCTCATGGTTCGGTCTTCCCTCATTTGCCGTGCCCAAATTCGGCATTGTACCCGTATTAACCTTTATCATCGTATCCCTTGCCACCATTTGCGAGCACTTGGGCGATACAATGGTTACCTCCAAGGTTGTCGGCCGCGATTTTTATAAAACCCCCGGCTTACACCGCACCCTCTTGGGCGACGGACTTGCGACCGCATGGGCCGCCCTGTGGGGAGGACCTCCGAATACCACTTACGGCGAAAACATCGGCGTTATGGCGATTACAAAGGTGTACAGCGTATGGGTTATAGGAGGCGCCGCAGTTATAGCCGTTTTATTGTCGTTTGTACAAAAGTTCGGGGCGATTATTCAAACCATTCCCGGCCCGGTTATGGGCGGCATGTCCATGCTTTTATACGGATTGATTGCTTCCAGCGGTTTACGTACCATCGTTGAAAGCGGTGTCGATTACAAGGACAAACGCAATTTAACCATATCTTCGGTTATTATGGTAATCGGTATCGGCGGCGGAATTTTGCAGTTTAACATAGGAGCGGATTTTCACTTTGCTCTCGGCGGCGTTGCCCTTGCAACCGTTGTAGGTATTTTGTTGAATCTGGTAATCCCGAATAAAAACGGCAACAATGCATAAGTAATCGGAATATACCGCAAGGCACGCAAAGAGCGCAAAGATTTAGGGGCTTGAACCTTATTCTTTGTGAATCTCTTTGTGTTCCTTGTGCCCTTAGCGGTAAACCCGTAAAACCGCAGGTTTAGCCTTTCCGGTTGGAGGCGTTAGGCAGATTTATGAAAAAGCATTACCCCCTTTCCCTTCTCGCCGTCCTTTTTACCGCCGTACTTACCGTCCTGAACACCTTTAATTTTTTATCTTCTTCCATACCCCTGTTTCCCTTTGTTATTTGGGGTTTGGCGATGATTTTTCTCATTTGTGCGGCCGTGTTTTACGGAAAAAGCTGCAAAAATGTCAAACGCATGATAGATTTATTGAATAAGGCCGGCACTTATAAAGACATAGCCGACGCGCTTTTTACCGGTTTTTTGCACTTCGGAACCTCAATGCCCCGTCGCGGCTATTCAAAAGAAATCCGTATCTATGCACAAGGCTTTAAAGACTTTGCCCGAACGGAACTTGAACAAAACGGCATCTTAACCGCAGACGAGTTTTCCGAATTGATAAACTTACAAAAAATCGTCTGCACAAAATATCTTTTTCAAACATTCCTGATTGCGGCGGTAGCGGCGTGGTTTTTAATGCTTCCGGCTGCGGTGATTCTCATGTTAAAAGAATTGATGTAAAACCCGTCCTTTTTATCCTCTTGGAAAAAATCTCTGGCGACGACACGTATGCTGTTTGAACAAAAAATGCTTGGCCCTTGCGGAAACGGATAAAACCGTACGGCTATTCGGACAGCGTATTTTGGAAGCGTAATACACCGTGTGTACGGAAATAACTATAAGGGCGTACAATTCAATTCGGACTACTTTTTCCAATATGTCGGCATAAAAAAGACGAGCATCGTATACAGCTCCAAACGGCCTGCAAGCATGGCAAAAGAAAACCAGTATTTAGCCGCGTCCGAAAAAAATCCGAAGTTTTCCGCAGGCCCTACTTTACCGAAGCCGGGGCCCACATTGCCTACAAGGGCTAAAGACGCGGTAAGGGCCGTAATCAAATCGGCTCCGTTTATTGCGGCGGCAAAAGCGGTAAGCATGAGCATAAAAAAATATAAAAACATAAAGGCGGCAACGTTGTATACGACATCTTCCCGTCCGGGACGCTTGTTCAAGTGAATGCTGAAAACACCGTGCGGGTGCAGCAGGCGTTTTACTTCGACTCCCATCTGTTTGGCCATAATTACCCAGCGGATAACTTTAATACCGCCGGCCGTTGAGCCCGCACAGCCGCCGATAAACAAAAGTATAAACAGTACCATTCGAGCTGCAGGATGCCAAAGGGAATAGTCCGCGGTTGAAAAGCCCGTTGTCGAAATAATCGAGGCGACATGAAAGGCTGCGCTTCGAAGAGCGCTTCCGAACGAACCGTAGAGGGGCATAATAAAGGGAACGATTATTAAGGATGCAATAAATATAATGAAAGTATAAACTTTTAATTCGGTATTTTGTAAAAATTCTATGCCGCGTCCGACGAGTATGCGGTAATAGAGGCTGAAGTTTATACCGGCAAGAATCATAAAAATCGTACAAATCCATTCAATGCCCGGACTTCTATACGAACCGATGCTTGCATTTCGGGAACTGAATCCCCCCGTTCCGACCGTCGCAAAGCTGTGGCCGAGGGCATCGAAAAAATCCATACCGGCAATCATCAGTAAAACGGTTTGTACGGCGGTAAGGGCTATGTAAATAAACCATAAGATTTTTGCGGTTACGGTTATTTTAGGGGTAATCTTTCCCTTTTCGGGGCCCGTTGTTTCGGCTTTTATAAGCTGGAAGCCTCCGACGCCCAATACGGGCAAGAGAGCGACGGTAAGGGCGACGATTCCCATTCCGCCGAGCCAGTGCATTTGCATGCGCCACAGGTTAATTGAACGGGGTAAATGTTCCACTGATGATAAAATCGTCGCTCCCGTTGTGGTAAAGCCGGAAACGCTTTCAAAGAGGGCATCGGCAAAATTGCCTATATGTCCGGAAATTAAAAAGGGAGCAGCTCCGAACAGGCAGGTGCTTATCCATGAAACGGCTACAACGACAAAGCCCGAGCGCGTGTTCAGTTTAAAAACATAACCGCGTGTAACAAAAAATAAAAGGGTTTCGGCTAAAATACAAAGGCCCATCGGAATTAAAAAGGCCGGAATAACCGCATATTCGCCGTATACGACAGCTGCACTTATCGGTATGCACATGGTAAGAGACACAAGGGTTAAGAGTATGCCGATAATTCGTATTATAGAAACAAACATCAGTTTCCGACTCCGAATAATTCCATGGTGCGCTGGATGTCTTTTGCGCACATAAGGGTTACCAATCTGTCACCCGCTTCAAATATCGTATTGCCGTACGGCATAACAAAATTCTTTGTTCCCTGCTCCTGGATCAGCAATATGATAAATGAGCCGGGAACCGCTATTTCTTTAAGTTCTTTTCCCAAAATAGGAGCCGAGGGGGGAAGTACCGCCTCGACTATTTCAAGTTCGCCTTCCGCGAGGGTATGAATACCGGTTACGCTTTTTCCGCGTAAATGGCTTAAAATCGTATCGACCACGGCATCCTTTATGGGAACGGCAACATCTATGCCTATGTCGCGCGCAATCGTTGCGTAGTTGCCGCTTTGTACCAAACATACCGCCTTACTGACTCCGAGGGTTTTCATGTATGCGGAAGTTATCATATTCAGTTCGTGATTATTTGTTGCGGCGATAACCAAATCGAAGGCGCTTAAATCTTCTTCTTCTATAAAACTTTCATCGGTAACGTCCGCATTGTATACGGTTGCCGAAGGGTAGCGTTCCGCGGCATCTTTGGCGCGCTTGGGGTCGGCTTCTATGATAATAAAATCCTGATTTGTTTTATGTTTTTTGTGAAAAAAAGCAAAGGGCAATAAATTCTTTTTCGATATAATAAGCTTGTCGGCAATACCGGTTCCGATTCTGCCTGCACCGACCAGGGCGATTTTTTTTAATGTGTCGATTTTCGAGCCGCACAGATGTAAAAATTCGGGTAAGCTGTTTTTATGGAGGACAAGCCCGACCCGCGTTCCGGCTTTTAAAACGGTTGCCCCTGTCGGCAAAAAGGTTTGTTCTTCTTCCTCGATAAACCCGACTAAAAATCCGGTAGAGGTAACTTTGCGTAAATCCTGAATTCGTTTACCGGCAAGTTTGCTTTTTTCTTCTATGTATAAAGAAACGAGTTCAAAGTCGCAGTTTTCAAAATCGACTACTTCTGTAACGGCACCGTGTTCAACCGCGGTTACAATGGCTTCGGCGGCTTCGACGTCGGGGTGTACCATAAAATCTATACCGTACAGCGGCCGCCCGCCCCTTTGTTTAAGGTTGTCTTTTTTTTCGGCAATGTCCGAATAATAATCGTAATTGCGGACGCGGGCTATTTTTATAATATCGGGATATACGGAATCCACAAGGGAGCAGGTAATCATATTCAATTCGTCGGATTCGGTAACGGCGACCAAAGCATCCGCCTTTGCAATGCCGGCTTCTTCCAAAACGGTTAAATTATTACCGGTTGCCTGAATTACCATGCAATCCAATCGGTTTGAAACAAGGCGTACCGTTTCTTCATTGCTTTCGATGATGACAACATCGTTTTTTTCGGAAATCAGGCGGCGTGCAAGTTGAATACCGGTAAAGCCCGCTCCGATAATAATGATTTTCATAAAAATAAGTGTAGCACAAAAAAATAAAATGTAACAGGGGCTGTAAAAGCCTTAAGTCTTAGATGACGGCTTAGAAACAAACGGTTTTAAGAGGCCGTTATTTGCCGATTTTTGTAAGATTCCGAAAGCTGTAGCTGATCCGGCTGTCGTACAATTCTATGCCGCCGACAAGGTATCTTACATTCGGCAAGGTTCTGTATGCAGGATCGTTTCCCATGCCGTTTGTAAAGCTTCCGGCGTTGTAGAGTTTTTCCGGATTATAGCCCAGCTGTACCAATAAATTAAGAAAATAGCAGGATTCAACGCCCGCCGTCGAAATTGCGATAATTGTTTTGTTTTTGGGGAATATATCGTACAAAATTTGTACCGATTCTTTGTAGTTTTGCTCAAAAGACCCCGTATCGCCCAAGTATAAACCTCCTTTACGGGTGAGGGTAAAGAGGCCCTTGTCGGAATTGGGAAAGTCTGCAATGTAACCGTAAAAGGGAATATTGGTAAAGCCGGCTATATGGCCTTCTTTATAAAAAGCATCGGGGGATCGAAGGTCTATATAGATGCAGTTATCCATAAAAAGATACTCATCGATATTATAGGGTTTTATCGGAGACTCGCTCATAAGCATGCTTTCCGTTTTCGGTTTTTCGGGTAAAGAATAATTGTGCTGTTCGGCCGGATGAGCTTGTGTTATCGAGTATGCCTGTATTCCGGTTTTTTTTCCGGTATGACTGTCCGCGGGGCTTTTTTGTTTTGTACATGAGCTGAGAATACAGACAGCTAAAAAAATCAGTATGGGTTTCACGGTTTTTCCTGTTGAATCGAATCGGAAGCGGAAATTATTTTCTGTCCTCCAATGCCGATTCCTTCGTAGTCATTTCGAATGTAGGGAACAAAGCCCTCCGTCATTATAAGAGAAAGCGTTTTGATTTCACGGTTTTCATCTTTTACAAAACAGGCTTCAATGCTGCAGCCGTATGCCTGCTTTACGGCGGTGATAATGCTCAGTATCCGTTTTTCATCATTTAGATTAAACAAGGCCGTGCTCAGTGCATCCGAAACAAGGGCGTTGTCGCTGATAACGATAACCGCCCGCCACCAATCGTTACTGTAGCCGGTACGCGGATCGAGGATGTGAGTTCTGATTGTACGCGAATCGCTTGCGGATATATAGTAATTGTTAAGTGTTCCCGACGTGGATAGCGACATACCGCCGGGCAAATCTATTTGTATAAGTGCAAGCGTTTTATAGTGGGGAGAAGCGACTCCGATACGGTGGGTTTTTCCGCAGGAAACTATGGTGCTGCTTCCCATACTGAGCATATAAGTTCGGCCGGGATATGAGTCGAAGATTTTTTTTGCCGCATAGCCCTTTGCTATCGCTCCGAAATTAAGGCTGTAATCAAAAACTCCGTTATGCGGTAAAAAAGAAAGGGTATTTCCGCTTAGAAAAAGCAGTTTTTTTGCTTCTTGTGTGTTTAAAACCCGCGTGAGGGCAAAATCGATTGCATCTTTTGCGGGGTCGGTATTTTCGATAGGAAACGAAGAAAATTTACTCCGGTATAGATGCGAGACCGGTTCCAAAAAAACGTTAAAATAACCGTCGGTAAGTTCCATTATGCGTATACTTTCTTTAATTATTTCGGCAAGCGGAGGATCTATATTGATGCTCTTTCCCGCCGCAATATGCTCGTTCACTATTTTTAAGTTTTTTAAAACGGCTGCATTGTCGCCGTGGTAATATCGATATGCATCAAAATATTTATGAAGCAGAGATAAATCTTTTTCGATTGCATCTGCAAGAGCGTTGTCTTCGGTTCTTATAAAAACATTTGTATTAAAAAGCGGAACATATTCATCGGTAACGGAAGGAACCGAAGCACAAAGGCGGACCGACTGTTTTCCCGAGGCGGCTTTGCCGTTTTGCGCCGCTGTCTGCGCGGGAGGCTTGTGTACCGCGGCTTGTTCTGTAGAGGGGGCTTTGCTTCCTTGTCCGCAATCGGATAAAAATAAAAGGCTGAAAATAATTAACGGAATTGATAGTACGGGAATTTTCATATCGGATAAAAAAGGGGAAGCGGGTGCCTAAAAGTCAATCGGCTTTCAGGTTTGTTCCGTTTCCCCGTATTTAAAAAAGATTTAATCAGTTCTTGGTTAAACCTTCGATTGAGTAGGCTGCGTTGACTTTAAACTCAAGTGCATCGACCGTATAGTCGGCATATTCACTTGCGGTAAATTGTCCCATGCCGCCGACGTTGTAAATCTTCGACATATCGTACCCTTTTTTTTCAAGGATGGTCATAAGCTGTGCAACGCGGCCGCCGCCCTGACACATGATAAAGAGGGTTTTATCTTTGGGGAAAAGCACGTTCAGCATATCATCGGATTCTTTGTAAACCGAAACGGGCTCTGAAACCGTTCCTCCGTAGAGCTGTGTTTTTTTTGCATCTTTTCCGGCATCTGCGTTAAAAATAAATGCAAAATAGGGAATACATTCAAAGTTGCGTAAATGCTTTTTTTGGTAATCGCCGAAATCGCGTACGTCGATATAAAGCACGTCGTCGCGGCCGAAATACTCAAAGAGGTTTGACGCATTGATTGACGAAACGCCCGCGGCATACGGGGTTTTTTGGGCATCGGGCTTTGAAGTATCTACCGGAGCCGGGAGCATCTTTTGAACGGGTTCGGCCGGAATTTGAACGGTTTCCGCAGGTTTTTTTACGGAACAGGCGGCGAGTACCGATACTGCCGCAATAAGGATTAATAATCTTTTCATAACATTCTCCTAAAAAATATATGCAAGCGTTCAGCTTACTTTTGTGTAAAAAAATCATCCGTTGCGTGATACTCGAAAAGGGCATTGAGCATACGGATTATATTGTTTGTCGATACCGAAGAACCGGTAAAACTGTCTACCTTATATGAGGCGCGCCCCTCTCCCGCACTGTAGTCTTCCGGTGCAATATCGTCGGTTGTGCTCAGTGTTTTTAAGTATTTGTAATCCTTGCCGACAAAGAAGGGAATGTACTCGCGTTTAAAGTCTTCATAGGTTGCGCCTGCAGGAGTCGGATTTGAATCTCCCCAAAAGCCTGCAAGGTAATTGCCTTCCGCATCATGGTCGAAAGATAAATATTTTATAGCGGCATCGTCTATACTTCCGCTTTTGGGCAGGGTAACTTCGACATAGGCGGTTGACCAATAGTTTACTTCCGCGCTGCGGCATGTACAGGATAAGTAGGTAACCTGATACTTAATAAAGTTGCGTGCTTTGTATTTAAAGTTTACAAAGGCGTAAAAATCGTGTTCTTCTCGCGGGCCGTTTATGTGTGCAACCGGAATAACCGCTACAACGTTTGCGGTGCTGCCGGCTCCCATATCCGCGCTTTCGTTCAAATACCTGTTGATACTTTCAAGCGTAATGGTGCCGCCCGGATCATCACAGGGATTTGCCGCGGAAATCAATCCTGCTTGCTGCATAGCGTCTTTTACCGCTTTTTTAACGGCCGTTGAGGTAATGGTAGCTCCCGCAATAACATCAACATCAAAGTTTTGAGCCTTAAGTACGGCGGCGGGCAGTTCTTTAACGGCTTTTTCTCCGATACCGGGCGTTTCTTTGTCTCCGGTAACCTTTACCGCGGTAATTTTGTCTTTTGCAGCGGTGAGTTCAACGGTAATTTCTCCCCCGTAGCCCTTTGATTTGGCGGTGTATGTTTTTTTTCCGCTGCAGGCAATTAATGCGATTGCCGAAAACAGGATAAGCACGGTTAATGCTTTTTTCATTATCATCCTCCTGAAATAATTTTGAAAAAAATCTGCGGAATATATACTCCGCAGATTTTGTCCAAATACTTCATTATGATATGGAAAGCGGTATACAACCTGCTTATCGGTAAAATAACACGGTCCGCATTCTATCATATAAGTTGAAGGAATTCAAGTATAATATACAATGGAAAATGCCGGTGTAAAGCACCGGGGAATTTTTCTATATTTTTTTCTTTTTTATTTGCCAGTTTTCCTCTTTCGTGTTATACTGTCAAGGTTGTGAATAAATTAAAAATATTTCACCGCAAAACACACGCATAAAAAAAGGACGAAATTATGGCACTGCGAAAAAAAATCGTAAAATTGGCACAAATGGTCGGCGGGATAACGGGCGTTATCAATAAGATTGACGAAAATGCCCCCGAATACTATTCTCTTGAATGCTGCGTATCGGATGAACAGGCTGATGTCGCTTTAGCGATGGGCTTAAGAAAGCCCAGGACAATTGAATACATAACAAAAAAAACAAAGCTCCCCAAAGAAAAAGCATATAAACTTGCAATGGAGCTTGCCGACATCGGCGTATGCCGTGTTTCGCATAACGAAAAAGGTGTTGAAGAATTCTTTGTAAATATCTATGCGCCCGGTATTTTGGAAATGATGGTAAACAATGCCGCTTTATTGGAAAAATATCCGCAAGTCGGCCGCGCTTTTGAAGAATATACGCGATTGCGTATTGCCCCCTTGGCGCCCCTTTTGCCGCCGGGAATGGGCATGATGCGCGTTATCCCCGTCCAATCGGCAATCGACGGAAACACCCATGCCGTTCCCTATGAACAGCTTTCGTATTATCTCGATAAATACGACACCTTTTCCGTTTCCGATTGTTCCTGCCGTTCTTCCAGGCGTGTTCTTAATCAGGGCTGCGGACATCTCGAACATGATATGTGTATCCATATGGGGACGGGCGCCGAGTACTATATCCGTACCGGCCGTTCGCGCCAGGTTACGCGTGAAGAAGTTAAAGAGATTTTAAAAAAGGCCGAAGAAGACGGCCTTATGCACCAAATGCCGAACATTGAAGGCTTGGGCGAATCGGCGGCTATATGTAACTGCTGTGCCTGTTCCTGCTTTGCCATGCGTGCGGCAACCATGTTCAATACGCCCGATACGGTACGATCAAACTATGTTTCGCAGGTCGATTCCGATAAATGCGTTGCCTGCGGTCAATGCGTGGAAAACTGTCCGACCAACGCGCTTAAACTGGGACAAAAACTTTGTACCAAAACGCCGCTTAAAACGGCAAAAAAAATAAGCTCAAGAGATCATATTTGGCTTAAAAAGAACTGGAACCCCGATTACCGCGAAAACCGCAAAAATGTCGTTGAAACGGGAACCTCTCCCTGTAAAACCGCATGCCCCGCACACATTGCGGTTCAAGGTTATATAAAACTTGCCGCACAGGGAAAATATAAAGAAGCACTCGAGCTTATCCGAAAAGAAAATCCGCTTCCGGCTGTGTGCGGCCGCATTTGTCCGCGAAGCTGCGAAAGCGAATGTACGCGCGGCGATATCGATGACCCCATTGCAATCGACGAAATTAAAAAGTTTATTGCCGAACAGGATTTGGACAAAAAAACTCGTTTTATTCCGCAAAAAAAACATGATTACGGTAAAAAAATCGCCGTTATCGGTTCGGGCCCCGCAGGACTTTCATGTGCATACTACCTCGCCGAAGACGGATACAAGGTTACCGTTTTTGAAAAATTGTCAAAACCGGGCGGTATGCTTACCGTCGGTATTCCCTCTTTCCGCCTTGAAAAAAGCGTCGTTGAAGCCGAAATTGATATCCTTAAAGAAATGGGCGTTACCTTTCAAACCGATACGGAAGTCGGAAAAGACGTGAGCTTGGCCGAATTACGGAAACAGGGATTTGAAGCATTTTATCTTGCAATCGGCGCACAGGGCGGACGCAAACTCGGCCTTGAAGGAGAAGATGCAAAGGGTGTTATTCCGGGTGTCGAGTTTTTACGCGATGTAAACACGGGTAAAAAAGCTGCGCTGAACGGAAACGTTATCGTTATCGGAGGCGGAAACGTCGCCATCGACGTTGCGCGCACGGCTGTCCGCGAAGGTGCAAAAACGGTTACGATGTACTGTCTTGAATCGCGAAAAGAAATGCCCGCTTTGGATGAAGAAATCGAAGAAGCTTTGGAAGAAGATATTGTAATTCAAAACTCATGGGGACCGAAGCGCATTATAAGCGAAAACGGTAAGGTAACGGGAATCGAATTTAAAAAATGCGTGTCGGTATTCGATGCGGACAAAAAATTCAATCCGAAATACGATGAAAAAGAAACGATAACGGTCAAAGCCGATTTTATTCTCTTGTCGGTCGGTCAAAGTATCGAATGGGGCGATTTACTGAAGGATACGAAGGTAACGCTGAACCGTAACAATACGGCGGTTGCGGATTCAAGGACCTATCAAACGGCTGAAAGCGATGTATTTGTCGGAGGAGATGTATATACGGGTCCGAAATTCGCAATAGACGCAATAGCGGCCGGAAAACAGGCGGCCATATCGATTCACCGTTTTGTACACCCCGGACAAAGTTTAACTTACGGCCGCGACAGACGCGAATACGTTGCACTGGATAAGGAAAATGTGGTTATCGAAAGCTTCGATACGACAAAACGCCAGCATGCGGGCCACAACACGGAAAACCGCAAATCCTTTAAGGATACGCGCGTAACATTTACCGAAGAGCAGTTAAAAAAAGAAACGGAACGCTGTTTGGGCTGCGGTGCGGTACAAGTTGATCAATATATGTGCGTCGGGTGCGGCCAGTGTACGACAAAGTGTAAGTTTGAAGCTATAAGTTTAACGAAAAAATACGCCAACTTCGCTCCCGTTTACGAAAAGCTTCCGATGACGGTTGCAAAATATGTAGTACAGCGGGGCGGAAAAATCGCCGCATCGTCGGTTAAGCGGATTTTTACGGGTGAAAGATAACGAAGGCCGTAAAAAAGGGTAATATAAATCATCGATCGGAGGCCGTCTGAAAGGCCGGTTTCTTTCGGACGGTTCCGATTGGTGAGTATTGCCCTTTATTCCGCTCTTGTTCAATTAAAAATAATTTGCTAAGCTGAACGGCAACGGATCTATAAAGAGAACGTATCTCCAAAAGGAGTTGTCGTTTATGGATGATTTTTTAATATCGGTAACGCTCATTTCGCTTTTGCTTGCAATAGTCAATACTATACGTATATCCGTGCAAAAAAGCCGTATAAAACGTCTGGAAGCTGAAATTGAATCATTGGGCCGTATGCAGGAAAAAGCGCAAAAAAACTGTGATGCCCTTATCCCTGCCGCAGAATCCGTCGATACACCTCCTCCTGCTTCCGCCATGACGGAAGATAAAGCTGCCGCCGCGGTAGAAGGCGGAGCTGCCGCTGCGGTAGAAAATCCGCAAATTGTAAGTACACAAAGCCGGGTTGCTTCGGTAAAAAACGGAAAACCGGAGCACGTATCGGCCGTAGGTACTTTTATAAAAAAACAGCTTTCAATAGAATCGATTGTAACCAAGCTGGGTATCTTGCTGCTTTTGATAGGTATCGGTTATATTTTTAAGCTTATACACGAAAAAGGTTTTATACGCGAAGAATATATTTTGCTTGTCGGAGTTCTTGCAGGAGGATTTTTTACGGCTGCAGGTTTTTTTGTCCGGCATAAAAAGCGCTTTGTTTTATCGCAAGTGCTGTTCGGCGGTGCCGTTGCGGTTTTTTATCTTACGGCATTTGCCGCCTATGTCCGCTACGGTTTGATTGGTGACGGGCTTGCCTTTATTTTTTTATCGCTTATTACAATCAGTGCCTATGTGCTGGCATTGGCTTTCAATTCTCTTTCCGTATCGGTTATAGGTCTTTTGGGCAGTTTGTTTATTCCGTTTATCATAGATTCCGGCTTTTTCGGAGTCGGTTCTTTCGGCCTCTATGTGTTCGCCGTTGCCCTTATGTCTACAATCGTATACTTTTTTAAGCGCCGGCGCATTTTGCAATTCGCCTCAATTATTTCACTTTTAAGTGTGCTCACAAAGCTTTTACTTTCATCGTCGTTTACCGTACGCGATGCGCAGCTCTTTTTGGCTTTGAGTGCCGCTCTTTGGGCAATTCATACCGTTCCCGATTTGTATGTGTTTTTAAAAGGAACCGAATTATCCCGTGATAAAATACTTTCACCGATAGCCGCCGTGATTAACTTCGGCTTTTCGCTTTTTTTCGGTTTTAAAATGATGCCCTATGAGGCTCTTCCGCCGGGAAGCGTGTATATCTTTTTTACGCTTTTGTATGCTCTTTTGTCCTGCCTGTGTTTATTTAAAGACAAGGTGCAAACACTCGGCTATACCTATATAGCGGGAACTTTAATTTCGGCGTATATTGCGATTATCGACCGTTTGCAATACGATACCGAACCGGCGGCGGTGCTGGGTATAGGGCTCTTTTTATATTGGCTGTGGCGTAAGGATAATAAATACAAACTGCACCTTTTTGCTCATATTATTTCGTTTACCGGTTTTTTGATGCTTATCGCTGCGTTGGAAAGAACTTTTAATACGGATGAATCTCCTGTGCATTTTTCTTTACAGGCGCTTTTGTACTTTGTCCCGATGGCGGCTTCGGTGTTTTTGCAAAAAAATGCATTCAAAAAAGGTTTTCAAACTCTTGTTTTTCAAGTATATGTATCGGTTGTATTGTTTGCCCTTCTCTTAAAAATACTGCCCCGTCATTTCGATGATGTATGTTTGCTTTACGGATTTTCTCTTACGATTTTGTGTACTCTTTATACCTTTGTACATTACCGCTTTGCTGATTTTTTTTACGAAAAAAGTTTATATGTCCTGCCGTTTTTGACGGCCCTGTCTTTTACCCTATACGGTTTTGAAAACGGAGAAAAAGCCCTTGTTCCCCTTTTGTTACAGTGTGCTGCAGGCGGGGCTTTTGCAGGATTTTCATTTATAAAAACGCAAAGCGCGCGGCTGCGTTTTGCAAACCGCTTGGGATTTTATCTCATTGTTTTGAAACTGTGTTTGGTTGATTTTTACTTTTTTTCGTTTGTCTTTGCCTATCCGCTTTTTGCCGCGGCAGTCTGTATATTGCTTGCCGATCGTTTTTATCCGGACTTTTTGACGGGTGCCGTTAGGACAAAAAAAATAAGTAAAGCTGTTTGGGCGATTCTTTGCGTTTGGTATTATGCTTTGTATGCGTTTGCACGGGTTGACGGTCTTGACCCCTCGTTTTTTATGTTTGCGGTGAATGTATGGAACGGGTTGATTTTGCTCTATATCGTATACGGATTTAAACCGCGGGTTGTTGCATTTTTTGCGGTCGTAACCGCGGTTTTTGTTTTTTTCAGTATCACGGAAACATATCTGCGCTTTAAAAACGGCGGAATCCTTACATTGCTGTGGGGATTTTATGCAATCGCTTCATTTATATTCTTTTTGAAAAAAGGAATGCGCCTGCTTGTCTATATAGCGCTTGTGCTTATTCTCATCGTTGCTGCAAAGCTGATTTTTATAGACTTACATTCCGTCAGTGTTTTATCAAAGGCGGTTACGTCTTCGGTATTCGGAGCCGCATTGCTTGCGCTCAGCTATGCCGTACAGCCCATGCTGAAAAAGTTTTCATCGGAAAAAAGCGTATCCGGCACCGAACACCGTGACGGCGGACTGTGAGGGTAAACCGCGACGGTCGAGTATAAGATTTATCGGGTATAAGATGTATATAAAATATTTTTTTAAGGGGATAATATGTTTTTATTCGGAAAAAAAAGAGAAACGCCTTTAGCGACCGATACGGAGCTTCCGTCTGAAAACGATGAGCTGTCCGCTTTGCAAGAGGCGGAGTACCGTATTACAAAAGAGGCACAGGGAATAAAAATATTGGGAAGCGATACCGTCCTGTGTTTTTCATTAAAGGAAGCCGTTGATGAGGTTCTGGTTCAGCTGTCCCCGAATGAGTCGGCGGAACTGATTTCCGATCCGTATATAACGGCCGCCTACGGCGTTATACATACGCCCGCCCTTGTTGTTGACGGCAGGGTTGTATGCACGGGGCGGCTGCCTTCAAAAAAAGAAATTGCTTCCTTTATAAAAAAAATGAGATAAAGCGTCCAATCGGATGAAGGCGCCCCTTACACAAAGCTTGTCTTTAACGAGCGGCGCTTTTTAAAACGTTCAATGCCCTGTTCCAAAAGCAGTTCTATAAGCTCTTCATAGGCAAGGCCGGCCGCTTCGCACATTTTCGGAAACATACTGATTGACGTAAAGCCGGGCAGGGTGTTTATTTCGTTTAAGTATAAGGTGCCGTCTTTTTTATCGATAAAAAAGTCAACGCGGGCAAGGCCGCTGCAATCGAGGGCGCGATAGGCTTTTTCGGCAATCGTTTTTACCCTTTGAGCTTCTTCTTCCGTAAGGGGGGCGGGTATTAAAAGGCGCGCTCCGTCGGGGTCGGTATATTTGGCGTCATAATCGTAAAAACCGTGCGCTGGTGCAATTTCGCCGGGTGTGTAGGATTTTACGGCTGTTTTTCCCGAAGCTGAAATCGCCGCATTTCCCGTAACCGAACATTCGATTTCGCGCGCGTCGATACACTGTTCTATCAACACCTTTTCATCCCATAAAAAAGCGTTTTCAACGGCGGCCTTTAATTCTTCGCGCGAATGAGCCTTTGCAGCTCCTACCGAGCTTCCCGCACATACGGGTTTTACAAATAAAGGATAGCCGAATTGTTTTTCGGCGGAAGCTGCAATTTTTTCAAAACCGCCTGACTGTGCAGCGCTGCCATCCAGATGCGGTGCAGAACTGTCCTGCCGCGGTGCGGAACCTTCATATTGCATATCCGCGTTTGTTATGCAGACAAAGGGGACAACCTGTAAGCCTTCCTGCATCCACACTTTTTTTGTCTGCTCCTTATCCATCGCAAGGGCGCTGCTTAGAGCCGTACAGCCGCAATAGGGAAGTTCGGCCATTTCCAAAAGCCCCTGCACAAGACCGTCTTCTCCGTAAGAACCGTGCAAAACGGGAAGGACAATATCGGTTTCAACTGCATGACTTTCGTCCGGTTTGCGCGCCCTTCCTTCAAGGTTTACGGCGCTTTGCAGGGCAGCCTTTGCGCCGCCTCCGGGGACAATGCGCATCAGACATGCCGGATTTTCATCAATGCGTAAAAATGCGGAATCGTCTGCAAGAACACGTGTCAATTCATTTTGACTTTGCAGATACCAGCGCCCGTCTTTGGCAATGCCGATGAGGATGATTGTATGCTTTGTCCGGTTAATGTGACGGACAACCGAAGAGGCGGAACGCAAAGACACCTCGTGTTCACCGCTTTTTCCTCCGTATAAAACCGCGATATTCATAATGTTTTATTCTCCCGAAACGTCTGCATTAGTGAAACCGGCTTCTTCAAGAGCGGTTTCGGCTTCTTTTATTTCGTCGTAGGGCATAACCCTGTCTTTATAGATAATCGAGTTTTCGTGCGATTTTCCCAAAAGCAAAACCGCATCTCCGGGCCGGGCAAGCGAAAAAGCTTTGCGTATTGCGGCTTTTCTGTCGGGGATTAAAAAAAGGGTTTCTCCCCGCTTTAATGAAGTGCAGCCTGCGGCAATCATTTCGAGCAATTCCATGGGCTCTTCACCGCGGGGATCTTCGTCGGTTAAAATAACGATGTCGCTGTATTCGGATGCGATTTTTCCCTGAACGGGCCGCTTTTTTGTGTCGCGCTCTCCGCCGGAACCGAAGAGGCTGATAATGCGCCCCTGTGTTTTTTGTCTGAGCGGCGGAAACACCGTGTAAAAAGACGAGGGCGTATGAGCGTAGTCTACAAGCACTTCAAAGGGCTGTCCTTTCCGTATATGGCTCATTCTGCCGCGCACCGGTTCGAGGCGGCGTGCGAGAGCTGCAATTTCCTCAACGCTTTTTTCGGTCATTTGAGCAACGAGGAGAATCGCCGCCGTAACATTGCACGCATTAAAGGCTCCGGCAAGCGGCGCTTTAACGTGAATGTCGGCGCTTCCTTTTCGGCATAAATCAAAGGCTATGTCCGCTTCGCTTTCTTTTAAATGTTCGATTGTATACAATCCCGCCTTATACAGCTTTTCGTTTAAAAAACGATTATTTGAAGGCTGCGCATTTTTTTTCTCCGCACGGGAACCGCTATCATCGGCGGAAAAATCCGCACGGCTTTGCAGTTCTTGGGGCGGCACAAAACCGGCAACGGAAACCGAACCGGCAGCTTTTACAAAATCTTCCGCCGCAGAATCGGCGGCATTAACCGCCCCCAGAGGCTGAAAAGTTTTCGGCGTACCCGCAATCGTTTTTATGTGATTGTGAGCGGTCAGTTTTCCGAACAGGTTCGCCTTATCGTCTTTGTAACACTCGTAAGTGCCGTGGAATTCCAAGTGTTCGTGATTGACGTTCATCATCGCCGCCGTATCGAAGGGAACGTTCCCTAAGCGGTTTGTCTTTACCGAAAGACCGTGCGATGAAGATTCGACTACCGCAAATTCGCAGCCGTTTTCGGCCATGCGGTATAACTGCTCCTGCACAATCGGCGCTTCGGGCGTGGTTTGGTGCTCCGGGTTATTGACGGCTTCACCGCCTAAAGAATACTGCACGGTCGAAATAAAGCCGGCCTTTTTCCTCGCCAAGCGCAAAAGCTGCCAAATAAAAAAAACGGTTGAGCTTTTTCCTTCGGTTCCCGTTACGCCGGCTATACAAAGCTTGTTTCCCGGATAATCGTAAAAGGCGGCCGAAAAGGGCGACATGGCAAAACGGCTGTTATCGACGCGGATTAAAACAGTTCCCCTTTGTTCGGCATCTTGTACCGCATTTTCCGGCAGTTTTCCTTCAAATATTACGGCAGAGGAGCCGGCATCGATTGCCTGCTTTGCAAAATCGTTTCCGTGTACGTGCAGCCCGGGCAAGGCAAAAAAAAGAGAACCCGGCGAAACCTTTTTTGAATCAAAGACGATATTTTGTATAAGCGGGTCTTTGTCGCCGTTCAATTCGATGGTGTACGAAAAAGAATCTTTACAAAGTGCCAAACATTCCGATAATTTTTTTTCCGACAGTTTTTTTCCCATAAATGCCATTTTAGCGTTTCGCTCCTGTATATGCAAGCGGGGCGGAAAATCCGCCGCCAATGAAGAAAAAAAATAAAAAAAACCGATAAAAAGTTCTTGATAAAAATATATAGAATGCATATAATGACTTGTATAAGGCAAGGTTCGGAATAATTGAACTTCAATGTTAGTTTATACAAACACATAATTTCATAGGAGGTTAATTATGAAATTGCGCGATAACCGCTTTTTTTCAAAAATTGCGATTTTATTCGTTTGTTTGGCTTTGATTTTTGTACTCGCTGCCGGATGCCGCAACGACGGTACTTCAAAAATCAAATGGGATTATGAAGCCGATGTCGTTATCATCGGTGCAGGCGGTGCGGGTTTGCCCGCCGGTTTAAAAGCTTTGGAAGACGGAGCTTCGGTTTTATTCGTCGAAACCAACTGGGATGTCGGCGGACACGCGGCGGTCAGCGAAGGACAACTTCACTCAGGCGGCGGTACCGTTTCGCAGCAGGAATGGGGAATAGAAGATTCGGCGGATTTATACTATTTCGACCATACCCGCGGCGGAGCTCCCGATGCCCGGTATAACGACCGTATTCAAGTCCGCTCGGTTGCCAACAGTATGGCAAAGGCCTATGACTTTATCCTTAAAAACGGAGTTAAGCTTCTCGATATTGAACCTATGGTACGAAACTACTATAGAGACGGCGGAAGCGACCCGGACAGCGTAGGCCGTATGACCTATTCGGACAGCGGTGAATGGGTAAACGAATATACCGGCACCACTGCCGCAGGTGTGGCCATCACCCGCCCCTTGGAAAAATCGCTGCGCGATAAGGGGGCAAAATTCCTTTTGAATTATCACATGGATAAGATTTACCGTGAAAATCAACTTTCCGGAAAAGTTTTGGGCGTACAGGCCGGCTATACCCCCCATGTTCTCCCCGGCCAAACAGAGCCCTTAAAAAGCTTGATGTCGCAGGGTAATATTGAAAGTACAAAAAAAATGCTGAACATTAAGGCGAACAAAGGCGTCATCATTGCTACAGGCGGTTCAACCGGAAATGTGGCATTCCGCACTATGTTTGATGCACGGCTCGGCCCCGAATATGACGGACTCGGAGGAATGCCCTTCTCCGATCAGGATGCATCGGGTGAAATCGCCGCAATGGAAATCGGTGCCGCACTTGCATCTTTGTCGTCTTATCAAATGCAGGAAGGCGGCGCGCAAATGAAAGCTCCCAATCGTATCGGCTGCCAATACGGCTACGGAAGGGGCTTTATGCGCGACAGTAAAATCTGGGCATTGTCCAGAGCTACGGGTATTGAAATGGATCACAACAGTATGGTTATTGTCAATATGCTCGGTGCGCGTTTTGCAAACGAAGATGACTACCGCGGAGTATTCCCCGGCCACGAATACCAGCGCTTTCTTGAAAAAGCCGCCTCAAGCGTATTTATCGACCCCGACGGCGACGGTAATGCCGAATGTTACGGCGGTCCGATATGGGCGATTGTTGATGCGGAAGCCGCAAAGCGCAATGACTGGGTTATGGAACAGGGAGTACTCGACTTCGATAACGGGTACGCTTTTAAGGCCGATACTTTGGAAGAACTTGCTCAAAAAGTCGTTAACAAATACTACGAACACGTAAAAATGGATCCCAAAATTCTTGTTGACACGATTAACCGCTATAACCGTTTTGTGGCGGCGGGAAAAGATGAGGATTGGGGAAAAACCACATTGGTAAATCAGATTAAAAACGGCCCGTTCTATGCTTTGTGGGCCGTATCGAATTTGCACGATACGCTGGCAGGTTTGCGTGTAGATGAAAAAATGCAGGTTGTAGACTTGCACGGAAAATTGATTCCCAATCTGTTTTGTGCAGGCGAATCATGCGGCGGTATGAGGGTGCACGGTTTGGGCCGCGTTATTACAAGCGGTTACATTGCCGGCCGTTCCGCGGTTTCCGTAGATAAGGACGGATTTGCAACGGCAGACACCGCTCTTGATCCCGCTTATGCCGGAAGTGAAACCAATGGAAAAACAAAGACCGATAAGGCCGAATACTTCTCACTCCGCGGTTCCACCAGAGCTACAAAAACGCATTCCGAAAAAGAAGCCGAATTGGCGGCGCTGGCAAAAGGAAAAAAATCCGCCGCTGCGTCCGGTTCCATCTTCAATTATACAAGCATGACCAAATCGGCAGGCAACACCTTTACGGGAGCTTCCGATAAGGGGATGGGAGGTACTATCCGCCTACAAATCACCGTTGAAAAAGGCAGGATGACGGCTATAAAAGTAATCAAACACTCCGAAACAGCCGGTATCGGGCCGCAGGCAATAGAAAAACTTACCGCACAAGCCCTTCAAAGGCAAAGTGCCGATCTCGATGTTGTTTCCGGTGCAACCATGACATCGGACGCTTTTAAAGAAGCGTTGGCAAAGGCTATGAAAAAAGCCAAAATGTAATTTTTCCGCTGTGCCGCTAAAAATCAAGCGGTGCAGCCGATCTAAGAAAATCAATCCTAAGATAAGACGGGCGGTCCGAAAACTTCGGTTTTGAGACAGCCCGCTCCTTTTTTTTCAAGAGACTATTTAAAAAGGATATTGAAAAATAAGGGTACTTTTACCCTTATTTTTCAACATGATATAATCCGTATTTCGGATTCTGTAAAGAGCTGATTAAAAAAACACTTACTTGTACTTTTCTTTTGTAGCTCTATTTATTTCGATTATAATCGAAACTTGTAAGATAATATTCAATTTTGACACATATAAACGAAATTAAACTTGATTTATACCTAAATTTCAGGTATAATTAAAGCGGAAGGAGGTACAGGAATGAGTTATGTTATCAGACCGCGCTATCTTGAAACAATTCACAAATTTGTAGATACGCCCGTAATCAAGGTATTAACCGGCATGCGCAGGGTCGGCAAATCGACGATTTTAACCATTATAAAGGATGAAGTTTTAAGTTCAATTCCCGATGAAAATAAAATTTATCTTAACTTCGAATCCCTTGATTTGTTTTATATAAACACTGCCTCTGCTTTGCTGGAATACCTCAAGCCCATACTGGCGCGCATCAAAGGGAAAATGTATTTTTTCTTTGATGAAATACAGCTCGTGGATAAATGGGAACAGGTTGTCAACGGCTTGCATTCGGATAAAGACTGCGATATTTACATAACGGGCTCAAACTCAACCCTGATTTCCGGCGACCTTGCCACCCTCTTGGCGGGAAGATATGTCGAATTTGAAATTCAGCCCCTTACCTTCAGTGAATTTGCGGATTTTTTTAAGCATACGAATTTGTCTATCGATGAGCTTTTTTCAAAGTTTATTATACAGGGCGGCCTGCCTTTTTTAAAATATTTTAATTTGGAAGAATCCCCCGCCTTTAAATACTTAACCGATGTATACAATACCGTATTGGTAAAAGACGTTATGCAATACAATAACCTGCGCGATGTCGATATATTTAACCGTATTTCGGATTATGTTATTGAGAATATCGGACATACCTTTTCGGCAAACAGTATAAAAAATTATTTTAAAAGCGAAAACAGAACTGTTTCCGTGGATACGATACTGAATTATTTGGAGTATTGCAGCCGCGCCTTTATTATTAAAAAAGTGCCCCGCTACGACACGGCAGGTAAAAGGCTGCTTAAAATAGATGAAAAATATTATCTTAGCGACCACGGTTTTCGCCAGGCACGCGGATTTTCGAATACAAAGGACATTGAGCGCGTTTTTGAAAACATTGTCTATATTGAGCTTCTTTCACGGGGCTATGAAGTTACGGTCGGAAAAGTACGCGACAGAGAAATCGATTTTATCGCCCAAAAAGAAAACCGTCTGTGCTATTATCAGGTTGCATACACGCTTGGAGATGAAAAAACACGGGAGAGGGAATTCGGCGTATATAAGCTTATACACGATAATTTTCCGAAATATGTTCTTTCGGCAGACCGCATGGATTTCAGTCAAGACGGCATTATCCATAAACATATTACGGATTTTTTACTGGAAACCGTTTGAAAACCGTCTGTGCTGCCCGATTTTCATCTTGACTTTTGTACACCCGTGTGCAACATATATAAAAAGGAGCTTTCGTGATTTGGGATAAGGTTGCTTTTGTATACGATTTATTTGCGTATCTGTACAACGGAAAAGTGCATAAAAAACTGTGCGGAAAAATTGCGTCTATGATTGATGCCGAAGACGAGGTGCTTGAATGCGCATGCGGAACGGGTATGCTCAGCCTTTGTATAGCGCCTAAGTGTAAAAGTCTTACGGCCGGCGACCTTTCGCAAAACATGCTTAAACGGGCGCAAAAAAAATGCAGGGCATACAAAAATGCGGCATTTTCCGTGTCCGATATTATGAAGCTTGATTATCCGGATAATCGCTTCGATACGGTGATTGCCGCAAACGTCATTCACTTATTGGATGACCCCTATGCGGCTTTAAAAGAGTTGGAGCGGGTATGTAAAAACGGCGGAAAAATCATTATACCTACTTATATGAGCGGCGAAACGGAAGACCGGACAAACCGCATTGTGCAGGCGGCCGCAAAAACCGGCTCGGTTTTTAAACGTCAATTTTCGTATCACAGCTATCAAGCCTTTTTTGCCGAAGCGGGCTATACCGCGCAATACGATTTAATTGAAGGCAGGCTGTCATGCGCGCTTGCCGTCATCGAAAACAGGAAAAATCACGGCATCGGCTAAAGCAATGCACGATAATGGACGGAGAGCTGCCGGAAGCGAAAAAACGGCTTAAAAAATAAGATGAGTTCCGTTAATTGAATCGGATAAGAAAAACCGAACATCACCGCTACCCTTAAAAATCCGTACAAAAAATATCGGGTATGGAACGGCTTTTTGCGTTATTCTGTAAGCGGCAGGAACAAAATGAATATGATGAATTCTTTTAATAAAACAATGGACTACATTGAAGGCGAACTTGACGGAACAATCGACGAAAAAGAAATCGAACGGCTTTCACGTTATTCGTTTGCCCTTTTTTCGCGTCTCTTTTCGATATTAACCGGCTACACTTTGAGCGAATATATACGTCTTCGAAAACTGAGCCGGGCGGCCGCCGACTTGAGAAATACGGATAAAAAGGTTATCGATGTTGCGCTTTTGTACGGGTACGAGTCTCCCGACTCCTTTGCCGCCGCGTTTAAAAAATTTCACAATGCATCTCCGAGCGAAGTAAAGTGCGGAAAAGAATTTCAATCGTTTTCACCGTTGCGCCTGTCTTTAACCCTTACAGGAGGTCAAACGATGAAGGTTAAAATCGAAAAAAAGAAAGTTTTTACGGTTGCAGGCTTGAGCGGAACGGCAAGCGCGCCCGAGGATTTTCCGGCATTATGGAACAGGCTTTTTTCCAAAGCGCCGCATGAGGTATTGGCAAAGCTGGGAAACGGTCAAAGTTTCGGCATATGTACGGAAGTAAGCGACTGTAAAAGTTTTACCTATACGGCGGCCTACGATGTACTGCCCGACGCGGAACACAGGGAACGGGCGGAAGAGCTCGGCCTTTCAATTTTGGAAGTACCGGAAGCCGAATATGCGGTTGTTACGCTGAACGGGCCGGTTCCCGATTGTATACACGCAGGCTGGATGTATATTATGGAAACTTTTTTCCCCGAACACGGATACCGTCATGCCGGCAGCCCCGACTTTGAAGTCTATGCCCAAGGCGATATGTATTCGCCGTCCTACAGCATGGAACTGTGGGTACCGATTGTAAAAGAGTAGATAGCGGACAAAGGCGGTTTAACAAGAATTGCGTTTAACCGTATTTATAAAAAAATAACGGGGTTGTCTGAAAACTTCCGTTTTTTAGGCAACCCCGTTTTATTCGTGCGGAGGGTTTAATACCCCGACGCTTTGCGTCGTAACAAAGGGTATTAAAGCCGACTGCAACCACCTTATGAGAACAACATACCCCGATGCTCTGCGTCGGGGTATGTTGATTTACGTTTTTGAAACGCAGTGTTCAGCTTTATTTTGCATCGGCAACAATGGTGTCGCCTGCAAGTTTACCGAATACGACCGTGTCTACAACGGCATTGCCGCCGAGGCGGTTTGCACCGTGTATGTCGCCGGTAACTTCACCTGCGGCATACAAACCGGGAATAGCTTTGCCGTTTGTATCGAGTACGCGTGTTTTATCGTCGATAGCGATACCGCCCATCGTGTGGTGAACACATGCTTTGCGGGGCGTTGCGATCCACGGACCGTGCTCAAGTTTTACCGAATAAATCGTTCTGCCGAAATCGTCGCGACCGGAAGCTACACTTGCATTGAACGAATCGACGGTTGCTTTAAGCGTTGCCGCATCCATTTTGAGTTTTGCCGCCATATCGTCAAGAGTATCGGCTTTGTACATAAAGCCGTTTTTTTCGCAGTATTCGAATGTAAAGCCGTCCGCGCTTCTCCAGTTCGGATCGTTGATGTCTTTATATTTGTCACCGTCGGCGCATTCGAGTACATAATAGAACTGTTCCGGCTGTTTAAAGACTGCAAGACAGATGTCGTCGCGGCGGCCGCCTTCGTTTGTAAAACGCTTACCTTCTTTATTGACGAAGATGATTTGGTCGGTACCGTTTGCCGCACGCAGGGTATATTTCGATATTTGACCGTCTTTAAGGTTACCCAAATATAAAAGCTGAATTTGCTCCATATCGGCAAGGGCTGCACCCGCACCGGATGCCATGGTTATACCGTCGCCCTGAGAAGCAGAAAAGCGGTTTGTCGTTCCCACCGTGCTCAAGTCGCTCCATTTGCCCGATGTGTTGTACTGTTGTACCATCTTGCTGTTTGCGCCGAAACCGCCGGTTGCAATGATAACGCCGTCTTTTGCGGAAATTGTAAATTCTTTTCCGTTTCTATCGGCACACACAACGCCGGTTACTCTGTCGTTTTCTTTGACAAGCGATTTTCCGGTTGTTTCGACCATAATGGAAACATTGTCCATATTGGCGATATTTTCCACATAGGTTGAAAGAAAGCCCGTACCCAGTTTCATAACGCTGGTATGCGTGCGCTGCCAAAGCGAACCCGCACCCTGTGCGATTTTATCGGAGAATTTCATGCCGAGGCTTTCAATCCATTCCAAGCCGTCGTATGCATTGTATGTCAGCGTTTTAACGAGTGCAAGATTTGCCGTCTTATCGCCGCCGTTCCACGTTTGAAGCGCGTACCATTCTTTCGAGTCGAATAAATGCGTGCGGCCGCTTGCTTTATATGCATTCCACTGACTGCGCACAAGCGCCTGAAGGGCCGCGTGTTCGTCGCTTACCGGTTTTTCGGCAAGGGCGGCTTCAAGCGTCCGTTTTACGGAATCTTTCATGGTAACTTTTTTTTGCAGTTTTTCATCCGCGGCATTGTAGATGGCGCCGCACACGAGGGTGTCGCCGCCGACCGTACCGGTTTTTTCCACAACGATAACCGATTTGCCTTTTTGTCCGGCTGCAATTGCGGCTGCAAGACCGGCTCCGCCTCCGCCGACGACTACAACATCCGCACTTGTGTTTGACGGAGCTGCGGCGGGCTTTTGCGGTTTATTCCAATTTTCAATATTCGCATGTGCCTGCTTCAAACATTCGGATACCGCCATCGTGATTGCGCGGGAAGTAATCGTCGCGCCGGTTACGATATCGACATTGACGCTCTGGTTTTCGACAATCCGTTGCGGAATTACATCTACCGGTGTCAATCCGCCGACGGTGAGGACTTTTCCGTCCATGTTTTTTAAGGGGCTTCCGATACCGGGTGTTTCCGCCTCTTTGGTAACTTCAACACGTGCAATCTTTTTATCCTCGATTGTAACGCTTACTTCAATGTCGCCGTTCATACCGCCGATTGCGGCCGTATACGTTCCGTTTTTAGCGGATTTTCCGCCGCACGAAACGACACCGAACAAAAATACAACGGTAAAAAGTGCACATACCGTTTTTTGAAAAAAACGATTTTTTTTCATAAGATCTCCCTTTTCGATATAAAATTATTCTTATAGTAAAAGTATACCACAAGGTTCCCTTTCATGCAACTTTATTTTCCTTAAAAGTTAGTTAAATATAAAATTATGCCTAAATAACCGCGGCCGCAGGTTTAGGCATAATTATTTTTTTCCGCCGCTTCTCAGATTATACAGGTAACGCTTGATTTTTTGGCTTGCCGTTTTTTCAAAAGATTCGACCGTTTTTACCGAGCCTACTTTGGAAAAGCGGTTTACCTTATTGTTTACAAAAAACTTTATTTCCGAAAGTATTTCTTCCTGCTTGTACAAAATATTTTCTTTAATGTCTTCAACCGCCTGTCCGACTGAACCCAAAAGACCGCGGCTTTTTAATTTTTCTTCATCAAGCTGCACCAGGGCAACCAAGCCGTCGTCATCTTCGACTACAAGGGATTCTACAACGTCCGGATGCTGATTTAACACAAACTCGATATCTTCGGGGTAAATGTTTTCGCCGCCGGAGCCTAAAATCATATTTTTTAAACGGCCCTTTAAGGCAAGCCACATGCCGTTGTGCAGTTCTCCCAAATCGCCGGTTTTAAACCAGCCGGGACCGCATTCGTCTTCTTCGGCGGTAAATACGGCGGCGGTTAATTCGGGCTCTTTATAGTAGCCCTTCATAACGTTGTCGCCGCGCGCAATAACTTCGCCGATTCCCGTTTCAGGGTCGGGATTTAAAATACGCAGTTCTATACCCTGCATAATAGGGCCTATGGTGCCGGGTACCGTATTGGAAGGGCTGGAACCTGCAAGCAAAGGAGAAGTTTCGGTAAGGCCGTAACCGACCGCATAC
Source organism: Treponema sp. HNW (assembly GCF_050320395.1). Taxonomy (GTDB): domain Bacteria; phylum Spirochaetota; class Spirochaetia; order Treponematales; family Treponemataceae; genus Treponema_C. Next base: position 552,370 of record NZ_CP144459.1, read on the forward strand.
GGAAAGCGCGCGTCTTTCATAAAGATTTCGGCGGCGGGATCTATCTTCGCCCCTCCGATACCGAAAAACTTGATTCTTCCGCCGAACAGCTTTTTAAGCGAAATGCCCGCAATGCGGTGAAAAAGTTTTTGATAAAAACGTTTGCGGTACAGTTTTTTCAGCGTGTCCGATTTTGTAAAGGTCGGAATGATTTTATTTTTATAAATCTTTTCCATTATCATCGGAACGCTCAACACGATTGTGGGGCGTATCTTTTTAAAAGCGGGCAGGAGGGTAGATACGGCAGGAGCGCGTTCCAAATAGTACACGCACGAACCGTTTAAAAACTGCATAACAAAACCGATGGTAAATTCATACACATGCGACAGCGGTAAAAACGACAAACATTTGTCGAATTTATTTACTCGGTGTACGGTTTGGCACTGAATAGCCGTAAACACAAGATTTTTGTGCGATAATTCGACGCCCTTTGAGCGGCCGGTTGTTCCCGATGTGTAAATAATCGAGGCCGTGTCTTCTTCTTTTACGGTAACTTCCGGCGGGGATGCAAGACCGTTTGTGTACATGTCTATAGAGGAAGCATCGGCCGGAATATCTTTGCCGTTTTCCCGCAGTACGCGGTAGTCTTCCATGCGTATAATCGATTTTAAAACCGAAGCAGGGATTTTATCCAAGCGGCTTTTAAGCTTTTCGGAAACGATAATCACGGAAGCGCCTGCATGAGCAATGATGTTTTCAACTTCGGCTGCGGTAAAATCGGGCAAAAGGGGAACCGCAACGGCTCCCGAATTTACAATACCGAAATAAGCGGCACCCCAATTAGGGTCGCTCGTGCCGTATACGGCAACCCTGTCTCCGGAAGCGACTCCGAGGTGAAACAAAATGCGCGCCGCCTGAGCACTGCGTTCGGCAACTTGCGCATAGCTAAGCGGCGTTGAGTTTACAAACGAGAGGGCGGGGCGGTCTTTAAAGCATTCAATCGAGTGTTTAAAAAGCGCGGGAAAGGTATAAGAACCTAAATCATAAACCGTTACCATGTTCAGCTCCGCGGGTAAAGGGGTCAAGTCGCATAAAGGTGTCGGAGCGTTCGTAGCCGACGGATATAATGTTTACGGGGGTGCCGCAATAGTCTTCAATAAATTCGACATAAGAGCGCGCCTGCTCGGGAAGGTCGGTGTAAGAACGGCAGTTTTTCAAAGAGGTTTTCCATCCTTTAAATTGTTCGAGAACGGGTTTTGCCTTATTTAAAGCGCCGATGTCGGCGGGAAAGTCGGTTACGATTTTTCCGTCTATATCGTAGGCAACGCATGCTTCAATACCGTCAAGCTCATCATAGATGTCGAGATGGGTAAGTACCAGGTCGGAAATCGAGTTTGTGCGGCACGCGTAGCGCAGGGCAACCAAATCCAAATAACCGCATCTGCGCGGTCTTCCGGTGGTAACGCCGTATTCGCGTCCGGTTTCTCTCACGTAATGATACAGTTCGCTTTGGGTTTCCGTATTGAATTCGGTAGGCATGGGCCCGTTTCCGACGCGGGTCGAATAGGCTTTAAAAACACCCAATACGCGGTCTATATCGCGAGGCCCCATTCCCGCACCGACGGCGGCTCCCGAAGCGCAGGACATTCCCGAGGACACATAGGGATAGGTTCCCGCATCCAAGTCGAGGAGGGCTCCCTGGGCGCCTTCAAGCAGTATCTTCTTCCCTTTGAGCCGATACATTTCCGCGGTTATATCGACCTTCATCTTTTCCAAACGTTCGATATAGGGTTCGATAAAGGCGCGGTCGGCTTCATCGAGTTCGGCATATTTTTCTTTCCAAAACAGGTCGGCTATGCGGATGCCGTCGCGCTCGGATTTCATGGAATAAGCGGTACCGATACCCCGTCCGGTTGTTCCGATGGGGTGCTTACGCTCGCTGTCGCGTTTTTTATCGATTTCGCGGTAACGGGGAAACACCAGATGGGCGCGGTCTGAAATAAACACCCGGCCTTCCCAGTCTATGCCGTTTTCTTTAAGCATAGCCAATTCGGTAAACAGGGCTGCAGGATCTATAACCATGCCCATTCCCAAATAAACCGTTTTATCAGGATATAAGATACCCGAGGGAACCAAATGCAGGGCGTACTGTTTACCGCCGGTAACGATAGTATGACCGGCGTTTGCGCCGCCTGAATAACGGACAATCACGTCTGCCGAAGAAGCAAGGTAATCTACGATTTTTCCCTTACCTTCATCGCCCCACTGGGCACCGATAACTACTGTATTCATAAAAACAGTATAGCACAGGATAAGCTTCCTGCATAGACTTGCAAAACAAAATTGCGCAGGGTATACTGCTAAGGTAGCGATTTACCCTAGGTGTTACCGTAGGCAAATCGGTATCTTTAAACACCGATGAATATTGTTTTGTTTAGCGAACGCGATAATTATTTTTTCCCTTTGAACGATGAGCGCACGCGCCATATTTCCCGCATACTCAAAAAAAAAGAGGGCGATACCTTTGAAGCGGGCATTGAAGGCGGTATGGCGGGGAAGGCGCGTATTCTGTCTTTGAACGATGAGGGCTTGAGCTTTGACTTTACTCCCCTGAGCAACGGAAAGCCTCTTTTTCCTGTGGAAATGATTGTCGGCTTTCCGCGTCCCATTCAGCTCAAGCGCCTGTTCCGCGATATGGCCGGCTTGGGCGTTTCCCGTATTTTGCTGTGCGGAACCGAAACGGGCGAAAAATCCTATATGGAATCGAAAATCGTCGAAAGGGGGGCCGCATACGAGGCTTTAAAAGACGGCAGCATTCAGGCGAAAAGCACTCATATTCCGAAGCTCGATATATTTGCATCCGTAAAAGACTGCCTTGCATCTCTTAACGCGGAAAAACACGCCGCCGGCCGAATTTCCGTGTGTTTGGATAACGTAAAAGCCGGCATGCCCTTGGGCAAATATATAAAAAATGCACTCGGTACACGGGACGGCTTCGCACGGGGCTGTGTTCCGAGCGGGAAGGACTGCCCGTCAATCCTTGTGCGCGCGGCAATCGGAAGCGAAAGGGGCTGGAGCGATGCCGAACGTGAAGCTTTTCGCTCAGCCGGCTTTGAGCTTTGCTCGATGGGAAGCAGGGTTTTGCGCACCGAAACGGCCGCAACGGTATCGGCATCGATTATTTTGGAAGCATTGGGGGTATTATGAACTGCGAACAGGTAAAAAACATTCTTTTATCCATAGAAAACACCGATTTGGATTTTGAAATGATTTTCAGCGGAAAAGAAAGCAAAAAGGTAAACGGCTTATATAAGCCGGAAACGCGCGAAATTATTTTGCACAATAAAAACTTTAAAACAGACAATCAGCTTGTCTATACGGCAATTCACGAGTACACTCATCATTTATTGAACGAAGTACACTTGCGGGAAAATGCCGGCTTAAAGCCGCCGCAATATGCGCGTTCTCACACCAACGCGTTTTGGGCGAAGTTTCATTCCCTGTTGGAAATTGCAGAAGAAAAGGGCTTATATGTTATGGGGCTTGAGAACGCTCCGGAGCTTGCCGAATTGACCGAAAACATACGCAAAAACTATCTTGAAAAAAACGGTATTTTGATGCAGGAATTCGGAAAGCTTTTAGCCCGCGCGCATGAGCTGTGTATGGAAGCGAATATCCGCTATGAAGATTATATAGACCGCTGTTTAAAACTTCCGCGTCAAGCGGCGCGCAGTATCGTCAGCGTTTCGGCAGCCGATATAAATCCTGCGGTCGGCTTTGAAAATATGAAAATGCTTGCTTCGGTACGCAGCCCCGAAAAAAGAAAAGAAGCGCAGAACCTGCTTGAAGGCGGTCAAAGTCCCGATTCGGTACGCGCCCTTATGAAAAAAAAAGCCGACGATGTTGACGTTAAAACGCGCTTGGAAAAAGAAAAGGCGCGCCTTGAAAAAACAATCGGCATGTTGACAAGCCGCCTCGAAATGGTGGAGGAAAGCCTTGCAAACCTGTAAATGCCGCTTTCGGTGCGGGGGCTTTACGGGGCTTGTCCTTGCGATAAGCGCTGCATTAAGCGCAGTCTTTTCAGCTTCTCTTGCGGCGCAAAGCTCCTCGGCAGGGACTGTAGACAGTTCTTTTGCGCCCGTAACCGCTCCTCAGGCCCCCGTTCCTCCTTCGGTAACGCCTCCTGCAATTGAAGGAACCGCCGCACCGCAGCTGACCCCCTCATCGGATATGCATAAGGTTCCCGCCCGTCCCGAGCTTCCCCGAGCGCCTCAGCCTCCCGCAGCTTCTCAAAAGATGAGTTTTCCTCAAAATCCCGCTGTTCCGCGGACGCTTCAACAACCTTCGATGCCGGCGCAAACGGGCATGCCGAAAACGGCTTCCGGAAACTCTTCTCAAAGTTCTTTGAGCCGCGTTTCCAAGGGGGCCGTGCGAAACACTTCCCTAAGTGCGGCGGATATCGGTACGCTTTCATCCTTACTCGGAAGCGGAAATCTTTTGTCCATGCAGGGGCTCGGCGGAATGTTTTCCATATCCGGTATGCCCGACCCCCTGAGCGGCGGTGCTTCGGGAAACCTTATGAGCGGCGCCCTTGCCGGTGTAACGGGCGGGCAAAATCAAACGGCGGTTTTGCTCCAAGCCGTACTGGAAAAACTGGATGATTTACAAAAAACGCTTGAATCGCAAAATCCCGGGAAGGACGGTGCCGCCGGAAGCGATACAAAAGCGGTACAGGATAAGGGGGGGCAGGGCGGCCGTATTTTGCGCTTTATTGCCGGAAATTACAATATTCTTCCGTCATGTACGGCCGTTTTTATATCCCGGCCCGAAGCCGACGGGAGCTTTTTGCTCACCGGCGACCGCACATACCGCGCTTCCGATAAAATCTACCGCGAAACCTTTTATATGCTTTTTAAGGCTGCGGGGGCGGGAACCTTTAACGCAGCATTCAGCCTTTCGCAGCAGCCGGAAAATCATCAATCGCTGCTGTATGCTTTAACGCGGGCACCGTTTTTACAAGCAGTACGTACGGGCAATCTTGTAACCATGCGTGTTCTTACCGAAAACGTACAAACCGATTTACTTCTTGACATCGATTTTAACTCGCGAGGAAAAGACCGATGACAAGAAAAAACTGTCGGCAAACGGTGCAGCCGGAAAATCTTTTGTACGATGGCTTACGGGAACTCGGCATGGGCACGGACGAAGCTTTTTGCGCCTCGGAAAAACTGCACCGTTATGTCAGCGAACTTGAATTATTCAATTCGGTATACGATTTAACCGCGGCAAAAAATAAAGAAGAAATAGAAGTGCGCCACATTTTGGACAGCCTTGCCGCACGCAAAGAATTGCTTAAACTTAAGGAAATAGTGTTAAAACAAAAGCGGACGGCTGCGGCATCCGGCACGGACGAGGACTTTGTGATAGCCGACATCGGAACGGGCGGAGGCTTACCCGGTATTCCCCTTGCCCTTACCATGAGCGACACGAATTTTGTACTTGTCGAGCGCATGAGTAAACGCTGTCTTTTTTTGGAAAACTGCGCCGCAGTCCTCGGATTAAAAAACGTCCGCATAGAAAATATGGAAGCCGAAAGAATCGCACAAAACAGCTTCGACATTGCCGTGTTCAGAGCCTTTCGCCCGCTGGATAAAAAAATGCTCCGCATTTTGCTGAGGACTTTAAAACCGGGCGGCTTTTTGGCGGCCTATAAGGCGAAAAAAGAAAAAATCGATGAAGAAATGGGTGCCGTAAAGGAGTTTGTCCCGTCTTTTGAAGTGCTTCCCCTAAAGGTTCCTTTTTTGGAGGGACATGAGCGCAATTTGGTTGTCATTCCTAAGGAGAGGTAAAAGAGCGTGAGGGATTGAAGGGGGCGGGAGGGTGCGAGGCGGCTGCCGAGGCACAGCTCCCGCTTCCGAGCGGCGCGAGGAATGGAGCCGAACGGCGGAACCCCGCAAAGCCCGGCGGTATTTTTGCTTTGACGCAAAAATACCGGCACGCCCTAAACCCTCGGAGGCTTCTTGTGCACGTTTTTTTTGTACACGTCCTGTGCTTAGAGTCCTTGTGCGATAAGGCCGCGAATCTCCTTTTCGCCGGGCATAACGCGCAGCGCTCCTTTTTTTTCGGTTACAAGGGAAGCTGCGGCGTTTGCAAAAAGGAGCATGGAGTGCAGGCGCTCTTTTGTAAAATCGGTAAAACCGTGTACCAGAATATCGTGCAAAATACAGGCTCCGAAGGTATCTCCCGCTCCGGTGGTATCTATCGTTTTTACCTTTTTAAAAGTCGGAAGGCTTTCATGTAAGCCTAAGCCGTCCGTACAGTCTTTGCCGGCATAGAATAGGGAAGCGCCCTTTTTGCCGCAGGTTACCCCGATAAGCGGAATATTGTACGACGAGCGCAAAGAGCGTACTCCTTCTTGTATGTCCGTACAGCCGGTTATAAATTCAAGCTCTTCTTCGGCGATTTTTAAAATATCGCACTGCGATAAGCCGTATTTGATGCGCTCTTTTGCGTGTGCAAGATTGTCCCACAGGGGGACACGTAAATTGGGATCGAAAGAACATAGGGCGCCGTAGTTTTTTGCGCAGGAAAGGGCATATTCGGTTGCCGAAGCTGCAGGTTCGGCTGTCATGGAAAGGGAACCGTAGTGAAAAATGCGGGTACGCGACAAAAGTTCCGCATTGACTTCTCCGCTCGAAAGCCGGACGTCGGCGCCGTTTTTGCGGTAAAACGAAAAATCGCGGTCTCCGTCGTCTTTTATGTGCACAAAGGCGAGGGTGGTATTGTCGGTTTTGCTTACAATGAGGTTTTCCGTTCCGATTCCGACATCATTCAAAACGTCTTTTAAAAGACGGCCGAACATATCGTCCCCGACCTTGCCTATAAACGAGGTCGAATGCCCTAGTTTTGTCAGCATGGAAAGAAGATTTGCCGGCGCTCCGCCGGGGTTCACTTCCATAAGCCGGTTGCCCTGTTCGCTTAATCCGCTCGGTGTAAAATCGATAAGCAGTTCTCCCAACGCCGTAACGTCGATATTTTTTGCGTGCATTGTTCCTCCTTTGGTTCCGTCTTTACCGCCCGTTTTTCGGTTGTTACCGCTGCTGCGGGGCGCTTTAGCGGCGCAAACGATCGGCTTTTTTCAGCCAATTGTAAAAGTCCAAACCGCTTACGCTTCCTTCGGGGGTAAAGCGCCTGCCGTCTATAAGGGGTATAATGTCTTCTTCGATAACGCCTAAAATCGAGTCGAAGTATATCCGGTCGAGTTCCACGTCTTCCAAAGGACTTTTGCCGCGCTGCATATATTTTGTGCTGTAGCGGTTTAAAAGCGCAAAATCACCGCCTGCAATCATGTGCCATAAAAACAAGGCGGCGTCTTTACGCTTTGCGCTTCCTCCGCCGAGGTCGGCATCGGGGGCGTACCAGCCTTCTTTTTTTAATTGCTCTGCAAGAAGCTTTACCGCGCGCCGTTCGGTGCCGGTAATAAAGTCGAGGGCATGGCTGTTATCCTGCGTTAAGGCGGTCATATCGGAAAGAAGGATTGCATCGCGCTCGATAATACGGGCACTGTCTTTATGTACAGCCCCTCCCAGCTCATGAAATTTTGCCGCCTGATCGCGCTGTTCGGCATACAGTTCCGTATACGCAGGCGGTAAAAAATCGAGAGATGTATCGAAGAGGGCAAGGGCTGCGGTATAGTTTTCGGCCGAAAAATAAAGCGAAGCAAGCTCGCCTTTAAGACGGTAAAAATCGGGGTTATGCTTTACCGCGTTTTCCAAAAAGCTTTGTTTTTCTTCGTTTTTTACGATTAAACGCGAGCTTACAAGCAGTACATATTCGTCGTCCGCATTGCAGTTTTGCGCGCTTTTAAGCATTTTTTGTGCCGCCGCTTTATCACGATTTAAAAGATACCAGTCGGCATACAGGGCGTAGAGCCGCGATAAATAACTCGGGTCCGAAGACGGCAGAGAAAGCAGTGCATCAAGCTCCTGTTTTACCGAAGCGGTTTCGGCCGCATCTCTTGTTTTGCGTTGCAAAACAGTTTTGCGCAGCAAAACAAGAGAATGTTCTATGTTTTCAATACGGGGGCTGTTGTCCTCTTTTACCGACGAAGAATAGATATCGCTTCTCGGTACGGTTGAACACGAGACAAGGGCGATAAGTATAAAAGCCGAAATAAAACCGCCGTATATGTGCGATTGCTTCATTGTGTAATTCCTCTATATGCATGAATTGTATTGTCTATACCGCAGGTGAGTAATTCGGCAAATCCGTCTCCGTCAACATCTATAATGCGCGGCAGTCCGGTTCCCGCAACGGGAAAGCCTTCAAGCGGCATAAGCCGATTATTATATGCATAGATTGCATTACCGCCGCCGGACACGAAAATTTCGTCCGTACCGTCGCCGTTAAAATCGAGCAAGCTTATAATGCGGTTATGTGCCGTTTTGGGCTTTAATGACGTTTTATCCACAATACGGCATTGCGTGTCGATTTTATAGAGTGTTCCGTTTTCATCCGCGGCAAAAAACATATTCAAAGACGGAGAATAAACCGGCTGAACCTTTGATGCCGCATCCAGAGACACCGAAAACGTTTGACGGTCCTGTCCGTTTTTATCGAAGCTTTCCGTACGCTTTCCCGCTGCCGGAAGAATAACCGGTAAAAGCGTGAATACGCCGTCTTCGGTTAATACCGCCATGTAGGCTCCGGCCTGAGGCTCTCTGTATAAGAGAGGCTGAACTGCGGAAATCGAATCCGCTTCGATAGGATAACCGGGCAGGATGTTTCCTTTTGTGTCAAACAGGTATACAAGACTGTCGAAGGAGCGCGGATGGGCGGCAAGGGTGTGTCCAAATACACGGGGAGGCTGCTTTAATTTTGCATTCATTTCCTCGGAAAAATACGTACGTGCATCCGAATCGATAAAAAGCAGTGTATTTTTATCCGCAAGAGAAACGGCGATGGTGCCGCTTAGTATTGCAGGCGGTGCGCTCACCCGTTCTCCGGTTAAAAGCGGAAATCCTTCAAACGGGTTTAAATCATAATCGGTTTTATATACGGTGCCCCGCGCCGAAACGGCCCATACCGCTTTTATAATGCCTCGTTCGGTTTCTATGCCCAGATATGCCGTATCGTCGAGGCTGATACTGCGCGTACTGCGCTGCGCCAAATTAAGCGCATACACCGAGTTTGCCGAAGTCCAATAGGCATAGGGAACGTTTTTTGCCGTTTTTCCGCTGTAAATATGAGACTGCACTTTTACGCCGCAGTCGTAGGGAAATGAGGCCAATTCTTCACGTGATGTCGAATCGGTTTTTTGTGTATATAACTCAAAACGCAGCTTTTGCGCCGAATCGAGTTTGACCGATACAACGCCCCTGCCGTAATCCTTCATTACGGCTTTTAATGCGGCATTGTGTTTTAAAAAAGTCGGTACTCGGCTGTTAAGTGTATAATAGGCGAACACGGATGTTTCCGGAGAAACCGCACGTGCTATCGTTTTCCAGTTGTCGGTTTTTACCAAGAGTTTGCCGCTTTTAGCCTCTTGTGTAAGTGCTCCGAGGGCTTCGGCGCTTTGCGAAAGATAGAGGTAGCCGTCCTGAATAATATAAAAGGGAGTTGAAAGCTCAAATTTAAATGAACGCACGAGGGCTTTTATAACGTCGGGAAATTCAATACGCGGAATGCGTATGCCTTGTACGACGGCGGATACGTCCTGCTGTACAAAGAGTGTGGAAAAAATATGCGAAAATACATCGCGGCACCGGTTTTCGTCTTTGAGCGACACAAAAAATACCGGCTCCTCGGAAGATACCGTTCCGATAATACCGATTTCATCGCCCATCCACGAAAACAAAAGTTCTTGAATATCTTTTTGAAATAAAAATCGCACACTGTTTGCCGCATTTTCGTATGCCTTGATAATATTTTTTCCCAAAAGTTCGGTCCCGTTTTCAAACAAAAAGGCCGGAGTTCCCATTTTTAAAAGCGTTACATAATCGGTTGATTCGGGAAGGCGTGCTAAAATACCCGGAACCGCCGATTTGTTTTGTAAAATGATTTTGAGACCCTCCGAATCACTGTCCCATACACAGTTTCCGGATACCGACATTTCTTTTTTATTCAAATTAAAATTCACAGTCGTATATTCGGGGAAGTTCAGGCGCGAAATAACGTTTCCGTAAAAAGTATCGTTTTGAATATGTGAAGTAAAATAATTCATATCGGTTAGGACGCTCAGGGCGTCGCGCCCGGACTTTTTGATAAATCGTTTAATGATACCGATATGTTCATTGTTTTGTGCGGCATCTGCCGGGGAATCTTGTCCGGTTTTGTGCAGTGCTTTCATAAATACATCTTTCGATGCCGAAGCGATCATCAAATCTTTATAAAAGCCGATGTATGCTTGTTGCGAGTCTCCCGTCCTGTAAATCCAAAACGGGGTGCCGTTTTCGTTTTCGGCGGAAAGTTCTTTTACCGAAGAAAATACATCGGGGCGGTACCGTAAAATGTAAGGCAAAAGCCGAGAGGCTGCGGATCTGAATCCGAGCTTGGCACATACAAGATAGGCCCCGTCCGCATATACGGCGGCGTCCAGCCTGAAATCGGATGCTTTGTCGAACCATTTTGCCGATAAAACGGGGGAGGCACGCACGGAGCGCAGGGTGCCCTGCAGTTTTTCGGTGTTTGCACCGGTTAAAAGCGCATCGAGTGTTTGTACCGATACTGTTTTTTGCAAAAAATCACCCGCCGAAGGCAGATTTACATAGGCATAAAATCCCTGTGGAATGTGCTCGGCAGGGTCCGCCCCGTCCAAGCTTGAGTATATAAGGAATGCCACTGCGGGAAGGACTGTAATCAGTATAATAATAAAAAGCGTAACAATCAGTGTAAGAAAAAAGCCGTGTTTTTTCTTTTTTGTACCCTTTTTGGCCTGCTTTGGTACGGGCGGCAGGTCTGATGTAGTGCTCATAAAATCCCCTTTTAATCAGTGTAAGATGTTACGTCCCCGATGTCAAGGTTGGAAAAGGGGGAGCGGAAACGGAATAAACGGACGCGGTTGTCCAAAAAGTCGGACAGGACAATAAAGGTACCGTCGCTTGACACGTCAAGACCGGTCGGCTGATTTCCCGCTTCAATGCTTTCGATGCGTGTAAGGAGGTGAGTGTCGATTATGTCGAGTCTGCCGGTTACCAAGCCCTTGTGCTCGTAGCCTTTTTCCGGATGATTGGGGCCGCGGCATGATACATATAAACGTCTGCCGTCGGGAGAAAGCGCAATGGTGTTGGGATTGTTAAAAACCCGTATCGATGCGATAAGGCTGTCGTCCTCTAACGAGTACACTTCAATACATGCGTTAAACATATCCGACACATAGAGCCGTTTTGTACGGTAATCGGCTGCGATATGGCGCTTTGCTCCTTTGCTTCCGGCTTCCGTGAGGGTTTTTAAGTCTTTAAGATTTTTTTTAATAGGACGGCAGCGGGATTTTCCCGAATCGTCTTCGAATTGTGCGCAATACATATACAAACCGTCCTTTGAAAAAGCCATACCGCGCGGAACGGCGGCAACCGGAATCTTCAGTTCCTCCGTATAGGACAGCGGATTTATAACGCTTATATCGCGGCTGACCCAATTGCTTACATAGACACGGTTGTTTGCCTGATTGTATGCCATCACCTTACTCCACGCACCCGAGCTTTGTATGGAGCGCTTATAAGCGAAGCCGGCTAAATCGAATACGTGGACGCACGTCGAACTCATTTGAGACAGCCAGAGTTCGTTTTGCTGCGGCAGTACCAGCGTTTCGACAAAACCCGCCTGTTTTGCATAGTGCTGCGGCGGTTTTATGCGCGTAACCGTTCCCGTTTGTATGTCGATTATATCGGCACCGTCGGCATCCAAAAGGGCTGCGGCAGCCTGTTTGTCGTTTATAAAACGAAGACTTTTGGGCTTGCCTCCGGTTTGAAAAACCGCTTCAACATCGTACTGCGAATTTTCGCGCGACAAAAAGGCAAAGCCGCTTTTTTGTAAAAGAGAGGCACCTTCGATGCTGACCGGGCGGAAACCCTCGTGTTTTATATCAAGCTTTACAGGCGGCGTATCAAAGCGGAATCGTACACGGGCAATGCTTTTGTCCGTTTCCAAAACCTCAGGCTGTATTTTTACGCCGTCCGCAAAAAAATCCGTTCCCGAAAAGGGCTGAACGGTTAAGTCGAATACGGTTTGCGCGTACAAAGACAGGCAAAAAGTTATGCATATAAAAAGGTACAGCACACGTACACAAAAACGCACATCCTTCGGTTTCATGCTTTTATTGTCCGAAAAGCGGGCGGTTTTGTCAACTTCATCCGTACCGTTCTCGCCGTCCTTTTTGACCCGCAATAGAAAACGCTTGACTTTTTTCGGGGGCACATATCGAAGAAACTTTTTTGCCCTGTACATTAATGATTCCGTAAATGATAAAACAGGCATTTTGGATGTAAAACTGCGTCTTAAAAACAGCACGGTAATCGACATTGAGATTCAAAACCGGTGGAATGATGAGTTTACACAGCGCACGGTCTTCTATTGGGCGAAGATGTATACAGAGAATTTACAAAAAGGTGAAGTGTGTACAAACTGCCTAAGTGTATTACAATAAACATAGTCGGTGAAGGTTTTAAGTTGAACGCCCTATTGCACAGTGAATATCGGGTTCCGGAAAAACGGCTTTATACGGAGCTTTCCGATGAACTTGAGATTCACTTTTTAAACTTAGCTGCAGCAAAGAAACAGCCGGTACAGGTCGAGCCCGATGAGAAAACCGGACGGCCGGTTAATTGGTTAAGATTTATAGAAACCGACGATAAGGAGGTGCGTGCTGTGCTTGCCGATAATTCTCCTGTCATGGAACAGGCAAATGAAACGGTAGACGTAATGCTGCAGGACCCGAAAGAGCGGTGGCTGTATGAAAACCGCATGAAGTATGAACACGATAAGGCCTCTTGGGAACATTTCGGTTATACTAAAGGCGCCCGTCAAAAAGCCCTCGAAACGGCAGCAGCCCTTAAGCGGCTTGGCGTTGAGCTCGATACGATAGCTTCGGGTACGGGCTTGTCCCGCTAGGAAATCGCACGACTGTGAGTCCGCCCGGCACAAGCTTTTAAGGGAGCCGTGCGGTTTTCCCCGGGCGGTTTTTCCATAAAAAAAGAGGCTGCCTAAAAACCGAAGTTTTCGGACAGCCCTTTTTACTTTTAACCGGCGGTAAGCACCGGCTCCCGCAAGGGAAGCCGTGCGGCTTTATCAATACATGCCGTCCATACCGCCCATTCCGCCGCCGGGCATCGGAGCGGGGGGATTCTTTTCGGGAATGTCGGTAATAGCCGCTTCGGTGGTCAGCAGCAAACCGGCGATTGAAGCCGCGTTTTGCAGTGCCGAGCGGGTAACCTTTGCAGGGTCGATAATACCGGCTGCCATCATATCCTTCCATTCCATCTTGGCGGCGTCAAAGCCGATACCTTTTTTCTCGTGCTTTGCACGGTCGGCTATAACCGCACCGTCTACGCCTGCATTTTCGGCAATTTGGCGGATGGGTTCTTCAAGGGCGCGCTTAACAATCTTAAAGCCGACCTTTTCATCGTCGGTTAACTTACTTACATCGGCCTTGTCCAAGGCTGTAGAAGCTTCGATGAGCACCAAGCCGCCTCCGGGGACGATTCCTTCCTCAAGGGCCGCTCTCGTTGCCGCGAGGGTATCTTCTACGCGGTGCTTTTTCTCTTTCATTTCGGTTTCGGTTACCGCACCGATATTGATAACGGCAACACCGCCTGAAAGTTTGGCCAAGCGTTCTTTAAGTTTTTCTTTGTCGTAATCCGAAGTGGAAGCTTCGATTTGCGCTTTAATTTGGCCGACACGTTCTTTAATCGATTTTCCGCTTCCGGCACCGTCAACGATAATCGTGTTGTCTTTGTCGATTTTAACGGTTTTTGCCGTACCGAGCATATTGAGTTCGGTGGTTTCGAGTTTTAAGCCCAATTCGTCGCTGATAACCTGACCGCCGGTAAGGATGGCGATGTCTTCGAGCATAGCTTTGCGTCTGTCGCCGAAACCGGGTGCCTTTACCGCACAGGTTTTAAGGGTGCCGCGCAGGCTGTTTACAACGAGGGTAGCCAAAGCTTCACCGTCCATATCTTCGGCGATAATAACCAGCGGCTTACCCGTTTGTGCGATTTTTTCCAAAAGGGGCAGCATATCTTTCATGCTGGAGATTTTTTTGTCGTGGATGAGGATGTAGGGATTTTCAAATACCGTTTCCATGCGTTCGCGGTCGGTTACAAAATAGGGTGAAATGTAGCCGCGGTCGAACTGCATACCTTCAACAAAATCGGTGGTGGTATCCATGGTTTTGGATTCTTCAACGGTGATAACGCCGTCTTTACCGACTTTTTGAATGGCATCGGCAAGGATTTTTCCGATTTCGGGGTCGTTGTTTGCCGAAACGGTTGCAACGTGTTCAACTTCTTCCGAGCCTTTAATTTCTTTTGAAGCTTTTTTGATTTCTTCAACGGCCAATACAACGGCTTTATCTATACCGCGTTTGATTTCGATGGGGGTAATGCCTGCGGCAACCGCTTTAAGGCCTTCGCGTACCATGGAGTAGGCGAGAACCGTTGCAGTGGTGGTTCCGTCTCCGGCAACGTCGTTGGTTTTTGAAGCGACTTCTTTTACCAGCTGGGCACCCATGTTTTCATAAGAATCTTCAAGTTCAATTTCTTTTGCTACCGAAACGCCGTCCTTGGTAATCGTCGGCGCGCCGAATTTTTTATCCAGCATAACCAAGCGGCCTTTGGGACCGAGCGTTACTTTGACGGCACGAGAAATCTGTTCTACGCCCGAAAGCATTTTTTTGCGTGCATCGTCACTAAACAGCAGTTGTTTTGCCATTTTGTCATCTCCTTATCTATTTGGCATAGCATTAAATTTGTGTTATACTCTAGAAGATACTGATTTTTTGCCGAAACGGCAAGGGAGTTTGAGAATTTTATGAAAAAAATTAACTGGGGAATTATCGGTGCGGGAAATATTGCGTCTTCTTTTGTAAAGGCGCTTGCCGAAAATCCCGATGCGGCCCTCTATGCAGTCGCTTCACGAGATAAAGACCGGGCCGGCTCTTTTGCCCGCCGCTACGGATTTTCAAAGGTCTATGCAGGAGCCGACGCCTATGTCGACCTGTGTACCGATAAAAAAATCGATGCCGTCTATATCGCAACTCCTCATACCAATCATGCCGAATTGTCGCTGCATGCTTTAAAGGCGGGCAACGCCGTTTTGTGTGAAAAGCCCGCCGCCGTAAATGCCGCTCAATTACAAAGCGTACTCGAATATTCCGCCTCTCACAAGGTGTTTTATATGGAAGCCATGTGGATGAAATTCAATCCCGCGGTGCGCCGTGCCCTTGAATCGCTTCGCGGCGGGGTCGTGGGGCAGCTGCTCGAGATTAAAGCCGATTTTTATATAAACGTTCCTTATGATATAAATCACCGCCTCTACAATCCCCTGCTTGCAGGAGGCGCCCTCTTGGATACGGGAATATATCCTGTAACCTTTGCCATGCTTGCCGCATCCTGCGTAAACAAAGAAGCCGGCTTTTATGAAGGTGCCGTTTTGCCGCCTTCACGTATTCTTTCTTCCCTGCGCAAAGCTCCTTCCGGCGTGGATATGCGGAACGCTCTGTCGGCCGAATGGGATTTGCCTTCGGGTATGCTTTGCGCCCGCCTTTGTTCCGGCAACGATATTGAAGGGCGGAATTTTTTTAACGATGCCCTTTTATGCGGCACAAAGGGAAAAATTATTTTACGTGATTTTTGGCGTGCCGAAGAAGTTGAATATTACGACGAAAAAAATAACCTGATTAAAAAGGAACAGTACCCCTTCCGAGTAAACGGCTATGAGTACGAAATAGAAGAAATGCACCGCTGTATGCGCGAGGGCTTGTGTGAAAGTCCGTTTCACAGGCACCGGGATACGGTTTGTGTTATGCGGACCCTCGATGGAATACGCTCGCAGTGGGGCCTGATATATCCCTGCGAAAGCGGCAGTGTGTCCGCAGCCGGGAAAAAAGCGGAAGCCGGTTCCGAAAAAGGAGGCATCAGCCTTTACAGCGACGGCGCCTGTTCGGGAAACCCCGGCCCGGGCGGCTGGGCTGCGGTGATTCTCCATAAGGGAAAAATCATCACTGCTCAAGGCGGAGAAAAACCGACAACAAATAACCGCATGGAATTAAGCGGTGCTATCGGAGCCTTGGAAAAACTTTTTACGATTCCCGAGGCAAAAAATGAAAAAATCGGTTTTTACATAGACAGTCAGTACGTCAAAAACGGTATTACAAGCTGGATTCATACATGGAAACAAAACGGCTGGCGTACCTCCGATAAAAAGCCGGTAAAAAACAAGGACTTGTGGGAAAAACTCGATTTGTATACTCAACAGTTTAAAATCCAATGGTGCTGGGTAAAGGGACACGCCGGCAATACATACAACGAACTGTGCGACCGCCTTGCGGTTGAAGAACGCGATAAGCGCTCTTAAAATAAAAACCGGCCGGAATCTTTCCGGGAGCTGTTTTATTGTACTTGCAAAAACTGTTTTTTGCATTACAGTGTAAATAAGTTATTAGGAGGGATATATGGCCGGTACCTTAGTTCAAATTCGCGTTGATGAAAAACTTAATGAATGCCGGAAAAGATGCTGCTGTTTATTTGGTTACCGGAAATATAAAGCGCTTTTCTGCAAAACCTTTTGTTGTTACACCCCGCCAAATGGTGGATATATTGGAAGCTGCCGATTAAAAGCTTAACCCTCGTTACTTAAAAAGCATTTCATAAGATTTACAAAGAGATATATCTTTTTGTAAATGTCGACGCCCTGCTCTTTAATCGGGTTTTCGGCAAAGTGGGTTAATTCCGCCCAGTTGATAATCATTTCCGGTTCTTTGCGCTCAATATCTTCAAGCAGGTTTTTTGTATTTTTGCCTATGACGATAAGATCCCGCGTTGCGGCCGAGAGCATATTATAGGCTTTTTCGTTTATATCTTTTGTAAGCGATTTTAAAATATTTTTTGCTTCGGGGTCCCGCTCGGCGCGCACGAGGTAGCCTTTTATTTTTTGCCCCATTTCTTTTTCGGGATCCAATGATGAGTCGAATTCGGTTATCTTGTTGGATATATTCATCAATTCATGATAGGCATCGGACATGGGGGAGGCTAAAACCGAAGATACCCACTGTCCCCGCACCAAAACGAGGTCGGCAAATTCCCGTACATTTCTCTTTACATAATCAAGTAAAAAGGATTTTAAATAATCCATCGGAGCGCAGAGGGTAAAGCCGCTCAAATTTCGCTTTTCAAAGCCCTTGTTTCCCTCATCCGAATAGTTTTTCAGTTTCATAATGGAGCCTGAGCCGAAGATACTGTGTACGAGTTCGTCAATCTGCGAATTTTTGCGGTCCGATTGTACTTTTTGGAGGGTGTTGTCTACGGTTTTACGCATTTTATCCAGCTGATCGTCGATAATATGTTCCTGTGCGGCTGTTATAACGGTTTGATAGGCGGGATCCTTTGAAATAAGCTGAATCGTCATTTCGAGAACGGCCTTATCGCGGTATTTGCGCAGTACGTTCGTAAGTTTGTTCCATGTATTCATTGCAATGGGTTGAACATTGCGGTATTCTTTTAACACTTTAAATACTTCGGACCAATCGTCTTCAAGAGGAAGTGCCCAGGCAACCGTTGTAAAATCCTTTAAGTCTTCCAATATATATTCGGCGCGGATCATTTCGAATTTGGGCGTGTAGGAAAAATTCTGCTCCTGCATTCCCGAGTCGAATTTCCTCAGCAAAAAGTAATAATCGAAGGTACAAAAGGCGATAAGCTGCGACAATTTTGTATACAGCATATCTATCTTTGTTATTTTTTCCACATCAAAGCCGTTTAAATAAGCGGCAAGCTCATTTTTAACCTGTGCCGCCAAGTCCTTAACGGGAGTGCTTTTCGCCCGTTCCAAAATGGATTCTTCTTCCAGAGACTCGGCAAGCTCTCTTTGAACGTCGGTCATATAATAATCAATGACCATGTGTTTAAACGTATTCGGATTGGGGGTATTTTTAAAAACCGGCTGGGCAGGTCCTACAACTTTGTATATATCGAAGAAAAATTTTGCCAGCTGAGGCAATGCTTCACCGGAGTTATATTTATAAAATTTAACCTTTGTTTTTCCGAGTTCTTTGTAGATATTTTTAAGCAGACGATTTTTTTGTGCTTCGGCATCCGAAGGGATAAATAAACCGAGTAATCGCTCGAAAAGACCTATTCCGGACATCTTACCTTTTTTTGCCATAACATGAATTATCGATTAAAAACGGTGCTCTGTCAAGCTCATTTAAGGCGAAATAAAATTCCTGTAAAGATGAGGTTGGCGGTTAAGTAAAATGAAACCGCAGAGACCGCCAAGAACGCAGATATTTAATAGAAACTCTTATTTTATCGAAATCCCTTGCGTTCATTGCGTCCTTTGCGGTTAAATTATCTACCGCAGAGCCCGCGAAGAGCGCAAAGCAAAAAGGGAGAGGTGTCAAATCTTTTAAACCCCTTGCGTACCCCGCGTCCTTTGCGGTTAAATTATCTACCGCAGAGAGCGCGAAGAGCGCAAAGCAAAAAGGGAGAGGTGTCAAATCTCTTAAACCCCTTGCGTAAGCCCTGCGCCCCTTGCGGTTAAATTGCTACCGCAGAGAGCGCGAAGAGCGCAAAGCAAAAAGGAGAGGTGTTGAATTTGTTAAATCCTTTGCGTACCCCGCGTCCTTTGCGGTTAAATCATCTACCGCAGAGCCCGCCAAGAGCGCAAAGTAACTGAAAAGATAGCTCCCAATTTTTTAAAAACTCTCTGCGCCCCCTGCGTCCTTTGCGGTTAAATTATCACACTGCAGAGACCGCCAAGGCCGCGAAGCAAAAAATAAAAAAACGCTTGACATTTTTCGGGGGGGGGGGGGGGGGTACATATAGAAGAAACTTATTTGTCCTATACGGTGTTGCGCCGATTGTACGGACACGGGAGCTTGTATGAAAAAACACCTTTTTTGTTTGCCTCTTTTAATGCTGGTTTTATTTGCCTGTGAAAATCCTGCAGGCCCTTCATCCGGTTCCGTTACCCCTTCGGGCGGAGCTTTAAAGGCAAAAGTGCAATTTGATCCTACGCTAAAGTGTTACAACCATACCACAAGCGGATATATTGAATCGGGAACGGAGGTAAAAGAGCAGGATTGGTTAGATTTTCGAGCACAGTTGAGCACAGATACGATAGTCGACAAGTGGCTCTTAAATGGTGAGGAAAAGCAAACCGGAGGTACAAGGTATTCTGTTACGGTTGGAGATTCCGTTATGGTTGAAGAAAGCGGACAAAAGCTTATATAGGAGAATATATGAATACGCAAAAAGATACGGAAAATTATCAAAAAGGAAGCGCTTTCGAAAAAGAAATACACCGCTTTTTGGAGCAAAAGGGTATTGATGTCGAAAAAAAGCCGAAAATCCCGATCGGCATAAAAGCAAAAAAAAATCATGACTTCGATTTGGGGAATGAAAAACTCTTGGTTGAGTGTAAAGCTCATAAATGGAGAAACGAAAATGATGTTCCCTCCGGAAAATTGGCGGAGTGGGCAAAGGCAATGTTCGATTTTTATCTTGCGCCCAAAAAATACGCAAAATATTTTTTTGCAAAAAAAGAATACAGCCCCAAAAAAAATAAAACCCTGTTAAAATATTTTATCGACTGCTATAACTATCTTATCCCGTCCGATGTCGTACTTATCGATTACAATCCCGAAAACCAAAGCACCGATGTCTATGTATACGACGAAGATAAAAAGCAGCACATAAAAACCGCAAAGTTTGTTTTTTAACCGCCAATCTTAAAAAAAAAATATGTTTCATATATTCTCTGCGTAAGCCCTGCGCCCCTTGCGGTTAAATCATCTACCGCAGAGCCCGCGAAGAGCGCGAAGCAACTGAAAAAATAGCTCCCAATTTTTTAAAAACTTTCTGCGCCCCCTGCGGTTAAATTATCATACCGCAGAGACCGCCAAGCAAAAAAGGAGAGGTGTCAAACCTGTCAAATCTGTTAAACCCTTTGCGGTTATTGCGTGTTTTGCGGTTATTATTTTACAGCGTGCGAAGGCCGAAGTTTTATCCCGAAACAAACAATCCTAAAATCGTTAAAAGGGTTCCGAGGGCGGACATGAGGGTAAAGCGTTCGTTCAAAAAAACGGCGGCAGCGATAACCGTAATAACGGGAATGACATAGATAAAAAGTGAGGTTTTTACAATGCCTAAATACTTTCCGGCAAGGGCCCATGCGCTGTAGGTAAGAGCCGAAGCTCCGATGCCTAAAAATAAAAAGTGTCCGATATATACGGGGTTTGAAAAGCGCTGCACATTGACGGCGATATCGGTTTCGATACCCGAAATCAGGGCTGCGGGAACGAGGGTTATGAGGGCATAAAAAAACATGCGGCGGGTGCTTTCCAGGGCGGGAAGGTTTAAATCGTTTACTTTTACAATCAGTACCGAATAGCCCGCCCAAACGACCGCCCCTACAAAGGCTAAAAAGTCTCCGATGGGGTTGAGATGGAGTTCCGTTGCGCCGCTGAAACTTATAAGTGCGATGCCCGCCATTGCACACAAAAAGCCCAATATAAAACGCAGGGTAAGAGGTTTTGCCTGAGGCGAGTTTTTGAGACAAAGCTTGATTGCAATTGCCGTAAAGACGGGCGCCGTTGACGCTATAAGGCTTACATTCGAGGCTTGACTGTAGGTGAGGGCTATATTTTCCAAAAACTGATAAAGGGTAACGGCAAAAAAGCCCGCTCCCGCAAAATACAGCTCCTGCCTTATGCGTGAAGGCTTTCCGTCTAAGGTATCGAGTTTTAAAGGACGCGGGGCTAAAAGCCATAATCCCAGATAGGCGGCAAAAAACCGTATAAACAGAATTTCAATCGGATTAAAGGCTTGAAGTAAAATCTTCGTCGATATAAAGGTGCAGCCCCAGCTTATAATGCTGAAGGCTAAACACAGATAACCTACTATTGTGCGCTGTGAAGTTCTATACTGCATAAACGTTCCGAAATGCGGGTTTGTCCGAACCGCAGTTACAAGAATATATTTTTTTTCCGGAAAAGTAAAGCCGATGTGTGCAAGGATGCTTTCGGAAAATAGGCTTATTGAAAGGTAGAATTACCGCTATGAAAAAAATTGCGCTTCTTATACGAAGCAACTAAAACAGCTGTTTTAGCGATAATAAAAAATCTTTGCGAAAAACCGAATCAATGAGCCTTTAAAATACTGACGATAAAGCTTTTTTTATGCTATAATTTTATACTGAAAACCCAGTCTGCAAATATGGCTTTTGCATAGGAGGAGATTATGGCCAAAGAAAAAATAATTATAGACACGGATCCGGGGATCGATGATGCCGTTGCTTTAGCTATTGCCGTATTCAGCGACAAACTCGACGTAAAATTAATTACAACCGTTGCCGGAAACGTTGCTTTGGAAAAGGTTACTTCAAATGCTCTAAAATTGCTTACCTTTTGGAATAAAAAAATACCCGTGGCGCAGGGAGCCGATCGGCCTTTTATCGAGAAATTCGTCGATGCGTCTCACGTACACGGTCAAAGCGGCTTGGCGGGTTTTGATTTTCCCGAACCCGATATGTCGCTCTTATGTTCCGAGCATGCCGTGAACAAGATGCGCGATGTGATTATGGCGGAAGAAAAAATTACCCTTGCAGCTATCGGCCCCTTAACAAACATTGCTCTTTTATTTGCAATGTACCCCGACGTAAAGCCGCGCATTTCGCGCCTTGTTATGATGGGCGGTTCTTTAACGCGGGGAAACAGGGGCGTTATGTCCGAATTTAATTTTGCAACCGATCCCCATGCGGCAAAGATGGTGTTCGATTCCGGTGTTCCCCTTGTTATGGCCGATTTGGATGTTGGAAGAAAAGCCGGCATACCGGGACCCGATATAGAAAAAATCGGAACTTTCGGAAAAACCGGCGCTATGCTCTATGCCCTGTTAAAAAAATACCGCAGCGGAACCTTCGAGTCCGGATTGCGCATGTATGATTCCTGCGCCTTAGCCTATATTCTAAAACCCGAACTTTTTACAAGTACCCGTGTGTTTGCCGATATTGAATTATCGGGAACCTTAACCTCGGGCTGTTCCGTTGTCGATTTGGACGGTTTTTTGCAAAAAAAGGCTAATACAACCGTGTTTACCGATGTGGACGTTCCGGCTTTCCGTTCCTGGTTTACGGAAGCTTTGTCACACTGTGATTGAGGGATGTTTTCTCGACAATCGAAGAATATACGGCAAACAGTGCGGAATACAAAAAAATCCACACTTTAAAAAAACAACGGAAACTCCTCTTTTTTATAATGCTATATCACTATCCAGCATGCTTCTACATAAAAAAGAATTTGACAAATATGAATTCCGGGTGTATCCTATCTTTGGATGGAAAGTGTTTTCGGAAAACACTTTCCATGGGCTTATAATATTTCGATAAAAGTTAATATTTGGGGAAAGAGGTACAAAAGAATATTTAATAAGGAGGTCTTTATTTTTTAACCTGCTGAGGGCTTGATAGCAAAACGGAACACAACTCTATATGTCAGGTACTGTGTTTTTGCAAATCTACATGTATACATTGTACATATGTATACATGTAAGAGTTTTTTCACACTATGGTTATTTATATTGATTATGAAGAGGAGGAAAAATGAAAGTATTTATCCAAAAAATGATTTGTTCTGGTATCCTTATTTTATTGGTTTTTCTGTCTGGTTGTGCTAAAAAAACGACAAGTGTTTCTGAAGTAACTGAAATTACTTTTTTAAGTAATTCTGTTAAACCTTATGATACGGCAATTCCAATAATGATTACAGAATTTGAAAAGCAAAATCCAAATATCAAAGTAAAAGTAGAAATGCTTCCTACAAAAGGTCTATGGGAAGCGGTAGAAATAAAATTAGGAGCAAAAGAACCAACGCCTGATGTTTTGTTTGTAGACAGTCCGTTGACGACAACATATGTTATGAAGGGGTATCTTGAATCCCTTGAAGATTTTTTCTCTAATGACGAACGCAAGCAATATGTTGACATATGTAGACAATACGGTACTGTAAAAGGAAAGTTGTATGCAGCACCATTTGTGAATTCATCGCAGGTTTTATATTATAATACTCGCCTCTTTGATGAAGCGGGCATACCGCGTCTCTCAAAAGATCCTAAAGAACGATTGACATGGGAAGAGGTAATCGAACTTGCAAAAAAATTGACAATTGATAAAGATGGTGATGGTGTACCGGAGGTATTTGGTTTAGGCATCTCGCAGATAAGTAGGCCTTACCAGATGCTTACGATGCCTCAATCTCTGGGTGGAAAAGCGATCGGTAAAGACGGCCTTACAGTATCAGGTGTTTTTACAGATGAAGCATGGCTAAAAGCATGCGGTTTTATTTCTGATTTGTTTAATGTATATAAGGTGTCTCCCAAAGGAGTAAGTGCTTCTGATATGCTTGCTTACTTTCCAAGTGAAAAATTAGCAATGCTCATAGGTCCTGATTATAATCATCTTGCATATAGCAGAAATGAAAGTCTTACATGGGATTATGCTCCCTATCCTTATTTTAAAGACGGTAAACCTGTCACTCCGACTGGCTCATGGAGTTTAGGTATTAATAAATCTTCCAAAAATAAAGCTGCTGCCGCTAAACTTATAAAATTTCTCACATTATATCCTTCCTGTATTGACTGGTTTAATCTTGATGGTCATTTACCGTCAAATAAACGGACCCTAGAGTATATTGCAGAAAATGAAAAATTCACCAAATGGCCATTTGATATTTTTACGTTGATTAATTATGAGTGTCAAAATACAGCCATTCCACGTCCGCTTACACCAGGTTATTTAGAATATGAGTCACTGTTAACAAATGCTTTTGAAGATATTCGTAATGGAGGCGATGTGAAGAGTATTCTGGAAAATGCGGAAGTTGCAGTTGAAAGAATGCTAAATAAGTATAAATAAAATTAGTTTTCGGATACGTCGATAAAGACGTATCCGAAAAGGAGTTTTTTGATGATTCTCATGAGAAAAGAAAAGGTTGTTCCGTATTTATTTTTAATTCCGGCTTTTCTTGGACTTAGTATTTTTAGACTTGCTCCAATTATTACTTCTATTTTTGATAGTTTTACGACTGTAGGATTTGCGAATGGAATGATACGAAAATTTTGTGGTCTAAAAAATTATCTATTTGTACTTACTGATCCCGTTTTTTTGAAATCATTAAAAAACACATTGGTTTTTACACTTATTGTTAATCCCTTTCAAATTTTGTGGGCCTTTATTCTTGCCCTACTTGTGTACAAGGAAGGAAAGGGCATGGGAGTATTCCGTACTGTTTTCTTTATACCGTTTACATTATCCTTGGCAATTACAGCTACAATCTGGGGAATAATGTTTAATCCGAACGGCGGGTTTATTAATTCGATCTTAGGGTTGTTAAGGCTTAAACCAATGCTTTTTTTGACAAGCTCGTCACAGGCTTTGGGCAGTATTATTTTTCTTGTGTCATGGAGATGCGTTGGTTATTGGATGATTTTCCTCATTAGTGGTCTCCAGAATATTTCACAAAATCTATATGAATCTGCTTGGATAGATGGTGCGAGGGCTTGGCAAAGTTTTTTATATATTACAATGCCTATGATGAAACGTACATTTTTATTTGTTATTGTTGCAGATACTACACAAAATTTTTTGATGTTTACTCCGATGTATATTCTTACCGGTGGAGGACCGGAAAATGCTACGAATGTTGCAATGTATGAAGCCTACAAAAATGTTTTTATTTATGCGGATAGAGGAGTAGGAAATGCGATGGTTATTATTATAATTTTAATGATTTTAACAGTTGTATTTTGTGAGTTTAAATTTATTCATTCAAAGGAAAGATAGGTATGATCTATAAAAAAATTACAGTAGGTAAAATAGCCAAATATTGTGTGTTATTTTTTTTTAGCATCATATTTTTACTTCCGATTTATTGGGTTATTATTTCTTCATTTAAAACAGATAAATCGATCTTTGCTGCACTTATGCCTTTCGGACCAAAAGCATTGTGGTTTGATCCGGAATTATATTTAGGAGCCTTTCGGGATATTCTGATTAAACGAAACTTCGGGCGTGCAATATTTAATAGTTTTTTTGTTACATTCAATACAGTCTTCCTAGGAGTGCTTATTACCTCTTTATGTGCATTTTCATTTTCAATATTCAGATTTAGAGGTAAGAATGTTTTATTTATAATTGTTCTTATTACTTTTATGATTCCTTTTAGTTCAATAGCCCTCCCTCTTTATCAGATTGTAAGTACATTACGTATGATTGATACGTATTGGGCTCTTATACTGCCCGCTGCAGCAAATGGTCTTTCAATTTTTTTATTTCGTCAATTCTTTATGGATATACCGCAATCATATCTTGAAGCGGCGTATATCGATGGTGCATCGTGGCTGACTATTTATGGCAAGATTTATATGTCTATGTCTCTTCCAATTATTGTAAGTGCAGGAATTATTATTTTTATGGATCAGTGGGAAGCTTTTTTATGGCCGCTACTTTCTGGTCGCTCACCTGCAATGAAAGTAATACAGGTTGCTATTGCAGACTTGTCGCAGGATAATGAAGTGTATTGGAATCAAATTTTTGCAGCTTGTGCTATTTCGATTGTTGTTCCCGTTTTAATTGTACTACCTCTCCAAAAATACTATATACTTGGTATTTCAAGTTCAGGAATTAAGGAATAATCATGGCTGTTTTTCCTGTATTACTAGATAGTGATATGGCTCTCGGCAGCAAACATGCTGATGTAGATGATGCAATTGCAATTTTACTTGCATTATCTGAATCTGGTCTCTCTGTCAAAGGTATTAGTCCTTCTGCTGGAAATGTTTCCGGAGAAAAGTCGGGAGCAAATATTGATCGTTTATTGCGTATAATCGGTTGTACTGTTGAACATGCGTCATTCCCTTCACATACTTGGGATCCATCATTATGGATATACAATCGTTGGGCAAAACAAGAGAGTTCTGAAATAAAAACCTGCTTTGGAAATCAGATGCGTAGTGTAGACTTTATAGCGGCAAAATTATTAGAATCTCCTGAACCGTTATATATAATAACGATTGGTCCGCTTACAAATATTGCAACGTTATTATCGATCTACCCAGAATCAGTACAAAAAATTAAGGCAGTGTATATGATGGGAGGTTCTTGGTATACACCCGGAGTTGACGGAGGAGAAGCTGAATTTAATATCCTTTGCGATCCCGAAGCGGCACAATTTGTTTTTTCTTTTCCTCTGAAAATTGTGATGTGTGGATTGGACATAACAAAAAAGCGAAAGATTTTTCCTAGAGACTTGTCTCCTTGGATAGATTCGGGGAGGCCATTTTTAAAATATCTTGCTGAAGTATGTATTTCTTTTATGAATTTCAGAGCATTACGAGATGGTTATCATCCACCCTATGCATTTTTTCATGATGTTATGCCTATACTTGCTTTGTTGTATCCTGAGTGGTTTACATTTGTACCATGCAAAATCGATATAGATACGGACGGAGAGTTTGTGCGAGGTAAGACAATTATTGATGTTAAGTTACGCGGCAGACAGAGTTTTCCTCATTTGGTTGCAAAAGATGTAGACGAAGAGAAGGTATTGTATTATGTAGTTTCAAAAATTATGTCTGCGTATGGAGATATAGTTATATGAAAAAAATACTTTTTGACAGCGACTTACTTGGGGATGATTTATTGGCATTGCTTATGATGAGTAAAGATAATGATGTAGAGATAACGGGTATAACGGCCTATGGACGTAGGATGCTAAGTATAGAGCGTTGTAGGATGGCATGTGTATTTCTTGAAGAACTAGGAACTTCGAATATACGTCTTGTTCCCGGTGTGTCCCGCCCATTAGTACAAGAGCCAATCTCCGGTTGCAGATACTGTGATGATGTATTAAAAGATCTTTTAACTTTATGGTCAGAAGAAAAGAAATTTCATAATACTATTGAGGGTGCAACATCTGCAGCATCATTTATTATTGACACAGTAAAAAAAAATCCTCTGGAATTTTCTTTGTTGTGTACCGGACCTCTGACAAATATCGCCCTTGCAGTTTCACTTTGTCCTGAATTGCCACATCTTTTAAAAGAGATCGTTATTATGGGCGGAACATGGAAAGAATGCGGGAATTCTTCTGCTGTTGCAGAAGCCAATATATATAATGATCCGGAAGCAGCAAAAATCGTATTTTCCGCTTTTCCCTCCATCACTGTAGTTCCGCTTGATGTTACAATGAAAGTAACAATGAGTACTACTGACATGCCTAAAAGTATATCACCATTTATTTCCCGGATTATCACATCGTGTTGTAATGCGCATCATAATAAAGGTGAAAGTTTTATTATGCCAATGCATGATGTTCTTGCGTTTTTAGTACTAAAGTATCCTGAGTTGACAAAGAAAAAAAGGTGTTTAATCAGAGTTGAAACGAGATCTTCAAAATCTAGAGGTATGATGGTTTTTGATTTTTCACGCGGGAATCATATGCTTTGTTATGATGTTGATGCAAAGAAAGCAATAGAAATTCTCCTGTCATTATTGGAGCCGTAAAATATGATAGAATTGCATGGGATAATTCCATATTTGGTTAGCCCTATCGACAGAAACGGTTTGGTAATTACAAGTGAACTACAAAGGCTCTGTTCCGATTTAATAGATGAAGGTGTACATGGTCTTTGTGTGCTTGGTAGTTGCGGTGAATTTCCATATTTGACTCTAGAACAGAAAAAAGGCGTTGTTATAACAGCTGTAAATACCGCTGCCAAGAGAGTTCCTGTTGTGGCAGGTGTTTGCGGATTTTCAGTGATGCAGGCAAAAACAGAGGCGAAGCTCTTTACTGAATTAGGAGTGGATGCTGTGGTCATTATGCTTGAAAAATACTTTTCTTTGTCGCCAGAGAGTATGGCTGCCTTCTATCGAAGTGTAGCGGAAAGCATCCCTTGCGTCCCATGCGTCTTATATTCAAATCCCAAATTTATGCATTTTGAAATTCCGATGTCTGTTTTTGAGATGCTTTCTGATGTACCGAATATTATTTACTATAAAGAAGCTTCAGGTGTAACCGGAAAATTACTAAATTTTAAAAATCTTTTTAATGCA
Organism: Treponema sp. HNW; assembly: GCF_050320395.1. Classification (GTDB taxonomy): domain Bacteria; phylum Spirochaetota; class Spirochaetia; order Treponematales; family Treponemataceae; genus Treponema_C. The sequence continues at coordinate 580,669 of NZ_CP144459.1, forward strand.
AGATATAAACTGTTTTCCGCATCTGCCCATATTCCGTTATTTGTATCTATGCTTGGCGGAGTTGGCTGGATGGCGGGACCTGCTTGCCTTGCTCCGAAGACGTGTATAAGGTTGTATGAATTATCAAAACAAGGCAATATTGAAAGTGCATTAGAGTTGCAGCAAAAAATGTGGTTGCTCAACGATATTTTTTTAAAATTTGGATTGACATGCTGTGTAAAAGCAGGTTTGGAATATTTGGGGTATAAGGTAGGGGCTCCCATTCCGCCTTTGGAACCTCTTTCAAGTGAACAAAAAGAAATTCTTTTTACTGTTATTGATTCAGTTCGTGTGTTAGGAGAAGATTAGTTTTATTGTAGTTGTGAAAAAATTTGACAAATATGAATTCCGGGTGTATCCTATCTTTGACAGGAAAATGTTTTCGGAAAGCACTTTCCTGTCAATGAACGTATTTCATTTTTATAAGGAGGAAGAAAAATGAAAAGGATTCTAGGTATCAGTGTGTTTTTGTTCTTTTGCCTTTTATTCCTTTTTGCAAAAGGAACAAAGGAAGCCGGAAAGTCAGAATTGTTATGGGTATATGAATCTGCAACCCCTGAACACGAACAACATTTAAGAAAGCATTTGATTGATGTTGTAAACAGTAGAGCAGACGGTTATAAATTTGATATACGGTTTGATGCAAATTACGATCAAAATATCCGTACGTCAATGCTTGCGGGTTCCGGACCTGATCTTGTGTTTACGGCAGGACCGTCTTATGTCCAGCAATTTGCTCGAGAAAATTATTTACTCTCTTTAAATAATTTTGCAAAAGAATATAATTGGAACAAAATTGTGTTCCCCGTTATGCAAAAATTATGCTCTGTTGACGGTCAATTATACGCTTTGCCTAAAAGCTACGAAAGTATGGTTTTGTTTTATAATAAATCTTTGTTTGAAAAAAATGGCTGGAAGCTGCCTAAAACTTGGAGCGAGTTTGAGGCATTGTGTAAAAAAATAAAAAGTACAGGAATGATTCCTCTTATCAATGGTAATGCAGGCTGGAAACCGGTGAATGAACACTTAGTTACTATCTTCTGGAACCATCTTGCGGGGCCGGAAAAAATTTATCAAGCTTTAAAAGGAAAAATTAAATGGAGCGATCCTGTCTTTGTTAAAGCCACGGAAAAAATGAAGTTATTTTTTGATGAATATTTTGACTCCAATTATTTTTCATACAGAGATGAAGATTGTTTGGCCTTGCTTGCTTCCGGTACCGTTGCGATGTATCCTTCCGGTACTTGGAATTTCCAGCGTATAAACAATTATTTTTTAGAGGCGAAACAAGATTGGGATTGGGTACCTCTCCCTTCCGCCGACGGAGTTGTATTTCCCCTGTATACCCTCGGTATAGGAGCAACCCTATCGATTAATGCGAAGTCTCAAAACCCGAAAGCTGTGGCTGAACTATTAAATACCTTATTTACCGATAAGGAGGTTATTGTCAATTTAAATGTTGATTGGCCCGGAGAGTGGAATCTGCCTGTAAATACTATCAGTCAAGCGGATTTTAAGGGTAAAATAGACCCCCGCTATGCTCGATGTATTGAAGAAATAGGTGATGCTTTGAATTCCGGCAACTACGGATATACAACATGGACCTTTTGGCCGGAAGCGACGAATCAATATTTGTGGGAAGCCTTTGAAAAACTCGCTTTGAATCAGATTTCAATTGAAGAGTATTTAAGAGGGATGGACCGTGTCTTCGCGGATGACTTAAAAGCAGGTAATATGCCTATACTGCCTTAAAAGCTGTGTGAAATCGATCGCTTAGATAAGTACAGGGCTGTTTCAAAAATAATTATATTTTGGACAGCCCGTCCGGTTAAAAATCGGGCAGTGTAGATAAAAGCTAAAACTTTTAAACGCTTTCTGGTTTAAGTTTCAAACGGGGTGAAAACAATGTATAAACAAAAAAAAGACGTATTTGCCGATTGGCTTTTTATTTTGCCGGCATTACTTATAAACATTTTAATTATATTGATTCCTGCATTAATAACAATCGTATTGTCGTTTATGAAATGGAACGGGTTAGGACTTCCTTCATTTGACGGACTAAATAATTTTAAAACCGTATTTGCCACATCAAGTTTTTATACGGCGCTTTTTAATAATATAAAATGGACAATATTTTTTTTAACAGTACCTATTATCCTTGCATTGTTTGTTGCTGTCATTCTGTTATATATGAGAAGGGCGAGAGCCGCATTTCAATCAATTTTTTTTGTACCTAATATAATAAGTCCCGTAATTATATGTACAATATTCAGTACGATGATTTTGCATCCGCGAAGCGGAATAATAGGCTATATTAATAACTTAAGTTTTTTTTCTGTTAAAATAAGTAATCCTTTAGCCTCCGTACGCTCTTCGCTATTCACCGTTATGTGTATAGATTGCTGGCATTGGTGGGGATTTTTAACGGTAATATTTTTGGCAGCTATGAGGCAGGTAGATGAAAATATAATAGAAGCTGCAGAAATCGACGGTGCCGGTTTTTTTAGAAAATTTATTTCAGTTATTATTCCCGGAATAAAAAGCAATATTTTATTTATGCTGCTTATGACAATAATTTGGTCTTTTTTAACCTTTGACTATGTTTGGATTTTAACTGGGGGCGGTCCTGCGGGGAGTTCCGAAATGTTATCGACTCTCTCATATCGTGCGTCGTTTTATATACACAATATAGGTTTGGGTGCAACATATTCGTTGATAATGAGCTTTTTGGCAGGAATTGTAATTATCTTTTATGTTCTGATGCAGATTAAAGGGCAGGATGCCGTATGAATCTAAAACAGTCAAAATCCGTAAAAATTATAAGCATGTTGCTCCTCTTTTTATTGCTTTGTATTACTGTTTTTCCTCTATTTTTAATGCTGCAAAACAGCTTTAAAACCCGTATTGAGATAGCAACAAATCCGCTTGCGTTTCCTAAAACGATATCTTTTATAAACTATAAAAATGCTTGGAAGCAAGCTAAGATTCCCGCCGCAGCTGTTAACAGTATAATCTTAGTGATTGGTACGTTAGCTCTTACTCTTTTTGCCGGTTCGGCGGCTGCCTACGTGTTGGCAAATAAGAAAATACGGTTTTGGCCCCAGATTTCCGTATATTTTTTAGTTTGCAATACGATACCGAAACAACTCTTTATAATACCGCTCTTTTTTATATTACAAAAATTGAATTTAATTAATAACCTTATTGCCATGATGTTTATTTACAGTGCCCTATATACTCCCTTTGCTATTTTTCTGTTAAGAACATATTTTATAGGAGTAAATAAAGATATAATCAATTCTGCTATAATCGATGGGGCCTCAAAAGCTCAGATTTTTTTATATATTCTCGTCCCGCTTATTCAACCGGGTTTGTTGACTGCAGCCCTTATCATAGGATTGTGGTGTTGGAATGAATTTCTTTTTTCGGTAACGTTTTTGCAAAAGGAAGCTGTAACAACATTAGCAGTCCGCTTTTACGCCTTTTCCAGCAGATATGTAACGGAATGGGGTAACATGATGGCTTTTGCGGTTTTTGTCTCTTTGCCGATTATCATTTTTTTCTTATTTTTGCAACGTTATTTTATTGACGGTATGACTGTCGGCAGCGTAAAAGGATAAAAAGGAGGTTTATATGAAAGATATCAAGTGGTTGACCTTTTCCGAAAGTGTGGTCGTAGAATACGAACAAAGTAAAGATGAAGGACGTCTTGTTGATTCTTATCAAGCCGAAGTTTCTTTTATAAAGGAAAAATATCAAAGAGGTATTTTGATGGAACAAGAAGCTGCCGCTTTATTCAAAAAAATACAGTCTGCCCCTGTTTCCGATGACTATATATATCAAGAACCATCCGATATTGAAACGATAAAAAAACTGTGTGTCAATACTACGGAAAAAAAACTTATTCCGCAAATAGATAAAGAAGTTTTGCGACAAAAGATTCATGGCGCTTGGTTGGGGCGTTGTGCGGGCTGTCTTTTGGGGCAACCGGTTGAAGGGTGGTATCGTTCCCGAATTACAGGTTTTTTACATGATACAAACAACTTTCTTCCTCGTGCTTATTTTGCATCAAATGTTTCTGATACCATACGAAAAAAATACAATATTACGGACGCAGGACATGTCTATGGCAGTACATTTATAAATTGGATAAACAATGTGAAATGTGCTCCTGAAGACGATGACACGAATTATACGATAATCGGATTAAAAACCCTTGAGGAAAACGGTAAAGACTTTACATCGCTTGATATAGCTCACAGTTGGTTAATGAATATGCAATTTTTACACGCATGTACAGCCGAGAGAGTTGCTTATCGTAATTTTGTAAACTTGATTGAACCACCTTATTCCGCTTCTTATAATAATGCTTATAGAGAATGGATCGGCGCGCAAATACGAGCCGATATTTTCGGTTATGTTTCTCCGGGGGACATTGAAGCGGCGGCGGCTTTGGCATGGAAAGATGCTTGCATCAGTCATACAAAAAATGGTATATATGGAGAAATGTTTATAGCTGCGATGATTGCAAAGGCTGCTGTGTGTAATGACATGGGGTTAATAATTGAAGCGGGATTGAGTCAAATCCCTGCCACTTCCCGCTTATATGCAGCGATACGACAGGTTATTGAGTGGAAACAAGAAGAAATATCTTGGGAAACCGCTTTTGATAGGATTCATGCATTATATGATGAAACAAACCCGCATCATTGGTGCCATACCATATCTAATGCTATGATATGTGTGATAAGTTTACTGTGGGGGGCATTGAATTTTGAAAAAACTATAGGATTGAGTGTGGTGCCGGGTTTTGACACCGATTGTAATGCTGCTACAACAGGTTCTATTATCGGGATGTTGCTTGGCGCACACAACCTTCCAAGACATTGGATAGATCCGCTGAATGATACGTTAAAAAGCGGAATAGATGGATTTAATACTATGCGGATTTCTGAATTAGCGGAACGTTCTTTAAATATTGCTCTAAAATAAATGATGGATAGATAAAGATAAATCTCTATGTGATTTTATATGGAAAACGTGTTATGAAAAAAATACTTGTGATCGGAAGTTTGAATGTGGACATGGTGGTGAACGTACCGCACATGCCCGTTGCGGGAGAAACGATTTTGGCCGGTAATATGGAATTGGTGCCGGGCGGGAAGGGGGCCAATCAAGCCTATGCCGCAGGCCGCTTGGGAGCCTGCGTAACGATATTCGGAGCGGTCGGAGCGGATTCGTATGCCGATATCGAAAAAAAAAGTCTTGCCTCCGCCGGAGTCGATACGTCTCATCTTTTGGTTCGTGAAGGTAAATCAACCGGTTTGGCGTGGATAACCGTAAATGACGAAGGCGACAACAGTATTGTCGTTATTCCCGGTGCAAATGCAACGCTAACGGAGCGGGATATTACCGATAACGAAAGCCTCTTGCGTGACTGCGATATATTACTGTGTCAATTGGAAATACCGCTCAAAACCGTTGTCCGTGCGGCAAAACTGGCAAAAGAGTTTGGGAAAACCGTTGTTTTGGATCCCGCACCGGTACCGCGGGAATTCCCCGAAGAATTATTCTCATATGTCGATATTATAAAGCCGAACGAAACCGAAGCCGCACAGCTTTTGGGGCAGCCGGTTAAGAATTATGAGGAAGCTTCGGATAAACTGCGTGCGAAAGGGGTTAAAAATGTCCTCATTACCCTCGGACCAAAGGGAGCCTACATTAATTCGGAAACGGAGGGAAAACATTTGATACCCGTCCGCCCGGTGTCCGTCGTGGACACAACAGCCGCAGGCGATTCTTTTACCGCCGCTTTGGCCGTCCGCCTTGCCGCAGGCTCTTCATTGGTGCAGGCTGTCCGCTATGCAAACGAAGTAGCGACAATCGTTGTTACGCGCAAAGGGGCCCAAACCTCCATACCGAGTGCCGACGAGGTTCCGTTTGACGATTAACGATATAGCCGCGCTTGCAGGCGTTTCGATTTCAACCGTTTCAAAAATTATCAACGGCAAAGATAACGGTATAAAACCCGAAACGCGCGAACGTGTTCTTGGAATCGTTAAAGAATACCGTTACAAGCCCTATAATTTTATAAAAAACAATATAAATACCAAAACTTTCCTATTAGGGCTTTTATTATCGGGAAATAAAAAATACGCTTCGTTTCAATACGGGTTTTTAACCGAAGCCGAAAAGCAGGGCTATCAGGTGCAGCTATGCTTTTCATCTTCCGTTCAAAGCCGGGAAAAAAATATTGCCGCCTTATGTAATAATCGGGTGGATGCTGTCGTATGTGAGTCCGCCGGTGAAGACAGGGATGCAGCCCTTGCCGTACTGAAAAAAAATAACATTCCCTTTGTGTTTTTAGATGATGAAGATCCCCGGTTCGGTCTTGCATACAATTATCAAAATGCCGGTTATACGGCTGCAAGTAAACTTGTTGCTGCAGGACATATGCGGATATCTTGCCTTTTTGACAAGTCTGAAAAACACGAGCGGGAAATAGCTTTGGGAGTGGAACGCTGTTTATTTGATAATCACGGTATATATACGGAATACAAGGATTTGTATGAAGCTTTATATATTCACGGCTGCTCGGCACTTGTTTGCTGCGGCAGGAATAAGGTTTTAGATGTATATGAATATGCCTTACTGCATAAATTCCGTATACCGGAGGATATATCGCTTATATGTATAGACGATAAAGAAAGTATCGGAAGCTTTCCTCCCGTATCGGCGATTCCGCTCAATTTATTCGATTTCGGAAGATATATTTGTAAATATATAATCCGCAAGCTTGAAAAACAAAAAAGTCCTCTTCCTCCTTATTCGGAAGATTTTATATGCACTGATACTGAAAGTATCGACCTTCCCGTGCGGCTTCGTTCAAAGCGCATTATAGTTATCGGAAGTATTCATACCGATATTTTACTTTCGGTAAAAGAATATCCTCAAACCGGCGAAACTATTCCCGCCGACAGCCTGTCCGTTCTTCCCGGAGGCAAAGGAATCAATCAGGCGGTGGGAGCGGCAAAACTCGGCGCAAAGGTGTCTTTGATCGGTAATGTGGGACGGGACTTTGACGGCAATATGCTTTTAAATGTCTTGCATGAAAACGGGGTAGATACTTCAGCGGTTAACATTGATCCGGAAAATCCTACGGGGAAGGCCTATATTCATGTACAGGAAGACGGGGAAAGCGGTATAGTCTTATACAGCGGGGCCAATTTATCGGTTTCGGCCGATACGGTATATCAGACTGAAAAAATATTTTCGGATGCGGCTTTTTGCCTGTTACAAACGGAAATCCCCATGGGTGCCGTAAAAGCGGCGATAGAAATTGCGCGAAAACATAATGTCAAAATTATGTTAAAACCTTCCGCCGTTAAAAAAATTGATGAAGAACTCTTATCGAATTTGGATTATTTTATTCCGAACAAAAAAGAATTGCATCAATTATGCCCCTGTGGAGATTCGATAGAAGAAAAAGCGGCTTGGTTTTTGAATAAGGGCGTAAAAACGGTTATCGTAACCCTCGGCAGTGAGGGCTGTTATGTTATCGGCCGGAATTTTGAACAGCGTCTTGCCGCAGCTCCTTTTAATCCTGTCGATACAACGGGAGCTGCGGATGCCTTTATTTCCGCTCTGGCAGTATATTTGGTAAAAGAGCTCCCCTTATCTCAAGCGTTGGCGTATGCTTCCTGTGCTGCCGGATTTTCTACAACAAGGGCAGGTGTTGTTCCTTCCCTTATTGATACTACCACCCTTGAATATTATATGCACAAAATGAATCCGAAGTAAGCGGCCCCGTTATTTACTAAGCTTTGCCCCGCTTTTTTCCGATAAATAGGTGATGGAGTTACTCATGAAGCGTTCGGAGCGCGGCATAATTGCCGCCGGTATGATGTTTTTTGTCGTTTCGGCCCTTTGTACGGCCTCTCTTATAATCTCTTTGCTCGGTTTCGGTACGGCGAACCCCGAAAAGGGAAGGATTTTATATGCCTTCGGCCGCCTGCTTTTTTCGGCCTACGGATATTCATCTTTTTTAATACCTGTGTATATTTTTATTGCCGGCATTGTGCTCATGCTCTCCGATTGCTCCCGGAGGAAAATTGTATATTTACTTTTTTCGGTTATCCCTTTTTTTACCGTTTCGGCAATCGAATTTTTTACAAAAAAAATCTTCAACGTCAATTCCGCAAGCGTAAATTTTATTCGGATAAGCAGCTTTGTTTCCGTCAGCGTTTTATTATGTATTATTGAATATATTCTCGCAGGCTTACTTGCGGACTTTTTTATTTCCCGCCGCGGCGAAAAGAAAAGCGAAAGAGCTTTGTTTCGCCGTTCCGAAAAAACGGTCGCCGATTCTCATACGGACGGTGAACTTTTCGAGCCGAGTGAAGAAACGGATTTTGTCCCCTATGCGGATACCCCCGAAGAGAACGAAGTTCACAGTCATGAATACAGCGTTTTTGAAGAAAAAGATACCGAGCCCTTATCTTCTCAGGTTGAACTTACGGATTCCGATTCCCGATTGGAAACCGCCCCCGTTTTCGCGGATGTTTTACCTGTTGAAGAATGTGAACAAGCCGAAGATGAAATAAAAGAAGATGCGCACAATAAAGAAAAAGAAGTTGAAGAATTGTCCGAAGAGCAAAGCGACGATATGGTGCTTGAAGAATTTGCTCTTTTAAACGAAGACGAAGATGAAAATGATGAAACCGGCTTATATGAAAACCCGGGGGAAACCGGTTTTTTAAACGACCCTTTCGGAGTAGAAGAAGCGGACCCGGCTTCGCTTCCGCCTCCGCCCGAAACGCAAAAAAAACAATCTTCATACAGCGTTCCGGCCGAAGGTTTATTGACAAGCTATCCGGGCGGGGAATATTGGGTTATAGACAAGGATACCGAACGGGCGGCCGAAGCTTTAAAAGACACTTTAAACGAATTTAAAATCGAAGCCGAAGTTACCGGAATCCGCAAAGGCCCCGTTGTTACGATGTTTGAGATTCTCCCTGCGCCCGGCGTTAAGCTGAGCAAAATAGTCGCCCTCGGCGATAACATTGCCCTGCGCCTTGCAGCATCGAGCGTCCGTATTGTAGCCCCCATCCCCGGAAAGCATGCCGTCGGTATAGAAGTGCCGAATAAAGAACGGGCGATTGTAAGCTTTAAAGAATTGATCGATACCGATATTCCCGCTTTTAAAAAGATGGCGATTCCGATGGTGCTGGGTAAGGACATCGCAGGCGAAGCCCAGGTATTGGACTTGGCAAAAACACCCCACCTCTTGATTGCCGGTTCTACGGGTTCGGGAAAGTCGGTGTGCGTAAACAGCCTGATTTTGTCGATTTTATATAAACGGCCGCCTCAGGATGTGCGCATGATTTTAATCGACCCGAAGATTGTCGAATTAAAGCTGTATAACGATATTCCGCACTTGCTTACGCCCGTTATTACCGAGCCTAAAAAAGCATTTCAAGCATTGCAGTACTGTTTATGCGAAATGGAGCGCCGCTATGCCCTTTTGGACGGTATGGGCGTGCGCGATATAGCAAGCTATAACAAGCGAATTGTCGAACGTAAAATCGCAACGGAAAAATTACCCTATATCGTGTTGATTGTCGACGAATTTGCCGACCTTATGGCCACCACGGGAAAGGAACTTGAATCCACCGTCGCCCGCCTCGCCGCAATGAGCCGCGCTGTCGGCATTCACCTGGTGCTTGCAACCCAGCGTCCCTCTATTGACGTTATAACGGGTCTTATCAAGGCGAATATTCCCACGCGTATCGCCTTTATGGTTGCTTCAAAGATGGACAGCCGCATTATCATCGACCAGGTCGGTGCGGAAAAACTCTTGGGCAAGGGCGATATGCTCTATGCAAGTGCGGTCGATCCCTTCCCCATCCGCATTCAGGGAACCTTTGTGTCCGATACCGAAGTCGAAAACGTTGTCGATTATGTAAAGCGTTTCGGAGAACCCGATTACATCGACGATGAAATCTTTGTCGACGAGGATGAAGAAGGTTTCGACCCCGGCGTGTTCAGCGAAGGAGAAGATCCCCTGTATGACAAGGCTCTGGAAATCGTTATGCAGGCGGGAAAGGCTTCCGCATCCTATATTCAGCGCCGGCTTAAAATCGGCTATAACCGCGCCGCCCGCCTGGTCGAAGATATGGAAGCGCGCGGCATTGTCGGGCCTGCAAACGGCAGCAAGCCCCGCGAAGTTATTCATATGGTGTAAGATAATTTCCTGTTGACAAAAAAACGGTTTTCATATACCATGTTACTATATATAGTAACATAAGGGGAAGACGATGGAATATTTAAAGCGGTTTCCGGATGAAAAAGGATATTTCGGCGAATACGGAGGCTCTTTTGTACCTGCCGAATTGCAAAAAGAAATGGATAAAATTACGGATGCCTATTATTCCATAAGCAAAAGCCATGAGTTTATAAGCGAACTGAGATCAATACGCAAGCATTTTCAGGGCCGGCCGACACCGGTATATTTTTGTAAGCGCTTGTCGGAAGTATACGGCGGGCGTATCTATCTTAAACGTGAAGATTTGAATCATACGGGAGCTCATAAATTAAACCACTGTATGGGCGAAGGTCTTTTGGCGAAATACATGGGCAAAAAAAAGCTCATAGCCGAAACGGGTGCGGGGCAGCACGGTGTCGCCTTGGCAACCGCGGCCGCTTATTTCGGACTTGAATGTGAAATTTACATGGGGGAAGTCGATATTGCAAAACAGCATCCGAATGTTGTACGGATGAGGCTTTTAGGAGCAAAGGTTATCCCCGTTACCCACGGTTTAAAAACGCTTAAAGAAGCCGTTGATGCGGCCTTTGAAGCCTATCTTAAAGACCCCGTTAATACCATTTATTGCATAGGCTCCGTCGTCGGACCGCATCCCTTTCCCATGATTGTACGGGACTTTCAGCATATTATCGGCGTAGAAGCGCGCGGGCAATTTTTGGAAATGACCGGAGAACTGCCCGATGCGGTTACCGCCTGCGTCGGCGGCGGCTCGAATGCCGCAGGTATTTTCAGCGGCTTTGTAGAAGATAAGGACGTAAAGCTTGTAGGAGTTGAACCCGGCGGCCGCTCTTTTAAACAGGGAGAGCATGCGGCAAGTCTTTCCTTCGGTACGGCCGGCGTTTTGCACGGTTTCCGCACCTACCTTTTACAGGACGACAAGGGAGAACCGGCTCCCGTATATTCAATCGCCTCCGGCCTCGATTATCCGGGAAGCGGCCCCGAGCACTGTATGTTTAAAGATATAAAGCGGGTTGAGTATACAACCGCAAACGACGACGAATGTCTTGAAGCCTTTTTTAAATTGTCGCGGTATGAGGGCATTATTCCCGCATTGGAAAGCGCCCATGCCCTGTCCTATGCATTTAAATATGCCGCTTCCAATAAGCGGAAATCGATTCTGGTTAATCTTTCCGGCCGCGGCGATAAGGATATAGATTTTGTTATGCATCTCTGCGCAGACGCACACTCCTTTTCGGAAAAAAAATAAAAGTTCCGGTATAAATCGGCCGGTCCGGTTCAGCAGTAAACGTTGCGGTTTACGCCGAAACCGTTATCCGGCTTTATATCGTCGTAAAAGTACAGTTTTTCCTTATCTTCGGCTCGTATACCCTTTAAACGGTACAGCGCTTCCATGAGTTCCGGCGTATCTTTATTAACCGTAATAAGGGCGTCAAGGTCCGCAAGGGCCTTGTTGACAATCAATTCCGATTTGACGGCAAGCCCCTGCAGCCGACAGGCGAGGTTGATACCGTAGCCGACATAGTCGCGGTATTTTAAAAGCGAAGCCTCCGCCGAAATCTCATACTTATACACCTTATCCATAACAAGCGAGCCGGCCAAGCTTAATTCGGGATAGGGCTTAAACAATTCTTCACGGGAAAATTCCGTATACATTTCAAAAACGGCTATAGCCTCGCTGAGTGTGCGCGCATCGGTTTGATCCCAAATTACCAAGGCTCCGTCTCCGAGCAGTTTATAATAGGAACAGCCGCAGCCGAATTGATTTACACAGGATAGAAAGTTCGAGGTAAACGATGTGATGAGCGAAAAAACCATTTTTTCGTCATGGGAACACAAAAAATTACTGAAGCCGCGGATGTCTATACATAAAATAAGGGCATCGGGTTTTGTTTCTCCCAAATACACATTATCGAAAATGTCTATAGGCATTTTTTTAAAACCTGCGAGTGTAGATGCATCAAGGGTAATACTGCCGTCTTTTTGCGGGCTGAATGCAAGATTATTGATTTCTTCCGTGTCCATAGGGCGAATTATAGTGGATTTTTTATTATAATGCAAGCAACGAAATATCGGTACAATGCGGGAGTTTTTTGCGGTTTGTACATTTCGTGTGTGTATACTCCCGTATTTTATGCCAAAAAGCTTATAAAATCGTGTTTTTCATATGAAAAAGATAAAAATATCGGCGAAACGCAAAAGTTTTTCTTGACAGATTTTGATTTCAATGCCATGATATAAATGTAAACGATTACATGCTTGCCGCATTATGCGGCTATTTATATAAGTTTGGAGGTCTATATGCTTATCGGAGTTTCTCCCGTTATCAGTCCCGATTTGATTTCCGTTTTGCACCGTATGGGGCACGGCGATGAAATCGTATTATCGGATGCTTTTTATCCGGCCGACAGCTGCAATGCGCGGGTGATCCGTGCCGACGGCATAAAGATACCGGCATTGCTTGACGGTATTTTGCGTTTGATAAATATCGACCCTTACGTAAAAGATCCGCTTGTTATGATGAAGGCGGTTAAGGGCGACAGCTTGGATCCCGCCGTTGAAGAGTCTTATACAAAGGCGATAAAACATATTTATCCCGATGCGCCTTCAATTACCCGCATAGACCGCTTTGCATTTTACGAGCGCTCCAAAACCGCTTTTGCGATTGTCGTTACCGGTGAAACGGTAAAATACGGCAATATTATCATAAAAAAGGGTGTAGTACCCGTTGCCCCTCATTGGGCAAAATAAAATCGGTATACAGGGTGAGTTTCACTCTAAAAATATACAAGGAGTAATCTTATGAAAAAATTAGGATTGGTTTTGACGGTTCTCGTTCTTATGGCGGGAATGGTGTTTGCCGGCGGTTCAAAAGACGGCGCGGCAAGTGGAAAGGTTGTAATGGGTGCTCTTATCCGCAACCTTAACGAAACATTTGTCCGCGACTATGCCGATAACTTAAAAAAATTGGCCGCGGAAAATAACGTTGATTTAAAAGTTATGGACGGTAACGGCGACGTTGCAACCCAGCTTGACCAGTTGAACACATTGTTGACCCAGGGTGTAAAATACTTTGTTATTATCCCCCAGGACACCGGTGCTACCGAGCAGATGGCAAAGGCCATTAACGCAAAGGGCGGAGCCGCCGCTTTCTCCAATATTCAGCCTTCCGTTGCAGCTTTGAAAGTAGGCAAAAACTTCTTCCTCGCTTCTTCTCCCGAAAGCGTAGCCGGCGATATCCAGGCTCTTATTATCGACAAATATTTCAAAAAATATCCCGATAAGGCTCCCGGTAAAGTTGTAAACGCCCTCTTGTTGAACGGTCAGCTCGGACATCCGGCTCAGGTAAACCGCAAAAAAGGTGTTGTTGAAGGTCTTGCCGCACGCGGTTACAAGGTAAACATGGTTGCCGAAGATACGGCCAACTGGGGTGCCGCCGAAGCTCAGCAAAAAATGGACGCATGGATTGCGGCTCACAACGGTAAATTCAACGTTGTTATCGCACAAAACGACGATATGGCTCTCGGTGCAATCGAATCCATGTTGACCAACAAATACACCGACAATCCTTCCGATGTTACCAAAGATACCAACGGTGACGGTACCGTATTGAAAGTACCCGTTATCGGTGTTGACGGAACCGAAACCGGTATGCGCTCTATGAAAGAAAACAAAATGTTCGCAACCGTTTTGCAGGACTCCGTAGGTCAGTCGACCACCGCCTTCGAATTGGTATATCAGGTTGCCACCAAGGGAACCGCTATCGGTTATACGACCAAGGCCGGCTTGTCCGCTGCAAAGGCCGTTACCGGTGAAGATCCCGTAACCGACACTGCCATTTTGGCTCAGTGTTTCCTCGTTCCCTTTAAGCCGATTGAAAAATAAGCGTCGGTTGTAACCGCCGTTTATCCCTTTATTTTACGGTAAGGAAGCGGATTTTTCGGTTAAAGCCGAACTGATGCTTCCTTAGGGTACAGGATGAAACTGTCCGCAAACCGAAGGTTTCGGACAGTTTCCCTTATTTTTAATTACACACACAGGAAAATTCCAATGAGTGACGAATATGTTCTCCGTATGGAGGGTATAACAAAGCAATTCCCCGGTGTTTTGGCGCTTGATAATGTTTCAATCAACGTAAGACCGGGTACCGTGCACGCTCTTATGGGAGAAAACGGCGCGGGAAAATCCACCCTCATGAAGTGTTTGTTCGGTATGTACCATCCGGACGGGGGCAGGGTTATATTTAAAGGTAAAGAAGTCAAATTTCACGATGCAAAAGACGCTTTGGAAGCCGGTATTTCGATGATTCACCAGGAATTGTCGAATGTTCCGCACCGTACCGTAGCTCAAAATATTTGGCTCGGCCGCGAACCCGTGCGTGCCGGTAAACTGCCTTTTATAAATCATCATAAAATGATTGAAGATACGGCTCATTTGCTTAAACAGCTTGATATGCCCATATCGCCTTCGGCCAGAATGGCGGACTTGTCGATTTCGGCCCAGCAAACCTGCGAAATAGCAAAAGCGGTTTCGTACGGCGCCGCCGTTGTCGTAATGGACGAGCCTACTTCTTCTTTGTCGGAAAAAGAAGTTGAACATCTTTTTAAAATTGTAAACGATTTGCGCTCCCAGGGCGTTGCAGTTATATATATTTCACACCGCATGAACGAGATATTCCGTATTGCGGACGAAGTAACGGTTATGCGCGACGGTACAAAGGTCGGAACTTATCCGGCTTCAGAACTTAACGAAGATAAGCTTATAAACCTGATGATAGGCCGCGTTACAACCCAGCGGTTTCCGCCGGTCGATACCGTGCCGGGTGAGGTATGTTTAAAGGTTGAACACCTTTCTTCGCCGAATCCCCATTCCTTCCAGGATATCAGTTTCGATCTGCGTAAGTCCGAAATCTTAGGAATAGGCGGTTTGGTCGGTGCCCAGCGCTCCGAAATGGTTGAAGCTTTGTTCGGTTTGCGCGCCGTTACGGTCGGCGAAATAACCGTTCACGGTAAAAAGGTTAAAATCCGTTCTCCGCGCGATGCGATTAAAAATAAAATCGGTCTTATCACCGAAGACCGCCGCGGTACCGGTATATTCCCCCTCTTGTCGATTACAAAAAACACGGCAATAGCCGCGGTTACGACAAATACCGAAAAAAAATATCTGAATAAGTTCCGTCTTATCCGCCATAACGAAGTGGAAAAAATGGCAACCGGTTTGAGCTTGCTGCTCAGGACAAAGACGCCGTCCATGAATACGCAAATACAAAACCTGTCCGGCGGAAACCAGCAAAAGGTTATCGTAAGCCGCTGGCTTATGACCCTGCCGGATATTCTCATTATGGATGAGCCGACGCGCGGTATAGACGTCGGGGCAAAGTATGAAATATACACCATAATGACGGAATTGGTAAAAGAGGGTAAATCGATTATCATGGTTTCTTCGGAAATGCCCGAACTTATCGGTATGTCGCAGCGCGTTATGGTATTATGTAACGGACGGCTTACCGGTATTTTGGACAAAAAGGATGCCGATCAGGAATCGATTATGCGTTTGGCTACGAAATTTTCGGATTAAGGAAAACCGAACATCACGTTTTTAGTGAGGAGAAATATTATGGAGAAGTTATTGATAAACCGCCGTACATTAAAGGAATTCGGCAGTAAATATACTAACTACATTACCTTTGTAGTGCTTTTTATCGTATTGGGTATTTTAACGAAAGGCGGTTCGATGGAAGTCGCATCGCTTCAAAACCTTGTTATTGCCGAATCGGTCAGAGCTTTCGCAGCACTGGGTGTCGGTATGATTATCATCACACGCGGTATCGACCTTTCGATCGGTTTTATGGTATGTCTTACCACCAGTATCGCCGCATCTTTTTCGCAAAACCCCGATTACAGCTCGGCTATGTATCCGGGTGTCGACTTTCCCTTGTTTTTGCCCATCGTTGCGGCAATGCTCGTAGGTCTTTTATTCGGCGCTTTTAACGGAACCCTCGTCGCCTATGCAAAACTTCCGCCCTTTATTGCAACCCTCGGTACCATGTCTTTGGCCCGCGGTATTCAGCTTATTTATACCCAGGCAAAGGTTGTCGGAAGCGTAAAGGACAGTTATAAGCAAATTGCGCAGGGCTTTATAGGCCCCGTTCCGAACCTCGTCATTTATGTAGCGGTTGCATCCTTCCTTGTCTGGCTTTTGTTAAAACATACGCGGTTGGGGGCAAACTTTTATGCAATAGGCGGTAACCCGCAGGCTGCCCGTGTAGCGGGAATAAATGTTGAAGCAAACCTCGTTATCGTATACGCTTTAGCCGGTCTTTTATACGGTATTGCAGGCGTTTTACAGTCTTCCCGCCTCGGTCTTGCCAACTCGCTTACCGGTCAGGGTATGGAACTTGACGCCATTGCGGCGGTTACGGTCGGCGGTATTTCCCAGTCCGGCGGTGTCGGAACCATGGGCGGTATGCTTGTCGGTGTATTGACGATGGGTATTATCAACTACGGTATGACCTATTTAAGTATCGACTCATATTACCAGCTTTTGGTTAAGGGTACGATTATTATTATCGCCGTATATTTCGATATGCGCAAAAATGCCCGCAAAGCATAAGCGCTTCGGATTGATACAAAAGGATTCTTAAAACGGGAAGTTACGGAAGTGGTTACGATAAAAGATGTTGCTCACGATGCAGGAGTTTCAACCGCAACGGTGTCGC
Organism: Treponema sp. HNW; assembly: GCF_050320395.1. Classification (GTDB taxonomy): domain Bacteria; phylum Spirochaetota; class Spirochaetia; order Treponematales; family Treponemataceae; genus Treponema_C. The sequence continues at coordinate 597,708 of NZ_CP144459.1, forward strand.
GTGTATTGAATAATGACACAAAGGTTTCCGAAGAAAAACGCCGAGCCGTAAACACTTCCATTGCCCGTTTAAAATACCGCCTTTATCCGGCTGCCCGTAATTTAAAAATGGGAACAAGCAAAACAATCGGGGTGATAGCCCCCGAATTGTCCAACTATTTTTTTATGTTTTTATGCGAATGCGTGGAAAAAGTTTTGCGCCAAGCCGGATACTCGATGATTTTGTGTTGTTCCAACGATTCCGTTGCAATTGAAAAAAAACGACTTGATTATCTTGCCGGTCAGTTTGTCGACGGTATTATAGCCATTCCCGTAAGCCCCTCATACAGCCATTTTAAACGCGTTCATAAGGATATTCCCCTTGTTTTGGTTGACCGCAATTTCAGCGGTTTACCCACCGACTGCGTTTTGGTGGATAACAGCGGCGGAAGCCGCCAAGCCGTCTGTGCCCTCATAGCCGACGGTTTTAAAAGAATAGCCTTTATCGGCGGGCATACCGATTCGATGACCAGCCATGAGCGCTTCGACGGCTATTCTCAAGCATTGCATGGGGCGGGCTTTAAAGTTGATGACAATCTTGTCGTGCAAACGGGGATGAACCTGGAGGGCGGTTATAAGGCTATGGATATAATGCTTGCGCGTAGGACTCCGCCTGATGCCTACTTTTGCGTAAACCTTATGGTAACGCTCGGGGCTGCAAAACGGGTAATGGAAGAAAGTGAAGCGGTGCAAAAAAAAATAGTTTTCGCGGCCTTTGACGATGTCTATTATTCTTCGCTTATTTCCTGGTGCAGATATTTTGTCGCTCAGCCTATGCAGGATATAGGAACAAAGGCTGCGGAATTGATGCTTGAACGCATTCGCAATCCCGAAAGGGAATATCGTGAAATACGATTGCCTACAACGCTTATTAAACGTTGACGGGTTTCGCATTATAGAGTACCGGCCGCTGCCGAAGCGTTTCCGGTACTTGACGGAAATAAAGCTTTGCTTTCGCTGAGCGTTATTTTCCTAATTGACTTGCCGTAGGAGGTACATATATGGCAAAAAGCAGACTTATCGGTGAATATCCTATCATCGGTATTCGCCCCACTATCGACGGAAGACAGGGACCGCTTAACGTTCGCGCCGCTCTGGAAGAACAGACGATGAACATGGCAAAGGCGGCCGCAAAGCTTTTTAAAAAGCATGTCCGCTATACAAACGGTGAGCCCGTTAAAGTTATTATTGCCGATACAACCATCGGACGCGTTGCCGAAGCGGCTGCCTGCGCCGAAAAATTTAAAAAGGCCGGCGTAGACATTACCTTAACCGTAACGCCTTGCTGGTGCTACGGTTCGGAAACCATGGACATGGATCCGATGACCATTAAAGCCGTATGGGGGTTTAACGGAACCGAACGCCCCGGTGCCGTTTATCTGGCCGCCGTTTTGGCAGGCCATGCACAAAAAGGATTGCCCGCATTCGGTATTTACGGACACGACGTACAGGAAGCCGATGCAAAAGATATTCCTTCAGACGTACAGGAAAAACTTTTGCGCTTTGCCCGTTCCGCCGTTGCAGCCGCAACCATGCGCGGAAAATCATACTTACAAATCGGTTCGATTTGTATGGGTATCGCCGGTTCCATCATCGACCCCTCATTCTTTGAAAGCTACCTGGGTATGCGCGTCGAATCCGTTGACGAAGTGGAAATTATCCGCCGCATGACCGAAGGTATCTACGATAAAAAAGAATACGAAAAAGCCCTTGCATGGACAAAAAAGCATTGTCCCGAAGGCGTGGATATGAATCCGGCCAATATGAAAAAGTCGGATAAGGAAAAAGCCGAATCATGGGAATTTGTCGTTAAAATGATGTGTATCATCAAAGATTTGTACAACGGCAATCAAAATCTTCCGGAAGGCTGCTCTGAAGAAAAGGTCGGACACAATGCAATCGTTGGCGGTTTCCAGGGTCAGCGCCAGTGGACGGACTTTTATCCGAACTGCGACTTCCCCGAAGCCATGCTGAACTCTTCGTTCGACTGGAACGGCGCGAGAGAGCCCTATGTTTTGGCAACCGAAAACGATACCTTAAACGGCGTTTCCATGCTGTTCGGAAAACTCCTGACCGGTACAGCTCAGATATTCTCCGACGTACGCACTTATTGGAGCGCCGATGCGGTTAAAAAAGCTTCCGGCTACGAATTGGAAGGCGTTGCAAAAGATGCCGGCGGCTTTTTGCACCTTATCAACTCCGGAGCCAGCTGTTTGGATGCGAGTGCCGAAATGAAAGATAAAAAAGGCAACGGCATCATGAAACCTTTCTGGGAAGTTACCGAAGAAGATCAAAAAGCCTGTCTTAAAGCAACCACGTGGTGTGCCGCCGACTTCGGCTATTTCCGCGGAGGCGGTTTTTCCTCGCGCTTTGTAACGAACGCCGAAATGCCCGTAACGATGACCCGTTTGAACATTGTAAAAGGCTTAGGACCGGTTATCCAAATTGCCGAAGGATGGACCGTCTTGCTGCCGGATGAAGTAACCGATAAGCTTTGGCTGCGTACAAACTACACTTGGCCCTGCACCTGGTTTGCCCCGCGCATTACGGGTAAGGGTGCCTTTACTTCCGCATACGACGTTATGAACAACTGGGGCGCAAATCACGGTGCCATCAGCTACGGACACATCGGAGCGGACTTGATTACCCTTTGTTCAATTTTGCGCATTCCCGTTTGTATGCACAACGTGCCGGAGGATAAGGTGTTCCGCCCCGCCGCATGGAATGCATTCGGTATGGATAAAGAAGGACAGGACTACCGCGCATGTAAGGCATACGGCCCCATGTACGGACAGTACTGAAAACAATAAAAAAGGCCGCCCTCGGGATTTTCCCGGGCAGCCTTTTCCCGAAACAAGGAAAACGGAACTGTCCGAAAACTTATGTTTTTGAACGGTTCCGGTTTTGCCTTGTTGTTGTGGGTTGTCAAAAAGGCTTTTACCTTATTGACAACCTTTTTTTTAAAACTTAACCGCTTTGATGCCTTTTACGGTATAAGCGTAATTTTGCTCGTTGATTTCAAAATTCAGCTCATCGCCTTCTTTTGCGTTCATCAATGCGTTTCCGAAGGGCGACATATACGAAATGATTTTGTTGTCCGGATCCGATTCCCAGGGGCCCAAAATCGTGTATTCTTCTTCTTCTCCGCTTTCTTTATTATGCAAAAATACCGTATTGCCGAACGAAACGCGGGCGGTTGTAATGGTTGACGGGTCGAATACCTGCGCACGGTCGATTTCGTCCTGTAAGCGCGATGCCGAAGCGTTTAGCTGCTGCTGGCGTTCTTTTGCGGCCTTGTATTCGGCGTTTTCACGCAAGTCGCCCTGGGCAAGGGCTTCTCCTATTTCTTTGGAGTTTTCCGGAATTTCGACGGAAACGATGTGTTCAAGCTGCTTTTTCTTTTGATCCATCATTTTTGCGGTAACGATGAGGCCGCGCGTTACAACGGTTTTTTCTTCCATGCCGTAAAACTTAAAGCCGGAGTGTTTTTCCAAAATGCGGTTACGCATATTCATTTTGATTGCCGGATCCAAGTCGCGCACATCGTTTACCAGCGTATATAAGCGGGTAATCGTATCCTCGTCGTTTTCAAGCATATAGTTGAGCAGGGTGTTTTCTTTGAACAGCAAAAGCTGGATATGCCGGTTGATTTTGCGGTTTTCCGTTGTATCGCGGTGGTTTGCGATTTCACGGTAACTTAAATCCAAAATGTGAATCAAAGTGATAAGCTGTTTTTCAAAGCTTATGCCGGTTTCGGTAAACCATTCTTCATTTTGGCAGTCGCGGAAAAAGAAAATAACCGCTTCCCGGTAATCGCGGTAGTTTTCAAAGCTGGTGACGGCTAGGCGGCTTACCAAATCCTTGTGTCCGTTATTCAGCAATGCGGTAAGCATATCGGCCTGCAAGACGGTCGGGAATAAACGGACATATTGTTTCGGCCAATCAACCAGCAGAGTGCGTATACAGTTGATAAAGTCTTTGCGTAAATAGGTGTTTTTGGTATCTTTTAACGCAAGGTATACGGCATTGGGATTTTCGATTTCATTGTACAGCTGCTCGAAGGTGTAGGAAATACCGGGGTTCATGTGCGGGAAGCGGGTTACAATGCGTTTGATAACCAAAAAAGCCGCAATCGTTTGCTCGTTGACCGACGAAAAAGCGCGAAGATAACCGGTAAAATACGAAAATATATCGGCAAAAAGTTCGGATTCGGGGTCGGCATCTTCGGCAAAACGCATTAAAATATCGATACGCATAAAAAAGTTCTTTTGCGCTTTAAACTCGTTCGACAGTTTTTCTTCCTGAGAAATGGCCCTGTCGCGCACGGTGTACATGGTAATATCGTTGGGATTGACGCCGAATGTCGGGTCGTTTTCGAGCACTTTGCGGGCGCCCGTGTTCCAGCTTGTCCATTCACCGGCGGTTAAAATCGTGGGAACCAATTCGGCCTTTATGCGCTTAAAGTCGCAGTTATTGCCGAAGCTCTTTATAATGACTTTTAAAGCCCATGCCTTATCGGCTTTAATCATTTTTGCCAATTCTTCTTTTGATTTGGTAGCCTTTAAAACCCAAATGTGGTCTTTATGCAGGGGCTGCAGGGCATTGACGGCCATTTTAAGCGACATATTGCGCACGCCGAATTTTTTTCCGAAGTTGATAACCAAATCGTCATCTTCCACTTTACGTATAAGACCGACACCCCATGAGCGGTGAAAGACGAAGTTTTTTGCATCAAAGGCAATGTGTTTTTCAAAATCGCCGAGGGCTTCAAATACGTTGCGCCAGCTTTGGGTTAAGTTCGATACGCGGATATAGTCTTCCAAACGGCTGTGGTCGGCGTATTTACCTCGGAAACATTCAACCAAATCTTTGCGCGCCGCCGAATCCTTTTCGTCTACCGATAAAATCAGTTTTATAATATCGATTGCCGTATCCCAGTCGCCTTTTTCTTTGTAGTATACGAATAATTCCTGCATTAATGCGGCGCTGCGTATATCGCTTATCGATTTTGCGATTTTGCGCTGCACAAGGTAAAAAAAGTCTATTTCTTCAGGGATAAGGGATACGAGCTTTGTCCATATTTCCTTGACCTGATTTAAAGTTTTACGGTTTACGTAACGAAGCAGGGCCTTTTTATAGTAATCAACGGCATCTTCCGTATTGCCGTCTTTTTCGTATTTTTCGGCCAACAGTTTTGCAATATCGGCTTCTTCGTAATCGAGTTTTACAAGACTTTCGTATACATCCCAAATTTTGTCGCTGTTTTCTTCGCGGTATGCGTTTGCCAAAGTCCGAAGGGCGAATTTATTGCTTTCATCTTCATCCAAAATGCTTTCGCACAAATAGATAACAATCGGATTTTTATGATTGTCCTGAAAAATATTTACAAGCGATATAAGCGGGGAATTGTCGAGTGTTTTTTTCTTAAGGCCCAGCATACCGGAAATGTAGAGGGCGATAATGCTGTTTTTTGTGTGTGAAAGATGTTCATCGCAGGCAGCCTGCACTTCGTCCATGCAGTTTTCCGAGCGGGCTTTTTCGACAACGGCTGCCAGTTCTATAAAGTGGTTTTTTGTATAATTACCGATTGCCGCTCGAGTCCACTTTTCTTCATTCAGCATATCCTGAACGGATTTAATCAAAGTTTCCGACATATTTTTCTCCTTCCGTAGATTAGGCCCGTTTTACACCGTATACATATCGTATATCGAACCGTCCAATAATTTTATCTTCAATAATAACTCGTTTATGCGCTTCCGTTCGCCGTTTGTCGTTATATAATGGTCTATAAGCCAAAAATAACGGTTTATAAGGCGCGGTACAATCAAATCGGCTTCGTCTCCGGCTTCCTTTAATTCGTTTTCAAGGGAAAACACCGCCTGCTTAAGCTTTCCGGCTTCCAGTGCCCGCAGTTCCCGTTTTATGTTAAAAACACCGTAGAGTACGCCGTATACGGGAATCCATTCCTGTAGAGCGCCGCCGCTGTATCCCTGTTCCGCCGTGCGCTCGGCAAGGCGGCAAAATAATTCTGATTCCAAAAAGGAATTATCCACTTTTTGCGGTTCAACAAAAAAAGCCTCTCGGAAAAGCACTTTCGCCGTTTTTTCTTCTCCGCTCAGCGCATAACAATCCGCCAATTCGGCCAATATGTCTGCGGATTGCGGGTTGAGCGTATTCGCTTCCTGAAAAAGGGCTATCCCCGTTTCGTAGTTACCCAAAAGCTTGTTACACAATCCCGCCTTCGACAAAACCTCGGCTTTTAACATTTTATTTTTTTCATTCAGCATGCCGCGGTAGAGCTCCAAAGCCGTTGTGCATACACCCGTTTTTACCGCAAATAAAGCCCGTTCAAAAATTCTGCCCTGACGTATATAGGCGCTGAAGTTTTTCCATTCACTCAGCAATAATTCGGCGCGCTCATATGCGTCCGCAACCGCTTCGGCTTTTCGGAATACGTCGGTCCAATAACCGGCACACTTGACTGCAAACAGAATTTCTTCGTTTTCAAGCGCTCCGGATAATACTTCTTCCAATACCGCTTTCGCTTTTCGGGGGTTTCCCTCTTTTAGCAAATTGAAAGCTGCGGTTAATTCTGTCTCGGACGGAATACCCATAATATCTTATATATTATCGCAGATTAGGCCTTTTTAGTCAATTACGGTAATTGCATCAAAATCGATTATAGGGTACATTGATTTCTTTAAATATGCACGCCGACAGAGGTCTTTTGCATTGTTGACTGTAAAGCCGCTTCGGTGTATTATTGAACAATGTTTGAAGTAAAAGACACCGATTTTTTCGATTTGGAAGAAGACGATTTCGATACCGTTTTGGCTTCCGATATAACGTTTTCGGGGAGCATTTGTTTTACCCGGCCTTTTATGATTAAGGGGACTATGGACGGTTCCATTACCGCAACGGGCGACCTCGTAGTAGACAGCGGTGCTTGCGTAACGGCGGATATTACCGCCCGGCGCGTTTTGGTACGCGGTAAGGTTACGGGTAATATAGAAGCAAAGGGACTGGTTTTCGTTACTTCCGGCGGTTCCGTTTTCGGCGATATTACTTCCGAAAAGGTGGTGCTTGAACCCGGCAGTGTTTTTTCAGGCCGCTGTACCATGCTGCAAAGTTAATGAGGTTGATATGAATAAAAAAAATGCTTTTTTATGCCTTGTTTTTTTTGTAATTACCGCTTTTTGTTTTGCTCAGGAAAGTCCGGCTTTAAGCGAAGTTTTGCAGTCCGCACCCGCCTCTGCGGAAAATCCGGCTGAAAATCCGGGTGAAGAACGCATTGCGCCTGCCGAAGTTCAGCGGCCTTCCCGTCCCGCTCCCGCCCAAAACACCCAACGGCAAAAGCCCGACGCTTTAAAATTATATACGGCCGGTCGCTATGCCGAAGCCGTTGCCGTATGCGAACAGGAAATAAAAGAAAAACCGAATAATATAGAATCTTATGTCGTTTTGTGCTGGAGCCTGGTGCGTAACCGTCAGTATTCCGAAGCCGAATACTGGGCTTTGCAGGGACGTAAAATATCGCAATATGACCAGCGTCTGGTTGAAATTCTGGGCGAAGCGAAATTTTATTTGGGGCAAAACCGCGAAGCTTTGGCACTGTTTCAGGAATATATTTCCCTGGTCGGAGAAAAGGGGAGCCGCTTGGGTGAATCCTACTATTTCATGGGAGAGATTTACATTCGCCTTGCGCGCTACAACCATGCCGATATAGCCTTTTCTCAGGCTGTCCGTACCGAACCCCTCTATGATTATTGGTGGACACGGCTCGGCTATGCGCGCGAAATGGCCGGAAATTTTGCCTTATCCGCGGCCGCATACGAAAAAGCTTTGGAACTTAACGCGGGACAAGCCGACGCTTTACGGGGCAGAGACAGGGTCCGCGCCCGTTTATGAAGCAAAATCCGACTGTCAGATTTGAAACGCTCGGTTGTAAATTAAATCAAATCGAATCCGAAAGTGCGGCCCGCGCCTTTTCCGAGGGGGGCTTCGACTGCAGGATGGGGACGGTTACATCCGCCTCTTCTTCCGATGCGCATACTCTTTTATGCATTGTTAATACCTGTACCGTTACCGCAAAGGCCGAGCAAAAATGCAGGCGGCTTATACGGCTTCTTTTGCAAAAATATCCCTGTGCGGCAATCCTCGTTACCGGCTGTTATGCCCAGCTCGATTCTCTGCTTTTAAGCGCCATCGATAAAAGAATTGCCGTATTGGGCGGCCGCCGTAAAGACGCCCTGGTGCAGCTTCCCGCATTTTTACGTGCATACACGCAGCGAAGCGGCGGACACGGGCTTTGTGCGGGAGAGCTTCTTGCCGCGGAACTGCGCTCCCTTTATGACGAAGCATCCGGATTTAAGCCCGATTTGCAGCCGCAAGAACTTAAAAAGGCGGCCTTTGTCCTTTCAACCGATACTTTTTTGCAGCACTCGAGGCCCTCCCTTAAAATTCAGGACGGCTGCGATAACCGCTGTTCCTATTGCCGTATTTGTTTTGCGCGCGGTCCCTCGGTTTCTCTGCAAGCCGATACCGTACTCGAACGGGTTTTACAGCTCGAAAAAGCCGGACACCCCGAGGTTGTTTTAACCGGAGTAAATCTGGGGCAGTACCGTTTTGAAAGAGGCGGCCTTTCCGCCCTTCTTGCCTATCTTTTGGAACATACCGCGCGTATAGCGTTTCGGCTTTCAAGTTTGCACCCGCAGATCGTAGATGATGCTTTATGCCGCGTCTTATCCGACGGGCGTATACGGCCGCATTTTCATCTTTCGGTGCAGTCCGGAAGCGATAAGGTTTTAACCGCTATGCGCCGCCCCTATAAAGCCGATTGCGTTCGTCAAGCGGTTGAGCGTCTGCGTTCCGTAAAGCCGTTTGCCTTTATTGCCTGCGATATTATTGCGGGCTTTCCCGGTGAAAGCCGCGAAGATTTTGAGCACACCCTTGATTTGTGCCGCTCGTGTAATTTTTCGTGGATACATGCTTTTCCCTTTTCGCCCCGTCCGGGAACGGCCGCCTGCACTATGAAAGAAAGCGTTTCCCCCCGTGAAGCGCACAAGCGGGTATATGAGTTGACCCTGATTGCCGAAGCGCAAAAAAAAGCTTATATAGAAGGCTGTATCGGAAAACGATTTAAAGCCGTTATCGAAAAATTCCGTAAAGGTGAGGTACGGGCGGTTACCGAGAATTTTTTGCACGTTCGTGTCCAAAGAGCTTCCGAATCGCCGCTCGGTTTGAAGACGCGTGATAACACCCCCGAACATCTCGGAGGAAGTGAAGTTACACTTTATATAAAGGCCGTGAATGAAACGGGTTTTCAAGGCGAAGACTGCGAAGCCTTTGCCGCTTTGGATGAACATTCGGCACATTGATTCCTTGGGTACAAAGACTGTACCCCCTGCTGAAAAATTCTTCTGTTTAATTCTTGAAAAAATGTTATAATTAAGGTAAGGAGGCCTCTATATGAAGTTTTTTAAATACACATCCTTATACGTTTTTATAGCCGTGTCCGCGTTACTTCCCTTTACGGGTGCTTCCTGTTCCGTTTTTACGACACCGCTGGGAAAAGCCCTTAAACGAAACCAAACCGCCGTTTTGAAAAGAGCTTCCGCTTCCGAATTGATAGAGTTCTCCCGTACGCCCTATGCGTCTTCGCCTGAAACAACAAAGGCTTTGATGGACTTATTGGCCGGTACGGATATTGAGGAATTGACAGCCTTATCATTGCGTGATAAGGAAACCGCCTTAAAGCTTGCAATGGACGTTTCGTTTCCGATGAGTACTTTAAAGAGCGTAACGCAGGAAGCTTTAATCGCCGTGGATGGAGGCCTGAGCAATGAAGAGGCGGGCCGTATCATTATAAAATTAATTGACGGTATAAATACCTTTAATACTTCGGCGCTTTCCGCTCTTTTAACCGATACGGAGGTTATGCGTTCTGCGGATTCTTCGGTTTTAGTCGATGCGTCTCTTGCCCTGCTTATACAGACAACCGCCGATATATATGATTCGGCAGCTCATGATATTGATTTTAAAAACGATTCCGTTGACACAATTATCAATAAGATACTCGGCGGACAATCCGGTTTTGAAGAAAAAAAAGCGGCCCTTAGGGCATCCCTGACGGCGATTAAACTCTTATCGGGAGAATCGGTCAAATCATCGGCCGAAATACCGGTTTTAAGGGTTATTGATGCGTCGCAGACAAAATTTATCGGCTTAATTCCGCTTGACACATTTTTGGCGGGATTCGGTAAATGAGTTTCTAAAACTTTGTTTGTCCCGATTTTTCTTGCTTTCGCGGCGAAAATGTGTTACACTCATAGTATAATAAGGCTTTCGAAAAAGGATTGGGCGCGGTTTTCGTTCCGCACCGTTCTTTGTTCGATATTTTGTTTTATCCGGAGGAACATATGAAAAAAAAGTTTGAAAACGTTTTGTTTATCTGCCATTGTGTTTTATTTTTAATCCTCTTTTCTTCCTGTCAAATGTTTACCACTTCCTTGGGTAAACCGTTTCAACGGAATCAAAAGGATTTTTTGAAAAAGGCATCGGCAAGCGAACTCTTGGCTTTTTCACAGGGACCGAATGCTTCAAACAATGAAACCGTTAAAGCCGTATTGGATTTATTGTCGGAAAAAGCCCCTGAGGAATTAAAGGCTCTTCCCCTCGGCGATAAAGAAGCCGCTTTAAATTTAACCTTGGATGCAACCCTTCCTATGAAAAAAGTAAGCCAAATTCTGGAAGAAGCCCAAACGCTTACAGGCGGCGGCGGGGGAAATCCCGAGCAGCTTGTAAAAAATCTTTTAAACGGCATCGATACCTTTGATACAACCGCTTCGACGCAGCTTTTAAGCGACAACGAAGCAATGAAAAACGCCAAGCCCGATGCGCTGGCCAATGCCGCTGTTGCCGTAATTGTGCAGGTTGCGGCAAAAAACGGCGGTTATGATAAAATTAAACAAAATATACAAGCAGGCGGCGGAAATCTTAGCTTTAAAGACGATACTGCGGATACGATTGTAACTAAAATGCTCGGTGCGAGTGCTTCTCAGGAGGACAAAGACACGCTTAAAGCCGCCGTAAATGCGGCAAAACTTTTGTCGGGTGCCGCAAATGCGCAGGATTCGGCAGGACAAACGGTTACCAGACCCGGTCTTGACCCGAAAAATATAAAGCTTTTAGGCGCGGTTCCCCTCGAGAGTATATTGGGCGCTTTTTAAAATTAAAAACGGAGTTTTACAATGAAAAAAATTATATCTTTCTTTTTGGTCTTATGTGCTTTTTCCGTACTGTTTGCGTATACGCCGCGGCGTATCGAACCGGTAGAAACCCGCTCCGAAGCTTTCGGAGGCCCTTATTTTACGGATACGACATCGGTATACAGCCTCTTTTCAAATCCCGCCGCCCTCGGCTTTATCGAAAAGAAAACGCTTTGGCCCCCGATTGCGGCTATGGGCTTGGGCGGTCCTCTTAATAAACTGTTCGACATGTCTAAAACTCTGACCGGCGGAGGCAATCCGGCGGACTTGCAAAATTCAATCGGCGGTATTATCGGCGAATCGGGCTTGAGCTTAGGTGTCAAAATCGGAGGCCCCTTAACCTTCGGTGCCGTTCGTAATAATTTCGGCTGGGGGTTTGTGAACACGATTGGCGTTGACGCAAATATCTTTTCGATCGGGCGCTCCGATGTGCGCGGCGGGGGCGGACTGGGGCTTGTTCTCGGTTACGGATATCCCCTCGATTTGGGCAGTGCCGGTATTTTATCGATCGGTTTTTCTGGCCGTGCGATGAGCCAGCTTGAAACCCTGTATGATCAGGGTGTTATAGACTTGGTTATGAATTCCGCTTGGGCGGATATTCCGGCCTATCTGTCATTCGGCTTCGGCCTTGACCTCGGCGTTCAATATAAGGTATTTGATTTTTTAAGCATTGCCGCGGTATGGCAGGATTTGTATGCCCCCGTATGGATAAAAACCTATCCTAAAATTGTCGAATTCGGACAAAACGGCGGAAAATTCACCTACGCTCTCATAGAGCCCCGTTTGGGATTCGGACTGAAGGCCGATATTCCTATTTCGAAGATTACCGCCGGTATTATTTCCGAATGGGCGGTCTATGCCGACTATAATAATATATGGCGGTTTTTCCGTAAAAACGCCCTGTACCGAAACCCCGTCCTTGAACTGTCTTTCGGAACGGAATTGGTTCTCTTTAAAATCATCGCCTTGCGTATCGGGGTAAATGAAATGTATCCGGCCGCGGGAGTAGGATTGAACTTGGGCAAGTTTAAAATGGACTTTTCGATTTTCGGAAAAGAACTCGGCTTCGAGCCCGGTTATAATCCTCAGTTGAATACGGGATTTTCGATGCTCATAAAATATTGATTATTATATAAAAGGGGTATTGACACTTTTACCGAGATGAGTTATGCTGGTCGAGCATTCAAATTGAGAATGCGATGGGCCACTAGCTCAGTAGGTAGAGCAACGCCCTTTTAAGGCGTGGGTCACGTGTTCGAATCACGTGTGGCTCATGAAAAGGCCGTTCCGGAAGCTTTCGGAACGGCCTTTTTTATAAGCGGACACCTTGCTTCGAAAGCCGCTTGCGCTTTTATTACTTTAATATTCGGGAGTGTCTCGGCCTATTTACAATTCGGCAAGCATTTGTGCGGGGTTTTCGGGAGCCTTGACGTTTGTAAAAGCTTTTGCGATTACGCCCTTTTCGTCAATCAAATAGGTAGTACGCACAATTCCCATGCTCTTTTTCCCGTACATGATTTTTTCCCGCCATACGTCGTAGTCTTTGATTGTCTTTAACTCCGTATCGGCAAGCAAGGTAAAGGGAAGGTTAAAATCGTTTTCAAATTTTTTATGAGACGCAACTCCGTCCTTACTTACACCCAATATAACCGCATTTTTTTCGGTAAATTGCGGGTACAATTCCGCAAATCCGCAAGCCTGTTTTGTACAACCCGGCGTATTGTCTTTCGGATAAAAATATAAAATAATCTTTTTTCCCGCATAGTCTTTTAAGCTGTGCACGGTACCGTTTTGGTCCGGCAGCGTAAAGTCGGGTGCCTTTGTTCCTTCCGTAAGCATATTGCCTCCTTATTGTTTTTTTGCGGTTGATTTTACAGCCGCCTTTGTTTCTTTTACAGCCGTTTTTTTTACAGCCGTTTTTTGGGGATTTGCTTTGCTTCCCGAAAAATCCTGAGGAAAATCTTTGATATGGATGTCCGTTTGTGTAAAGGGAATCTCGATACCTGCTTTTTTCAAAGTGTCGTTTACATCGATAAAAATCGAGTTGCGCAGATTCACAAAATCATCGATTTTTGTCCATGTAAGCAGGGTGAGGTTGACACCTGAAGGTGAAAAAGCCGACCATAACAATGAGGGGGCCGGGTCATCCACGCAAAACTGATTTCGCTTGGCCGTGTCCAACAGGAGTTGTTCAAGTTTGCTCAAATCGGTACCGTAAGGAACCGATAATTCCGTTCGCACCCTGCGGAAAGGGAAATGCGAGTAATTTATGAGGTTTGCTTTAATTATGGTTTCGTTGGGAACCCGCACATATTGGCTGTCAAAGGTTTTTAAGACCACGGATAATAGATTGATTGCCTGTACGGTACCGATGGTTCCGGCTATTTCGATAATATCGCCGATTTTAAAGGCGCGTTCCGTAATGACAAAGAGACCCGAAATAACGTTTGAAATTGACGTTTGGGCTGCAAAACCGATGGCGATACCGGCTATTCCCGCCGCACCCAATATGGCGCTGATGTTGATACCGAGCCGATTAAATATCGTTACAACAATAACGGTAAAGGCACTGTAGTGAATGATTTTATTGACAATATGCTGGGTTTGCAATGAGGATTTATGGATAATGAATTTTTTTACAAGGACGCTGAGTATTTTGAAAAAAATGTAAATAAGCGCAAGCGTCATGACAAATTGGGCTGCTTTCCATAAGCCGGCAGCGCTCAGATCCGCTTTAAATCCGGTTACCGATAAAAAGAATTTTTCAAGAGATGTTGTTAATGTGTTCATACAAAAAAGTGTATCACAAGTAGAAAAAAATGAGAATAGGAAAAGAGAAGGGCCTTGTTAAAACCTTTGGTTTAGCAAGGCCCCGGTGTTTTTTACGGCATTATTTTTCGGCGTATGCTTTTTTTAGCGAAAGCAAAAATAAAATTAAACCCGTACCGGTTAAAATATGGCCTATGCCCGCAATGCCCGATATGGATGCATCGAGGCCCTTTGAAAGCGTTATGTTCAATACCTGAGGTATGCCGCGTACTACCATCATAACGGCGGTCAGGGGTACTCCGATATTGTACAATTTCAAAAAGGTGCGGAAGGTTTTAAATTCAGATAAATCCTTATGGGCGCTGAACAGGGCGGCAAGTAAAAAAATCACCATGCCCAAGAGGAAGAGGTGAGGGTGTACCTTGCCCAAAGCGGTTGTACCCGAAAAGCCGTTCCACTTTGTAAATTCCCGGTAAAAGACACCGCCTGCGGCGGCAGCCAAGGCATAGATAAATGCCGTATCCAAATATTTTTTCATTTTTTCTCCTGTGAAAAACATTTCAATGAGACCTGGCTCAAAATCTTTAACGTGCCGTACCCGTATCGTTTTTTCTCATTGCCTGAAAACCTATGACAACAGTCCATACATAGGCACAGGTTTTGGGAATCATTAAGATACCGGTAAGCGGAAAGGTATCCGAAAAAAGAACAACCGGAATATAAAACCCGAAGCTGAGTACGATGGTAAGCCAAAGTAAACCGAATGCCTTATCGTTGTTTTCTTTTGCACTTTTGTAAAATAAAACGATAATTAAAAGCCCCAGAATCGTAAAGGGAATGTTACGGTAAATAGCCCATGAAAGCGGGGAAACCGGACTTGTCCATGCATTTTGCGGCATAAAGCAAAGTACGATGCGCAGTACGGAGAGTATATATACCGCTGCCGTTATGTTTTTTTTCTCGGTAATACCGTAGCGCTCGCGCCATACGTGATAGAGCAAAACATAAAAAAGGGTCATCGTTACCGAGGTGATCCATTTTCCGATACCGAGGGATACAACATGATTTTCAAGTCCCGTCGTTAAAAGGGCTGTCGAACGGGGAATAAGGTGAAAAGCATCTCCGAATCCCAGGGTAACAGCCATAATTCCGTAGAGCAAAAACTGTTTTTGCCCCTTTGCATTTTTGATCATAAGAATACCGAGGATAATAACCGTCGGTAAATAAATAAAATCAAAAATCGTTTCCATAATTGCCTGCATATTTCGTCCTCCGAAAATAAATATGAACAATGTTCATGTTGTGGTATATAAAAACCGGTATCCGGAAAAATCAAACGGATTTTTACGCGGATCCGGCTTTTTACACAATTAAGGGTATATGATTTTTCGTATACCCGCTATCAATACAGCGCACGACTGTTTTTGCAAAATCAACAAGCCGATAAAATTCGTCAATACAAGGTCGGTAAAATCTTCTTCACTGAAGTCCTTGGAAAAAAGATTTTTTTTGACGGCCGTATCCGCTTGTAATATACAGAGCATTTCCCTTTTTACCGATGAAAAATAACCATACATTTTTTTCCGGGCCTCCTCTTTGGAGTTTCCGGTAAAGTTCATCGAGTGTGCGGTAAAAAAGTCGGGATACTTCACCGTTCCCTTTTTGATTTTTTTAAAAACGGCTTCCATATATTCGGTAAACGAAATGCCCGGCTTGTATTTTGATGCGGTACCGAAGATACTGTGCCATACGCTTTCAACCGCAGCCATAATCAAAGCGTCTTTTGAGTAAAAGTAATTATATACCGAACCCAGCGCTATATTACAGCGTTTTGCAACGGCGCGCATATTTAAAGCGGCCAAGCCCTTTTCGGACACTATCGCCTTACATGCTTCAAGTATTTCTTCTTTCGATGTTGCCGCCGTATTGATACAAGCCTCCTTAAACTGAACGTTGTTCATTATAACCTTTTTTTATTTTTTGTCAAGTGTTTTTTATCCTCGGCAGTCTTTGCAAAAAAAATAAAAAAGGGTCTTGCGGCCTGCTTTTGTCCGGCTTTTTGCATTGACAAAGTGCAGTCGAAATTTTACAATTCATTTCATTATGAAGGCTGACACTTTCTTAACTTTTTACGGGAGATGCTATGAATCTGCGCGGAAGAAATTTTTTAAAACTGCTTGATTTTACCTCGGATGAAATTCGGTATTTACTCGATTTATCCGCTGAATTAAAACGGATGAAAATGGCGGGGGTATCTCACCGTTATTTGACGGGAAAAAATATAGTATTGCTGTTTGAAAAAACATCGACGCGTACCCGCTGTGCTTTTGAAGTGGGGGCTATGGATTTGGGGTTGGGGGTAACCTTTTTGGATCCCGGCTCAAGCCAGATGGGGAAAAAAGAAAGCATTGCCGATACCGCGCGCGTTCTCGGACGTATGTACGACGGTATTGAATACCGCGGTTTTTCGCAAAAGATTGTTGAAGATATTGCACGCTATTCGGGTGTTCCCGTTTGGAACGGCTTGACCGACGACTTTCATCCGACCCAAGTGCTTGCAGCCCTGTTAACCATAGAAGAAAAGCTGGGCCGGCTTCGCGGTTTAAATTTTACCTTTATGGGAGATGCGCGAAATAACGTCGCCAATTCGATGATGATAGGCTGCGCAAAGATGGGGCTGAACTTTACCGCCTGCGCTCCTTCTCACCTGTATCCTAAGGCCGAGCTGATACGGGAAGCCGAAAAAATTGCGGCAAAAACGGGCTCGACCCTGCGTTTTACATCCGACATTGACGAGGGGGCATCCGATACGGATATTATCTATACCGATATTTGGGTGTCGATGGGAGAGCCCGACAGCGTATGGGAAGAGCGCATTGCCGCATTAAAAAAATATCAAGTCAATAAGGACTTAATGGCAAAGGCTAAACCGACGGCTCTTTTTATGCACTGTCTTCCGTCTTTTCACGATACGAATACGAGTATCGGAGCCGAAATCGCAAAAAAATTCGGGCTGCCTGAAATGGAAGTTACGGATGAAGTATTCGAGTCGGAACAGTCGGTTGTCTTCGACGAGGCGGAAAACCGCATGCATACGATAAAGGCCGTTATGTATGCGACTTTAAAATAAAGATGAGCCGGGATAATCTTATGAAAACAAAAACGCTTGTTATAGCTTTGGGCGGAAACGCATTGGGTAATACACCCGAAGAACAACTCAAGCTGACCGAACATACGGCTTCGGTAATTGCTTCTCTTGCCGAAGAAGGACACCGCATTATCATTGCCCACGGCAACGGTCCTCAAGTCGGTATGATAAATGCCGCCTTCGATTTTTCCTCTGAAAAAGGAGGCGGTACTCCTTCCATGCCCTTTCCCGAATGCGGAGCCATGTCGCAGGGCTATATCGGTTACCACATTGCCCAAGCCGTACAAAACGAACTGAAAAAACGCGGCATAAAGCGAAACTGTGCATGTCTTGTAACGCAGGTACTTGTCGATGAAAACGACGGCGCTTTCGACAAGCCTTCAAAGCCTATCGGAAGCTTTATGTCTAAAGAAAAAGCCGAACACATTGCCGCTCAAACGGGTTTTGTATTTGCCGAAGATGCAGGGCGCGGCTGGAGGAGGGTAGTACCTTCTCCTCTTCCTAAAAAGATTATCGAACTTGATACGGTTCAAGCCTTAAGCGAAGGCGGCACCCTCGTTATTACTGTCGGAGGCGGCGGTATACCGGTTATTCAAAATAAGGACGGCCGGTTAAGCGGTATTCCCGCCGTTATCGACAAAGACAGGTCTGCCGCCCTTCTTGCACGGGAGCTGAAAGCGGATATGCTGATTATTTTAACCGCCGTAGAAAAGGTGTGTCTTGATTTTAATAAGCCCTCTGAAAAAGCTCTCGATGCTTTAAGCTGCGAGGATGCCACGCGCCGTATAAAAGAAGGGCATTTTGCCCCCGGCTCCATGCTCCCGAAAATCGAAGCCTGTGTGGACTTTTTGGAACATTCCGGTGAGGGAAGCGAAGCGCTTATCACCTCCCTCGAAAAGGCAAAAGAAGCCCTGCACGGTAAAACCGGTACAAGGCTGTACAAATGAAAGCGGGGAAAACCGCAGGGCACGCCAAATTCGCAAAGAAAATAAAAAAGAGGGCTCGTTAGTTCCCGTAGAGCCTTTGCGTTTCCCGCGTCCCCTGCGTGACTGCCCCGTTTTGCAGTTTTTTTTCAGCAGGTAGGGTATTTTACTGCGGCTTAGGTATCCGCTTCGGCAATTTTGCGGTATTTTGCCGCCAATGAGCGGGCCTTTTCGGCTGCAAGGCCGCGGTAGCGTTCGGGTTTTTCAAAAAACGAAGCTGCATCCTCTATACCGAGCATTTCCAAGCGGGCGGTGATACGCTCAAAGGTTTCCTTTTGCTTTTGCAGGGCTTCAAAAAAGCTTATGCCGGAGTGTTCCGCATCGAGGGTAATTTTGCGTATAACTTCGTGGGCATCCGAAACGCCGCTTTCGGCAAGCAAAAGATAGGCGGGCTCCGCAAGAATGCCGCCTTTTACCTTACCGCCTGCCGCGTTTAAGTTGCGCATCATGCCTTCGGCATCCGCATTAAGGCCGGCAACAACGTTTTTCATACGTTCCGCGGCGAGGGTAAAGCCCGTTAAGTAGTCGGCGACAAAACGCTGACTTGCCGAGTTTGTCAAATCTCTCTGGTGCTCGGAAATCTGGTCCATAAAAAAAGTCATAACGCGCGGTGCAAAAGCCTTCCATAAGGATTTTACGTGTTCGCTGTTCCAAGGGTTGCGCTTTTGCGGCATGGTTGAAGAACCTACCTGATCGGCACTGAAATATTCGAATACTTCGCCGATTTCGCTGCGCTGCAAATTGCGTAAATCGTCGGCAAGGTTTGCCAAAATGCCGAAAGCCACATTGCATTCCAGTAAGAGGCGCAAAAGATATTCGGGTTCCACAAGCTGGGTTGAATGTTCGGAAGGTTGAAGTCCCAAATAGCCCAAATATAAACGCTCAAGTTCTTCCGGGTCTTTTACGAGCATGGATGTACCGTTGTAGGCGCCGACCGGACCTGCAAGTTTTCCGCGCAAATTTTTTGACAAGCGCTCTATTTCGATAATCGATTTTCCCAACCGGCTTACATATTCGGCGATTGCAAAGCCGAATGTTACGGGTACCGCATGCTGGCCGTGGGTGCGCCCCGTTTGCGGAACTTCGGCATCCCGTTCGGCTATGTCGCACAGGTGTTTTTCCAAGCCGCGCAATACGGGTAAAATAACCTGCTGCACGCAGTCCCGTATACGCATCGAAAGGGCCGTATCCAAAATGTCGACGCTGGTTGCGCCCAAGTGTACCAGAGGCGCCGTTTCACTCGGAACCATCGTTTTAAGCACGTTTACAAGGGCGCGTATATTGTGTTTTGTTTTTTCTTCTTCGGCATAAACGCGCGCAGGGTCAATTGTCCATGCAACGGTGTCGAGTTTTTCTTCGGTTTCCGCATCGAGTGTACCGCGCATTTTAAGGTGAGCCTTTATAAGGGCGGTTTCGGCCTTGGCGCAGGAAATAACGGCCGCCTGCTCGGAAATATATGAAGATAAATCGTTAAAAACTTTCGCTTCCGAAAGCGAATAGCGGTGGTCCAAGGGAGAAATGTTTAAAAAAATACTGCGTGATTCCATAATGTTATAGACTCTCTTTTTCTGCTTGTAAAAAGCGGAGATATGTTTGTAAAATACGTTCCTGCGCTTGTTCCACTTGAATGAGAGGAACCGTACCTATTCTCATCTTTTCATCAGTAAGCGCGGCCGCGTCCTCTTTCGGCATAAGGCCTTCAATAAACTCATTCATTTGCGGAGATGCGCCTTTGAGCGCAAGTACCGTATCCCGTATGGAAAATTCGGCTATTGTCTTTTGTACAACGGCTGTATCCGCCGTAAGTAAATCTTCAAACGAGCGTGGCACCATATTATCCTCCGCATACTGAATTTATTACAGTATAACATATACGAGCGGTATTGACTATACAAAAAACGAAAAGCGTGATATAACTAAGATAGGTACATAAAAAAGAGGATGCCATGCCCTATTGCGACCCTACAAATCTTGCCGTTATAGCCTGTCCCGGCGGACAGGTTTTTGCGGATGCCGTGATTGCACATTTACGGCATATTTATAAACATCGATTTAATTTAAAATCCGACGGGATTTTAAAACGTTATGCAAAAGAAAAAGACGAACTTGTAAAAGATATAAATTATTTTAATGATTTAAAAACAGCCGACCTTTGTGTACGCGGTAATGTTGATTCCTATCGCGCACCGCTTTTTAAAACGGAAACGGAATTTACATATTTTATGAACGGCGAGTTCAAAACCGAAATTAAAAGCTGTATACGCGGAAAAGACGTATATATTTTCCAGGATGTGGAAAATCATCAGGTTTTGAGCTTAAACGGCGGTAAAAATAAATGCTCGCTTTCGGTTAACGACCATATTATGTCCATGCTCGTTACAATCGATGCGGTACGCCAGGCGGGGGCTTCAAAGATTACCCTTGTCGTGCCCGTTTATCCGTACAGCCGCCAGCACAAAAAAAAGGGAAGAGAAGGCTTGACGGCCAGTCTTTTAGGCCATATTTACGAGAATATGGGCGTAAACCGTATCATTACCCTTGATATCCATTCGCGCGAAATAGAAAATGCCTTTTCCCGCATTAACTTGGAAAACCTGCACGCAAGCTATCAAATTATTCGCGAACTTACGAAGCTGGTCGATTTGACGGGTAACACGGAAGATATCGTTATTGTCGCTCCGGATACGGGTGCGGTTGACCGCAATAAATTTTATTCGGCGGGCTTGCAAAAACCCCTTGCGATGATTTATAAAGAGCGCGATTATTCAATCGTTACGCAAAATGCAAAAGATACGAATATAAAATCGATAAAACTGCTCGGAGACGTTCACGGTAAGGTCGCCTTTTTAGCCGATGATATGCTCGGTACCGGCGGCACTCTTTTAAAAGCGATGGAATTCCTTAAAGAACAGGGAGCGACAAAGGTAATTGCGGCAATCAGTCTGCCCTTTTTTACCGGCAATGCGATTGAACTGTTCAATGAAGCCTATGCGAAAGGGCACTTTTATCGAATAATCGGAACGAACGCCGTGTATCACGAAGAGCTTTTAAACTGCGAGTGGTATATCAATACCGATGTAAGCGGCTTGTTTGCAAATATTATTGCGCGCCTTCATCACAATCAATCTTTGAGCCATCTTTTGGATAATCGCAATATTATTGAAAAACTGGTAAAATAAATCAATGTGTCTGAAAACATACGGCTTTCAGACATCCCCGGCGTTTAATACGGCTTTATAAGGGAGGGAGCAGTTATGACCATTTACCGTATACCGGAAAAAACGGCGGCGCTCATCTTTGATATAGACGGAACCCTGTACTCGCACACGAAATATATAAAAGAACAGACGGACTGTCAAATCCGCCGCTTTGCCGAAACCCGCAATTTGGAGCTGAAAAAAGCGCTTAAAATGGTGAAATCATACCGCGAAGAGTGGGCTAAACTTCACGGCGGCAAACAGCTGTCCATGGGCAACGTGTTAAAAGATATGGGGGTTCCCATAAGCGAAAGTATTGCATGGCGTAAAGAATTGATAGAGCCCGCTCGTTATTTAAAAGCCGATAAAAAATTGTGCGACGCTCTTGCAAACCTTAGCGCATCTTATAAACTTATTTGTGTTACGAACAATCCCGTTTCGGTAGGCCGTAAAACCCTCACCGCCTTGGGGGCGGACCCCTTTTTCAGCGGTGTACTCGGTCTTGATACCTGCGGCATATCGAAACCCGACGTAAAAATATTCGACCTTGCCGCAAAGCAAGCCGGTGTTTCCGTTGAGCGGTGTATAAGTATAGGAGACCGCTACGATATAGATATAGCCGTTCCCCTGGAAATGGGAATGGGAGGGATTCTTGTCGACGGAGTTAAGGATGTATACAAGCTGCACAGTGTATTGGCAATACACTGATTATCGGGAAGCGGTGATTTAAAATCTTCGGTAAATTCCTGAAAAATCCGGTGAACTGTGCTATAATAGTCATATGGAAATAAAACCCTTTGCAGATACAATTCATTTTGAAAACGACGGCGAGTTGGAGTTCTTTTTTGTAGGAACGGGAAGCGCTTTTTCAAAAAAATATTTTCAAACAAATCTACTTATTATTAAGGGCAAGGATCATTTACTCGTAGACTGCGGAACGATGTGTCCTTATGCTTTTTACATGTACAATTCAAATATTACGAAAGTACGGAATCTCCTTATTACCCATTCCCATGCGGATCATATAGGAGGTTTGGAAGAGGCGGGTTTAATGGGCCGCTACGCAACAAAGGCGAAACCTTCAATTATTATTACGGATTATTATAAGAATATTTTGTGGAATCAATCGCTGAGGGGCGGAATGTCCTACGGGGAATATACAAACGGACAGTATTTAAGTTTTGACGACTATTTTACGCAAATTAAGCCCGAACTGATTTCGGCCCGTCCGCGTCCGCTGTATCAAAGTTCATGCGGAAGCATCGATATTAAGCTGTACCGCACAAAACATATCCCCGATAATACGGGAAGCTGGAAGCAGTCTTTTTATTCCTGCGGTATTCTGGTTGACGAGCGTATTTTATTTTCGGGCGATACCCGCTTTGATCCGGACCTTTTTGATTTTATACTGCGCCGTTACCCCGGTATTGAATGGATATTCCACGACTGTCAGTTTTTTTCCGGCGGCGTACATGCATCCTATGAAGAACTAAAAACCCTGCCTGAAGATGTAAAACGTAAAATGTTTTTATGTCATTACGGAGACGGTATGGATAAATTCAACGCGAGCCAAGACGGCTTTGCCGGATTTACGGAAAGAGGCTGTTATTACGGTTTCGGTAAAACTCAAAAGCGAAAATAGCCCGGCTTAATCCCATTCATCCTCTTCGTCGTCATCGAATTCGCTGTTGAATTTATCGACACCTTCAAAATACGCATCTTTAAATATTTCAACAGCTTCCGGATCGGCGTCTTTCGGATAGTTAAAATTTTCAACCGTGCTTTCGGAGTCTATGCCCTCCGACGCTTCTTTATAACCGAGTTTAAAACCGTATTTATGAGCCGATTCTTCATAGTAGAAGGCTTCATCCGGAATGTCGGCATAAAAGTCTTCTTCGAAATCGTCCTCTTCGTCGAATGTATCGTCGTACATATATTCAGGTTAACCTACAAGGGCCGGTATGTCAAGTAATACCGGAGTAAATGGCCCATACACGAGTCGAACGTGCGACCTGCTGCTTAGGAGGCAGCCGCTCTATCCTGCTGAGCTAATGGACCGATAAGAGGCTTGCCGGAAAACCGATTGCTTTTTCGGACAAGCCGGTTTGTTTTAAACGTACGAAGGCCGGATAATCAGCGTTTCCACACGGTAAACAGGGCTCCCAACACCAGCAAGTGTGCCGACAGACTTTTTAAAAAAGATAAAAACGAGCCCGCCGAATTGAAGGCGCCGTATAAGAGGCCGCCTTTTCCCATAACGTCAATCAGGGCAATCACCGCAATCCACATGATGATTATAATGAAGACAAAGGTGTTGGTAACCTTTCCGGTGTCGACAAAAAAGTTTGCCAGTAAAAAGATACCGGCAATCAATTCGCAGATTCCTATCGCAATGATAACGATGTTTGCGGGGTCTCCTTTCAAAAGACCTCTGACGGCCGATGCCACTTCGTTGCCGCCGACACCCGCTTGGAGTTTACCCCAAAAACCGCCGTCGAGCTGAAGAGTTAAAATACCCGATACAAGTAAAAAAAGAGCAAGGGCGAGCTGTAAAACAACTGTGCTCAACGTTTTTTTCGATACGGCCATAAGTCCTCCCGATTCAGGATGTATAATTATAAATATATTCTAAGCGATTATATCTTAGAACAAAAGAGATTTCAATAGAATTAAAAAGAATTAAAAAGATTTTACTGCAGTGGGATTAAAAAAAAACATTTTTATTAAAAAAAATGCGGCTTTTAAGATAAAAAAATGCATTTATTACTTGAAATAGAAACAAATGTAGGGTAAAATAATAACATTGCTTTTTTCAGGAGGATACTATGAAAAAAAGGTTTTTACTTACAGCTTTTTCAGCTGTTGCGCTCATGCTCGCTTTAGCCCTGATCGGCTGTTCAGGCGGAGCGGGCGGCAAGGGTGCCGAATTTATTTTTAACAACGGTACGGAACCCCAGTCCTTGGATCCGTCAAAAATCGAAGGCGTTCCCGAACACCGTTTGTATATGGCCTTGTTTGAAGGCTTGGTAGGCTACGATCCCAAGACGAGCCGCCCCGTTCCCGGTGTTGCCGAAAGCTGGAGCCGCAACGCTTCTCAGGATGTTATTACATTCAAGCTTCGCGACTGCACATGGAGCGACGGTAAAAAAATTACCGCCCAAACCTTTGTGGATTCATGGCTCTATTACTTATCCCCCGAAACGGCGGCAACCTATGCATATATGCCCGCTATGGTTATCAAGGGTGCTACCGAATACAATGCCGGAAAAGCCGGTAAAGAAGCGGTAGGTATCCGTGCCGTTGATGAAAAAACCTTTGAAGTAACCTTGGTAGGGCCCGTTCCTTATGCGGTCGATATGATGGCTCACTATTCATTCTCTCCGCTTCCGATGCACGCTATCGAAAAATTCGGTACCGATTGGATTAAGCCCAAAAACTTTGTCGGAAACGGTCCCTTTGTTCTTGAAAGCTGGGTTCCCCAGGATAAGGTTACCCTTGTTCAAAATAAAAAGTACTGGAATAAGGCGAACGTACATATTTCGCGCCTTGTTGCTCTTCCGATTGAAAACGAAACCACCGCCTATCAAAAATTCAAGAGCGGCGAAATCGATTGGGCAACCAGCACTCCGACCGAAATGCTCGATGAAATAAAGCTTCGCGACGATTATCATCCGGCTCCGATGGCTACGTCCTATTACTACTATCTTAATGTAAACAACAAGGTATTAAGCGATGTACGCGTCCGCAGAGCCTTGGGTATGTCTTTTGACCGCAAAGAATTGGTTGAAAAAGTAACCCGTGCAGGACAGGTTCCCGCAACGGCCGTTGTTCCCCCCATGAACGGTTACACCACCGCTAAGGGAAACGAATTTAACGTTGCCGAAGCAAAAAAACTGCTTGCCGAGGCCGGCTATCCCAACGGTAAGGGCTTCCCCAAGATGACCGTTATTTACAATACAAATGAAGGTCACAAAAAAATCGCCGAGTTTATGCAGCAGCAGTGGAAAACCAATTTGGGTATCAATATCGAACTTGCAAACCTGGAATGGGCAACCTTCCTTGACAAGCGCCAGGCAAACGATTTTGAAATCGCACGTGCCGGCCGGGCTGCCGACTATCAGGATCCGTCGAACTTTTTGGAACTCTTCCTTTCGACCGGCGGAAACAACGACGGCCGCTACAACAACAAGGAATACGATGCTTTAATCGACAAGGCTTCCAAAATGCCTGCAGGTCCGGAACGCATGGCTGTTTTAAATGCAGCCGAAGAAATGGTAATAACGAGGGATCAGGCTGTTATTCCCTTCTATTACTATGTTTCTCCGAATATGATTGACCTTAACAAGTGGGACGGCTGGTATGTCAATACCTTGGATATCCATCCCTGGGTCGGTATGAAGAAAAAATAAGTTATTTTAGCTGTTCAAAAACTTCGGTTTTTGAACAGCTCCTGCGCTGGCCGAAAAGTAACAACTTTTGAGACAGCCCCGAGCCGTAACAAGGGGGTGCGCAGTAAAGTGCCGCCCTCACGTCTTTTCAATACAACGTATTTTCTTTTGTAACGGCTCCGGTTTGAATAAACCGCTTTTAATCGCTTTTATATTCAAGCAAAAGGCGGTTTATTCGAACTGAAAAACACGGCAAATGAGGAAAAAATGGGAAAATTCATATTTCGTCGGGTGCTTAGCTTAATCCCGACTATGTTTTTAATTGTAACGCTCAGCT
The DNA here is from genome assembly GCF_050320395.1 of Treponema sp. HNW. Taxonomy (GTDB): domain Bacteria; phylum Spirochaetota; class Spirochaetia; order Treponematales; family Treponemataceae; genus Treponema_C. Next base: position 623,835 of record NZ_CP144459.1, read on the forward strand.
TTTTTTTAATAAGGCTGGCACCGGGCGGCCCTTTTTCGCGTGAAAAAAAAGTTACGCCGGAGGTAATGCAAAACCTTTTAAAAAAATATCATATGGACGAGCCCTTGTTTAAACAGTATTTACGTTATATGGGCGATGTTTTGCGCGGAGATTTGGGACCTTCTTTTAAAAACAAAGATTACAGCGTTAACGAACTTATATTTACCAGTTTACCGAATTCGTTAATCCTCGGTGTCGTTTCGCTTTGTATTGCTCTTTTACTGGGAGTAAGTGTAGGTATTGTATCGGCTTTAAATCGAAACACGAGGATCGATTATGCGGCAATGTCCGCGGCGGTTATCGGTATATCCGTTCCGCTGTTTGTAGTCGGGCCGGTATTGATGCTTATTTTAGCTATGAAGTTAAAGTGGCTTCCCACATCGGGCTGGATAACCGGAAGGGCGGGCTTAAAAACCCTTATTATGCCGGCGATTACCCTCGCTTTTCCGTATTTTGCCTATATAGCCCGTTTAAGCCGCGCAAGTATTTTGGAAGTATTGCGTTCGGACTATATACGCACCGCACGTGCAAAGGGATTAAAACAGTCTGTCGTTATTGTAAAACACGTTCTTAAAGGCGCAATGCTGCCCGTTGTCAGCTATTTGGGGCCCGCCTTTGCAGGTATTGTTACCGGTTCGGTAGTTGTAGAGCAGATTTTTCTTGTTCCCGGGCTCGGAAACTTTTTCGTAAAGTCGGCTTTGAACCGTGATTATACCCTTATTATGGGTACGGTTATCGTATATTCGCTTATTTTGGTTGTCATGAATTTGGTCGTCGATATTATATACGGCTTACTTGACCCGCGTATTTCATATAAATAGAAGGAGGTTTACGGTGTTATTTAAAACACGCAAAAAACATGCGGAACAGGCCGTAAATGAATTCAATCAGGTTATGAAACCCGTGTCCTTGTGGGACGACGCTTGGAAACGGCTTAAAAAAAATAAAATGGCGCTTATCGGTTTATACGTTGTGGGCTTTTATATTTTGGTTTCGTTTTTAGCCCCCGTTTTGCCCATTTATCCTTACGAACAGCAGTACTTGGATCACATATATTTACGGCCGTCTTTTAAACCGGCCGGCGAAATTATGATTGCGCAAAAAAAAGCCTATATTGCAAAAATTATGGCAAAGGAAAAACGCAGCGAATATACCGAAAAAGAAAGCGCGGAAATCGCAGCGATGGAAGAAGATATAAAAGTCAATCCGATTCATCAAAGACGTTATATTCTCGGTACCGACAGTTTGGGACGCGATGTGCTTTCCCGAACCATTTACGGCGGGCGTATTTCGATAGCCATCGGTCTTTTAGGAACCGTAACCGCTCTTATTATAGGCGTTACCTTAGGTTCGATTGCAGGCTATGCGGGAGGCTGGATAGACAACGCCCTTATGCGCTTTGTCGATATTATGTACGGCCTTCCTTATATGCTCATCGTTATTATTATGATGGCGATTTTGGGGCGAAACGTTTTTATTTTGTTTGTCGCCATCGCCCTTATCTCATGGCTTACGATTGCCCGTGTGGTACGCGGTCAAATTATCAGTTTGAAAAATTCGGAATTTGTCGAAGCCGCCCGTTCTATGGGAGCAAGCTCTGCCCGTATTATATTCCGCCATTTATTACCCAATACCTTGGGTATCGTTATCGTATATTCAACCCTTTCTTTGCCCTCGTTTATTATGAGCGAAAGCTTTTTATCCTTTTTGGGTTTGGGCGTTTCGGCGCCCCTTGCATCATGGGGTTCTTTGGTTGCCGACGGCGTAAAGGGTATGGAATTGTATCCGTGGCTGCTTTTGGTTCCGGCAATCGTTATGACCGTTTTTTTGTTCGCAATGAACTTTTTGGGCGACGGTTTGCGCGATTCCTTCGATCCGCAAAGTAAAAACAAGGTTTGAGGCACACTGAATGGAAAACACAAGTATACAAGATGAAGTTATTCTACAAGTAAAAGACCTTCGTACTTATTTTAATACGGACGAAGGCGTTGTAGAAGCCGTAGACGGTATTACATTCGATTTACGCAAGGGCGAAACGATGGGAATTGTAGGCGAATCGGGGTCCGGAAAAAGTGTTACAAACCTTTCGATTATGAATTTGATTCCCAACCCGCCGGGAAAAATAATGGGCGGCGAAGTGCTTTTTCACGGTGAAGATTTGCTTAAATTAAGCGAAAAACAAATTCAAAACATACGGGGAAACAAAATATCGATGATATTTCAAGACCCGATGTCCAGTTTAAATCCGTTTTTACGCATTTCCACTCAAATGGTTGAAACGATTATGCTTCACCAAAAACTGGATAAAAAAGCTGCAAAAATAAAAGCGATAGAAATGCTTAAATTGGCCGGTATCCCCGCGCCGGAAAAACGTATAGATAATTATCCGCATCAATTTTCAGGCGGCATGAGGCAGCGCGTTATGATTGCAATGGGACTTTCATGCAATCCTGAAATCCTTATTGCGGACGAACCGACTTCGGCCCTGGACGTAACGATTCAAGCACAAATTCTTGAACTTATGCAGGATCTTTCGCGCAGACTCGGAACCGCGGTTATTATGATAACGCATTCGCTCGGCGTCGTTGCAGGTATGTGCGATACCATTTGCGTTATGTATGCGGGCCGTGTGGTAGAGCGTGGCAATACCGAAGACATTTTTAAAGAGCCCAAGCATCCGTATACGCGCGGTCTTATTCAATCGGTTCCGCGCCTCGATAAGGAAAACGCCGAGCGTCTTTATTCGATTCCGGGACAGCCGCCGAATGTTATAGACCTTCCGCCCTGTTGTCCCTTTTTCCCTCGCTGCAGCAAGGCGAGCGATATATGCAAAAAAAAGTATCCGCCGCTTAAAGAGTTTGCAAACGGACACTGTACGTCATGCTGGCTCTATGCCGATGAAAAGGAAAAGGCCGAATAAGTTAGTTAGGAGAATATAATGCAGAATCTGCTTGAAGTAAAAAATCTTAAAATGCACTTTCCGGCCGGAAGCGAAGGCTTATTCGGCGGAAAAAAGAATTACATATATGCGGTTGACGGTATCGATTTTACGTTAAAAAAAGGCGAAACCCTCGGTTTGGTAGGGGAGTCGGGCTGCGGGAAATCAACCGTTGCGCGTGCCGTTGCCCAGCTGTATAAGCCGACCGCCGGTGAAGTTATCTTTAACGGCAAGGATTTAACGAAGATGAATAAGGGCGAGCTTTTGGAAGCGCGCAAAAACATTCAAATGGTGTTTCAGGACCCCTATGCTTCTTTAAACCCGCGCATGACCACTGCTTCGATTATCGCCGAGCCTTTGCGCATATATAAACAGCGCGGTATTATCGAAATCTCCGAGGACGAAATAGACAAGCGTGTTGAAAATTTAATGGAATTGGTCGGCCTTTCAAAGTTTTTTAAAAACCGCTATCCCCATGAATTTTCGGGCGGACAAAGACAGCGTATCGGTATTGCGCGCTCTTTGGCTTTAAATCCGAGCCTTATCCTTGCAGACGAGCCGGTTTCAGCCTTGGACGTATCGATTCAGGCACAGATTTTAAACCTCTTTAAAGACGTTCAAAAAGAGATGGGCCTTACCTATCTTTTTATTGCCCACGATTTGGCGGTTATTCAGTATATTTCCGACCGCATTGCCGTTATGTATTTGGGAAAGATTGTGGAAATAAGCGATTATAAGGATTTATATGCAAATCCCCTCCATCCCTATACCAAGGCCCTGCTTTCGGCAGCCCCCATTCCCGACCCCGAAGTTGAAGCTAAGCGTCAGCGCATTATCTTAACGGGCGACGTTCCCGCTCCCGACCGTCAGCGGCCCGGATGCTATTTTTACGACCGCTGTCCGAACCGTATGGAACGCTGTAAAAACTGTCAGCCCGAATTACTGCAAAAGGGCACAAACGGTACCGACCATCAAATTGCCTGCTTTTTATACGAATAAAGGGGAACTTCCGTAAGAGACGGCAGCCGGCCCGGGTTACGCTATATTCTTCTTCGTGAAACCAGGGCGATAATAAAGCCTGCGATAAAAAACAGCTGCGGAATCACCGTAAACAGGAGCGTTATAAGGCTTATACCCGCTATTGAGGGAACCGCGCTTTTTTCAACCGTGATGCCGAATACAATCAATACATTGTAGACAAGGCCTGCATAGGAGGTAACCGTTCCCGCTATAACGGCAATCCATGCGGCTTCCCTGGTTTTTGACCACAGAAAAATCGCTAAAAAGGCGGCAATTCCGCCTAATACCAATTTTATGCAATGCAAAAGCATATCAGGCTGCATACATACCTCCTAAACCGCGGTTGTTTTGCGGTTACAAATTCATGCCCTATTGAAAAGGGGTTTGTTTTAAACGCGAAAAATCGCCTTCGTTTACGCCAACAGGCACTAAGGCGGGGGCCGGGAAGGGCGGAATTAAGAGACGGCAGTCGAGGCAGTGAAGGACAAAGGCCTCGTATTGTTCAGCCTTAATTACGGGTATAAGATAAGCTCCCCTTCGTTCAAAGTACGGACTTAAAACCGTATCGAAACGGCCCCAATCTTTTTCGCCCCGCTTGGGAATTTCGCGCTGCAAATCGTAGATTGAACGTGTAAGAGCATTCAATAAGGCTCCCGAACACGGATCCGAAGGCGGAAAAGGCTTGTTTCCCGCTTTAAATACGGCTATAAGGCCCGCCTCCTGCAAGGCGAGGGGCGGATAAAAGGCGAGGACGCCTTCGGCAATCGACCCCGGTGTTGTGCCGACCGCCGCTGTTCCGTTTTCGAGCATTTCGGCGTCAGCGGTTTCCGTTTGCCAGGGGCGCCAAAGTTTGACGCGCAAAGCACTGTTTGCCCGAGAGACCGCCACAGGTACATCCATACATCCCGACTGATAAAAGGCGGCCGCACGCAGTAAAGAGTCCTCGCCTGAAAACCGGGCGGCGTAATCGTAGCCGGGAATAAGGGAAAGCACGGCTTTTTGGAAGCGGGTTTCGTATGCCGACGGAAAAGAGCCGGTTTCGCCGCGTTCCAGCGTGTTTTTAAGAACACGGAAAGCGTGTGAGCCGGAGCAGCCCCGTCCCAAAACGGCGCGGCCTTCATCGAGGTAAAGGTCGGTAATGCGCACACCCTTTTTGGTGTACAGATAGGGGCCGCGCGCCCGTACTACCTCACCGAAGCGTTTTTTCAATGCATCGTTACAGCGCCGTACCGCCGCTTCCCGCTCCGTCATTTTTCAGCTTTTTTCCAATTCCGCTTTTAAAAGAGCGGCTGCAACGGCGGGAGTCGCTTTTCCGCCCGATTTTTTGATAATCTGTCCCATAAGCCAGCCGAATACGTTTGTTTTTCCGCCCTTATAGTCGGCGACCGCTTGGGCGTTTTCTTTTATAACTTCATCGACAAAAACCGCGATTTCGCCGCTGTCGGAAACAACCTCCATTCCCTTTTCTTTGATGATTGTTTCGGGCATTTTGCCGCTTTCAATCATCGCGGAAAACACTTCTTTAGCCTGCTTGCCGGTGATTTTTTTGTCGGTCACGGCATTGCTTAAAGAGGCTATGTGTTCGGGTGTAATGCCGATTTCATCTATCGACAGTTCTTTTTCGTTTAATACCGCCAAAAGCTCGGCTAAAATCCAGTTTGCCGTTTTTTTAACGTCTTTGGAAAGTTCCGCCGCCTTTTCAAACCAGAGGGCAAGGGCGCGGCTTGAGGTGAGGGTTTCGGCGTCAAATGAAGAAAGAGCGTATTCTTTTTTGAATCTTGTGCGCTTTGCTTCGGGAAGCTCTCCGACCTCTTTTGCGGCATCCGAGATAAATTCCTCCGATAAGCTGAAGGGTTTGATATCGGGTTCTACGACAAAGCGGTAATCTATAAACGAATTTTTTGTACGCTGAATGACCGTTTCGCCCTTTGCTTCGTCCCAGCCCATCGTGTTTTTATAACCGATTTCGAATTCTTTACGGCTTGTTTTAAACTCTTCAAGCTGGCGGCCGATTTCGTAGGTACAGGCTTCTTTTATCGCGCGGAACGAGTTTAAGTTTTTGATTTCGGAAATAGGCGTGCGGAATTCCGTTTCGTCTTCGTTTATAACGAGGTTGATGTTCGCATCGCACCTCATATTGCCGTCTTCCAAATTACCCTTTGTGATATTTACATAGCGCAGGATTTCCTGAATGCTTTGCATTAAAAGAGCCGCTTCTTCGGGTGAATTCATATCGGGTTTGGTAACGATTTCGATCAGAGGAGTCCCCGAACGATTATAGTCGATATAGCTGTGGGCTCCTTCCAAGTGCAGGCTTTTCCCGACGTCTTCTTCCAAGTGGATACGCTCTATACGCACCCTCTTATACAGGCCGTCTATATCGCTCGGCTGTCCTGCGGCGTTTTTACCGTAATGATGTGTACCGCCCGGCTGTAAATCTTCGCTTAAATGCCGGTAGGGAATATCGACGTAACCCGCACTGCACAGGGGAATGTCGTTTTGCGTAATTTGATACCCCTTTACAAGGTCGGGATAAAAATAGTGCTTGCGGTCAAACTTTGTAAAGCGCGCAATCGAGCAGTTAAGCGCGGTACCTGCGATAACGCCCATTTTTACATAACCCTTGCTTACGCGCGGCATGGCGCCGGGAAGTCCCAAACAGACGGGGCATACGCGGGTGTCGGGCATACCGCCGTAACGGTTTTCGCAGGCACAAAAGGCCTTTGTTTTTGTAGTAAGCTGGCAGTGTATTTCACAGCCGATAACAACACGGTAAGTCAAACTCATTTTGCATCTCCGTTACGCTCATTTCCGCCGCGGCTGCAGTGCCAAGACTGAGCCGTTGAAAGCAGGCGGTTTTCACTGAACATGGGGCCTGCAAACTGAATACCGACCGGAAGTCCCGCGCTTGTGGTTCCCGCAGGTACGCTTACGGAAGCGGTACGGCTTAGATTTACAAAAACCGTAAACATATCGGACAAATACATTGCCACGGGGTCTTCGGTTTTTTGTCCGAGCTTAAATGCCGGAGTCGGCGATGTGGGACACAAGATACAGCCGTAGGTTTTATAGAGAGCGGCGATTTCGCGCTGTATGCGTGCGCGTACCCCCATCGCCCGTCTGTAATAGGTGCCTGAAAACTGGTCCGATAATACGTAGTTTCCGATAACAATGCGCCGTTTTACTTCCGCACCGAAGCCTTCGCTTCTTGTTTTAATAAACAATTCTTCATAGCCCTCTCCGCTGTCCTTTCGGTTACCGTAGCGGATACCGTCAAAACGGCTTAAATTACTGGCGGCTTCACTTAAGGCGATAACGTAATAGGAGGCGATGGACGCTTCCAAAACGGGAATGTCGACAAGCTCTATGGAAGCTCCGCGCTCTTTAAACCATGACTGCGCATTTTCAAAAATCGAAGCGACTTCAGCGTCGAGTCCTTTTGCTTCGGCAAATTGACGCGGCACGGCAATTTTTAAGGAAGCAAAAGCCTCATCGCTCAAGGGAGGACAAGCGGGAGCGATTTCACTGCCGGAAGGAAGATCGCATGAGGTATCGTCGTGCGGGTCCTTTCCCGCCATTATACTGAGGGGGAGGGCAATGTCGGCAGGACTTGAGCCGAAAACACCGACCTGGTCAAGGGAACTTCCGAAAGCGGTAACTCCCCATCGGCTCAACAAACCGTAGGTGGGTTTTAATCCGTAAACGCCGCAATAAGAAGCCGGTAAGCGTACCGAACCGCCCGTTTCCGTACCGAGGGCAAAGGGAACCATGCCCGAAGCGACCGCCGCTGCCGAGCCTCCCGAAGAGCCGCCTGCTACATAATCGCGGTTTACGGGATTGCGCGTCGGCCCGTATGCCGAATATTCGGTTGAAGAGCCCATGGCAAATTCGTCCTGATTACAGCGGCCGAGGGGAACGGCTCCCGCATCGGTTAAGCGGCGGATAACCGTTGCGCTGTAGGGAGCGGTATAGCCTTCCAAAATATGACTTCCGCACGTGTGCGTTTTTCCTTTAACGCAAATATTGTCTTTTACGGCAAAGGGAACGCCTAAAAGCGGTTTTTTTGTAAGCAGTTCGTCAAGGGTACCTGAACAGCGGGCGGCTTCCCGCTCTTCATCGCATTTTTGAGCGTTAGCGGGAGCATCGGAATAGATTTCCAAAAAGGCGTTCAGAGGGGCGGCACTTTTTTTATCTTCTTCAAAGGCTGCCGCTTTTTTTTCAACCAGCGAACGGCTTGGCGTTTTATTTTGAGCATTATCATTAAAAGAGTGTAAGGTATCTTTAATCGTATATTGTTCCATAGCGGCTATGCTCCCTCTCCCAAAACTTTCGGGACGCGGAAATAACCGTCCATAAATTCGCCGGTCATTTTTTTAAGTTCGGGAATATCGAGGCCTTTTTCGATTTCGTCTTCGCGCAGAGCATCGGCGTCGGTTGAAGGATAGGCGTCGTAGGGATTTTCGCTGTCGTCAAAACGCGACAGAATATCCAAGTATGCGACAATTTGTTCCGTTTGATTTTTTAAAGTTTTGATATCGACTGATGAAGGAGCCAGGCGCGAAAGATACAACAGGGCTTCCAGCATATCTTCGTCGATAAGCTTTTTTTCGCTGTTCATAATGGTACATAATACCCGATTACGGGCTTTTATTCAAGAAGAAGGTTTGAGCGAAAAACGGGGAAGCCGGTAAAACCGCAGAGGACGCAAAGAGCGCGGGGAAGGGGATAAACCCGAGGCGGATGATTTTGCCGAGGGCGGAGCAAAAAAGCGTAAGGCTTTACAGTTTTTCTATTTCCGCCTCGGAAAGCCCGGTAACTTGTATTATCTTTTGATTTGAATCTCCCATCTGTTTTAATATGCGTGCCGTTTCCAAAGCTTTTTGCCGGGCGCCTTTTTCAAGCCCGATAGCTTCGCTTTCTTCTCTTTGAACCGCTATATCGGTTGCGTAATCGTATTCCGCCAATAACATATTCATTACCTCCCGCGATTTGCGCTCCAAGTACTCTTTAAGTATATCATTATTTATACATTCCTGTACAGCTTTTTCAAAGCCCTTTTCTCTGTCAAGCTTGAGGTGTTTTCGCACTGTGTCTACAAATAAACTGTACTGAGCAAGCGGTTTGCACTGCTCAAGAATTGTATGTGCTTTATCCTGATTGATATTCACCACTTCGACAATGAGTTCAAGGTTCGGCTGTGAGCCGGCCGTCATAAAAGCGTCGGAAAGTTTTAGCGTTTTATATTCCGGGAAATCTTCTTCTCCGTTGTAAAACACGTAGAATTCGGGAGTAGGAATTTTAACCAAACGGCGCAAATACTTATCGCGCGGATTTTGTATCTGCTCATACAGGCGTACGACATACTCCAAAAAACGGAACGGCATATTCAAGTTGACGGTAGACTGGTGTTCTGCAAGTACAATGACTTTGTTATCTACAAGGAAAGACACATCGTTGTAAAAGTTCATATACAGGATTTGTTCCAGTCTGATATGACGCAGCTCACAGTCAAGCGGCAGCTGTGTTCCGTGCAATGCATTGTATAAACTGATAAAGTTTGCTTTTGCCGACTTATCCGCTCCGAAAAAGTCGGCAAACACGGAGTCCTTATACGTTCGCTTGTGTGTAGCTTTTTTCATACCAACCTCCATATATATTATTAGGTTTGATATGAAAAAAAACAGACTTTTTCCGAAAAAAACTATGAATTTATTTTGTATCCCGAACAGGACGTTCGGAAAAGCTTTATATCCCCGACGTTTTGGGCGGTGTCGCACCGCCCAAAAGTCAAATTCAAAACCGCGCAGGACGCGCGGCGGTTCCACACCCTGCGATGTTTGAGGCAAAGCCTCAAACTCGTTGATTAAGAATGTACTCAGGAGGTACATTCTTAATCTCTTTTACGGCAGCTCAAATTCTTCACTCATGTTCGAACCGGTGTATTTTTGGAGGCTCCAGTTTCTTTCGTCCCGGGCACTTTCAAAGGCTGCTCTTAAATCTGCGGGAATTGTGCCGTCAAATTGGTAGTTTTGCTCGTTATCGCCCGGGTCTTCGCTGAAAAGTATGCATATTGCGCTGTCGCTTGCCTGTCTTTCGGGTAAGCCGTTTAATACGGCGGTAAGGGCGGCGGCATTCAGTTTGTTTTTGTGACAGTATAGAGTTTTCAGCTTGGGTGTCTTTTTTACCGAATCAAGCGCGGTTAATTGGTTGCCGTAGCAGTCCAGCTTTTGCAAGTGGTAAAGTCCCCGTACGTCAAGGGCGGTAAGCTTGTTATCCCGGCAGATAAGCTCCGTAATTTGGGCGTTTTTTAAGATGATTCTTTTCCCCGCCGCGGTAAGCTCGGTTTCTTTGCCGCTTTTTATGCTTATTTTGTCCGCGCCCAACACGTCTACCTTGCTTCCGTCGGAGGTTGTTACCGTAACTTTTATCTTTTTATTGGCAGGGTCTACGGTAAGAACCGCCGTGCCGTACTCCGCTTCTCCCGGCAGTACAAAATCTGAAAAGATGTTAGTATAGTAGAGTTTTAGGGGGCGCCAGTGTTTTTCGTCGCGGGCTTTTTTAAAGGCTGCTTCCAAGGCTTCGGGAACAGGTTCTTCATCAAATTGGTAGTTTTCGTCGTTATCGACCGGCCTTTCGCTAAAAAGTGCGCATTCTGCATGGTCGCTTTCCGCCCGTGCGGGTAAGCCGTTTAATACGGCGGTAAGGGCGGCGGCATCCAGTTTGTTTTTGTGACAGAATAGAGTTTTCAGCTTGGTTAAATTGTCCACCTTAAGCGCGGTTAATTGGTTGCCGTAGCAGTCCAGCTTTTGCAAGTGGTAAAGCCCCCGTACGTCAAGGGCGGTAAGCTTGTTATCATAGCATTTAAGCTCCGTAATTTTACCGCTTTTTAAGATGATTGTCTTCCCCGTTGCGGTAAGTACGGTTTCCGCACCGCTTGTTACGCTTGTTTTGTCCGCACCCTCCACCGTTACGGCGCTCCCGTCGGAGGTTGTTACCGTAACTTTTATTGTTTTGTTGGCAGGGTCCAGGGTAAGACTTGCCGTGCCGGGGTCTCCCGGCAGGACAATTTTTGTAAGGACGCCCTCACTGTTGTATTTTTGGAGCTTCCAGTGTTTTTCGTCCCGGGCTTTTTTAAAGGCTGCTTCCAAAGCTTCGGGAACAGGGGCTTCAAATTTGTAGTTTTGCTCGGGAAACGGCGGGTCTTCTCTGAAAAGTATGCATTTCGCACCGTCGCTTTCCGCCCGTGCGGGTAAGCCGTTTAATACGGCGGTAAGGGCTGCGGCATCCAGTTCATTTATGACGCAGTTCAGATATTTCAGCTCGGTTACATTGTCCACATTAAGCGCGGTTAATTGGTTGCTCAAGCAGGCGAGTTCCTGCAAGGAGGAAAGCCCCCGTACGTCAAGGGCGGTAAGCTTGGTGTTTATGCAGTCAAGCTCCGTAATTTTACCGCTTTTTAAGATGATTGTGTCCCCCGCTGCGGTAAGCTCGGTTTTTTTGCCGCTTGTTACGCTTGTTTTGTCCGCACCCTCCACCGTTACGGCGCTCCCGTCCGAGGTTTTTACCGTGATTTCTATCGTTTTGTTGGCAGGGTCCAGGGTAAGAACAGCCGCGTCGGGGGTAATTGTGCTTCCGCCGTCGGACGAGCCTCCTCCCGTGTTCCCGCCCGTTCCGCCTCCTGCGGCGTTGGGGCAGGCGGTAAAGAGCAGTGCTAAAAGTGCGGCTGTGATGAGCGCCGCGGCTCCCTTAAAGGCGTGTGCCTTGTGCTTGTTGATTGTTTTCATAAAAAATCTCCTTATAATTCAATTTGTAATTGATAATTACCTAAATTAACCATTTAACAGCCCTCCGCCGTGAGGGAGAGCGTTCCTCCGCCCGCAGGGAGTGTCTCCCTCCGCCCGTAGGGAGAGCCTTCCCCCGCTCGAAGGGAGAGCAGCCCTTATGCCTTTGCCGTACACGGATATCCGTATACGATTTCGCGTATTTCTTTTAAGGCGGTGCCGCCTTTTGTGTACTTCGTTTTTACCACCACTTCCACTTTCCCCGCAGGTACCGCCGCAGGCACTCTGGCGATGATTTGACTCGGCATATTGACCGAAAGGCGGCGGGTTACCTTGTGCTCCGTGCCGTCCGCAAGGCGGAAAAAGACGCCTTGTGCCGCGTCGGTTTCGTCTATTTTAAGCTTGTTGCCTTCGATGATGATGTCGTCGCCTATTGTTAAGGTGCCGTCGTTTAAGCCCGTTGCCGTGTCGGTGATTGCCGTAATGCGGGCGCTTTCTTCTTTTGCACCCATTACCTTTACACCGATTGCGTCAAGCACCGTGCGTAAGTCGGCGGTGGGGATGAGGTCTACCGTACGTTTGTGAATCTTTTCGTCGTAGGGGGCGTTTTCGGTTGCCCACACACCCGACACGCGCGGGCTTATTTGCACCAAGCCGTCCATAAAGCTCGCTCCCTCTTGGATAAGGTCTTTTACCGCCTTGTCGCGCATGTTGAGGATGTTGATGATGGTTTCTTTGCGGAATTCGGTGCGCTCCTTTGTGATGAGCTCCGCAATGTCCTCGTTACGCTGAGTTGCGGCGTGAGCATGAACGTCCGCAATACAGTCGCGGTCGTTTTCTTTGGTTAAGGTGTTGGGACGAAGATAGACTTCCCAAACGGACTTCTTTTTTGCCATAACATACCTCCTTTTTCTTAGGGAAGGAAAGACACTTTTTCGGACAAAAGTTTCTTTCCTTCCCTAAAACCCATCCTATCTTCCAAATACCGCTTAGGGCTTAGCCAGCCCTAAGAACCCGGCCTATACAGCTGACAGCTGTACGTTCGATATTATCTTTAAGTGTGAGCAATTCTTAAGAATTGCGAACCTAAAGTTTTTTTTATGCGATGTTTTGCGAAGCAAAACTCGTCGTGCAAACGGGCGGCGCCATTTGTGCCGCCCGTTTGCACAATGTGCAGATTTTTTGCGCGGTGCCCATGCCTCACCGCCTGTTTCATCTAATGCCGCTGTATTCTCTCCCCCCCCTTCACAGTCCCGGCACGGATGCCGGAACAGTTCCATATAAACAAGATTGCCTGCGGCAAACCGTTTGCCGTAGGCAATCTTGAAGCATACAATCGGACAGGACGTCCGATTGTATGCACCGCCCCTAAGAACCCGGCCTATACAGCTGACAGCTGTACGTTCGATATTATCTTTAAGTGTGAGCAATTCTTAAGAATTGCGAACCTAAAGCTATTTTTATGCGAGTTTTGCTTCGCAAAACTCGTCGTGCAAACGGGCGGCGCCATTTGTGCCGCCCGTTTGCACCCGTACACGGATGTACGGAAAAGCCGTAAATAATGAGTTTTACGCAAAGCGTAAAACACGAGTTCAAAACCGGGCAGGACGTGCGGTTTTGAACCTGTGTATACAAAAAACGCACAGAGCGGAAAAATCCGCTTTGCGCGTTTGGGTATGAGAAAATTATGCTGAGTGTGTGATTTTTCGAAAGTGTAAATTTACAGCCGGCTATCCGCGAGTGCTGAGTGCTGAGTGCTGAGTGCTGAGTGCTGAGTGCTGAGTGCTGAGTGCTGAGTGCTGAGTGCTGAGTGCTGAGTGCTGAGTGCTGAGTGCTGAGTGCTGAGTAATTATGGGGGCGCGTTCGGCTTTGTCAAGTACCCTGTGCCCTTTTTGTGCGGAAAAGATAACAGATGTGCCGGTATTACCGTGCATAACGCCCCTCGTAAAAAGTTAATATAACGCACAGCACAGATGTAGATAAGCGGATTATCCGCAATGTTTCAAATCCCGCCATGGACGGCGGAAAGGCCGATTATCCGCGATGTTTTGCAACGCAAAACTCGTCGCATAAAACCGAGCAGGAAGCACGGTTTTATGCCATGTTCCCGTCCGGTTCACCTTTTCCCATACACTTTCCGGCGCATACACGGATGTATGCTAAAGCTATAGGTAACCAGTTTTACGCAAAGCGTAAAACTGGAGTTAAAGAGCGGACACGACGTCCGCTCTTTAAACATTGTAACACAAAATTCCTAAAAAAACAAAGTTTTGGAAAAGTTTTTTAATTTATTTTGAGGAAGGGAAGAAGCGCTAGGGGGCGCAGTGCCGCCGAAGGCGTACCGCCGCGCGCTTGGAGCTTGGGCTTTCGGCGGTATGGAGCGGATGCGGAAGCACGCAGCACCCGGCGGGGCGCTCGCCCCGCAGCGCCCTTAAAAAAAAGGAGTATAAAAAAGCCGGGTTCAAAAATCGATTTTAAAAATCGGCGGATTTGGGGGTTCGGGGGAAGGGGATAACGTCGCGCAGGTTTGCCATGCCGGTAACGTAGCGCAGGAGGCGTTCGAAGCCGAGGCCGAAGCCGGAATGGACGACGGTTCCGTATTTGCGTAAATCGAGGTACCACTGGTAATCTTCGGGGTTTAAGTTCATTTCACGGATGCGCGTAAGGAGTTTGTCGTAGTTTTCTTCGCGCTGGGAGCCGCCGATTATTTCTCCGATACCGGGGACAAGGACGTCTACGGCGCGGACGGTTTTGCCGTCGTCGTTCAGTTTCATATAAAATGCTTTGATGTTTTTGGGGTAGTCGTAAACCATAACGGGTTTTTTATAGAGCTGTTCGGTTAAAAAGCGTTCGTGTTCGGTTTGTAAGTCGCAGCCCCAATAGGCTTTGAATTCGAATCGCTCGTTGTTTTTTTCCAATTCTTCGACGGCTTGGGTGTAGCTTATGCGTTTGAAGTCGGAAGATGCAACCTGCGTGAGGGTGTCGATGAGGCCTTTTTGTATGCGTTCGTTAAAAAAGGCCATGTCGTCCGCGCATTTGGTGAGCGCCCAATTTAAAAGGTATTTGATAAAGTCTTCGGCCAAGTCCATATTGTCGTCGAGGTCGAAAAAGGCCATTTCCGGTTCTATCATCCAAAACTCGGCCAAGTGGCGCGGTGTGTTGGAGTTTTCGGCGCGGAAAGTGGGGCCGAAGGTGTAGACGCGCGAAAGGGCGGTTGCAAAGGTTTCGGCTTCCAATTGGCCGGATACGGTGAGGTTGGTGCTTTTGCCGAAAAAATCTTTTGTGTAATCGACCAAGTCGGCGGCTTTATTGGGGTTCATACCCTTTGCGCCGGCTTTTATACCGCGTTCGGCTATGGCTGCCAAGTCGAGGGTGGTTACTTGAAACATTTCGCCTGCGCCTTCGGTGTCGCTTGCGGTGATAATGGGGGTGTGGACGTAGTTAAAGCTGCGTTCCTGAAAAAAGGTATGCACTGCAAAAGCCATTTGGTTTCTCATGCGGGCGACCGCACCGAATGCGTTTGTGCGGGGGCGCAAATGCGCTATTTCGCGCAAAAACTCGAAGCTGTGTCCTTTTTTTTGTAAGGGGTAGGTTTCTGCCGGGGCTTCTCCGAGAACTTCAAGGCGTTCAAGGGCGACTTCCACCGCTTGTCCCGAAGCGGGCGAGGGGATGAGTTTTCCTTCGGCGTGAACGGAAGCGCCCGTGCTTATTTTTTTAAGTTCGTTTTCGATGTCCGTACCGCTTGCGGCGCTTTGTGCCGGAGCGGCTTCGCGGTCGAAGGTGAGCTGTATCGAGGCAAAGCATGAGCCGTCATTTACCTGAATAAAGCAAAGGTTTTTGGAGTCGCGTTTGGTGCGCACCCAGCCGTATACGTGTACTGTCCGTCCGTCCGGTTCGGACACGAGGATGTCTTTGATTAATGTGATTTTCATATAACAGTCATAGCATTTTTTTCGATTTTTATCAAGGCGAGTATTCGGATTGTCCGCAGAGATGTTTGGCGGTGTGTTTTGGTAATCTTATTAATAGCCGCGCATTTCTTTTATTTCGGCGATTTGTTCCGCCGACAGCCCCCGGCTTTCTTTGATATTTTGCGTGATAAGGGTCATGAGAGCGGCGCGCTCCAATAATTCAATGCGGTCGAATGCGGTTAAAAGTTCGGTGCCGACGGCAACGGCTCCGTGGTTTTCCATCAACAGGGCGTTATGGTCTTTTATATGTTCTGCAACAATTTGTGCAAGCTCCGTTGTACCCATTAAGCGGTAGGGAACGTTCGCAACATCTCCCAAAACGTAATAGGTTTCGGCGTTGAGGGTTGTGTTGATTTGGCAGGGCATTGCCGTTGCAAAGGAGCTTGCATATACCGGATGGGCATGGACAACTGCATTTATATCGGGACGTGCCAGCAGAATCGCGCGGTGCATTTCCGTTTCTATGCTGAGTTTTAAAAGCGGCGTTAAATTGGTTCCGTCAAAACCTACGATTGCAATGACATCGGCGCTTAAGTTTCCCTTGTCGAGGCCGGAGGGTGTGATACAGAATTTTTCATCGTCGATACGCATACTTATATTACCGCCGCTTGCCGTTGTAAGATTGCGGTCATATAAGCGCTTCATATAATCCGCAACGAGTTGACGTTCTTCGATATATTCAAGATATTCACGTTCTTCCATAAACAGACTCCTGTGTTCAAGGGTATGGGGGGTATCAAAGCCGTTTTTTCCGGCTGAGCCGCCGACTTTTCGGCAGTTTTGCCCGCCGCTTATGTTTTGCTTGCTTTAAGGTAATCCGCCAAGCGTTTCGGCTCATACACACCCAAATCGGTAATAACGCCCGTGCAAAGCTCCGGAGGTGTAATATCGAATGCGGGATAATAGCCTTTCACTCCCTCCATTGTGATCTTTTTACCCCAAAGCGTCAATACCGCCTCTCCGTCGCGCTCTTCAATATGCACGGTTGAAAGGTCGGCGTGTTTGGGATCGGGGGTGCCGGTAACGTAATAGGGTATGCCGTAATAGTGAGCGGCAAGGGCCATTTGAAAGGTGCCGACCTTGTTGATAATATGGCCGTCAATTGTGATAACGTCGGATGCGGAGGTAAACATATCCACCTGTTTGGTTTTCATCGTAAAGGCGCACATATTATCGCTTATAACGGTAACGGGCACTCCCATATCGCAGGCGACGCTTGCCGTAAGGCGGGAGCCCTGAAAATAGGGGCGGGTTTCGGCGCATATAACCTTAACGTTTTTGCCGGCTTTTATGCATTCGCGCAGCATAGTGCCGACAATCGTGTCGCCGAAGCACTGGGTCATAATTGTGCCGTTTTGCGGTATAAGGGCGGCCGTGTGTTTTCCGATAACCGTGTATTTTTTATAATTGTTGTTTACATAGTTAAAAGCGTAGTCGAAGGCGGCTTGAACGATTTCGTCTGCGGAAGCTTTTCCGGCAAGACTTTTTATAATGTCAAGCGAGCCGTTTACAATGCCCTTCATTTGCTCAACCGTTGTCGGCCGCGCATGGGAAAGTTCATAGGCGGCTTTTTCGCAGTATGCGATTATATCTGCACCCTCGGTGCCTGCACCGGATGCACCGTCGGTGCGTTTTGCATGGACGGCTTGATAAGCGGCCAGGGCCATACCCATTGCGGCGGCAAGATAGGGGCCTGCGCTTTGGGTTACCATATCTTTTATGGCTTGAGCGACTTCGCGGTAATCGGTACAGGTTACGAACTCGGTTTGTGCGGGGTACACCCGTCTGTCCAAAATGCGTACCGCTGCGTTTTCGTACCAGGCAACGTTTTCATATCTGAGTAAAAAGGCCAAGCCTTCATCCGAGCGCTTTATATCGTTCATTCGGTTACCTCTTTTTGTGCTTTTTTAAAAAGATTGACGATGTTTTTACCCGAAAGGTTTTTGTGCCGATTCATAATAAGGTTTTCGCCGGTAAGGATTAAAGCGCGTTCCATACGGATTTTTACCGCACCGTCTTTTACCGAGGAAAGTTCTTTAACCTTTGTGTCGCCGACTACCCGCCGTATTATTTCCGTTCCCGCAAAACCGAGGGAGTCGGCTTTTACGCGGGCAAGATAGGATTTTTTAAATTCGCCCGTATACAGGGGAAAGCTGACGCACTCGTCGTATTTTTTTGCGAGTTTTGCTTCGGTTAAGTCAACGATGTCGGCGATACATTGTTCCGCCCAGGATATAAAGGTTTTGTTTTCGCTTTCGCAAAAGCTTTTATGTGCAAGGGCAAAAAACATATTGCCGATAACGTTTCCGATATCGTAACCCATAGGGCCGTAAAAGGCGAATTCGGGGTCGATTACCTTGATGCCTTTTTCGTTTATAAAAATTGAACCCGAATGCAAGTCGCCGTGAATCAGGGCTTGTGCCTCGTTCATAAAGGCATTGCGCAGCATTCCGGCTTGGGCTTTTAGAGCTTCGTTTCGGTACAAGTGCGTTTCTACAAAGTCTTTGTTGCCCTTTGTGATACGGTTGCGTTTTTTGTAATCGTAATAGGGCTCGGTAAGAACGAGGTCTTCTGTTATATCGCAGAGTTCTATATTCGTAAAGAGTTTTACCTTTTCTTTTTTTTCGGCGCGGCCGATAACCAAGTCGGTGGTCGGAATAAGGGTTGCCGCCAAAAAGTCGGAGATGTTTTCGGCAAAATGCGAAAAGGTGTGCCCTTCAAGCATCTGTGTTCTGAGGTTTTTATATGAGGAAATATCTTCCATAACCAAGGCGCACAGGGCATCGTCGTACAAATAAACCTTCGGCACCATAGAGGGGGCAAGGCTGCCTTCTATACGCAAAATTTCGGCTTCTATTTTGCTGCGGTGTAAATCGAGAGGGCGGCCCGAAGAGCGAAGGAGTTTATCCGCCTGTTTGATTACGAGGGATTTATTTGTTTTTTCGTCGATTACCTTGAATACGTAATTGATATTGCCGTCGCCGATTTCGCTGCATACAAGATGCGCATTTGAATCGAAAAAGCCCCTGTGCATAACGTATATTTTTACGTCGTCCGGGGTCATTAAAAAGTGTTTTGAATAATCTTTGCTCATTTTTACAATCCTTCGATTAAAAAAAACTGCGGGGAAACACGGGTTTTGCCTTCGGTCACATGTATGTAACAGTATTTATTATATAATGCAAACTTCCAGCTGTCAAAGGAAAGATTGCGGTTTTATTTTAAGTTTTCTTAATGAAACGGCGCGGCGGAATTTCGGCGCTTTTTTTAACTTGTTTTATTTTGGATATGGGTGTATAATTAAAGTAACAACTAAGGAGGACACATGACGTGCATGACAAAACAGTAAATCTTACCCCCCCCCCCGAGAAAAAATCGGAAATATGTTCCGAAATGTGCGGTGCACAGGAACAGAATTACGAGCATTTAATTTCAAACTGTACCCTTTTATGTAAAAATTACGCTCGCTTACTCTATGTTTACAACCATTTGCTTGGTGAATATCGGGATATAGTAACACACAATCGCGATATTGTTATACAGTATCTTTCCCGTTATGAAGCGGAACATCCCGCTCCCGAAAAAAAAGGGAAGTTTACACGCTATTTATCGGAACAGGGTTTTGTACCGTATAAAGCCGACCCGACTGACAGAACGGGGTAAGCTTTAGTACGGAGAACGGTTCGGACTTATCGGGATAAACCGTAAATCGCGCAAAGGATAATTGAGGATTTGCTTATCAAAGCACCTTTAAATTTCTCGGCGTTTTAACGCCTTCGCGGTTACGTATAAATATTTTTTAGGAGATTCTTATATGGAAAAAAAGAAAAAACGTTTTTCAATGAAAAACAAACTGTTGATTGTATTCGGTTCGTTGACTTTTGCAGTAGGCTTTACACTTGCTCTTGTGGGCGTACGGACAGCCCGAAAAGCGGTAACCGAAAAAATAGAAATACATCTTAAAGATAAGGCAACCGACACGGCTGCAATTATTGACGGCAGAGTCAATACCCTTTTTCAGTTTTTTGAAGGTATTGCGCGTATGCCCGTTTTAACGGATGTTTCAAGTCCTTATGCGGAAAAAATAGCGCTTTTGGAAAAAGAAGCAACTTTTAATCCGCTCATACGTAATTTAGCTGTTTGCGATACGCAGGGCAGGAGGCATGTATCTGAAAGCGAAACGGTGAACGTACAAGACCGTGATTGGTTTCAAGCAGCGGTTAAAGGAAAAAGATTTATAACCGAGCCGACTTTTTCCCGTGCCGACGGAGGTTTTTCAATCAGTTTTGCCGTTCCGGTTTATAATAATGACCGGGCAATTATAGGCGTTTTGGTTGCCGACCTTCCGGCAAAACAGCTTTCCGAGAATATTGACGATATCCTTGTCGGACAGACGGGATACTGCTATATTCTCGGTCAAGAGGGTACCGTTATCGCTCATAAAGATTTTGAACTTGTCAAACAGCAGGATAATACGCAGGAAGCGGTAAAAACGGATAATAAACTTGCTTCTCTTGCACAATTTGAAAAAATGGCGGTTGAAATTGATGAACCGTCTATCGGTTTTTATGAATATGACGACGTAAAAAAAATAGCTTCTTATGCAACGATGAAAACCACCGACTGGACGGTTATCATTAGTGCCCCCGTTGAAGAATTTATGGGAACGATTGCCGAACTTCGGATTAAAATGGTTCTTATCGGCTTCGGTGTTTTAGCACTCAGTTTGCTTATCGTTTTGTTTGTCGACATGCGTATGATTAAACCCATCAATGTTGTAGTAACTGCACTTAAAGACATCGCTCAAGGCGAAGGGGATTTAACGGTTCGTCTGCCCCTTGTCGGTAACGATGAGATAACCGACCTGTCCGAATATTTTAATCAAACGATAGGTAAAATCGGTCATTCAATTAAGACGGTCGGAGAAAGCAGTACCGAAATGACAAGTATCGGTTCGGAATTGGCAAGCAACATGACCGAAACGGCAAGCGCCGTACAGCAAATCAGTGCAAACATTGACGGGGTAAAGCAGCAAGCGCTTACTCAAGCTGCAAGTGTTACCGAAACCGCCGCTACCATCGAAGAAATAATTCGTACGATAAAGCAATTAAACGGCAGCATTGAAAATCAGTCGGCCAGCGTCGCCGAATCTTCGGCTGCTGTAGAACAAATGGTAAGCAATATCGCTTCAATAACTCAAACTCTCGATAAAACAAACAATGTCATTAAAACGCTTGCAAGTGCTACCGCCGACGGTAAAGAAACGGTTACGGGTGCAAACAGCGTAACTCAACGGATAGCCGAAGAATCGGGCGGCTTACTTGAGGCAAGTAATGTCATTCAGCATATTGCAAGTCAGACAAACCTTTTGGCAATGAATGCCGCCATTGAAGCGGCTCACGCAGGTGAAGCGGGAAAGGGTTTTGCCGTTGTCGCCGACGAAATCCGTAAGCTGGCGGAAGAATCAAGCGCGCAAGGTAAAACCATCACCGCAACCCTTAAAGTTCTTTCCGGAGAAATAGAAACGCTTTCGGATTCCGCCAAAACCGCAGAGGAAAAGTTTAACACTATTTTCGGCTTATCCGAACAGGTTAAAAATATGAGCCAAAGTTTAATGGATGCCATGCGGGAACAGGAAAACGGCAGCCGTGAGGTGCTCACCGCTATCCGTGACATCAATACGGTAACGCATCAGGTAAATGACGGTTCGGCCGAAATGCTGAAAGGCGGCGAGAACGTTGCACAGGAAATGCAGAAACTTGACGAGCTGACACGGGTTATCAGTGACAGTATGAATGAGATGGCTTCCGGCGTCGTTCAGATACGCAACGCCGTTACCGAGGTCAACGAGATTACCCAAAAAAACAAGACAAACATAGAAAACCTGTCGAATGAAGTGAATAAGTTTAAAGTGTGATGGCTAAAAAACTCACCTCCGTGTGAGTTTTCAGCTTGGAGTTTGTTTCAAAACCGAACATCCTGTTCGGTTTTGAACACGAGTTTTGCGCATTGCGCAAAACTCCGCTTATGTAAAACTTTTCCGGCATCCGTGCCGGGAGACCGTCGGTATATCCTTGTACCGTGCATAAAACATTGCGTTCCCGGGAGATATAAAATGAACACCGAATGCAGTTCCATCGACTTTCAGAAAATAAGTCAGCCGATAAATCTTCTTAATGAATGCTGTTCCGGTCCCGAAGCTTCAATACAGGTTCCGCGTGATGAGTTTATCAAGCTCTTAAAAGTTTCCGAGCGTATTCAAGACCTTACAAATCAAATAAACCTTTTGGCAATAAATGTTGCACTTGAAGCCGTATGTACAGGCCAAGACGATTTTGCCGTAGCCGTAAATGAAATCTGCAAACTGATTAGAGAATCCGGTATACAAGGCGAAATTATCGGTAACACGCTTAAAAGCTTGTCGGAAGAATTTGATTTTCAAATGTAACCCTATGCCGCAAGGTGTATTGTGAGATTTGCCGCTTTCCTGTATACTCTTTTTTCGGAGAGGATACATAAATGAGTGAATATTCCGAACAGGTATTGTTTGAAAAGCTTGCCGCCCTGTCGGCGCGCAACAGCCCCATCGATCAGGATTTATATTCCCGGTACGATGTAAAACGCGGCCTGCGGTATGCGGACGGACGAGGCGTTCTTGTCGGACTTACGCGCGTGGGCGATGTTGTCGGCTACGAGATGATTGACGGCGTAAAAACCGCCATTCCCGGAAAATTGATTTACCGCGGCTACGATATTAAAGACGTGGTGGAAGACGCCGAACGCTGCGATGAGTTTGCTTTTGAACAAACGATTTATCTTTTGCTTTTCGGAGAATTGCCTTCCCGCACAGATTTGGACGATTTCCGTATCCTCTTGGGCTCGAAGCGGCAGCTTCCTGCAACCTTTGCCGAAGATATGATTATGAAAGCTCCTTCCGGCGACATTATGAACAAGCTTGCCCGCTGCGTGCTTGCTTCCTATTCCTATGACGAAAACCCCGAAGACCGAAGCGCGGCAAATAATTTGCGCCAGTGCATTGAATTGATTGCCCGTTTTTCAACCTTTGCCGCCTACGCCTATGAAGCAAAGCGCCATTACCACGACGGTAAAAGTATGTATATTCACAATCCCAAGCCGGAACTTTCAACTTCCGAAAATCTTTTGCGCCTTATCCGCCCGGCTAAAAGCTATTCAAGGTTGGAAGCGGAAATCCTCGATTTGTCGCTGATTTTGCACGCCGAGCACGGAGGCGGTAACAACTCGACCTTAAGTATCCACGTCGTTTCGTCGGCAGATACCGACACCTATTCGGCTGTTGCGGCGGCGGTCGGTTCTTTAAAGGGAAGACGGCACGGCGGTGCAAACGCTCAGGTTATGGATATGATGGACAAGGTTAAAAAGCATGTAAAGGACTGGTCGTCGGAAAAAGAGGTTGCCGCCTATCTAAAAAAAATTATCAAAAAAGAAGCGGGCGACCGCACGGGCCTTATCTACGGTATGGGGCACGCCGTTTATACCGTCTCCGACCCGCGCGCCGTTTTATTAAGCAAAAAGGCCGAAGAGCTTGCCCGCGAAAAAAATCGTCTTGAAGAATACGGCTTGTACCGTTTGGTCGAAAAACTTGCGCCCGCGGTTTTTGCCGAAGAAAAAGAAGCCGACAAACAAATCTGCGCAAACGTCGACTTTTATTCGGGTTTTGTCTATTCCATGCTGAATATACCGCGCGAACTGTTTACGCCGATATTTGCCGTCAGCCGTATTGCGGGCTGGGCCGCTCACCGTATAGAGGAAGTTGTTTCAGGCGGCCGCATATACCGCCCCGCTTACAAAAACGTACTGCCCGAACGCACCTATATACCGATTCATGAACGCGGATAAAAACGTGGGTGCGGATAAATCTGTAGTTGAAGATAAAACAACGATAGAGGCCGGCGGCTCCAAAGCCGATACGCTTCGTCTCGATAAACTCCTTGCACGCCAAGGCTTCGGTACGAGAAGCGGCGTAAAAAAGCTGGTTAGGGCGGGGCGGGTAGAGGTAAACGGCAGCCCTTGTACAAGTGCCGACACTCATGTAAGACTATCTGCCGACACGGTTTGCGTTGACGGAAAAAAAATCGAGCTTAAAAGCAATCTCTACCTTATGATAAACAAGCCGAAAAATACGGTTTGTTCGGCAAAGGATCCCGTCTATACAACCGTTTTCGATTTATTGGACAAAGGTTTATGTAGGCGCTTTTTGGGCGGCGATTTACATGTTGCGGGGCGTTTGGATGCCGATACCGAAGGCTTTGTTTTGTGTACCACCGACGGCGAACTTACCCACCGCATTATTTCTCCGAAGCGCCATATTGCAAAAACCTATTTTGTCTGCCTTAAAAATATGCCCGAAGAGCCCCGCGGTAAGGCGTTTTATGTGAACCTCTTTAAAGACGGCATGGATATTCCCGCCGAAGGTTCGGAAAAAGCCTTCCGTGCCGAAAGTGCAGTTCTTGAGTGGATCGGCGAAAAACAAGCGTGCCGTTTTTTTGCCGATGAAAAACAGGCCGCCGAATACAAGGGCTGTGCCGCCTGTACCCTTACCGTTTTTGAAGGAAAGTACCACCAGGTAAAAAGGATGTTCCGCGCCGCCGGGAACGAAGTTATCTTTTTAAAGCGCATTGCAATAGGTTCTCTTATGCTTGATTTTTCGTTAAAGAGCGGCGGCTTCCGTGAACTTTCC
The DNA here is from genome assembly GCF_050320395.1 of Treponema sp. HNW. GTDB lineage: Bacteria > Spirochaetota > Spirochaetia > Treponematales > Treponemataceae > Treponema_C. Next base: position 648,303 of record NZ_CP144459.1, read on the forward strand.
GGCGAGGAAATTGCACGTTTGGAATCTTCCGAAAAGCCTATTGTATTTTAGGCGGCCGCATAAAAAATCCCCCCTTCGAAAAACTTCCGAAAGGGGGCAAAAGGAGAGGAGGATGCGGAAACCGCCGTCGGCTTTTATCGGCCTTCGGGCTGAAACTTTCCGCTTATTGCTGTTTGTTTAGCTCATGCAATACTGTAAGATAAACTCCTTCCGGTACAAAAGGTTACAAGATAAAAATACAAAAAAGGTTTTATTCGTAATGTGTCCACATTCTTAAAATACGGACGGTTTTTTCTTTTTCAAAAACTTCATACACAAGCCGGTGCTGAATATTTATTCTTCTTGAATATTTTCCCGATAAATCTCCGATTAGTTTTTCATAGGGCGGAGGATTTTGAAAGGGATTGTTTTTCAGGATTGCAATTAAATTTTGTACCGTCTGTTTTAAATTACATTTTTCTATTTTTTTGGCGTCTTTTACGGCGTATTTGGAATATTTTATAGTCCACATTACCAGCCGATATCCTCAACACTGTCTTCCAAGGGTTCCCGAGAGGCCTCTATAAGGGATTCTCTCATACCGGGAATGGAGCATAAATATAATGTTTCCTGAATAGAGTTCCAGTCTTTTTCGGAAAGGAGAACCGCATTGTTTCTCTTTCCGGAGATTATAATCGGCTCATGAATCTCTTGAGTTTGATCTATCAAATTGTATAAATTCGCTCGTGCCTTTGTTGCGGTTATTACTGCCATAGGAATACCTCCGTAACACATAAAGCGTACGATATATCGTACGCTTTGTCAAGGAGTATAAAACGTTTGTTCTACGTTCACCTGTATTTTTCCAAATAAACCCGTTCTTCAAAGGCTTTGCGTTCGCGCTGTTTCCCTTCTTCCGCCGGCACTCCTACGGGAAGAATCGTGCGCACCGTCAAATGCGAAGGAACGTCCAATATTTCCGCCAAACGGCGGGAATTGTTCCCGCTTCCGGTATATCCGTCCAGCCATAAGGATGCATAGCCGAGGGCGGTTGCCGCCAAAAGAATGTTTTCCACGGCGGCTCCGTAATCTTCTATTTCAAAAGATCTGCCCTCGAATACTTCAACCTTTTCGGTTAATACGGCAATAATAAGCGGGGCGGTTTTTACGCAGGGCTTATCGATGACGCCGGCAATTTTTTTCAGCAAGTCCTTGTCGGTTACCGCGATAAACGAGGTTGTCTGTCCGTTGCGTCCCGAGGGGGCGCGTATACCCGCGTCAAGAATTTTACGCATATCTTTTTCACTTACCGCCTGCGCCTTGTATTCGCCGCGGAAACTGTACCGTTTTTCAATCGCTTCAAAAAACTCCATAGTTTTCTCCAGCCCTGCTTGAATATTCGATTCTACCGCAAATCTTTTATATTGATCGATGCGGACAAAATACCGGCGGAGCCCGGCGCTGCCTGATATTTTTCAAACCATACGGTGATATTATTGCCCGATACCGTTATATTTTTGAAATTTTCGGCAGTCGGTTCGGTTCCTTCTTTTATAAACTTGGAAACGGATGCATCTTTTGCCCTGTTTAATTTATTTTCCAAAATATCGCGCGTATTGCGTGAAAGCGTTTCAAGCCATTCCTTTTGACCGTATTTTAAACCGAAGTAAGCCGGTAAATCCGCAGTCATAATACGCTTGTTTTTCGCAGGAAGCCAGTTTATAACATCGATTGAATCTATACCGTTTGCTCCTCCGATAAATTCGTATGTGTGGATTTTAATGCTGATGATTGAATCGGTAAGGTCGGCGGCTTCCCAATTCATAATAAAAGAATGAGAGCCTTTTGCACTTGTTTTAAAATTTGCAGCGGATTCGCGGTCAAAGTCGGCAAAACGCTTATCGTGAAGGTTTTGCACAACAGCCGTCAAGCCGGGATAATCGGGAAACCTCGGAAGTTCCGCCGAATACTCGTAGCGTTCGGTTTGCTTTTTTTCGCGCAATACATCTATTTTGAGTACCCCGTCTTTTTTCTGTGCTTCTGCCTTGTCCGTTTTTGCGGGTGTGCTTACACAAGCGGAAAATAAAAATATACAGCACAGCATAAGTGCCGAAACAATCATAATAAAGTGTTGTGTTTTTTTCATAAACATCTCCTAATATGTATAGTGAGGCACGGCACAAAGCGGGCCTCACTGCCGTTACTATATAATAACATAAGCGGCGTTTTTTTTCCACAAAATTTAAGGATGTTTTCATCTTAAATGATGCCGAAATGATTTGTGTTATGTTATAATAATGTGAGGATATGCGGTTTATGCAGTATTTTTTCGATCACATATTTTTTAAAGCCTTTTATCCCGCCCCGAGTATGCACAGGCATTTTGCAAAACATATGATTTTTGCGCTCGACGGGTTTTTGCACTGCAAAATAAACGGCGATGAATGCACGTGCAGGGGGATTGTGATTCAATCGAATTGTATGCATACGGTTTTATCCGACAAAATGCCGATGCTTGTGTATTTATTCGATGAAACCTGTAAGCGCGCCGAATGTTTGAACGAATTGTATCTTAAAGATGCCGACTATGCGGTACTTTCGGATACCCTGTGCGGCAAGGTGTGTGCGGTATTGGATGAAAAAGCAAACGTGGCGCAAGCCGATGAAAAGTGCGGAATACAGCCCGGTACGGACGAAAAAATTTTAAAAATATGCGGTCTTGAAAGAGAAGGTGTGCTTGAATACGATAAAAGAATCCGCCGAGTGCTGGACATAATAGATACAAGCGAAACTTTGGAAGCGGGAATTATGAGTGCTTTGTGTAAAGAAGCTTTTTTATCCGAAAGCGGACTTTCACATTTATTCCGCAAACAGGTCGGTATTTCAATCGCTTCATATCTTGTGTTTGCAAAGCTGTCGAAAACCTACCGCTATGTGCTTGCGGGCGAAAGCGTAACCGATGCGGCAGTCCGTGCGGGTTTTTCGAGCGCTTCGCATTTTGCCGCCGTAAACAAAAAACTGTTCGGCTTAAGCATTACCGAACTCGACCCCGTAAACAAAGCCCGCCCCTTTTAACCGTGCTTTAAAAACCTGAAACTAAAAATCCCGAAAGAGTGCAGAAAAATGAAAGCCGTTTTATGCGCTTCGGCGTATACTGATTGTAACGGAGGTTCGTTATGCAATTCAATTTTAAAACAGGCATATACAAGCTGAATGAGCAGGCCAATTTCGATTTTCAATTAAACCGTCTTATTATGTGGGACGGGGGCGACTTGGACGAAGTGCGCGGCATATCGCATAAAATAAAGGACAGCGAAAGCTGGAAGCGCGAACTTATCGCCTTGGGCGATAAGGCTTTTGCCGAAAAACGTATCGAAAATGCGATTGCCTATTACCGTATGAGCGAGTTTTTTATGTACGACGGGGATCCCGATAAAAAAAAGTATTATAAAAAAGCCTGCGATTTGTTTTACGACTTTTATCAAGCTTATTTTAAAAGCGGCGAAGTACGGCGTTTTGAAGTTCCGTACGAAAACGTAAAACTGCCGGTTATGTATACGCCAGCAAAGAGGAAATGCAAAGACTGCATTGTGCTTCACGGAGGAAACGACAGTTATTTTGAAGAGCTTTTTATACCCATGCTTTATTTTGCCTCCAAGGGATTCGATGTCTATCTTTTTGAAGGGCCGGGGCAGGGCGGCGTTGTCCGCCTTCAAAACAAGCATTTTACCCATGAATGGGAAAAGCCCGTTGCGGCGGTTTTGGATTATTTTAACTTAAGCGATGTTACGATTATCGGGGCTTCTTTGGGCGGTATGCTTTCTTCCCGGGCCGCCGCCTTTGAAAAGCGCATAAAGCGAGTTATTGCGTGGAGCGTGTTTCCTTCTTTTGTGGAGATTCTTCTCGGCAGTCTGCCTTCCGCCCGCCGCCGTATGTTACGGTTGTGCCTGCGCTTAAAACTGAAAGGCTTGTTGAATGCCGCCCTTAAAAAGGCCGCCCAAAAAGACGAATTGACGCGCTGGGGACTTTCGCACGGTATGTACGCATACGAGGCAAAAACACCCTACGAATACGTGAAAAAGATGGAGCGCTATCAAATCCTCGATATTGCGCACTTGATAACTCAGGATGTACTGATTGCAGGGGCAAGCCGCGACCACTTTATCGATTATACCCTTGTCGGAAAAGAAATTGCCGCACTTAAAAACGTGCGTTCCCTTACTTTCCGTCTGTTTACCGAAGCCGAAAGCGCATCGAATCACTGCAATTGCGGCAATACGCGCCTTGTTCTCGATTACTTTATGCAGTGGATAGAAGGAATAAAGGCGGCTCAAGTCTAGGGACGGCGTATCGGTTATCGGGCTGTCCGAAAAGCCGGCCGATTTTGGGGACGCCCTTTTACATTCTACTTGACTATTCGTGTGCTGTTTGGTAACATATAAAAATCGTTAGATAATGCACAGGCATTATTAAATCAGCTTTAAAACCAGTTTTTGTTTGGAGGGTTTTCCTTTGGCAGTAAAAAAATCATCTGCGGAAAAAAGATTTAGACAGAGTGAAGAAAGACGTTTACGCAATAAAGCGGTAAAGAGTTCCGCACGTACATGTGCAAAAAAATTCGTCGCTGCGGTACAGGCAAAAGACCAGCCGCTTGCCGCCGAAACCTTGCGCCTTTTATGCAAAGAGCTTGATACGGCCGGACGTAAGGGAATTTTAACCCGCAATGCCGTTTCGCGCAAAAAATCGCGCATGATGAAACTCTACAACGTTTCATTCGCCGCGGCAAAGTAAATCGGATATTTTATTTTATAAAAACGGTTTGCAGCTCGGAGAGGATTTTGATGGAACAAAAAAAGGTAACAAAATTCGACTTGGTTGAATCGGTATATCTTGAAACGAATTGTGAAAAAAAGACAGTGCAAACCGTACTTGAATCCGTTCTCGAAAACATCAAATCTTCTCTAAAAGACGGCGCTACCATTGAATTGCGGGGTTTCGGTACCTTTGAACCGCGGCTTCGCAAGGGGCGTTCCCGTGCGCGCAATCCTAAAACCGGTGAAGAGCTTTCGGTTGCCCCTCATTATGTGGCGGCCTTTCGTTCCGGCCAGGAGCTGAAAAACGCTTTGTGGGAACTTCCCGTTCCCGCAAAAAAGTCATGAAACAATTTTATATAAATATAAGTCTTTTAGTTTCGGGCATTCTCTTGTTTGCCCTGCCTCAGCCGTCTTTTATATACGCGCAGGGACTGCCGTTTATATCGTATTTTTCGTTTATCCCGATTTTTATTCTTACCCGGCGTTTAAGCCGGAAAAGCGTATGGCTGTACGGTATGCTCTACGGTATAGGCTGTTATGTAGTCTTTACAAGCTGGCTTGCCAACTTTCATCCGATGGGCATTACGGTTATTTCTTTTTTATACGGAGTGCAGCTTTGTCTTGTATTTCCGCTTTTAAAAGCCGCTTGGAGTTTATGGGGCGAAAAATTATGGATAGCTCAGTGGATTGTCTGGTGCGCGTATGAATACCTCAAAACCAAGGGCTTTGCCGGTTTTAATTACGGAGTTACCGCGTATTCCCATTGGAATGTTCCGGTTTTGATTCAATGTGCCGATATAGCCGGTGTGTGGGGCTTAAGCGCCCTTATCACTTTTCCGTCGATGTGGTTTGCCCAAGTCTTATATCCTCTGTTTGAAAAATATCCGGCTGTGCCCGGAAAAACCGCATCGGAAGAACGTGAACAGCGGCTTCGGAAATCTAACGTTTTGCACATTCGTCAGCGCGTAAAAAAATACCGCATAAGCGCCCTTATATGGTGTGTTGTTTTTGCCGCCGCCATTGTATACGGTTTTGTATCCCGTGTCGATTACGGCGGAACTCCTACGCAAAAGGTTGTTTTAGTACAAACGAACACCGACCCGTGGATAGGCGGTACTGCGGCATACAGGCGCGACTTAACGACGCTCAAGCGCTTAACGGATAAAGCCCTTGCCGAACATCCCGATGCAAGTCTTGTCGTATGGCCGGAAACAGCCTTTATTCCGCGAATCCGTTGGCATTACCGCCTCAGAGCCGACCGCGAGCGCTTTGAATTGGTGGACGAACTTTTGCATTACATGGATTCAAAACAGGTTCCCTTTGTCATCGGCAACGATGATACGGTCGAAGGATATAACTCTTTAGGGGACTACGGCGAAATAAGTTATAATGCCGTTTTATTGTTCCGCCCGGGAGAAAACGTTATTCCGCCCGAACCGGAGCTCTACCATAAAATGCATTTGGTGCCCTTTACCGAATACTTCCCCTTTGAAAAAATGTTTCCGACGATATACCGCCTGCTTTTAAACGGCGACACTCACATGTGGACTCCCGGAAAAGAGCCGGTTGTGTTTTCCGCAGGAGACTTGCGTTTCGGGACTCCCGTTTGTTTTGAAGATACTTTCGGCTATATCGGGCGGCGCTATGTAAATGCGGGTGCAAACGCCTTGGTTAATCTTTCCAACGACGCATGGTCGAAAAGTCTTGCCTGTCAATACCAGCATCTTTCAATGGCGGTTTTCCGCTCGGTTGAAAACAGAGTACCGACCGTGCGTGCAACCGCTTCGGGGCAAACGGCAATGATCGATCCGAACGGAAAGGTTTGTTCTATGCTTGAACCCTTTTGCGAGGGGTATCTTGCCGTTTCCGTTCCCGTTTTGACAAAGGTGAGGAAAACCGTATATACTGCATGGGGAGATTATGCGGGCATTGCTTTCGCTTGTGCCGCTTTCTTTTTATTGTTGTTCAAAATTATGGAGAAAATGTTATGCCGATTTCATACCGCCAAAAAGAAGGCGATTTAACGATATTGGGTTCCGAAACCGAATTGAACGGAAAGCTTCAGTTCAGCGGGAATTTGGTGATTACGGGAAAATTTACGGGTTCAATCGAGTCGACAGGCAGTCTTGTAGTCGAAAAGACAGGTGTTTGTACCGTCGATAAAATCAAAGCCGATTCGATAACCGTCGCAGGTCAGGTTGAAGGCGATATGTATGCCAAAACGAAGCTTGAAATGTTTTCAGGCAGTAAAATAATCGGCGATGTGGAAACTTCGCGGCTGCGTATAGATGAAAAAGTGAATTTTCACGGTCAGGTGAAGATGAGTGATGAAGTTCCCGACGTGGATATTTTTTCCGTTTCCGTTTCCGAATATAAGCGCATGGTATCGCAGCGCGCTTTAGCCGAAGAAGAAGACGATACATAGGATGAACTTGACCTTTTGTCTTTTTTTTGCTAAGATGAATTATTCGATTACACAGTACCTTTTTATAAATGTTTCAAATATCAAATTTGCAATCAATGACATGATGGAGATATTTAATGGCAGTGAATCAAAGACGCCGTTTTATTGATGAGGCGGAGCACGCCGAAGCGGGTGAAAATTCCCTTTCCGATTCCCAAAGTTCATTTAACTTTACCGGCGATGAGCCGCACTTTACGGACAGCACTGAAGGAAGTCCTTCCGCGCGTGATGGGGAAAACGGTGACAGCGATGCGGAACATTCCGCAAGTGCAAAAGAAAAACGGGTTGTGGTACGCCCCAAGGCCAAACGTACCGTGCGTGCAAAGCCTTCCGCACGCTCTTCGGCTTCAAGGCAGGAACATGTATCGTCCGAAGCGGCGGCTCCCGATTTTCGAAGCGATGATGTCCGCGCCTCTTATGCGGACAAAAATGAAAACGGACAAGCGGATGCGGATACCGATTTACAAAACCGCGATTCAAAGCCCCGCCTTTCAATCAATGAATTGACAAAGATGAGTATGCCCGGTTTGCGCGACCTTGCCGCCCAATACGGGGTTCCGCGCGACGATTTGGCGCCGATGAAAAAACAGGAGCTTATCTTCGTTATATTAAAATCCCATACCGAGCACGGAGGCATTATCTTTGCTTCCGGCGCTTTGGAGATTTTGCCCGACGGCTACGGCTTTTTGCGCTCCCCGCAAAACAGCTATTTGTCGGGTCCCGACGATATTTATATTTCGCCGAGCCAAATACGTCTGTTTAACTTAAAAACGGGCGATACGGTCTACGGTCAAATCCGCTCTCCCAAAGAAGGAGAACGCTTTTTTGCTCTTTTGCGCATAGAAACCGTTAACGATGATGAAACGCGGGCGGCTCAAACGCGTATTCCCTTTGAAAACTTAACCCCCCTTCATCCGGACAGAAAGCTCAATTTGGAAACAAGACCCGATGAGCTTTCGACGCGTATTATCAATCTTTTTTCGCCGATAGGAAAGGGCCAGCGTGCGCTGATTGTCGCACCGCCGAAGGCCGGTAAAACCATCTTAATGCAAAAAATTGCGAACGCGATTACCGCAAATCATCCGGAAGTCTGCCTTATTGTATTGCTTATAGATGAGCGTCCCGAAGAAGTTACGGAAATGGAGCGCTCGATACATGCCGAAGTTATTTCTTCAACCTTTGACGAACCGGCGACACGCCATGTGCAGGTTGCCGAAATGGTATTGGAAAAGGCTAAACGCCTTGTAGAGCACAAGCGCGACGTCGTTATCTTTTTGGATTCGATTACCCGTCTTGCGCGCGCCTATAACCAAACCGTTCCCACTTCGGGAAAGGTGCTTTCAGGCGGTGTCGACTCGAATGCCCTGCACAAGCCCAAGCGCTTTTTCGGTGCGGCGCGCAACGTGGAAGAAGGCGGAAGCCTTACGATTATATCCACAGCCCTCATTGAAACCGGAAGCCGCATGGACGAAGTTATATTCGAAGAGTTTAAAGGTACGGGCAATATGGAAATCAACCTCGACCGTAAACTTGCAGACCGCCGCCTTTTCCCGGCAATCAATATTAAAAAGTCCAGTACGCGCAAAGAGGAATTATTGCTTACCGAAGAAGAACTGCAAAAAATTTGGGTCTTGCGCAAAGTAATAAATCCGATGGACGATGCGGAAATTATGGAATTACTGCTTGACAGAATGCGAAAAACAAAGAATAATGAAGCATTCTTGCGCTCGATGAATACCGGCGAATCTTTTTAATACACAGGAATTACTAGGAGTTATATATGAAAAAAGACCTTCATCCCGATTATCAATTGACGAAAATTACCTGCGCTTGCGGTAATGTTATCGAAACCCGTTCAACCGTTAAAAATATCGATGTTGAAATTTGCTCGGCCTGTCACCCGTTTTTTACCGGAAAACAAAAACTGGTAGACACGGCAGGACGTATTGAACGCTTTAACAAGCGCTTTAACATTAAACCTACTGCCGCTCAATAAGCTTACGCTTTTAAAAATCCTGCCGGGATTTTTACGTATAAACGGCTTCGGCTTTTTTTGCTTCCCAAAAGGCGGAAAAGCGGAGCCGTTTTTTTAACGTGTGCCCGCAGGCGGCTGCCCGGCCTTAAAGTTCAAGGGGGAAGGGGAGTATCGGTTCTATGCTCGTCCTCCCGCATAAAAGGGCTATAAGGCGGTCGGCACCCAGAGCAACTCCCGAACAGCTTGGAAAATCATTAAAAATCTTCCAATATTCGCCGTCGGATGCATGAGGTACGAGGGCGGTTTTTTCTTTTAAACGCCCTTCTTTTTCAAAATAAGCGTGTACCCTTTCGGGGTTTTGTTCTTCGGTATAACAGTTTGCAAGTTCGATTCCCCGAGCATAAAGTTCCCAGCGTTCTTTCCATAGTGCGCCGTTTTTTGCGTCCGGCGCGCCGCTTCCTGTTTCCGGTGCGCCGTTTTCGGATAAACCGTTTTGCGGTGCGCAGTCCTTTGCAAGGCAGGGCACAAAGGCGGGATAATCGGTTAAAAAAACGGGTTTTTCGCAGGGCAAATTCGGTTCAACCGCATGGACGAAAATCAATTCATATAAATCGTCAATGCCCCATGTATCGAAGGGGTTTTCGGTGCTTTCGCCAAGTTCAAGGCGGCGCGCTTGCTCTGCCAAGCCCTGTACCGAAGCATAACGGCTTAAACGGAAGCCCGCATAGCGCTCAAAGGCATCGTCCATAGTTAAGCGTATAAAGGGCGGCCGTAAAAAATCCCAGGGGTCTGTGCCGGCTGCTTCGGCGCTGCAGTTTTCTCCGCCGGTGCTGCGGTTTTGCCCGTTCGGAGGGGGCGGGAGTAAAAAGTCGAAAAGCCGTTCGGTAATTTCCATCGAGTCCTTATAATCGGCGTTCATTGTATAATATTCGAGCATGGTAAATTCGGGGCTGTGTATGCGCGCCGAAGATTCGCCGTTCCGGTAGCATTTGGATAATTGGAATACGTCAACCTTGTGCTGCGCTATAATGCGTTTGATGTAAACTTCGGGAGAGGGAACCAAATACAATGCTGTGCTTTCCTGCGGGGTGCCGGGTTTTATATAATCGGTTTTAAAAACTTCAAGGCAGGTTTCGGGAATAAGGGCGGGGCTGAGGGCGGGGGTATCGAGTTCAAGGTAGCCGCGCTCGGTAAAAAAACGCCTGATGTTTTGCAAAATGCGGGCGCGTTCGCGCAAAAGTTCCAAATCCATAGGACACTATACCATTTTTGCCGTTTTTATGGTAGCATAAGCTATGAGCCGCCCAAAATTGTTCCGTATAATAGATAAAGCCGTATTCGATTATAAATTGATAGAACAAGACGACCGCATTCTTGTCGGGCTTTCAGGCGGTAAGGATTCGACCGCCTTGGCCGAATATTTGGCCGACCGCCTGCGCCAGGGCCGCGAGCGCTTTGAAGTATGCGCCCTGCACGTTGAAAGCGGCATAGGCTCATCGTTACACGCCGAATTGCGCGAAAAGCTTGAAGGCTGGGGAATCCCCGTAAAAACGATTTGCGCCGATGTTTTGGCGCGCTTAAAGCCGGGAAAAGCCATGAATTGCTGGTGGTGTTCCACCCAAAGGCGAAGCGAACTGAATACCTACGCGATTGAAAACGGCTTTAACAAAATTGCCCTCGGACACCATTTGGACGATGTTTTGGAAACCCTGTTAATGAATGCCCTGCAAAAGGGTGAACTTTCGACAATGCCGCCGCGCTTAACATACGATAAATATCCGGTAACGATTATACGCCCCCTGTGCCTTGCCGACGAGCGGACGATTATAGACCATGCCGAAAAATGCGGTTATAAAAGTATTACCTGCACTTGTACCTATCAAGACAATTCGGCACGCAAAAAGGCGCGCTCAAAGCTTGAAGCGTTAACCGGCGGCAGTCCCGCCCTGAAGCGCCGCTTGTTTGAAGCTTTAAAAAACATAAAAAGAGAGTACTTGCCGTGAATAGGACGACCGGTCTTAAAGCGATTTGTATCGTGCGTTTCCATCCTTTTACAAGTCCGCAATTTCTTCTTCGGAAAGACCGGTGATTTTTGAAATCAAGCTGATACCGAGATTTTCAAGCCGCATTAACCGTGCCGTTTCCAGTTTTGTTTGACGGGCACCTTGAGACAAGCCTTTTTCAAGACCGATGGCTTCGCTTTCTTCTCTTTGAACCGCTATATCGGTTGCGTAATCGTATTCACTTAATAACATATTCATTACCTCCCGCGATTTGCGTTCCAAGTACTCTCTTAGTATATCATTATTTATACATTCCTGTACAGCTTTTTCAAAGCCTTTCTCTCTGTCCAGCTTGAGGTGTTTTCTCACAGTCTCTACAAATAAACTGTATTCCGAAAGCGGTTTACACTGATGAACTATCGTATCGGCTTTATTGAGGTTGATGTTCACTACTTCAACAGTCAGCTCAAGTTGAGGGTGAACGCAAGTTGTCATAAAAGCATCGGAAAGCTTCAGAATCTTCCGTTTGGGAAAATCTTCTTCACCGTTGTAGAAGACGTAGAATTCGGGAGTAGGAATTTTAACCAAACGGCGTAAATACTTATCACGCGGATTTTGTATCTGCTCATATAAGCGGACTACATACTCCAAAAAGCGAAACGGCATATTTTCATTCACTGTAGACTGATGCTCGGCAAGTACGATGACTTTATTATCTACCAGAAAAGACACATCGTTATAAAAGTTCATGTACAGGATTTGCTCCAGCCTGATACGATGCAGCTCGCAGCCAAGTGTTAATTCCGTTCCGTGAAGCGCATTATACAAACTTATAAAGTTTGACTTTGCCGACGTGTCTGCCCCGAAAAAGTCGGCAAACACCGAGTCCTTATACGTTCGCTTGTGTGTAGCTTTTTTCATACCGACCTCCATATATATTATTGGATTTGGTTACAAAAAAAAGACACATTTTACAAAAAAAAGTGTACAATTTTAATTGAGACCAAAGAGTACGAGGGTAAAACGCTTTTAAAACAGCTTTCTCCGAAGGTATTGATAGGGGGGCGCTTACCAAAAATCACTTGAAACGGCAAAATTCATGAAAAGAATGTATTATCCGACAAGTGATATTTGTACAATATTAAGTCTTTCCCTTGAACAAATCGAAGCTCTCTAATTCCTGCCTGTCCGTTTAACCCTTGTCAATTCCGCCTGCCCTGTGCTATACTCGTTTTATGAAGACTGCACGGCGGGCGGAATTACACACGGTTCCGAATAAAGATTGTATGTTCCCGAAAAAAGCTCTTGACACAAAAAGAGCGCGCCGTATAATGCCTTCGATACCCGATACCCGATACCCGATACCCGATACCCGATACCCGATACCCGATACCCGATACCCGATACCCGATACCCGATACCCGATACCCGATACCCGATACCCGATACCCGATACCCGATACCCGATACCCGATACCCGATACCCGATACCCGATACCCGATACCCGATACCCGATACCCGATACCCGATACCCGATACCCGATACCTGCATAAAAGCTCGCTGCATAGCCGTTCGCTTTTATGCTTCGAGTTTCGCCGGCGCAGCCGACGAAACTCGCGGAAGTATAGCTTTTATAATTCACATTCCCGAAAATGCTCATTTTTCCCGCAAAACGTGCTGCGGCAGGCACTGCCGTGTCCTGTACTCTTGTGTTCCGCCTTTCCGCAGAGCGCTTTTTATCCGCGTTTTCCCGCACCGCCGTGCGGAAAAAATATATGTAAGGAGGAATTGCAGTGAAAAACCGTAATTCAAAAAAACTAAGGCTTTTCGTCCGGGCGGCAGTCCTTATGTGTGCCCTTTTTGTCGTCTTTACCGGCTGTCCGCAGCAGCTTGATCCTCCCGCACCGCGGGAAACGGTTTACACGGTGGAACACCGGCAGCAAAATGCCGACAACGATGAGTATACCCTGGCTGAGCGCGAAACCGTACATGCCAAAGAAGGTGAAACCACTCGGGCGCAGTCAAAAAATTATCCCGGTTTTACGGCACAAAGCCCCCAAAATAACCGGGGGCGATAAATCTTCTTTTACGCTAAAAACCTTTGCGCTCCTTGCGTCCTTCGCGGTTTAAAAAAATAAATCCGCACTTTTTTCCGCAAAATGTCTGTTTTTTTGTCGACTTACACCACTAATATATATGGAGGTGAAGTATGACAGAGAACAATTCCGATGACGTGTTCAAAATAACCTTGCGCAACGATTACGCGTTTAAGAGGGTGTTCGGGACGGAAGAAAACAAGGCTGTCTTGCAGGATTTTCTGGACTGTGTGCTGGACATTCCGGCCCAAGACATTGCCGAATTGGTACTGTTGGACAAGGAGTTCCACAATCATTCCGTAAATGATAAAACAGGAATTTTGGATGTGAAACTAAGGCTTAAAAACGGTACCGTGATTGATATTGAAATCCAAAACCGGTGGAACGATGAGTTTGCGCAGCGCACCGTTTTTTATTGGGCGAAGATGTATACCGAAAACTTACGGAAAGGTGAAGTGTATACAAAACTGCCCAAGTGTATTACAATAAATATAGTCGGTGAGGGCTTTACGTTAAACGAACTGCTGCACAGTGAATATCGGGTACTGGAAAAACGTTTGCACACGGAACTTTCCGATGAACTTGAAATTCACTTTTTGAATCTTACCAAGGCAAAGGAAAAGCAGCCTGCAAAAGCCGATTCGGATGAGAAAACGCGACGGCTGGTTAACTGGTTAAAGTTTATAGAAACGGACGATAGAGAGGTGCGCGCTATGTTGGCGGATAGTTATCCTGTCATGGAACAGGCAAATGAAACGGTGGACGTAATGCTGCAAGACCCGAAAGAACGGTGGCTCTATGAAAACCGCATGAAGTATGAACACGACAAGGCATCATGGGAACATTTCGGCTACACAAAGGGCGTGAAAACAGGTTTGCAGCAAGGTGTCCGGCAAAAAGCACTTGAAACCGCACGCATATTAAAGCAGCTTGGTGATCCGCTTCAAAAAATAGCACTGGCAACCGGTCTTTCCGAAGCGGAAATAGAAAATTTGTAAGTACGGCTAAAACCTTTGCGCTCCTTGCGTCCTTCGCGGTGCAAAAACTTGATTTAAAGAGCGGCCTTTGTTAGAGTGTGTATCGGAGGAAAGGGCTGTGGATGTTGAAAAAAAAGCCGAAAACGGCATAAGCGGTATCGGTACAAAACGCTTTTGGTTTTTAATGTGGACACTCGGACTTGCAGGGCAGCTGTGCTGGAACATCGAAAATCAGTGGTTCAACACCTTCGTGTATGCAAAAATCGCAAAAGATTCTTCTATCGTAGCACTCATGGTTATTACAAGCGCTCTGGTAACAACCTTTTCAACCTTTATCTTCGGTACCGTATCTGACAGAATAGGAAAACGGCGCCGCTTTGTTTCGATAGGCTACATTATCTGGGGCTTTACGACCATCCTTTTCGGATTGACCGAATTTGCAGGACGCGGGCATGTCGGAACGGGTGCAAAGATTTCCGTGTGGGCGGCCGTACTCGTTATCCTCGCCGACGATTTTATGAGCTTTTTCGGTTCCATGGCAAACGATTCGGGCTATAACGCGTGGAGCAACGACATGACAACGGACAAAAATCGCGGACAGGTCGGGGCGGTGCTTGCAATTCAGCCCGTTATCGGAACGATAGTCGGCACGGTGCTCGGCGGTCTTTTAATCGGAGCCGAAAACAATTACCAGCGTCTTTTTTGGGCGATGGGCTTGTTCGTCATCGGAACGGGCGTTCTCTCTCTTTTTTTATTAAAGGATTCCCCCGATTTAAAGCCGCATAAAGAAGGCTCTTTTATACAACAGTTTGCATCGGTTTTTAAGGCCGAAGGCTTTTTTTCGCACAAAGAACTCATGCTTGCCTGTATAACAAGCGCCGTCTTTTTTATTTCGTTTAACGTGTACTTTGTTCATATGGGAAACTGGATGATTTACCGCATGGGCTTTGACGCTTCGCGCATGGGAATCATTCAGGGTGTGAGTTTGCTTGCAGCATCCTTACTCGTTATTCCCGCAATCGGTATTATAAATAAAAGCCGCACACCGCGCCTTGCAGCCTGCGCAATTATTCTTAACAGTATCGGGCTGTGTATTTTATCTTTTTTTATACGGCCTTACTCGGTACATACGGGTGTTGTGTTCAGCCTGCAAAACAGTCCGCTTTTTTTGTCGGTTTTTTTAGCCGGTGCGGGTCAAATCCTTGTAACCCAATCGATGACGATGTGGGTAAAAGAGCTGTACCCCGAAACCTCGCGCGGTCAGTTTGAAGGAATGCGCATTCTCTTTTTTGTGCTGACGCCGATGATTGTCGGAACAATAATCGGAAACATCATCGTAAAAAAAGGGGCCGGTTCGGTTGTAAACGAATTCGGCATAACCGAAAACATTCCTGTAGAGTCAATCTATATATGGGGCGCGGTTTTGGCCCTAAGCGCCCTTATTCCCCTGTATTTTGCGGCGAAGCTTTACAATAAGCGCAAAAATCGCAGCCTTTCATAAGGCGTTCATAAGGATAGAAAAACTGTGCGAAAAAATAAACCCATAAAGCAGCTTTTAACGCCCTGGGGCGAAAACCTGAATCGCGACTGTCCCTTAAACGAATATCCGCGCCCTCAGCTTGTACGGGCAAATTGGCAGTGCTTAAACGGCCTGTGGGACTATGCAATAACTGAAAGCTCCGTAATAACGGAAACTGAAAAGATTCCCGAAACATGGGACGGAACAATCACCGTTCCCTTTTCGCCCGAAAGTCTTTTGTCGGGCGTCGGAAAACAGCTCCTTCCCGGACAAACGCTGTGGTACCGAAGAGCGCTTTCCTTTGAAAAATGTAAGGCGGACGAAAGGCTTTTACTGCATTTCGGGGCGGTCGATCAGCATTGTACGGTATATGTAAACGGGCACAAAGCGGGAACTCATTCGGGAGGCTATTGGCCCTTTTATTTCGATATTACCGATTATATATCTTCGGGTAAAACCGAAATTAAGCTTTGCGTTACCGACGATACGGATACGGCAGATGAAGCTTACGGAAAGCAAACCTTAAACCGCGGGGAGATTTGGTACACGGGGCAAAGCGGTATGTGGCAAACGGTATGGTGCGAAAAAGTTCCGGCCTCTTACATTGAGAATATAAAAATCACCCCCCGCTTTAAAGAGGCTGCGGTTGAGCTTGAGCTTTTTATTGGCGGAAGCGGTTCCGCCCCTCTTGACGCCAATCCCCCTCTTGGCTCCAATACTTCTTCGACCGGCAATGCTTCGGTTACAATCTTTGACGGGGACAAAGCGGTTGCAAAAGGCCTTTTTCAAAACAACTGCGCCCTTGTAAAAATGCCTGACGACTTTAAAAGCTGGAGCCCGGAAAGTCCTTTTTTATATGACCTTGAAATCAATGCGGGAAAAGATACCGTGCGCTCCTATTTCGGCATGAGGGAATTCGGTATTCTCGATAGTAAAGCGGGGCCCGTTTTAAGCTTAAACGGAAAGCCGATTTTTCATCACGGCCTTTTGGATCAGGGCTATTGGAGCGACGGCATGTACACCGCCCCCTCCGATGAGGCTGTGATATGGGAAATTAAGACGCTTAAAAACATGGGCTTTAATATGCTCAGAAAACACATAAAAATAGAACCGCTTCGCTGGTATTATCATTGCGATAAAATCGGTATGCTTGTGTGGCAGGACTTTGTAAGCGGCGGCGGCCCTTATAAAGACTTTGTCGTAAAATACGCTCCCTGGCTCGGCTTTAATTTTAAAGACGGAAAAAGCCGTTATGCTCTTCACGGAAGAACAAGCGAAGCGGGCCGTAAAAATTTTATGCGCGATGCGGAGCGTACAATCGATTTATTGTACGGCATAACCTCCCTTGCCGTATGGGTTCCCTTTAACGAGGGCTGGGGGCAGTTCGATGCCGCCGACACCGCTGTTCTTGTACGCAACAAGGACGCAACGCGCTTAATCGACCATGCAAGCGGTTATTTCGATCAGGGTGCGGGCGATTTTCACAGTTACCACATTTACTATAAATCGTTCCGTCCGAAGCGGGACAGATTTCGGCGCGTATTGGCCCTCACGGAATTCGGCGGCTTCAGTTTGCCGATTGCGGGACATATGAGTTCGGATATGTTATTCGGCTATAAAATGTTTGCCGATAAAAAAGCATTAAACGAGGGTATCAAAAGACTGTACGAACAAGATGTGTTTCCCGCAATCGCTAAGGGCTTGAGCGCTTCAATCTATACGCAGGTAAGCGATGCGGAAGACGAAATAAACGGCATATTCACCTATGACCGAAGGGAAACAAAGCTTGAGCTTACACTCGGCAGGGAAATTGCGCATACCTTGGCTGAAATCTTTGAAAAAAATCTCCGGTAAAAAGAGACATAGGGGCAGCTGCTGTTTACATACCGCCGTCTTGCTTTTTTTAACGCTCTATTCTATAATCGCCTTGGAGGCAGTATGAACGAGCAAAAACTTTCACGAATAGCTGCAATTATCTACGGACTTGCGGCCGTAACATTGATTCTTGTATTTACGGTATGCGGTTCTTCGCCCACAGGTATTACCGTACAAACGAGTGCGCAAGGATATAAGGGTGCCGTTACGGTTGAAGTAACGGTTGCAGGAGAAAAAATTACGGCTGCGCAGTTGGTTTCCAGCGAAGATTCCGATTTTACCAAGCCCGTTATAGAAGGTATTATCGCCCAAGTCGTTAAAAAAGGCGGTACCGCCGGAGTGGATGTTGTTGCGGGAGCAACCTATTCATCTAAAGCCGTTCTTGCAGCCTTGGATGCCGCAGTCAAAGAAGTAAATGACGAATAAAAGCGGCAGTAGAATAAAACCTATGTAAAAGCAGGGCGGCTGCATAAAGCCTGAAGTTTGAGCACTGCCCGAATGTAATACCGGATTTTCCGGTTCAATATTAACAGCGTATGTGTCTTAGCTGCAGTCTGAGTGCACGGATACAAACGCAACTCGGAGGAACTATGTTCACACAAAAAAAATCGATACGCTTTAAGACGGTACTTAAAGTACTTGCGGCGTCTCTTGTCTGTATTTCGCTGTGCTTTATAAGTGCATGTAAAGAATCCGGATACGATGTCGTTATCGTAGGAACCGGCGGCGCCGGACTTTCCGCCGCTGTCGCCGCCCGTGAAGCGGGAGCTTCGGTATTGGTTGTGGAAAAAATGCCCTTTGCAGGCGGTAACACAAACTATGCGACCGGCGGTTTAAATGCATCGGAAACCTCGGTGCAAAAGGCTAAGGGTATTGCCGACACAAGCGAACAGTTTTACAACGATACGATGAAGGGCGGTAAAAACCTCAACCGCCCCGAATTGGTACGCACCTTAACCGGTGAATCGGGAAAAACCGTTGAATGGCTTATTTCTCACGGAATGGATTTATCCGACGTCGGAAGGCTTGCCGGAGCGACAAACAACCGTGCGCACCGCCCTGCAGGAGGAGCTAAAGTCGGTCCCCACTTTGTACAGATTATGCTTGCCGCTGCCGAAAAGGCCGGTGCTAAGGTTCGGTATAACACAAAGGTTACCGGTCTTATCCAAAAGAACGGAAAGCCTGCCGGTGTTGTTGTAAGTGCGGACGGCAAAACGGAAAATATCAAAGCAAAAGCCGTTATTATTGCTTCAGGCGGCTTCGGTGCAAATCCCGTAATTATCACTTCATACAGAAGTGAACTTACGGGTTTCGGTACCACGAACCATCCCGGAGCTACCGGCGATGCCTTTGAATGGGTAAAACCCTTTAATGTCGGAATCGTTGATGCGGATCAAATTCAAACTCACCCGACCGTTGTTCCCGTGAAAAACATTATGATTACCGAGGCTGTGCGCGGAAACGGTGCCGTTATGGTTAACCGCGACGGAAAACGTTTTGAACAGGAATTGACTACCCGCGACGTAATGTCCAAGGCTATATTGGCCCAAACGGGAAAAACCGCTTTTCTCCTGTTTGATCAGGGAGTCCGTGAATCTTTAAAAGCTATTGAAGGCTATGCAAAACAGGGCTTATTGACCGAGGGTGCGAGCCTTGCCGAATTGGCCGGTAAACTCAATATCCCCGCCGATGTTTTGGAAGCCGAAGTAAAGCGCTATAACGGATTTGCCTCTGCGAAAAAAGACGGCGATTTCGGCCGTGCCGATATGCCGCGCAAAATCGAAAAGGCGCCCTTCTATGCCGTAGAAGTAAATCCGGCCGTTCACCACACAATGGGCGGTTTGGCCATCAACAATAAAGCCGAAGTATTGACCGCCGACGGTACGGTTGTGCCCGGCTTGTTTGCCGCAGGCGAAGTAACCGGCGGCGTTCACGGTGCAAACCGCTTGGGCGGAAATGCAATGGCGGACATTGCCGTATACGGTAAAATTGCCGGTACCAATGCCGCCGCCTACGCAAAAGGTAAGTAAAAATATGTAAAATATGCCGCTTGCTTTTTCGAAAGCGCTTCTCCGGAAGCGGCGGTGTTAAAACTGTAAATAAGGCGGTTTCTAAAGTTTTTTGCTTTAGGAACCGCTTTTTTTATAATTGTGAAATTTGTCAGGCTGTGGTATCATTGTTCCGGAGTTTTTGCAGAGGGGAAATATGAATGTTATTATTTAAAATATCCAAGAAACTTTAACTAAAAAAGGAATTTTTATGAAACCGGAATCGATTATCGTTTTATGCCTTTACGCACTTTTAATTATTGCTTTAATTGTAGCCTGTGTGAGTGCTCCTAAAATTGAAGAAGACAATAGTCAAGATAAAATCTTTTTAGACTTTGCACAGTATGAAGATCTTTATAGATCGGGTGTAATTTATTATCCTTGGATTTTTGATAATATAGACTCTCCCAACCCCTTTTCCAACGAAAAGGTAAAATTAAATCCAAGCGAAATAAAAAAACGAATTTTGGAAAGTATTTTTTTTGAAGAAGATTATGACGGCAATGTAAAAATAAACTATGATGCTCAAATTCCGCTTCCTCATTATATAAGCTTCAATAAGATTAAAGAAAATATGTATAAGGCTGAAGCTTTAGCTGCCGTTCCGCAATCCGTAGGCGATTTTGAATTTACGGTAAACCAAATCGGCATAACAAAGAGCTTTGACAATCTTCATATCAAACTTCTCGAAATAAAAGACAATGAAGCGGTTTTCTTTATACGGGATATGGGAATAAAATACGATTACTCTTACACAAAAGACGATTATATCGATGATGAAAATGAAGAAGAAGAACATTCCAATGAAACCGAAGTTGCGGCTGATGAAGAATTTTCTTATGACAAGATGCTCGAATACGAAAGAAAATACGATATTTCCCGCCGAGGTTACAGACTTTCTTATCGGGTCAATGAAAAACCCAATGAATTATTTTATAAAACAAACAAGATACATGCAGTTGTACGCGGAACGGGCGGCGAAGATTTAAACTTTGAAAGTTTTTCGGCAGACTTCCGGCATTACCTCCGGTACAGAAACACGGACATGCCATACCCATGGCTTGCGGAATATTTCTATGATATAAAAGAACGCTATATCGAAGCCGAAAATGACGAAAAAAACGAGTATCATCCTTTTTTTATTGCAAAACTTAGGGCTGCGGGAAAAATAAAATCCGTCAGTTTATCGGTTTTATCCGACACGGTAAAAAAACATAAAATCGATTTAGGCCTTTTGAATGTGGAACAAAATAAAAGAGATGGGCAAAGCGGAAATACAGAGAGACAGAAAGAACCGGCTTATCAAAATTATACGGCCGAAGAATTAAAGCAAAAAATAAAAATTGAACCTTACAGCTTACACATTGCAAATAAGCAAATTACTCTTTCAGCCTTTTTTCCTCTTACGGCAAATACTCAAGATTTTTCGGATACATCGATAAGTTTAAACGATATAAGGCTGATAGACAGCGATGGAAACTTATATGAAATAGGAGATGCTGAAAGATCTGACATTGAAGGTATGCTTTTAATAAATAATCCGTACATCCGGCATACCGCTTCGTATTCTATTCCTATAGTTGAACCTCCCTTTAAGGTACTGTGCAATGTCGAATTCTCTTATCCGATATATAAAAAAAATGAGGACGGAGATTTTGTTATTACGGAATATGCCGACGGAGAATATCCGGCCGAAACAGAAGTAAATTTACCGGAGTTTTAACGAGTATAGACCCCATACTCTATAATTATAGAATATTTTCTTATTTTCTCTTCTCTGTCAAATTATATATTTCGTTATCGGCTTTTGCCGTTGCGATGTTTTACGGTATTGTTGCAGGCGGCCTGAAAGACTTGCGCTTTTAGGCCGCCCCTCTGTGTTTAGTGCGGTGCAGCGCTTAGCTATCCAGTCTTAGAAAATCGCCTTTGCGGTTGAATTTCAATTCGAGACCGTTGTTTAGTTCAACTTCCTGCCCCGTTCTTTCCAAAGTCCAGTCCGTTATATAATTTTGAGGATACTGTGCCTGAACATAGGCAAGGATTTTTGCAGGAATTACCGAATCGGGAAGTTTTTCGCGCCCGTCAATCGAGGTAATTTCGCCCTTTGCATTAAAATCAAGCTCTACTCCGTTGTTAAGCTTTATTTCATAGCTGTGAGAAACGCCTTCCGTATCCTTTACCGCAAGGGCGATTGCGGCTTCGGGAAAATGCGTGTTTACATAGGAACGTACCGCTTGGGGTAAATCCTTTTCGGCTACCGGAATATCCTTTGCAAACAAAGCGCTTCCCGATACAACAAGCATTAAAAGCAAAGCGCTTATTCCGAGTATTTTTTGTTTCATATAACCTCCGACGGTTTAAAGCGAATGCCGCAGCGGACAGTACATATTTAAACCGTTTTGTTTGAACCGTTTTTACGGTTTAACTAAAGATACTATAATTTTAAAGCTGCGGCAAGTTTATTATGATTTCAAGCACTTTTGCAAGTCCGGTGAATTTTTTACAAAGTTCAGCGATGCTTGCAATAAGGGGCGAAACGATGTAAGCTTTTTCATTATGTATATTCAGCCTAAACACATAGAGCTTTCGAACGGAAAAACGGCGGTTTTTAAAAGTCCCGAACCGGCGGATGCGGCGGCAGTCCTTGAATGTATGCGTCTCAGTGCGTCACAAACGTATTTTTTACTGCGCTATCCTGAAGAAATCGTATTAACCGTTGAAGACGAAAAAAAGCGCTTGGATGATATCAATAATTCCGAAAACGGTTTTATGCTTGCGGCCTTTATAGACGGAGAATTGGTCGGTAATGCAGGAGTGTTGTGTAAAGCCGATTGTATAAAAACACGGCACAGGGGCGATTTCGGTATGGGAATAAAAAAAGCGTTTTGGGGTTTCGGCTTGGGAACCCGTATGCTTTCCGAGGCCATTTTAGCGGCAAAGCAAACGCGCTTAGAGCAAATCGAATTGGGTGTGTTTGCCGACAATAGCCGTGCCCTGCATATGTATAAAAAAGCCGGCTTTGTGCAAACGGGTATTATTCCCCGCGCATATAAACTTAAAGACGGCACATACCGCGACGAAATTCAAATGCTCCTAAAATTGAGTAATTGAGGCAAAACTCTAAATCAAAACGGGCGGCGATATGTTAGACGTCCGTTTTAAACCTTTATTTGAGTGTTTTTAAGTAAGCCTTTGTTTCGGCCGGAATGCGCGTACTTTCAACCGCTTTTTGAATTGCCTTTGCGTGTGTAAAGGGTTCAAGCCGCCTGTTTTGAATGTAAGGAATCGCCGTATCGTACTGTTTAATCAGGGCAAAGCTGAAATACCAGGCAACCATCATCTTTATATAGTATTCGTCGGATTTGACGGCGGCGGCACGTTCAAGCATTTCCGGTTTGAATTCACTGTCAAGATAATTCGCCAGCAAAAGACCGAGGGCATAGCGCACCGTATAGCAATGCTTCGATTTAAACCAAACGAGGATACGCTCGTACACCGCGCCGGGATGCTTTTTGAACACAGGCGGCGAAAAAAGGTCGCAGGTTTCCCAATTGTCGATAAAGGGCAAAAAAGCTTCCGTCTTTGCAAGACAAAGGTCAAAATCACGGATTTGTTCGACAAAAAATGCGTGCAGGTTGTTTTCTTCAAAATAAGTATGAGGAAGAACGCTCATAAAGGCTTGTGCTTCATCCGGCTCGGCTTTAAAAAAGCTTTTTGCAAAGGTACGCAGGACGGGCGTGCGGATTCCTATCATCGTTTTTTCGTCGATAGTAGGCACCAGCTTTTTATTAAAGGCCTTGTATGCTTCGTCGCGAAAAGAAAAAAGTTCTTTTTGAATGCGCTCTACGACGCCTGCAGGATTTGACTTCATAGTAAAATTATAGCCGTTTACGGGTATCGGTCAAGACCTTTAAAAAGCCAAGTCCAATACCTGCCCTATATGCGTAACGGGATAAAAGGTTATGCCTTTTTTTACCCGTTCGGGAATCTCATCCAAATCGCGCATATTTTGTTTGGGGATAATAACGTGCTTTATACCGTTACGCTTTGCCGCTACCGTTTTTTCTTTTAAGCCTCCGATCGGAAGGACTTGGCCCGTAAGCGAAAGCTCTCCGGTCATGGCAAGGTTTTTGCGGATTGTCTTATCCTTTAAAAGCGATAAGAGAACGGTTGTCATCGTAATACCTGCCGAAGGGCCGTCCTTGGGAGTTGCTCCTTCGGGAATATGCAAGTGTATGTTGTGTTTTTCAAAAAAGGCTGCATCCTTTATTTTATGCTCGATGGCATAGGAGCGGACCCAGCTCATCGCAATCGATGCGGACTCTTTCATAACATCGCCCATTTGACCTGTAAGGGTAATGCCTTCTTTCCCGGGAACGCTGATAGCTTCCAAAAGCAGGGTGTCGCCGCCCATACTTGTCCATGCAAGGCCGATTGCCGTTCCGGGGCGGTCGGCTTTTTTGCGGTTGTCTTCGTCTGTAAAAACCGGTTTACCCAAGTACTTTTCGATAAGTTCCTTATCCAAGCTTACGGGGCGGGCTAAAAGCCGGTTGAGTTTTTTTTGCTTTTCTTTTTCTTCCGCACCGATAATGCGCTTAAGTTCTTTATTCTTTTTGGGTTTGCGGCCGGTATCCGGAATATCCTTTGTTTCCTCTTTTGTTTTTTCTTCGGCCGCCTTTTGTGCGGCAATGCGCTCTTCCAGCTCTTTGCGGGACGCTTCTTTTAAAGAGAATACTTCATCCATGAGCGAAGATATGTCGTTTTCACCGAGAAGTTCTGCCGCATATTTACGGTGTATCTTATCCAGATTTTTTTCAAAATTGCGCACGCCGGCTTCCCGTGCATAAGAGTTTGCAATAAACAATAAATCGCTTTTTGTATAATGCACTTGATTTTTGGATAAGCCGTTTTTTTCCAGGCTTTTGGGAACCAAAAAGTTCTTGGCTATTTCGGTTTTTTCCTGATCGATATAGCCCGAAAGATGAATGATTTCGGCACGGTCGCGAAGGGGTTCGGGAATTCCGTCGAGGGAGTTTGCCGTCAGCATAAACAAAATATTCGAAATATCGAAGGGCATATCCAGATAGTGGTCCCTAAAGGCGATATTTTGTTCGGGGTCGAGTACTTCCAAAAGGGCGCTGGACGGATCTCCCTGAAAGCTTGAACCCATCTTATCCACTTCATCGATGACAAAAACGGGTGCCTTTGTTTTGACGATTTTTAAGCCCTGAATGATTTTTCCCGGCATAGCGCCGATATAGGTTCTGCGGTGCCCTTTTATTTCGGCTTCATCGCGCATACCTCCTACCGAAAACCGGAAAAAGGGCTTGTTCATCGCGCGCGCGATTGAGCGGCACACGCTCGTTTTTCCGACACCCGGGGGGCCGACCAAAAGCACGATGGAACCCTTGTTGTCGTTTTTTAATTTACGCACCGCAAGGTATTCTATAATACGCTTTTTAACGTCTTCAAGTCCGTAGTGGTCTTCGTCCAGTATTTCGCGCGCCTTTGTCATACTGTAGTTTTCGGGTACGGGATCTTTCCACGGCAAATTGACGATGGTATCGAGATAGTTGCGCGTAAGCGTATATTCGGGAGAAGACGCATCCATAAGGGAAAACTTTTCCAGTTCGTTTTGGGCCGTTTCAAGTACTTCGCCTTCAAATTCGAATGAATCTATCTTATCCTTGAATTTTTGGTAGTCGGAACTTTTAGCATCGCCTGCCATACCCAATTCTTCTTTGATGGATTTGAGTTCTTCCTTTAAAAAATATTCACGCTGATTTTTTTCGATGCGGTCGTTCAATTCGCTTTGAATCTTTTTTTGAATACGCAACAGTTCCTGCTCTTTTTTTATAAACACCAAAACGTTTTCCATGCGCTTGCGGACATTTTGCATTTCCAAAACTTTTTGCTGCTCGTCCTTATCGATGTTTAAAATGGAAGCGATAAAATCCGCAATCTTTCCCGGATGGTCGATGTTTACCATATTCAGGCGCATCTCTTCGGAAAAAAGCGGATTGTTTTCGGAAATCTCCTTCATTTCGCTGATGAGGGCCCGCGTTAAAGCTTTGGCTTCAAAGGTTTTATCTTCAATGTCTTCAAGATATTCAACGGCGACCGCCATCGGAGAAGATTCGCTGAGGGTTTTCCGTATGCGGAAGCGCTTTATGGTCGAAATAAATATGTTTACGCCGCCGTCGGGTAAATTGATTTTTTTTATAATTCGTGCGGCCGTTCCCACTTCATGCAAGTCGGAGACAACCGGATTTTCACTGTCGTTTTTAAGCATCACAATGCCGAGTAAACCGTCTTCGGCATAGGCGCTTTCTATCACCTTTATGTCTTCCGCCGAATTGATCATAAGCGGCGTAAAAATGCCGGGAAAAATCGGACGGCCGGAGAGTGGGATTAAACGTAATTTATTTGAAAGTGTTTGATCTGCGGGTACGATGATTTGTTCTGCCATACTGAAAAAAACTCCTGAGAGGCTTGTCTGAAACACGTTCGGTTTTTAAAACAAGCCCCGTAATAAAAAACAACTGTCTTATATTAAAATATGCTCATTTTTCCGAGAAAAGGCAAGCCCTTTTTAGCATTAAATCGTACCGATTTTATCAGGCGGGGAATAAAAAAAGAGCTGTCCGAAAAATTTCGATTTAACGGACAGCCCGATGCTTTTGAAGGTTTAAAGTGAGCGTCTAAAATAGCGCCGCTCACTTTAATTTGAGTTTTGCCTTTTGATATTGCGAAGGGCAAAACTCCGTTATTTTATGTGCTTTCTTACTTGCGTTACGAAAGCACCGAATTCATCAACCTCAACTTTTGACAAAGTTTTCAGTTGATGAATTTTACGGAAAGGTTTATTTTTTACAAAACCAAAGAAGGCGGCGCATAGGAGCGGGACTTTAATTCGCTGTCGAGCATGTAAAGTGCCTTTGCATCCGAACCGAATAAATCATATTTTTTAATCATATCTTCGGTATTTTTTTCTTCTTCGCCCTGCTCTTTAACAAACCAGTCCAAAAACTGCATGGTGCGGTAATCCTTTACGTCAACCGCCGCCGCATAAATCGTGTGAATCAGATCGGTAACATAGCGTTCGTGCTGCAAACTTACGACAAGGGCGTCCTTAAATTCCTTGTACGTGTGATTCGGTTTGTCGATCGCTTCCAAGGTGATTTTCTCACCGTTGTTTTGTAAATACTGAAGAATCAAGTCTGCGTGATCCTGTTCTTCTTTAGCCTGAATTTTATACCAGTTGCCGAATCCCTCCAATCCTTCTTCGTAAAAATAATTGGAAATATCCAAGTATACATAGGCCGAAAACAACTCCTTGTTGATTTGGGCATTAAGCAGTGTGCTTACTTTTTTATCCAGCATAGAGCCTCCTAAAACAGCTTTATAAAAAAAAGCGCTTGATTAAAAGATAGCGAATTTAGGCCGAATAAGCAAGCAAAAAATGTACTTAACGGGATTTTTCAATAATGACCGTAACAGCCAATAGGGCAAATACCGGCGGAATCAATAAAAAACTTTTTTCAAGTCCCGCCGTATCTCCGATAATTCCCATAATAAAGGGAATTAAACCGAATCCGGGGATTCCCGCGCATGACATTAAAATAAAGGCCGATGTCGAATCCAAACGGGGTATTTTATATACGGCATAGGATTGTATTGAAGGCCAAAAGCATGCAATGGCGACACCCGACAAAAACAGAGCGGGGAAAAAGAGCATTTGACTGTGCATGAGGGGGAGCAGGGCGGCTATTATAAAGCCTCCGGCCGCCGATAAAAAAATCATTTTGCGCAATTTATGCTGGGGAACGTATACGCCGATGAATAAGCGCATGGAAAGCATACCCGCTGCAAAACATGCCGTTCCGACAGCTCCCATTCGGGGCAAAGAAGCAAAATGGAGCTGTATATAACTTGCGCTCCAAAAGGTAAAGGCGCCTTCGGCACCTCCGGCTAAAAACATCATAAAGCAAAAGACCAAAAAGCGTTTTGAACGGATACAATCGATATAAAAGCGGATAACACTTTCGGTATTTAAAGCTTTTGTATGCGGTTCCCGTTTGCGCAGCAGGGCCATAAAAACGCCTGCCGTAAAAGAAAAAAACGACAAGGCCGCCATAATAAGGCGCCATGATACATCCCGGGTTAATAATTCACCCGCAATCAATACCGTCGATAAAACGCCTGCCGACCATGCCGAGTTTGTAATATTCAAATATCTGCCGGAATCTTCGCTGTGTAAATCCTGTACCAGAGGATTTATCAAACCTTCCAAAATACCGCATGAAGCCCCGATAAGGACGCTTGCGCCGAGGATAGCCGCATAGGAAGGGGCCGCCGCATAAACGGCATAGCCTATGCTTAATCCGAATAAGCCTCCTGCAAGAGAGCGTATTTTTCCTATCCTGCTTGCGATAAAACCGCCTGAAAATAATGAGGCAAAAATCAAAATACTGCGCATTCCTTCAATGCCTCCGCTTGCCGACAGGTTAAAGTGCAGTTCATCGGCCATAGCCAAAAGGCAGATAGGGGTTACCGTGGCGCTCGCAGAATAAACGAGGAGGGCCGTAATAAGTGAAAAATCAAGCAAGGTAAGTTTTATGTTCATAGATTGTCCAGCATAAACCATGGTGAAAAAAAAGGCAAGTAATCGCATTGACTTTATTTTTTTATTCCGTTATAATAAACATTCGCAGCTAAATTGAAGTGTTTTGAATACAGGTGGTTTTTATGTCAAGAAGATGTGATATTTGCGGAAAAGGCCCTATGAGCGGCAACAAAGTAAGTAAGTCGTACAACCATGTACGCCGTACATGGAAACCCAATATTGTGGAAGTTAAAACCGAAATTGAAGGTACAACCACGACATTGAAGTTGTGTACGCGTTGTTTAAGAAGCGGATATATTACAAAGAAGGTGTAATATCATTGTAGTCTATCGTTTCGCATGTAAAGAGGCTGTCCGAACACCGGTATGTAGGACGGCCTTTTTTTATGATGCGCAGCAGTCCGAGCACAGCCCCCAGATATTCATTTCCGTTTTTTGAGGCTTAAAGTTTTTCGGGAGGGCGCCCAGAGTTGCGTCCCGTATGTGTGCGGCTTCGTCGGAATATACATCATAAATCTTGCCGCAGCCGGTACATTTAAAGTGCCAGTGCTCCGAAGTTTCGGCATCGTAACGCAGTTCATCGTTTTCGATAGCAACGCTTTTAACAAGACGTTTTTCCTGCAACAATTTGAGCGTATTGTAAACCGTTGTTTTTGACAGGGTCGGAATTGACGGCGCCAAAGCAAGATAGAGGGTATCGACGGTCGGATGCTCGGGATGCTCTTTTAAGTATTGATAGACGGCAAGGCGCTGTACGGAGGGACGTACACCGTGCTCGGTTAAGAGTTTTGCCGTATCAACCATTGTATCCGTGCGGTTCAGGGTGTGTAATGAACCTCGTTTTATTACAGTCATAATTTTTCCTATATTTGTATTGAATTCAAATATGATATTAACTTAATCTTTGGCTGTTGTCAACCGCCCGCTTTAACTTGCGAAAGAACGCCTTTTTTACCGATACTTATAATATGAAACGTATTTGTATTGCGCTCTGTATTGCCGTTTTGAGCGCTTCTCTGTGTGCTCAAACAAAGCTTGAATACCGCAAAGCCGGTTCCTATTGGATGGTCGAACGCTCCGATTTACGCCGCTACGACAACGGAAAGTATACGGGATTGACAAGCCGCGAAGTACGCTCCTTTGTCTATCCTTCCGATTCGGGTATTGAAGATATAGATACCGAAGAGCTCGGTATCACGGGAGCTTTTACGCTTTTTGAAGGCGGTTTTTATGTGGGCGAAAAAACGATGTCGAATCTTAAAGAAACGGCCCTCTCTTTGGATACCTCCGTTCCCGCCCGTTTTGCCCTTTCTTCCGACGGCCGTCTGACTCCGATAGAAGACAGGGGCTTTCCGACATTCAGAAGTTTTCCCGCCTTTCCGTCCGAGGCGGTACAGCCGGGCGATACATGGACCTCCGATGCCGTCCGTGCCGTTGACCCTTTGAATAAAGGAATCTATACGCGCATGCCTATAAAGGTTTTATACACGTTTCAAGGCGAAGAGCTTTACAAGGGCAGGGAAACCTACCGTATTCAAGCTTCTTGGGCTACCCGCTACGGTATGTCATATATCGATAGTAACGGAGATGCGGATTTAATCTTTGCCGCCGGTTCTCACACTGCCGATATGTACGTACTTAAAAAAACCGGTCAAGTCTTTGTTATTGCGGACAGGGTTGAAGAGGAGTTCCGCTATAAAGACGGAAACCGCGTACAATTTAAAGGAAGTATTTTGCTGTTTACGGATTTTCCGAGTGCGGTGGAAAAAAAAGATGTGCTGCCGCTTTTGGAAAACCTTGCCGGAAACGCTTCGACGGCTTCCGCCTCCGATTCCGTGGAGTCCGCCGGTACGCTTTCCGCCGATATTCAGCTTGACGGCAACAGCTCCGATACGGTATTTGAACAAACGCCTGCGGGCTTGCGGCTTTCGCTTCGGAACATAGGCTTTTTGCCCGACAGTACGGATTTTAGAGCCGAAGAAAAGGAGAGGCTCGACCGCATTGCCGAAGTTTTAAAGCAAGTACCGGATGCAAAACTTTTAATAGAAGGACACGCCGCTTCTACGGGCAGGGCGGAAGGCGAAAAAAAACTTTCGGCCGAGCGTGCTCAGCGCATTGCCGACGAATTGGCAAAGCGCGGCATTAAGAGGGAATGCTGTATTACGAAGGGGCACGGTTCACAGCGGCCGATTGCGTCTAACGAAACCGAAGAGGGCAAAAGACAAAACCGCCGTGTTGAAATTACGATTTTAGAATAAGGCCGTCATAAGCGGGTTCTATATTCAAACTGCCGCCCGTATGAGAGGCTAAAAAGGCTTTGATTTGGCTGTGCGAAAAATCGTGGCATATATGGGTAAAAAAGCTGCGCTTTGCCCCTATTTTTTGCACGTAGGCTATGCTTTCGTCAAAGCTTAAATGCGTACTGTGCGGCCGCTCGCGCAGTGCATCGATAACAAGAATGTCCGCGCCGCGCACAAGCTCTATCGATTGTTCGCTGATAAAACTAGAGTCGGTCAAATAGGCAAGCGAACACGTTTTATCGGCAGAATCCTTTTCCGAAATTTTCCAGCCGTATACTTCCAAATGTCCGTGCAAAAGCGGTACGGGGATAATTTCAAATTCCCCGATACAAAGCGGGTTCTCGGTGCCGAAAATCGAGGCGTCAATCAATTCAAGATGGGGCTTTCCGCCTCCTTCTTTTACGGGTGAAAAAATATAGTCGAACCGTACTTGTATATCGTTCAGGGTTGGGGCATTCGAATAAATGTGCAGGGGCTTTTCGGTTGTTTCGCCGAGGAGGTTTTTGTGGGAAAAAATGCGCAAATCGTCGATGCCGTGCAAGTGGTCGGCATGGCTGTGGGTATACAATACCGCGTCAACCTTGTTCAGTTTTGCGCACAAAGCTTGGCTTCGGAAGTCCGGCCCCGTATCGATTACGATAGAGGTTCCGTTTTTTCCTTTAACAAAAATGCTTGAGCGCGTGCGCTTATCTTCGGCAGCTTCGGATGTACATACGGGGCAGGTGCAGCCGATCACGGGGATACCGTGGCTTGTTCCCGTTCCCGCAAAAAAAATCTTCATAACTTTCAGCGAATCCCTATTGCAGCCTTACTGGTTGTCGTATTTTTCGACGCTTTCATCAACATATTCAAGGACGATGCCGGCGGTTTTAAACATAGCTTCGCTTTCCGCACCGGCGTGATATTTTTTTTCGCATACGATACGCTTTATGCCGCAGTTTATAAGCATCATGGCACAGGTGCGGCAGGGGGTCATTTTGCAGTACACGGTTGCCCCGTCGATTGCAACGCCGCGGCGGGCGGCTTGGCAAATTGCGTTTTGCTCGGCATGGACGGTGCGTACACAGTGCATCGTAACCGAACCGTCGTCGTGGATCATCTTTTTTAAGTCGTGGCCTACATCATCGCAGTGAGGCAGTCCCGAAGGAGAGCCTACATAGCCGGTTGCCAAAATCTGACAATCCTTTGCGATAACGCAGCCCGATTTTCCGCGGTCGCAGGTTGCACGTTTGGCAATAGCGCGGCATACTTCCATAAAATATTCGTCCCAGCCGGGCCTCTCATTTTTTTGTTCCGTTGTTTGTTCAGCCATGGTTGCAACAAACCTCCTTACTCCAATAACTTGACGCCGTCAAGCGAATTGACGCCTTATTTCTTCCATTTCATCGCGTATCGCCGCGGCTTCTTCAAATTCCAAGCGCTCGGCGTGTTCGAGCATTTGTTTTTCCATCGCTTTTAAAAGCTTTTTGCGCTGGCCGGGAATAAACATATTTGTCGCGGCTTTGATAACGGACAGTTCCGTACCGATAATTTCTTTTTTTTCTTCGCTGCGGCGCACCAAAATGTCGCCCACAGCCTTTGCAACGGTGGTCGGCGTTATACCGTGTTCCTTATTGTATGCTTCCTGAATCGAGCGGCGTCTTTTTGTTTCATCGATTGCCTCTTTCATCGCATCGCTGAGGCGGTCGGCATACATGACAACCGTACCGCTGCTGTTGCGCGCCGCCCGTCCGATAATTTGCACCAAACTTGTAGCCGAGCGCAAAAAGCCGATTTTATCCGCATCCAAAATCGCAATAAAGGACACTTCCGGTAAGTCGATTCCTTCCCTCAATAAATTGATGCCGACCAAAACGTCGAATTCTCCCGCGCGCAAACCCTTTAATATTTCCACCCTTTCAATCGTTTCGACTTCCGAGTGAATGTATTTTACCTTTAAGTGCAGTTCGTCCAAATATTCGGTTAAGTCTTCGGCCATTTTTTTTGTAAGGGTCAAAATGAGCGAGCGCTCGTTTTGTGCAATGCGCCGTTTTACTTCTTTGTAAATATCCTGCATTTGCCCCTCGCTCGGCCGTACTTCGACAATCGGGTCTAAAAGACCGGTGGGGCGTATAATTTGCTCTACAACGCGGCTGCTGCGCTTGACTTCTTCTTCGCGCGGGGTTGCCGACACAAAGAGGGTTTGATTCAGTTTTTTTTCGAATTCGGCGAATTTAAGGGGGCGGTTATCCAAAGCGCTTGGCAGCCGAAAGCCGAAATTGATAAGGTTTGTTTTGCGGCTGCGATCTCCTTCGTACATTGCGCCGAGCTGCGAGAGGGTAACGTGGGATTCGTCTATCATACATAAAAAATCGTCGGGAAAATAATGCAGCAAGGTTGCAGGAGGCTGACCGCGTGCGCGCCCGGTAATGGGGCCCGAATAGTTTTCGATTCCGGGGCAATAGCCCATTTCGGCAAGCATTTCAAGGTCGTAAATAGTGCGCGTTTTTAGGCGTTCGGCTTCAAGATTTTTCCCTTGAGAAAGCAAAAACTCAACCTGTTCTTCCAGTTCCGCCTTTATGCGGTCTTGGGCGGCGACAAGCATTTCAGGCGGTACGATAAAGTGTTTGGCGGGGTAGAGCATAAGCTCGTCCATATCTTCGCGGATTTCGCCGCTTATCGGGTCGAAACGTTTTATTTTTACCACTTCTTCCCAGTCAAGTTCTATGCGGTAGGCTTCGTGCATATAGGCAGGGAAAATTTCCAGCACGTCGCCCCGTATGCGGAAATTGCCGCGCTCGAATACGGCGTCGTTCCGTTCGTACTGCAATGATACGAGTTTTTGCGCAAACTTATCGGGGGCTAAAGCTTCACCCTTTTCGATATGAATGCTCATATCGCGGTAGATTTCCGGCATTCCCAAACCGTAAATACATGAAACGGTTGCCACGACGATAACGTCGCGCCTTTCGACAAGGGAATACGTTGCGCTTAAGCGCAGACGGTCTATTTCATCGTTTATCGAAGCGTCTTTTTCTATGTATAAATCGCGGGCCGGCACGTAGGCTTCCGGCTGGTAATAATCGTAATAGGATACAAAGTATTCGACCGCATTGTTCGGAAAAAAGCTTTTAAACTCGCGGTACAACTGGGCCGAAAGGGTTTTGTTGTGGCTTATAATCAGGGTGGGGCGCTGTATGCGCTCGATGATTTTTGCCATCGTAAAGGTTTTACCCGAACCGGTAACCCCCTTGAGGGTTTGAAAACGCTCCCCGTTTAAAAAGCCCTGTGCAAGAGCTTCTATTGCCTGCGGCTGGTCGCCTGAGGGTTCAAAGGGGGATTCAACCTTAAAGGGGCGCACTATTCGGCCTCGCTCAGTTTAAGCGTTATGCGCTCGCTTTTTTTTCCGCGCTGGACGGTGAGCGTTACCGTATCGCCGGGCTTTTTGCTTTCCAAAAGCGAATAATAATCGGCATAACCGCGCACCGCAGTACCGTCTATGGCGGTGATAACATCTCCTCCCAGATAAATGATAACGCGGTTTCTGCTTGAACCGTAGCGCACCGCTTCCGTGCCTGCACGAAGGCCTGCGCGTTCGGCCGTACCGCCGCGCGTCAATTCGGATATTAAAAGGCCCGAAGAAACCGAAAGGTTTGCGTAAGAAGCGATAGAGGGGGTAAGCTGGACGAGGCGGGCATCCGGATCGAGAACGCCGCGGCGCACCTTCCCGTATTGAATCAAATCCGATACAACGCGCTTTGCCGTATTGACGGGAACCGCAAAACCTACGCCGGCGGAACTTCCCGATGTGGAATAAATCATCGTGTTTATGCCGATCATCTTTCCCTGCGTGTCCAAAAGCGGCCCGCCGGAATTACCCGGATTTATTGCCGTATCCGTTTGAATCATATCGCGTATAATGTTTCCCGATGAGGACTGAATGGGGCGTCCCAAGCCGGAAACGATACCGCTTGTCATTGTCCGCTCCAAACCGAAGGGGTTTCCGATGGCGATAACCTTTTGGCCTACTTTAAGCGAATCCGAATTACCGAAGTCGATTGTTTTTAATTCGGTTCCGCGCGGCGGTTCGAATTTTAAAACGGCAATATCGCTTGCACTGTCTTGGCCTACCACCCGTCCTTCGTATTGGGTGCCGTCGGAAAGCGATATGTAAATTTTATATGCGTTTTCTATAACGTGTACGTTTGTAACGACATAGCCCCTCTTATCGATGATGGAGCCCGAACCGGAGCCGCCGTCTTGAGGAACGGGTTCCAAAAACCAGTTGACCGCGACCACTTGCGTGTTTATGTTTACAACCGCTTCGTTGCAGTTTTCGTAGACAAAAATATTTTGCACTTCATCGCGGGTATATTGATTTTGCCGGTCGGCGGCACCGAGCGCGATGTTTTGTTCGGAGCTTTGAAGTACAAAGGAATTTTCGTCCTGTGAATATGAGGGGACTTGAACCCCCGTTTCCGTTTTTTCAGCGGCTTGAGGAGGGAGTTCTGCGGTATCGGCCGGTTTTGCCGTAAATTTATATACCGTTGAAAATATGAGGGCCGACAGCACCAAAGAAAAAATCGCCGTCAGTAAAGAAGCAAAAAAAATCTGCCGTTTTGTATACAGTTTCATACTCTAAAATATAGTAAAAAGACGCAGGAATTTCCAGCACTAAAGAATTAAAAAACGATTTTTAGAGCGGCATCCGCTGCTGCGTTGTTCATTCGGAAAGTTCGGGAATCTTTTCTTTTAAGCTGTGCAAAAAATCTTTACCGCTTACGCCTTCGCTTAAGCACACAAAGATACAGTTGTCGCCTGCAATCGTCCCCAAAACGCCGTCTATATTAAAGCAATCCAAAGCTTCGGCAACCGTATTTGAATGTCCCGAATGGGTTTTTATAACCGCCATGTTTCCCGAACACTGAATCGATGTATAGCCGCGCAAAAAATCCCGCGCGTACAAGTGTTCGGGGCTTTGCGTTTTTTCTTCGCTCAGGGTGTACATATAGCCGCCGCTTCCGTCGGCCACCTTGCCGACCTTTAAAAGCTTGAGGTCTCTTGAAAGGGTTGCCTGTGTAACCGTATAGCCTTCTTGTTGTAAATGAATAAGCAGTTCTTCCTGCGATTCGATGCGGCGGTTTTTTATAAGAGTACGTATATTTTCCAAGCGGGTTAAACGGTTTTTCACATTTTTTCTCCGAATTCGTATTGTCGGCAAGACGCACCTTTATATTGTATAAATATGCGGTTTTTGTCAAGGATGAAAATTTTATTTGACAGAACCGATTTTACGATGTACAATAATTGTATTGGCAATTGTCATTCGTATATACGAATGACAAGGTGTACCGGGAGATTTTAAGTTACAATGCATAATCCCACTTTTCGTGTTATTTCGGTTTTGAATTTGATTTCAACTTCTAAAAGCGGTCTTACCTTGGCGGAGTGTTCCCGTTCTTTACATATGCCTTCCGGTACGCTGCACCCCATTTTACAAACGCTCTATAAAAATGCTTATTTGAATTATGACCGGTATTCGTGCCGCTATACCGTCGGGTTCCGCTTATTTTTTGCCGGCAGTAATTATGTTTCAAATGCGCCGCCCTACGAAAATGCGCAAAAAGTTTTAAAACGGATTGTGAATGCCTGCGGAGAAACGGCGCACTGGGGAGTATTGGAAGGTGCAGACGTATTGTATTTTGCAAAGGTCGATTCCAAAGAAACCGTCCGCATGTATTCCGCCGTAGGAAAAACCTTACCGGCCTATGCAACGGCTTTGGGAAAGGCTCTTTTATCGCGGTTTTCACTTGAGGATCTGAAGGTTTTGTACCCTGGAGGTTTGGAAGCATTGACCGAATCAACGGTAACGGATATTGCAAAATTATATGAACAACTTCAATCCGTAAAAAAATACGGATTTGCCTATGAATGGGAAGAATCAAACAAGCATATATGCTGTATTGCCGTTCCGGTTTTGATTGACGGTACCGTCGTTTCGGCTCTTTCGGTGGCTGTTCCGGTTTTTCGGTATACCGATGAAAAAAAAGAATGTATAAAAGCCTGTCTTGTACGCGCAGCCGATGAAGCGGTAAAAATAGTACCCTATCTTAATTTGTCGGGGAATTGATGTTGTGAGGAGAAATGTATGAAAAACGTGATGAGTGAAGATGTGTTACAACGGATAGTAAAAAGCGGTGTAGTTGCGGTTCTGCAAATCGATGAGGTTAAAAGTGCCGTTCCGGTCGCTCAAGCCCTTGTTGCAGGCGGTATAACCGCTATTGAATTGGCTCTACGGACGGATGCGGCCGAACCTTCAATTCCCCTGATTTGTAAGGAAGTGCCCGAAATGACCGTCGGTATAGGAACCGTTATTTTAAGCGGTCAGGCCAAACGCGTTAAAGAAGCGGGGGCGGCCTTTGCCGTCTCTCCGGGCTTAAATCCGGCGATCGTAAAAGAAGCCCAAAGCTGCGCCTTGGATTTCGCACCCGGTGTTGCAACCGCAAGTGATATCGAAGCCGCCTACGGTTTAGGCTGTACGTTTTTAAAACTCTTTCCGGCGGTTCCCCTCGGAGGGCTTTCGTATTTAAAAAGTGTTTCCGCCCCCTATAAGCATTTGGGCTTACAATATTTTCCCTTAGGCGGTGTCAGTGAAGAAAGTCTTGCAGACTTTGCAGCTTTGCCGGACGTTGCCGCTATAGGCGGTACATGGATAGCCTCGCGCGATTTAATCAATAAGGCAGCATGGGATGAAATAGAAAAGAGGGCAAAACGTGCCGTTGAAATTTGGAAAAAGGCAAAGGGGCAATAGCAGCCTCAAAAATGAATAGGAGATAGTTATGAGTAAAACAATAGTAAGTTTCGGTGAAATTATGATGCGCTTAAATCCCAAAGGTTTTAGACGCTTTGTACAGGCCGATGAAATGGAAATCAGTTATGCAGGCGGTGAGGCGAACGTTGCCGTTTCTTTGGCAAACTACGGGTACAATGCGCGCTATATAACAAAGCTGCCTGTAAACGATTTGGGGCAAAGCGCGCTCAATGGACTTCGGCATTTCGGTGTGGATACTTCATTCATTGTTCGCGGCGGAGAAAGGCTCGGTTTGTATTTTGTCGAAAAGGGTGCAAGCCAGAGAGCTTCAAAGGTTATCTACGACAGAAAAGATTCGGCTATCGCCCTTGCTTCGGCTTCGGACTTTGATTGGGAGCGCATTTTTGAAGGAGCCTCATGGTTTCATTTTACGGGAATTACGCCGGCCTTGGGAGGCGATATGCCCGCAGCCTGTCTTGCGGCATGTAAAAAGGCCAAAGAAAAGGGCTTAACCGTAAGCTGCGACCTTAATTACCGCAAAAAATTATGGACACGCGACGAGGCACAAAGGGTTATGTCTTCTTTAATGCCCTATGTGGATTTGTGTATTGCAAACGAAGAGGACGCTTCCGATGTATTCGGCATTAAAGCCGAAAATACCGATATAGACGGCGGAAAACTTGACAAAAAAGCTTATGTGAGCGTTGCACGGCAGCTTTGCAGTCAATTCGGCTGTAAAAAAACGGCAATTACCCTCAGAGGCAGTCTTTCGGCAAGCGTGAACGAGTGGGGAGGTATGCTCTACGACGGCAAGGAAGCTTTTTTTTCCAAAAACTACACGATTCAAATTGTAGACCGCGTCGGAGGCGGAGACTCGTTCGGAGCGGCCCTCATTTATGCGCTGCTTGAAAATTATGCGGGGCAGGAGGCAATCGAATTTGCCGTTGCCGCTTCCGCCCTCAAGCATACGATAGAACAGGATTTTAACCTTGTATCCGTTGATGAAGTAAAGGCGCTTGCCGCCGGAAACGCATCGGGCAGGGTTCAAAGATAAAACAATATTTTGGAGGTTATGTATGAAAAAAACACTGGTTTGTTTTTTTGCGGTTGCTGTTGCCGTTACGCTTTTTGCCGGCGGCGCTAAAGAAGGCGGAGCTTATCCGAACGGTCCTGTTTCGGTTATCGTTCCCTACGGTGCCGGAGGCGGCACCGACTCGGTAGGAAGAGCCCTTGTGGAAGCTGCAAAGGCTTCTTTCCCTGCGGGAATTGCAGTTGAAAACCGCACGGGAGGCGGAGGTTCGGTCGGCATGTCATACGGTCAACACGCGCGGCCCGACGGGCATATAATCACGATGATTACGGTTGAATTGGTAACCTTGCCTCATGCGGGAACCGGCGGCGATATCTCTTATGAAAAGTTTGCGCCCGTCATGATGGTTAACTCCGCATATTCCGCGATTACCGTTCCCGTAGATTCACCCTACAATACTCTTGCCGATTTGTTAAAAGCGGCAAAGGGAAAAGATATTCAAATAGGCAATTCCGGTATAGGCGCGATATGGCACTTGGCGGCAGTAGGCTTGGAACAGGCTGCAGGTGTAAAATTCACTCATATTCCCTTTGACGGCGCCGCTCCCGCAATTACATCTCTATTGGGTAAACACATAGATGCCGTATCGGTTTCGTATGCGGAAGTTGCTTCTCAAATACAAGCCGGAAAACTGAAGGCCCTTGCCGTTCTCGCACCGGAACGCTTACCTGCATGTCCAAATGTACCGACGGCAAAAGAATCCGGCTATAATATAGCAATCGGTACATGGCGCGGTTTGGGTGTTCCCGCCGCAACGCCCGGCGAAATCGTATCCAAACTTGAAACCGTTTTTATAAATGCGGCTAAGAGTGACGGTTTTAAAGCGTTTATGAAAAACACGAATAACGATATTGAATTATTAACCGGCGCTCAGTTTAAAGAAAAACTTGCAACCGATAATATGCTGTTTAAAAAGTTGATAGAGACGATAGGACTTTCGAAATAAGGTATTGCGGAAACCTCAAGCCGGTATTTTATCGGTTTGCGGTTTTTTGCAGGGAGAAGATTTATCATGAAAAAAGCCGATTTGATAACGGGCAGCGTTTTTGCGTTTTTTTCGCTTTTAGTGATTTCCGCATCATATCGTTTTCCCGTTGCAAAAGACGGGGTACCCGGTCCGGGTACCTGGCCTATTATTATCGCCGCAGTTATGCTTTTTGCAAGTATACTGATTATAGTACAGGGACTGAAAAACGCGCAAACAGAAGATAAGGCCGTCGATATAGCGTCGGCCGATTCAATCCGAGTCTATGTATCCATGGTTTCTCTTATCGCATATCTACTGTTGATGAATGTACTCGGTTTTGTTATCTCAACAATCATTATGCTCTTTTTATTTATTAAACGTTTGGGTAATTATAAATGGCATAAAACATTGTTTGTATCGGCTGTCGTAACGGCCGTCGTATACGGTGTTTTTAAATACGTATTAAAAGTTCCGTTTCGTTTCGGATTCTTATTGTAGGTGATTATGACAACTGAAAGTTTACTGCTTGTGTTTCAATTGCAAACATTATTATATATATTTCTCGGCGTTATGAGCGGAATTTGCATAGGTTGCTTACCGGGCTTAACCGCTACGATGGGCGTCGCATTGGTACTGCCCTTGACCTTCGGCATGGATGCCGTTCCGGCCATACTGCTGCTCATAGGAGTGTATGTCGGCGCGATATACGGCGGTTCAATTTCGGCTGTTTTATTAAATACACCGGGAACCCCCGCTTCGGCCGCTACAACTTTGGACGGCTATGAGATGGCACGGCGGGGGGAACCCGGCAGAGCTTTGGGCATTGCAACCCTGTCTTCGGCTTTCGGCGGTATAACAAGCTGTATTTTTTTGTTCTTTATTGCTCCGCAACTTGCAAAAATTTCACTCCGTTTCAGTTCGCCCGAATTTTTTATGTTGGCCGTTTTCGGCTTATGCATTATTTCAAGCATCTCCGGTAAATCAATGGCTAAGGGAATCGTATGCGGCTGTATAGGGATTCTTATTGCAACCATAGGGATAGACAGTATAACGGGGAAAATGCGTTTTACATTCAATAATATGAATCTGCTGAGCGGTATTAACTATATACCGGTAATGATAGGACTGTTTGCTATGAGCCAGGCTTTTATAGGTATAGAAGATATAGCTAAAAAGTCTAATATTATTTCACATATCTCCGGAGTATTGCCTAAAAAAGAAGATCTTAAAATAATAGGTAAAAGCGGTATTGGATTCGGTACGCTCGGTACTTTTATCGGCATTATTCCCGGAGCCGGAGCCGACATAGCCGCCTTTATTGCATACGGGCAGGCAAAAAATATGTCTAAAAACCCGGAAAGGTTCGGTTCGGGCATAGCCGAGGGAATTGCAGCCCCTGAAGCGGCCAATAACGGGGTAACCGGCGGAGCCCTTATTCCTATGCTTACTTTGGGAGTGCCCGGCGATGCCGTTGCCGCAATCATGATAGGAGCATTGACTGTACAGGGATTGCAGCCCGGTCCCTTACTGTTTCAAAATAATGCCCCTCTGGTATATGCCGTATTTATCGGATGTTTTATTGCAAATATATGCATGTTGATTTTAGGATTAAGCAGTATACGTTTGTTTACACGGGTACTTTCGGTTCCGAAAGCGGTATTGATTCCCGGTATTTTTGTATTGTGTGTCGTCGGTTCTTATGCGATGGCGAACAATATGTTTGATGTAGGCGTTATGCTCTTTTTCGGTATTGTAGGATATTTTTTTGATAAGGCCGAGATTCCCGCTTCGCCTGCCGTATTGGGATTGATTTTGGGGCCCATGGCGGAAAGTCATTTCAGGCGCGCTTTACTTATGAGCAAGGGAAGCTATGCCGTATTTTTTTCCACCGGCATTTGCCGATTCTTCCTTGCACTTATTATTTTATCCGTTGCATTTCCGTTTATCAAAAAACGTTTGGCATTGTTAAAACGTGCGGGTATCTGAAAATAATCTTGCCGCCGGAAACGCATCTGGCAGGGTGCAGCGGTAATTTTTGATCATTACGGGGCTGTCCGAAAACTTCGGTTTTCGGACAGCCTTTTTATTTTACCTGTACGCATAATATTTTTTCTTGACAATTCGGATTTCCGGTGCTAATATAAATATAATATTAAGAAAATATTAATTTTACGTTAAGGAGGAAGATGTGAAAAATCGTCTTTTTGTATTAATGACGGTGTTTGCCGTAACGGTGCCGCTGTTATTCTCATGTTCGGGTAAAAAGGATTCCGACGCAGCAAAGATGCGGGAATCGATGCAGACAATGACCCGGGAAGAGCTTATTGAAGCCGCAAAAAAAGAAGGGAAACTGGTTGTCTATTCGACTACTTCCCGTGTTTCGCTTGCCGCCGAGAATTTTGAAAAGCTCTACGGTATTAAGGTTGAAACGGCGAACTTAAAAGACGGCGAACTGGTAAAAAAAGTATCGTTGGAGGTAAGCGGTAAGGTCGCCGGAGCCGATATGGTTTTGTGTCAGGACGGTGCCCGTGTATACGGTGAATTGATAAATCTCGGCTACTTGGTAAACTATGTACCCTTTTCGCTTGCCGATCAAATTCCGCCGGAAAATCAAAATCCCTTGGTATTTCAATTTTGTGATAAAATCTTTGTCTTTAACAGCGAAAAATCGGAAG
Organism: Treponema sp. HNW; assembly: GCF_050320395.1. Lineage (GTDB taxonomy): Bacteria > Spirochaetota > Spirochaetia > Treponematales > Treponemataceae > Treponema_C. The sequence goes on from NZ_CP144459.1 coordinate 690,502, forward strand.
AACCTCCGGTAACCAATATTTGGCAGTTGACGGAACCCGAATGGAAGGGACGTATTCAATTTAAGAATCCGCCGCAGGAAGGTGTCAATTCCAATTTTTTAACCATGCTTACCAGCGATAAATGGGCCGCAAAAATTGCACAGGCTTATAAAGATTATTACGGAAAAGAAATTGTTTTAACAACCGAAAACGCCGGCTACGAATGGATGAAGGGCTTTTTCAATAATGCTGTTTTGGGAACGAGCGATTCGAATATTGCCGAAAATGTGGGAACTAAGGGACAAAAAGAACAGTTGATGGGCTTATTTGTTCTTTCAAAACTGCGCTATGCGGCGAAAAAGAATCTTGCTTTAGCTCCTATAAAAGAAATGCAGCCTTTTTCCGGATTTTATTATCCGATTTATGCTCAGCTTACGGCGAATGCACAAAACATCAATGCGGCAAAGTTGTTTATAGAATATCTTTTGACCGAAGAAGGCTTTGCACCTTGGAAATCCGATATAGGCTCTTATTCGGGTAATCCTCAAGTACCCTGTAACGAAGCGGATGAAGACATAAATTTTTGGGCAGCCCGTCTTGTGCGGGAAGAACCCCGATATTCTTATGAAAACCGCGCTAAAGTTGAAGAATTCGTCAATAATTTAATAAACTGAACCGTTCGATGGTAAATCGTGTCCGAATCCGTGTCAACAGGTACGGGGCGGGCACGATTTTTGAATACAATGTTTGACTGCGGCAATATACCGTTTAGCCGCTTAAAACATGCGTATCGCTTAAAAGTCAATTCTTCAAAATATTCAGAAGGAGGGCATATGCCGTGGCGAAACAATGTTAAAGCTTTTTTTAAAGAGCCGCAAAACATCATTCTCGTTATACTTTTTGCCGTATTATGTTTTTTAACCCTGGTACCCCTGGTTTCGTTGTTACGGGATACCTTTGTTGCACATCCGGCGGAATTGATGATGATAAAAAATGTAAAGGCCGGAGATTTTACCTTATTTCACTGGTATAAAATCTTTTTTGACGGAAAAAACAGCCGGAATTTATTTTACAGTCCTTTTTGGAATACGATAAAGGTTTCTTTGGGAAGCTGCGTGATCGCAATTCTCTTGGGCGGAGCGATGGCTTGGCTCGTTGCCCGTTCCAATATTCGTTTTAAACCGCTGATAAGTACGATTTTTGTGTTTCCGTATATTATGCCTGCATGGACTTTGGCGATGGCGTGGCTGAATTTTTTTCGTAATTCCTACATAGGCGGAAAATCGGGATTGTTTACCGCCTTTACCGGCATTGAAACGGCTAACTGGTTTGCTTACGGAGAATTTCCGATTATTATGGTAACGGGATTACATTACGCCCCCTTTGCCTATATTTTAATCGGCGGCATTTTGCAAAACATGGATGCCAATTTGGAAGAGGCGGCAATGCTTTTACATGCAAGCCGTTTTAAGATTTTGCGTAAAGTTACGTTTCCGATTGTGGTACCCGCCGTTTTTTCGGCTTTTTTGCTTACCTTTGCAAGTTCCATGAGCGCATTTGCCGTTCCCGCCTTTTTGGGAACTCCCGTGCGTTATTATGTGTTGACAACCCAATTATACCGCACGTTGAACGGCGTCAATCAGGGGTACGGTTACGTGATGACCCTTGTTATGCTTGCAGTCGGTTTGTGCATTTTGGCTTTTAATCAATGGTTTGTCGGTAAGCGCAAATCCTTTATTACGGTTACCGGAAAAAGTTCACAGGCTGCTTTGGTAAATCTGTATAAAGCGCGTATGCCCGTATCGATAATCGTATTGGTTTTGCTCCTTTTGATTGCGGTTTTACCCCTCGTTTCGTTTGCGGTAGAATCCTTTACAATGGAAACCGGAAATTATCATCCGTCGAATTTTACCGCGGTATTTTGGCTCGGAAAGGGAAGTCCCGATATTGCAAATGCTGAACCCGGTATTTTGCGCAATAAATATTTGTATCAGGGGCTATGGAACAGCGTCAAATTATCTCTGTGCTGTTCGTTTGTCGCGGGTACTTGCGGCGTATTGTGCGGTTATGCTGTCGTAAAAAAGCGCGGCAGCCGGTTGTCCGAGCTCGTAAACGGATTGGCCTTTTTTCCGTATCTAATGCCTGCAATGGCGTTCAGTGCGATTTATTTATCGATGTTCAGCAGGCAAAACGGTTTTATTCCTCCCTTATACGGAACCTTTTTGCTGTTGGTTATTATCGGCTCGGTAAAGTATCTTCCCTTTGCTTCCAGAGCGGGCGTCAATGCCATGTTACAGCTCAGTAATGAAATAGAGGAGGCGGCTCTTATCCAGGGAGTAGGCTGGTGGAAGCGTATGGTACGCATTATTTTCCCCATTCAAAGAACAAGCTTTCTTGCCGGTTATTTACTTCCCTTTATTTCATGCATGCGGGAGTTGTCGTTGTTTATTCTGCTTGTTACGCCTGCAAACCGAGTATTGACGACCATGCTGTTCCAGTATAACGAAAAAGGCTGGAGTCAGTATGCAAACGCGATTAATTTATTGATTATTATAGTGGTTCTGTTTTTTAATTTTGTTATAAATAAATTAACCGGAGCTTCTATAGATAAAGGAATAGGAGGAGCATAATATGTCCGATATTACGTTAAAAAATATAACAAAACGATTCGGTAAAAGCGTTGCCGTCGATAATTTGAATTTGACCATCAAAGACGGCGAATTTATAACTCTTTTGGGACCGTCCGGCTGCGGTAAAACCACAACCCTGCGCATGATTGCCGGTCTTGAAACGCCTACCGAAGGAGAAATTTGGCTTGACGATACATGTGTGTTTTCGGCCGAAAAAGGAATCAATGTAGCACCGCATAAACGGAACGTCGGCTTTTTGTTTCAAAATTATGCGTTGTGGCCTCATATGACCGTGTATCAAAATATCAGCTTCGGTTTGGAAAATTTAAAATGGCCGAAAGACCGCATTTCAAAAAAAATTGCCGAATTGATGAAAATGCTCAAAATCGAAGAATATGCCAAACGTTATCCGAGTGAACTTTCAGGCGGTCAACAGCAGCGTGTTGCAATCGCAAGAACTCTTGCCACGGAACCTAAGGTTTTGTTTATGGATGAGCCTTTGAGCAATTTGGACGCAAAACTGAGAATGGATATGCGCGCCGAATTAAAACGCCTGCATGTGGAAACGGGATCGACCTTTGTTTACGTAACGCACGATCAGTTGGAAGCGATGACCTTATCCACGAATATTTGCCTGATGAAAGACGGCGTATTGCAGCAGTATGCGCCGCCTTTAACGGTGTATCATTCTCCCGCCAATATGTTTACGGCCGATTTTGTCGGAAACCCGTCCATCAATATGATTGAAGGAAGCGCGTCAAACGTCAATTTAAATGAGATTAAAATTAAAGCCGACAGCTTGAATTTACTGTTTACCCCGGTTTCCAATGCGGTTTCGCTCCGAGACAATCACAGGGTGGTACTCGGTATCCGTCCCGAATATATACAAATAGAGGCGCAAAAGGGATTAAAAGCTCATATTTATTCCACATTGCCGTCGGGAATGGAAACCGTTGTAAAAGTACAATCGGAACACATGCTTTTAACCGGTGTTGTGTTCGGCGGTAAAGATTTCAGCGTCGGCTCGGAAACGAAGATAAACTTTGTCGGTGAAGGCTGCGTACTCTTTGATGCCGAAAGCCGGGAGTTTTTAGCATACGGCCGTTTGGAGGCCGCCGATTAAGGCTTCATCTTGTAATGCGGCGCTTACGTGCCGCGCCGTTCAACGGCTGAATAAGAGGCGCTTGTGGAAGAATCCGTAAAAAAAATATTAATCGTTGACGATGAAAAAGATATTGTCGAATGCCTCGATATGAATTTGAAAAAAAAGGGGTATGCGACGGTCTTTGCATATGACGGAACTCAAGCCGTAGTTGCGGCCCGCAGGGAAAAGCCGGATTGTATTCTTCTTGATATAATGCTTCCGCATATAGGCGGAATTGAAGTGTGCAGGCTGTTAAAGGCCGATGAAAGCACGGCTTTAATTCCCGTTATTATGCTTACCGCAAAAGGAGAAGAAGACGATAAAGTCGGCGGATTCGATGCCGGAGCGGACGATTATATTACCAAACCGTTCGGCTGGAAAGAATTATTTGCGCGTATCGATGCGGTGCTGCGCCGTTCCGCATCGGTATCCGCCGCGGCTGTGGCGAGCCTGAAGGAAAAAGATGAAGCGCTTTGTTTTCAGGTGCAGGATATAAGAATATATCCGGATAAACATATCGTTGAAAAAGATTCTCAGCGCATCAATCTTACCGCTACGGAATTTACCATTTTGCGGCTTTTGGCCGAACGGCACGGTAATATCGTAACAAGAAGCGAATTGTATGAAGCTTTGGGCATTGTTAAAAATGCCGGCGAACAGGTATGTTCGTTGGCTGTCCATTTTGCGAATTTGCGTAAAAAACTGGGGGACGATGCGCAAAACTGCCGTTATATAGAAACGGTGCGTAAAATCGGATTTAAAATAAATGACCGATATTGACCGCATAATAGCGGCGGGTTTTGTTTTTTTCGCCCTCATTTGTACCGTCTGCGTGCTGTGTTTTATTTTAGTGCATTTATATATGCATTTTAAAAACCGGATTGCAAAGCTCGAGAAAAAAAACGAAAAACTGCAAGGCGAATTACACGCAAAAGAAAAAAAACTGTCGGAGATTGGTGCGGCGGATAATGAGCGTTTTAATTATTTTAACGCCATCTTTACAACAATGAAAGACGGAATCGTCGTTTTGAGCGGTAACGGTGAACCTATTTTGGTGAATCCGGCGGCCCGGGATTTTTTACATATAGATAAACGTATATTCCTAAAAAACGATACATCGTTTTACGGTAATTTTTATGCCGAAACAAGTGCGCTGTGTATGAATGTGTATAAGACGGGCCGGGACGAGACTTTTGAATATTCCGTTGAGGATCGGTTTTTTTCCGTATCCGCATTCAGAATTTGCGACCGTTACAAACCGTCCGTTTATTTAGGCGTTTTGGCATTGATTTCGGATATTTCCGAAGCCCGCCGTGTTGAGCAAAGACGGAAGGAATTCGTAAGAGATGTTTCTCATGAGTTTCGTACCCCCATGACCTTAATTTCCGGTTATGCGCAAATGCTGCGTATGTGGGATGAAGTTACGCACGAAGAACGTACAAAAGCGCTTGATATAATTGAACAGGAAACAAAGCGCTTGAAAAAACTGGTGTCGGAACTGTTGACTCTTTCGGCTGCGGATAGAGGCGAAAATGAGGAAAAAACGGAAAGTACCTATGTCGATATTGAAGCGGTTATCGATCAAATTATATGGACTATGGAAGATGCCGCCGCCCGAAAAAGCATCAAGCTTATAAGCGATGTAAAGCTTGATTATCCGTTGCTGCGTGCAAACGAACAGTTTATGTATCAAATGCTTTTGAATCTGATAGATAATGCGGTTACATATAACAAAGAAGGCGGTTCGGTACATATTTGTGCATATAATAATACGGAAAAGGTTTTTATTACGGTAGCCGACACGGGAAAGGGCATGCGGGAAAAACACTGCAAACGTATCTTTGAACCTTTTTACAGAATAGATCAGGATCGCAATTCCGGAAGCGGCGGAACCGGTATCGGCTTATCGATTGTCGCCCGCATTGTGCAGCGCATGAAAGGCACTGTCAGTGTTAAAAGCGAACCGGAAAAAGGCTCTATCTTTTGTATCGAATTGCCGATTTGACGCAGCGTATCCGAGGAATAAAAAACATGTGTGGGAGAATGTATGCAAATTGAATTTACGGCCTTCGGGTTTAAATACGGAATCTTAGCCGAAGCGGACATTGTATTTGATGTACGCTGTTTGGAAAACCCCTTTTATGTCCCCGCTTTGCGCGATAAAACCGGTGAAGATAAGGAAGTACGCGATTTTATTATGTCTTTTCCCGAAACGGATGAAGTTTTAAAACGCATACGCGATTACTTGGAATATACGATTCCGCTTTATGAAAAAAAAGGAAAAGAACGTCTTGTTGTCGGCTTCGGCTGTACCGGCGGTCAGCACAGAAGCGTTACCTGCCTCTATGTGCTTCGCGACTGTTTTGCAGTTCAATATCCGCATATCCGTATAGGTATGCGCGATATGGAACGCAATCAAAAAGCTCTTGCACAAAAATAAATCAGCCCAGCTGTACGTAGGTTTTGCCCGTCCCGCCGTCTTGGGGAGGGGCAAAACAAAAGCTCTTTACATTCGGACTGGAGGCGAGGGTTTTATGTACTCCCTCTTGTAAGATACCGTCGCCCTTGCCGTGAATTACCGAAAACTCGTGCAAGCCGCGTATAGTGCATATGTCTATGTGCCTTTCAAGGGCCTTTATTGCATCTTCGAGCCGCATACCCAAAAGCCGCAGTTCAAAACTTGCGACTGCGGCCGAAGCACCGCAAACCGGCAGTGTGCCGGATGCGGCCTCTTTTTCGAGCGGGGCCAATTCAACCGAAAACGAAGGCGCTTGCGAAAGAGGGCTGGAGCTGCGTTCCTTTTGTACCGCCGCAGGGCGCAAATCCTCTTCTTTGCAGCTTATTTTCATCGAACCTGCCTGCACAATCCATTCGCCCTTTTTCCCCTTACCGACGATGAGGGCGCGCACCTTCGAATTTGCCGTATACACTTCCATGCCGACTTTAAAAACCGCCTGCCCCCGCTTTTTTGCAGGCGGAGAATCGGTTGTTTGGGTACGCTCTTTTTTCCATTCTCTTTGCTTTGTATCCAAATCCGCACTTTGGGCTTGAATGCTTTGTTCCAGTTCGGTTATAAAGTTTTTAACCTTCAGCGTTTTTTCACGCGTAATTTCGCCTTCGCGCAGTTGGCGTACCAGGTTTTCCAGCAGGCGGCGGTTTTCGCATAAAAACGTTTTATTTTGCTTTAATGTTTCTTCTTTCAGCTCTATTTCTTTTTGCTTCAATTCCAAATCGCGCGATCGGATTTTTTCGTCTTTTTTGTTTAAATCGATTTCTTTAAGGCGGCATTCCGCTTCGGCTTTTTCAAGGGCGGCGTATTTTTCGGTAAGACCGCGTATAAGGGCCGATATATCCGTTTGGCGGTTTTCAACATAGAGCCGTGCCCCCTGAATAATCTTTTCGCTTAATCCGCTTTTTTTCGCTATACTCAAGGCGCGGCTTTCTCCGGGAACCCCCATGAGAACGCGGTAGGTCGGCTGGAGATTTCCCTCATTAAATTCAACCGAAGCGTTTATGCAGTTTTTGTGGGTGTAACCGTAGTTTTTTAAAGAACCGTGATGGGTTGTTACGAGGACAAAGGCGTTTTTTTCAATCAACTCGTCCAATACCGCCATTGCGATAGCCGCCCCTTCCTGCGGGTCGGTGCCGTTGCCCAATTCGTCCAACACAATCAGGCTGTCCTTATCGGCCTTGTCGAGCATTTCGCCGACGTTTTTCATGTGAGCGCTGAAGGTCGATAGAGATTGGTCGATATTTTGTTCGTCTCCTATATCGGCAAAAAAAGATTTAAAAAAGGGCAGTCGGGTTCCGGCTTCGGCGGGAACGGGAATACCGCTTTGGTTTAAAAGAGCAAACAGGGCGAGCGTTTTTACCGCAACGGTTTTTCCGCCCGCGTTCGGCCCGGTGATAATGAGAACGCGGTGATTTTCACGGAATTCGATGTCTATAGGAACGGCCTTATCGTATAAAAGCGGGTGGCGTGCCTGAACAATGCGCAAAGGGTGATTTTTGTCCGCGTCTTCGGCAAAAATGCAGCGGTTTTCCATACCCCAAAGGGCGGCGGCGCGGCTTGTGTCAAGTTCGGTCATAAGACTGAGGGCTTTTTCAAAACTTTCGGTAAAGCGGGACAGTTCTGCGCTCAATGTCGTCAAAATCCGCCGTATTTCCTGTTCCAGCCTGAATTCTTCCCGAATCAATTCGTTGTTTTTTTGAACGACGTCGTGCGGCTCTATATAGAGGGTTTGCCCGGTTTGCGAAACTTCATGCACAATTCCTTTGATTTTGCCGCGGTAATCGGCCTTCAGTGCCAAGACCTGTCTTCCCGCACGCAGTACGGGAAGATTCGACTGTAAGGCGTTTTGCAGGCGGTCGTTAGTTGTATAGCTTTTTATAAGCTGTTCTATGCTGCGCCTGATTGACTGAATTGAAGAGCGGATTTCCTGCAATTCTTTGAGGTTTCTCAGCTTTCCCGATGAATCGATGATGCGGAATATTGCCGCCGAAGCTTCGCTCAAATCGGGTAATAAAGAGGCGGTTTCGCTTAAAGCTTCGATGCCCGACGGCAGTTTTTCTTCGGTTTTGGCGGTGAAAAAGTTTTTTACTTCCATAACGGAGCGGCAAAATAAGCCGAGCGCATATATGCTTTCAATCGGCAATACCGCGTTAAGGGTTTTAAGCGTGCCGAATACTTCCCGTACCGGCGGGCGCGGCGTAAGTACAGTGTCCGTACCCGCATTGATTAATTTTGTCCACGCCATACCGCGCGCTTTTACCCTGTCCGCCTCAAGTTTATCCGTAAAGGGAAGGCGTTCCGCAAGGCTTTTTTTCCCTTCTTCGGTAAGGCAAAAGGAAGAAACGCTTTCGCATATGCGTGTATAATCAAGCTGTATCAGTGTTTTTATATTCATAGTTTTTTCTTCAATCCGCCGCGCCCAAGACCGTCAATCCGCCGCGCTTCAGGAACATCAGTCCTCCCAGCTGCCCGTTTCCAATTCTTCTTGAATGCGAAGCCAGCTTTCGTAGCGTTCTTCGCTTATAGCCCCGGCGTGTACGGCTTCAAGGATTTTACAGCCCGCCTCGCTTTTATGCGTACAGGACATACCGAAGGTACAGCTTCCCACAAGACCTCTCATTTCCCGAAAGTAGAGGGCAAGATTTTCCGGTTCTATACCGTGCAGCACAAAGCGGCGCACCCCCGGCGTATCTATAAGCGAGGTATACACATTTTGCCTTCCGCCTGTAAGCGAACTTTTTATACAAAGCTTTAAAAGCACGCCCTTAACGGTGGTGTGCGTGCCGCGTCCGTATTTTTCGGACAGTTCCCCCGTTTTAAGCGCATATGAAGAATCGAAGGCGTTTATTAAACTCGATTTTCCCACGCCTGACTGCCCGATTAAAACGCAGCGTTTTTCTTCTATCAGTTCCGCCAGCTCCGTCAAGCCCTCGCCCGACCGTGCCGACACTTTTATAATACGGTAGCCGAGGGCTTCCCAGTCCGAAAGCCTCGCACCCAAGTCCGCATCGTCGGCGGCAGGTAAATCCCATTTGTTGCATACGATAACGGCTTCTATATCCGCTTCTTCGGCTTGGGCGAGTGCGCGGTCTATAAACCGCGGCCGGAAGGGAGGTTCGTCGGGCGTGGTAACGCAGAGCAAAAGGTCTATGTTTGCCGCCAAAAGCTGGGGAGAACGCCCCTTTACGTTCCAGCGCGTAAAACGGTTTTTACGCGGAACAAGGGCCGTAATTCTGCCGCTTTCTTCGTCCAATGCGTCCGCCTCCAGTTCAACAATATCGCCGGGGCACAGGGGGTTGTAAAAACCGCCTTCGGTTTTGAGTTTTTTCCCTTTAATTGAACAGCGGCGCAGTATTCCGTCATCGCAGTCCACCTCAAAGGTATTATTCGTTCCGCTTATAATAATTCCGCGCATATATGCAGTGTGTACGATAATGTACTGTCTTGTCAAGAATACAGGGGAAAATAAATACGGGCAAAAAACAGAAAAAGGGGAGCAGGGCGCTAATGCACAGGGTTTGTCAGTTTTTTTGAGCGCACTTTTTTGTATGCGGATTTTCGCTTATACACTTGTTTATCGCCTTCCATACAGAGTTGTTTTTGTGCGGAATACAATCCTGTACCCAATACCACCAAAATCCGCCGCCGACAAAGTGTTCGGTATAGTCGGGCATTGTGTAATAGCGCATGACGGTTTGTATTTTCGTTTTTTCGGTTGCATCGGCTGCGGTGTTTCCGCATTCTCCGATTCCCAATTTGGAGTTCGGAAAAAGGATGTGCAGTTCCGTAAAAATTTTTCCCCAGTCGGGTAAAAAACCGCCGTTATCGTCTTCATAATAGCTTACGAACAGGTAATCGACACCTTCTTTTAGTTTTCGGGGAATATATGCGGTAAGCCAATCGGTCATTTCGATTTTTTGTACTGCAGGCGGTGTGTAATAGGATGTTAAAACGGTTTTACCTCCGTGTCCGCTGATAACATCATATGCGGCCGTGATTTTATCGGCTATAAACTGCGGATTTTTCCCAAGCCAGTTTTCACCGTTGACTTCATTTCCTATTTCCCACATATCGGTATAGGGGGCAAGATATGCGTAAGCTTTTTCAAAGCGTTTGCGGTAGGAGCGCACGTTTTTGTATGATTTCATTTCATAAGAATCGACCGGACAAGCCATAACATATGCATGTTCGTGTATGCGTTCAAATAAAAAACGGTATTCTTCCATATCCGTATTTTTCGACATAACGATGCGGACGGTCGGTTTTACCGGCATGTCTTTTATGCCTTCGATAATATGCGAAAGTTTTACCTGTTCATACCAGCTGTCGTCGACGGTAATTCCGTATATATAATCCTGTGCATACATATGTGCTGCACAACAGCATAAAAGAACGCATACAAGGTTTTTTGTCTTTTGCAGTTTCAGTGCTGCTTTCATGTTTTTCCTTTTGGGATTTTACAAGAGAGCAATTCTTCAGAATTGCGAACAGAAATTGCTTTGTCCGCGAGTTTGCGCAGCAAACTCGTGTTAAAATAAGTGGTGCCATATGCACCGCTTATTTTAAACCCGCTTACTTTAAACACCCTTCTATAAATTCCAGTTTTAAATCCTTGAGCTTTTCGGTAATAGATACCTTGTAAATATGAGGATTTAAAATGCGCTGATGGGTTGCATCGAGTTTTGTAATCTGTGTTTGCATGTTTTTGCGCCCTTCGATGAGCAAATCCTTTTCGTCTGCTCGCTGTTCGGTGCGTTTCCCGTTTTCGATGCGTTTAATCAACAGGGCTTCCACCTTATCGGGCGTAAAGCTGAAGCTGCGGTAATCGATTGCCGGATGATAAAAGCGGCGTTCTTTTCCCGTTTCGATTATTTCATCTTCAAGGGCGACGATATCCGCCTTCATCATACCGTCGCTGCCGTAGAGCCGCCACACGTTTTTAATGCCCGGATCGGTTGTTTTTTGCGGATTATCCGAGAATTTCATTGCCGGAATAAAGTCCCCGTCAAGCCCGTTTTTTCGGGCGGCAAGTTTGTATACGCCCGTAAAAGATGCATCGTTTCCGCCGGTTACCATGTGAGTTCCCACTCCCCAACCGGTAATGGGAGCGCCGCCTGCAACAAGGGTTTCGATAATTTCTTCGGTTAATTCGTTCGATACCGATATAAAGGCGTTCGGAAAACCGGCTTTATCCAAAATTTTACGTACCTCGGTCGATAAATACTGAATGTCTCCCGAATCGAGGCGCACGCCGAAGTTATATCCTTTTTCGGCAAGCTTTTTTCCGGCCCGGATTGCATTGTGAATGCCGGACTTTAAAGTATCGTAGGTGTCCAGTAAAAAAATCGAGTTGTCGGGATACAGTCGGGCATAGGCTTCAAAGGCTTCAAGTTCGCTCGGAAAGGACATAATCCACGAGTGTGCCATCGTACCCGTAACGGGAATTCCGAACCGCTTTCCCGCCAACGTATTACTCGTACTTGAGGCTCCTCCTATATAGGCTGCCCGCGATGCACTCATTGCCCCGTCAAAGCCTTGGGCACGGCGAAGCCCGAATTCCATAATCGAGCCTTTTTTGGACGCAAGCCATACGCGCGCCGACTTTGTCGCGATAAGACTTTGAAAGTTGAGGGTATTTAAAACCAGGCCTTCTATAATTTGTGCCTGAATAAGGTCCGCATGAATGCGTACGAGCGGTTCGTTCGGAAAAATAATCGAGCCTTCGCGCATCGCATATACATCGCCGGTAAAGCGGAAGTTTTTAAGATAATCCAAAAAATCCGGCTCGAAAATGCCGAGCGAGTTCAAAAAAGCGATGTCCTGCTCGCTGAACGAAAAAGCGGTCAATTCGTCCAAAAGGGTTTCGATTCCGGCAAAAACCGAAAAACCTCCTCCAAAGGGCTGGCGGCGGAAAAACATATCGAATACCGCAGGATAATTCATGCCGCTTTTCCAATAGCCCTGGGCCATTGTCAATTCGTAAAAGTCCGTAAACAGGGCCGAAGAATCCGTCGTACGATTTTGATTAAAATGCATCATAATTAAAGTGTACCGCCGTGCGTATAAATGGTCAAGTAAAAAAAACGGCTCCGAATTATCCTCAGACCGGCCGTTTTTCCGCGCGGAAGGCAGGCCGTATTGAATTTTTTTTAATATAATGGTAGATTAAGTTAACATTTGATTGTAAGGACTCATCGATTATGGATATACAAACAACTGCCGATAATTCCGCAGTGAAAAAAAACGAAAAGCGCAAAATAGGCTTTTTTTCTTCGATTCGTACCAAAATGATTGCCGTTATGTCGGCCGGTGTTATGACTGTGGTTTTGCTTATTTGTATTGTTGTTGCGCGGCAAATGAGTAAAGTAAATAACGCGCAGTTTCATAGGTTTATAGAACAGCAGTATGTAAGTATCAGTCAAAACATTGATCTTTTTATACGCAATAATATCCAAACGGTGCAAATGCTTGCCTCGCATCCTGCGGTAAAAGGCGCCGACGATACCCTGTACAATTATTCGACCGAAACCCGCGATATTACCGTAAAAGATACCGTTAAAAGTAAAACCGAGCGGGAACTCGTTGCACTTTTTAAACATACGCAGGCGCATTTTCCCGAATTTGCCGAAGTGTATTTGGGAACCCGATGGGGCGGTTATGCCACTTCGTGGGATAATCTTATGAAAGCCGGTTACGACCCGCGAAAACGCGGCTGGTATAAACAAGCCTTTGAAGCCGACGGCAAAACCATTATGACAAGCGCCTACGAATCGACAATAGGCGAGCCGGTTGTATGCTTTTCTCAAAAAGCCTTTTCCGAAAGCGGGGACTTTGTCGGCTGTATGAGTATCGAAGTAAGCCTTGCGCGTTTAACGGCTCTTATCGGCGAATGTACCGTCGGAAAAACGGGCTATGTTATGCTCGTGCAAAACGACGGAACTGTTTTAACCGACCCGAAACATCCCGAATTCAATTTTCAAAAACTTTCGGATACGGGCGTTCCCGCATTTTTAAAAATTGCCGATACAAACGAAGGGCTTTTAAAACTTGAAATGGACGGAAAAGCCCGGGATGTACGGGTTTTCCCCCCTTTCTTCAGTGGATTGGAAGCTTATCATCTTAATCGAGCGTGCCGAAATAACCGCACCGGTATACCGCTTTATGTTTGAAGTTGCGGTGATAGCGGCAGGCCTCTTTGTATTTTTCTTTTTGTTGAGCCTCTTTTTGTCGGGGCGCCTTCTTGCCTATTTTAACAAACTGCAGCTCATTTTTTCAAAAATCGCTTCAGGCGATATTACCGGCCGTGCCGAATATAAAGGAAACGATGAAGTAAACGCCTTAATTACGTATTTTAATCAAACCATGGATAATATGGCTCATATGCTGCGCTCCTTACTGCATGAGTCCGATACCATGCGCGAAATCGGCCAAACCCTGTCCTCGAATATGTCCGAAAGTGCAAGTGCGATAAACGAAATCGCTTCAAACGTTGCGGGTGTAAAACAGCAGGTACAAACTCAGGCGGCAGGTGTAACCGAAACGGTGTCTACAATCGATGCGATTACGCACACGGTAGCAAACGTCGATAAGAGCATAGAGGCTCAGGTAGGCTGTATCGAATCGTCTTCAGCCGCGATAGAAGAAATGATTGCGAATATCGAGTCGATCGGAAAAATCTTTGAGCAAAACAACGCGACTATTCAGGATTTATATAAGCAGTCCGTAAACGGAATGGAAGGAGCCGCACAAGCAAATGCGATTGTTTCCAAGGTTGCAAAACAGTCGGTACTCCTAATGGAAGCAAGCGAGGTGATTCAAAATATTGCAGGACAAACCAATTTGCTTGCTATGAACGCCGCCATAGAAGCCGCCCATGCAGGGGAATCCGGCAAGGGCTTTGCCGTTGTTGCCGATGAAATACGCAAGCTTGCCGAAGAATCGAACAGTCAGGGAAAACATATCGGAACGGTGTTAAAAGAAACTACCGAAATCGTTGAAATGCTGACCGTTTCGGGCCGGGCGGCCGAAGAAGCCTTTAATGTGGTGCATACCCTTGCCGAACGCGTTTCCAATCAGGAACAGCAGGTTGTAGAGGCGATGAAAGAACAGCAAACGGCAAGTGCAAGCGTTTTGCGTGCGATGCATGAAATAACCGAAATGACTGCGGCTGTAAAATCGGGTTCAACCGAAATCGTTGCAGGCGGAAACGAAATAGCAAAAGAAATGGCCCGCCTTGAGGATTTAACCCGCCTCATAACCGAAAGCATGAACGAAATGGCCCTCGGCGTAGGACAGATCAACGGGGCGATGCAAAACGTCAATGAGGTTACACAGCAAAATAAAAGCAGTATCGAAAAACTTGTAAGCGAAATAAAGAAATTCAAAGTGTAAACCCTGTTTTGCTTTTGTATCGGTATTTCTCATAAAAACCGTAAAATATTGTTTTTTTGCGCATTTTCGTGTATAATATAGAGTGTGGATATTTTGTTTTCTGTTTTGTGTGTAAAATCACTGCTCCCGCTTGAGGCGGGACTCCCGCTTTGGAGGTACATATGAAAAAAATCGGTATTGTATTTTTAGCCCTTACGGGTATAGCGGTAATCGCCTTGACTGCGGTTTCCTGTAATTCGGCAGTAAAAGAAGAATTCGGTACTGTGGTTCTCGATTTCGGAGGCGGCGGTACTCGTGCGGTAGGTGCGGACGGTCTTCCGTTATTGAATGATTCCCGTATCCTTATAAAGGGGGCGGGCAGCTTAAGCGGCCCTTTCAGTAAAGAATTTTCGTCGGCTCAAGGCGTTTCGCTGTCCTTTCCGATCGGAGATGAAGTAACACTGAGGGTATCTATACTTACTCCTTCTGCACGCTGGTCGTCGGCACCGCAGTCTTTTACGGTTGAAGCGGGTACGAATGCCCTCAGCGTCAAGTTGAGTAAAAAGATTTCCGGTTTAAATAATCTCTTGTTTACGCAGACTAAAAGTGGAACTTCTGCACATGTTTATGATTTAACCCTCCACATGGACGGAAAACCGATTAATAATGTGCCCGAATCGACAAGGTCGGAGCATATCTTTTCCCGCGACAGTAAGGGAAGATTGTATGTCGGATATAAAGCGAATGAGCCCGGTGATCCGCAAAAACTTGTCCGCTATACAAGCGAGGGGGAACTTGACGGACATCCCGCTCAGTCAGCAGTAGATTTTCTTGCAAATGATTATACAACGGGGAAGATGTACGGTGCTTCCGTAAGGCATTTAATGGAGATAAAAGAAGACCTTAGTTTGGCCCGTGTTACTTCGGGTTATGACACCGGTCTTTTTGCCGTAGATAACGGAAGAGTTATTTATGGCTCTTGGGGACAGAAAACCCTTACCTTGTCTAAGATCGGAAGTACCGCTAAGAACGAAATTCGCAGCGACAAGATAGCCCCCTATGCCCGGCATTTCGGCATAGCCACAGGCAAGTGGATGATAAAGGACCTCTTTATCCGCGGCAATTACCTGTATATTCTGTTTAGCTCTGTTGAGGAATCTGATTCCGATGACGATGATGCCGAGCCCACATTGGGTGCCGTACTTAAATGGAAGCTGGGTACACGGTCTGACGGGTTACCCGATATTGTAGGAGACCCGATACTTATCGGAAAACCGGCCGGTTCTCTCCCTATTGAAAATCAGGTACTCCCCTCCTCTTATTACGCAAAAAACTTTTACGGGGCGGTAAAGGTAATCGGCTTTGACGATGAAAACCTCTACATTGCCGACGACGGCTTTGATGCAGCTATGACGGATGCCGGGCCCAAAATCATGGCTAACCGAAACCGCATCGCCATTCTCAATATGCAAACAAACGAGTTGACCTTTACCGATGCCGGCCCTGCAAAATGGTATAACGAATGGAAGGAGTGGAAAGCTCCCAATACCAAGACGATTGTCTGGAACAAGACACATGATGGAAACGGTAGCTTCGAAAAAACGACATTCAAGCAACAAGGTTCTTCGGACAGATTATTTGAAACCGCATCAAACAAAGACGGTCTTTTTGCCTTTGATCAAAGCGGCATTTTGTATATCCCGTATAAAGATGTCAGTAATAACAAGATAAAACGGTTTATCCAGGACGATGATGGGGCATACGAAGAGGGTGAAGAATTCGAATTTTCTAGCTCCTCTGATTTACCCGGTGCTATGGCTGTAGATACCTCACGTTCCCATAAATTGACCGCTCAGAAAGCGGGAAGTTCGCCTGAAGAAAAGTATTACAATGTGTTGTATTGTTCGGACGATAATAATAATATAAACAGGTTCGTATGGACTGATGATTTTACAGCTGCTTTTAAAGATACCCTTTATATTATCCAAGGGACGGAATGGACTGTTACCGCACTTGCGGCAAATAAGGACGGTCTTTTTGTTGCTCTTTGGAAGCGGGAGTTTGATACTGACAAATACGATATTAAAATCAACCGCTATGATAAGGTTTCCGGAGCTTTTTCGGGAACGGTTGTTCTCGTATCCGGAGAACCTTCCGAAATACCAGGAGATTCCTTTATACATGAAAAAATTACGGATATGCATATTCAGGATGGTAACTTATATGTGTTAACCTTAAAAGAAATGCGAGAAGATAACAGCACTACTGATAAGCGATTATTCACTTCGGGTAAATTATGGTATATAAGCAGTACTGCCGATTTTGGAGATAATAAACGGGTTTTGTATGAATCACGCGAAAAAACTTCAGAGCCGGATACATTGGAGAAAAATTTTGCTCCGCTCCGCTTTATTGCCGTAAAACCAAAAAAACTCGTTATCGCTTCTGACGGATATTATGGTGAAAAATATGACTGGCATTGCATAAAGAATTTTGATAAAGTATTTGCGTTTGATATAGGTTCTTGGAATAGTCCTGTCGGGGAGCCGGTTGAAAATACAACGTTTACAAAGGTTTTAACAGTATCCGCCGAGTATGAATTTTTACCGTAATGCTTCCCCTTATCAGTCTTTCCGTTCCGGTATACGGAACGGAAAGCACTTTACCCGCCTTGCTGGACAGCATATTGGAGCAGCAGCCCCTTTGCGAAACTGCGGTTTGGGAGGGGGATTCCTTTTTAACCGAAGAAGCTTCTTTGCGCTCCCTGCGTCCTTCGCGGTTTTCTCCCATCGAAATCCTCGTCGTCAATGACGGAAGCCCCGGCGGCTCCTCCTTACCTAAAATCCTCCAACCGTATAAAAAGAAATTCAAAAGCCTCGGCGTTCCCCTGATTCTTTTGCAGCACTGTAAAAATCAGGGCTTGTTTGAAGCACGCAGAACGGCAGCTTTGGCCGCGCAAGGGGAATGGGTATGCTGTATAGATTCCGATGACACCCTTCCGCCCGATGCTCTTTTGAATTTTTATGAAGGCTTACTTGCTTCAGGCAGCGGGAATCTTGACAATGCCGCCGATATAGTTCACGGCAAAATGGCTGTTACCCTGCACGGTTCCGATAAAATCGCACCTGAAGCTTATCAGAGATTCGAGCAAAAGGCAAAAATTGTCCGGCTGATTTTTAACGGACATCTTTCCGGGGATGAGATTCTCGATAATTTTTTAATTAAAAAAGGGCATAACGGGTTTTTGTGCGCAAAACTGTTCCGTACCCGCATACTGCGTTCGGTATACGGAACACTTCCCCATACCTACTGTATCAATGCCGAAGATTTGCTTTTGTATTTTTTCATCTTGCTTGAAAAGCCGTCCTATTACGGTATCGATAAGGTTGTCTACAATTACAGTCAGGATTCGGGCATTACGTCCGCCAATCACATTACAAGCCTTGAACGCTGGGAAAAGGTTTGTTCCACCTCGTCGGTTTTTACACTTATTTTTTCATATATTGACGAACACCCCTTCCCCGAAGCTTCCGCTCCCGCCCTTATACGGGAACTTCGTGCAATCTGCAACACCTATCTTGCAACAAATCTCGGACAGCTTAAACATCTTGTCATTCCCTCCCTGCAAGCCGACGCCTACGCAATGCTCTGCGATTACTGGGGAGAAGACTATGTAAAGCGGGTGGAAAAAGCGATAAAATAATCTTTATATTATAGGGTAAGATTTACAGAACGCATAAAATTAAATAAATCCGTATAGCGTATGTTAAAATTCTTACAGACATTAGGAATCTTGACTTTGCGCTTTATAGCGGGGTCAAATTTTTCCAAGGTAACTATTGTATATTTTTTTGCAAAAGCATGAGCTATAAGCCACGAATCTGCGCAGGATGCAAATTGTTCTTTTGCCCGTTCAGTATAATTTTTATCCGTATAAACGGTATTGATTATATTTTTGTATGCCGATATGACATGAGTGTTATCGGATCTTAAACTCCTCTTTATATCCAATATTGATTTAAGCCATTCCGCCAAATCATCTTCCCCTTTATCTATTTCCTTATATACTTCGTCAATAATATAAAAAACACCGTTATGCAGCAGTTCTTCCAACTGTTTCCAAAAAGGAGGTGCTAAATCGAATGCATAATAATTATTTGCGGCAGTAATAAATATATTGGTATCAAGCAGATAAGTTTCAGGCATCGGCTATTTCTCTTTCGAGGCGTTTTAATTGCATACCGTTTTTTATTCCCAACAGTTTAAAACTTTCCGTATATGAAGTACCTCCTGCATATACATCGGCAATAACCGATTCTACAAAATGTTTACTGAATGTGTTTATTTTTGTATTCCAATAATTACCGCCCGATTTTTTTTTGTATTTTAAAACAAGATTTTGCTTTTCTTTAATAACGGCAACCTCTTTTTCGGAGATGTACCGAAGCGAAAGCAATTTGTATGCGAGTGCAATATCGCTTATTTTTAATTGTCCGGCAATTTTTGATATCTTTTCATAAACGGAAAAAGAGTTCAGCACATACCACTGTTTTTCCAGATAAGTTGTCGGAGCTAAAAAAGCAATGGCAGCCTTGTTACAGAGATTCTCATCGGAAAAAGAATCGGAACCGTTTATAATATTCGTAGTTCCCGTCAAAATATGAAAAAATTCATGCAAGAGTGAAAAAATCAAGCCCGTTTGAGAATCACAATTATTCAAGAAAATCAGCGGTGCATATTCGTCATACAAGGCAAATGCTCTAAACTCTTCAATGCTTAAAACTCTATGGGTGTCATTGCCGACTTTACCGTTTAAGACAATCGTTATGCCGGTACTTTCAACTTTATGACGCAGGTATTTAAAAGCTTTTTCAGGAGAATTAACTTGTAAAAACCAATCTTGCGGTATATTGAGCAGTGTATGTGCCTGAAAAGCAAGCGGTTCCGCTTTCTTTTCAATTTTTTCAGGTTCTGAAAAAAACACTTTTCCAAGACCGTTTTTTATACGGAAATCTCTTTGCCACTCCTGAATAAGTTTCATATCATTGAGAACGGTTTTTAAATGAGAACTCGGCGTTGAGATAAGTTTGTTTTGAATCGTACGAAAATCTACCGTCAGATCTGCAGCTACCGGGTTTGAAAGAAAGAAATATCCGAGCGGGAAGTGCAATGTTTTACTTAGAGCACTGAGCTGCGCAAATGTAGGATATATTTCACCGTTCACCCAGCGCGGGAAGAGCGGAAATTTATTTATAATGCTGTCGTAATCTTGATTCCTGTCTTCTAAGGCAAATTTGAGGACTTTAGGATCGATTTTTATAGTTGTACTCTGCATCTTTATTGTAAAATTGCTTTTCCGAATTATATAAATTCCCGACTAAAACTCTTAACTGCACATCCGAAGTTCAGTCTTAATTATATTATACGTTTATAAATTTTGCAAGTTCCTTAAAACAGCATAGCCTTTGCGCTCTTTGCGGTTTTCCTGTAAGGGAGATTCCTTTTCCGTCTGCTTTTGACTTTTTAATAAAAATAAGTTATTATTAAATGATGAATGTAATACGTGATTTTCCCGAATTTTTACCGGTTTCGGCTTCAATGTACGGGGAGCTGTATCCTTTTTTGAATAACTTATCGGACGGTGTTTCCGAGTTTACCTTTATGAATTTATATTTGCACCGTTCAAAATACGGCTACGAAATAAGCCGTATTTCCGACAAAACCTTTGTTGTCCGCGGATCGGATGCGAAGGGAAAATTCTTTTTTATTATGGGCGGGCTTCCCGAAAAAGAGCAGGTATTCAATTTACTGACGGATTGGGGCCGCTGGAAAAATATCAGCCAAAGTTTATACGATGCCTGTTTTGAGTGTATGAGCGAAATGGGCTATGCTCCCTATGAAGACAGGGATAATGAAGATTATTTATACACACGGGACAGTTTGGCAACTCTTGCCGGAAAGGCCCTGCATAAAAAGCGAAACTTTGCCAACGGTTTTGAAAATACCTATAATTGGGAAGTAAAGCCCCTGACCGAGCAAAATGCCGCGGATGCCGGAAATGTCTTGGACGAATGGCTTGCCTCCCGTTCCGAGGGACAGGGCTCCGACCATGAACAATGTGCGACGGCTTTGGAAATGCTTGCCGTTACCAATTTAGAAGGCTGGATTGTCTATGTGGACGGAAGACCCGCCGCATGGTCCTTGGGCGAGTATATTGCCGCGGGTAGCATGTTTTTGGTTCATTTTGAAAAAGCCGTCGATGAGTACCGCGGGGTTTATCAATTTATAAACCGTGCAACCGCCCGCGCCCTTCCCGAAACGGTTGAATTTATAAACCGCGAACAGGATTTGGGAAACGAGGGCTTACGGCAGGCTAAAATGACTTACCGTCCTGCGGGCTTTGTAAAAAAATACTGCATTCCGCAAAAAGAAGTATAGGGGAGAAGGTTTATGAAATACGTCAGTACCAGGGGAGCAAAGGACCCGAATCTTCAAAAACCTGTCGATTTTTCACATGCGCTGTTGAACTGTCTGTGTGCCGACGGCGGCGTGTATGTGCCCGCCTATGCGGAAGATTTACGCCCGTGGATTATGTATATGGACGAAAACACCCCCTTTCAATCGATTGCAGGGGCTCTCACTTCGGCCCTGATAAAAGAGGAATTCAGTCCTATCATAAGCGAAGCGATTGCAAATCAGGCCTTTCCCTTTTCTCCCGAATTAAAACAACTCGATAACAATCTCTATGTTTTGGAACTGTTCCGCGGTCCTACCGGCATACATAAGGACTTCGGTCTTTCGTATTTAGCTGCCTGTTTGGAGCACATTCTTTTGATGAAAGAGTCTTCCGCTTTAATTGTTGCCCCTACAAGCGGAGAAACGGGAGCTTCAATTGCTCATGCGCTCCGGGGTAAAAACCGCGTAAAGGCCCTGCTTTTGTATCCGGAAGGCAGTATGCGCGGTTTTGAAGATTCCGACTGCGTATGGAACGGCGGCAATGTCTATCCTGTAGAAGTTAAGGGGGCTATCGCCGACTGTATCGATTTAAGCCGCCGCCTCTATGCCGATGATGATGCCGTTAAAAGATACGGCTTAACCCTTGCCAATACGGTGAATATAGGCCGTCTTTTGCCCCATACCTTTTTATATATGTATGCCTTTTCGCGATTGCGCAAAAAAGTGTACGGCGATATTTATTATGCCATGGGGTCCGATAATTACGGTAATTTGACGGCAGGCTTATACGCTTGGAAGTTTTCTCTTCCGGTCAAGGGATTTATACTCGACTCTTCGGCCGCCCTTTCCTGCGATGTGCAGGGTAAATGCTGTATGCCCGATTCGATTGTCCCCCTTGCAAAACGCGGCTCTGCAGACCCCGGCTTACCTTCGAATGTCGAGCGCTTGGAAGAAATATTTACGGCAAGTGCCGCCGTTATGAAAGGACTTGTATATACCGCTCCCGTGAGTGAAGATGATGCGGCTTCCGCCTTTAGGCGTTTATTCAAAAGATACGGCTATTTTGCGGCCCCGGCAGCTGCCCGCGCCTATGCGGCAGCTCTTAAGCGAGACGATATAACCGATGCCGAAGATACGAATCTGGTACTCATTGCTGCGGAGGAGCCCTGTTTACATGCGGATACCATGCGTTTGTGGTGCGGCGAAAAACCCGCAAAAAACGAGCGGCTTTCCGCCCTGTATACGAAGGTACAGCCCGCAAAAAAAATCGAAAACGATATACGCTCTCTTATAAAGGCTGCCGACGAGATATGCGCCGGCAGTTAAAAAGCGTTTTACTTTTTTGCGCCCGCTCTGTCTTTTAAAAGTGCGAGTGCGTTTTCCGCCTTATAGCCGGATTTTTCGACGGCAGTATCGACTTTTTGCTTAACCTTCAGAGCGGCATTCAGGGCGCTCAAAGCATTCGTTTCTCCCGTGTCGGCTCCCTTTTCCAACGTATAGAGCATACAAGCCGTCCATGAAGTTTCAAGGGCGCGTTCGCGGTTAAACCACAGGATGTTTTCAAAGAGGTTTGTGCCGAGGATAAGCGGTGCGTTTTTGTGTGCAGCAAGGGCTTTTACAAAATCGGGGAGGGTAACTTCTTTAAGCTTCGGTTTTGCCGTTTTTGTCGACTGTGTCGTTTTTGCCCTTGCGCTTAATTTTTCCGCCGACCCCTTCGTTTTTGTCTTTTTCGGCGTATCGGAAACCGAGGTAAGCTGTTCGTAAAGCAGGTGCAGTTCCCGCATACGGATAAGGCGCTCTCGCGTTTGGCTCACCGGATACCCGTATTCGTTTAAAATGCGCAGTATCTTATCTTCAAGTTTCCATAAATCGACGATTTTATAAGCGTCATGTAAGTTCAGATTTTCAAGGCTGTCTTTTATGCACAAAAGCATACAATAGGCGGCCGTAACCTGCGGTATAAAGGGATAGGAGGCGAAGTCCCGACAAAAGTCCTCTATCGTTCCGCTCTTAATCGAGGAAGCTGTTTTCACCGAGGCGATTTTTACGAGGCTCTGTATGCGTGAGCAAAAGCGTTTCCATACCTTTTGAATCGGAAGTTTGTGTGCGGCTTGAATCGGTTTTACAACGTACGATGCGCCGTAATTGCCGTCAATAAATGCGTGTAAGGCTTTAATGTAGGCAAGTCCCGCTTTTTCGCTTTGTGTCAAAAGTTCGGACAGGGCGGGGGGCTTAGGGGCATCCTTCGGCTGTAAGTGCGGGATGCAAAGGCCTGCGATTGCGGCAAAAAAATCCTTCGAGGCAAGCTCCTGTAAGGGTATGTATAAATCTTTTAAATACAAATCCCGTAAGGCGGCTTCAATATCGCTGCTGCCTCTTCCGCCCAAATGTTCACATAAGAGGCGGTATGTTCCGCTTTCATCATCTTGTACCTCGCGTACGTCCAAAAGCACTTGGCACTCAAAACCGTTTAATTGAATGTACATTCCCTTTTCAAACAATTCCCTGCTTGACCGTATAAACTGCAAGCCGCTTTTTTGCTCGGTGAATATGCAGTAATAATCGCCGTGATTTGTCAAGCCCCAGGCCGAAGCAAAATCCTCGGTGTGCAAGACGTTTCCGGCTTCGGTTTTTACGGCATAAGCGCATGAAGTTTTTATATAGCCTGCGGCACGTTCGTACACGTTGTTGTAAAAAACGGCGGATGCCTGATTGCCTGCGCGGTTGGTATATGCGAATACATTTTCGTTTACGTTTCCCTCGTTCCATACGTCGTAGAGGCGGAAATGTTCAACTTCCGAAAACAAATACCGCTTTTTTACCAGCGGGAATATTTCTCTGTTGTGCCGCTCTATTAAACCGTAATCGTCGCCTTCGTTCCAATAGGCTTTGGTAAATTCCATGCCGTATTTTTCGCTGAAACCTTCGATTTGTCCGTGTCCGAACATGGGAAGACCGGGCATGGTAACCATGAGGGTACAAACGCCGAAATATTTATCGCCTTTGCCGAATTGAACCGCGGCGGTTTCTTCGTCGGGGTTGTTCATAAAGTTTACAAAACGCTTTAACACTTGCGGGTCGAATTCCATCGTGTTTTTTATTGTCGAGCGGTATTTGTAATTTTCTTCTTTTTTGAGCATATTCATAAAGGCGCTGTTGTACACGCGGTGCATACCGAGCGTGCGTACAAAATAGCCTTCCATCATCCAAAAGGCTTCGGCTAAAAGCAGGGTATCGGGAACTTCCTGCGCAACGCGGTCTACCACGTCGCGCCAAAACTCGTTCGGAATGGCCTTTTCAAAATCGCCGATACTTATGGACGATTCGCTTCGGCTCGCTATATCGCCGCCTTGTCCGGGTTCCGGATACCACAGCCTTCTGATATGTTTTTTTGCCAAAACCATCGCGGCATCAAAGCGTATAATCGGAAAATTGCGCGCAACGTGGAGAATTTTTTGAATAACCTCTTCTCGCGCTTCGGGGTTGAGAAAATCGATTTGAGCCGTATCGTTCCATGGAAGACCGGTGCCGTCGTTGCCGTGGTAGATGTATCGCACATCGCCCGTATAGCTGTCTACGCGCTTAAAAACAACAGCGCAGTCGGTTTTTGAAAAATAGCCGTTTTCGACAAAAACCTGAACGCGGTTATCCGGTGAGAGGTTTTCTCCGGTAAAGCTGTAAGACGGGAAGGGATTGTCGCGGCGTTGAATAAAAAGATGGGGTTTTTCAATAACCCATTTTGAGTCCATTCCCGTGTGGTTGGGTACCATGTCGGCTGCAAGCCGTATGCCCCGTACCCATAGCCGTGCGCGCAAATTGCCCAAGGCTTCCCAGCCGCCCAGATTTTCGGCTATATCGTAATCGTCGAGACTGTAGGCACTGGCCGCCGCTTCGGGATTGCCGTTTATTTGTTTTATGCGCCTGCTTGCCTCGGACCTTCTCCACACGCCGATAAGCCACAAGCCCGTAAACCCGCGGTTTGCAAGCGTATCCAATTCTTCATCTGGAATTTCATCGAGGCGGCGTATATCGCGGCCGTATTTTTTTGACAGCTGGTCAAGCCAGACGAGGACGGTTTTTGCCATCAAAACGACACGCGGCATCCAGTCCGTATCGGGACTGAACCTTTCGTATTCTTTCACTAAATTTTCATAGCTGTAGGCTTGCATGGGCGGAGGATTGAAGTTTTGGCCCGCGCCTCCGGCCCACGAGGGCTTACTTTCTTCGGCGATTATGTCCATGGCGGATAAAAGCTCTGCCATAGCGCTTCCGATAACGGCGCTCCAATGCCGTCCGATATAATCGAGCTGGCCGCGTAAACTGTCGGGGTTTGCAAGGGCGGGCTCTCGCAGCATGGAAATAAGATCCGTATTGTTCGGCCCGAAGGATGGCTGTGTTTTAAAAAATGCCTGCACTTGATTCCACAAGGGGATATATTGCGGATTTTTTTTCAAGGCCTTATCGTCGAATAAAAAAAGATAGGGCTTGTAGGCCGGATTTTCAAGGGCTAAATGCAGTAAAATCGTATCTTCAAGGATAAGGGCCGCATTCGGCATACCGCCGCGCGTCTTGCTCAGATAGGTTTCGGCTCTTTCTTTTCCGTTATAGACATCGGCCGTCGGAAACTCTGCATTAAATTCGCCAAGCAGGGCGGAAACTTCTTTTGCGCCGATACTTTCTCCGGATTTTTGCAGCGCGGAAACAAAGGCTTGAGGATTTTTTTGCTTTCTGAACTCTTTACATACGATATGAAAAATCCTGTTTAACAGGCCCATCGCGTTAAGCTCTCCCGCTTTTACAAAGAATTCGGCAGGCGATGAGAGATTGTTATTCAATAGAAGGGCCCTATTATCGTTTATATTTTTTGCAAATAAACGCAGATTTTTTATGTTTTGGCCGGCGGCTGTTTTCTCCGATGAAAAAAGCGGTTTTGAAAAGCCGCAAACGCTGCGTACGTTTTTTAAAACAAGAAATTCCATATACGATATTCTACACTATAAATCGTCGCTTGTAAAACCCTTTTTCCAGTGCCAAAGCGGTTTTGCCAATGCGTTTGAAAAGGGTTGTATACGGTTAAAGTCGGGCAGCCATGAATCGTCGTTTTCCAGTTCCTGGTAAAAAAGGTGGGAAAAGTCGTATTCGTATATCAGACTTTTTATCGCTTCAAATTCGGCTTGATTTATAAAGCGATCGGGAAACATGCCCGTATCGGTTTGAACGGATGCGGAATGTACGGGCGTATACTGGCTCATAAGGGAAATGCAGGCTTTGCCGTCGGCGTTTTCTTTAAGCCAGTCCAAAACCTGCCGCGTGTTGTCAAGGCAGCCGGGCAGTACCAGGTGGCGGATAATAACACCCGAAAGCATTTTTTCAGGCTGCGAATCCGTAAAGTGCAGGGGAGAAAGTTCCATCATACGCTTTATCGCCGCCTTTGCCGTTTTACCGTAATTCTTTATGCCGAACAGTGCCGCAGAAAGCTGTATATTCAGGGTTTTTAAGTCGGGAAGCCAAATATCGGCCAAGCCCGCAAGCAGTTCGATGGCTTCAAGGCTTTCGTATGCCGATGAGTTCCAACATACGGGAATTGTTAATCCCCGTCTTTTAGCTTCTTCAATGCCTTCGGCAATGGCGGGGATTGCATGGCTTCCCGTAACGATATTTATATTTTCGGCCCCCGCATATTCAAGCGCAAGGCATATATCCGCAAATTCGGCGGCACTTACCGTCCTGCCCATACCTTCTCGAGAAATCTGATAATTTTGGCAAAAAAAACAGCCCAAATTGCAGCCGCTTATAAAGATTGTCCCGGAGCCGCCCTTTACCGTTACGGGAGGCTCTTCACCGAAATGAAGGCAGGCCGAAGCGATTTTTAATTCGGCGGTTTCTTTGCAAAAGCCGGTTTTACCCTCCGCGCGGTTTACGCCGCAGCTGCGCGGACACAGGGAACAAGCCTTATAAGGCGCGTTGCTTATTCCTTCCTTTTTTGCATACCCTTTTGTATTGTCAAGTAAATTCACGGCAGTCATTACAGGAGTTTTTTACTCATAAAAAGAGACATCAAGTCCGTCAGGGTATCGATGGGAAGGTCTTCCGCCTCGGCATTGACAAGATTGAATAATTCTTTCCAGTCTTCGGCTGTAAAAACCGATTCGCCTTCATCGGGCGGATTTCCGTTTAAAATATCGGCTGCGCTTATAAGCCATAAGAGATTTTGCTCGCTCGGTTCGCTGCCAACCGCCGCCGACTTTAAAATTCGGTTTTGAAGCCAATATTCGGCTATACTTTCGGGTAAGCTTCCCAAATCGGCAAAAAGGTTTGAAAAGCGTTGTGCGATTTCTGTACATACGGTATCGGAGCTGTAGCTGCCGTCCTGCGTTCGTCCGTGCTTTACGACTTTGCGTATATCGGTATAAAATTTTTGAATGGTATCCATGAAAAGCAGTATAGCATATTTTAAGGAAAATTTGCGTAAAATACGATTTTTATCCTTGACTTTTCCCGTAACAAGCCGTAAGATAATAGTATGAACTTGAAAACTGTTTTAACGACCGACACCGTTGAACTCCACTTAAAGGGAACAACGAAAGAAACGATCATCGATGAGATGCTCGAAATTCTTATTAAAGCCGGTAAGGTCACGGATAAAAAAGCGGCGCTTGACTGCGTTCTTGACCGTGAAAAAAAGATGTCTACCGGTATGAAACACGGTATCGCCATTCCGCACGGCAAAACCGACACGGTAAGCGATTTGGTTGCCTGTATCGGTATTTCGGACAATCCTGTAGATTTTGATTCTTTGGATCAGGAGCCCTGCCGTATTTTTATTATGACCCTGTCTCCCGTAAACAAAACGGGTCCGCACCTTCAGTTTTTGGCTGAAGTGAGTTTGCTTTTTAAGAGTGCGGATAAGCGTCAGGAAATATTAAAAACAAACGACAAAGCGGAAGTTATCAGAATTCTGACCGAATAATTCAGATCATACAATTTATTGTTCTCTTTACCGGTAAACCGCTGTTACTGTAACGGCGGTTTTATTTATGCCAGTTAGTTTTGCGAGCTGCAAAGGAGGTTTTGTTTGAGCGTTGACCTGTATACAATCTTTTGGGATGAAGTTGAAGGCTCGGCTCCCGAAGAATACAATGAAGCTTTTTTAGCGGCTGTCCGCGATGATTTAAAAAGAAGAGAGCGGTCAAACGCGCAGCCCGTGTATATAGAGCCGCGCTTTTATTCGGGTAAAACCGATTTTTGGGCTTGTGCGGAAAAGCGGGACTCGGAACTTTTTGCAGCCTTTACCGCGGCTATGGTGCATACCGCCCGCCGCCTAAAAGATTGTGAGCGTATTGCGGGCTTTGTCCTTCCCGACTTTGACAGGGATTGGGCGGCTTTATGCATATGCAGCGATTGCACCGAAAAGGCCGATGAGGCTGCCGCCCGCGCTTTATACATCGATTCTTTTAAGCAAGCCTTTGCAAAAAAATATTCACACTACGAGTTCATTTCGCGATAAAGGCTAAGGCTTTATTTTCCCTGCTGCGGAAGACGGCTGCAACCTTTAGGTTGAACATGTCTTCCAAGCCGCGTTTGTAGGTTACAATGCGTGAAATATGGTTCAGTGTCATCTGAGGGGTGCGGTTATTGCGTACGCGGTGGGTACCGGCGTTGTACATTGCAAGGGCGGATATTTCGTTTCCTCCCGTGTCGAGGCAATAGCGTAAAAAAGCCAAGCCCTGTTTTGCACTGATGTAGGGATTAAAAAAATCCTCTTCGGTAAACCCGGGAAAAGATTCGCTGTTCAGTTGAAACAGTCCCCTGTCGACCGAAGCATTGCTGTTTCCGTTTACCGCGCGTACCTTATAGCGGCTTTCGTTAAAAGCCAAAGAAAAGGCAAGCGAAAGAGGAATATCGTAAATATCCGCATATTCCAAAATAGCCAAGGCGACATCGCGGTTTCCCGTAATATCTTCGTAAAAACTTATTACGGCATTGCGCGTAATAAGCTGACGGTAGAATTCAAGACCCGAATCGGTTTCCTTTCCCTTGTTGGTAATTTCGACGTGCAGGTTCCCCGGATTTAAAGCATTTTCTATAGGTTTGCCTAAAAGAAGTGAATCGGCTTCTCCTTCGGCAAGCCAGTTTTTTTCGGTGCGGACTTCTCCGGTTTTACCCTGAGTTTTAATTGTTTGCGGTAAAAAAAAGCCCACACAAACAGCGGCGGTAAAAAGCAGGATAATAAAAGCAAGAGGGCCGGCGAACAATCCCGCCGTTTCGCCGCGGCCTGTTTTAAACATTTTCATATAAAAACTCCCGCACAAGAGTATACACAAATGCGGGAGTTTTGGCAATGCAAAATGATGAAAATCGTTTTGTTTTTTGCAATATATCGCATTTAGTGCGATTGTTCGCTATTGTTCCTTATAAGGCGTACGCTGATTATTCCGTCTATGTTGGCTATCGTTTCAATAACGGAAGAATCGGGAACGCCTTCAATATCGATAATGTTGTATGCAAGTTCTTCGCGATTACGGTTTATCATCGAGTGAATATTTTGCTGGGCGCCCGCCAATACGGTGGTGATTTGGCCTACCATGTTGGGAATGTTTTTGTTGGCGATGCACAAACGTGTTCCGCTTTCGGGGATATCGCCTTCCATTTTGCAGCGGGGAAAATTAACCGAATTTTCAACCGTTCCTTTTTCCAAAAAATCCCGCAGTTCATTGACCGCCATAACGGCGCAGTTTTCTTCGGCTTCCGGAGTTGTAGCCCCCAAGTGAGGAAGACAGATAATGCCTTCGGTGTTTAAAAGTTCTTTATCGGTAAAATCCGTTATAAAGCAGGAAACGCGGCCGTCTTTAACCGCGGCGCACATATCGGCATTTACGACCAGCCCTCCGCGCGCAAAGTTCAATATACGCACGCCCTTTTTGACGTTTTTTAAACGTTCGGCATTTATGAGTCCCTTGGTTTCGGCCGTTTGCGGAATGTGGAGGCTTATGTAGTCCGAACGTGCAAACAAGCTGTCGAGGTTTTCGGCCTTTTTTACATCGCGATTTAAAGCCCATGCCGAATCGACGGAGATAAAGGGATCGTAACCGATGACGCGCATACCCAGCTCTATTGCGGCATTTGCAACCATGGCGCCGATTGCACCCAAGCCGATAACGCCGAGCCTTTTGCCGCGCAGTTCCGGTCCTGAAAATTGCGATTTCCCTTTTTCAGCCATATCCGGAATATCGCCGTCGGTATCTTTTAAACTTTCGATCCAGCGGTTGGCTGCAATAATCGGACGGCTTGAAAAGAGCAGGGCGGCTATGGTCAACTCTTTTACCGCATTTGCGTTTGCACCGGGAGTATTGAATACGGCAACACCTTTGGAGGTTAGGGCCGAAACGGGTATATTGTTTGTTCCGGCTCCGGCACGGGCTACCGCCTTTACGGTGGAAGGAAGTTCGATTTCGTGCATATCGGCCGATCGGACGATTATCGCGTCGGGATTTAAAATTTCGGAAGCGATTTCGTATTGATCGCGCGGAAACTGTTCCAAGCCCTTGGAAGATATTTTATTCAGCGTTTGTATTTTATACATAAAAACCTCTTTTTTTATTATGCGCGGGCCCTTGCAAAGCCTTCCATAAAATCAATCAATGCGTGTACGCCCTGTATATCCATTGCGTTGTATAAAGAAGCTCTCATGCCGCCGACCAAGCGGTGCCCTGCAAGGTTTACCAAGCCTGCTTTTTCCGATTCGGATACGAATTCCTTGTTTAAAAGGGCCGCTTTCTCGGCATCTTTTTCGCGTGTTAAAAAGGGAATGTTCATAAGAGAACGCGAGTTTTTTTCGACCGGAGAAAAGTAAAAATCGCTTGCGTCCAGATAGTCATAAAAGAGGGAGGCTTTTTTTTCGTTGCGCTCTTTCATGCCCGCCTCGCCGCCGTTTTTTTCTATCCATTCGAGTACCAGGCCCATCATATAGATATTCCAGCAGGGCGGTGTATTGTACATGGAAGCGTTTTCCGTATGTGTTTTATACTGCAGCATAGTCGGTGTTCCGTCTACAGCCTCATCGGTAACAAGGTCTTTGCGTATAATAACTACGGTAACTCCTGCCGGTGCAAGGTTTTTTTGTGCACCTGCATACAAAAGACCGAAGCGCGAAACATCCAGCGGTTCCGATAAAATACAGCTTGAAATATCGGATACGAGGGGCAGGGGCTTCCCGTCCGCTCCGATTCCCGTTTCGGGTATATGTTTCCAGTGTGTTCCCATAATCGTATTATTCAGGGTGATGTGAGCGTAGTCGTAATCGCCTTCGATTTTTTTGATGTCGGGAATGTATGTAAAGTTTTTATCCTGCGAAGAAGCGATTTCTTCGGCTTGGAGATATTTTTTTGCTTCACCGAGTGCTTTTTTTGCCCATACGCCCGTATTGACGTAGGCCGCCTTTCCCGCTTTTTTTAAGTTCATGGGAATCATGGCAAATTGAGTGCTGGCCCCTCCCTGTAAAAACAATACATCGTAGTTTTCGGGAATATTCATAAGGCGGCGCAGCAACGCTTCCGTATTATGTATAATCGGTTCAAAGGTTTTTGAGCGGTGGCTCATTTCCATAACGCTTTGGCCGCTTCCCTGCCAATCGCACATTTGTGCCGCGGCTTTTTGCAAAACTTCTTCGGGTAAAACCGAAGGACCCGCGGAAAAATTGTACACTTTCATAAAATCCTCCATAATTATAATTCAGCATGCCGGATTTTGCAAAGAAATCGACAGCGAAAGATTTTCCGTTTTTGTATCTTTTGACGGCGGCAAAATTGTCCAACCGTAATTGACAGCGCCCTCTTGAAGTTCCTGCAAAAGGCGGGAAAGGCGGATGAGGCATTTTTTTGCAGGCTCAAGAATGTGCATAGCGCTTCCTTCTACCGTTCTTTTGTGAAATAAATCACATAAAAACGGCTGTCCAAAACGCTATGCGTTAAGGCAGCCGTCGTGCGGGTCTTAAGCGGTACTCTTAATCCGCAGCGCTCCCCGTTATACTTTAAATTTCTTTACTTCAGCCGAAAGCTTGTCTATGCTGCGCTTATTTTTTTGCGTAATTTCATTCACCTCATGTACGGCATTGTTTATTTGAATGGCGCCTGCCGACATTTCGTTCATGCTGTCGGTTATCATTCCGGTTAAACTTGCAAGCTTGTGCATATGCTCGGCAACATTTTCTCCGCCTCTGAGCATTTCCGCCGAGCCGTCGTTGACTTCCACGGTAATTGTATTTATTTCACGGATTGCAAGCAGAACTTCCTTACTTGCGCTTTCCTGTTCTTTCATTGCTTCCATAAGCCGGGCACTCATGTGTTCAACCTGCTCCGACAAATTGAATATACTGCTGAATTTTTCTTCAACGGTTTTTGCCGCCCCGGAAAGCAGTTCGATTTCTCCGCCCAGAATTTTAAGAGTTGCGGTAATGTTTTTACCTTGAGAGCTTGATTCTTCAGCGAGCTTTCTGATTTCGTCGGCAACAACGGCAAAGCCTTTTCCCGCCTCTCCCGCATGAGCGGCTTCGATTGCCGCATTCATAGCCAATCAGCGAGCTTTCTGATTTCGTCGGCAACAACGGCAAAGCCTTTTCCCGCCTCTCCCGCATGAGCGGCTTCGATTGCCGCATTCATAGCCAAGAGGTTTGTTTGGCTTGCAATATGTTGAATAACGCTTGATGCTTCCATTAAGCTGCCGGACTCTTCGGCAATACGCTGGGTTACGCTGCCTGCAGTTGCAATCGTTTCCTTACCGTCGGATGTTGCACCGGCAAGATTTTTAATAACTCCGTCCGTTTTTTCAAGGGTGTTGGTAATAGAGGCGATATTCGCAACCATTTCTTCTATCGCAGAAGACGACTCGGCAACGCTTGCCGCCTGATTTTCTATATTTTCGTTCAGTTGTTTAATTGCACGGATAATTTCTTCAATCGTTGAGGCGGTTTCGTTAACGTCCGCCGCTTGAGTATTTGTTTGCTGTTTTACGCCGTCGATATTTGCACTGATTTGATTGATTGCGCTTGCCGTTTCTGTCATATTGCTTGCAAGCTCGGAGCCGATAACGGTCATTTCGGAACTGCTTGCCTCTACCGCTTTAATCGAAGCGGCAATTTTTGAAATTGTTTGATTGAAGTATTCGGATAAATCCGTAATTTCATCATTACCTTTTACCGGTAAGCGGACCGTTAAATCGCCGTCGCCCTGAGCTATATCTTTGAACGCATTTACAATGTGCTGAATGGGACGAACAAGTTGTAAGGCGATAAAATATACGCTGATAACGGATACGACAAGTAAGATTGCTGCAAGCCCGGTTATTTTAATACGCAGGGAGCTTACCGACTGCATAAATTCATTGACAGGAGCCGTTATGATAACCCGCCAATCGGCATTTTTCATTTTTGCAAAGGAAGCTATTTTCGTTACATCGT
The DNA here is from genome assembly GCF_050320395.1 of Treponema sp. HNW. Lineage (GTDB taxonomy): Bacteria > Spirochaetota > Spirochaetia > Treponematales > Treponemataceae > Treponema_C. The sequence continues at coordinate 724,047 of NZ_CP144459.1, forward strand.
CATATGTGTAATATCCTATTGAAGAGCTGTCGCTTTCGGACGCCTTTTTTTCAAATGCGGCAAGGGATTTTAAGCCGGGATTCGATAATGCTTCTTTTTGCGGATTGCTTTCCTGCAATACCAATGAATAGTCGGGGTGGGCTATATTGTTTCCCGTTTCACCTATCAGATAACAGTATCCCGTTTTTCCGACTACTATGTCGGAGATATATTCGGATAAAAGATTACCCCTTGTGTCGGCAGCCAATACACCGATAATGTCGGTGTTTGCGTTATATATGGGAACCGCAAAGGTTATCATAACATTATTTGATCCCTTTGAGAGCATCGGCTCCGATATAAAACGATTGCCCTTGATTGCCGTATTAAACCACTGCCGGTCGGTTACGGGAACCGCTATGCCTCCGCTTGCATAACATATCCCGGCGGTATCGGCTATAACAAATTCCGCTATATGCTTATTCAAAGAGGCTTCTTTTTGCAGCAAAGCCAATTGCTCTTCGCGCGATAAGGATAAAGAACGAAGTTCGGGCATTTTAGCCGTATCTTCAAGCAATTGTAAAAACGTTTCAATGCGTGCATCTATAATATCGGCGACATCCTGTGCCTTGTCGGTAAGATGGAGGCTGACGCTGTCCATTACACTTAACCGTGCGGTACGGGCCGCAAGGATGCCTTGTATCGCATTTGCCGCCAATATTAATATGCTGAAAACAAATAAGAGCTTTTTCCGCATAGAAAATCTTTTTTTCATATAGAACTCCCCTTTGCTGGCCGTTTTAACAACGTATTCGTTATTGTATATTTTTTTACAAAATACTGCAAGAGAAAAATTCCGTAGGCGGAGAATTCGATCTTAAAGCGTCCGTGTTTTCAATCGTACGGATACCGATTAGGCTTTTTGAGTTTTAGTCAGTGCTTTTTTTATTCCCTTAATTGCCCAATCATAGTGGCTCGATGTTGCGGACACACAGTAACTTCCGAGGGTGGTCGTTCCCGTCCATGTGAAAATTCCTTTTGAAAAAAGCTCTTCGTTCGAAAATGTTTCGATACGTTTTATAACTTCTTTGTGCGTCTTTTTCAGCATTTTTTCCGCATCGGCATAGGGCGTGCTTTGGTGTTTTTTCCAAAACTCAACATTCATTGCAGGATATGTTTTCCAGTTATAAGGGGCGGGCAAAAAGGCTGCCGCTTTCCCTTGCGTGTTTGACTGTATCCAATTCAACAAAAGGCAGTGCCATTCATAAAGATGAATCAGTACATCGCGTACATTTTTATCGCGTTCGTTCGGCTCAATGTCCGCTTTACGTTCGGCTTCGCTCATGCCGGCAAGCAGGTTCCGCAGTTTTTCAAACTGAGCGTTTGCGGCTTCAATTAAATCGTTTTTTGTTGCAGGTCTGGACATAGTTTACTCCTTTTTTTCGGCATTCGCGTCGGAATACCTTTTGTCGGTATCATTATAACACGGAAACCTGTCAGGGAGTGTCAGGTTTGAGGGGAAAAAATTAACCCTCTCTATGCTTTTTCATAATCTTTTCCGCAAGGCAGGCGATTTCTTTTTTTAAGCTTTCCGGTTTAAGGATTTCTACTTCGGTGCCGAGCGACAGGATAAAACCGTAAAGCCACGAATCAAGGGGGAGAGCCGCCTTTAGGGTATATGATCCGTCGGCATTTTTTGTGATAAGTTCCGGCGGGAATTCATCGTAAAGCCTGTAGGCGGTTTTAGCGGTACATTGTAATGTGATGGCGGTAAGGGACGGAACTGCGGTATCCGCTTTGTTGTCGCTGATTTTGTCGAGTAATTCCGCACGGTTAAATGTCGTTAAAGTGTGCGTAGCGGAAAGTATCCGGGTTAATCTGAAAAGCCTGTAATCCTTTTTTTCGCTGCAATAACATTCGGCATACCACGCCCTCGATTTATACAAAAGACGCAAGGGGTAGACGGTGCGCTCGGTTTTTTCCCCGTATGAGCTTAGATATTCCAGTTTGACAGCTTTGCATTCCGAAATTGCCTGCTTTAATGTTTCAAACAGGCGGCGGTCGTTTTCGGTTCCCCATCGTGAATAATCAACCTTAACCCAATCGGCTTTTTTTTGAAAAAGCGCCGACAACCGGTTTAAAACGGATTCGGTTTGTATTTCATCTAGCGGCGAAAGGCATTGCAGGGCAATGAGGATTTTTTCCTGTTCTTCTTTTGTTAAAATCGATTTATTGACGGTGTAATTTTCATCGATAAAAATACCGCCGAGCGTTCCCTGCATTGTGTACACGGGGATTCCGGCTCTGCTTAAAATGTCCATGTCGCGGTAGACGGTTCGTACCGATACGCCGAACTTTTTTGCAAGTTCCTGTGCGGTTGTCCGCTTCCGGTTGAGGAGAATAAATACGATTTCAAAAAGCCGTTCGGAACGCATAATTAAAGTCCCTCTATTTATGCTGCATCCCAAAATAGATAGTATTTCTCTCTGTCTACACTTAACCTTAAACCTGAAATACATATCTTATCGCCGAATACTTTTGCAAAATCCGTTTTTTCAACCAAGTGTTTGTGTATTTGAAAAAGCAAATCCAGATTTGTAAAATACTCCCCGTTTTCCGCTCTTATTGTAAACTCAAGTTCTTCCTCATCTTCAGAATAATTTGAAACACATATTTTTACCTCAGGTTTTTTAATCACAATTCTTGATAAATATGTATCCGCTTCTTCTTTGCTTATATTTTCTGCATTCTCTTTATAAAATTTTTCTTTTAGATCTTTTTGTGTATAAGTACATTTGCCGTTTATTGTTATGTCCATTCCGGAAAGAAGATTTACAGACAATTCTTTATCTTCATTATCATAGATAACATAATTTTCAATTTCTTTCATTTCTAAAAGATTGTTCACACATTTTATAAAGCTTTCTTTTGTTTCGATAGTATCTTCAATAATTCCAAGATAAAAATAATCACCCGCTTCAAATGAATACAGCAGCTTTTTATTTTGTCTGATTAAAGGCGCATAAAGTATAGCTCTGTCCATGGGATTCACAGCTTCAAATTCTAAAAAATAAAGATTATCCAATGTAACATCACAATCTGATGCATTTTTTATCAAATCGGGCATATCGTATCTTGATAAAAGTTCACTCAAAATATCATAAATATCCCTGTCTTCATCGGAACAAACCACCGATAAATAGTAATTTTGAAAAAGTGCATAGTCCAATACTCGGTTTCCTATAATGTTCATCATCATAGTATCTATATTTTCTACTCCGATAATATGATAAAAGATTTTCGCGCTTTCTCTTACTTTTCTTTCGATTGAAATATCTTCAGCATAGCGGTCTAGTAAATCCTCACTAAGGGCTGTAATTTCATAACTGAAATTCGAATTTGGTTCAAAAATATCATTTTGTTTTGCAAGCAAGGGCTCTTGCTTTTCTTTTTTTAGCAAGAGGGCTGTTTGCTGAAAAACATCTTTTTTTATCAAAAAATACAGATAGTGTTCTTTAGCTGCAAGAACATCGGAAAGATATCGTATAAATTCCATATGGTCATGATACTCTTTTTGAAGACGGATTTTTATACCGGTTTTTTCTTCCGCCCACTTAATAATACCTGCATAGGAAGAGCTCAAGGGCGAACTCTCATTGTTTCTAATCAAAAGCTCTAATAAAAATTCCTTAAAGGAGAGGTTTTCATACACAAAGTTATTTTCATCTTCTTTCGATATACTTAAAGAAAAATATTTATTGACACAGGATATAAATGCCTCTTTTGTTGTCGAAGTGCAAAAATCCTCCGCTATCTTTTCTGCAAAGGTCAAATAGCCGAGTTTTTTCATCTTTAATAAAATATTCATTTTGGTATACATAAATAATATAGAAAACGAAGCTTTTAGTTCTTTCATTTCTATTTCGGTTAAGCTTACACTTTTTGTATTTTTTATGATATGCTCTTTGTTTTCCGAATTTGTAACGGACACTTTGTTTTGTCTTAATTCAAGTCTGTCTTTTGTTTTACAAATAAAATAGTTATCTTCTTTTTTGCTATGATAAAAAATTAACTGATACGGCACTCTATAAAGAATTTCATCCCTTTTTTTTGTTTTGCCCTTATATATCCAGCCTGCATAATTTTCTCCGAAAACAATACCTGCCGTATCAAAACTCGATATGGAAACACCCGACAAAATTCCGCCTGTTTCAAGAGCTTCAAGCATTTTAGGAATGATAAATCTGACAATCTCTTTTTCTTCATATACACCCATTTCGTGCAGTCTTTTTGTCATAATTATTATTTTTTCAAAAAGATCTTCCGGAAAGTCATCAGGATTCGCAAGTGTTACATCATTATAATTTTCTTCAATGAACTCTCCATCTTGCTCATAATCCAAATAATAAGCTAACGGAATTACCTTTCTATTTGTTTTATTAAAAATATTTAAAAAAAACAAAACACTACCTCTTCTTTCTTTGCGGTTTTTTATGTTTTCTCACGATTCTTACCGATAGTATAACTTTTTATCAAAAAAGTTCCAATTGTTTTTGCTGTGTATTTTCAAGGTTATTTAAGTATTTGAATATTTTGCCGACGTTATGCTCAATGCCGTGGGCTTTGCATGTGCGGCGGAAAACGGACATCAATTCGGTGTTGTGCGGGCTCATAACCGAATAGCTGTCGCCATAGATTTTAATATATGTTTTTTTTAAGCCGGGAAAATGCGCGTCCAGTTTTTTGTAAAAATATTCGCGGTTTCCGGCACGCAAAGTTACTCCCATACCGAAGCAGATAATGCCGCGTACCTTCGCTTCTATGCAGCGGTTTAAAATGCCTTCGATGTTTTCTTTTGTGTCGGTTATAAAAGGTAAAATCGGGGTCAGCCATACCACAGTCGGAATGCCTGCCTCATGTAAGGTTTTCAGTGCGGTAAAGCGCTCTCTTGTCGGGGCGACATTCGGTTCGATGATTTTACACAAGGCATCATCGCAGGCGGTAAGTGTCATTTGAACAACGCATTTTGCTTTTTGATTGACGGCCTGCAAAAGGTTAAGGTCACGCAAAACTGACGGCGATTTGGTAATCAGGGTAAAACCGAAGCCGTAGCGCTGTACAATTTCAAGAGCCTTTCGCGTCATGCCGAGCCTTTGTTCAAGCGGCATATAGGGGTCGCTCATTGAGCCCGTACCGATCATGCATTTGGCTCGCTTTCGGCGAAGCGTATCTTCCAATAATTCAAGTGCGTTTTCTTTTACTTCGACATCTTCAAAAGCGTGCTTCATTCCGTAACATTCGCTTCTTGAATCGCAGTAAATACATCCGTGGGTACAACCGCGGTATATGTTCATACCGTTTTTTGCCGACAAAATTCCTTTTGCTTTTACAAAGTGCATAGCTTCAGTATAGCACAAAAACCTGTCAGGGTGTGTCCGGTTTGAAAAAATAAATATCAAAGGAAGCCTGTCCGGCAGGATGTCGGCGGACATTCGCTTAAACGGTACAATTTGGAATTATTGTTAGGAGATTCCATTCAAATAACAATTAAAATAAGTCATCTCTCTATAAATTTTTAGATTTCCGCGATTTTCAAATGCAGACTTCCAACTTTTTCTGTAATTCTGAATTTTTCCACTTTCATCGATATAACTATGATTTATTATCTCCGTGACATCTGAAAATTCATAATTATCCGGAAGTTCAAAAAAATCAAAGGAGAATGTTGTTCCGAAGTTAAAATAATTTCCATCCGACATTCTTAAAACAAAACCAGTCCAGCTCATTAGAGTTTCTTCATGTATTTTCTTGAATAATTCAAGAGGAAATGCATTCCGGCTTTTCTTAAGTTGTATAATTTCATTTGAAGTAATTACATTTTGTTTTGTCAAAAAATGACGCACTATTTCATTATATGGATTTTTTGAGTATTTTAAAATTCCTTTCTTTTTGCGCTCTTCTTCAAAACGTTTTATTGCCAAATCCGTAATTTTTTTTGTATTCAAAAATTGAACACACGGAATTACCAAATTTCCGTTTAATGTAACAGTCGCCTGATATTTTTTTCCATAAATATTATCTTCAAGCGGTTTAATATTCTTTTTTAAAAAATCAATTATCGCAGTTTCTTTCATAAATCCGTCCTTTCGATAAAGAATCATAGTTATTTTCATTCCAATATCGGGCACACCGCCGTATCGCTGTCTAATATTTTTCGATTTTTAATTTCTTTATTCTTAACTCGTCACCAAATTCCATGTAATCGAAATAATGTAACGATGTATAATAGCCATTCTTTCCGGAAAAAACCGTATTTTACTATACTTTACTTTTTCTGATTCGTTTAATATTTAAATTCATTATATGCCTTCCGATATATCTGTAGGCAATTTTTTTTATAAACGAAATTTCCTGGTGATGTTCTTTTAATAACTCATCCGGTGAATCATATATCCCAAAATCTTGATTTATTCCTTCACTTTGAATGTATGTATTATTTGCATTAAAATCTATTATAGGATTCTTAAAGTCCTTCACAGCAACTCCATACCCGCAAAAGCTGCCGTTGCATTCATTAAAAATATTTTGAAGTTTATTTAAATAAAGAACATCGAGAATAAATGCTTCCAATTCAAACCATATTTCATTATAAAAAACTTCCACCCAACTATGCAATATACTCGAAGGAGCATTTTTATATACTATTCCGCTCATTGCACCTTTTTGTAATTTTTTATCAATCGTAAAACCATGAATTCTGCAAGGAATATTACAAGCTCTTAACAAAGCCATAAATAAGATTCCTTTTGTATTACATTGTCCAAAGCCGTCTTTTAAAACTTTAGAAGCTGTTATTTTATCATCAGTATTATAACCGAATAATATTTCATCTCTGACAAAATTATAAATACTTTTTATACATTCTAATTGCCCTAACGTATTCCACTTTTTTTCTTTAATCAGTTTTTGTATTCTCTCATTCGAAAAATCCAATAAATCCGTTTCTTGTAGATATTTATTCATTGTTCTTTATCTCACTCTTATTTTTTAACGGTACGGATAACATTCCCTTAATCTGCAGCCGGGCATAGTCCCGTTTGTCGGCTTTGAAAACGGTGTTATGTGTTTTTTTCTACAAAAAATACATCTCAATCTATACCAAAATTAAATCGGGAATAAATTGAAAGTCCTTGATGTTTGTAGTATACAGCGGCAAACCTAATTCCAATGCAGTCGCACCAATCAAGGCATCCGGAATCAAAAGGCCGTGACTTTTACTATACTTTTCAATCAAACTTCTGGCTTTTACGGAAATCAATTCAGAAATTTCTACAATTTCAAAATCCGAAAAAGCTTTTTTTATAATATTGACTTCCCGCTTGTTCAAAGCACCGATCATTAACTCCATATAAGTAATAGAAGACATTCCCAAGCCTTGCCCTCTATCTTCTGCAAGTTTTTGCTGAACTGCAGTTTTTCCGCGAAGATAGTCTATAAGAACACATGTATCGCAAAGATAAATCATTAAAAACGTTCCCAAGCCTTAGTTCTTATTCCTTCAACGGAAATATCTCTGTCTTTCCATAATCCAAAGGCGGCATTAAAGTCAGAGGCTTCTCTTTTATGAGTTTTTACAGGTGAGTGTAAAGTCTTCACTATTTTATCAAGCAATCTTATTCTTTCGGCGTAAGAAAGCATATCAACTTGTTCTGAAAGTTGTTTAAAGGCTTGTTCAGACATGTCATACCCCCATTTCTTACAGTATACAACATTTTATAAAAAAAATCATTTTTTTTACCCGAATACTGTCCTTATCTTTCACTATCCCCCGCCGAATTACAAATCTTTGCAGTATTCATATATACTGTTTAAACTGCCGTCGATTTTTTGTTTTATCAATTCAAACGGATAAACCGTTCTGCCTTTTTTGTGCATAAGCGGAATATTGTCTTTGAATTTCCAGCGGTAATGTTTGGCATGGCGCAAAACCGTACCGGTAAAAGAGCCTGCACGAAGGATGAGTTCCGTATCGCTCAATAAGCTTTCGGCAGGGTAGAGGCTCTTTTTCTTTTCAAGATATAAATCAACCGCTTTTAAACCGTCGATTGAACCGATCCCCGTTTCGTAAGTTCTCACCAGTTCGCCAAGCATTTCACCGGCCGTGTAGTCAATCAGTGCTCTTCCCCGTAATGTTCCTTTGCGCCGTTGTTTATCGTATCGGCGTCCCATAAAAAGCATCAGCACTGCCGTTACCGAAATTGTGAGCGAAGTTATAATCACCATATCGAATAAAAACGATAGCATATTTTTATCTCCTTTCAAACCGGTTCAAGCTGTGCCTCGGCTGTCTTTTTTAATTTGAGAAAAATCTCTTTATCTTTTAAATCGTCAACCGGATAAAACATCTTAATTCTCCTCTTTTTCGGATAAAAATCTTTTTAGCATAAAGGTCAAAAAATACGGAATCGTATAAAAGCTTCCGTTAAAACCGATATTTTTGGCGCAGAGTTTTATACCGTAACGTATATCGGCATATTTTTTCTGTCGTATTAAATTGTTTAATGACGCCGTTGCGCCGTCCCGTGCTTTAACTTCTACGGGAATAAGGGACGTTTTATCGCGGACAAAAAAATCCATCTCAATAGTCGATTTTTCATTTTTATAAAAAAACAAATTATAGCCTGCACACACAAGCATTTGTGCGGCGATGTTTTCGAATACCGCTCCCTTATAGATATTGAAATTTTTATTTTTCCGCAAATCTTCTTGAGCCTCATCATCCAAAGATGCGATTAACAGTCCGGTATCGTGATAATACATTTTATATTTTGTATAATCGCAATTACCTTTGAGCGGCAGCTCGGGCCGGTTTAAACAATAACAGATATTTACAATACCGGCATCCTTGAGCCAATCCGCAATTCCGATATAGTCGCGGCTGCGTGCATGGGGGGCAACCTTTGATATGTGAAACTTTTTATTTTCCTGCCCTAAAAAAACGGGAATGCTTCGATATACGTTCAAAATCTTCGCCTTATCCAAACCCGCCGCGTATTTTGTAATATCTTCTTCATAACCGCGTAAAAGCATTCTTTGAAGTTTTAGGCATCCCGAATAATTTTTTTGTTCTATAAAAGTTTTTACGACTGCGGGCATACCGCCCGTTACAAGATAGTCTTTAAAACATTCCGATAACACGTTGAACTGCACGTCGGGGATCGCGCGGACGTTTTTCAAATATCCGTATATATCTTCAATTTGATTTTTCCTATATCCCTTTGCCCACAGGAATTCTTCAAAATCCATAGCATACATTTGGTATTCTTCTTTATAGCCGACACTGTTCGATTCTATTGCCTGATAACTGATCCCCATCAGCGACCCCGAACAAATCACGTCATAACGCCCGTCTTCTTTGAACGATTTAAGGCTTGTCGCACAGTTGGGCAGGGCTTGCAGCTCATCAAAAAAAATCAGCGTTTTTCCCGGTTCAAAAATGAAGTCCGGGTTGATAAAGGACATATTTTTTATGATAGTATCAACGGCAAAGCCCTGATCAAAAATACTGCGGAATTCGGTTTGCAGGGCGAAATTGATTTCTACAAGGTGTGTATAATTTTTATGTGCAAATATTCGGATGGATGCGGTTTTGCCGACCTGCCGGGCACCCTTTACAATCAGCGGTAATTTTTTTGTTCTGTTTTTCCATTCTTTGAGAAATCCGTCGATTTTTCTCTTTAAGATTCTTTTCATCTTTTCCCTTTCGCTTTATTATATCACCGAATTCCTGCTCTTTCAAGCTTATTTTTCACAAAATTCCGGCATTTAAACGCTTGTTTTTCACAAAATTCCTATATTTTTCTTCTTGTTTTTCACAAAATTCCGAATAGTATAGTTTTATTTCGGGCGGCTGAACCGGGCTTTTCAAGACCTTCGCGGAAAATATTGTATAACCGTACGTCCGGCACGGAAGGCACAATGTTATGGAACAATCGGCGCAAAACCGATATACTGGAGCATGGAAAAAACTATGAGCGGAAAAAAAGCTTTACGTATACGGATCCGAGGGCGAGTGCAGGGAGTGGGATTCAGATATTGGACGCTGCTTCTTGCCCGGAGGCTGAATATAAAAGGTGAGGTGCGCAATCTGAGCGATTATTCGGTTCAAGTGTGCGCCGAAGCAGATGAGCGCATTTTGGAACATTTTATTTCACAGCTGCGCGAAGGTCCGCCTCATGCCCGCGTCGATAAACTCATTGCGGAACCTGTAAACCTTTCAGACTATGCCGATTTTACGATAGAAGGATAGGGGGAAAACTTAAAACTTTATGAATTCCGTAAAATCCGTTTGAAGCCGCTTTATTTTTTTCCGACCAGGAGGGTTGACCCCGACAGCAACAGCACCTTTGCTTCGGCAGGCGTCATAAAAAGTCCTTGCGCCGTATCGATAAGTTCGGCTTTTTCATAGCCCTGCTTTTTTAAGGTTTCGATAAAAGCTTGCATATCGCCGTAGCGGGCGCTTGACATTAAATCGTGAATCGCAAAGGTGCCGCCCTTTTTTAAAACGCGCAGCGTTTCCAAAAGCAGCTGCTGCCTGTCGCTTACGGGAATATTGTGATACACATAGTTGCTTGTAACCGCATCGAAGGTTTCATCTTTATAGTCGAGTTTTACCGCATTTCCTTGTACAAAATCGGTGTTGGACACCCCTTCGGCTGCGGCGTTTTTTTCGCACAAGGGTTTATTAAATGACGCGTATTCTTTACCCCAGCGGTCAAGGCCGGTCATAAAGGCGTCAGGATTTTTTTTCGCACATGCGATGGTTAAAGCGCCGCTTCCGCAGCCTACGTCCAAGCCCCTGCCGCCTTTCGGAAGGCTGACGTATTCCGCAATACCCTGTATAATCCGGCGCGAAAGCTGTCGTTTACCGTTATATGAAAAAGCGCAGTATGCGTTGACTGCCCATGCGGTAAAGAGGGCACAGGCTGTAAATGCCGCCGCGGATACAATGCCGGCTATTATGCGGCCTATACCGGCCGTTGCGATACCGCATATACCGAAGATAACAAGGCATGCAAGGGTAAGGCCGCTCAATACGAAAAGAACATATAACATCCCCTTCGGAACCCAATTTTTATAATCCGCCGTCATTGTAACCTCCTTATTCCAAGCGCCGCAGATTCTTATTTGCGTTTCATAAGGCCTGAAATACTTAAAACTTTATTTTCAAGCGCAAATTTTAAATCACCTTCATAGTGATAAGCCGCAGCCGGATTAAAAGAATCCTGTACAAGTTTGACTTTATTCCAATCCAAATCGGACATTTTTGCAGGGTTTCCTCCCGCTTTTACGTATTCAGGTTTGATTGCAAATCCGCTATCCGTTTTTTCGGCAATATCTTTTGCACATTTTGAGCCGGTCAAAAGATTAAAATTTCCTTTTTTATCGGTTTTTAATTCGTATGCGGTTGTTTTACGAATAAAACGGACCGTTATAATACCCGCATTTTGCGTTACCTGTAATGCATGACTATCGGTCAGCTTCCAATCCGCAACTGCGAATAAAAACAATCCGCGCAAGCCGGCAGGCATGGCGGCTTTTTTGTCGGAAGCGGGATCGGCATAGCGGACGGCGTTGAATGCCTTTGTCGACCCCTTTAAGCTGGCTCCCGAAGCGGCATCAAACGAATCCCTTACTTCGGCTTGGCTGCCGGCTTTCCAGGAAAAATTATTCAGCGCATAATTTTCTTTTGCGGTGTCCAGTTTCCAGTTTATGCGCACCTCCGCCGAAGCGTCGGCTGCAAACAGGGAAGCGGAAACAAAAAGCATACATACTGCGGAAAGAGTCAATCCGAGTTTTTTCATATAGAGCTCCTTACATAAAAATATAAAAGACCGGCCCCTTTGTTCCGGAATCTTTAACGCGGTTTTTTTGTTAGTTATAACTAATATTAGCCGAAGAAAACAACCGTGTCAACAGAATTTAAAAAATAAACGGATAAGAGGCCGATAAAAATAAAAATATGAGGTATTAAAAAAGGGCGGCCGAAAAAGTCAAATCTTTTTCGACAGCCCCGGCTGCACAAAAAGTATCCGGCTTTTTATACAACCTTAATTACGTCCTCGACCAGTTTTAATACCTTGGTCGGACAGCCGCTGACGCACTGACCGCAGGAGGTACATTTTTCATAATCTACAAGGGGAATGCCGTTTGTAACGACAATCGCCTGCACGGGGCATACCTTTTCGCACTTGCCGCATTTGATACAGGCGGCTTTACACTGCTTCATAAGGATTGCCTTGTTTGTGTTGCGGTTGGAGCAAAGCGCAACGGCTCCCTTACGCTGTACGGGGACGGTCGATAAAATCGACTGAGGACAGGCTTTTACGCACATGCCGCAGCCCGTGCATTTTTCGTAATCCACATGGGGAAGACCGTCTTCTTCGATATGAATGGCGTCGAATACGCACACCGCCGTACAATCGCCCAAACCGTAACAGCCGTATGAGCACATTTTGGTGCCGTTAATGCCCACCGTTTTTGCGGCGGCACAGCTTTTTACGCCCGTGTATTCACCGCGGTTTGCGGCACAGCCCTTTGCTCCCTGGCATGCGCGTACCGCAACCGTTTTTTCGGCTGCGGCCGAAACGCCCATAATTTCGCCGACCGCCTTTGCCGTATCGGCACCGCCTGCGGCACATCCGTTTACGGGAGCTTCTCCGCGGGCAACCGCTTCGGCAAAACCGTCGCAGCCCGGATATCCGCAGGCGCCGCAGTTTGCACCGGGCAAGGCTTCGCGTACCTGCGCAACCTTTTCGTCTACGGGAACGTGAAATACTTTTTTAAAAAAGCCCAACAAAAAGCCCAACAAAAGGGCGGTGCCGAATGAAACGGCTAAGGTATACAGTATAATTGTCATGTCGTCCGCCTTACTTTATAAGCCCTGAGAAACCGCCGAAAGCTAAGGATAAAAGTCCCGCCGTAACGAATAATACCGGAGTACCCTTCATAAAAGCCGGAACATCGGATGTTCTCATCCGTTCGCGTACACCGGCCATCAATACGAGGGCGATTAAAAAGCCCGCTGCCGAACCTGCGGCATATACGAGGGACTGCAAAAAGCCGTAGCCCTTTGCAATGGTGTTTAAAGTTACCGCAAGGATGGCGCAGTTCGTTGTGATGAGGGCCAAATATACACCCATCGAACTGTACAGGGCGGGTGCCGATTTTTTTAAGTAAAATTCAACCAATTGAACGAGGGAGGCTATAACCAAAATAAAAATCAGGGTTTGCAAAAAGCCCAAGCCCAGCGGGTTCAAAAGATAGGTGTACAGGGGGTAGGTAACCGCCGTCGCCAAAACCATAACGAAGGACGTCGCCGCTCCCATACCGACGGCTTTGCCAGTGTCGGAAGTCATACCGATAAAGGGACAGAGCGCCAAAAATTGAATAAAGACGACATTGTCTATAAGCATTGATTTAAGGAAGATTTTTCCCAATTCCAAATCGGTCATTATGCAGCTCCTTTTTCGGCTTTTGCTTCTTTTGCCGATTTTGCGGCTTTTATGCGTTCGGCAAGGGTACGGAATGCCCGCGTTACCGCGATAAACAGGGCGAATACGAAAAATCCGCCGGGCGCGGCTTTAAAAAAGCCGATTGTGTACTCTTTCGGGATAACCGGCATACCGAAAAAAGTTCCGGCACCGAAAAATTCGCGCACAATCGAAATGCCGACGAGTACCCATAAATAACCGAAGCCCATGCCGAGCGCGTCCAAAAAGGACTGCCCTACACCGCGCTTTGATGCAAAGGATTCCACGCGCCCCATAATAATACAGTTTACGACGATAAGCGGAATAAAGACTCCCATCGATTCCGAAAGCGCGGGAAAATATGCCTGCATAATCAAATCGACAATCGTAACGAATGTTGCGATAACGATGATAAAAATCGGAATGCGGATTGAATCGGGAATCAGTTTCCGAAATAAGCTGATAATGATTTCGCTCATAACCAATACAAAGGTCATGGCGGCTCCCATTCCCAAACCGTTGAATACGTTGACCGTAACGGCAAGGGAAGAACACAAGCCGATCATTAAAACCAGCAGGGGGTTTTCCTTCACAATACCGTTTGTCAATATTTTTAAGTGTGTGTTCATACCGTTCTCCCTTAATTTCCGCCCTGTGCGCTTAAAGCCGCAACGGCTTGCGCGGCGCCCGCTTTGACCATATCGGTGATTGCAGCGGAGGTTATTGTAGCGCCGCTTAAAGCGTCTATCCCTTCGTTGACGGCAAAGGCTTCGTCCGCACTTTTACCGGTAAATTGTTCATAAAAATCTTTTTCCAAGGCCCGCATGCCGATATTCGGCGTGTCGTTCAATTCGGTAATGCGGCAGCCGATAATCGTGCGCTCGGTATTTACCGCGGTAAGAACGCTTGCCTGCGCATCATGGAAACTCGGGCCGCTTACCGATGCCATGGCTCCGATAATTTTTCCGCCTGCGGAAACCGTCCATACCTTGTTTACGGTCATGCTTCCCGCCTGTGTTTCTGCGACTTCGGGCACTTCCGTATATACGGGTTTTTCCGCTCCTTCTTCAACGGGGAAGAGTTCCTCAAAGGCGGTGTCGAAGTCGAATACCGAGGGGGCCGCTTCCACAACGGGAGCACCACCGGTTCCTGCCTGTCCGCCGTGGTTTTTTGCAAGATAATCGCCTGCAGCCCAAACGGCATAGTTTATAATATTAGCAACTCCCTTGGTGGTAATCGTTGCACCGCTTAAACCGTCAAAATCGGTCCCCGCCGCGAGGGTGTTTTGGGCGGCCAGTCCTTTAAATTGATCGGTAAATTCCGGTTCCGCCGCCCTCTGACCGAAGCCGGGCGTGTCCGTAAGACTTAAAAACTGAATACCGGTTATCGTCCGGTTTAAATCCAATCCGACAAGCATAACCGCCTTGTCGTAGGTGGCTCCCGCAGCTTCGATAACCGCTCCGATAACTTTTCCGTCTTTTTGGGCGGTATGTACGGCGTTTATGTTTACGGCGCTTGCAGGGTCTTTTTCAAAATCGGAAGCGGGGCTGAAGGTGTCGGCATCTTCAAAAACGATTTTCATACCCGCGCTTGCCTTTGCCTGTTTTGCCGCTTCAATTGCCGGAGCGGTAAGGTTATATACCAGTGCCAGAGAAACGCAGGCTACCGATGCATAGGCTGCCAGTACAAAGCCCAATTTTATAATTTGCTTCATTTCGCTTCTCCTTTGCCGGTCTTATTTTTTTTAGCGGCGAAAAGCTTGGGGTGGCCGTATTTGCGCTCCGTAAGTTTGGTTAAAAAGGGCGTTAACGCATTCATAATAAGAATACTGAACATAACGCCTTCGGGGTAGCCGCCGAACTGCCGGATTAAAAAGGTTATTAAACCGCAGAGCGCTCCGAATACAAAGCGGCCGTAAGACGTTACGGGGACTGTCGTATAATCGGTTGCCATAAAAACGGCGCCGAACAATAAACCGCCGGTTAAAACCGAAGCGATAATATCCGTTCCCGCCAAAAATGAAGGTACCGCGGTACAGATAATCATCGCCAGGGGCGCTCTCCAGTCTATAATCTTTGTTACAAGCAAAAAGACGGCGGCGAGCAAAATAAGGGCTGCCGATGTTTCTCCGAT
Source organism: Treponema sp. HNW (assembly GCF_050320395.1). GTDB lineage: Bacteria > Spirochaetota > Spirochaetia > Treponematales > Treponemataceae > Treponema_C. Next base: position 739,691 of record NZ_CP144459.1, read on the forward strand.
ACAGCCTGCGCTGTTTCCGGTAAAATAGGGTACATAATCTTCTGCGGAAAAATAAGCGAATCCTTCTTTCATATCCGAAAGAATTGTCGCCGAACTTACCGCATCGGTTGCCGGGTCTATCCAGTTTGACCCCATAGCCGCCGGAAAGCTGGTAAACAAAAAGGCGCGTCCGACCAGGGCGGGATTGAATACGTTCGAGCCGATACCGCCGAAAAATTCTTTTGCAACGACAATTGCAAAAAAAGCACCCAAAATAACCATCCAAACCGGCATTTCCGGCGGAAGGGTTAATGCAAAAAGAAGTCCGGTAACGATTGCCGAACCGTCTTTTATGCGGATAGGGCGCTTAAACGCGAGTTGTATTAAAATTTCAAAGACAACGCAGGAGACCACCGAAACCGCAACGGTAATCAGTGCCGGAATACCGAAAAGTATAACGCCGTATACCGCCAAGGGTAAAAGGGCGATAATAACCGCAAGCATAATGCGGGTTGTATTGATTGCCGAACTGAAATGCGGGTTCGGCGAAATGTATATTTCGTTTTTGTCCAAAGCTGCCGCCATTAATTACCTCCCTGTGTGCTTTTTGCCGCCTGTTTTGCTTTTTCCGCCCGCAGCAGCTGTTTACCGGCACGGAAACGCTGTACAAGCTTTATGTGCGCGGGGCAAATCCACGCACAGCTTCCGCATTCGGTACAATCGGGAAGACCGTAGCGTACCGCATTGTGCAAATCCGACGCCTGCAGCGATTTTGACATCATCACGGGGACAAGGCGGCAGGGACATACTTTGACGCAGCGTCCGCAGTTAATACAGGGGCCTTCTTCATATAAAGAGGTTTCTTTATCGGTGAGAAATAACACGCCGTTTGTGTTTTTTTGAATGGGGAAGTCCGCACTTTGCATCGCAAAGCCCATCATCGGACCTCCGACCGTAATCTTTTTTACACCTTCTTTTAATTCTATCTGTTCGGGGATGAGGTCTCCTGCAAGGGTACCGACCGGAACAACGAGGTTTTTCGGGGTAGCGCATGCACCGCCTGAAACGGTTACCGTACGGTCGATAAGGGGTTTCCCTTCGCGGAAAGCCTCGGAAATAGCCTTTGCCGTTCCTACGTTATGGATAATACAGCCTATATCGCAGGGGAGGCCCCCTGCAGGAATTTCGCGTCCTACGGCCGCAGTGATAATGCTTTTTTCACCGCCTTGAGGATACTTTGTTTTACACAACGATATGCCGATTTTTTCGCCGTAACCGGCTTTTTCTATCGCTTCGGTAAGTTGGGGAATAACCGAAGCTTTATTGTCTTCCAATACGATAATGCCGCTTTGAGCCTGTGTAATATGCATAATGATGGCGGTTCCGTCGATAACCTTTTCGGGGCTTTCGAGCATGGTGCGGAAGTCTACCGTAAGATAGGGTTCGCATTCGGCCGCATTGATTAACACGCAGTCTATGATTTTTCCGGCAGGCGGATTCAGTTTAACGTGGGTCGGAAAAGCGGCTCCCCCCATACCCACAATGCCCGCATCGCGTACGCGCTTTAGAGCTTCGTCCTTCGTACATGAAAAAGGATCAAGGGGGGGCATAAAATCCGTTGCATCGGAATCGTTACAGGCGATAACGATACAGGGGCAGTCATAATTGCCCGCCGTTAAACGGTTTTCAATCTTTTTGACCGTGCCGGAAACCGAAGAATGAACCGGTACCGACATATAAGCGTCCGACGCTGCAATCTTTTGTCCGCGGACCACGGTGTCTCCGACAGCTACGACGGGCTGATTCGGGGCACCTCCCTGGGTTACGGGAATGCTGACGGTTTTGGTTGAAGGAAAGGCCGGCTGAAGCGGGGAATCCTCAGTCGGCTCCTTGTACTCCGGCGGATGAACTCCGCCTTTAAAAGTGTGCGTATTCATAACCGCTATTGTATTATCTAATAAGGTTTCGGTCAATTCCCGCCGGGGCGGGGATTGGAAAAAAAACGCAATTATACTATATTGTAAGTAATGTCAGGAGGCATTTGTTATGAATCTGAAAAAAAATAAAGCTTTGAAGATAGCTGCGGTTTTACTGTGTATATCCGCTGCGGCCGTCTTCGCTTATAATCCGCCGCCGCTCGGAGAATCTTTGTATTCGTTTACCTCTCCGTTTATGCTTTCCGCCGAGTCGGCGGCAGCAGGCGGCGCCTTGTCTCATATACATCCCGGCCATGTATCGGTAAATCCCGCCCTGCCTGCCGCGGAAGAAAGGGCCGTCATAGATGCGGCCTATACGGCTCTCATAGCGCCGCATCGAACGAAAAGTTACGGTCAAGCCGGAAATATCGGTACGATTATTCCGAGCCGTTACGGGGTTTTTACGGGTGCATTGCAGGGGGTGTTTGTTCCCTTTAACGATATGCTTTTGCAAAACTCGTTTACCGTCAGAGCCGCTTATGCAAAAGATATAACCGATTGGCTGTACGCAGGTATCGGTTTGTACGGGGGTTTCGGATCCGACTGGGCTTTGGCGGCGGATTTGGGCTTTGTATATTTGCCGGAAAAAATCACGTGGCTTCCCTTTATAAAAAAGCCGCGTATCGGAGCCGCACTGACCGGTATGGGAAAAAATTACAAGCCCGAAACAATCGGGATAGACGGACTGCCTCATAAAATCACTTCTTTTCCGTCGATTTTTACCCCGCGTGCCGGATTTTCGGGAACCCTGTTTGAGTTAAAGCATTTTTCAGGCGGTTTTTCGATGGATATTTCGTTTCCGTTTTTCCAAAACCTCGTATTCGATACCGGATTGCAATTTTTAATTGCCGATACCGCTTGTCTTTCGGCCGGCTGGCAGTTCAATCTGCGTGAAGCGATGGCAAAAACCGCTTCATGGTATCCGTCCGTTTCCTTGAGTATTAAATTCGGCTTTACAAGCAAAGACGAATCGATTTTAAGCAAAAGAGGCTGGCAGCAAAGCGAAATGATTGTATCGGGTGCATATAGGCCGCTGAAGAAAAATATCCATGCCGTTTCCGGAGGGGCAGCCCTGTACTTAGGCTTAAAAGATACCGCCGCTCCCGAAATTATCTTGTGGGGGGAATGATGAATAAAACCGACAAAGCCGTTAAAACGTTTATCGGCACCTTTATATTTTTTATGTTGTACACTGCAGGTTCCGCCTTTGCCGCGGAAAATAAAGTCGTCTATATTTCTCCGAACAACGACGGTGTTCAGGATGAATTGGTTGTTCCGCTGAAAATAAGCGACAAAAGTTATGTCAGCGAGTGGGCTTTTATCGTTACCGACGATACGGGAACGACGGTACGCACGATAGGCAACAAAGAAGTCAGACCCGAAAAGCTCACCTTTAAAACTTTTTTTAAACAGCTTTTTAAACCGAAAGAAGGAATTTTGATTCCGCCTGCCGTAATATGGAACGGTATTACCGACTCCGGACAAACCGCAGCCGACGGTACCTATTTTTATTATGTAACGGCTTCCGACTATAACGGCAATCTGAATAAAACACCCTTGTATACGGTGATAGTGGATAATACGGAGCCTGAAATAGAATTGGTCCAGCCTTCCGAATCGGTAAAAACCTTCGGTGCGGGTAATAAACCCGAAATTGCAATCAAACAAAGCGGTTCCGCCGAAGATTTATGGCAGGCCGAAATCGTCGATAATACCGGAAAGGTCGTAAGAAATTTTTCATGGAAAAATACGGCGCCTGAAACCTGTATATGGGACGGAAAAAACAACGAAGGTATTGCGGTAGGCGAGGGTGTATATACCTACCGCATTTTTGCCGCCGACAGGGCAGGGAACGTTTCGGCTCCCGCACAGGTAACCAATATTATTTACGATGCCGTTCCCCGGTCCGTAAATATGACGGTTGCCGGAAGTCCCTTTTCGCCCAACGGCGACGGAGTAAAAGACAGCGTTGTGCTTACGCTTTCGATGCCCAATTCATCGGGTTTACTGAACTGGACGGTCGGCGTAAGGGATAAAAGCGGCACAAACCTGCGTACTTTTTCGGGAAAAGCGGTTCCTCCTTCTTCCGTGGAATTCGACGGTAAAAGCGATGCCGGTTCGGTTTTGCCCGACGGGGATTATCAGCTTGTATTTTCGGCCGCCTTTAATAACGGACAGGAATCACAGATTGCCCGTAATATTACCGTAGACAATACGCCGCCTTCAGCATCTGTTCGTGCCGAAGGCCTTATTTTCAGCCCGGACGGCGACGGCAGATTGGATACCTTAACCTTTTCTCAGGAAGGTTCAAAAGAAAAAGGATGGAGCGCAGTTGTAGCCGATGAAACCGGTAAAACCGTTAAAAGCTGGAGCTTCGGTGAAACGCCGGCTTCTTCGGTTGTCTGGGACGGTACCGCCTCCGACGGCCGTATAATCGACGGCTTTTACACCTACAGCCTTTTTACAACCGACCTTGCCGGTAATACCGGTCGCTCTCAAACACCCGCCTTTGAGTTGAATACGGGAACTACCGAAGTTATTTTGGCTGTCGGCTCGGAAGCGTTCAGTCCGAACGGCGATAAAGTTATGGATACCATAAGCTTTACTCCGCGCGTTAAAACGGCGGCCGGTATTGCCTCCTATGAATTGAAAATTCTCGATTCATCGGGCAGAGCGGTTAAAACCTTCAGCGAAAAAAGAAATTTGCCCGGTTCGATAAACTGGAACGGTATCGGCGATGACGGAAAAGCCTGTGCCGACGGTATGTATACGGCTTCTTTGTATACCTTATCCAAAAACGGAAGCGAAGCCGTGTTTACGACAAAGCCTTTTGAATTGGATACGGTATATCCGAGTGCAGCGGTATCCGCCCCCTATACCTTGTTCAGTCCGAACGGTGACGGTCTTAAAGACAGCGTCGATGTGTCGGTCGAAACAAGCAGCGAAAAGTTGTGGACTGCCCTTATCACGGACAAGGCAAAAAATGAAGTCCGCTCGTTCAGCTGGACGGGGCAAGCGCTTGCATTTTCGTGGGACGGAAAAGACGAGGCGGGAAATACGGTTGCCGACGGTTCTTATACGCTCACTCTTTCAAGCACGGATGAGGCCGGCAACAAGGGAATCGCTTCCATAAATGATATACGGGTCGACAACCGCAGTGTAAAGCTTTTTGTAACCGCCGAGCGTGACGGCTTCAGTCCGAACGGTGACGGTTTTGCGGATAATCAGCAATTCAATTTACGCACAACATTGAATGAGGGAATCGAAAAATGGTCGTTTACCGTTAAAAATGCCGATTCCGGTACCCCGGTATACCGGCGTGACGGTAAAGCCGATGAAGCGCTTCCCGCCCTTATACAGTGGGACGGTACGGGCGTTGACGGCCGTATTGCCGAAGGTACTATGAGTGCGGTTTTGTCGGTGGATTATGCCAAGGGCGACAGTCTCAGCGCATCGACGGCCCCCTTCCTTTGCTCGGTAACGCCGCCCCGATTGACCGTGCGCACAACACCCGAATATTTCAGCCCCGATAATGACGGTGTTGACGATGACTTGTTTATCGCTTTGAAGGGAACGAGCGCGGTACCCTTTACCGGCTGGAGCTTTGAAATCAATGATCCGAATAACGGTAAAAATTTTTGGAAAACATCGGGTAAATCTTCGATAACCGAGCGCATTATTTGGGACGGCCGCGGTAACGGCGGCGAACTGGTTCAGTCGGCGGTGGATTATCCGTACAAATTTACCGTTACCGACAGTTTGGGTATGACATCAACCGTTGAAGGCATTATTTCGGTTGACGTTCTCGTTATCCGTATGGGCGATGTGCTTAAAATGCAGGTGCCTTCGATTATATTCCGCAGCGACAATGCCGACTTTGCAGGAAAGGATAAGGATCCCAAGCGCGGCTTGGACCAAAGGATTATAGACAACAACTACCGCGTATTAAAGCGTATTGCCCAAATCCTTGAAAAATTCCGCGATTACAATGTAACGATTGAAGGTCATGCAAACAATATCAGCGGAACTGAAAAAGAAGAAACATCGACGGAAAACGGAAACATTCCTCTGGTGCCGCTTTCGGAACAGCGCGCCGCAACGGTTAAAGACATTCTCGTTTCATACGGGATCGCTTCTTCGCGCTTGACTACGGTCGGCCGAGGCGGACGTATGCCTGTTGCCGCACATTCGGACAGGGATAACTGGTGGAAAAACCGCCGTGTCGAGTTTATATTGAATAAATAGTCTTTTGCTTGAGTGCCTTTTGCTTCGATTGATATAACCGCAAAGGGCATTCGCTGCGGAGGGCATAAAACCGCGAAGGGCGCAGAGGGCGTAAGAAATGGGGGGACTTTCTATACGTTTTGATTTCTTTGCGTTCTTCGTGTGCCTGCGGTGATTGATTGCTCTGCGGTTTTTTCTGCGGGACTTATCTTACGCGGATAACCGAGGCCATGCGGCCGTCGGAAGTATATACGCGTTCGGGGTTTGTATCGTCGGCAAAGGCGCTCATCCCCTTGTAGTAGGAATAGTAATGTTCGCCCTTGGGCAGGGGAATTTCAAGACGGTAAAAGCCGGGACGCACTTCCTGCAGTTCGTAAATAAAAGAATCCCAGTTTGTAAAAGTTCCGCCGACCCGAATTTTTTGTCCGCTTTCTCCTTCATACACAAAACAAACGGTAGCTCCGTTTGTTACCGCACTGTGTGCTTCAATCGGTCTGTCTATAAAGAATTTCGATACCTGTAAGTTTAGGACTTCCGAAAATTCGCTTTCAGGATTTGCCGGGTCTGCTGTCCACAAACCGTCTATAACCAATCGGTATTTAATAAGACGTATATCTTGGGGAATCTTCATTATATAAAACAAAATGCCCGTATCCTTTGCTTTTTCATCTTCATCGGAATCTTGACGTATCAAACGCCTGAAAGAGTGAATGTGCCGGTAATTTTCAAAATCGAAGACGATGCCCGTATGCCGGGCAGCACCCGAAGCGGTGAATAATATGTAATCGCCTACCAATACCGGTGCTTGAACTCTTTTTATGTTTGCAATCAGGGCATCCTGCATGGTTTGGTTATCCGCAAACATATCGTAATCAAGCGCATAAACCCGGGAAAGCGATATAACAAAAAGCATAATAAAAAAGCGTTTCATTTGACTTTTTAAATATCGGTAATCGATTGGTAAAGGTTTAATAAAACAAGTTTTGTATTGCTTTATCGGGTAATAATATGGTAAAAATAAAGACAGGCGGCCTTTTCCGTACTTGCTTTAAAAAGAAAATAAAGCCCGTACAAAAAAAGCCGATGATATATATAAGCTAAAAACTGTATTATTGAGCGGGAGGAAAATCGTCGATAAGCTTCTTCCGCTACTTGTTATTATTAACTGTTGTGGGGTAAAATTAGAGAACAATGCCGGGAATAGATCAGCTGAAACAATTCGATAAAGATATTACCCCTGTAGGCGAAGAGCTTGAATTACGCAAAAAAAGCGGAACAACCCTTCCGACCTTTGCAATGCCCGAAAATGTCCCGGCTGCCGACGACTCCCTCGATTTCGAATTCGGTCTTCCCGTAAAAGAAGAACCGCAAGAACCCGGCGATGAGGCTTCCGAGGCGGGAGAACAAACGGCCGCTCCCGATGCAGCGGAAACCGCGGTACAGGATACGCCGGCAGACAGCACTCTCCCCGATGAAACTCCCATTCCGTCTCTCGATGACCTTGACCCCGATATAGCCGCTTTTTTAAGCGGTACCAAACCCCTTGCTCCGAAAGATACTCCTGCTCCGGAAGTAAACGAAGAGACGGCAGCTGATTTTGATATGCCCTCTTCGCCTGTCGGCGAAAATGCCCTTGATTCTTTCGATTCTTCCGGCTTGGACGGCCTTTTAGCTCAAATGGAGCAAAACGAGTCGAAAGCTTCCGAAATTTCCCCGGATACGGCCGGCGGTGAAACTTTTTCCGGCTTTGATGCTTTGTCGGAATCGGACGACGGCGGCTTTGATGCGCCGGGCGAAGGAGAGGAAAAAGAAGAAGAGATTTCTCTTTCATCGGCCCTTGACGATTTTGAAAGTTTTGACGACGCTTTTGCCGCACCTTCTCAAAGCCTTAGCGCCGATGACGGCATCCAAGCCGATTCGGCCGTAGGTGATGATTTATCCTTTGATTTAACGCCGCCCGAGGAGTCCGATGACGGCTTTGCGTCGGGATCGGCGGATTTTCCGAATCATTCGGAAGAATTCAATTTGAACGCCGATTTATCGGATGAGTTAAATGAAGGTTTTTCGCAAACTCCCGCTATGCTTCCGCAGGATATGCAAGATGCGGCAAAAGACTTCGATTTGGACGATGCCTTTTCTCAAGCCCTTGCAAGCGAAGAATCCGATGCCGAAGATTCATTCACTGATGATTTAGCGGATGCCGATGCTCCCGAAGACTTTCCGGATATTCCCGAATTCGATCCGGAGAGTACCAATCTTGACAGTTTTGAGATTCCCGGATTTTCCGATACGGTTACCGCTTCTACGGCTCCGGGGGCTTACGGCGCTCCCAGAAAAAAGGGTACCGAGGCCGAAGAAGATTTTGACAGAACCTATCTTAACGACAAAGAATATAAACTCTTTAGGGAAAACTTACATTCTTATCCGCTCAACCTGCGCATCGCAATACAGCAATTAATCGTAAAAAACGAATTTACCGATGCGGCGGTGATGGAAGTAATGTTCAAGGTTATAAAAAAAGTTCCGGCACGGCAGCTGGCCGCTCATTTAGGCAAGATGCTCGATACGGTAATCAGCGTACCCTTGAACTACGAGAGGCGGACGGCAGAGCAGTACGAGCTGTATAAAAAATCTTTGGAATATCAGCTTAAAAACCGCATTATTCCGGGTGCGATTGCCGCCGTTATTTTGGGTATTTTTATCTATATTTTATCTTATTTCGGATATACCTTTGTCTATCGTCCCTTAAAAGCCGAGTCTTTGTATAAAACCGGTTATAACCTTATTGAGCGCGACCTCTATGCTCAAGCGGAAACGAAATTTAACGAGGCGCTTACGTATAAGGTAAAAAAGCATTGGTTTTTTAAATATGCAAGGGCATACCGTGAAAAACGGCAGTACGGGCGTGCGGCCGTTATGTATGAACAGCTTATAAAACGCTTTAAATTCGATAAAAAGGCCGGATTGGAATACGCTTCAATGGAATTTGAAGATTTGGCGAATTATAAGCGTGCGGCCGAAATCGTTCGAAGACTTATTTTGGATCATCATATAAACGATAAGGATGCAATGCTCCTTTTGGGCGATATATATCTTGAGTGGGCTTCTGTCGTTCGCGATGAGATTGAAAAAGCGGAAAAAATCGAAGAAGCCCGTTTACAGTATTCAACCCTTATAAGCCTTTACGGCGCAAGCGATATTTACTTGGGACGTATGCTGCGCTATTTTATTCGTACCGATAATTTACGTGAAGTGCTTCCTTTAAAAGGCTATTTTACATCGAGTAAAAAAGTAACGCTTCCCGCTTCCGATTTAATCGAGCTGGGCGGTTATCTTTTGGAAAAACAATACGGTTATCTTCCGCCGGCCGATGAATATTTGCGCGGCTATATCGATAATGTAAAACGAATTTTGGAGAAGGGTATAAAGGCGGATCCTGCCATCCCCGAAGGGCACTATAACTTAAGCCGTTACTTTGTGCGAACGGGTAACTCCGAAGAAGCTAAAACCGCTTTAACCAATGCGTTGACGATGTTCGCGGCCGCAAAAAAGCAAAGCCACGGACGTACTTTAAAGTATATAGATACCTACCGTCTTTTGGGTGAACAGTATACGGCGACAAACGAGTATTTGCTTGCCGAGCAGGAATTTTCGGCCGGTATCGCCTTATTCGAGCAAAAAAAAGAAACCATAGGCTTACAGGGAAATAAAAATGTCGGTATCTTATACAGCGATATGGCGGATATCGATTATTTTATTTCCGGTGATATTCAAAACGCGTTCCGCAACTATAAACTTGCCGTTGCAAACGGGTATGATACGCCGTCAATACGTTACCGTATAGGCTTTGTGCAATATACCGACGGAAATTATGCCGAAGCCTTGGGCTCGTTTATTAAAACAGCATCGGAAGACCCTTTAAACCGCAACTTACTGCTTGCCTTGGGAAACGTTCTTTCAAACCGGGGAGATGAATCGGCGGCCCGCAGTTATTATGAGCGCCTTATAAATATTTTGGATGCCGACAAAAAACGGTTCGGAGTTGTGTTTCCGCAGGTTCGTGAAGACCACTACAGTCTTGTCGATTTATATTTAAAGGCTTCCAATAATTTGGGCGTAACCCTTTCCCGCCTTGCCGTGCAGACGGGTAATACGGCTTTGCAGGCTCAAGCCGTATTGTATTTTTCCGAATCTGCCCGTGCATGGGACGCCCTTACGCGCAATCAAAAAACAATGGTACGCCTTGAGGGCAGTAACCTGGCGGCACAAAATGTCAAATATATAACCTATCCGCGGCGTATGTTTGAACCGGCGATTTATGCGGCTATTCCTTCGGTTTTATACGGCGAAAGCGGCTTAAAGCAGTATGCATTGGAGTAAACATGTATGGACTGAAAGACGGTAAAGCCGATGTTATTGCCCGTAAATATATAAACGATATACGTAAAGAGATATTCAGAAAATCGATTCATCTCTGTTCGGCCCTCATCCCTTCTTTGCTTTTATGGTCAAAGGCCGCGGTTTTGTGGACCTTATGTGCGGTTTTGATTTTATACTGCATAGCCGAGTGGCTGCGGATAAAGGGACACTCGGTTTTTGTGGTTTCCAAAATAACGGAGACGGCGGCCCGTGCCCGTGACGGAGACCGCTTTGTGCTCGGGCCGGTAACCCTGGCGCTGGGAATATTGTGTACCGCGTTTTTTTTTGAACTTCCTGCAGCTGCTATAGGTATTTATGCCCTTGCTTTCGGCGACGGCTTGGCAAGTCTTTCCGGCAAACTTTTCGGTATGATTATTCTTCCCTGTTCGGCCGGCAAAACCGTTATGGGAAGCCTTACCTGCTTTACCGCCATCTTTATATCGTCCTGGGCCGTAAGCGGAAACAGTTTTGCCTCCCTTATGATTGCCATAGCGGGAACCGTAATCGAATTGATTCCTTTAAAAGATATAGATAATTTATTAATCCCCTTTATATTGGCATTCGCTGCCTCGTTTTGCTTCGGAATATAAGGGGTGCCGGAAAGCGGCTCGGCTTTTCAAGCTCTTCCGTGATTATTTCCACATATAGTAACGGTGCATATTTTTTAAAAAACGGACTGTGCCCGCAATCAAAAGGGCGGCCCCGCTTATAAGGAAGGCAAAACTTAAGCATTCCAAAAGCAGTATATAGCCGCAGCAAATAAAAAGAAAATTAAAAGAAGCTTTTTTATAGTCCGCCGATTCTTTGCTTTTTGAAGATAAAAGCAGGGCCAAAAAGGCGCAAATGCTGAAGATAATGCGGATGGTCGCAAGCAGGTCTTTTGAACCGAAATGTATGCGCATATAATCTTTTAGAACGCTTGTGTTGAGCGGAATGATGGTTGAAAAAATCAAAGCGCTGACGATGATAAGCCCCAAATATTTATCCGAGTCACGATTTTCCGAACCGGAGGCGATAACCGCCTGTATAATGATTGCAAGTAAAACTTCCATTTCGCCGAAAAAAGCCGCCTGTCCGATAAAGCGCAGAATGGTTGAATAACCCGCCGTTAAGCCGAACAGGGGAATGCACAGAGTAAAGGTTTCTCCCAAAAATCCTATCAAAAAGGCCGAAAAAAACAGCACTTCCAAACTCTGGGTTTTTTCAAAATTAAAATATATTGCAAAGCCTACGGCGGGAATAAACAGAGATAACAAAAAGCGGCTTAAAAAAACGGCCGGATAATTCGATATTATCGGTATAAACCAAAAAGAACGGACGGAAGGAATATCGAATAAAAAGTCGGCTTTTTGCGGCCCCTGTATTAAAATACGTATCAGTGCGATAACAAAAAACAGGGAACACAGAGAACTGAACACCGAAAAAAATAAAAGCAGTTTGTTTCGCGTATTTAAAGTCATAAGCCCAGCATAGCCTGATAATAAATTTATGTAAAGCCGCTTATGTAAAAAACCGATAATATAGTACGATGATGGAGTTAAAAATTCACGTGATTTTTGGCGTCCGTTATACAATTCAGTGTTGAGGGGATTATATGGCAAAACGGATTATTGCGGCGTTTTTATGTATATGTATAGGTGTATTGCTTTCGGCAGGCGATGCTGCAGCCTTTATCGACTTGGGCTTTTCAAAGGACAGCCGCGTGTATATGTTTGCCCAGCACGGAAGTATCGATAAAACGTGGAGAGGTTTTGCCGAGATTTACAGTGTCGATATTGCGAAAAACGACTATATCGATTCGGGCTGTTTTAAAATATCCGCTTCGGCACAAACGGAAGGCGTAAACGGCTCCGTTTTGTATGAGCGCCTCTTTGAAAAAAATGCTTCCTATATAAAAAATACCGCTCCCGTTCCGGCCGATTTAACGCATACCTTGTACATCAAAAACAAAAATAAAGCTTCCGTCGAAGAAATCGTATTTACCGATTTTGAAGGCTCGACAAAAGAAAATCCCGTGCTGTTTTATATAAAACTCATTCCCTGGTACGGGGGAAAATCGCCGTCTTCAAAGTCGTCGTTCTTTATCAGCGTCGAGCGCCGGGATAAAACGGGAAAGGTTTTATCCAAACAGGTTGCAGGAACCCCGGATATAAAACGAACGGGCGTTGTCGATTACACAATTGAAAAAATCGTGCGCTCTCCGGACGGTAAAAGTCTTGTATTTATTGTCGAAAAGAAAACTCAAACCGCCTCCGGCATGTCCGTGCGCTATATGGTAGAAACCCTGGTATTAAAATAAAAAGGGCTGCCGTAAAAGCGGTAAAACCGAACTGTATCATAATGTGAAAAAGACCGGCTTACAATATCCCCCTTAATCGGTCTTTTTCGCCGTAATTTTTCTGAATAATTGAAACACTTCCGCATTCCCTTCTTTTAAGGTTCTGATATAGACGGTGTCATCGTAAAAATCGATTTCCATCCATAGCGCTTCCGTGTGCAAATGTTCCGCAGCCCGCCGGTATATATTAAGTTTCTTTTTTTGTCCTTTTTTGTCCGCGGGGTTTCCCGTGTTATCTGCGGCCGCCGGTTCCGTTAGGGGCATAAAGGATTGCAAAAAAAGATAGAGCCCCGCGGGGATTGTCGACCCGCCTGCGTTTGTTTCCGTTTTGACGCCGGTTACAGGTTTTGCCGATTCCGTAAGAGCATAACCTTCAAAGCGGGGCTTGATTAAAAACCGGGAAAGCCGCGGTTCCGGTTCCCTTGGGCCGACTGCGCAGGTATAGCGGTATAAAAAATTATTTTTATCGATTGAGTCGCTTGAAGCGTCCGAAGCGTAACACAAATCCTTGTATAAGGTTAAAACCCTTACCGTGTAGTTCAACATAAAAAACAGTATAGTACCCGAAAGATGTTTTGTACAGCCTCATTAAAAGAAAAAGCTGTCCGAAACCGGTGCTTTCGGACAGCCTTGTGCCTTACCGTTTTTTTCAGCCTGCGGTAATGGCAATGGTGCGGGCCTTTGCTTGGGCTCTGCGCGGTATGCTGATTGTCAAAAGGCCGTTTTTAAAGCCTGCCGAAACCTTTTCGCTGTCGATATCTTCGGGAAGGGTAAAGCTTCGCGAAAAGCTTTTGGAAACACGTTCTTTTATAAGCCATTCGCCGTCAAGTTTTTCTTCTTTTTTGTCCTCTTTTACCGAGCTGATCGAAAGGATGCGGTCTTTCAAATTGATTTCCACATCTTTTTCGCTCGAGCCGGGAAGTTCCATGTCGAGCAGGTATTCATCCTTGGTTTCGCGGACGTCTACGCGCGGCAGGCTGCACTTTGAAGAATTTTCCGTGCCGGAAAAGTTGCGGTCGATTACATCGAACAAGTCGGATGTAAATCTGGGGTTAAAAAAAGATAATGTGTTCATAGTATACCTCCTATGGTTTGTTGCTTTGTATGCCGGTTCCGCTCTCCGGCGGGGATATCCGAAGCCGTATCGGTGTTCGGATAATCCGTTTTCCGGTCTTCACTTATAGTATAGCAGGATACGTGCCAACTTTTTTTAATTTTATTTATTTTATTGTATTATAACGAATTACTTTTTTAGAGAAAAGACGGAATGGGTCTAAGACGCCGAAGTGAAGAAAAAAATGGAAAAAGAGGGGAAAAGAGGCTGTCTGTGTCAAAAAAATGCATTTCTACTGTTTCTTTTTGACCCGGTATCTTTTTTTTGAGGGGAAAATCGGGTATTTTATGCGGCCTGTTTTACTTTTTGTCGGCTTTATGGTATAATGGGTGTATGCTGAAAAGGGATTTTCCGTACGAAACCGTGAATACTTTTTTACGTACCTGCACAAAACCTTTTACTTCCAAAACGATACAGCGTTTACTGCGTGCCGAGGGTGAACGTGCGGCGCTTCGTGAGGTTTCCGATTTTCTTGACAGCCATCCTTCGGTGTTTCCGCTTTCCGACGGCAGCTATATTGCCCGGCCGGGGCTTTTTACCGATGCCTATTTCAGTATAAAACCCCGGCGTTTTGAAGTCGATTCCGGTATTTTGATTATCGGGCACCGCTGTATGCCCTTTGTCGATCCTGAAATGCTCCCCCATGAATTGAATTTTACGTTTGCGGGTATGCCCGTTCATAAAAAGTGTATTGAAATCGCTTCGGACGATGTATTGGATATGTACCGTCTTTTCGGTGAAGAATATGTGCCCCAGTTTCTCGGGCTTGACCCGGGAAACGAAGACCGGGATTTTGCCGAGAACGATTTTGAGATACCCAACCGCATTTTTCTTACCGTATGCGATATGAGGGCTTTGTACAAGCGCTTCGATTTTTCGTACGCAGACCGTTTGTCGGCGCGGCTTGTGAATTGGGATGAGGGTTTGATAGAACTTCGTCCGATTAAAGAAATGAGGTCAAATCTGTTTGAATCGACCGAAGAAAACGAGCTTCGCGAACGCTGGTATGATGTTTTGGAAACATGTCTGCTTTCGACAATCGAAGAATACGGCCCTTGTCACAGTATTGAAGAACAGCTTGTCTGTGCTTTTTTCGGCAATACGGATATTCTGTGTATTTCGGGCTGCGGTTCTTTGGACGAATATTTGATGCGCACAAAAAATGTCGTTTTTGCCGAATACGGAGTGGAAACCCGTCTGTGGAAAAAGGGCGAAGAATGCACCGCATCTTCGTGGCGCGACCGTTTTGAAAGCGGCATTGATGTGTCCGAAACGCTGTACGGAGAAATAGGTATTCCCCTTCCCGAATTTATGCTTGATGCCTATATCCTCGATTCCCTGTACCGCAGAGATAAGGGCGTCAGGGAAATATTTAAAAGAATCATTCCTTCTTCGTTTGTACTGGAGGAATGGCAGCTTAAAACTTTTTTATTGCATCTTGAAACCAAATATGTTATACTTTCCGAAAAATACAACAGATTTACGGATTTTAACAAGGGTGAGGTACGCAGCAGCGCTTTAAAACTGTATTCGGCCCTGGTAAAGCTTATTTGCGAACTTGATTCCTGCGGATTGCCTGCCGATTTTTTCCCGCAGCAGGATTTGGTTATCCTATCCCAGCTTTTTGCTCATACGGGGCATCTGGTTGAAGCTTTGTTGTATCAGGAGAATCTGTCCGATAAGGATTTAAGCGCGGCTTCCGCTTCCCTTGAAGGGATGACCTTCAGTTTTGAAGATATAGAAGAAATACTTGTTTCCGTTATGGAAAACAAAAAAAAGGATGCTTTTTCGATTGTAAAGTAATCCTTTATAGGAGTGAACATGAACATTTCGGGTTTGAATGCTGCCGCTCTTTCCGTGCGCAGCCTTGCGATGGACGCTATTCAAAAAGCGAATTCGGGGCACCCCGGTTTGCCCCTGGGCTGTGCCGAACTTGCCGCCGTGTTGTACGGCGAAATTATGAAGCATAATCCGGCCGATTCGCGCTGGGCCGACCGCGACCGTTTTATTTTATCGGCGGGCCACGGTTCCATGCTTGATTATGCGATTTTGCATTTAAGCGGCTACAAGGTTAAATTAAACGATATAAAAAAATTCCGCCGGCTTAAATCGGTGTGTGCCGGACATCCCGAGTACGGCGTTACCGACGGTGTTGAAGCGACAACCGGCCCCTTAGGGCAGGGTATTGCGATGGCTGTGGGTATGGCGCTGGCCGAAAGCATTTTGGCGGCAAAATTCAATACGCCTAAACACAAGATTGTGGATCACTATACATATACCCTTGTCGGCGAAGGCTGTCTTATGGAAGGAGTTTCTTCCGAAGCCTCGAGTTTTGCAGGCAGCATGAAGCTGGGAAAACTTATAGCGTTTTACGATAAAAATAAGATAACGATTGACGGTTCCACCGACGGCGTTTTTGCTGAAGATGTTGCCAAGCGCTACGAAGCTTACGGCTGGCAGGTATTGTCCGGTTCGATGTACGATATGGAAAATATTGCCCGTTTGGTTGCCGAAGCAAAACGCGACGAGAGACCCTCGCTTATTATTTTGGATTCGGTTATCGGAAAGGGTGCTCCTACCGTTGCGGGAAGCGCAAAGGCTCACGGAGCACCGCTGGGAGCGGAGGGTATTGCGGCTGCAAAAAAAGAGCTGGGCCTTCCCCTTGATAAAGAATTTTACGTTGCGCCCGAGGCATACGGCTATTTTGAATCGAAGCGTGAAAACTGGGCGAAAAAAGAAGCCGAATGGAAGGCTGTATTTGCCGAGTGGGCCGAAGAAAATCCGGAACTTGCAAAAGAATGGAAGCGCTTTTTTGCGGGCAAACCCGCTAAAAAGCCTTCAATGACCGCTTATAAGGCGGGAGACTCTTTGGCAACGCGCAATGCATCCGGTGCCGCCCTGCTTGATTTGAGCAAGGTGTATACAAACCTTGTCGGAGGTTCTGCGGACTTGCAGGGACCGAACTGTACAAAGTTGGCGGACACAAAGGCTTATTCGCCTTCTTCGCGCTCCGGGCGCTATATTCACTACGGGATACGCGAGTTTGCGATGGCGGCCATATCGAACGGTATCGCCCTCCACGGCGGCCTTATTCCCTTTTGCGCAACCTTTTTGGTGTTTGCCGACTATCTGCGCCCGGCTTTGCGTTTGTCCGCTTTAATGCGCAAAAACGTTATCTACGTATTAACCCACGATTCAATCTTTGTCGGCGAAGACGGCCCGACCCACCAACCCATAGAAACCCTTTCTTCTTTGCGCGTTATTCCGAATGTGCAGGTACTGCGCCCCGGCGATGCCGAAGAAACGGCCGAAGCGTGGAAGATGGCAGCCGCTTCAAAAGACACACCGGTTTGTATTGCTTTGAGCCGGCAAAATCTTCCCGTCTACGAAAAAGACGACCCCGATTGGCGTAATACTATGCTGTGCGGCGCTTACATTGTACAAAAAGGCGGGGCAAAACCCGACGTAACCGTTCTTGCAACCGGTTCCGAAGTTTCTCTTGCGCTTAAGGCGGCATCTCTGGTTAAGGGGAAAAAGGTGCGTGTCGTTTCGGTCATAGACCGCGAATTGTTCCGCCGCCAGCCTAAAGAAATAAAGGAAGCGATTACGGGTAAAAGCGCGCGCCGTATCGTTGCGGAAGCTGCAAGTCCGATGGGCTGGGAAGGTTTTGCTTCAAGCGAAGCGGACCTGTTTTGTTTAACGTCCTTCGGCGAATCGGCCCCCGGCGCAAAGGTTGCCGAACACTTCGGTTACACGGCCGAAAATTTGGCAAAGCTGATTGAAGGCTGAGGGCAGACGATCGGATAAAATGTCCGATTGTTAGCTTACAGTTTCGCTCAGGCATTTGTATGAGCGGAACTGTATTTATCTCCATTTTTATACAAAACACTAACAAAAACAAATTACTCAGATCATACCATATCCCTCGCCTTATTCGAATATTATCTTGTTTATAAAGCCATTCCACATCTTGATAAAAACAGTGTTTTTACTTGACATACATACTGTATGTATGTTACTATAAGGAAATAAAATATAGGAGAGTAATATGAAAATAAATAGTTTTTATCCGGTGGTTATGACAAAGGAAGTTAAAGCATGTGCAGATTTTTTTATAAAATATTTCGACTTTAATACAACTTTTGAAGCAGATTGGTATATCAGCCTGATTGATGAAAACAAAAACGAACTTGCCGTTTTGGATTATAGGCATGAAACTGTTCCAAAAGGTTTTGGATTGCCTCTTTCCGGGCTTTTGCTGAATGTTGAAGTAAATAATGTTGATGAAGTTTATGATATATTAAAAAAAGATTTAAAAGATAAAATTATCTTGGATATAAAGAGCGAGACATTCGGTCAAAGGCATTTTATTATTGAAGGTCCAAGTAAGATACTGGTGGATGTGATTCAAGTTATTCCGCATTCAGAAGAATATAGAGAAAATTATGAATAAAAATGAAATAGCTTCTTTTCAGACAAAAAATAAGATTCTGATGGTTGCAAAGCAAAAATTTATTGCAAAAGGTTATAACAATACATCTTTGCAAGAAATTGTTGAAGAAATAGGCTTAACAAGAGGAGCCTTTTATCATCACTTTAAAAATAAGGAAGAAATACTGTCTGAGCTTATTCGTATCATTCAAAACGAGCTTGCCGATTACGTAGAAAAGACTGCCATGCAAAGTACGGATCGATGGGAACAGCTTATTATCGGTTGTGTAGCCTTTGTAGAAAAAGCGATTGATAAAGATACTATAAAAATATTATTACTTGACGGTCCGTCGGTTCTTTCATGGCAAGAATGGAAAAGGATGGATACTGAAAATTCCGAATCCCGTTTAAAAGAGCTACTCCTTATTTTACAGGAAGAAGGAATAATTAAAAAAGTACATATTGACTATTTGACAAGTTTCATTTCCGGAGGATTAAACGAGCTGGCAATCAAACTGTCAAGGTCGCAATCCTTTGACATCGCGGAAATCGAGTCTTCAATCAGAATGATGTTGGAAGGAATAAGAAAATATGGCTAAAAAACTGAAAGACTACTATGATGTAGAATATGTGGAAACACTGGCGGATTTGATTGCAAAGCAAACCGAAAAACTCAACAAAAAAAGATTTTTCGAATTAACAAAGAATGCCATTGGACACTTAGAGTTTAATCAAAGACAAGAGCTGATCGCAAAAGGACTCTATAACTCGATTGACCTTGACTATGAAAATACTCTTTCGGTTTTTTATAAAATCTTAGGGCCGGAACTTACGGGCAACAGCGGAGCATTTTCTCAAGGATGGTGGTTATGGCCGATTGGGAAATATGTTGAACTCTATGGAGAAAACTACTTTGAAACCAGCATAAAATTCAGTAAAGAGCTTACAAAAAGGTTCACGTCGGAATATTGCATGAGACCCTTAATCAGGCAGTATCCGGAAAAAGCTTTAAGGATTTTATCGGATTGGAGTATTGATGGTAATGAAAGAGTGAGAAGGCTTTCAAGTGAATGTTTGAGAATCAGGCTTCCATGGGCTAAAAAACTATATACTGCTTTGGAGTATTTTGATATATATTTTAAAATACTGACAAATCTTAAAGATGACAAAGATACATATATCCGAAAAAGTGTCGCGAATAATCTCAATGATTTATATAAAGAAGATCAGGCAAAATTTTATATAATTCTTGAGGAGTGGAAAAAAGGAGCAGTGAGTAAAGAATGTGAGTGGATTATAAAACACGGCTCACGGAATGCAGGAAAAAATATACTTAGAGAGTAATATGTTATTCATGCGGTATTCTTTACTCGCAATAGATGTATCGAATAATGCTCCGGCGGCAGTGATTTGCCCGTCTTACCCTCTTTACGTTCTTTGCGGTTAAACTTCGGCAGTGACGGTTCAAACCCCCGCTTTTTGCTTTTTATCACGTACATAGCATACGGCGATAATCGCCAGTCCGCCTATAATCATCATAAGGCACAGAATTTGCCCCGTCGATAAATTAAACAAGGATTGGTTAAAATAAATCGGTGCGTCGGGTTTTGCGCTTATGCGGTATCCTATGTCGGCATCCGGTTCGCGGAAATACTCTATAACAAAGCGTACCAGTCCGTAGCCTGCCGTATACACACCGGACAACAAACCGCGGAAGGGCTTTTTTTTGCTTAAAAAGCGTAACAGGGCAAATAGTACAATACCTTCAAAAAAAGCCTCGTATAATTGACTCGGATGCCGCGGCAGGTTCACCAAAAGGGTTCCGGGGGCTGTACTTATTCCGGTTTGTTCGACTATCCTTTGTACCCAATCTATCGAAAGCGAAAACCGCGGCGCGCCCGGAAAAATCATGCCCCACGGAACGGTCGTAATACGTCCGTACAATTCGGCATTAAAAAAGTTTCCGAGCCTGCCGAAGGTATAGCCGAGCGGAATGGAAACGACCATAGCGTCTATCCACTGCCAATAGGAGCGCTTGTTTTTGGCGCACCATACAATCATCCCTATAAGTCCTCCGATAAAACCGCCGTGATACGACATTCCCGCCAAGCCCGTAAAAGTGCCGTTTTTATCGAAGGGCCAAAAAATAAGCCAGGGTTCTTTCCGATACATGCCGCTTTGATCGTATACGAGGGTGGAAAAGATCCGTGCCCCCAAAAGCAAGCCGATAATACCGAAGGTAAAAAAGCCGAAAATATCGTCTTCGGTTGCTTTGTGTTCGGGAGAATCGAGCATCCCTTCTTTTTGCAGCGACATGAATACGCGGATTGCCGTGGCAAAGGCGAAAATATACATTAAGCCGTACCAGCGTATCATGCCCAAAAGGGGAACGCCGGGGAAAATTTCGGGATGAATCCATGAAGGATAATTCAATGCTAAAAACATATGCGTATACAAGGCTTTTTGCAGCCTCGGTTTTACCTTCCTTTTGCGTTTAAAATTAGAGTTTAAATCCCTGTGCGTGGGCTTTTACAATCTTCGATTTTAAAAGCGTATTTTCTTTTCGCAGCTGGGTAATTTCGTATTGCTGGGCCTTTATCGTATCTGCAAGTTCTCCGGTTGTTAGGGCGCCGCTTCCGATAAGGTCTTCTACATAAGATATTTTGGCTTCGTAGTCTTCTTCGGCTTCCGAGCCTACCAATTCAAAGCTGTCGGCAGGCAGCCCCGTATCGTCAAAGTTCAAGTCTTCAGACTGCATAATTTTATCCGCAATACGGTATATGGATTGCGAAAGTATGGACTGCGGTTTGTATACGGTTATAGGCAGACGCGAGGCAAGAGCGACATCCTGCATCGGATCGCGGTACACAACGCCCAAGTAGTCAAGCGTTAAGCCTAAATATTCGGTACATGAGCGGCGTATTTTCATTGCCCGCTCGGCGTCTTTGGGGTCTTCAATCATATTCATAACCAAACGCGGTTTGAATTTTTGAATCCGCTTTATAAAAACTTCCGCACTTTTAGGATCGATGCGTATAATATTTTCCGTCAATTTGGGAATATACAATCTTTGAAGCGATGCGGGATCCGACCTGAGCTTTTCAAGGTATTCGTATGCCTTTGAGGTTTTCTTAAAGGAATTGTACATAAGGCGGAACAGAACATTCTTTAAAAACAAATAGCCGTTCAGTGTTGCCGTAACCGCGGGGGCCGTTACCAAAATACCCTGAGGCGAAAGTAAAAACATATCGAGGATTGTTAAATGGGTGCCCGCTCCCAAATCCAAAATAAGATAATCGGTTTCTATCTTTTGGAATTTTTTTATCAACATATTTTTTTGCGAAAGGGGCAGGGCGGTGAGTCCCGGAATTTCCGAATCGCCTGCTATAAACCGTACGTTTTTGTATCCTGACGGAGTGATGATGTCTTCAAACTCAGATGTACCCGATAAAAAAGTCCCCAAGCCTTTTTTCGGCGCCTGTTGACCGATTGCCAAATGGAGGTTTGAAGCACCCAAATCAAGGTCGGCAAGGATAACGTCTTTGCCCGCTTTTCCGAGGGTAACGGCGAGATTTGCCGATAAAAGACTTTTGCCTACGCCGCCCTTTCCGCTTGCAATAGGAATTATTTGCATAGTTCACCTTCCGTTTGTTCATGTGCCTTATAATTTTTTATTATAAGCAGCACCGACAGTATAACATCAATTGCAAAAAAAGGCATCATATATATAAGCGTTTTAAATAAATATATGCCGTGTACCGGAAAATCCGCAGGTCTTTGTACAAAAAGCCGGTAAATAAAAAATATAAAACCGGCGGTACCGGCGGTTTTTATAATTCCGTAGAGTTCCGCCGCAAAAGCGGCATACGAGTTGTTTTTATGCATGGCATAGAGGAGAAAAAAGGGCAGCGTCAAAAGCGGCAGTGACAGGTACCAGGAAAGGGGAAGTTTCGTATCGGAATATTCGGCTTGAACGGCAAGAACAAAACAAAGGCGGAGAATTTCATATACCGAAAGTGCTCCCAAGAGCGGAATTTTCTTTTTCATTGATTTCCCTGTAACTGCGTTTATTATACCCGAATCCGTCATAACACGCAACCGATTTGACGCATAAAATAAAAGATTTATCGACACTGCAGCTTGGTTTATTCAAAGTTTTTTATTCAAGGCGGAACTTCACTTTTTTGCCGCCTTGCTTTATACTGGCCCAATGGATATATCCGATGTCGTTATCGTATTGTGCAAGCCGAACGAAGCAAAAAATATCGGTTCCGTATGCCGTGCCATGTTTACCATGGGCTTAAAGCGTTTGCGGATTGTAGGTAAAAGGCGTGATTATAATGATGAGGAAATACGGACCCTTGCCGTTCATGCGTTTCATATTTGGGAAAATGCCGATTTTTTCGATACCCTGCCGCCGGCACTTGAAGAC
This sequence comes from Treponema sp. HNW, assembly GCF_050320395.1. GTDB lineage: Bacteria > Spirochaetota > Spirochaetia > Treponematales > Treponemataceae > Treponema_C. Next base: position 762,604 of record NZ_CP144459.1, read on the forward strand.
TGCGTATGTGCTGCGGGCACAACCCGAAGAAGCGGTCATAAACGCGGCTTTTTAATTTCCGAACCGCGTGAACTGAGTTCCCGGATTTTTTCCCTGCCTGACGGTTCTCTTGCCGCAGTCGTATTCGGAAACGAGCGTACCGGTCTTACGGATAATGAATTAAACGCCTGTACTTTTGCCGTAACGATTCCCGCGGAGCCGAAGGCGGGGTCAATCAATTTATCTCATGCGGTTCAAATTATAGCCTATGAATTATATCGGGGGGCTCGGCCTCTATGCCCCTCTGCCGTTTCGCCGCCCGTTCCTCTTTCGCGCCTGCATACAACGGCCGATCGGATTATCGGTAATTTACAAAAAATAGGTTTTTTTTCGCTCGGCAATCCCGACGAAATGAAGCGCTTTTGGCTTTCGGTTTTATCCCGCTCAGCCGTCTGTGAAAAAGATGTTTTATACATTGAAAAAATATTTCATAAAGCCGCCTGTTTGAGTTTAAAGAACAAAGCGGATAGCTGATTCCGATATAAGGCCGTTTTGTGTCTCATAAAAGGCGCGGCATATACAGCTTTGCAGTTCGCGTATATTTCCCGGCCACAGGTGGCTTTCCAATTTTTTTTCGGCCCTATCCGAAAAAATTTTGACGGTATTGTGAGTACGGCACAGGTTTTCCAAAAAACTGCGGGCAAGGGGCAGAATATCTTCGGTCCGCTCCGCAAGGGAGGGGATATGTATTTCTATACCCGTAATGCGGTAATACAAATCTTTACGGAATTCTCCGCTTTCTTTCCATGCATTAAGCGGACTGTTTGTTGCGCAGATAATGCGTATATCTACTTTTTTATGGTCGCAGTCTCCGACCCTTCTGATTTCTCCGGTTTCCAATGCACGTAAAAGTTTAGCCTGCATACCCAAGCTTATGCAGCCGATTTCATCCAAAAAAAGAGTACCGCCTTCGGCTTTTTCAAATAAGCCCATGCGTGTAACGGCTCCCGTATATGCTCCCGCCTTCGTACCGAACAGTTCCGCCTCCATCAGCGTTTCCTGTACGGCCGCGATGTTTTCTTCCACAAAGGGGAGGGCTTTTCGGTTTGATAAATCGTGAATCAGGCGGGCCGCCCGGCTTTTTCCGGTTCCCGTTTCTCCGAGTAAAAGCACGGGCATTGAGTTTCCCGCTGCAAGTAAAATCTGTTTTTTTAAACCGGTGAAGGCACTCGATATGCCGATAAAATCCTTAAAAGCATTATCGTCCGAAACGGATAAACCGCAGGGACTGTGCAAAGGCGATAAGGGATTGCCGTCTTTTATCGTATAGTACCGTATATACGAAAACATATATGAGCGGCTGCACGGCAGTATAATAATATCCGCAGCCCCGGCTTTTAACATGTGTGCGGCGGCTCCCGCATTTTTTTCGCAGGCCAGTACAAGAACGGGCAGGTGTGCGGAAAACCGGAACACATTGCGTACCGTTTTAAGATCGCCCTTGTCAAACACCGAAAAGTCAAAAAGGATGAGCGAAAAATCGAAGGGCGTATCCTTATCCGTGCAGGGGAATGCCGGTATACAGTCTACGGCAAAGATATCCTGTGCAAACGACGAACAAAAATCCCTGATTTTTTTATCATCGCTTATGAGTAGAATCTTAATCATTTCCGACAACCGCCGGAGAGACTATGCTTTGGAGTGGAGTCTATCCCATATTAATACTATTATATACCATATAAACGGAAATACAAGGAAAATTTTTAAAGGATTTAAAGCTATTTCATGCCAAATTTCATGTCCCGCATTAAAAACATCGTCGGAAACCCGCTTTTTACGCTTTGAAAAAATTGAAAGGGCGTCCTTATAATATACAAAGATACTTGATCCGAAGCTGTTACGCCTCATATAGGGCCAGGTAACACCGGAGGGAATGCCGTCTGCAAGAAGCACCATTGAAGGATTGGACTTGAAAATCGCCTCAAGTATGTCTTTTTCCGTTTCTTTGGAAAAATACCCGGTGTATCGTCCGACAATGTGCAGCCCCGGAAAGGTTGCATGCAGATTGCGTTCGGATTCAATCAAAGAGCTTTTGTGTCCGCCTAAAAGATAGAGGGACTTATAACGTGTTTCCAGAATCGTAAAAAATAAAATAAGGGCCGAAAAAGGATTATAGCGCAGGGGTTTTGTTTTTTTGAGAAAAACCGCTCCGTTTATAATACTTTTAGATACGGGTAAAATCAGCGAGGCGTTTTCCAGGCAGAGTTTATATTCGCTGTTGCGCATAGCCTTTAAAAGATTCCATACGGATAAAAAAACGATTTGCTTTGTTCCCGATGTAGCCAATAGCTCAAACAATGCCTGTTCCATGTGCTCCGGACGGATTATATCGACCGGGACACCCCCTATTCTTATTCGTTCGATTTCCATGCCTTATACTCCGTTACGGCGCTTTGTATTGCGGCAAATCCGTAAAGGGCCGCCGTTTCCGCCCGTAATATATTCGTTTTAAAATGTATCGGCACAAAGCCGTTTTGTTCCAACAGGTTTCTTTCGTTTCGGCTTATACCGCCTTCACAGCCTGCAGCAAAGGCGGTATAAGCGAAGGGAATGCCGCCTGCGTCTTTTTTTTCCTCTTTCACGGCCGCAATATGTCGGATATGGCTGAATATGCTTTTTTGCCCTTCTTCGCGTTCGCATAAAATAAAGGCGGCGGCGGCCGTATTTTCCGTCGTTTTTTTCCAGAGTGCGGCGGCTTCTTTTGCCGAAAGAACATCCGTTATCTTCGTTTCAACGGGGGAGCCGCTTTGCTGTCGGGCTTCGCGGATAATGCGCTGCCAGCGCTCGATACGGGGCGTGTACGGAGGAGAGTATTCTCCGCGTATGGCGACAATACGGCTTATGCCGCACTCGGCTGCCTGCCGAACGATTAAATCGGCTTTTGGTGCCTTAGGTAAAAACTGAAAAAGCCAAAACTCCGGGCCCGCAGGAGGAAAAAGGGGCATATCGGCGGTGCAGGGGCTGCCGATGTTTTCTCTTGCAGGAAGCTTTTCGGCTTTAAGGACGTTTTCCGTTTTATCGGTACACAATTTCATTTGAATCAAAGAGCCGCCGGGTAAACGTACATCTATAGAAGACCCCTCCGATAAGCGCAAAACGCGCGACAGATAGCGGAACTCTTTGGCGCTTAAAGCTATTGCGCCTTCGGAATCGGGCATGCGGGAACAGACAAATTGGCGCATTGTGCCGTCAGCGTCCTTTTTTACCGGATTTACCGGCTTGTCCGTCCGCGGCGGAGACTTTTTGTTCGTCGCTCATTGATGCCTGCAATTCTTTTAAAGTTTTTGCCGATTTTACCATAGTTTCGAAATTCGATGAGGCTGCAATATCCAAGGCCGCTTGAAGTTGGACGTCAAAGTCCAAATCGTATAATTCGGCAGGTTTTGTGCGGTTTACTTCCAGCTTAATCAGCCGGCGTAAAAGCCGCAATTCCAAATTATAAGCAGACTGCAAAGTGTGTGCATAGGAGGCAATCTCGGATGCGCTCATATTCGGATTTGAGGCTACGTACTTGGATATCGCTTCATCCGTAATAAGGGATGCATAGGCTTTTTCTTCGGCTTCCGTTAAAACCGGTAAGGCAATTTCCCTGTCGGGGGGAATACCGATTTTATCTATATTGGAATCTGACGGCGTATAATAGCGCGCCATTGTCAGCTTTATGCCGTCCTGATTGGGCAGGGGAACTACCTGCTGAACCGAGCCCTTGCCGTAGGTACGCTCTCCTACAAGATAGGCCAGGTGATAATCTTTTAAAGCTCCCGCCAGAATTTCGGACGCACTGGCCGAACCCTTGTTGATCAAAACGACTATGGGAATATTTTTAGGCATAACCGTTGCCTTGGGTTTTGCCCTGTACACCGAATTTTCGAACATAAGGCGGCTTTTTGTACTGACAATCACTCCCGTATCGATAAATTTATCCGCAACGTCGGCAACGCTTGATATAAGACCGCCGGGGTTATTGCGCAGGTCTATAATCAGAGAGGTAAAATCGGCTTTTTTAAAAGAATCCAACGCTTCCTGTACCCTGTCCGGGGTTTTCGGGGTAAATTCTATAATGCGCAGATACCCGGTTTTTTGTTTTCCGCGGTTAATCATACCGTATTTTACCGTCGGAACCTCAATGATCGCCCTTATCAAAGATACCGGAAATTCCCCCGTTTTCCCGCGCCGAATGATAAGATTCACCGAGGTACCTTTCGGGCCGCGCAAGATTTTAAGCACTTCTTCCATTGTGATGTCGGCGGTAGAAGTTCCGTCTATGCTTAAAATCAAGTCGCCCGCCTGTATGCCGGCTCTCCAGCCGGGTGTATCTTCTATCGGTGAAACCACTTCCACATAGGCCGGTTTATCCGCACTTGTTTCCGCCGGTTTGGTAATGGAAAGCCCTACACCGCCGAAGTCGCCCGTTGTCGTGTCGTTTAAATCGCGCATTTGAGCCGTTCCCAAATAGGCGGTATAGGGGTCTTCAAATGCATCCATCATGCCCTTGAGAGCACCTTCGTATAAAATTTTCGGGTCCACCTCATCGACATAGTTTTCCAGGACAAAGGTGTAGACACTGTTTAAAAGCTCAATATATTGACGCGAATGAACTTCTTTTTCCGCTTGCGAGCCTTTTGAACTTTTTGCACTTTGTGCAAAGGCTGAAGGCAGGGATAATATGCAAAAAGCAAAACAAAGGGTTAAAAGCGCCGTTAAAACGGGGCGTACAAAGACGGAAGTTTTTTCGTTTTTCATATACTTATTGTACGGTGCACAGAAATTTTGTCAAGGGAAAATTCCGCGAAAAGGAGCGGGCAAACGATACCTTGTTATGCGTATGAGGGTATACCGGTAAAATCTGTTACCTTTTCAGGTCCCGTATGTTTATATAAATCGTATGGAAAGTATTGCGGGTAAAACGGCTGCGATAATCGGCGGGAGCGGGGGTATAGGTTCATGCCTTTGTACCGCCCTTGCCGATTGCGGTACGAATCTTATAATACACGGCGGCTGCGAGTCCGAGCGTTTTAATACCCTCGCCGAAACGTTGGCAAAAAAAGTATCGGTACAAAAACGGGTACACCGCTTTGAAAACGGCTTATGCCGTGATTTTACATCCACTTTACTTTACAAAGACATACAAGCTGCCGATATTATATGTGTGAGCTTCGGTCCCTTTGTGCAAAAACCTTTGGAGGATACCGATGCAGCCGACTGGGAACGTGCGGTTTTAAATTATACGCTGCCGGGCCTGGTTGTCAGTGCGGCCCTCCCGTCGATGATAAAGCGTTTATGGGGACGTTTTTTATTTTTCGGCGGAACAAGAACCGACCGTATAAACGCCTTCCGTACGAATGCGGCTTATGCGGGTGCCAAAACGGCTTTGTCTTCTTTGGTGCGCTCAACGGCCCTTACCTATGCCGCCTACGGTATTACCTGCAATGCGGTCTTACCCGGCTTTACGGAAACGGACTACATAGCGCATGAGAAACGACAAAGGCTTGCGGCTAAGATGCCTCAAAAGAGGCTTGTCAAAGCGGAGGAAATTGCGGATGCGGCGGTTTTTTTATTAACCCGCCCGATGCTGAACGGTGTTTTACTGCCCGTAGACGGAGGCTGGTCGCCCGAGTTTCAGTAAAAATATTGGAATTTATATTTGACATAGGTTATAATAAAGTGTACAATATAAAGAAAATAGTTATTTTTGACTATTGTAAGGAAAAAGGTAATGGACATAAATAATAACTTAATTCCCGGTTTTAACGATGAAAAAGACGACAGCTTAAAAATCTCCCTTAAGAAGGTCGATCAGGTTGACGGGGGAATTATTTTGTATTTAAATGGCTATATTGATACTTATAATTCCAGTTTTTTTCAAAAACGGGTAGCAAAGGTTGTAGACGCCGGATATAAGAATTTGATATTCAACTGCGCCGCGCTTAACTACGTTTCTTCTACGGGAATCGGTTCCTTTACCGCTTTTTTAAAAATGGTAAAACCCTCCGGCGGCGATATAGTTTTATTGGAAATTCAGGCAAAGGTTTACGAAGTTTTTCAATTATTGGGGTTTGCCCAATTTTTTAATATTAAAGATTCGGCCGAAGAAGCAATCGCTTTTTTTAAACAGGAAGTGGTTCCTTCAACCGGTATTTTCCCAAAAATATTTACCTGCCCCGTGTGCTCTAAAAAATTAAAAGCCCCGCGTTCCGGACGCTTCCGCTGCTCGGAATGTAAAACCATTTTGGCGGTAGACTCCAACGGACAGGTTTTTCTGGGTTAATCCTGACCGGCGGGGGTGTTCATATGCATTCCCGCTTGTGTAAAACCTGTGTATAAACAGTTGATGGAATCTTCTTGGTTTTTATTTTCTTAAATTAAAATGAATTAGCTGAGTTTTATTACGTTTTTTCTTATCTTTATTTCTAATTCATTGCTTTATAAGTAATTATATTTTTATGTTTTTCCGGTTTTTTGCAGGCTTTCCGCATTTTGCGGTTTTTTTGTATTTGTATGCATGGTAAATAAATAATTCCCTGTGCAAAACCTGTTTATAATATTATCCGGGCTCGGAGCCGAAAACTCCTTAATTTTACCCTTGCATTGATTGTATATCCGTGATATTCTGGTTATAGTGAAAGATTCGGTTTTACTTATTTATATATATATATGCGTACTGCTTGCGCTTTCCGTATTGATTGCCTCAATGCTGATTTTATATCCGGAGGCTCCCGCTGCCGGACTGTATGAGGATGCCTTTACGCGTATTGCCGATATATTTTTATATTCCCTGTTTTCACTTTTGCCTCTGACAAGCATAGGAGCTTTGCTGGCCGTTATCTTTACGGTTATAAAGCGCGGATATTCATCTCTGCTTGATTTTTTGGTTTTTATTTTTTTATGCTCCGTTGTATGGCTTTTGATTATTCCTTTTTGCTTTCTCTACCAACCTGCCGAATATGTCGCATTTTGGTTTAATAAGGGTGCTTCTTCACCGGCCGCCCGATTTTTTAAAAGCGGTTTTTTCAGTACCCGGCTGCAGGATTACGAGGCTCTCTATTTTAATCCTCCCGCATTGATAAAGGACACCGTTTCGAGTTTGTTTTTTCTTTCCGACGTAATCCGTGAGACGGTGGATAAGGGACGCAAAGCCTATTTATTATTGGCTTCGGTGGGCTTTGCCTTAGCCTCGGTGTACGGGTTTTATTCCTTTTCCTATTGGAAACTGATGAATGCGGTGTTGGTTATTGTATTTTGGGCAGGCATATGTATATTGAATATCTATATGTATTCGCAGTCGTTTAGGACCTACGCTTCTTCAATATGGGTTCCGCTTATTGTCAACCTTACTTTGGGTGCGATATTGTGGGTTCCCGCAATCCGAAAAGCGGCAGTGCAGGCAAAGCGGGCACGGGAGGACTGATATGAAAACATCCGTCCGTATCGCTATTCTGATGCCGGTTTATGCGCTCTTTGCATTCGGATTTTTTATTGCAAAAGCGTTTTTTATAAAAAACGTGTCCTTTCTTTTTCCCGAAGACGTATTTTATTGGCGTTTTATTACGGGACTGTATGAATTTTTATATTGGCTTCCCGCAATTCTTGCATCGGTCGGCTGTATAGGTTTTTCATGGTCTTTCGGAAAGGATACGGGAAAAAACCTTGAGCGTTTTTCTCCCGTTCAATTAAAAAATTTTCGTGCCGTCCTTGTTGCGGCGGGTGTTTCGGTTGTGCTGTGCTTTGCCGCGGTTGAAATATTGATTCCGCTTATTTCCGCATCTAAAAAGCGTTTGGAAAACCGGGTTCAGGATTATACCTGGTATATAGGCCACGCACAATCGGCTTATGCCGAAGGAAACGCATCGGCCGCCGTTTTTTATGCCGAAAACGCTCTTGCCCTGCAGCCTGCCAACGCCGAGGCTAAAAGACTGCGCGATGCGGCCCAGCGGCTTTCGGCATCGGGAGGGTATATTCCTGCGGAAACGGTTTCCGCCGTTCCTTCGGATTTATTAAAAGCCGATAATACCCCCTATTCGGCGCTTATTTTGCTTAAAAAGGCACAGGCGGCTTTTGATTCAAAGGATTATTTTAACGCTCACTATTATGCATGGTGGGCCTATAAACTTGCCGGCGACAACGATGCAAACAGTGCCGAAATGCAGCGTCTTGCAACGGATTCATGGAATACTATCGCGCGCAATTCCGGTTTTGAAACGGATGAGAATGCACAAATCTTTCGGAAAAAGCGTGAAGGCTACTCGGCTCTTATGGAAGGCGATGTGTTACATGCCTATTATATTTTTCTTGATCTGTATGAAATAAGCGATTTTGATCCGGATATCGTGCGTTTTTACCGTTTATCCACGGAAGCCCTCTTGCAGCAATATTTTTTTATCGATGAAGTGCAAAACCTCGCTTTTTTTGAAAAATTTAAAAATATTTCATTTAAGATAAAACGTCCCGACGGAGGTTTCGATGCCGTTCGTATCGGCGGGGTAACAACTATCGCTCATACCGACAGCCTTGTAAAATATTTACGCAATTATTCTTCGGTCTCTTACGATGCTTCGGGTACTCTGATCGGCGCAATGTCCGTTCCCTATGTAAAACTTATTGCACAAAAGGCGGGCTCCTTCGGTTCCGATTTCGGTTCGCTTACCGGAATTAAAGACGCCGAAACCTTTATTCCCAGACTCCTCTGTACATCCGTTGACAGAAAAACCCGCGGAATTGTAATTTCTCCCGTATATTCGGAAGCTCATGAAGAGCATACAATACGGGACAGCGTGCGTGTATTGCCGATGAGCTTAAAAGATTTCGACTTGGTATGCAGTGCGTCTTCCGAAGGTCCGCTATATATGAATTTGGCGTCTCTGTTCCGTTTTGTTCCCCTTGCCGACGATTACGGCTTTCCGGTCAGAATCTATCAGGCTTTTTTATTGCAGCGTTTTGCCCGGCCCTTTTTGCTGTTTGCCCTGTTTATTCTCTTAGCCCTTATTGCCTGGGACCTTAAACTCGAATCTTCTCAGGTATTTCGTTTTGTGTGGATATTCAGTTTTCCCGTATTTACCGCGGTTGTTATGTTTTGTATCGAATTCCTGCGCTATTTGATTATTTTGCTTTCGTACGGCTTGGCGTCTTTTTCATTATACGCAGAGCTGTTGACCGCACTGATTTTACTGTTTGCCGCTATTGTAATACTTTCCCTGCGGTTTTTATCTCTATACGAAAAAAAATATCAATAAACCCGGAATAAAAATGCCGGGAAAGCGGTTCGAAATCCGCTTTCCGTTCGCTTAGCGGTCTATACGCTCTATTTGCGCGCCCAAACTTTTAAGGCGTTCGGTTAAATGCTCATAGCCGCGCTCAACCTGATACACGTTGCGTATAATGCTGTTTCCGCGCGCGCACAGGGCCGCTATAACGATAGCCATTCCCGCACGGACGTCGGGAGAAGAAAGCTCTTCATCTCCGTGCAGCACACAGGGCCCGGACACAACCGCACGGTGCGGGTCGCACAGGGTAATGCGCGCACCCATACCGATGAGCTTATCGACAAAAAACATGCGCGATTCGAACATCTTTTCGTGAATAAGCACGGTTCCCTTTACCTGCGTTGCGACAACCGTCATAATGCTCGTTAAATCGGGCGGAAACCCCGGCCAGGGCGCATCGTCTATTTTGGGAATCATACCGCCCAAATCGGTATTTATCTGCATTTCCTGAGCCGCCGGTACGCGCAAAATATCGCCGTCCGTTTCCCAGTGGATGCCCAATTTACCGAACGAAAGCTTTATGGGGCGCAAATCGCAGCCTTGAACGCCTTCGATTTCTATACTGCCCTTTGTCGCGGCGGCCAAACCGATAAAAGAGCCTATTTCCATAAAATCGGCCCCGATGCGGAACTCGCAGCCTTTCAGCTCTTTTACGCCCTCTATCGTTAAAATATTGGAACCGACGCCGCTTATCTTTGCGCCCATAGCATTAAGCATACGGCACAAATCCTGCACGTGAGGTTCGCAGGCGGCATTCGTAATAATTGTTTTACCCTTTGCAAGGGCTGCCGCCATAAGTGCGTTTTCGGTTGCGGTAACCGAAGCTTCATCCAAAAACAAATCGGTTCCTGCAAGCTTATTTGCCGTAAAGGTAAAGCGGCCGTCTATGTTTACGCGCGCGCCCAGTTCGGTAAGGGCCAAAAAGTGCGTATCCAGCCGTCTGCGTCCTATAACGTCTCCGCCGGGAGGCGGCATAACCGCCTTGCCGCAGCGGGCGAGGAGGGGGCCTGCAAAGAGGATTGACGCGCGTATTTTTTTTGACAGTTCCGGCGGAATGTCGTTTTGTTTTATGTCCTTTGCATGAATTGTCCACGAGTTTTTACCTGCGGACTTTACCGAGGCTCCCAAAGCTTTAAGGATTTCGAGCATAACGCCCGTGTCGGCAATGTCGGGAATATTGTGCAGCGTTACCGGTTCGCTTGTTAAAATACTTGCCGCAATGCAGGGCAGGGCGGCATTTTTATTGCCGCTTACCTTAATCGTCCCCTTTATGGGAAAGCCGCCTTCGATGTGATATTCGCTCATCGTTTTTTGCTCCACAAATCAATCAATTCGCCGATTATGCCCACGGCATAGCTCATTTGATTTAAGGACGCCCATTCGCGTCTTGAATGGAAGTTGTGCCCGCCGTTAAAGATATTGGGCGTGGGAATTCCCATTTCGGTTAAGCGCGAACCGTCGGTACCTCCGCGGATGGGCTTGGTTATCGGGTTTATGCCGAGGTTTGCGGCCGCCTGAACGAGGGTTTTCATAACTTCGGGGTGCTCATCCATTTTTGCCTTCATATTCACGTATTGCTTGGTATGCTTAACCTTTACGGACGAGCCGGGGAATTTATGCTCCATTGCCTTTGCCAAAACGCTCACCGTTTTTTTGCGCCGCTCCATCGCTTCGTCGGTATAATCGCGCAAAAACAGCACAACTTCGGCTTTTTCGATGCGGCCTTCTATGCTCATGGGAGCGTAAAAGCCCAAATAGCCGTCGGTCGCTTCGGGGCTTTCGTTTTGGGGCAAAAGGTTTACAAAGGCGGCGGCCATCGTAACCGCATTTACCATGTCGGGGCGCGCGGTTCCCGTATGCTTGGATTTACCCGTAAAAACGATTTCGCTTTTCCACGCGGTAAAACATTCGCATTCAAGTTCTCCTATGTGGCCGCCGTCAATCGTATAGCATTGTTTTGACTGAATCCAATCGAGGGGAACCTTGTCCATACCGTGCCCCGTTTCTTCGTCCGGGCTGAATATCACTTCAATTTGTCCGTGCGGTTTTTTATCGATGTTCAATAAAAAGTCGAGGGCGGTCATAATGGAAGCGATACCGGCTTTGTCATCGGCGCCCAAAAGCGTGGTGCCGTCGGTACATATAAGGGTTTCTCCGATAGACTTTACAAGGTCGGCATCTTCTGCCGGGTCGAGCATAACGCCGTCTTTAAGTTTTATAACGGAACCGTCGTAGTTTTTTATCACCTGCGGCTTGACGTCTTTTCCCGATACTTCTCCTGCGGTATCCATATGGGCCAAAAAGCCGACGGAGGGGACTTTTTCATATCCCTTTGAAGCAGGAATACGCGCACATACATAGGCGTGTTTATCGACAAAAACGTCGTTGATACCGAGTGCTTTCAATTCGTTTTCGAGGCTGTATGCAAAGTCTCTTTGGCGTTCGGTTGAAGGAATGATACCCTTATCGGCTTTTTCATCGTCGCTTGTTGTCCATATTTGTACATAGCGTAAAAACCGCTCCAAAAGCGGCCGGGCAAATTTATCGTTACAGTGTTTCATGCCTACAGCATACGATATTTTCGCTTGGGGTGCAAGGTACCTTATAAGCAAGCCGTATTGTCTAAAAAATCGGTTGGTTTTTAGACAATACGGTTACTTCGGGGTTATTCTTTATACAGGGCGCGTACCCTCTCTTTGAATTGATTGCCGCGGTCGAATTCGTTTGTAAACAGCTCAAAGCTGGCTGCACCCGGCGATAATACAACCTTGTCGCCTTTTTCAAGGTGAGATTTCATATCGTGTAAAAGATTGTTAAAACCTGCGTAGGGACCGTAGTATTTTAATCCGCGTTCATTGAGCAGCTTTATAAGGATATCGGTTCCGGAGCCTCCGAGCAAGTACAGGCTTTTTGCCCGGGAAGCGCTTTCGGCAAGGGGAAGAAAATTGAGTTTTTTATTTGTACCGCCGCAAATAAGTACGGGGGGGCGGTTGAACGCATCTACGGCAGCTGCGGCGGATTCGGGAACCGTTGAAGCACTGTCATTGTAAAATTCAACGCCGTTTGCTTCATAAAAAAATTCCATACGGTGTGCTATGCCGCTGTAACCGTCCATTACTGTGGCGATTTTTTTTGCCGGTACTCCGTAAATAAGCAGGGCGAGAGCCGCATTTAAAACATTTTGTTTCAGCTTTATATCGGGTACACGGGCTTTGTGCGATAAAACTTTTATTTCGTCTAAGGGGTAGCCCTGCAGGAGGGTATTTGAGGACGTTTTTCCGTTTTTTGGGGAGGCAATACGGCAATAGCCGTTTCCGTCTTCCGAAAAAAAAGCGCCCTCAATGCCTCCCGGAAGAGGCTTTTCATCGTATCGAAAAATATGTGCACGGCTTTTTCTTGCAAAGCTGTTGCCCCATTTATCGCCGTAACTGCAGATAAGGCTGTCCTGTTCGGTCATATGTTTGTATAAGATTTTTTTATCGGAAACGTATTTTTCCATTGTACCGTACCAATTCAGATGATCCGGTATAATAGGCGTAATAATGCCTATGTCGGGCTTAAAAAATTTTACCGATTTTAAATCGGCAAGCTGCCAGCTTGAAAGTTCCAGTACAACCGGAGTATCGGCCCGTGTTTTTTCTATGAAGGTGAGAGGGCTTACGGTTATGTTGCCGCCCAAAAACGAGGTGTAGCCCAAGGTTTGCAATCCGTAATGAACGGCGCTTGCCGTTGAAGATTTTCCCTTACTGCCCGTTACCGCAATCAAAGGAGACTGCGAAATTGAAAGAAAGACGGAAATATCGGTTTCTACGCGTTTTGCCGCTTCCAAATAGATATTGCCTTCCCGTTTAACGCCGGGATTTTTTATAACCAGATCGGCGGTCTTAAAATCTTTCGTGCGGTGTTCTCCGAGCACAAAGTCTATATTTGAAAAGTGCTTCAGTTGATTTATCGACGGTGCAAGAACTTCGGCATTTTTTAAATCGGTAACCGTTACTTTTGCGCCCTGCCGGGCAAAAAAGGCGGCAGAGGCAAGGCCTCCGCCGTTCAGTCCCAAACCCATAACGGTTACCCGTAGGTCTTTCATATTTTCGAAAAAGTGCATAAAGCAGTATATCAAAAATGAAAGCGCCTGAAAAGTGCATTAGGGCTTTTAATTAATTTTTAAAATCTGACGGTTAAGCCCGCTTTAACATTTAAGCTGTTTGCAAGGGAGTTTTTTATTTTTCCCGATTCGCTGTTTTGATCATAGCTGTATGAATTCCCTCCGACCTTAAATTCTTTTTTTGCAGATACGGGGAGAAAATACACCGTATCGGCAATACCGGCATAGATGCCTAAATGCTTGGTAAGATAAAAACTTGCAAGTACGTTTACACCGGCACCGAACATAAAATCGAGTTTAACATACTCAATTTTTTTCGAGAGTATTTCCATTTCTTTTTTTGCGTACATTGTGTTTAAGCCTGCACCGCCTCCTATAAAGAGGGTAAAAGGGCTTTTCTTAAAAAAGGTATAACCCAAACCCAGCTGGCTGTCGAAGATAATTGCCGAGTTTGCCAAATCCTTTGCATTGCTTTTTATAATGTCCGAGTGGGTTTTGGCGGGGAAGGCCATTTGAATCATACCGTATAAAAATTTCCCGCGTACATCGAGGGCAAAACCTGCGGCGTTGTTTTTTTCATCTTTAAAGCTGTTAAAGGAGTCTCCGACGATACCTTGCACTTCGGAGGGCAAACTTCCTCCTTCCATCTTTGTTTTTACAAGATAATTTGTAAAAGCAGGTCCGATTGAAATTGCAGTCTCCGCAAAAACAAGGACTGCGGATAAGAGCAGGGCGGCGGATGCGATAAAAAGAGTTTTGTGTTTCATAGAAACCTCCTGATTTGGATATAAGAGGCGGACCGTAAAAGCAAAACGATTGTTACGGACACAGACCTCATAGTATATGATACATCAATTTCGGCAAAAAAAACATAAAAATCGTCCGAACAAGGCCGTTTTTTTTGAAAAAATATGCCGTATCCGCTATCCCTGTACGGTTTTTATGCGGCTGCCGCTTATTCCCTTTTCTATATCCAAGCGCGAGGGAATACGGGTTTTTAAAAGGCCGACATGGGATACCAACCCTATACAGCGGCTTCCGCGTATTTCGTCAAGTACCGATAAGGCTTTATCCAAGCTTGTTTCGTCAAGGGAACCGAAGCCCTCGTCTATAAAAAGCGAATCGAGCTGAATGCCCCCGTTTTTTGCCTGAACGGTATCGCTTACCGCCAAAGCCAAACTGATTGAGGCCATAAAGGTTTCACCGCCGGAAAGGGTTGAGCAGGGGCGCCTTTTTCCCGTATAGCTGTCGTATATTTCCAAGTCGAGGCCTTGGAACCCCTTGCCCCCTTCGGGCTTTTTTAAATACAGGGTATAGCGGCCGTCGGAAATACGTTCAAGTCTTTTTCCCGCGCACATGCATACTTCTTCCAAGTACATCCTCAGTACCCAGGATTCAAGCGGCAGTTTGTTCGGGTTTTTTCCCGATACGGCATCATGGAGTCGTTCGTATACATGCAGCTTTTTACCCAATTCAAGACGGCGGTCTTCAAGTTCTTTGTATTCGTTTATGCGCGCCTCGGTTTCGGCTGCAAGGCGGCGAAGTTCCGTACAGTTTTTTTCGTTTTGTGCAAGCTGCGATTCGGCTTCCTCTTTTTTATGTAAGAGGTTTTCCTTCTCGGCGCTCAAGCGCAAAAAAAGTTCTTCAATCGATTCGTCCGATTCATCGCTTTGCGTTTGAAAATCTTCGGCCGTAAACAGCTCTCCTTTTGCCGCAAAAGGCGGCGGAGAAAGCCGTTTTTTTACCGGCAATGCCGCTTTTTTTTCGCTGCATAAGAGTTCAAGCCTTTGTTTATCCGTTTTATATGTTTCAATTTGATTTTCCAAAGTTTGTGAGCGGCCTTCCGCGGCGGCTTTATCCCGTACCAGTTCTTTTATAACGAGCTTGCAATAGTGCCGCAGCCGGTTCTCGTTATCCGTCCCCGTGCCGTCGTTTCCGTTATCCGCAAAACCGCAGACTTGAAAGGCTTCATAGGGGGCTTTGGCGGCGGCTTCGTTAAAGGCTGCGGTACGCTCGGTATATTCTTTTGTGCGGCTTTGGATATCCGCTTTAACGGTACCGATAATACCCGTCAATTCGGCATATTTTTTTTCGGTTTGAATGCTTTTTTCGGTAAAAATCCGTATCCTTTTTTCAAGTTCACGGCGCTCGGTATGCAGTTTTGCAGCTCTTTGTTGCACCGATAATAAAAGAGTGCCGGATGCGGCATCTATTTCAATCCGCGCCGTATCGGATAAAAGGTTTTGTACAAGTTTTTTCGCTTCGTTTAGCCGCGCTTTTGCCGATGCGTTTTGTGCTTCGTATGCCGCGCATTCTTGTTCCGCCCGCCGTAAATCCTGTTCGCAGCGGCTTTTTTCGGCAATTTTTTTTTCGCCTTCCCGAAGCGCCCGGGTTATTGAAAAAAGACGTTCGCGCACATCTTCCCGGTTTTTAAGCGCTTTTTCCTCACTTTCAATCAATTCGGTATTTTCGACTGTTTCTCCTGTCCGTTCTGCGCATAATGCCCTGCTTTGATTGATACGCCCCTTAAGTTCTTTTTTTGCGTCCTGAATCTCCTCCAGATTTTTTTCCGCTTCGGCGGTTAAGGCTCTTTGGGTTTCTATTTTTTCTTCGGTATCGAGTTTTTGCGGACTCTTTTGAGCCGGGAAGGGATGTTCGATTGAACCGCATACGGGGCAGGGTTTTGCCTCTTGCAAATACAGGGCAATCTCCGCGGCCCTGCATACAATATCTTCGGCTTCTTTTTCTTTTAGAAATTCTTCAAGAATAGCCCGCGAGCCGTCTACCGTTGTTTGTAACGCCCTTTCTTTTCGCGATAAGGTGTTTTCCTGTGCCCTCAAATACAGGTATTCGGCATATTGCAGGCCGTACCGCTCATTTTCATATTCGGCGGTCAATTCTTTTTGCCTTTGTTCCGCTTGCGCCAGTTCAACCGCTTCTTTGCGGATTTGTTCGGCTTGCAGACGGCTTGTGTTAAGATTCTTTTCGGCCTCATCGGATTCGGTTTCCGCATTTTTCATGCCGGCAAGCGCATTCAGGGCCAATTCCGTTTTTTGTATATCGAGGGCGTTTTGCCTCAAGCGCTTTTCATCTTCTTCCCGGCCGCCTTTTTCCCGTTCCAAATCCGCCCTTGTCCGCATACAAACCGAAAGCCGTTTCGAATTTTCTTCAAGTTCGGCTTCTGCGCGCCGCAGATTTCTTTCAGCTTCTTCGGCAGCCGATAAAAGAGGTTCGGCACCGAGGGCAAAGCGAAGGCTGCCCAGTAATTTTTGCGCTTTTTCATATTCACCCGCCTTATCCTCCAGTGTTTGACGTTCCTTTTGCAGTTCCGCATATTCCCGGCACGAGTTTTCGTTTTTTTCGGTTTCGTCTATGCGCAGTTTTAAATTAAAAACGGTACCGCGTAAATCTTCGCTTTGTTTTTCCGCCTGTTTTAAGCGCTTTTTGTATTCAGTGCGCAGATTTTCCGCGGCATCGGCCGAAAACGCCGGTGCAATACGCTCGATATTTTGTATAACCTCTTCGTGCATACTTGCAAGGCGGACTCTTTCATCTTTCAGGGCTTCGGCCGTGACTCTGAAGCGCTCGACGGGAAAAAGTTTGGAAAGCATAGCCTTGCGCTCGGTTGAATTTTGCCGCAAAAAATCCGCGAAATCTCCCTGCGGGAGGAGGATAATGCGCGAAAATTCTTCCGCCGAAAGACGGATGAGGGATTTTATAAGGCTGTCGGTTTCGCTTTTTTTGTCGCTGAGGAGAACCTCCGTGTCTTTTTCCGTGCAAAAAAGGGCGGCGCTTTCTCCGTCTTCTTTAACCGTTCCGTTTCGCGTTATGCGGCTGACCGGAAGATTTCTTTCGATGCGGTACGGCTTACCGCCCAATAAAAACTCAAAGCGGACAAAACATTCGTCTTTGGCCCCGCAAAAATCCGATCTCAGGCGGCGTATATCGTTTTGTCTGCGGGCACCGGGAAGGCTTCCGTAAAGGGCATAGGTTATTGCATCAAGGACGGTGCTTTTTCCCGCCCCTGTTTTTCCGCAAATAAGAAACATATCCGCCAAAAGAGAAAAATCGACACTGTGTTCGCCGGAAAATGAGGCAATATTTTTCATGGTTAATTTAAGCGGTTTCATGTGTATGTGCCTCTTTTTCGGTTTCTACGAATAATTCCGCTTCGGCTTTCCATGCTTTTACGGCGCTTTTATATCCGCTGTCCGCACTTGCGGGTATAAGGCCCGCATCCTGTAAAAAAGCGTATAAAATATCGTGCAGGGACAAGCTGTCGGTATTTTCCAGGAGCCGTTTTTTATACTCGCTTTCGGTTTGAAATGCAGGCTGTATGAGCTCTGCGGCTTTTTTTACCGACAGCAAAAAAGGAAACCGTTCTCTTAAGCGGGACGCCGCATTTTCGATAATACATGAATCCGTATAGTTGAATTCTATGTAATCGTTTACATAGTCATCGTACAGCTTTCCCCTGAAAATATCTTCAAAGCCGGCATAAATCTTAACGACATTACGCAGGGGCCGAACGGGAATCGGCTCGACGACAGGACGGCATGCGGCCTTTGTAAAATCGAGTTCGATGCGCAAGAAGTTTTTTTGTGTTCCGGTTTTTACGCTGCGTTCCTGTGTTTTTGTATCTTTTTGCTCAAAACGTACCGAGATGCCTTCGTCAAATGAATAGGCGAGGGGGCTTCCCGCATACCAGAGGTTGTCTCTTATTTTTTGGGTTTTATGTATGTGTCCGGCCGCCGTGTAAGTAAAAAAAGAAAACACGTCGGCTTCCGTCAATTCGGCCGTTCCTGCAAAAATGCGCTCCGAGCCGCCGCTTTGGGCCCCGGTTGTAAAGACATGGCATAACAGCAGGGCGGGAAGCTGCTCAAAATCTTTTCGGCTTGCACGGAGTTCTCTGTGGGCATTTTTAATTCTGAAAACCGCTTCTTTTATTAAATCTTCCTGATTGCGCAGCGGGCTTCCCTGTTCGGTTTGAAGGGAGGCGCCGTGTAAAAAGGGAAGAGCGTAGAGGGCGGCTTCGGTTTGTCCGTCGGCATTTTTTAAAAAAACGGGCCGAGTGCATTTTTCCGCTTCGGTGCATATATGTATATTATGGCTTTTAAATAATTCGCAGCCGAAAGCCAGTCTTTTGGAAGAATCGTGATTGCCGGAAATAATGCATATGCATAAGGAGGGGCATGCGCCGTGTACCCGGGTTAAAAAATCGTCAAAGAGGCTTACTGCTTCGGGAGGAGGAACCGAGCGGTCGTAAATATCGCCGCTTATAAGCAGGGCGTCGTAGGCGTTTTCCGTTAATTCCTTATAAAGAGCATCGAGCATAAAGGCTTGGTCTTCTATAAGCGAATGTTCGTAAAAGATTTTTCCCAAATGAAGGTCGCCGGTCTGCAAAAGAGTGAGCATAAGGGCACTGTAGCATAACTTTGTCATTTTTGCTATACTGGGGCCATGAGTACGCTTGTGCGGGCAGAGGTACTCGGTTATTGTATGGGAGTGCGCCGCGCGATGGAGGCTGCCGAAAAAGCCCTCGACGAGCATCCGGGCTCTCCCGTTTACAGCCTCGGTCCGCTTATACATAATAAACCCGCATTGGAAGCTCTTGCTCTGCGGGGTCTGCATGTCCTTGATGACGCCGGCTTTGAAGCTCTTTGCGCGGGAAAACCGCCTTGTACCGCCCGAAATGCTCCTCCTGCAGGCGAAAAAGACGCTGAACGGCCTGTGCTGATTATCCGCGCCCACGGTACCACTCCCGAGGTACGTAAAAAACTCGAAGATGCCGGAATTCCGGTCATAGATGCAACCTGTCCGCGCGTTTTGGCGAGTCAAAACCTCGTAAAAAAATACGCCGAACAAAATCGTTTGATTATTATTGCAGGCGATAAAAAACACGGCGAAGTTACCGCTTTGGCCGGGACGGCCCTGAGTGCCGGAGCCGAATACCGGGTTATACAAACTGCGGCGGAGGCCGCCTCCCTTGCAAAGTATCCGCTTTTTTTAAAATCGGCTGCGGTTTTGATATGTCAAACAACCTTCGGTCTTGAAGAATACAAGATGATAAAAGATATTTTGCATGCGGCCGGTACGGATTTGAAAAGTTTTGATACCATTTGTCCTGCAACCGAAGAACGGCAAAAAGCTTTACGGGCCCTTTGTAAAAAAGTTCGGGGAATCGTAGTGGTCGGCGGAAAAGATTCCGCCAATACAAGCCGGCTTTTTCAAACGGCAGCCTCCTTATGCACTCACGCCGTTCATATAGAGCGCCCCGAAGAACTGCCGGCCTGTTTTGCCCGGCTTAAAACCGTCGGAATTACGGCCGGAGCTTCAACCCCCGATGAACTGATACGCGATGTGGAAAAACGTTTTGAATCTTTCGGTACGCAAGCCGGAGATGTGTCTTGAAGGTTCCGGCTCCCTTTTCGGTTTCAATCGTATCGGCAGACAAGGCTCCGCCGGGCAGCATCAAAGAGGGAAGCGAGGTTTTTGTGCGCGTGCTCTCTCGCGAAGGTCCCGGCCGCTATACCGTTTCTTTTGCGGGGCAGCGCTTCAGCGTGGCTTCCCGGCGCGTTTTGGAACAGGGGGCGGCATTTAAAGCACGGGTGCGGGTTGAAGGAGG
Organism: Treponema sp. HNW; assembly: GCF_050320395.1. Lineage (GTDB taxonomy): Bacteria > Spirochaetota > Spirochaetia > Treponematales > Treponemataceae > Treponema_C. The sequence continues at coordinate 782,633 of NZ_CP144459.1, forward strand.
ACGGGTTCTTTTGGAGCCCTGCGGTATGGTGCCCCGTGGGGAAAAAGGCTCTTTTATTCAAAATCGGCCCGGTGTTACCCGTTTTTCCTCCTTTGCCGCCGATAATTCGGGGTCTCTTACCGCTCTTTTGCACGAACTGGGGCTTCCTGCGGACAGCCTTTCTTTTCGTGTACTGAGTTTTTTTCAGGAAAGCTCCGTTCAGTTCAATAAAACCGCAGCCCTTAAAGCCCGTTTTTTTGCAAAACGTTTTCCGGGTAAAGAAGCGGCAGCTGCCGAAGCCGCCCTTTTGTTGATGGAAAAGGGGTTTGAGCCCGATGAAGCTGTTGTTGCCGAAATACTGGAGCTCTTTTACGGAGAATATAGGGAAGGAGGCGGCAAAGAGCCTTCGGCCGAACGGGAGACTTTCGGACAAGGCGAAAAAAACGGGGAGGCTCCTTCCCTTATCGGCAGCCTCTATGAGGATGCCGCCTGCTGTCTTTCTTTGCCTTCGGGCCTCTTATCCTTTTTAAATCAATATAAAACGGGGGATAAACATTGGGTTTTTCTCCCCTTTGATTATCATAATAGAGATTTTAATGTTAATGGAGTTATTAGACTTCTTTTTGACCTTGGACAAAAAAGAGTTGAAAAAACGGTAATTTCCGCCTTTTCCCTTGTAAAAGATTATTTTTTTGTGATATACTACAATATATACCCCGTTTGTTCAAAAGAAGGACAAACGGATATTGACTTTTGTATCAATCCTCCGCCGCCCCTGTTGCGCATTAAAGATTTTGAACGATTTTTATACGGGGTGCTGCCTGCAAACTGCAGGGTTCAATATAAGCCGGATTTGTTTGATACGGGAGGTACCGGGACACATTGTTTTTCCCGTGTTGAGGAGAAAGCATGAACGGCGGTACGAAAGGACGTAAAAAGGCTGTTGCCCTGTGTTATCCGGAAGGATACCCTGCACCCTTTATAGTGTGCAAGGGCTCCGGGCGCCTTGCCGAAAGGATGACCGAGCTTGCGCAGAGGTTTAACATACCCCTTGTGTTTGAACCCGATGCGGCGCAGATTCTTTCTCTGCAGGAAGCGGGGACGTATATCCCGCCGGAAACCTATGAGGTTTTTGCAGCTATATTTGCTTTTTTAAAAGAGGCTGAGACGTATGCAAAAAATTAAGCGCGAAGCATTAAAGGAAGGTATGCGCTTTTCCGCTCCCGTTTTTTTTGATGACGGAGTCAATATGTTTTTAGCGGAAAAAAAACCTCTAACCAAGTTTCATTTAAATATTCTTGACCGCTGGAACGTTTTATTTGTGATTACCTACGGTAAAGAACTTACCGGCCCCCTGTCGGATGCTTCCGATGAGGCTTCGGCCGAAGATCTCGAAGAATTGGAAGAGCTTGAAGAGGTGGAAGAAGCTGCGGCTCCTTCATTTTCCATTTTAACTTCAGTCAGAAAACATTTAACCGCCTCACGATTATGGCAGTACTATACGACTGTCATGAAAAACATCGAAAACATATACGAAAGCTATAGAGATGAAGATGCAATCGATAAAGAACTCCTTGATCAAAGTGCGGCTCTTGTATACCAGCTTGTAAAAGAAGATAAGAATTTCGCTTTAAACTGTGTTTTTTGTAAGCTTGAAACGGCAGCCTATTATCCGGCTTCGACAATCAATACCGCCGTTTTGGGTGCGGTTTTGGCCATGGATTTGTCTTTTCCCGAGCGTACCGTTATACATCTTATTACGGCGGGTCTTGTACGCGATTTGGAGGTCTTTAAAATTCCCGCCGCTTCTTTTTCCTCCGGTGCGGAAGGTATGAAGGCTGCCGATCTTGAACTTTTAAAGGTGCATCCGCTTAGGATAGCGAAATTTGTTTCGGATGTTTTGGGCTATCCCCGGGAAGTCGCCGTAATTATTATGCAGTACCATGAACATTGGGACGGCACCGGTTATCCTGAAGGACGCAAGGGAGAAAACATAGATCCGAGCGCACGCATTTTAAACGTCTGCGAAGCCTTTTATACGATGATTTCCGAAAAACCGCACGGTAAAGAGATGATTTGTTATGATGCGGTTAAAGCTTTATTGGATGCAAAGGAAAAGCTGTTCGGCCCCAATGCGCTTAAAGCGTTTATACACTAGGTGGGCTTATACCCGCCCGGAACCTTTGTAATGCTTAAGGACGGACGGATTGCTCAGGTTGTTGCCGGCCACCCCGATTATCCCTTTGCTCCCTGTGTGCGTATTTTTTCTACCGATGCAAACGGCCGGCTGACCGATCCCGATATAGCTAAGGTCCCCGTAGTCGATTTGAATGTCGATAAATCGGTTTTTATTATCCGTGCCGTAAACGCGGAAGCTCAAAATACGACCGATTAAAAGCGGAGATGTTATGCCGGGGGCTTTGAACGAACAAGGACCTCAAAATAATACGAAAACGGGAAAAAAAGGAGAGGTAAAGGCTGAAAAATATTTGATAGACAAGGGATACACCCTTATATGCCGTAATTGGCGTACCCGGTCGGGTGAAATAGACCTGATAGCGGAAAAAGACGGGATTTTGGTTTTTTGTGAAGTAAAAACTCTGCCCCATTCTCCGCCCGGAAGCTTGGAATATGTCCTAAATACAAGAAAACAGCGAAAAATTATCGAAACGGCTAAACGTTTTTTACTGGATAATCGACAATATAGTAACAGCTATATCAGATTTGATGTGCTTGTGATTGATGTGCCCCCTTATTCTCCGGTATATCATATAGAAAATGCTTTTTCGGAGTTTATATGACTGTTTCTGTAAAAGAATCTTCGGCGGAAACCGTGTCCGCAAAAATATTGGAAATTCGCCGAAAAATTACGGATAATTCCTATGTCGATAACGCCGTACAGCGTATTGCGTCGGTATTGAGCCGTCAAATAACGGCACAGCCTTGCCGTTTAAAAGAAGTGATTTATGGATAACAGTAAGCAGGGAAAAAACGGAAAAAGAAGGTGGAATCATTCCCGAAAAGAAAACGCACATGCCGATTCTTCCCATGTGTCTCAGCGCAGGGGCTTTGAGCCGCGTGTAAAGATGCCGTCATTTGAGCCGGTTGAGTGCTCCTTTTGCGGCAAGCCGGTTACGGACTTTGCATCCGCCCTTGCTCATACAGACAGCGGAGAGCCGGTGCATTTCGACTGCGTATTGGCGTTTTTGAGTGAACGGGAACAGTTGAGCGAAGGTCAAAGTATTGCCTATATCGGCCAGGGCCGCTTTGCGGTTGTCCGTATGCAAAACCCGTCGAATGCCGCACGGTTTTCTATAGAAAGAATTATAGAGTGGGAAAGCCGCGATAAAAAATACGAATGGCGTTCCGTTATAGCGGATGTGTATACGTGTATAAAATAGGATTATGAAAGCGTTTCGAAAAACGTGTGCGTGTTTTTTTATTTTTTTTGGTTTCTCCGTGCTTTTTGCACAAACAAAGGTGTCTTCCGATGCGAAACCGGTATTCGCCGATGCGAAACCGGCTGTTTTATCGGCCGGCTCCTTAAAACCGGCAAAGGTTACGGCTCTCAATACCTTATGGGACGTGTATTTCGATACTCTGTTCACGACGTTGAACGAAACCGAAGAGCTTCCCGCGGTTTGTCAGGTTGCCGTTCCTTCGAATTGGAATAAACCCTATTCCGATTTTAAAGGCGAAAAAACCGAATACGGTTATGCAACGTACCGCCTTATGCTTACGGACTTGATTCCCCGGGAACGCTATGCCCTGTACATGAAGCAAACGCCTTCTTCGGCCTGTTCCCTTTATGCCGACGGCGAGCTCATTTTCACTGCCGGTAAGGTAGGAACTTCTGCGGAAAATTCCCGCCCCTCTTATAAGGCGGTATATGCCGAATTTACCGCATCCGAGGGCGGCTATACGGAAATTGTCATGCAAATATCGAACTGGGACTACCGTAAGGGCGGCTTATGGTCTCCCGTGTACTTGGGCAAGCAAAATGCAATTTACCGCTATTACAACAACAGCGCAGGTATTACTTTTTTTATCTGTGCCATGCTTCTTTTTTTAAGTTTTGTCAGCTTGACGATTTTTATATTGAATACCAAAAAAATCAGCGCTTTATACTTTACGCTTTTTTTGCTTTCGCTTACCGTGCGCATGATTATAACGAGTTTTAATTTACCCGCCCTTTTGTTTGACGACTTTTCGTATTCGGCCCTTTTTAAACTGGAATATGCGGTTTTGTGGGTAGGACCGCCCTCATTTTTATACTTTTTCTTTACGATGTTTCCCTGGCTTGCAAAATATAATCGCTTAAAACATGTATACGGAATCTTGCAGGCCGTTTTGATGCTCATCGGTATTGTATTGCCTATTTCTCTTTCAAACAGGCTGGTACCCGTTTACGAAGTCGGCACCCTTATAGGTATGCTTGCCTGTGCCGCCGTGCTTATATCGGCCGTTTTGAGAAGAGAAAAACGCATTATTTTGTATATTTTGTCGGTTATAATCGTCGGAATGGCGATAACGTACGAAATCGTATATCTTACTTTGTTCGGCGCATTGATTTTCAGCCCCGTGCCTTTTTCGTTTTGGGCTTTGGCGGTTATACAGTTCTTTGCCCTTGCCCTTGAAGAAAACCTTTTATTTTCCGACCGCGTTATGCTTATTCATAAATTAAAAAAACTTAACGATGCCTATATCCGTTTTGTTCCGCGGGAATTTTTAAATTTGCTGCACAAGGATAATATTATCGACGTTGCTTTGGGCGATTACGTTCAACGTGAACTGGGTATTGTATTTGCGCAAATCTATATTTTAGCTCCCGATGATAAAATAACCTTGGAAGACCAATATGAAGTGTTTAATTCTTTTTCGATGATTGTTTCTTTGGTTATGCCCCGATATAAGGGTTTTGTAAGCAAATTTATCAGCAAGGGAATTATCGCCCTGTTTCCCGAAGGTTCAAAAAGCGCGGTCGATTGCTGTATTGAGATTCAAAACAGAATAACGAAATTCAACGCTATCCGGCGCGCTGCGGGTAGGGCTCCGGCCGCGGTTGCTATGGGCGTACATTACGGAAATATGATCTTAGGCACGATAGGAGAAGAATCGCGCTTGGACGATACGGTTATTTCCGACGCGGTGAATACCGCGTCCCGTATCGAGTCCGTTTCTCAAAAGGTTAATTACCCGGTTTTGATTTCCCGCGAAGCCGTTGAAGAAAGCGGTTTGTCGAAGAGTACCGATATGGCCCTTATTCCCTTGGGAAATATCCGGGTAAAAGGACGGGTTCAGCTTATTTCTCTGTTCAGCTGCCTGCCCCTTGACCGAATACGAAAACATTCGGTGCCTCAGGCGGATTCCGTAGAGGAAATTGAAGATGCCGAAGCAGTGGAGGAACTTGAGGAGCTGTCGGATGAAATTTAGTAAATCGCGTTCGGTATTCATTATCTCGATTATTTCCGTTTTGTTTGTCATCGGGTATTTGAGTACCTTAACCTTTGCAGCGGAAGATTTGCCTGCACCTGCGGTTTTGGAACAGGGAGTAATGAAAATTGAAAACCCCGATGCCTTGTCGGACGCGTTTTTTGAGCTGTCCGGTCTATGGGATTTGTATTGGGCCGATTTTATAGAACCCCAGGCTTTTTACAGTTCGCGCACGGGAGTCCCCTCGTCGCCTGTATCCCCGGCCGCATCCGTTAAAGTCCCTTCGGTTTGGAATACCCTTGTCGACGACCCTATAGCAAAAAAGGGTAAGGGGGCGGCAACCTACCATCTGCGTGTTGAAAACTTAAAACCGAATTTCCGTTATGCCGTGTTTATGTTCAATAAGGTGCTTACGGGTGCCAACTTGTATTGTAACGGCAAGCTTGTGTTTTCCCAGGGCTTTGCGTCTAAAAAGTATAATGAAACCATTCCCCGCCGCTCCATGTCCATTGCGGTTCTTGAATCGGACCGGCACGGAAATATAGATTTGGTGTTTCATATTTCGAACAGCGTTTACCGTAAAGCGGGTATACGCGGTGCTTTGAAGCTTTCGGAAGAAAAACACGTAAGACGCTGGTTTACTCTAAAGTTCAATTACAGTTCTTTTTATGCCGGCGCCTTGCTGAGTATTATGATTTATCACCTTTCTCTGTTTTTTTTGCGTAAATATGATTGGACGAGTTTTTATTTTTCATTGTTTGCCTTGGGTATATTTATACGCGGCATAAGCGCCGATTTTTCGCTTTTGCTTTTTTACCTTCCGAACCTGCCTTACGGCATGGATATGAAGCTTGAATACACCGTTATGTTTATGGCGCCCCTGTTTTATATGCTTCATTTGGCCTCACTGTACAATATCGATTTAAAAGCCAATGTGAAAAAAACGATTATAGTCAAGCTTATCGTGTATGCAGGTGCCGCACTGGGACTTGCCATATGGATTCTTCCCGTTCGGCTTGCAAATATGCTGGTTATGCCCTCGCTCGGCTATTTTTTTGTGAGCCTGTCGGTTATCCTCGTTATATTGTTTATTGAATTGCCGCAGACAACCTTCGAGATATTCTTTTTAACCGTATTGAGTATACTGCTCGGACTGATCGGTACCGTACATGACGTGCTTGCCATGCAAATCGTGTCGGTTCCCTTTTCCGATGTGCGTTTTATGTCCGAGGTTTTTATTATCTTTGTCTTTTTTCAGTCTCTTATTACGGCAATCCGCCATGAAAACGCTTCGGCCGCTATTGAAGTATTATCGGATAACATGCAGCAAACGAATAAATCCTATATGCGCTTTGTTCCGGAGCAGTTTTTACGCCTTTTAAAAAAAGACAATATAGTCGATGTCGATATCGGCGATTATACGGTACGTAATGTAACTCTTTTATGTGCCGATATCCGCAATTTTACACCCATATCCGAGCAATTGGGCTGCAAGGGCATATTTGACTTATTGAATGCCTGTTTATCCGATATCGCACCCCTTATCAGAAAATACGGCGGTTTTATTGAAAAATATTTGGGCGACTGTATTGTAGCCATATTTCCGGATAATACACCCGATATTTTCCGCTGCGCTATTGAAATGCAGCATAAGATGCTCGTTTTAAAAACGGATAAACCCATTTCGCTTCGTATCGGTATAGGCATTCACTACGGGAAGGTTGTTTTGGGTACAACCGGTTCTGCGGAGCGTTTATCGCAAATTGCCGTTTCCGAAGCGGTTGATACGGTTATGCGTTTGGAATCTTTAACAAAATCGTTCGAAAAAAAGATTTTGGTATCCGGCGCGGCCGTACGCAATACCGGAGCCGTAAAAACGGACAGCGAGTTTAAATTTATCAAAATAGATACCTCGTATGCAAAGGATCCGGTTGCCGAAGATATGTATTCCTTGGAAATGCCGGACTTTTAAGGCGGCCGAACACCCGATTTTTATAAATCGGACAAATTTACATGCAAAATATTTACATAAAAATAAAGGGCGTTATCCGAGCATTGCCATGTTCGGATAACGCCCTTTGCCGGGAACCGGAATCGAACCGGCACGGCGTTTAAATGCCGAGGGATTTTAAGTCCCTTGTGTCTACCTATTCCACCATCCCGGCGTTTTGTGCGTGTTTTATAGCCTTTTTATTATATAGTAAACGCCATTATATTGTCAATCCGTTTTTTTTACACTATACTTTCTCCATGCATTTTTCAAGCGAAAACACGGGACCCGATGCGGATATTCCCGGCGGTGTACAAACGGTATCTCTGCCCGAAGCCGGCTGCCTTACCGCAGTCGGTCTTTCCGGAGGTGTCGATTCGGCTTGTACGGCCCTGATGCTTAAAGAAAGGGGCTGCCGCGTTATCGGCGTTACGATGTCGAGCTGGAACAATGACTTACCGCTTCCGCCTTCAAAAAACGGAGTGCGTATGTCATGCTACGGTTCCGATGAAAAGCTCGATATAGCTCAGTGTGCCGCATTTTGTAAAGAACACGGTATCGAATACCGCGTTATAGATGTACGTGAAGCTTATAAAACCTATGTGTTGGATTATTTTAAACGGGAATACCGTGCCGGCCGTACCCCGAACCCCTGTGTGCACTGCAACCGCCATGTAAAATTCGGCGCCCTGCTTGACGGAGTACGTGATGCAGGCATTGATTTCGATTATTTTTGTACGGGGCATTACGCTTCTCTTGTGCGGCCGAACCTTTCTCCGGCTGAATTATACCGCACTTTTGCGCTTGAAGAAGAAATCGCCCGTCCGGCCGTATGTGAGGCCTGTGAAAGCGGGGAAAGCGGGCACCCCCTTCTGATAAGTGCCGCAAAAGACCGCTATAAGGATCAAACATATTTTTTACACAGAATTCCTTCACGGGTTTTGGAAAGGGTACGCTTTCCTCTCAGCGGCTTTACAAAGCGGGAAATATTCGACTTTGCCCGAAGCCGTAAATTAGCCTCCGCCGCCCGCAGTGAAAGCCAGGATTTTATATCATCGGAATATTTCGACATCGTATTTGCGGATAAGGCATCGGTTCCCGGCGATATAGTCGACTTGGACGGAAAGCTTCTCGGCCGTCACCGCGGGATTGAGCATTATACGGTAGGGCAGAGGCGCGGCCTGGGGGTAAGTGCAAACCGGCCTCTTTACGTTCATTCGATAGATGTGCATAATAACCGTGTAATCCTTGCAGGCGGCGATGAGCTTTTATCGCAGGGTTTACAGGCGGATTCCTGGGTATGGGCGGGCGGCTGTGTGCCCTCTCATGCGTTTACGGCCGAGGTAAAGATTCGCCTTGCATCTCCTGCGGCCCGGGCGCGGATTGTGCCCCTGGGGGACGGAATTTTCAATATTTTTTTTGAAAAACCGCAAAGAGCTGTTGCCCCGGGGCAGTCCGCAGTAGTATATTTAAACCATATTATAGCAGGAGGCGGGATTATAACCCGATCACTATAGATGACAAAACGCATATATTTTGATTATAATGCAACCACACCTCTTTCCGAGGAAGTGCTTGCTTTTTATACCGACACATTAAAAGAATACGCAAACGCATCCAGTTTGCATGAAGACGGACGCCGTTCGGCCGAATTGATAAAAAAAGCGCGCTCACAGGTTGCTTCTTTAATTCATGCGCCCGATGCAGCCGATATTTTGTTTACTTCCGGAGGTTCGGAATCAAACAATACGGTTTTTAACACAATGATTGCCGCCGGCGAAAAGCGCAATAATAAGTTTATAGCGGTAAGTGCGATAGAACATCCCTGTGTGTTGGAATCGGCTAAAAAATTGCAAAACTGCGGATTTACGGTTGAATTTTTACCTGTGGATTGCGACGGTATTATTGACGATGCGGCGTATAGGGCCGCTTTGGAAAAAAAGCCTCTGCTTGTTTCGATTATGGCGGCCAATAACGAAATCGGTACGATTCAGGATATTCCGTTTCTGGCGGAGCGTGCTCACAAGGCGGGAGCTCTTTTTCATACCGATATGGTGCAGGCATGCGGAAAGATTCCCGTCGATGTTGCGGCATGGGATGTCGATTATGCAACGGTGTCGGCCCATAAAATTTACGGCCCCAAGGGTATAGGCGCTCTCTATGTAAAAAAAGGCGCTCCGATAGAGCCGCTTATTAGGGGCGGTCATCAGGAACACGGCCTTCGTGCGGGCACCTACAATGTACCTGCAATTGCCGCCTTCGGGTATGCCTCCGAGCTTGCATTACAAAATCTGAGCTCTTATGCGTCCCTAACCGGCGAATTGCGCAGGCTTTTACGCGACGGTCTTCTTGAGCGTATTCCCGATATAAAAATAAACGGTCATGCCGAGCGGGTACTGCCCAATACCCTGGATGTTTCCTTTCCCGGTGCGGAAGGCGAAGCTATTCTTTTGCATTTGGATTTACTGGGTTTTGCGGCCTCTACAGGTTCGGCATGCGCTTCAGGCAGTTTGGAACCCTCTCACGTCCTTATGGCAACAGGTATGGGAGCCGAACTTGCTCACGGTTCAATCCGTTTCAGTTTGGGAATGGGAAGTACAAAAGAGGATGTACAAGCCTTGTTGGATATGCTTCCTCCGGTTATAGACAAATTACGGAAAATGTCTACTTTAAGCGGGGCGGAAGCGGTAAGAGCTTAAAAAGTCCGGAAACCGGGGCCTGTGCCTCCTTTCCGGCATGGAGATACTTATGAACGATTGGCTTTATTCGGATATCGTAAAAGATCATTTTATGAATCCTAAAAACGTATTGATGGAAAACGAATCACAGTGGCCCTGTGACGGCCGGGGTATTGTCGGTAATATTCAGTGCGGCGACCAGATGCTTGTCTTGCTTCGCATAGAAAACGATGTTATTACCGATGTCAGGTGGAAAACATACGGATGCGCAAGCGCCATTGCTTCCACTTCGATTTTGTCGGAATCGGTAAAGGGTATGAACATAGCCGAAGCCTATAAACTGAGGCCCCAGGATATTGTGTCGAAGCTGGGGGGACTTCCGCCAAATAAAATCCACTGTTCGGTTTTGGGTGACAAAGCTTTGCGCGCGGCAATAGAAGATTATCTGCAAAAACAGGGCAGGCCTTCCATGAAGGGCGAAGAACATGTTGAAGTTATTTGCCGCTGTTTAAACGTTACCGACCGCGATTTGGAAGAAGCTTATAAGGCCGGAGACAGAAGCTGGGACGATTTACAGGCCCGTACCAAAATAGGAACGGCCTGCGGAAAGTGTAAAGAGCGTGCAATGGAAAAAATGCACGAGTTTTCGCACTTGTACGGAGATTAAACCGCTGTAGGCCGCCTGCCGATTCTAAAAAACGGACAGGGGGATGTGGGAAAGAGATTCCTGTCCCCCTATATCCGTTATTTTTATATCGATTGTGTTTTTTCCCTTTGACAATGCAACTTCTGCCAGGCGCAGCATGTTTTTTTCCGCATAAATAGAGTTAAAATCGTATTCCGCAGAACCTTGAATACGGATTTTTTCTTTATGCGTTTTAAGGGCATTGTAATCCGTTTTTTCCGTCAAGGTGCCGTTTACCGAGACTTCCGTCGTATAAGGCATGGTGCCGGATATAATTTCGGTGTACAGAACGTATGTGCCTGCGCCGAGGCCTATGCCGCCTGAAAGGGGAATCCGGCTACCCGTTTTTGAAACGGCCGTAACATTGCGTATTAAAAAACGTTTTACTTTGACGGGATTTTCCATTAAAATAAGCGGATTGATAGCCGCCTTGATATGAGTGTCTATAACCTGAAATTCCAAGCTTTGATTTTCTTTTTTCCATCCGGAAGAGCCGCTGACCCCTATAGATTCTCGGCTTGTTACGGCGCCCGCTCCGCTAAAGGCTTGCGCCGCGGTGATTTTTTCCAAACCGCCGTATACCGTAAAAATCCTGTTTTTATGTTCGACTATAAGGGCCGTTCCCAAGGTTGAGGGAAAAAGAGCCGTGTTTTCAAAATCGTTTTGTATCGTAATTAAAATACGTCCGCTGTCGGCCGTCGTTACTTCGGACGGATTCGTAAATATAAGCCCCCGGTTAAAAACGTCCGCCTGTTTTTGTGCAAAAAACAAGCCGACATTTTCCGCCGGCCGCGGCCAATCAAAGGCAAAAAGAGGGAAAAACGCCGTGAAAAGTGCATAACAAAGAAAGGCTTTGATTTCCGAACCGCACCGCGGCATCTTTTTCCGGCATGTATTCATCTCATTCCCCTTAATCGAAATAAAGCGTCATTTTTGAAATACGGTCATCCGCTCCGACATAGATGCATCCCCTGTCCGCATATAAAAAAGCACTGTTTGCCTGAAACGAAAAGGCTCCCTTATTATAGCGGCCTTCGCATAAAACCGTAACCGTATACCTGTGCGCATCTCTGCTTAATACAAAAAATATATCCTTAGCTCCGAACTCGCGTATATCCAAAATTTTGCCCTTAAAGGGGATAAAAAAAGATTTTTTATCGGCTAAACGCACGCTTGTTAAGCCCGATTTTCCGCTGAAAAAAACGTATTTGTTATCCGAAGAAAATCTTACCAGGGTTTGTTCAGCGGATTCTTCTTTCAAATAGTCATGATATATTATTTTAGCCTTACCGGCTTCAAGTTCCGCCGCAACGATACGCTGGGGGTTCAAACCCGATACGCAGGCGGCATAGACACCGTTTTGCGAAAGGGCTGCTCCGAAAATGACCTCCGTTTCACTTCCGCCGGGATAAAACCGCGCTTTGATTTTACCTTCGGTATCCATACACACAAGATTGCCGTCGGCAAAGCCCGCCGTACAGCCTGCCTCGCTTGCGGAAAAGGCGGTGAGGGGAGCATAGTATTCATAATCCCATTGCGTTTCGCCCCGCTCACCGTGCCGTGAAAACGAGGCTCCCCCCGGATGAAATACAAAGATGCCGTTTTGAGTAAAAAAGGGGAAGCCCGCACGCTCTATAATACCCTGTTCGGTATTGTCGGGAGCAAAAAACTTCGTATTTTCCGCATTTTTACCGTAAAGGGCCCAAAAATCGGCGGAAATGGAAGCGTTTTGTTCTACCGGAATCAGAGAAACAAGACTTCCCTCTTGCGTACAATAGCCCATCATGTTATTCATGCGAAACGGTATGAGCTTTTCGGTAAGGGGGCCCTCCATAACCGCATTTTCGTCTATTTTAATCGTCCATTCGGGTTTTATATCAAGCTTTTTTTCCGAAATTCGTACTGCCGAAAAAAGATATACGAGAATAAATACCGACAAAATCGGAAAAAGCGGAAAATTTTTATCATTTATTTTCATTTGAGAACCATGGTATAATAGGTGCGTAATCTAGTCAAGGGTTAAGATGATAAATTTTTCCCGATTGAAACGCATTGTAATACTTGACAAAAAAACGTAAACAATGCAAAATAATCATGCTATATCGCGTGTTTTTCACGGATGTTTATCACGTGTACTTGTCATAAGGAGTTTCCGGTGGATGATGATATTCTGACGATAGAAGAAGTTGCTAAGTATTTGCGGGTTTCGGAGCGTACCGTGTACGATTGGGCGCAAAAAGGAGAAATCCCTTCCGGAAAAATCGGTACCGTATGGCGTTTTAAAAAGTCGGATATTGAAAAATGGGTGAATGACAGACTTTCGTCCGGAAATAAAACCGTTTCTTCCGGAAACCGTATTCAAATCAGAAATATTTTATCACCCGACCGCATCATTTTTTTAAATCATTCCACAAAACACGATGCTTTGCTTGAATTGGCTAAAAATTTAAGCACGGCTCCGCAAATAAAGCACGGCGAAGAGCTGGCCGCCGAGATTTTAAAGCGTGAAGAATTGATGTCTACCGCTATCGGGCGCTCGATTGCGATTCCTCACGTACGCTTAACCTCGGTAACCGACCTTGTTATGTCGGTCGGTATCAGCAAGGTCGATATTATCGATTTTCAAACGATAGACGATGCTCCGGTGCGCCTTTTGTTTATGATTGCCGCAGCCTATAATCAGCACGCCTATTATTTGCAGGCGCTTTCGTTTTTCAGTTCAAAGCTTAAAAATGCCGATTTGCGTGCAGGCCTTTTGGCGGTAAAAACGCCGCAGGAAGCTTACGAACTGCTTATAAAAGAAGACTGACCTGGCGTGTAAAGGCGGCGTTCACCCGCTTGTTACCTTCCCAATCCCGCAATCCCGAACCACTTGGTGCTGTCGCTCATATCCTGCGGTACAAGGCCGAGGTCTACCTGTGCCGTGGTTTCGCCGAGTAAATAGTTTGTGCCGGCATGTTCAAGGCGGGCGCCCTTTCCTTCAATATCTATACCGAAAAAGGCGTGGCTGAAGTGCGGCGAAATAAAAAGCATAGTGTTGTAATTCATATGCGACATTAAAACCGCCAATAAGAGGGCACGGCTGTCGCAGTCCGAGCCGGTGCCTGTCAGGGTATCGATGAGGCTGGTAAAATCGCTTGAATTACGTCTTCTTTCATAGGGCAGGGTTTGTGTCCACGAAAGCAGTTTTTGTGCCAGAGCCCTGTCTTTATCGGCCGGTGTGCCCGTATTTTCGGCACGGACTTCGGCTTCCAAAACGTTATATATAGTAAAAGCCGCTTTTTCGAGGCGTTTGTAGGCGTCGCGGTAAATCATACGGTAATAGCGCTGCCATGCCTTTTCCTGCAAGGGGGTGTCTGCAAACAAGGTGAGGATATTGTATTCGCGTTCAATCAGGGCATTGTGCGCTTCACTGTCTGCTAAGTCAAACACAACCGGAATTTCGGCGGTACCGATTGTAAGATTTGCGTGCCGCGGGCCTTGTTTCGGATACGCAAAGCTTGTCATAATGCCGCTTGTGTTCGGGTTTGAGCTTTGCGGCGAAAACGAATCCAGTGCCGAAACGATAAGGCTTTGTGCCTGCGCAAAATGCGTTTCGGGGGCATAGCCCGATATCAGGGTAATGCCTTTTTCTTCGTCATGGGGAATGCAGGCGGCCCAGCCCTTGCGGACTCCCGTTTTTGTCGGCATATCGAAAAGTGCAATCGTACAGGTTCTGCCGCGCCAGATAATATCTTCGGCTTCGCCTGCGGCTTTAAGTTTTTTAAGAACATCCTTCATTTTTTCGCCGCTCGCTGCCGCTTCGGGCCAGGAGCGGATAATCAGCGTAACCGGCAGTACATCGTGTTCAAATTGATAGCTTGTTTCGGCCTGCTTATAGGTGAGCCTGAAAGCTTCGGGAAAGTCGACCGAATAGCCCCATGCGGGGGAATGCATTTGTTCGGCATAGAGCGCGGGTTTTGCCGCACACAATAGCAGAAGGCAGACGGCATAAAAGCGGACAATCTTTGTACACCGGGGGGAGGGGGAGCTTCGGTGTATGTGCATGTAGTTCATAGCCTGATTATAGGCAAAAAAAGATGAAAAAACAACACCGCTTCGCAGATGAGGCCTTATTGCACAAGAGGCACGGACGTGTTAAACTGTAGCATATCTCCAAAAACAAGGAACTGTTATGATAAAAAAAATATCTTTTATATTCGGTACGGTGCTTGTAATTGCCGTTTTACTGACTCTGACTGCCTGTCAAACGGTACCGACAAGTGTTCCCGAAGGTATCAGCGAAGCCGAATTATTGCAGCTCGGCCAGGCAGCCCTTGATAACAGCAATTACAAGGCCGCCGAATTCTATTATGGCAAGGTGATTGAACTGTACGGTTCCAATATAAGTTCGGTTGTTGCGGCAGAATATGAGCTTGCCCATATTAAAATAAAGCGTAAGAATTTTTCCGCAGCAAAACCCGCATTGGAACGCATTTTAGCCTATTACGACGATCCTCAAACGGCTATGGTTTTACCGCCGGCATATAAAAAACTTGTACGTATCGATTTGGCAAAATGCGAACCCAAATCCGAAAAATCAAAGACAAAAAAGAAAAAACAGCCGTAATACACGGACTGCCGCATGTGCAGCCGCCCCGTATTTGGACGGATTTTACCGCTTCTATCTGCTTCCGGCCCTGCCGTCGGGAATAATAATGCAGTCTATCGTGATATTTTTTTTACGCGCCGTTTCTTCGACACGCTTTTTCGATATGCCCCGCCTCCCTCGCGGGGAAGGGTGGGGTTCTGCATCTCCTATTAAGATAATTTTTCTTTGAGCGGCGGGATTCCACTGATAGAATTCCAAGGATGCATAGAGGGCTTCATACACGGCTTCGGGCGTATCGCCTCCTATGAGTGAATTGCGCGGAATATGCATGTCGTTTAATTTTTTAAAAAACACGGCGCTTTCCTGCGTAAAGTCGTTAAATTGGACGGGAAGACCTCGGAAACGGAAATTGTCGGTATAGTCGCGGTAAAATAAAAGGCCGAGGCGGACGGGCGCCCTGTCTTGAAGCTCCGACGTCAGGGCGGGTACCAATTCTTTTTGCAGTTTTTCTATATCGTCCCACATACTGCCGGTTGCATCTATCGCAAATACCAGGTCGCAAGCCCTTCCTTTATCGAGCTTGCGTACGGATTGCAGTACGTCTTCCACAATACTTGAAGGTCCCCGCGAATAGGTCAGTATACCGCTTGCAATGTCCGTAAAAGCTGCGGCAGCATGGGGGCTGTATTCGTCGGTCAGTATTTCAGGCTCTTTTTCTTCTTCCGGTTTTTCAGGGAGGGGCTCTTCGGCTTCGGTAGTTTCGGGCGGCCTTTCCGTTACCGGTTTTACAGGACTTTTAAAGTCGAACATAAAGGGGTTGTCGGCATAGGCGCCGCTGTAATCGCCGTAGGGTTTTTCAAAGGTACGTATATTGATAAAGGTTCCGCGCTTTACTTCGACTTTACCGTTTCGTGCCCAGGGGTATCCGTATACGAGTTTTTTCGGAATATACAGATGAAAAGCCGAAACGAATTGTCCATCGGCTTCGGGGGTGGAATCGATGATGCCGTATTTTGCAAATTCGGACGTTAAAAAGGCGCCGTTTAAAATCCGTTTTTCGTTCCCGTTTACCGCATTGAATGTTTCGGCGCGGTAAGCGTAACTGTCGGCTTTTCCTTCCGGATCCTTTGTAGTCTCCGTTAAAAGAACCGATGCAATGCCTTCTTTTTGTTTTATGTATAAGTGCCAGCCGTCTTCACTGCGTTCCAAACGCATATCCGGGCTTCGAATCTTGAGTGGCTCGTGTCCGCCGGGACTTTGTGAAAAGACGCCGTAAAAAGAGGCGCAAAAAAAAAGTATTGCAATGGAAATTCCGTAGGGCCGCATACTTTATTATCGGTAAAAAAGAGCGGGATATGCATATCGGAACGGGATTTTTTTTTTAATCTGTGATATACTTAGATTTAAGGTGACTGTTGAACTACATAACTCCGTACAGGACGGATTTACCCGGGTTCCTCTTGAGGAGTTTTTTGATGAAGATGAAATATCCCGGACAGAAGAGGCTTCCACAAATATTATTGTTCTTACATCGGCCGAACAGGATTTGGTTAATTCGGTCTTTGAACGTTTAAGAACCGTATCTCCTGAAACCCTTGTCGTATTGGCGGACAGACTGGCGGATCTTGAAAAATTAACCGTCAATATAGCCCACTTTCCGTCTTTAAGGCAAAGTCAGGACCACGGTACGGAAGTGCGCAATATGCATACCCTTGTGGATGCCCTGCTTGTGCGCCGTGAAGGAGACCGCTCCCTTCATTTACCGTCAAAAGCCGTTTTGGGGCGCGGATTTTCCGTTGCGAAATTCCACACTTTTTCGGCTATGGAAAAAATAGCCGCCGCTTCGGATTTTCCCGAATCGATTTTAAAGCGTTTGCGCCGCTGCTGCCTGGATCTTTTGTTCACGATTATGGCCGAAGACGTGTATTTAAATCTTTTGGACAACGATACGATAGGTATAGATATAAGGCAGGATATTGCATACGAGCTTATTATGCTGTGGGAACACCGCAGCGACGAAACGGTTATCAAAATGGCCCCCGTTTTGGATGCGGTGTGGAATGCGCGGCGGGGTCTTACTCCGGCCTTCGGGACAATGGTCGGCACCAGCGAGCTTTTGCTTTTAACCATGGCTATGGACGACCAATGGTGTCATTTTATTTCATCGCGTATGGGCAATGAAGATGCGGCTATGGCAATGGAAGAGTTCTTATTCGGGATTTCATGGGAAGAAATTCAAAAGGTAAAGAAAAATATCAGTGAAAAAAAAGTGAGCGCCGTAGACGGCAAAGAAGCGGCCCATATTTTGGGGCGTCCCTACGATGCTTTTAAGCCCAAAACCGACGAGTTTGAACCGCGCGATTTTTATCTTTTGTATTCGGTGCGCCGCGATAATGCACGTGCCCGTTTGCGCCTCAGTTTGCCCGGCCCCCACTACACACTCGAAGACCATTATATGCGTTTTATTCTTGAGACGAACAAGGAGAGGCGGTTTGAAGAAGAGTGAGCCGGAAAAAAAAGTTCCCTACCGTTTCGGTGAAAAATTGCGTTCGGTCAGAGAACGCAAGGGCTATACGCTGAAAACGGTTGCAACACGGGCAGGGGTCAGCGAAAGCCTTGTTTCCCAAATAGAGCGCAATAAGGTGTCGCCCGCCATAGATACCCTTTTGGCGCTTGCCGACGTGCTTGATATAAATATCGAGTTTTTGTTTGACGAGTTCAGACATAACCGCCCGGTAAAGATTATACGAGGCGCAGAGCGCCGCATTGTTGAAGAAGATGCCGTGCGTTATGAAGAACTTGCAAAGCCTGCGGAAAAAGACGGTAATCACTCCATCGAATCCTATATGATTATGATTCCTCCCGGTGAACACACAAGGCGCGGCTCATACGGTCACTTGGGCTGTGAAATGGGATTTATTATCGAGGGTACTGCCGGTTTTAAATACGAATCGCAAAATTATACGCTGGAAGCGGGCGACAGTATTTCTTTTTCCGCTTCGGCCCCGCATACCCTGTCCAATATCGGAACGGGCATATTAAAAGCCTTGTGGGTGGTAAGCCCCTCCCAGCGCTTCAGCTGATTTATTCGGAAAGGGGACAGCTGCATTCGGTTTTTTGTGCGTTCAAATTCCGGGGGCGTATACACTTATTCATATATACTTTTGCATTTGCGGGTACGGACTCGGTGATAAAGGCGTTTCCCCCGATAACCGAATTTGCCCCTATGATTGTACCGCCGCCGAGTATTGTAGCTCCTGCATAGATGGTTACGTTGTCTTCAACCTTGGGGTGGCGTCTTACATTTTTAAGCTGTTGACCTCCGCGCGTGGAAAGAGCTCCGAGCGTTACCCCCTGATAAATCTTTACGCCCCTTCCTATAACCGCGGTTTCTCCGATAACGATACCCGTTCCGTGGTCTATGCAAAAGTATTCTCCTATATCGGCTCCCGGATTTATATCTATACCCGTTTTTCCGTGGGCGTATTCGCTCATAAAGCGGGGAATATAGGGAACGCCGGCTTTGTATAGTTTGTTTGCGAGGCGGTGTATGTAAATAGCGAAAAAACCCGGATAGGTTAAAATAACTTCGTCGATGCTGTAAGCTGCAGGGTCTCCGTCAAAGGCGGCTTGGGCGTCGAGCATAAGTTTTTGGCGTATATTTTCAAGGGAGCCGCAAAAATCTTCACATATTTTTTCGGTTTCCCGGCCTCTGCCGCAGCTTTCCAGAGCAATGCGAAGCTGCTTTTTCATCATTTTTTTTAAGCGCTTTTCCGACATTTTGTACTTCGGAAAATGACGGGGAAATAAAAGTCCCTGTAAGTCTTTAAGGATACGTACTATAACCTTTTTATCGGGAAACACTGTAACACCTCACCAACACATAATTTAAGACCGACACAATGTAGCACGAATACTAGGTCTCAAACAAGAGCGATGACAGATATTTTGTGCCGCTGTCGGGCAAAAGCACCGTAATAATTTTATCCGTGTTTTCTTCTTTTCGGGCAAGTTCAACGGCTGCATAGAGGGCCGCTCCCGAAGAAATACCCGCTAAAATTCCTTCGGTTTTTGCAAGAAGGCGCGTACAGCCTGCCGCGTCTTCATCGCTTACGGGAATAACTCCGTCGTAAGAACCTTTCTCGAGGTTTTCGGGAATAAATCCCGCCCCGATACCCTGAATACCGTGCTTTCCCTTCGGGGCTCCCGAAATAACCGCGGAGGAAGCCGGTTCAACAGCGTATACTTTTACGGAAGCTTTTTTTTCTTTGAGAAAGCGTCCCGTTCCGCTTAAGGTTCCTCCGGTCCCCACTCCCGCAACAAAGATATCGACCCTACCCTCCGTATCGCGCCAAATTTCGGGGCCGGTTGTTTTGTAATGGGCTTTCGGATTTGCAGGATTGTCAAATTGGGAAGGCATAAAAGAGCCGGGGTTTTCTTTGAGCAGCTTTTCCGCTTCGGTAATGGCTCCCGACATACCCGATGCGGCATCGGTGAGCACAAGGTTTGCCCCGTAGGCTTTTAAAAGCTGACGGCGCTCGAGGCTCATACTTTCGGGCATGGTTAAAATCAGCTTATAGCCCCTTAATGCGGCAAAGGCTGCAAGAGCTATACCCGTGTTGCCGCTGGTAGGCTCTATGATAAGGCTGCCCGGTTTTAAAGCACCTGATTGCTCGGCTTCGTCGAGCATATAGAGGGCGGCGCGGTCTTTTACGCTTCCGCTCGGATTCAGGTATTCGAGTTTTGCATAAATCGGTGCGTAAAGGCCGCAGTGTGCACCTATACGCTGTAATTCCACCAGGGGCGTATTGCCCGTTACGGAAGCTATGCTTTTATGAATGTTCATATGTTCTCCTATTGTGCGGTTTCCCGTGTTTCGGTTCTTGTTTCAGCCAATATAACTTCGACCGCTTTAAACCCCATGGCGGAAAGCAGACGGCGTACTATCAGTACCGATTGGAGTTCGGCATCCTGTATTAAACCTTGAACGACAAAGTTTTGTTCGATTTTATTTTTAGCTCTGTTTATTTCTTCAAATATTTCGCGCGACGAAATGGGTGCAAAAATATTTTTATATTCGTCGAATACTTCCATGGACGAAATATCGTTACCCAAAATCCTTACGGGAGGAAGCTGCACCCTTACCGATGTACGGTCGGCACTGACCGTAAAGGATGCTCCGGAAAAGTCTTCAATACCGGCGCGGATTGTTCCCGAATAACGTATAATGGCGTAGCTTTTTGCCAAGCCCAGGGCTTCGCTTTTTTTTAGGCTGACAATATCGCTGTAAACGGCTTTTACGGCCGTAAGTTCGGCGCAACGGATGAGCTGGCTCGACACCATTGCCGACAAGGCGTTAAAGCGCCGGGTATTGTATTCCTTCCATGCATACAAAAAGGCGGCTGTGAGGGCTGCCGCGCATACCAAAATAATACAAAGCTTTATTACCAACGAGCGTACAAAGCGTCCGGCTTTTTTTTGTAAACGCGGCATAATTTCCTCCATACCGGATTTCCGGTAACTCTATCCTATACAATGAGGGCTTTGTTTTGCAAGAGGGAAATCCGCAAAGCAGGTAAAGAGCGCAAAGTTCCGGAGGCTTGAAACCTTGTTCTTTATAAATTCTTTTGCGTTTCCTTATTTCCTTGCGGTTAATGAAAAATGTACATTTTTTTTCACATTTTTCCCGGAAGCTTTGTTTTTTTTAGGAGAATTGTGTTACAATGTTTAAAGAGCGGACATCCTGTCCGCTCTTTAATCCGAGTTTTACGCTCCGCGTAAAACTCATTACCTATAGCTTTCGCATACATCCGTGTATGCGCCGGAAAGCGTATGGGAAAAGGTGAACTGCGAGGATTTATGAACGGCAAAATAAACCGCTTAAACAGTACAATAAAGGGTTCTCAAAAAAGTTTAGAAAAGTCGGCAAAACTACTTGACACGGTACCGCATCCTCGCGCAAAATTCACAGCTTCACAGCTTCACAGCTTCACAGCTTCACAGCTTCACAGCTTCACAGCTTCACAGCTTCACAGCTTCACAGCTTCACAGCTTCACAGCTTCACAGCTGAGGGCTAGCTGTGCCCAAATACATTTTCACTCACACACACAATGTTTCTCATCCCATAACAGGCACATAAGAGGCGAGCGAAAGAATTGTACCCTTGTACAATCCGTATCACCCTCTTTTTTTATACACAAACCCCCGTAATCGGTTTAAAAACCGCACGTCCTGTGCGGTTTTTAAACCGAGTTTTGCTTGCGCAAAACTCATTACTAACGGCTTTTCTGCACATCCGTGTGCAGGATTTAAAACAGGATGTTTTATGTGCGGCATTCGGCACGTCCTGTTCGGTTTTGAACTCGGGTTTTGGGCTTTGCCCAAAACTCATTATCTATAGCTTTTCTGCACGTCCGTGTGCAGATAAGAATTATGAATTATTTATTAAGGAGAAAAACAATGAAAAACACAAAACAAAGAACTACATTTTTAGGAAATCGGGCGGCAGTCCTCACACTTGCCGCATCGTTAGTGATTATGGGGCTCTTTACCGCCTGCCCCAACGCCGCAGGAGGCGGCGGAACGGGCGGGGGCACAACACCTGTTACCAAGTACAAGGTAACGCTTGAGCCCGCCTCAGACGGCACCGTAACGGTAAACCCCGCCCTTCCTTCTGACGGCATGGTAGCGGAAAACACGGAAATCACCTTTACCGCTTCCCCGCATGCAGGTTACAAGCTTCAAAAATGGGAACTGAACGGGCAGGCGGTAAACGGCACCGCTCCTACCTACAAGCTAAAAGTTACACAAAATGCACAGGTAAAGGTTTCCTTTGAACTGCTTTCGGGCACTCCTTCAGTCTACCTTGCAGGCTCTATAACAACAGGCGGAAATCCGAAGCCCCATTATTGGAAAAACGGCACCAAGCACGAACTGCCTATGGACTCGGAAGTGACTAGAGGATATGCATATTCCGTTACCCTTAAAGACGGAAAAGCCTACAGTGCAGGGTATCAACAACCCTCCGGAGTATCAACCGCCATTGTATGGGAAGGAAACACCCCGTACTGGAAAAGCCCCGAAGGCTGGACCTACGCACATGCAATTTTAACCGAAGGCGCTTCCCTCTACATAGCGGGATGTCTGAAAAAAGACGGAGCGAGGGAAGCCTCCCTTGCCGACATAACGGACAAAAACGCGGTGCGCATCGCTCATCTGCGTACAAGAGAGGGAACGGAGAATGATTCGGAGGTCTTCGGCTTGTGCTCCTCGCCTTCCGCCTTGTATGCCGTAGGAACAATAGACAACAGCGACTCCTCCCAAACAAAAGGTGCCTTATGGACAATAAACAAAGCTCTTGACGAAGCCTCGCGCACCGAAACGGAACTGGCTACGGGAAGCTCTGTACATCCCAAGGCGGTATGCTTTTTGGACAGCGCAGTCTACGCTGCAGGACGGAATGCGGCAGGCAATGCTGCGGTATGGAAGGTTACGGGCACGGGCACAAGTGCAGCGAAAACGGAAACGGAACTTGGAATCGGCAGCTCCGACGCAAACGCCGCCTGCACAAAAGACGCTCTTGTCTTTATAGGCGGGAAAAACAGCGGCAACCCCTGTATTTGGAAGGGAACGGACAGCTCCTTTACAGCCATACAGTTAAGCACCGAGCGCGGCACGGTGAATGCCCTCTACGCTTTCGGAAACGACATCTATGCGGCAGGTTATATTCAAGAAAGCGGTGTTTATAAAGCCGCCTATTGGAAGTTCACTTCCGCCATTTCTTCTGCCTCCGACGCCGACATAACCGTCCTTCCCGACGCCGACAGCGAAGCATACGGTATTGTTGTAACGATGGAGTAGGTTTAAAAACCGCACGTCCTGTGCGGTTTTTAACTTGAGTTTTGGGCTTTGCCCAAAACTCATTACTTGCAGTTTTCCCGAACGTCCTGTTCGGGACTTGAAACATGATGTTTTATGTGCGGCTTTCGGCGCGTCCTGTGCGGTTTTGAACTCCGGTTTTGAGCAAAGCCCGAAACTCATTACTTGCAGCTTTTCCGTACCTCCGTGTACGGGAGGCATAAATGGCGGCGTCCCAACGTATCTGCTTTTTGATATTACGAAGCTGTACAGGAATGTATAAATAATGATATACTTAAGGAGTACTTGGAGCGAAAATCGCTTAGCTTACAGTTTAGCTTGCAGCTAAGCTGTAAGCTTGTGTGCTTTGTCAAAACGGGGTTTGCATAAGCGGGATGTATATACGTAAAACCGAAGCGGCGGATATACCGGCAGTTCTCAGCATTTATAAAAACGCACGCTCTTTTATGCGCCGAAACGGGAACGGTACTCAATGGTCCGAAGACTATCCCGGTGAGGTTTCATTAAGGGCCGACATGGAAAAAAAATGTTCGTATGTGTGCTGTACGGATAAGAGTGAGGTATGCGCGTCCTTTTATTTTGCACGGGAAATCGAACCGTCCTACGCTTTTATTCGGGGCGCATGGCTGAACGATGAGCCTTACGGCCTTGTTCACCGCATTGCCTGTTGTGAATCGGGCAGGGGAATCGGAAGCTTTTGTCTTCAGTACTGTTTATCGGAAGCGGAAAATATACGCATAGATACGCATAAAGATAACCTTCCTATGCGCTCTCTTTTGAAAAAACTGAACTTTGTCTATTGCGGCATTGTTTTGCTTAGTGACGGAAGCGAACGGCTTGCTTTTCAAAAGCGACTTTTCAAAAAAGCCGTTACATCTTAAACTCTTCGCCCAAATAGATTTTTCGGGCAAGAGGTGAGGCAAGGATTTCTTCCGGTACACCCTGTACGACGATTTGTCCGCTGCTTATAATGATTGAACGGTCGGTAATTTCGAGGGTATCGCGCACATTGTGGTCGGTTATAAGAACGCCGATACCGCGGTCTGCCAAGAGGCGAACCGTAGCTTTAATATCGGCTACGGCAATGGGGTCGATACCCGCAAAGGGTTCGTCCAAAAGCAGAATTTCCGGATTGTTTGCCAGGGCGCGCGCTATTTCCGTTCTGCGCCTTTCTCCTCCCGAGAGGGTAAAGGCTTCCTGTTTGCGTATCCGGGTAATTGAAAACTCGTCAAGTAATTCTTCAAGCAGGGTACGCTTTCGGGCTTCCGATAAATCCTGCCTGGTTTCTATAATTGCCCATATGTTTTCTTCAACCGTGAGTTTTCTGAATACCGAGGTTTCCTGCGGTAAATACGAAATGCCCAGCCGTGCCCGTTTATACATCGGAAGCCGGGTAATGCGCTTGCCGTTTAAAAAGACTTCACCGTCCGAGGGGCGGTAAAAGCCGACAATCATATAAAAGGTGGTTGTTTTTCCCGCACCGTTCGGGCCGAGCAATCCGAGGACTTCTCCGCTGTGCATGGAAAAGTCTATACCGCGTACAACCGTTTTTTTCCCGAAACTTTTATATAAGCCGGTTACCGCCAGTGTACTCATCTTAATCTTTCTCCGTTTTTTTTGTATCGGTAACGCTGCCGCTTACCTTTCCGTCCAATACTATTTCTTTTGTATCCAAATTAAATACGATTTCCTGAGCGCGGAATACATTGCTTCCTTCAACTATCTTGGGGGCACCGTTTAATTCCAAAATTCTTTGTTTTTTGCGGTACACCGCAAAGGCTGCGGTACATACGGCATCTTCCTGTTTGATTTCCGTATTGATTTGAATAAAAGCCGTTTCGTTTTTTTTGTTGTACTCAATATATTCCGCCTTTGCTTCCACCTTGTTTTCGGTATCGTCCATAAATACGGAGCCTTCCAGAACCGTAATTCCGGTTTCCCTGTCATGGCGTAACGAATTGCATGTAAAACCGAAGCCTCCGTCGCTATACACCCCCTTTACGGAGCCCAGAGCCTTTATTTTGCGGTATTCGGTTCCGCTCAGTTCTATGGAGTCGGCGTTCAGTTCCATCGTATTTGTTTTTATTGCGGCATTCCCTTTCAGCAGGGTATATTCGCTGTTTTCCTTTGTGGTTCCGCTCATCGAATCCGCCGAAAAGGTGATTGTATTGCTTTCGGCATGGGCAAACAAAAGCGGAAAAATAATAAAAACCGCGCATAAAAAAAAGGCGGATAAAGGTCTTTTATTTACCGTCGGCAGGCAGTTCAAGCTCATTGGTTACTCCGTTTTCATCCGTTAAAGCCGGTTCCGTTGGCTCTTTGTCTTCTGTCCCGGCTTCGGTATGTTCATCGCTTTGTTTCTCCGGCTCTTCCGTTTCCGCTTCGTACAGAGAACCCCTTATATTTCCGGCAAAGGCATAAGACAGGTCTTTTTTTCGGGCGCTAAAGCCGGTACCCTCGGTTTCCAATAGGGTGCCGGTTTCCGTTTCCACAGCTATGCGTACCCTGTCCCGTTTTCCGCTGTCCAGAATTTCGCTCTTTCCGTTCCAGCGTAAATTTTCAGCCGAAATACGGGCGCGGTGCTCCCGGCTGTGAATCCGTATGCGGGAAAAAAGATAATACATTTCGGCTTCTTTATCGGCGGCAAGCAATGCGCACGAACCTTCCACCGATGTATTTCCCCGCTCATCGTACAAGATAAAGTGTACATCTTCTCCGTACATGGCGTTTATGCCCGAATACTGTTCAAGCTTGGCTGCGGACGTTTCTATCTTTGCCGTATTACGGTCTACACGCGTAAAATGTACATTGTGAAAGATAAATTCGGGGCTTTGTACCTGCGCTTGGCTGGTTGTTTCGTAATCCAGCGAGCAGGAACTGAGCATACATGCACAAAGCAAAAGCCGGACAACCGTATAAAGTGCGGTTTTAGTCCCATGCAGGTTGTTCATCGCCCCTCCGTCCTTATTGTGCGCTTTTTGCTGCCTTAAACGAGGCCCCGATAAAGGCTGCAAAAACCGGATGCGGATTTGCCGGCCTTGATATAAATTCGGGATGAAATTGCACTCCGATACCCCAAGGGTGATTTTTCCATTCAAAGGCTTCAGCCTGTCCGTCCGCAGCCGAATAGGAACTGATAATTAAACCCGTAGATTCCATATCGGCCGTATAGGAGCGGTCAAAGGTATATTTGCCTCTCTGGCGTTCGGTTATAAGCGTACTGCCGTAAATGCGGGCCAGTTTTGAATCGGGGGCAAGCCTGATTGCACCGTTCCCCAATCGCATAAGGCCTGCGGCGGTTAAACCCGCCTGTTCTTCCGGAAGGCTGATAACCGGATAGCTTGAGTTTTGCATAAACTCCGTTGAGTCTGCATCTTCGCGGCCTAAAAGCGAGCGGGCGGTTTCTATGGCCATGAGCTGCATACCCAATCCGATTCCCAAAAAGGGCACGGCGTTTTCCCGTGCATAGCGGACGGCCTGCAAAAGTCCTAAAAAGCCGCGCTGACCGTAGTTGTCGGGAACGATGATTCCGTCTATCCCCTTAAAAAACGGCTCAATATCGGAAGCGCTCTCTATGGATTCGGCATCTATTTTCCGTATAACCAGTTCCAGTCCGTGTGCCGTTACGGCGGCATGAAACAGGGATTCGCGTACCGATTTATAACAATCGTCAAAGGGTGTTTTTCTGCCCAACAATCCTATACATACACGGCCTTTCGGATGATTTAATTTGTGTATAAAATTGGACCACGCGCTTACATCGGCTCTGCGTCCCTTCCAGCCGAGCTTTGATAAAATAACCGTATCCAAGCCCTGCAGGCGAAAGGCAATCGGCAATTCATAGATTGTTTTTTCAACATCGATTGAAGTAAAAACCGATTCTTTTTCCACGTTGCAAAATGAAGCTATTTTTTTGCGCATATCGTCTTCCAGAGTAACTTCCGTACGGCACAAGAGGATATCGGGCTGAATACCCAATTCCTGCATTTTTTTTACCGAGTGCTGGGTCGGCTTTGTCTTTAATTCTCCGCCGGTTATAATCGGCACGAGGGTTAAGTGAATCGCAAGAGCATTGCCCCGTCCCTGCTCGCGGATAAGCTGGCGCGACGCTTCCAAAAAAGGAATGGATTCTATATCGCCGACCGTTCCGCCTATTTCGATAATCACCGCATCGGCGCCGCTTTTTGCGCCGAGGGTTAAAATCCTCCGCTTGATTTCGTCGGTTATATGAGGAATAACCTGCACCGCCCGCCCGTTATAGCGGCCGCTGCGTTCGTTTTTTATAACTTCTTCGTATATTTTTCCCGTTGTAAGCGAATTTAATGCGCTTAATTCAATGTTTACAAAACGGGCATAGTTTCCCAAATTCAAATCGGTTTCCGCGCCGTCGGCGGTTACGTATACTTCACCGTGCTGATACGGATTCATATTGCCGGCGTCAACATTTATATACGGATCGCATTTCATCATAGCGACCTTTAAGCCGCTGCTTTCCAGGAGGCTGCCGATTGAAGCTGCCGCCACTCCCTTCCCGAGACTCGAACATACACCGCCTGTTACAAAAATATATTTACTCATTCCGTAATTTTCACATCTCCGCTGTTTTTTGTCAACTATTTATAATCACCCATTTACTTTTTTTCGCTTATGGATTATACTCTACGCTATGGTTGACTTGCTGACAGATGCCCAGTTCGATATGTTTCGCAAAACAATATACGACGAAAGCGGCATAACTTTTTCCGCGGCAAATCGTTCCATTTTGGACAGCCGTTTAAAAGAACGTTTGCGTGAAAAACAACTGGAAAATGTTGAAGAGTACTATAAAATGATTCTCTCGGATAAAGAAGAGATGAAAACTTTTTTAGACTCCGTGACCACGAATCTTACCCGGTTTTTCAGAAACCAGCCCCATTTTGATGCTTTGACGAATTACGTTGTACCTAAGGTCCTTGAATTAAAAAAACAAAACGGACAGCGGGTTATAAAGGTATGGAGTGCGGGCTGTTCAAGCGGCGAAGAACCCTATACTATTGCGATGATTTTACAATCGATACTGCCTGCCGGCATGGATTTTGAAATTACCGCATCGGATATTTCCTTAAAGTCTCTTATGGTCGGCAAGCAGGGCTTTTATGCCGATAACCGCATTACCGGTATTCCTCCGGATTATTTACAGCGCTTTTTTACAAAGGCGGACGGCGGCTATCAGGTTAAAGAAGATTTAAAATCAAAGATAGAATTCGACTATCATAATTTGCAGCATGATTCCGGTTTGCGTAATGTCGATATTTTATTTTGCAGAAACGTTCTTATTTATTTTGATGAAGCCGCTCAGCTTGTTGCTATAAACCGTTTTTGGGATTCAATGGCGGCAAAATCCTACCTCTTTATCGGACATTCCGAGTCTTTGTTCGGAATGGATACGAAATTCGAATTCCTGAAAACCGACTGGGCCTGTTTGTATCAAAAAAATACCTAAATAAAGTGAGTGATTTATGGACACTATTAATGTTTTAATCGTAGACGATTCCGCTTTGATGCGAAACCTTGTTTCAAGAATGGTGGAAAACGTTCCCGGGATAACCGTCGCTGCAAAGGCCATGAACGGACAAATGGCTCTTGAAAAACTTGAAAGTATAAAGGTTGATATAATAATTCTCGACCTTGAAATGCCCGTTATGACCGGCCTCGAGTTTATGCGGGAGCGTAAAAAGCGCGGCTTGGATATACCCGTTATTATTTTGTCGAGTATTGCTCACCGCGGCGCCGCCGTTACGATGGAGTGTCTTGAACTGGGAGCAAGCGACTTTTTATTAAAGCCTTCAAACGTCGGTTCCGAGGATGTAGGCAAGGTCGCCGACCGCATTGTGCAAATGGTACAAAGCTACGGCGGAGCCTATGCCCGCAAACAGGGTAAAAAAATCCCTCTTTTCGCTTCGACTTCACGCGAAGAGCGCCCCGCCCCTGCCGCCGAAGGTGCCGCGCCTTCGGCCCCGAAGCCCGTTACAAGTGCTTTTACGGTACCCGCTTCGGCTAAATCCGGCCCGATTCAAGCGGTAAGAGAAAGCGGCCCCATAGAAATTATCGTATTCGGCATTTCGACCGGCGGCCCGAATGCATTGCGCGAAGTATTTGCGGGTTTGTCGCCCGATATTAAAAAGCCGATGGTGGTTGTTCAGCACATGCCGGCAGGCTTTACCGCCGAATTTGCCGCCAGCTTAAACAATATTTGTCCCTTGGAAGTAAAAGAAGCGGCCGAAGGCGATTTGCTTAAGCCGGGCCGTATTCTTATTGCTCCCGGCGGTTACCATGTTGTCGTTGAAAAACGCTCTCTTGCTTCGATTGTACACTTAAATCAGGAGCCTCCGCGCAACGGACACCGTCCGTCCGCAGACGTTCTTTTTGAATCGGTTGTAAAAGAATATCAGGCAAACGCATTGGGCGTTATTATGACCGGTATGGGAAAAGACGGGGCTGCAGAACTTGCCGAAATGCGCCGTCAGGGTGCGCGTACCTTGGGCCAGGATGCCGATTCCTGTATCGTATACGGTATGCCCCGTGCCGCATTTGAAATGGGAGCCGTACAAAAGCAGGTTCCTTTGAACAAAATGGCCGAAGCCATTAACGAGCTTGCTTTAAAATACTGATACCTGCGGACTTTTATAGACATAAGAGAGGCTGCCGTAAAATCCCGTATGTTCGGCAGCTTTTTTATTCTTCAATGCCGATTATTTCACCGCAGGCAGGCCGCATTTTTTTACTGATTAGGCCTATCACGGCTGCGGGAATAAAGATACCCGCCAAAACACCTGCAGCCTGTACCCATTCATGAGGGACGTCCTTCATGTGGAGGGCGGCATATTTGTTTGCCGAAAACCAGCCGATTACGGCGCAGATTATCGGTATGCATAAAGCAACAAGGGCTTGCAGGGCCTGTTTTCCCTTATGTGCCCTTATGTACACCTTCATTCCCGGTTCCAGGGCAAAGGCTGCCGGATTTATGACCGTAAAGGGACTCCCGCGTTTCGCACAGGAGCCTTCGGTGCAGTTTATGCATGCGTTCTTTATAAGCGGCAGTACCAATACGCTGCCGTCCTTATATACCGATAATACTTTTGCAGAATCATACATGTGTAGTGCTTCCTTTTTTCAATTCATTGAGTAAGCGTGCGCATTCGCGTTCTCCGGGCTTGTTTCCCAATTCGGCATAGGT
Organism: Treponema sp. HNW; assembly: GCF_050320395.1. Lineage (GTDB taxonomy): Bacteria > Spirochaetota > Spirochaetia > Treponematales > Treponemataceae > Treponema_C. The sequence continues at coordinate 813,084 of NZ_CP144459.1, forward strand.
GTCGCGCAAATTAAAGAGAGCGTCGTAATAATGCGGGTTTAAACTGAGGGCCTTTTCAAAGGCGGCCCCTGCCGACTCATAGGCTTTTGCCGTAAAATGCAGTACGCCTAAATTATTCCAGAGGCGGGGATTGTTTTCATTCATATCGAGGCCGATGGAGCAGTACTCAAAGGCTTCATCCGTTTCCCCGAGCGCAAGGCATACGAGCGAAAGTCCTTCCAAAACTTCCTGGTCTTCATAGCCGGGGTCCAGTTCGTAAGCGGTAATCAGCGCCTGCTTTGCCGCATGTAAATCGCCGGAATCGCGGTAGGTTATGCCGAGGTTGTACCACAACAGATAATTCGATTTTTCGATATAGATAGCACGTTTAAGGCAGGCGATCGCTTCGGCATAGCTTCCGCGCGATGCAAGTTCGATAGCGTGAGTATTCAGTGTTTCAGGACTTTCAAACATACCGCCTCCTCTTCAATTGTACGATATAAAGGGCAAAGGGGCAATTACATTGCCGAAAAAAGTTCGCCAATGAGTGAAGCTCCTTCGGTGCCGGGGTAGAGTTTTTCAATTGTTTTGCACGCATCCGAGATAAGCGTTTTACTTTTTTCGGATGCTTTTTGCAAGGCTGTTCCCGTATGTATAAGGGTTATTGCTTTTTCTACGGCCGCAGATTCTATGCCCTCTTCGGCGGCCTGCTTAAAACAGGCGGCAAGTTTTTCAAAGTCTTCAGGATGTTCTTCAAGGTGATAGAGGACCGGAAGGCTTTTTTTGCCTTCAACTATATCGTCTCCGCGTTTTTTTCCGACATTGCCGCTTGTAAGGTTTATAATATCGTCGCGTATTTGAAAACCGACCCCGATTGCCGCCGCCGCCTCTGCGGTTTTATCCGCCTGTTGCGAAGAACCTCCGCCGAGCAGGATGCCGCAGCGGGCCGAAAGAGAGGCGAGAGTGCCGGTTTTAAGGGCCGTCATTGCAAGGTATTCTTTTGTTGACGGCAGTTTTCCGTTATCTTTATGCCAGCAAATATCCATAGCCTGACCTAAATGCAGGCGGCGGAGTTCCATAGCGAAGGTATCGTATAAAACCGCTTTTAAAGAGGGTTCAAAGTCCTGTAAGCAGGCGGCTGCCTGAAAATAGAGCCATGAACCGGCATTTAAAGCGGTATCTATGCCCCGGCTTATGTGTACGGCCGGTTTTCCCCTTCTCATATCCGCCCCGTCTTCTATATCGTCGTGGATGAGACTGGCCGTGTGTACGAATTCAATCAGCGGTGTTACCCTGTAGGTGCGTGCTGTCAATTCCTCCCTGTTTGCGTCATGGGTGCTTACGGCTTCGGCGCATAAAACCGCAAATAAGGGTCTCCAGCGTTTTCCTCCCGAAGAAACCAGTATGTTACAGGGTTCGACCAGCTCCGCTATATGATGTGTATCGACTGCGGCATCGGTTTTACCGAAGGAATGAGCGCGCCAAAGCCCGTCATAGGGGCTTTCCGGTAAATTTGAGCGCAATACCGCTTCAATTTTTTCAAGTCTTGATGTAAAATGAGAATTCATGGTATTGATTATAGCGGATTCTTCCGATAAAGAAAATAGGGAACCTCTAAAAACTTCTGTTTTTAGAGGTTCCCTCTATCCGGAGTGTAAATGTCTGTAAACTCATATGAAAAACCCGATTTTTGGTCGAAAAAAGCTTTCTCCGAAGGTTATCCTGCGCGTTCGGTGTATAAGTTGAAGGAAATAAACGAAAAATACAATCTGTTTACTAAAAACGCCCATGTCCTCGATTTGGGTTCCGCCCCCGGAAGCTGGAGCGTTTTTATTTTGCGGACCCTGGGTGAAACGGGAAAGCTTGTTTCGGCCGATTTAAAACCGCTTGCAAAAAACGTTAAGGGGAATAATTTGGTGTTTTTTCAGGGTGATTTGTACGATGAAAGCCTGCGCGAGCGTATCCGTTTGCAGGGACCCTACGATGCCGTTGTCTGCGATGCGGCCCCTCCGACAACGGGAAACCGTTTAATCGATACTTCGCGTTCGGCCGATTTGGTCGATTTGGCTTTTGACTATGCAAAGACCATGCTTAAAGCGGGCGGCAATTTTGCCGTAAAAATATTTCAAGGCTCCGATACCCGTGCTTTAACGGCAAATATGAAGGATTTGTTTGAAGTTTCACGAAGTTTTAAACCCGCCGCATGCCGCTCGGAATCTTTTGAAACCTATTTAATCGGTATGCAAAAAAAGGACGGCTGCATATGAATGAAGGCGTAAAAAGAGCCTTTTCTTCCGGTATGCGCTCCGTGCGCCGCTTTTTTATTTTGCATCCGTTCATCCTGCTTGCGGCCGAACTTATTGTGTTAATTGCCCTGGGTGCCGGTATTTTCTTTTTTGCGGGGAAAAAATCCGTACCGCAAAATACCGAACTTCCGGAAAACCTTTTGGGAAAAGAATTGTGTATTCCCGATTTTGCGGTGCAAACAGAACCTTCCGATGCGGGCCTTCCCGTGAATGAACTTTTTGCGGGACAGGGCGGCTACGATTCGTTTTTTTCGGAGTACCGTTTTTCGGAAACCGAGGCGGCTGTTCCTCCTCCTGCGGTCTGGGCACAGGCTTTGCAAAACGCCGCCCTGTATCCCGAGCTTACCTATACGGCTTACCGTATCCGCCGCGGAGATATGATAAGCGTTATTGCAGAGCGTTTCGGCGTTTCTCAGGATACTTTAATAAGCGTAAACAATATACGGCAAACGAGGCGCATTCAAATAGGGGAGTACCTGTGTGTTCCGTCCATGCCCGGCATTTTGTATACGACAAAAAAAGCCGGAGAAACGGCCGAAAGCATTGCCGCAGCCTATCAGGTGTCTGCAAAAAAAACGGCGGCCGTCAATCATCTGATAGAAGAAAATCCCCTGCCTGCCGGAACGACGGTTTTTGTGCCCGATGCCTTTTTGGATTGGGTAACACGGCAGGAGATAAACGGCGACTTATTCAAACGTCCTCTTCGAAGACGGTATTATATGAGTTCACGCTTCGGCTGGAGAACGAGTCCTTTTACCGGAAAGCGTTCTTTTCACAACGGAGTGGATATGGCCGCCGCCGCGTGGACACCCGTATATGCCGCTTTGGCCGGGAAAGTTACTTCGGCAGGATACGGTACTGTTTACGGCAATTATGTGATTGTTACGCATCATTCAGGCTATCGTACCCTCTACGGTCATATGGCGGGCATAAAGGTTAAAACGGGTCAATACGTCGATACAAAAAGCGTTTTAGGCTGGGTCGGCAACACGGGATTAAGTACGGGACCGCACCTGCATTTTTCCGTTTTTAAATACGGCTCTCCCGTAAATCCGGTGAGTTTGTGGAATTAAGGGTATGTAACGGCAAGGTGCGCAGAGAACGCAAAATTTTTAGGAAGGATCGCAATCAGCCGACACCTGATTTTTCCCTTGCGCTCTTCGCGGTGATTTAACCGTAGAGGGCGCTTTTTACACCGCTCGGATTGTCCGTATCTTTTTTATAAAAAAGTTCAAATTGCCGCCGACAAAAAATGCGCAATAGCCGCTTATAAAAAGTGCAAAGCACAAGTATAATAAAAGCTGCATTTTTTCGGCTCCGTCTATTGTGCTGAAAAGACCGAACAGTACTATTGCCGTTATAAGGATACAGCCTGCGCTTATCCAGCGTTTGAGGGAAATAGTGCGCGGGAAGTCTGCGCCGTCGTATGTGCGCAGGGGTTCCAGCCGCTCCATGATGCGCAAAATAACGGGGTCATCGGCCGCCCCTTCAAACAGTCTTTTTTTCGCCGCAGACCCGGCTGCCGCTTCGGCTGTCCGCAGTGTTTTGATAAGACTTCGGCATTTTTTACATCTTAGACAATGCAAGGCCGATAAAAACGGCAGCGCTTCGTATTTATCCGAAGCTAAAAAACGCTCGATAACGTCGCTACAAATATCGTTTTTCATAGTGCAGCCCTCCTTACGGCTGAATTACAGGTTCGAGTTTTTGCTTTAAAAGCTTTTTGGCTCTGAAGATATTCGACTTTACCGTATTAAGAGGCCATCCGGTTATGACGGCGATTTCGTTGTACGGAAAGTCATAAAAAAAATAAAGGTCCAAACAGACGGCAAAATTATAGGGCAGTGCCTGTACCGCTTCGCGTATGGCCTCGGCAAGTACCGTGCGTACCGCCTGTTCTTCCGGACCGTAATCCCTGTCGAAAAGCTCAATGCCTTCAATAAGCGGCAGATATTCTTTACGGCGGTTTACCGTGTTTACCGCCGTATTATAGGCTATACTCATAAGCCATGTTGAAAACCGGGATTGAAAACGAAAAGACTGCAAATTCGTATAGGCCTTTATAAATACGTCCTGAACAAAATCATCCGTGTCTGCGGTATTGCGGAAAAATCCGTATCCCAATACGCGTACTCTTTTTTCGTAAAGTATCACAAGGCTTTTAAAAGCGGCATGATTTCCCTTGCAAGCCTTCTTTATAAGAATAAAATCCCTCAGCCGCTCTTGCGGCCTTGCGTCCGGTTCGAGGCTTGCTTTTTTCATACGGATACGCCGCAAAAGAGGCGAAAAGCCGTACTGTAGGGCGTTTTCGGTTTAGGAATGTTTATAAACCTTGTAAAACACAACAAGACATATTCCTATAATAAACGGAACAAGGCCTCCCAATAGAGGGTAGGAAAACCCCTCTATGATCCATATTAAAACGGTTAATACGAGGCCGACCCCCGTGAGTAAAATACCCGTAAGCAGGGCAAAAAGCCCGACATTGAAGCGTACCGGCTTATAAGAACCCGACTTTATAAGCAGCTTTATTTGCATATGCCGCCATAAAAGATAAAAGAATATAACCGTCCCTCCTATAACGATGCCGACTATCGGAATCACGGAAACGATTATCTGGGCTGCAGGCACTGCGGTTATTTGATTCATACTGTCTCCCGTAATAATAAATCTGTGTACATTTTTGACACATTCGGCCGCTTATAGTTGCATTTATTCAAAAAAAATATACTCCGAAAAATACAGGTTTTCTATCTTTCCGAGTACGAGTTCCCGATTGATTAAATCGGTCAAATCGTTTTTGATTTTTTCTTCCCCCCTGCGTAACAGTTCGGCACGGGTATATTGTTCCGTATATTCGCCGATTATCAGCCGTATTTTGCGTACTTTTTGCGTCAATTCTTCGTAAAAGGCCCTGTCTTCGGCGCTGTAGCGAAAGTACGGGGTTATGACAAGGGGGACGGGCGGTGTATCGGAAGTGGAACAGCGGATTGTTCCTACATGAGAAAAAACGGCTTCACCCGGCTGTATTTTTTTTTCAAGAACTTCGGGTGAGGGATCTTTTTTACGTAAAGCGGTACCCGGCTCGGCTTTCCCGGAAACAAAGGCGATTGCCGTACCGAAAATCAGCACTGCGGCTGCAAAGAGGGCTGTAAAAAAGCATATGCGGCGGAACGTATCCATAACGGGAATTGTATACCCTTGTATCCATGTATGCAAGGGGACGATGCGTATCGCAGTCGGAAATATCTAAAGAATATATGAATTTATACCGATATATGCTATTGTACAGCTGTCTTTTTGTTGTATAATTGCTTGAGGTATAAGGTGCGTTCCGGTCAAAAGGTTGTAATCAGCTTATTAGGTTCAGTTCTCTTTTTTGCGGCATTTACGTTTGCATCCTTTTTCGGATTGTTTTCCGCGGTTGAAGCCCGATTTTACCGCCCCTCATTGGTTGCGGGTATTCAAAGCGGTTTGCACGATGTATCCGATGCCTTGGATTTGTATCTTGCTACTTTAAAAAACCGGTTTTATACTGATTTTGCGGAAAACGCTCACGTAAAACAAAGTTTTTCGTTTGAACAGTCCGCTCAGGATATACGGGGCCGCGAAGATGCGGCAGGAAACCTGTTTGCTTCGTCTCCCGCGTTAACCGGTATACGTATTATCGATTCGGACGGCAAAAAAATACATTACAGTACGCTTTTGTCCGATGTACTCAAAAAAAGCGATACGCTTATTTCCTACAGATTATATAAGGATGTCGCGGAGCTTCCGTATGAACGTATTGTAAGCGAAGAAGGAGAAACGGGCAAGCTGATTTTTGATCCGGAACGCGGCCACATTTTATTCAGTTTTCCTTTTTACGACTCATACTCGGCATACCGCGGTACAATCGTTTTTTATACGGCGGCCTCCGATTTTATCCGTGAATTGATACGGCTTAATGCTGCATCCATAACCGATTCCTTTATGTTTACGGGAACCGAAGATACACCGCTGTTTGTTCTTTCTTTTCCCCCGGCGGGCCGCGAAATTCTCCGAGACGTGTTAATCGGCAGGGCCCGGGAAAAAAACATCCTCCCGGCCGAAAAAATTGTCGAAACCGATGATTCTCATGACCGGCTGCTTTTTTCTCATTTAAGCGCCTCCGGAATCTATGTTGCGCGGATTTATGAAGAAGATTTATTTGTTCTTTCCGATACCCTGCGGCTTGTTTTACTCATAAGTGTTTTTATCACCTCTTTTTTAATTCTTTTTTTGGCTTTAAATATAAAACAGGATGATATGCTGATTATTCGGGATAAAATCCGCCGTTTTCAATTTGCCGTCATACATGACTATTTAAAGAGAAAAGAGGAAGTCGATTGGCAGGCCGTTTGTGCGGATATGAAGAGACGCAGACAGGAAATCAATATCGGCATAAAACAAAGCTTGGGGAAAAAAGGACGGCGTCATGTGCATGAAGTCGATTACCTTTTGGATAAAAGCTGGGACGAAATCATAGCCGTTTTACAAAATCAAAATATTTCCGCTGAAAAAAATAAGGCTCAGCCGGCTCTTGTGCAATTACAGGCTTTGATGGACGCTCTTGTAAGCCGGCCGGAATTGGCTGCGGCTTTGCGTTCTTCGCCTGCTTTACGGGACGTTTCAACCGAAGTACAGGGGCCCGCCGTACAAAGGGTGCCTCCGGTATCGGCGGAAACTGCAGTCCGTGGCGAGAGCGCGGAAGAAGTTGAAGAACTTGCCGAACTTGAAGATGCCGAAGCGGTTGAAGTTCTTGAAGAGGCCGAACGGGCTGATAGCGCGGAAGAAATTGAAGAACTTGCCGAACTTGAGGATGCCGAAGCGGTTGAAGTTCTTGAAGAGGCCGAACGGGCCGAGAGCGCGGAAGAAGTTGAAGAAGTTGCCGAACTTGGAGATGCCGAAGCGGTTGAAGTTCTTGAAGAGGCCGAACGGGCCGAGAGCGCGGAAGAAGTTGAAGAAGTTGCCGAACTTGAGGATGCCGAAGCTCTTGAAGTTCTTGAAGAGACTGAACGGGCCGAGCCTGTTGAAAGTGCTGAAAAAATTGAAATAATTGAGCGGGAAAATGCAAAAGCATTGGAGGAAGACGATCTTTTTTATGAAGAATTGAAAATAGGCGAGGGACGGCAAAAAGAAGAAAAAGCCGTTCAGAGTCTCTCATCCGATATTGACGATATTTTTTCAGGCGTTGAAATCGGCTTACCCGACTTTTCCGTTCTTGATGACATACCCGTATCCAAGGAAAAAACGGCAATATCGGAATCCGATATCGATGCCGTTCTTGCGGATATTGAAATGGGAATGCCGGATTTTTCCGCCCTTGATGAATTTACCGTGTCGTCTCAAGACGGCCAAATTGAAATAGAGGAGCCGAAGCTGATTGAAGCCGAAGAAATTCATTTGATTGCAAATACTCCCTTCAGCTTTACCCTCGGTAAATACGCTTCAATTCCCGAAACCGTTTCTACATTCAATGAGCCTATTTTGGAGAGGGACGGACTTTTTGTAATTTCGGCCGAAGCGGGAAGCGAAATAAAAGAAAGTACGCTTGATACGGATTTTCAAACCTTGGTAAAATCCGTATTAAAATAAAATGTGTGAGAGGCAATTATGACGCATACCGCGGAATTAGTCGTACGAAGTTATGAATGCGATTCATACAACCATGTGAACAATGCGGTGTATTTGAATTATCTCGAATTTGCGCGCATGGAATTTTTACATGCCTGCGATTTTGATTATAAGGGTATAGTTGAGGCGGGATATTATCTGTATGTAACGCATATAGATATTCACTACAAAGCATCGGCTCTCCTTGACGATAAACTTTTTATAGAAGTAAAACCGGTTAAATTAAAAAGTTTGTCGGGAGAGTTCAGTCAAAAGATTTATAAAGAAGACGGAACGGTTTGTGCCGAAGCGACTGTTACCTGGGCTTGCGTTTCATCGGAAACGGGCAAGCCTGCAAAACTGCCTGCGGAATTTTTTGTAGAAGGCTTGCAGCCTGAAAGCTGAGTGTTTGATACTTGTGCCCGTTACTGTTAAGGAGGTTTTATGTCCGTCTTTGAAAATGAAGGTGCGATTTTGCATATTCTCAAGCAGATTGAAATGGTTATTTCCGTTGTCAGTGTTTTGATTGTCGTTTACGGCACGGTTTCCGCTCTTTTTGCCCTGCTTAAAATCGAATCGCTTCGTCTCAAATCGAAATACAGCATACAGCAATTGCGCGTTATCCGGGCTGATTTGGGAACCTATTTGCTCTTGGCCCTTGAAGTTTTAATTGCAGCCGACATTATAAAATCGATTGTCGAACCCGATTTAATCGATTTAGGTATATTGGCAGGTATCGTTGCCATACGGACAGTGCTTTCGGTATTCTTAAATAAAGAAATTCAGGAAATCGATAAGGAACGTTCCGAAAAACCCGATATGTTTGCCGGGGTATAAAAAAGGGGCGGGGCCGGGTAGAGTCTTCTTTTCCGCAGTCCCGCCTTTAAAACAGCCCTTCTCCTAAAATCGTTTTAGAACTTAACCTTCCATGCGACAGGAATTTCCCATCCGAAGGACGAGTAGCCGTTTCTCCACCAAACCGGGGTTAAATGTACTCCTGCGGAAAACACATGTTTTTTATTGATGTTCCATACGACATACGGAGCGATATCCAGGCGGGCGCCCGCTTTTTGTGTATTACCCGGATCGTTTTTAACAAGGTCCGAGCCGATGCCGAGGCTTGCATTGATACCGCCGAGAATTTCTTTTGTAAAACTCATATATGCGTCTACGCTCAAATAACCTGCAGGAGCCCAATCCGTATCGGAGCGGAATGTTATAGCTCCTTCGGGCTTGATGCGGAATCCCTTGACTTCAAAGTCCAGTACGGCACCGATTGTCTGGGCTCCGTCTTTTACGGTTGTGGAAGTATCGGTGCGCATATTCCAATATGCACCGATTGTAAAACCTTTAACAGCCGTTGTGGAAGCTCCCAAATACAAATAATTTTCACCCGCATTAAAAGGTCCGTTGTACGCAAAACCTATGCTGAACTTATCGTTAATGTTACCCTTTATACCCAAGCCGGCATTGAAGTTGTTGACATCGTGCAGCACGGGAAGGGAAAACCCTGCTTCAAGGAATTTTTCGTATGTATAGCGGACTGCAAAGGCTTTTTGCGCATAGTGATTTATAACCCGGAAGCCTCCGAGCGGATAATCCGGATCGCCTGAAAAAGAAATTCCGTTATCCGTATTAATGCCGCCGTAATAGGCTCTGTTATACGCACTCCATCGGGGGCCTGATGAGGGGCCGGGGCCTACCGTCCAGTTCAGATTGGTACCCAAGCCTATATCGAGCTCTTTCATAGGTTGTATAACCACATTTACATTGGTATCGATGAACTCTGTTTTAATGCCGCGCGAAGAAGGCTGCAGCCTCCATGCGATATCTCCTGCAAAGATAAGTTTCCCGACGGTTATATTCCCCGTAAAATAATCGGTAAAGCCGAAAAACCGAATCTTGGGATTCTTTTCGGCCGGGGGTTGACCGAAAGAAGCATGCACCGTATTTGAAAATCCGGGGGCTTGAGCCTGTGCGCTTAACAGTACGGCGGCGCCAATTAAAAGCATGCACAGCAGTGTAATTTTTTTCATATATCCTCCATTTCTAAAAACAAGTAAGTTCCGATTAAAATCTGTGATTATATCGGGCCGATGCCGATAAGTATACCGTATTTTTATATAAAATGAAAGTGTCTATTTTCAGTTGACTTTATCGATACAAAACGTATAAAATAGCTTTTTAGGAGTTTTATTCATGCGCATCCTCTTGGATTCACTGACAAAAACCTACGCAGCGGGGAACGGCGATATACATGCCGTACAAAACGTTTCTCTTTTAATTCCGTCGAATACCGTGTACGGCATTATCGGAAAAAGCGGGGCCGGAAAGTCCACCCTGGTGCGCCTTATCAGTTTGCTCGAAAAGCCGGACTCCGGTTCGGTGCTGTACGACGATGTGCGCGTGGATAATTCGGATAAAAAAACGCTTATCGAGCGCCGCCGCCGCATCGGTATGATTTTTCAAAACTTCAATTTGTTCGGCTCGCGCACCGCCGGTGAAAACATAGCCTATCCCATGGAAATTGTCGGCGCATCCAAGCAGTATATAAAAACACGTACGGCCGAGCTTTTGCATTTAGTCGGCCTTGACGGAAGGGAAAAGGCGCCCATCAGTACGCTTTCGGGCGGACAAAAACAGCGGATCGCCATCGCCCGCGCTTTGGCAAACAAGCCCGACATCTTATTTTGCGACGAGGCGACCAGCGCTCTCGACCCGCAAACCACACGTTCGATTTTGCTTCTTATACGCAGTATTCAAAAACAGATGAATTTAACCGTTGTCATGATTACCCATCAAATGGAAGTGGTGCGCGATATTTGCACCCATGTCGCCGTTTTGGATGAGGGAAGGGTTGCCGAATACGGTACGGTTACCGATATTTTCAGCCGCCCCAAAACCGCCGTTACAAAGGACTTTTTGGCAAACCTTGCCGTTTCGGACAAGGCGCTTCCCGAACCGACTGATTCCGAATCTTCAGGCGATAATCGCGGTTCAGACGGAAGCTCCGCCGGCACACATGACGGCTTTGTACGCTGGTCCAAAGACGGCGGAAAGTACATTTTGAGGTTTATCGGAAGCAATACGGGAGAGCCCGTCTTAAGCCGCCTTTCGCGCCTTTTTAATGTGGAATTCAATATACGGGCAGGCGGCATTCAGCATTTAAGCGAAGGCGATGTCGGAACCCTTGTTACCGATATAACCGGAGCCGCCGATGAGTTGAACAAAGCCTTACTGTGGCTCGAAAGTCAGGGCGTTATTGTCGAAATTGAAGGAGAAAACCCGTGAGTTCCGTACAAAATCTCGCGTTTTTAGTGGGGAAGGCAACAGGCCAGACATTGATAATGGTTTTTTCTTCAACCTTTTTTTCGGTTTTGCTCGGCCTTCCCGTCGGTATTTTGCTGTGCACAAGCGATCCTGCAGGTATTCGGCCGCGCCCTCTTTTGTATCAAGTACTCACGCGCATTGTAAACGTTTTGCGTTCTTTTCCGTTTATTATATTGATGATTTTACTGTTTCCCCTGTCGCGTATTTTAGCCGGTACGAGTATCGGTACGGCGGCGACGATTATTCCGCTTTCGATTGCGGCGGCCCCCTTTGCGGCGCGCATTATAGAAACGGCTTTAAAGGAGGTAGACGCGGGGGTTGTACAAGCCGCCCGCGCTATGGGTTCCACCAATATGCAGATAATCGTCAAAGTTCTGCTTCCCGAAGCGCTTCCCTCTCTTACGGCGGGGATAACCCTTACGATAATCAATCTTATCGGTTATTCGGCTATGGCAGGCGCAATAGGAGGAGGCGGCTTGGGCGATTTGGCAATCCGCTACGGGTACCAGCGTTTTAGACCCGATGTAATGGCGGCATCTGTTGCGGTTATTTTGATATTGGTTGAAATTATTCAAGCGGCAGGCTCCAAACTGAGCGCCGCTCAAATGAAAAAAAGGTGATGTGAATCACTGCATATAATTAGGAGTATAACTGTGAAAAAACACATGCGGATTTTATGTGCGGTTTTTGCCGCAGCGGTATTGTTTGCTTCATGTGCAAAACAAAAAGATGAAAAGGTTTTAAAAGTGGGGGCGACTCCGGAACCTCATGCGGAAATGCTTAAGCTGGTAGTCGAAGATTTGGCTTCTCAGGGGATTAAGCTTGAAGTAATCGAATTTACCGATTACGTTACACCGAACGACGCCTTGGAGAGCGGTCAAATAGATGCGAATTTTTTTCAACACTTGCCGTATATGGAATCCTTCAATAAGGAAAAAGGCTACCGCTTGGCAAATGCCGGCGGTATTCATATTGAACCGATTGCCCTGTATTCAAAAAAAGTAAAGGCCTTGTCGGATTTGCCTTCGGGAGCCGTTATTGCAATTCCGAACGATCCTACAAACGAAGGAAGGGCATTGCTTTTGCTGCAATCCGCCGGTTTAATCAAGTTGAATGCAAGCGCCGGTATTACCGCAACGCCTCAGGATATAAGCGAAAACGCCAAAAAACTGAAATTCCGCGAAATCGAAGCCGCTTCCCTTCCGCGCGTATTACAGGATGTTGATGCTGCCGTTATTAACGGAAACTATGCCATCCCCGCCGGTTTACGCGCTTCCAAAGACGGCTTGGTTGTTGAAGGAGCGGATTCGCCCTATGTGAATATTATCAGCGTAAAAGCGGGTAACGAAAAAGATGCGCGCATCAGCGCCCTTGTTAAAGCTTTGTGCAGTAAAAAAATTGCGGACTTTATCGAAAAGCGTTATCCGAACGGGGAAGTCGTAAAAGTATTTTAGAGATTTTCCCGACGCTTAAGGTTTTGTACCGGAATACCGCCGCTTGCAGGAGTTTTGTTCTATGGAAATGAAGTGGATTGTTTTGGCGCTTGCCGCTCTTATGTATGTTACCGTTATTATTTTCTCGGATAAAAAACACTGGGTTTCGCTTATTGCAGGGGCGGCGGTTATTCTTATCGGGGCGGTTTCTCCGGTTCACGCCCTTGTCACGCTTATCAATTGGAATATTTTGGGGATTTACATAGGTTCTCTTATAATCGCCGAACTTTTTTTATATTCGCGCGTGCCTAACCGCCTTGCCGATATGATTATCGAAAAGCTTCCCGATACGGGAACTGCCATTACCGCCATTTTAATTATGACCGGTATTATTTCGGCCTTTGTCGAAAACGTCGCGACCGTATTGGTTATGGCGCCCATTGCCCTTTCCGTGTGTAAAAAACTGCGTATTACCCCCATATATTTTATGGCCGGTCTTGCGGTGATGGCAAATCTGCAAGGGACGGCAACCTTGGTCGGAGACCCTCCTTCCATGATATTCGCTTCCTATGCCCGCTACGGTTTTAACGACTTTTTTATCTATCAGGGCCGCATGTCGATTTTTTTTGTCGTTCAAATGGGAATGATTGCAGGCGCCCTGTATTTTTATCTGTATTTTACGAAGGTTGCAAATATCGGCAAGCAAAAAATCAGCGTCGAGCGCGAAAGCATTGTGTCGTTTTTCCCGACGGTTTTATTGCTTTTAATGATTGTCGCCCTGGCTGTCTGCTCGTTTTTTCATATTGAATATTCGGGCGCCTTTGTGATGATTCTCGGTATCGCCGGTTTGATATGGTTCCGTTTTATCCGTAAAGAGGGGTTGCAAAAAACCGTTTTAATGATTAAAAATCTCGACTGGGAAACCATCGGCTTTTTAATCGGCGTTTTTATCGTTATCGGAACGGTTTCGGAAACCGGCCTTTTGGAAGATTTTGCCCTCTTTTTGCGCGGCATAATCGGCGGCAATAAGCTGTTGGGATTTGCCGTCATTATCCTTGTATCCGTTATCATCTCCGGTTTTGTGGATAACGTGCCCTATATTATCGTTATGCTGCCTGTCGCCGCAACCCTTGCGCAAAATCTGGGCTTAAAAAGCGAATTGTATATGTTTGCCCTTTTGGTCGGTTCGTGCATGGGCGGAAACCTTACCCCCTTCGGCGCTTCGGCAAATATTGCGGCTATGGGCATATTAAAAAAACAGGGCGCGCCTATGTCCTTTGCCGATTGGTGCAAAATCGGCGTTCCCTTTACCCTTATAACCACGGCGGCCGCCTCAATCCTTTTATGGTTTTTGTGGGGATAAATCCCTTACACCATAGTTTCCGGACGTACAAGTTCGTCGAAGCGTTCGGCGGTTAAAAAGCCCAGTTTGACGCAGGCTTCTTTTAAGCCGATGTTTTCGCGGTGGGCTTTTTGCGCGGTTTGTGCCGCTTTTTCGTAGCCTATGTGCGGGTTAAGCGCGGTAACGAGCATAAGCGAATTGCTTACGTTAAATGCCATGCGCTCCCTGTTTGCACGAATACCGCGCGCGCAGTGTTCCGTAAAGGATTCAACCGCTTCGGCTAAAAGCCGCGCCGACTGCAAAAAATTATAAGCGCACACGGGCATAAAGACGTTCAGTTCAAAGTTTCCCTGACTTGCCGCAACCGATACGCTCACGTCGTTTCCCATAATTTGTACGGCAACCATGGTTACCGCTTCGGCTTGCGTGGGATTTACCTTGCCGGGCATAATGGAAGAGCCGGGTTCGTTTTCCGGAATAAGGATTTCTCCCAAACCGCAGCGGGGGCCCGAAGCCAAATGCCGTATGTCGTTTGCAATCTTCATCATGTCGCAGGCGAGGGACTTTATCGCTGCGTGCGCAAACACCGCTTCGTTTTTGCTTGTAAGTGCGTGGAATTTATTTTGCGCCGTATAAAAGGCGGTGCCTGCAATTTCGCCCGCTTTTTCGGCGGCTGTTTCGGCAAAGCCTTTCGGGGCGTTTAATCCCGTACCGACCGCCGTTCCGCCCAGGGCAAGCTCCCGCAAAGGCTCAAGCGACATGGTAAGTAAATCGCGCCCCCTTTCCAAAGAAGAACGCCAGCCGCTTATTTCCTGAGAAAAGCGCAGGGGAACGGCGTCCTGCAAGTGTGTGCGCCCTATTTTTATTACATCCTCGTTTTCTTTTTCCAGCTTGTAAAAAATATCGATAAGGCCTTGTACTGCGGGGATGAGGCGCTTTTCGCATATCAATACAAAGGCTATGTGCATGGCTGCCGGGAAGGTGTCGTTTGAAGACTGGCTCATGTTTACGTCGTCGTTCGGGTGCAAAAGCTTTTTCCCTGCAAGGGAGTTTGCGCGGTTTGCAATCACTTCGTTGACGTTCATATTCGTTTGAGTGCCGCTTCCCGTCTGCCATACCACAAGCGGAAACTCGGCTGCAAGCTTTCCTTCGATTATTTCATCGCATGCCGCTTCTATTGCGCGCAGTTTTTCTTCAGTCATTTTATCGGCAAGCAAAATGCGGTTTGCCCGCGCTGCCGCCTTTTTTAATATGCCGAATGCACGGATAATTTCTTCGGGCATAGTTTCGATTCCCGCGCCGATTTTAAAGTTGTTTTTACTGCGCTCCGTTTGCGCTCCCCATAAGGCATCGGCGGGAACTTGAACTTCCCCCATTGAATCGTGTTCGGTACGGTATTGCATAAAATTCTCCATAATTAAGCATAATTAAGATGCCGACAAAGTGCGAACTCAACCGGCGCCGTGTTGCCGTGTAAGTGTAGCGCAAAATCCCGATTTAAACAATACGGATGTCCGTACTCACCGGAAACGGGACACAAGCGGATGTTAAAGCGCAAAAATTATCTCTTGACATATTCTTTGTTTATGCTTATCCTGTATAAGGATTTGCTTACAAGGAATGAGGTATGAAAAAAATTACCGCCCGGGAAACCGAAATCTTGCAGTGGATACGCGAAAATCCTTTAATTTCTCACCAAGAACTTGCCGAAAAAGCGGGTATTACGCGCTCGAGCGTTTCGGTGCATATTTCGAATTTAATAAAAAAGGGTTTGATTTTAGGCAAGGGCTATGTAACGGGCGGCTCAAAACCGGTTGCCGTTATCGGTGCGGTTAATATCGATATAAGCGCATCCGCTTCGGCCGCATTCCGCAAAGCCGATTCCAATCCCGGAAAAATACGGGTCGGCGCGGGCGGTGTGGCTTTTAATATCGCTTCAAATCTGGCTCTGCTCGGCCTTCCCGTGCACTTTATAAGCGCATTCGGAGGAGACACGCATGCCGCATTTTTAAAACACAAATGCTTTGAGCGCGGCCTTGATATATCCTCCTCTTTAACCGCAGATACGGCCTCGTCTTCTTCTTACGTATGTATAAACGATGAAAAAGGCGATATGGTGGCGGCGGTAAACGATATGGATATATACGAACATCTGACGCCTGAATATATCGAAAAAAAATTGCCGCTTATAAACAAGTCGGCGCTCTGCCTTATCGACACGAATATTCCCGCCGAAACGATTGCATATATCGCCGAACATTGTACCGTTCCCCTTATTGCCGAACCCGTTTCCACGCACAAGGCGGTAAAACTTTTGCCCGTTTTGCACAAACTGTATGCCCTTACACCGAACAAAACGGAAGCCCTTGCCCTGTATAACGCTTCCCGTCAAAACTCTTTGCTCCGGACCGGTTCACAAACGGAAGCGAAACCCGCTCTTGCAGAACTTGCCCGCTTTTTTATCGAAGGCGGGGTGCAGCGTATCTATATTTCGCTCGGAGAAAAAGGCTTGTTTTGCGCCGATAAAACCGGCCGCTGCCGCGTAAAAGCCTATGTACCCGAAAATACGGACGGGGTACGCTCAGGTGCGCACATAAGCAGGCAATCCCTTATCAAAAATACGACGGGGGCGGGCGACAGTCAAACGGCGGCCGTCGCATGGGCGGTTTTAAAAAATATGAGCTTAAAAGAAAGCGGTTTTGCCGGAATCGCGGCTGCATCCCTGTGTTTGGAAGTCAATGAGGCGGTAAACGATAATCTTACGGAAGGAGTGTTATATGAACGAATACAAAAAATATCTTGACGTTTCGCCCGAAGTGAGCGAAGCTTTAAAGGCGGGTAAACCGGTGGTTGCCCTTGAATCGACGATTATTTCGCACGGAATGCCCTATCCGAAAAACGTAGAAACGGCCTTAGCGGTTGAAAAGATAGTCCGCGAAAACGGGGCCGTTCCTGCAACGATTGCCGTTATCGGCGGCCGCCTTAAAGCGGGTATCGGCACCGATGAAATCGATTATTTGGGAAAAACTGGTCTTGCCGTTACAAAGGCGAGCCGCCGCGACCTG
Organism: Treponema sp. HNW; assembly: GCF_050320395.1. GTDB lineage: Bacteria > Spirochaetota > Spirochaetia > Treponematales > Treponemataceae > Treponema_C. The sequence goes on from NZ_CP144459.1 coordinate 830,173, forward strand.
TGCATTTTAACCGCGCAAAAAAAAGACGGGGCCGCAACGGTTGCCGCCACGATGATTATCGCCGCGATGGCCGGCATTAAAGTTTTTGCAACCGGCGGCATAGGCGGGGTGCACCGCGGTGCGGAAACGACGATGGACATTTCGGCCGACCTTGAAGAATTGGCAAAAACGAATGTGCTGGTTGTATGCGCGGGAGCAAAATCGATTTTGGATTTGGGCCTTACCCTCGAATATTTGGAAACGCGCGGCGTTCCGGTTGTAGGCTATCAAACCGAAGAACTTCCCGCCTTTTACACGCGCTCAAGCGGCTTTAAAACCGACTGCCGTATGGACAGTCCCAAAGAGATAGCCGAAGCTTTTTATGCAAAGCTTGAGCTCGGCTTGGCCGGCGGTATGGTTGTTGCGAATCCCATACCCGAAGAATTTGCGATGGACAAAGATTATATCGATAAGTCCATAGAAGATGCTCTTGAAAAAATGAATGCGCTCGGCATTACCGGAAAGCGCACAACACCCTTTTTACTCGACGAAATTCAAAAAATTACGGGCGGTAAAAGCCTCGAATCGAATATCCGCCTTGTGTACAACAATGCGCGCTTAGCCTCACAAATTGCCTACGGATTAAGCACTTTGGAACAAAGCGCTTTGGAACATTAAGAGGTCCGGATATAAGGTAATTAGGCAGACGAGGGGGCAAAAAACGGCAGGGAAGGGCGCAGCGGAACACGCTTCGTTTTTCCCCGCCTTTCGGGGGCGGTGGCGCCCCAAAACTTCGGTTTGTAGACAGCCCCGCCCGTTTTAATCGGCCTGCTTTAATCCGTCTTTTTTAATCCACATACATATGCATGGGGTATGACAGGTATTTAAGTTCGCTTAATTTTTCTACGGTAATGTAGCCCGGAGGTGCTTCAAGTACCGTGGGTATTCTGTTTACGATTGTAGCGCATGTGTGTTCGACCGTTGCCGGTTTTTTTACAAAAAAGACCGTATCGGGTTCGCCCGTTATTTTCCAATCGCACATATCGCCGTCGTCCGGGCCGTACACCTTTCCGATACACTGGGTTTCGATAATCGGGCCTTGGAATGTTTCGGTCGTTACAACCGCACTCATACCGATACAGTTCCCCTTGGGAATGGTTTTGCCCAGCGTGTCCGAATATAAGTCCTTGTCGTAAAAATACGGAACGCATTTTTGGCTTTGCGATTTGATTGTCCAGCCCATTTTATTGCACAAACATTCGTTCGAATTCCATACATATGCCGGCTCCAGGGTTTCAGGATGAGCGATTTGAGCTTCGAATTCATCGGGAGTTAATCCGGCTCCGTGGGCTTTTGCAAGTGCAAGACCGTAGTCTTCCACATTATAGCTTACCGCCCCTTCGATTTTTTTGATATTGTGAACGCCGCCTGCAACGCAGCCTATCATGTTGACCCAATAAATATCCTGCATACCCGCGCCGACTATCGTACAGCCGTGTTCCTTTGCCAGTTTGTCGAGCCTGTTTGTAATGGCGGAAGCCGTTGTCCACGGATAAATCGCTTCTTCGCAGGTTGTAATGATGTTTATACCGCGTTCGGCGCATTTTTCCATGTGCGGCGCCATATCGCTCATAAAGCTGAACATAGTCATAACGGCGATGTCCGCATCGCATTCGTCCAACACCTTGTCGGCATCGTCGCGGACAACCACTCCGATGGGAAAACCCAAGCCTGCAATTTCGCCGACATCTTTACCGACCACTGCCGGATTTACATCGATAGCGCCTACAATTTCCGCACCTTTTTCATACAGATACCGCAACGTCCATTTACTCATTTTACCGCATCCGTATTGTACTACACGAATTTTTTCCTGACTCATAGACTGCCTCCTTTAAGACGGGTTTTAACGGCGTGAACTCAGAGTTCCGTCCGCTCCTATATACATCTTAAAGCTTGTACTTGGTATAAGGTCAAGAAAAAAATAATAAATATTTATAGATTATTTTTCAAAAAAAACGGGTATTTGTAAGCGCAAAAACAAATCGCGCTCGGTTTCCCATGCCATTGCAATGTCCGAAATTTCTTCGCACAGGTAATCGCCGCCGATAATATAGTTTCGCCTTTGTATTTCATCAAGCAGGCGGCAAATATACTCCTTTTCTTTATAAAAATTATCGCAGTAAATGCACAAGTACATTCCCGGTTCCAAAACCGTAATCAGTTCGTCGGGAACAAATTGACGGTCTACAAAAACGAACACTTCCGAAGAATAAAATTCTTTGCGCAAAAGATTGTCTTTGCGCAAAATGGTACCGGCATTGTAAAAATAGGTTTGCGGCAAACGGTTTATTTCCAATTCGTTTTTTAAATCCCGCAGCATTTTTTCGTAAGTACCCAAATCGTGGTCGTACACGTTGATACCCGAATCGATGCAGTATAAAAAACGCTTTCCTATATACTCAAGAACGATTGTACCGTCGGGCGGAGCGCATTTATAGCGCTCGAAGCTTTCGATTGTACGCTGAACGGCCCGCCGCTGGCATTTTAATTCCAAAATATCTTTGTCGATTTGATTTTGCCGTTGTGTCAGAATTTCGTGCATGTAGCACATATCTTTTTCTTTAAGCTGTATTTTGATTTCTTTTAGATTCATACCCAGGGCTTTCATATAACGGATCATATCCAAAACGGCGCTTTGCCGTATATCGTAAAAACGGTAACCCGTTAAATCGTCCCGCGATACGGGCTGCAAAAGCCCTTTTTTTTCATACAGGCGCAGTGTTTGCTCGGAAATACGGTTCAGTTTCGCCATTTGCCCTATCGTCAAACAGTTTTCCATAATATATCTCCGCTTATAATTGGTACTCACTTTATTGAATTTGTCAAGACCCGTATAAACCCTTGACGAGGCCGCTTAAAATATAGTATACTGTTCATTACATTGGGACTGAAAAGCCGGCGGCTTTTTTGATTCCCCCGTCCGGCTGTCCCCGTTTTTGCCGGATTTGGCAGGAGTTTCCCCCTGCCGCAAATAAAACAGGTAATAGAGGTGTAGAAGATGTACGCACTGGTTGAGTATAAGGGTAAACAGTATAAGGCGGAAAAAGACGCTCTTATTACAGTGGACAAGCTCGATGTTGAAAAAGGACAAACCGTCGATATAGATACGGTTATAATGGTAAATGACGGTAAAAACGTGCAGGTGGGAACCCCCTATGTAAAAGGTGCAAAGGTTTCCGCGGTTGTGGAAGATTCGTTCCGTGATAAAAAAGTGCTTGTGTTTAAATACAAAAGCAAAAAAGACTATCACCGGACTATCGGCCACCGCCAGCACTATACGAAAATCCGCATTACCGGCATTTCGGCAGGGCAGGCCGAATAAGAGAGCGTGATACGGGCTGTACTTACCCGTTTTGAAAACGGTGATTTGTATTCCTGTGCGCTCAGCGGTCATTCCGGCTTTGCACCGGCGGGCAAAGACATCGTATGCGCGGCGGCCAGTATACTGGTACGCACGGCATTGGAGGTCTTAAACGCACAAAGCGGAATTGAATTAAAAACCGATATTCCCGGACGCGGAGAACTTTCCTTTACGGTAAAAAAAAGAAACGAAGCGGCTTCGGGGATTTTAAGTTATACGGCGGATTTTTTGCAAAAGGGGCTTTTGTCATTGCAAACCGATTATCCGCCTTACATATCGGTGCGCATAAACCGCGCCGATGCAAACGATTGATTAAAATGCGGAGGTATATACTATGGGACGTAAAAAAGGCGGAAGCGGCGCTAAAAACGGCCGCGATTCCAATCCGAAATATTTAGGTGTAAAAGCATACGGCGGAACCTTTGTGCCTGCCGGCTCCATACTCGTGCGCCAGCGCGGGACAAAAATTCATCCGGGCGATAATGTCGGCCGCGGAAAAGACGATACCCTCTTTGCAACCGCAACGGGTGTTGTGTCCTATCATGAACGCAAGGGTCGAAAGCTGGCTTCGGTAATCCCTGCTCAAGCTTAAACGTGATTCAATTTGCCGACGAAGCTCTCATAGAAGTCCGCTCCGGTAAGGGCGGCAACGGCTGTATCGCGTTCCGGCGCGAAAAATACGTTCCGCACGGAGGTCCCGCAGGCGGCGACGGCGGCCGGGGCGGCAATGTCGTTTTTTGCGTAAAGCACAATCTCAGAACCCTTGCTCATTTACGAAAACAGCCTGTATTTAAAGCGCAAAACGGCGGCGACGGCGAAGGCCGAAACCGCCACGGCGCGGACGGGAACGATGTTATTATTCCGCTTCCTCCCGGAACAAAGGTAACCGATGCCGAAACGGGAGTTCTTGTTTGCGATTTTACGGGCGAAGAGGAAAGCGAAACCGTTACCTATTTAAAAGGCGGCAAGGGCGGCTGGGGCAACGTTCATTTTAAAAGTTCGGTAAATCAGGCGCCGCGCTACGCCCACGAAGGAAAGCCGGGCGATGTAAAAAAACTGCGCGTCGAATTGAGCATTATGGCCGACATCGGCTTGGTGGGCTTTCCGAATGCGGGAAAATCCTCCCTTCTCGATTACTTTACAAACGCCCGGCCTAAAATCGCGCCCTATCCGTTTACAACCAAGATTCCCAATTTGGGCGTTTTACGCATCGACGACGAACAGGATATCGTTATAGCCGATATTCCCGGCATTATAGAAGGAGCCGCCGAAGGCGCCGGCTTGGGAATTCGCTTTTTAAAGCACATATCGCGCACCGCAGGCCTTGCCTTTATTATCGATTGTTCCGACGACAACTATGCGGCAGCCTACGAAAAACTGAATGCCGAATTAAACGCTTTTTCGCCCGAACTGGCATCAAAAAAGCGCATTATTTTATGCAATAAAATCGATGTAGGAGATGCGGCCTTTCGTGCTGCCGAAATTGCCGAAACATACAAGGATATGATAACGGTTCCTCTTTCGGTGCATACGGGCGAAGGCTTGCTCCGGGTTAAAAAAGAATTGATAACTCTTGTATACGGCGGCAGCGTTCAAGCGGTTCGGGACAAAAAAAGCGATTTTCTTGCAAGCCGCGCGTCGGTAGACGATCAAGAGGTACAGTATCCGGGATCCGAGCAATGAAACTTGCGGTTTTGGAATGTTCGCACGTGCGAACCTGTAACTGCTTATATGGCAAGGAATCTGACCGATGAAACTTGCAATTTTGGGCGGCTCTTTTAACCCCGTCCATAATGGGCATCTTTTTTTGGCAAAACAGGCGGCCGACGAGTACGGCTACGAGCGTGTGTTGTTTATTCCGGCGCGCGAGCCGCCTCATAAAACTTTGGCTTCAGGCGCTTCCGATACCGACCGTTTGGAAATGCTTAAACGGGCTTTAAACGAATACGGCGACAATCGTTTTTTTATTGACGACTGTGAATTAAAGCGCTCAGGCCCTTCCTATACTATCGATACCGTATACGATTTGGAAGCGCGCTATGCGGGGGCATTGGAAGGAAAAATAGGCCTTATTATCGGAAGCGATTTGACCGCCGATTTTTCAAAATGGAAAAACGCCGATCTTTTGGCCGACAAAACGGATATTGTACTCGGCCGCCGTCCCTGCCTCGATGCTGAGAAGCTGCCCGAGGGCGGTTTTTCTGCTGCGGAAGCCGGCGTTCCCGATAAACCGCATCGGGCAGGCGAGCATTCCGGTGCAGCGGGGATTTTCCCCCGGCCGCACCTTCGGCTTCACAATGAGTTTTATGCCGTTTCTTCGGCTGCGATACGGCGCATGACAGCCGAAAAAAAAGATTGGAAAGCCCTTGTTCCCGCAAGCGTTTACGGCTATATTGTAGAGAGGAAGCTCTATGGCTGTGAATAAAGACACCGATGCGGATATTGTGAACGAAACGCCTTCGCTTCCGATAGGTGCCGCTCTGATTGAACGCCTTTCCCTCTATACGGCTTCCGCTGTGAATCCGAAACGCTATGAGCATTCGGTGCGCACCGCCGTAACCGCAGAGCGCCTGTGCCGCCGCTACGGTCTTGATGCGCAAAGCGGTTACTTTGCCGGCATTGTACACGATATGTGTAAGGATATGGACAGCGGGGAAATCTTTTCTTTGGCGGTGCTTGACGGAGAGCCCGTATCCGATTTGGAAATGGAAAAAAAATCCCTTTTGCACGGAAGGGCGGCGGCGGTTCTTTTAAAGCGCGATTTCGGCATACACAACGGCGATATTTTGGAAGCGGTTGCCTGCCATACCTTCGGATATGCCGGTATGGGAGATTTGGCAAAGGTTTTATACATTGCCGATAAAATAGAACCGCTTCGCCCGCACAGCGGAGAAAAATATATTCAAAAATGTATGACGCTGAGCTTAAATAAACTGCTTTTAAAAATTGCAAAGGAAAACACGGCGTATTTGAAAAAACAAAAAAGAACCCTTGCGCCGGCAACCTGCGATTTGATAAAATCATTAAAAGAGGAGACGGAATGACAAAATATAAACCGCAGTTCGGTTCTTCAAAGCACATTATCTTTTTATTGCTTATTATCGCCGTTTTGGCGGTATCCGTTTTTTTATTGATTTTTTCCCTTAAAACAAACCCCGTAGATGAAGTGCTGCAAAACGACCAGATTATAAAATTGCTCATTGTCATTGAAGACGGCGGAGAAGCTCTTTCGACCATGCTGATGGCCTATTACCCCGTGTCTCACCGCGGCGCCCTTATAGACATACTCGGAAACACGGGTGCAATATACGCAAGCTTGGGAAGGGTGGACCGCATAGATGCCGTGTACAAAGAAAAGGGTATTGAAGTGTACCGGGCCGAAATAGAAAAGCTGACCGGCATGTCAATTCCCTTTACAATGGAAATAGGTTTGCAGGAATTTTCGGAATTAACCGACTTTTTGGGCGGCCTTCGCGTATTCGTTCCTTATCCGGTTGACGATAAGATTGACGGAGTGCCTTATTTATTGCCCTCCGGCTCGGTGACGCTTGACGGAGATAAAATACGTACGTATATTTTATATGAAAACAAAGAAGCCTCCGCCGCGGACCGTCAGGACCGTTTACAAAATACGGTGGTTGCGTTTTTAGCGGCATTGAATAGAGGCCGCTCGGATATTTTTAAAAAAAAGGTTTTTCCGGTCTATGCTTCACGTATACGGGCCAATATAGACAAAGAAGGCTTGTATAGCCTTTTGGAAAAAATAGCCATGATAGATGCCGAGCGTTTGTTTCCTCAAGCGGTGACGGGTTCTTTGCGTGCGGTGGACGGTAAAACGCTTTTATTCCCGTACTACGACGGACAGTTGATTAAAGACGTATTAAAGCAAACCGTTTCGGCCCTCCTTTCGGAAACCGAAATTGTGCACAGCCGTATCTATGTTTTGGCGATACAAAACGGCACAACGGTGCAGGGTTTGGCAAAAAATACGGCTGCGTTGATGCAAAGTGCCGGTTATGATATTTTAAGCGCTGCCAATGCCGATACGAACGACTATGAAAAAACGGTTATCATAGACCATATAGGAAACAACGAAATTGCAAAAAACATAGGGAACTTTATACGCTGTACAAATATACAAACCGCCGAAATAAGCAAAGACGAGGATGTATCCGAAGTCGATACCCTTGTCGACTTTACGATTATTTTAGGCAGGGATTTTGACGGCCGCTATGTGCGCTGATTATTTTAAAGAGGATACTATGAAAAACGAAAAAGAAAAAGCCTTGGAAATTGCCGGTATTTTAACCGATTATAAGGGCGCGGATACGGCTGTATTGGATGTTTCTCAGTTAAGCAGTTGGACCGATTATTTTGTTATTACCACGGTAAACAGCAGTGCTCATTGGAAGGGCTTATACCGCCAGGTAAAAGACTATGCAAAGGCTAATGCCTTGGAAATCCGCGTACCGAGCAGAAAATTGCCCTCGGGCGACGATTGGAACCTTATCGATATGGGCTCGATAGTGGTGCACCTTATGACAAGCGATGCGCGAAATTTTTATGATTTGGAAAAATTGTGGCACGGAGGTGAAAAGCTCCTCTAGGCGGTTCCGGCCGGAAAAAGGCCGAAACCGAACGTTAAATACCGCGGGGGACGATTATTCGTCTAAGTCGTCGTCATATTCAAAGTCATCATCATATTCAAAGTCATCGTCGCCTTCGTCGTAATCGTCCAGATCGTCGTCCATGAACTCATCGTCGTCAAAATCGTCAAAGCCGTCATCGTCGAAATCATCGTCAAACTCATCATCGTAGGCATTTTCGATAACATACCCCGCGCTTGAAGAATAATCCAGCAACTCGCTGTCAGTGAGCATTTGAGTACTTCCTTACTTAGTGTCTTTACTCTAACATAGATGAGAGTTATATTTGTGTCAACCTCTTTTTTTAAAAAATATAAAAAAACATTTTTTTGCGGCAAACCGTTTGACAAAAAAATAATTTTCTGTATAATTTGATTATGCCGAATAATTTGCGTATTCGTGCCTCGGCAAAGCTTAATTTGCATTTGCGGGTGCTTTCACCTGATGAATCGGGACGAAGCGACGGATACCATAATATTGAAAGTGTTTTACAAGCGGTCGATTTATATGATGAATTAACCGTAAGTAAAACGGCGGAAAATCGAACATGCCGTTTGGAAGTGAACGGTATGGAACTTCCGGCGCACAACACTTTAACGGCGGCGTATACGGAATTTTGTAATCTTACCGGTGTTTCGGACGGGGTGCGTGTCGTATTGACAAAGCGTATTCCCGCAGGAGCCGGTTTGGGCGGCGGGTCTTCGGATGCGGCGGCTTTTCTTACCGTTTTGGACAGGCTTTTTAATACGGAGCTTTCTCCGAAACAAAGGTTGTATGCTGCAAGCCGGATCGGGAGCGACGTTGCCTTTTTCCTGTCCGGCGGATGTGCCGTGGTGACGGGACGAGGCGAGTTAGTTAGGGAAATCGAAGCGCGTACGGACCTTTTTTTTGTTCTTGTGCAGCCCGATGTTCACAGTTCTACAAAAGAAGCTTACGCGCTTTTGGATGAACGTATGAACCGTCCGCAGTCAAAGTTGTTTCCCCCTTTGGCGGATCTTGAAAACATCTATCGAAAGCCCGCAGCCGACTGGACTTTCGCTAACAGTTTTACGGAACCGCTTACGGAATCTTATCCGGTTATCGCAGGGGCATTGGAAAGCGTAAAAGCTTGCCGTGCCGACTTTGCCGATATGACGGGAGCGGGTTCCATGGTATACGGTGTTTTTTCTTCCGAGACGGAAGCGAAAAATGCTTATGCTCAATTATGCGGCGATTGGCGGTGCTTTTTTGTAAAGCCCTGCAAAGCGTTTGCATAGTCGTGCCGTGCACGAGGGTATCTTACCATGTGAGGAGTGGTTATGCAGATTACCGAGGTTCGTATTCGCAAAGCGGCGGTTGAAGGCAAGTTAAAAGCATACGTTACCGTTACTTTTGACAGCTGTTTTGTTGTGCACAATATTAAGGTTGTTGAAGGCAAGTCCGGTTTATTTATTGCTATGCCGAGCCGCAGAACCGGATCGGGAGATTATAAGGATGTTGCTCATCCGATAAGTTTCGATTTTCGTACCGAACTGCAAAACAGAATTCTTGCAGAGTACGAAGCCGGGCATGTAGAAGATACTCCTGAAGCTGCGGATTTTGAGTAAACCGAGTACAATCCCGTGCGCGGGTTTATTTTGAAACGGCATGCATATTTTTATTGGACCGTCGGCAAGTGGTAAGCCCCCGGTTTTTGGTACCGGTATTCCGCTGGTTCGAATCCAGCCGGTCCAGCTATAAAACACCTGTAAAGACCGCGTTTTTACAGGTGTTTTTATGAAAAACTCTGGCGTGATGAACGATGGGGTGCATTCTCTTTCTCATTTTGCAGTGTTTTTCCCTATATTTTATTTTCTCAATGAGGAGTTTAAGATGGAAGAATTGGTTTTAAAGGCCGCTTCGCGTACCGCAACGGGTAAGTCTGCAGCAAAAAAATTACGTGCGTCGGGAAGAATTCCGGCGGTTATGTATAATGCAAAAGGTGAAGCTTTTATGCTCGATGTGGATGAAGCCGAATTTACCAAGGTATGGAAAACCGCAACGGCTACAACCCTTGTATCCCTCGTAATCGACGGAAAAGAAGGCAAACCCGTTTTAATTAAGGCTACCGAATACGATATTATTACCGATAAAAACCTTCATGTCGACTTTCATGCACCCGACCCGGATAAGCCGCTTACCGTTACGATGACGGTTTTGGTGCGCGGTAACCCCGTGGGCGTACGCGAGGGCGGTGCCTTGGAAAAGGGTATCAAAACAATCGATATCAAATGCTTGCCCAAGGATTTACCGGTACGCGTTATCGCCGATGTAAACGAATTAAGCTTGAACACCGAGTTAAAGGTAAAAGATTTGAACCTCGGTGCGGGAGTAACCGTTCTTACGGGAGCCGATGAAGTTGTCGCTGCGGTTCGCCCTTTGCGCTAAGTTGTGAATATTTTTTCGGAAAAAGCTGCGGCGGGTTTGGAAAAATGCGGTATCGGTTTTTCTTCAAATCCGCCGTCTTTACTTTTGGCGGTTTCAGGCGGTATCGATTCAATGGTGATGCTTTATGCTTTGAAAGAGCTGTCTGAAAAGATACAGGCAAAAAATACCGCCGCACTTCCGCCTTTTTTTTTGTCGGTTGTAACGGTTAACCATAATATCCGGCCTGCCTTTGAAACCGAAGGGGATACGTCCCTGGTGGAAGCCTGTTGTGCTGCCTTGGGCATCCCCTGCGTTATACGCACGATTCTTCCCGGAAAAATCGAAGAACTTGCCCTTGAAAGGGGCGGAGGGATTGAAGAAGCGGCACGCTTTATGCGTTATAACCTTTTGGAAAAGGAGGCGGCACAAAGGGAAGCCGACTTTGTATTGCTGGCCCATAACCGGGACGATCAATTGGAAACGCTTTTGCAGCGTTTTTTGCAGGGAGCCTCTGCGGGAATTTCAGGCAAGGCTGCGGCGGGTATGGCACGGCGACGCGGTATTTTTTGCCGTCCGTTTTTGGATATTTCCCGCTGCGAAATAGAGGCTTATGCCGAAAAATACAGGGTTCCCTTTCGCGAGGACAGTACAAATGCGGATGCCGCTTATTACCGTAACAATCTCAGATTACACCTTGTTCCGCTTTTAAATGAACGTTTTCCCGGCTGGGATAAGGCCGTCCTTTCCGGTGCCGAAAAGGCTCTGAAAACGGGTGCGTTTATTGAAGAGGCGGCCGCATCTATCGTATGGAAGCCGTCTATGCACAGCCTGCAGGCTGTACAAACGGAGGCGGCCTTTTTTTTTGCAGCCGCATTTCCCGTGCGTATACGCGCCCTCTATGCGGCTGTGGAAAAAGCGGGCGTACGGGCGAGAGTTCCCTATGCCCTGCTTAAAGCCTTTGCCGCCGGACAAAAAAAGGTGTGCGGGGCGGGCATAGAGCTGAGTTGTATAGGACAGCGTGTGTATGTACAAAAAGAGGGGCAAAAAGAAAAAAACACCGCTGAAAATAAAGGGCCTTTTTTTCTTAATATACGCAAGCCGGGAATCTATGAGCTTCCCTTCGGTACCGTGAAAGTCGGGCCCGAGGTACAGAAAGGGGACTGTCCTGCCGAAAATAAATACGGAGACGTATATACGGGGCCTTTTAAGCTGCCTTTTGAAATACGGAGCTTTTATACAAAGGGGCGTATAAAAACTGCCGACGGAAAACATAAAAGCTTAAAAAAAATTCGAAGCGAATGGGGAATTGCTCCGGCACATAAAGAGCTTATTCCGGTAATCGAATACTCCGGTGTTCCCGTGTGTATATGGGGACAGCCCCTGGGGTATCCTACATGGTATGTTAAGGATTCTATCCGTGATGAGGACGATACCGTTTTGCTTTATTTTATAGTTAGGAAAAATTGATGATGAAACATATGAAACAGCCTTTTATACAGGATGACGGAAAAAACGGTAAAAAAAACGGAAAACAGGGACCGCATATAAATCCTTCAGGCGGCCGCTTCGGATTTTCATTTTTACTTCTGATTGCGGTTTTTTCTATCTTTTTTGTGCTTTTAAATCGGGAAAATACGGCTCTTCCGATGATAGCCTACAGCGACTTTTTGGCGGCGGTTGAACAAGGACATATACGAACCGTACAGATTCAGGACCAAAAAATAATTTCGGGTACCATGGGCTCGGTAAATGCCGCGCCCGATATGCAGTCGCGCTTTCAAACCGTTATTCCCTATGAAGATCCCGCACTCATGTCTTTTTTGGAGCAAAACGGGGTGGAAGTGTCGGGGAAGATTTCCAAACCGAGTCTTTTAACCGAACTTTTTAATTATTTACCGCTTATTATCATGTTTTTCTTTGTATTTTTTATTATGCGGCAAATGTCCATGCAAAACAGCCGCGGTATGCAGTTCGGAAAAAGCAGGGCGCGCCTTTTCGACAATAATAAAAAAAAGGTAACCTTCAACGATGTCGCCGGCCAGGAAGAAGCGAAAAAAGAATTGGCGGAAATCGTCGATTTTTTGAAAAATCCCAAAAAATACCGCGAAATCGGCGCAAAAATACCCAGCGGCGTGCTTTTGGTCGGCAGTCCCGGAACGGGAAAAACGCTTTTGGCGCGCGCAGTCGCCGGTGAAGCCGACGTTTCGTTTTTGCACATTTCGGGAAGCGATTTTGTCGAAATGTTTGTCGGTGTCGGTGCAAGCCGTGTGCGCGATTTATTCGAGCAGGGAAGAAAACGTGCGCCCGCGATTATCTTTATAGACGAGCTTGACGCGGTAGGACGCGCGCGCGGTGCCGGTTTCGGCGGCGGCCACGATGAGCGCGAGCAAACTTTAAACCAAATGCTGGTGGAAATGGACGGCTTTGACAACAAGGACGGCGTTATCGTCTTGGCGGCAACCAACCGCCCCGATGTCTTGGATCCCGCGCTTTTGCGCCCCGGCCGTTTCGACCGCCAGGTACACGTTACGCTTCCCGACATTAAAGAGCGCGAATCGATTTTACTCGTTCATGCAAAAAAGATAAAAATTACCGACGATGTGGACTTTAAGCATTTTGCGCGCGCCACTTCGGGCATGAGCGGGGCGGACTTATCGAATATGATAAACGAAGCCGCCTTATTTGCGGCACGCAAAAACAAAGAAAAGGTGTCCTTTCCCGAATTGGAGCAGGCGCGCGATAAAATCCTTATGGGGGTTGCCCGCGAATCAATGGTTATGCCCGAAAAAGAGCGCGTAATGACCGCCTGCCATGAAGCGGGGCACGCCCTGCCGTACTATTATTTGAAGCACGCTTCTCCCTTGCACAAGGTAACGATTATTCCGCGCGGACGGGCACTCGGTCTTACGGTCGGTCTTCCTAAAGAAGATTCCTATTCTCACACAAAAAGCTGGCTTAAAGACCAGCTGGTTATTATGTTCGGCGGTTATGCGGCCGAATCGATTGTCTACGGCGATACGACTACAGGCACCCAAAACGATATACAGCGGGCAACCGATATTGCGCGCCGCATGGTATGCGAATGGGGAATGTCCGAAGATTTGGGCGCGGTTTCCTACGGTAAGGAAGACGAACCTATTTTTATGGGAAAGGAAATCGAGCGGCGCAAAGGATACTCGGAAGAAAGCGCCCAAAAGATAGACCGTGCCGTCGAAAAAATCTTAACCGAAGCGAAAAAGCGTGCGGTAAAAATCTTAACCGAGCACCGCGATAAGTTGGATAAGCTTACCCAAGCTTTGGTTGAAAAAGAAACCCTTGACGATACGGAAGTGCGCGAACTGCTCGGCTTTGAGCCGCTTAAAGAGCCTGCCGAAAACGAAGAAGAAGCCGGAAGCGGTTTGGAAGGGCCGCGCGTCAATTTACGCGGACAAAAAAAAGCCGAAAACTGAACAGAGGAGGCGGCTATGCGGAAAAAATATTTTAATTCGGTGCGTCTTGCCGCACTCTGTTATCTGTGTGTATCCGCGGTGTGTGCTTTTTCGCAAACGGATACATACTACCGCAAAACCGCCGTGCGCCATATAGAAACGGCGAAAAAACTTTTAGCCGAAGAAAATTTTGACGCTTCTTTTTCTCAGGCTGCTTTGGGCCTAAGTTACGACAATACAATCGCCGACTTGTATTTTATCCAAGCACTCGGTTTATCGGCGCGCGGCGTTCCGCCCTATATGATTCTTCCCGCGGTAAAGGCTTCTTTGGGTGCGCAGTGGTACGATTATAACCGCGATGCTGCGCGGCTTTTACTTGCGGATTTATTACTGAAAACCGGAAAAAGTTCCGAAGCCCTTGCCTTATTGGACGAAAAACCCGCCCTGTATACGCGGGACGCTTTGTATAGCCGCGCCCGTGCCCTCTATATTTCGGGAAAAATCGGCGAAGCCCGGGCAATGATAAAAAGGGCCGCGTTTCAATACCCCGAAGACGAAGGTTTTGCGCTTTTATTTTTTGATGCCGAATATCCGGTCCCGTATTCGGATACGGATGCGGATTTTGCCGAATTAAGCGAATTGTTTTTATCGAGGATAGGACTGCTTGAAAAAGCGAATCCCGATATACTGCTTAAAGCCTCGGTTTTTGCCCCCCGCTTGGAAGATACAAAACGCTTACTTAAGGCATGGAATGTATACGGAAAAACCGATGTCCGATACGGCCTTTATGCACTGCAAGCCGGTCTTTTAAGCGAAAATGCCGCATTCGATTATATGCTGCCCTTTTTAAGCGGTACAATCGATTATAACGCGTTAAAACATTTTATCTCTTTGATTACGGAACGGGATGTAAAAGACCGTTTGCGCCGTTTTTATGAAAAGTTCGGAGGGACAATCGCCTTTGATACGAATAAAGACGGTATTCGGGATATGAGTGTCCGCTATCGTATGGGACGACCTTCTCTTATAGAATATGATAAAAATCAGGACGGACAAAAAGAATGGGAAGCCGAATGCGATTACGGTGTGCCCGTAAAGTTACGTCTTTTTCCTGAAAATATACTGCTTTGGTACGATGTCTGGCCGGCGGCAGGACAGGTTATATGCGGCGCCGAGAACGGAAAAAAAACATACACAGCGGATTCCCTCGCGGCCAAAACCTGTAATCAAAGCTGTACCTACAGTTTACGCGATAAAAGTCTTTTTTGGACTCCCTTTCAGATAATAAGAGAACCCGTTTCCGAGATTCAGGGAGAAGCTTTTTTACATATTCCGGTTATAAACGAAAACACGCCCGATTTTCCCTTGCAGGATTTATTTGCTCTTTCTCATACCGTCGAAAGGCAAACAACCGAATATGCGGACAGCAAGGTAAGGTTCAGTCTTTTAAATGGCCGAATCCAATATGCCGTTTATACGGATAACGGAACTCCCTATGCATACGGATATTTTGAAGACGGCATACTCCGTTTCAGAAACACGGATAAAGATAAAAACGGTACCTATGAAATGACCGAATTCTACGGCTATGATGCCGAAAAGGCTGCCGAAAAAGCCGACGGGCAAAGCGGCGAAGAAGAAAAAGAATTAAGCCTCCGTCTGTTCGGCTGTGAAGATTCGGCCCGGGGGCTGTATATACAATCCGCGGTGTTTAAGAACGGAGAAGACGTCCGTACCGAAGAATACGGACGCGACGGAAGTTTTGTTTTATCGGAAAAAAGCGGAGAAAGTGGGGGATGGAACCTGAACTACACAAAACGGAATGAAACGGAAGAACTCATAGAATACGATCATCCTTTCAGCGGGCGGCATGTTTCGGTTATGCTGGAAAAGAGTATTCCCGTTTCCGTAAACGGACAACCCGTTACAAAAGATCCGGCTGCCCCGTTTTTTTGGATTGGCGAATATCCGGGTAATTTTTATGCCGAAATGATGATACAAATGCTTAACCGTAAGGGCGGTTCGGGTGTTATAGTTACGGTAAGCGATTTACTTTGGGTAAAAGAAAAGGATCGATTTATCAGAATTTTCGCCGTAAAAAACGGAAACACCTGTTTCGGCGAAGTGTTGTACGAATAAAAATATTGTACGGATAAAGGAGTTTTTTTAGTGCCGCCGTTTACATTTATGCGCCGTCCGGCTTTTCTTTTTTTTCTCTCTATTTTTCTTTTGTGCAGCTCCTGCCTTTCGCGTAAAGCCGATTACGGTATTCCCGATTTTACCGATGAGCGCATATTTGTTAAAGAAACGGAGGATATAGCAAAAGAACGGGAAACCTCCCCCTTACGCTCCCTATGGCGGGCGGCCCTTCTTGTCCGGGAAACGGATGCACGTCCCGACGATTTTGAACACAAAGATGACTGTATACGGCGCGCCCGTGCTTTATTCGATGAATGCGCCTCTTATACGCAAAAACTCGTATATGAAAAAAATCGGGATAAAAAATATGCCGAAGCCCTCCGCTTTGCCGAAAGCTTGGAAACCGCATATAGTGCCCTCGGCCTTGCTTTTGAGCCAAGTGCCGAGTTTGCGAAAGCGCGCATTGAAGCCGAAACCGCTTTTAAAAATCTTCCCGTTTTGCCGTCCCGTCAAGCCGATAAAACCCTCGCCGACCTTATTCAAGGAAGCGTTACCGTGTGGGTCGACTTGGGCGTCAAGGTTGAAAAGGGCATGGGCTATGCTTCCCGCGTTATCGGTTCGGGCTTTTTTATCGACGAGCGCGGCTATATTATTACCAATCACCACGTTATAGCCGACTTGGTGGACCCCAAGTACGAGGGCTACGGTAAACTCTATATAAAAAAAGCCTCCGATTCGGAAACCCGCATCCCGGCTAAGGTTATAGGCTGGGACAAAACCCTCGATTTGGCTTTGTTAAAAACCGAAATAAAGCCTCCTTCCGTGTTCACTCTGGGGTCATCGGAAAATCTTGCGGTAGGGGAGCGCATCTACGCCATAGGCTCTCCTGCGGGCTTGGAAAGCACGATTACTTCCGGCATCGTTTCTTCTTTTGACCGCAAGCTTTTATCCACCGTTTCGGTTATGCAAATAGACGCCGCCGTCAATTCGGGCAATTCGGGAGGCCCTCTGGTAAACGAAAAGGGAGAAGTGCAGGGCATTGTCTTTGCGGGGCTTCCGGCTTTTCAGGGCTTAAACTTTGCGATTCCCGTCGAGTACCTTAAAACCGTTTTGGAACTTTTATATTCGGGCGGCGAAACCGAACATGCATGGATGGGCGCTTACGGGCGTACCTTTAAACACAAGCCTTCCGATAAAACGGGAGCGGGTGTTGAAATACTGTATCTTATGCCCGGAAGTTCCGCTTCGCGTGCGGGACTCTTACCCGGCGATATTGTAAGCGCCGTCAACGGAAAAGCCGTGCGGAATATCGAGGATTTACAGTTTGTGCTTATAGGCTGCCGCCCCGATTCTCTTGCGCGTATCGAATATCGCCGTCCTGCAAAAACCGAAACCGCGCCGCCGGACGATAAAGTGAGGGCGGACAATAAAACGCCGGCAGACGGCAAACAGCAGTCTGCGGACGACAAAGTGGGGGCACAAATACCGGGTGAAGCCCTTGTCTATCTCGATGTCCGAAGCGAATATCCGGGAAAAACGATTTACGAGCGCGAAGCCGAATACCGTATGTTTTATCCCCTTTTCGGTATGGAACTGGTTCACTCTTCGGTGGGCAATAAGCGCAAATTTACCGTGCGCTCCGTTGTAAAAGGCGGCATTGCCGACGAAAGCGGTTTTTCGCCCAACGATCCGGTTGAAATAATCCGCACCAAACTGTTTGAAGACGAGGGCGCCGTCTATGCGGAACTCTATACAAAAAAGCGGAAAAGCGGTTATTTGGACGTGAATCTTGCCGTCGGCGCGCCTCTGGACAGTCTTTATCTTTTCTAATAGAATATACCGATGACAAATTTGGAACAAAAACGCAATTTTTGTATTGTTGCGCATATAGATCACGGTAAATCGACTCTTTCGGACAGGCTTATACAAAAGGCCAATATTATCGATGCGCGCCAATTTCAAAATCAAATACTCGACAATATGGATATCGAGCGCGAGCGCGGCATTACGATTAAAAGCCAGGCGGTAACGATTCCCTATACCGCGCAGGACGGCAAAACCTACGAATTGAATTTCGTCGATACGCCCGGCCACGTGGATTTTTCTTATGAAGTATCACGCGCAATCGTTTCGTGCGAAGGCGCCTTGCTGCTGGTTGACGCGGCACAGGGGGTTGAATCTCAAACCTTATCGAACATGTACTTGGCCCTCGAACACGACCTTGAAATCGTTCCGGTTATCAATAAAATCGACCTTCCGGCTGCGGACATTCCGTCGGTAAAGCGCCAAATAGAACACGATTTGGGCTTGGACCCCGAACACGCAGTCCTTGTGTCGGCGAAAACGGGTAAGGGTATCGATGACTTGTTTGAAGCAATTGTGCAGCGCATTCCGCCTCCTATTCACGATACGGGCGGAAAAACGAAGGCCCTCGTGTTCGACTGCCGCTACGACCCCTACCGCGGGGTTGTCGTTCATATCCGTATGTTCGCCGGCAAAATCAAGCCGGGACAAACCATACGCTTTATGTCGTCCGGCTCCGAGTACAAAATCGAAAATACCGGCGTGTTTAAAATCAAACTGGAAGAAACGCGCGAACTGAACGAGGGCGATGTCGGCTATTTTATTGCAGGCATTAAAACCGTTTCCGATGTGCGCGTCGGAGATACGGTAACCCTTGCCGACGACCCCGCCGACGAAGTGCTGCCCGGTTTTAAAGAAGTAAAGCCGGTTGTCTTTTCGTCGATTTATCCGGTGGACACAAACGATTACGAAGAACTGCGCGACAGCATGGAAAAACTCAAGCTGAACGATGCAAGTTTAACCTACGAAAAGGACGCATCTTTGGCTTTGGGACACGGTTTCCGCTGCGGCTTTTTGGGCCTTTTGCACTTGGAAGTCGTGCAGGAGCGCTTGGAACGCGACTTTGACCAATCGGTTATCTTTACCGCCCCTTCGGTACGCTATCAGGTGGGTATGACAAACGGCACGGAAGTTTTTGTCGATAATCCCGCAGACTATCCGGATCAGGGGCTTATACGCTGGGCAAAAGAGCCCTACATAAAGGCGTCCATTATTACCCCCGCCGAGTTTTTAGGCTCGATTATGGCCCTGTGTACCGAAAAGCGCGGCTCCCAAACCAATATGCAGTATCTCGACGAAAAGCGGGTTGAAATTATCTACGAAATGCCCCTTGCCGAAGTGTTGTTCGATTTTTACGACCGCTTAAAAAGCTACAGCCGCGGCTATGCCTCCTTCGATTATGAAGTTATAGGCTACCGCGACACCGATTTGGTAAAGGTTGATATTTTAATTAACGGCAATAAGGTGGACGCCCTATCGCTCCTTGTGTTTAGGGGAAATGCGATTGAACGCGCGCGCAGTGTCTGCGGTCAGTTAAAAGAAGAAATAAGCCGCCGCCAATTTAAAATTGCAATACAGGGCGCCATAGGCGGACAAATTATCGCCCGCGAAACGGTTAACGCCCTGCGAAAAGACGTACTTGCCAAATGCTACGGCGGCGACGTTACCCGTAAGCGCAAACTGCTTGAAAAGCAAAAAGAGGGCAAAAAGCGCATGAAAATGGTCGGCGATGTGGAACTTCCGCAAAGCGCCTTTTTAGCGGTTTTGAAAACAAAGTCGGATTAGTAACGGTGTGCAGGCCGGAAAAACGAGGATGTGCCGATGAAAAAAAAATTTGATGAGCTGACCCTTGCCGACGATTTTATGTTTTGCAAGGTAATGCGGGACGAAGCCATATGTAAAGAATTTCTTGAAATGGTTTTAGCAGATAAAATCGGGAAAATCACCTATCTGTCATCTCAAAACGCTGTTGTTACCGGTTCTGAATCCAAGTCGGTACGTCTTGACCTTCTTATAAAAGACGAAGCCGGCAAATCTTACGATATTGAAATGCAGATAAGCAACGAACACAATATTCCGAAGCGTATGCGTTATTATCAGGCAGCAATCGACATTTCATTCTTAGACAAAGGTGCTCACTACAAAACATTAAACGACAGCTATATTATTTTCGTCTGCGTATTCGATGCACTCGGAAAAGGGAAACCTCTTTATACATTCGAGAATATTTGCCTTGAAGACTTGCATACCCCCTTACAAGACGGAACAAAAAAGATTATAATCAATGCGGAAGCATTCAGCAAAGTCGAAGACGCGGAGCTGAAAGGCTTTTTGGAATATCTGAAAACGGGTGCGGCAAATACTGATCTCACCGGGAGGATAGAAGCAATGATACGGACTGTAAAACAAAACGAACAGGCGCGGCAGGAATACCGCTTTATGTCGGCCTTCGAAATGGACGCACGGGAAGAAGGCATACAACAAGGAATTGAACAAGGCGCGTACCAAAAGGCATTTGAAACGGCAAAAAACTTACTTGCAATGAATCTTCCCATCGAAAATATCGCTCAAGCTACCGGTTTAAGTATTGAAGAAGTGAAAGCTTTATAAGAATCAACATGTTACTGGCCGAATATGACTACGACACCGACTGCGAATGTCAAAGTTCAAAGTTCGCCCCTCGCACTTTCCCAAAAACAAATTACAAAAAACTTTCCCGAAAAGTTGTTATTCTCAAAAACTTGCATTATAATGTTTAAAGAGCGGACATCGTGTCCGCTCTTTAATCCGAGTTTTACGCTCCGCGTAAAACTCCTTACCTATAGCTTTAGCATACATCCGTGTATGCGCCGGAAAGTGAATGGAGGAATGTGAACTGCGAGGACTTATGAACGGCAAAATAAACCGCTTAAACAGTACAATAAAGAGTTCTCAAAAAAGTTCGGAAAAACGGCAAAAGTACTTGACACGGTACCGCATCCACGCGCAAAATTCACAGCTTCACAGCTTCACAGCTTCACAGCTTCACAGCTTCACAGCTTCACAGCTTCACAGCTTCACAGCTTCACAGCTTCACAGCTTCACAGCTGAGGGCTAGCTGTGCCCAAATACATTTTCACTCACACACAAAACACACTTCGCATATAAAAGAGCGTAGGGTAAAGCCCGTACCCTCTTTTTTTAGACACAAACCCCCGTAATCGGTTTAAAAACCGCACGTCCTGTGCGGTTTTTAAACCGAGTTTTGCTTGCGCAAAACTCATTACTAACGGCTTTTCTGCACATCCGTGTGCAGGATTTAAAACAGGATGTTTTATGTGCGGCATTCGGCACGTCCTGTTCGGTTTTGAACTCGGGTTTTGGGCTTTGCCCAAAACTCATTATCTATAGCTTTTCTGCACGTCCGTGTGCAGATAAGAATTATGAATTATTTATTAAGGAGAAAAACAATGAAAAACACAAAACAAAGAACTACATTTTTAGGAAATCGGACAGCAGTCCCCGTCCGCACTTTTAAGGGAGCCGCGGCACTCATCACAGCCGCACTTTTAGCACTGCTTATTACCGCCTGCCCCAACGCCTCGGGCGGCGGTAACACGGGCGGCGGCACAACGCTTACAAAGGTTGTCTACCTTGCAGGCTCTATAACAACAGGCGGAAATCCGAAGCCCCATTATTGGAAAAACGGCACCAAGCACGAACTGCCTATGGACTCGCGAATGACTAGAGGATTAGCACGTTCCCTTACCCTTAAAGACGGAAAAGCCTACAGTACAGGGTATGAGGATGCTTCCGGAGAATCTTATGCTGTTGTATGGAAAGAAAACAATGTACACTGGAAAAGTCCCGAAGGCTGGACCTTCGCACATGCAATTTTAACCGAAGGCGCTTCCCTCTACATAGCGGGAAAGCTCAAAAAAGACGGACTGGGGGAAGCCTCCGTTGCCGACATAACGGACAAAACGCGAGTGCGCATCGCTCATCTGCATACAAGAGAGGGAACGGAGGAAGGTTCGATAGCTTACGGCGTATGCTCATCGCCTTCGGCCTTGTATGCCGTAGGAACAATATACAACAGCGACTCCTCCCAAACAAAAGGTGCCTTATGGACAATAAACAAAGCTCTTGACAAAGACTCGCGCACCGAAACGGAACTGGCTACGGGAAGCTCTGTACATCCCAAGGCGGTATGCCTTTTGGACGGCACACCCTACGCTGCAGGACGGAATGCGGCAGGCAATGCTGCGGTATGGAAGGTTACGGGCACGGGTTCAAGCGCAGCGATAACGGAAACGGAACTTGGAACGTCCGCCGGCTCCGACGCAACCGCCGTCTGTACAAAAGACGGCCTTGTCTTTATAGGCGGGATGAGCAACGACGGCAAGCCCTGTGTATGGAAGGGAAAGGACAGCTCCTTTACAGCCATACAGTTAAGCACCGAGAGCGGCACGGTGAATGCCCTCTACGTTTTCGGAAACGACATCTATGCGGCAGGTTTTCTCTATACCGGCGGCGGTCGAAAAGCCGCCTATTGGAAGTTCACTTCCGGCATTACCCCTGACTCCGATGCCCAAGTAACCGTCCTTACCGACAACAACGCTGAAGCATTCGGCATTGTTGTAACGATGGAGTAGGGTTGAAGCGGGCGGCTTACATAGCGCCGCCCGCTTCAACGTCGAGTTTATGACGGGCTTATGCCCGTCATAAACATCGCGGATAATCGGCTTTGAGTTCGCACATTTGAAAATGTGCTCACACTTAAAGGTAACATTGAACATACAGCTGTCAGCTGTATAGGCCGGGTTCTTAGGGGCGGTGCATACAATCGGACGTCCTGTCCGATTGTATGCTTCAAGATTGCCTACGGCAAACGGTTTGCCGCAGGCAATCTTGTTTATATGGAACTGTTCCGGCATCCGTGCCGGGACTGTGAAAAGAAATTTCCCGCTTTTCCTACGGAACAGCGGGAACGGCGGGTACAGGTTGAAGCTCACGGCTTACATAGCGCCGCTCGCTTCAACGTCGAGTTTATGACGGGCTTATGCCCGTCATAAACATCGCGGATAATCGGCTTTAAGTTCGCACATTTGAAAATGTGCTCACACTTAAAGGTAACATTGAACATACAGTTTTAGCTGTATGTTCGGGATTCCAAAGGGCAGAGCCCTTTGGCAGTGCGGTGCATAAAATCGCACATCCGTGTGCGATTTTATGCTTCGAGTTTTAGGCGGTGTGTACACCGCCTAAAACGTCGGGGATATAAAGCTTTCCCGAACATCCTGTTCGGGACTGCGAATGAGGGGAGAGAGGAACTGCGGACAGGATGTCCGCCCGTGTAAGTTCGGCGAGTTTTTTGCTTGCAAAAAACTCGAGCTTAAAAGCATACAGGACGTATGCTTTTAAGCAGGTGCTCTCTCCCCCTAACCAAGGAGGTTTTTATGGCAAAAAAGAAAAGCGTTTGGGAAGTGTACTTACGTCCCAACACCTTAACCAAGGAAAACGACCGCGACTGTATTGCGGACGTTCACGCTCACGCCGCAACTCAGCGTAACGAGGACATTGCGGAAATCATCACAAAGGAGCGCACAGAGTTCCGAAAAGAAACCATCATCAATATCCTCAACATGCGCGACAAGGCGGTAAAAGACCTTATCCAAGAGGGAGTGAGCTTTATGGACGGCTTGGTGCAAATAAGCCCGCGCGTGTCGGGTGTGTGGGCTACCGAAAACGCCCCCTACGACGAAAAGGTGCACAAACGTACGGTTGAAGCTTACGGCTTACATAGCGCCGCTCGCTTCAACGTCGAGTTTCGCGACAAGCGCGAAACATCGCATAAAAATAGCTTTAGGTTCGCAATTCTGAAGAATTGCTCACATTTAAAGATAATATCGAACATACAGCTGTCAGCTGCATAGGCCGGATTCCAAAGGCCGGCGAGGCCTTTGGCTGTGCGGGAAAGTGAGAGGGGGCAAGGGGAGAGAGGAAACCCTGCCCGGAACGGGGTGTCCTCTCTCCCCTTAAACGACGGCACCTTAACAATAGGCGACGACATTATCATCGAAGGCAACAAGCTTAAAATAGACGAAACCGACGCATCTCAGGGAGTCTTTTTCCGCCTTGCGGACGGCACCGAGCACAAAGTAACCCGCCGCCTCTCGGTAAACCAGCCGAGCCAAATAATCGCCCGCGTACCTGCGACGGTACCGGCAGGCAATGTTACGGTAATAGTACGCACCAAGTTCAGCACCGGCAATAAAACGCTTAAAGAATTACGCGAAATTGTCTATAAACTGCCTTGCACCGCCAAAGCTTAACATTCACTATCAAAGCCTCTTTGCTCACCGTATCAAAGAGGCTTTGTCTGCAAAGTACGCTGTACGGCTATATCGGTGTCGCAATCATATTCAGCTATTAACATGTTCAATACCACACATTTTTATAAGACTTCTATTTCTTCTCTGGAAAGTCCTGTCATTTGCAAAATAAAGCTAAGTTCGCAATTTGCTTGTTTCATCAGTTTTGCCGTTTCAATAGCTTTTTGGTGAGAACCTCTTTCAAGACCTTGTTGTATGCCGATCATCAGGCTTTCTTGTCTTTGTACCGCGATGTCGGTGTCGTAATCGTATTCAGCTATTAACATGTTTATTACCTCCCGTGATTTTCTCTGTAAGTAGTCTTTTAAGATGTCTTTGTCTATGCATATCTTTACCGCATTGGTAAAGCCGTTTTCGCTGTCGAGCTGCATTTGCTTTCGTACCTCTTCTACAAAGAGGCTGTATTCTTCAAGCGGTTTGCACGCGGCTAAAACTTTATGTGCTTTAGCTGTATTGATGTTTAAAACCTGCACCGTCAACTCCAAGGGTGCGGGTGCGGATTTCGTTATAAAAGCATCGGAGAGTTTTAGAATTGCGGTTTCAGGATAATCTTCTACACCATTATAGAAAACATAGAATTCGGGCGCGGGTATTTTTGACAGCTTTCTCAGATACCTGTCTGTCGGTGCTTGCAGTTTTTCGTACAGCCGAGCGATATACTGCAAAAAGCGTAAAGGCATATTCTCGTTTATGGTAGATTGGTGTTCAGCCAACACGATGATTTTACCGTCCACAAGGCAGGAAACATCGTTTATAATGTTCATATACATTACGTTATCAAGCCTTATATTTTCTACGGGACAGGATAGAGGCAGGTTTGTTCCGTGCAAGGCATTATAGAGTGATAAAAAGTTTTCTTTTGCTTTTTCGTCTTCTGCGAACAAATCGACAAAAACAGAATCTTTGTAGCTGCGTTTGTGTTTAGACATTCTTCCATCACCTCCTTCATTCACAGTGTAACACGAAAACGGGGAATTGTATAGTTTTGCCGGACATCCGCTTATCGCCCGCGTACCTGCGGCGGTACCGGCAGGCAATGTTACGGTAATAGTACGCACCAAGTTCAGCACCGGCAATAAAACGCTTAAAGAATTACGCGAAATTGTCTATAAACTGCCTTGCACCGCCAAAGCTTAAGGGCTGTACTCCCCGCTCGGTGAAGAGCCCATTCCCCGCTCGGTGAAGCACCTGTTCCCCGTACAGGGAAAACATCGTTCCCCGAACGGGGAAGGCGCGGTTCCTTTATGCAAACGCCCTGTCTTGACAAAGCCGAATGCTTGTTATACCGTAGAAGCCGATATGCATACGGCAACAAAAGAATTCAATGCAAAAAAACTGCTTTCGTTTTATAAGAAAAATCTTACCGGCTCGGTGCTGCCTTTTTGGTTACAGTACGGTATGGATTCCGTTCACGGCGGAATATACACGGGCTTGGACAGGGACGGAAGCCTTTTGGAAAGCGATAAATCGGTGTGGTTTCAGGGCCGCGCTTTGTGGACCTTCGCACACGCCTATATGAAGGCCGCCTCTTACGGAGAAGAACACCCCGAATACTTGGATGCCTGCCGCTCTTTGGCGGACTTTATAGAAAAGCACTGCACCGATAAGGCCGACGGAAGAATGTATTTTCGCCTTACCGGGGACGGAAAGCCGGTTATAAAGCGCCTGCGCTATTTTTTCAGCGAAACCTTTGCGGTAGTCGGTTTTGCCTCTTACGGCCGCTCGTCGGGTCAAGCATCTTACGTACAAAAAGCCTTCAATCTGCTTAAAAAAATCGACGAAATACGCTCAACACCCGGTCTGCTTATTCCCAAATTCGATGAAAAAAACGCCCTCGCGCGCGGTTTCGGCGTTCCGATGATTTTATTGAATACCGTTTCGGAATTGCGTGCATCTTTGCGTCAATTCAATATGGAAGGCGAAGATTTTTGCAACCGGTACATCGACACTCTTTTAGACGAAATCAAAACGTATTTTATAAAGCCCGAATTAAAGGCGGTGCTCGAACAGTGCGCTCCGGACGGTTCGGTTCAGTATGAGCATTTTGAAGGCCGTCTTTTAAATCCGGGGCACGCTATAGAAGGCTCGTGGTTTATAATGAAAGAGGGGATTGAGCGCGGCGATAAAGACTTACAAAAGTTGGGCCTCGATATGTTCGATTGGATGTGGGAGCGCGGCTGGGATAAAAAGTACGGCGGTATTATATATTTCCGCGACATCGAAAATAAAAGCCTCAGCGAATATTGGCAGGATATGAAATTCTGGTGGCCGCAAAACGAAGCGGTTATCGCTTCGCTGTATGCCTATTACCTGACGGGACAAAAAAAATATCAAACGCGCTTTAGCCTTGCGCACAACTATTTTCACGAGCGCTTTCCCGATAAAAAATACGGCGAATGTTACGGCTATTTTCACCGCGACGGAACCCTTTCAACGCCGCTTAAGGGAAATATGTATAAGGGTCCCTTTCATATTCCGCGTATGTATATTGAAGGCATTACACTTTTGGAAAAAATTGCCGCTGCGGAAAATAAGCGGTAACGGAAAAATAACGATTTATAAAGAGGTATGTATGAAAAAACAAGCTGTAAAAGCGGTAAAAAAAATTGCTGTCTATGCCGCTTTGATTGTATGCGCTTCCTGTTTGGGAGCCTTAGGTGCAAAGGAGAAAAATATGCAAAAGAATAGCTTTTCTACAATTTCCGCTCAGGAAGCAAAGGCCCGTATGGATAAGGGCGGCGTAATCATCGTTGATGTGCGCACACAGGCCGAATACGATTCGGGGCACATTCCGGGTGCTATTGTAATTCCCAACGAAACCATCGGTTCAAGCCGTCCGGCTCAGCTTCCCGACTTAAACGCCGAAATCCTCGTATACTGCCGTTCGGGGGCCAGAAGCCGCAATGCTGCGGGAAAACTTGCAGCCTTAGGCTATACGGCAATTTACGATTTCGGCGGTATTATAAGCTGGCCCTATGAAGTGGTAAAATAAGGCCGCCCCCGAACCGATGTTTACCGATACCCACTGCCATTTAACCTATCTTGCCGGGCGCGGTATAGACGCCGCCTCGGTTATACGTGAGCTTGCCGATAAAAAAGTACCCTTTGTTTTGGATTCGGGTACCCGCTCGAACGATTTAAAAGAGCGTATCGATTTTATAAACGGCATAACCGCTTCCGTTCAGGATTCATCGCTTAAAGAGCGGGCTGCTTCAATGCTGCGTTTCGGTGCGGGTATTTGGCCGGATAAAGAGGCGATTGCCGACCGCTTTTTGCATATGGACGTTTTGCGCGAACAAATTGAATTATGCGATGAAAAGCGCCTGTGTGCAATCGGCGAATGCGGCTTTGACCGCCACTGGAATACCGACGATGCCGACGAAGAAGGGGAGCGCGAACTGTTCGATATGCAGCTTGAGCTGGCGCGGGAATTGGAGCTTCCCCTTATCGTTCATTCGCGCGACGCCTTTGAGCAAACCCTTGCGGGCATTAAAAACGCGGGCGAAAAAAAAGGCGTGCTGCACTGTTATTCTTACGGTGTCGAACAAGCGCGCGCTTTTTTGGACGAGGGCTGGTACATATCGCTTTCAGGTTCGGTAACATACGCAAAAAAAGCACAAATAAGCGAAACCGAAAAACTGGTGCGCTTTATTCCCGCCGACCGCCTGCTTTTGGAAACCGACGCCCCCTATTTGGCCCCCGTTCCCTTCCGCGGAAAACCGAACACCCCGTTGCTCATTGAACACACTTACCGCTTTGTTGCGAATATCCGCGGCTTGTCTACCGAAGAATTGGCCGCCGCGGTACTGCAAAATGCCCGCAGACTGTTCGGCTCATAAAATGTCATCTGCCATAGTTGACAACAATCGGCAAGGCCTTTATAATTATCTATGGCATATTTTTACGAACAAACATCGCATACATTTTCCGAATATCTTTTAATTCCCGGCTATTCGTCGGCAGAATGCATTCCTTCAAAGGTGAGTTTACGCACGCCTGTGGTAAAATTCCGCAAGGGTGAAGTGTCCGAACTCTATATGAACATTCCCCTCGTTTCCGCCGTTATGCAGTCGGTTTCCGACGACAAAATGGCAATCGCCTTGGCAAAAGAGGGCGGTATTTCCTTTATTTACGGTTCGCAAAGCATCGAAAATCAGGCTAAAATGGTTGCAAAGGTAAAGGGACATAAGGCGGGCTTTGTATCGTCCGATTCAAACCTCCGTCCGGACCAAACTTTGCACGAAGCCCTCGAACTGACCGCGCGCACGGGGCATTCGACCATTGCCGTTACCGAGGACGGAACCGCCGAAGGCCGCCTTGTCGGTATTTTAACGGGCCGCGACTTCCGCATTTCGCACACGCCGCCGGGAGCCCTTATCCGCGATTATATGACGCCGCTTGCGGACTTGGTTACCGGCAAGGAAGGCATAAGTTTAAGCGAAGCGAACGATGTGATTTGGAAGCATAAGCTGAATTGTCTTCCCGTCGTTGCGCCTAACGGCTGTCTTACTTCGATGGTGTTCCGAAAAGATTATGCAAGCCACGAAGAGCACCCGCTTGAACTGCTCGACAGCCGCCGCCGCTATGTTGTGGGGGCGGGTATAAATACGCGCGACTATATGGAAAGGGTTCCCGCCCTCTTAAAAGCGGGTGCCGATGTGCTTTGTCTTGATTCGTCTGAAGGGTTTACCGAGTGGCAAAAGCGCGCCCTCAACGATATTCATACCGAATTCGGAAAAGAAGTGCGTGTGGGTGCGGGGAACGTCGTCGATAAAGAAGGCTTTTTGTTTTTAGCCGAAGCCGGAGCGGACTTTGTAAAAATCGGTATAGGCGGCGGTTCCATTTGTATAACGCGCGAACAAAAGGGTATAGGGCGCGGGCAGGCAACCGCCGTTATCGAGGTAGCCGCAGCGCGCGACGAGTATTATAAAAAAACGGGCGTCTATATTCCGATTTGCTCGGACGGCGGTATTGTCCACGATTATCACATGACCCTTGCTTTGGCAATGGGAGCGGACTTTGTAATGCTCGGCCGCTATTTTGCCCGCTTTGACGAAAGCCCGACCAATAAGCTGATTATAAACGGCAATTACGTTAAAGAATATTGGGGCGAAGGCTCGAACCGCGCGCGCAACTGGCAGCGCTACGACCTCGGAGGCAGCGCCAAACTGTCGTTTGAAGAAGGCGTCGATTCCTACGTTCCCTATGCGGGAAGTTTGCACGACAATGTGGGTGTGAGTATGAGTAAAATCCGCCATACAATGTGTAACTGCGGCGCTTTAAACATTGAAGAATTGCAGCAAAAAGCGCGCATTACCCTTGTTTCCCAAGCGTCAATCGCCGAAGGCTCATCGCACGACGTTGTCGTAAAAAATACGACAATAAGGGCCGAATAAGGTTCGGGGAGTAATAAGATTCAGGCTGTCGGAAAAGTAAGCGCTTTTAAGACAGCTTTTTTTATTTTCTTTTAATTTCTGCAACCTTTTTTTAGACTTGTTTTCCGTTTTATACAATTTTTTTTACAAAAAGTCTAAAAAAAATGCAGTCTGCGCCTATATATACTATAGGAGCGTGTATGCAGGAAGAATATAAAATAGCCCTGAAAAACGGCGCCGGCAGTGTAAACGCCGATTTATACTGTCGGCCAAACTGCGGTGTACCCGTTGACGCGGCGGTTCATACCGTTGACCCGGTTGCCGCCGACCCGGTTGCAGATGCCGCGCAAAAGTACTTCGGTATCGCTTATCTTTATCCCTGGCAGCGCATGGTTATTGCGAATATCCTTGAAGCCGCCGAAGAAGGGGAGAGGGGAAATCAAATCGTGCTTTTGCCTACGGGAGCCGGAAAGTCTTTGTGCTTTATGGTTCCCGCCCTTCTTTTGAAGGGACCTACGCTGATTATCTATCCCCTGCTTGCCCTTATGAACGACCAAAAGCGCCGCCTCGATGAAGCAAAGCTCGATACGGTTGTCTTCCGCGGCGGTCAAAGCGAGGACGAACGGAATGAGTGTTTTGAGCGCATAAAAAGAGGCGCCCGCTTTATACTGGCAAACCCCGAAGTACTGCAAAGCGGACCTCTGGTAAAGCGTTTGGCCGAATGCACTATAGCTCACATTGCGATAGACGAAGCGCACTGCGTGTGCGAATGGGGCGACAGTTTCCGCCCCGCGTATTTAGAGCTGGGCAGGATTATACAGCAGTTGGGCTGCAAAACGGTAACGGCTTTTACAGCGACCGCCTCCGACACCGTTTTAAATCGCGTGGCCGAAGTTTTATTCGCAAATGACGTTCACATTGTGCGCGGCGAAACCGACAGGCCGAACATACATTATTCGGTGCACCGCCGTGCGGCTAAAACACCCGCACTTATTGAACTGGTTATGAAGGAAAAGCGCCCCGCAGTTGTTTTTTGTGCAAGCCGCAGCCGCACAAAGGAACTTGCCCTTATACTGCGCGATGTTTTATACAGACGCGGCGAAACCGATACCGTGCGCTTTTACCATGCCGGTTTAACGCGCGAAGAAAAGGCCGAAACGGAACAATGGTTTTATCCTAAAAAAGATGCGGTGCTTATTTCCACGTGTGCGTTCGGCATGGGAGTGGATAAAAAGGATATCCGTACCGTTATCCATTACGACGCGCCTTCCACCGCGGAAGCCTATGTGCAGGAAGCGGGGCGCGCAGGACGCGACGGACAGCCTGCCCGGGCTCTTTTGTTGTGGGCGCTTCAGGATAAAGAAAAAGCGGACAAGCAAAGCGCGGAAAAAGGTGAGCGCTATGCGGTACTTTCCGATTTTGCAAATGCTTTAAGCTGCCGTAGAGAGGTATTGTTAAAGGCTCTCGGCGAAGAAAACTGCGTATGTTCCGGCTGCGACATCTGCGAAAAAGAGGCAAAAAATACGGCGGAAGATGTCGAAAGTTTTATGCGGTTTTTATGTAAAAATCGTAAAAGATACGGCTTTAAAAAAGCTCTTTCGGTATTTTGCAGGGAACAAAACGGCTTATATGCTCCGATTGCGGGGAGCAATATCGTAACCGAAGAAGATGCCGGGGAAATGTTGTATGAACTTATAAAAAGCGGGCGTGTAGATAAAAAAAAGTTCTTTATTTAAAAAATTATTCTCCCGTATCGGCTTCCGAGTTTCCTTCTTCCGTTTCACTTCCCGCTTCCGCATTTTCGGCTGCGGGTGCCGGAGCGGCGGCTTTTATTTTTACAAGCCGCTTTTTAGATCCGCCCTTTTTTTTCTTATAGCGCACTACATAAAATATAAAATTCAAATATAATAAAACCGTAACAAAGGCCGCTATTACGCGATAATCGGTGATAACGCTGCGCAAAATCGAAAACAGAGACAAATCGTTCATACAATATATATCGGCATAACAAGAGAGAAATCATACACAATCCCCTGCTTGCAAGACCTTTTTTATTTTGATATAATGAGCAATCTCTAAAATACGGTTTCATTTTAGGGATTCCGAACAGTCCATTCTCAGCCCAAGGGGATAACCGTGGCTTCTCTTACCGCACAGGATATTATAAAAAAAGCGAACGAACAGGGGATTCGCTTTATACGTTTGCAGTTTACCGATATTCTCGGCTCTCTTAAAAACGTGGCGATTACCGTCAGTCAATTGGAAAAAGCCCTGAGCAATCAGTGCATGTTCGACGGTTCATCGATTGAGGGCTTTGTCCGCATAGAAGAATCGGATATGTATCTTTACCCCGATGTGAACAGCTATACTCATTTTCCGTGGCGCCCCGCAGCCGACGGCGTTGCGCGCCTTATTTGTGATGTATATACAACCCGCGGGCTGCCCTTTGAAGGCTGTCCGCGCCGTGTTTTGCGCAAAGTACTCGATGAAGCCGCTTCTTTGGGCTATACCTTTAATGTCGGGCCCGAATGCGAGTTTTTTTTGTTCCGTACAAACTCAAAAGGAAAGCCGACTTTAAAAACCTTTGACGATGCAGGCTATTTTGATTTGGGTCCCATAGATCCGGGTGAAAATGTCAGGCGCGATATTATATTGAACTTGGAAGAAATGGGCTTTGAAATCGAAGCTTCTCACCACGAATGCGCTCCCGGTCAGCACGAAATCGACTTTAAATACGGCGATGCCCTTGAAACGGCCGACCGCGTGATGACCTTTAAACTTGCGGTTAAAACCATTGCGCATAAGTACGGTTTACACGCAACCTTTATGCCCAAACCCGTGTTCGGTGTTGCAGGAAGCGGTATGCATATAAATCTTTCAATGTCCGAAAACGGAACGAATATTTTTTACAATCCCGACGATATAAACGGTTTAAGCCGCGAAGCCTACAGCTTTATAGCGGGTATTATGAAACACATCAAGGGAATGACCGCTATACTCAATCCCCTGGTAAACTCTTATAAGCGTTTGGTTCCCGGCCAGGAGGCTCCCGTTCACATTGCATGGTCTGCGCAAAACAGAAGCCCTCTTATCCGTATTCCTTCATCACGCGGGAACTCTACCCGTATAGAACTGCGCTCGCCGGATCCTTCGGCCAATCCCTATCTTGCCCTTGCGGTCATTTTGGCCTCAGGTCTTGAAGGCGTTAAAAACAATCTCGAACCTCCCGAAGCGGTAAACGGAAATGTCTACAAAATGACAAAGACGGAACGCGAACAGTCCCATGTGGAAAGTCTGCCCGACTCCCTGGAAAAAGCTTTGGCCGAACTTGAAAAAGACGAGTTTGTCTTAAATATTTTGGGGCCGCACGTAAGCGAAAAATATATTAAGGCTAAAAAACTCGAATGCCGTGAATACAACACGCGCGTAAGCCAATGGGAAGTTGACCGCTATTTAATGCAGTATTAAAATACCGTCTGCCTCGGCTGATTCTTTCCGTATTTTTTACATTTTGCTCTTTATTTACGTAAAATTTTATGTAAAAAGTCTCTTTTTTTTACAAACCGCGCCTATATATAGGGTATGAGAACTTCTATTTTATGTCGAAACCCGCTTTGCGCCGTCCCCTTCTTTTTTTGTGCATTTCTGTGTCTAAGCTCCTGTGCGCAGACATGCTTTCCGTTTGTCGGCACTTGCGAAAAGGTTGTTTTGAAGGTACCTCAGCCGGATTCCGCCTATCTTCTCTTTGTTGACGAAAAAGGCATGGCGCGGAAAGTGTCTTTAAGCGCAGGACCGGATGAAATATGTTTGATTTTACCGAAAAACCGCGTAACACCCTTTTTGTTTTTTGCGGGAGAAGCCGATACCCGCCCTTTTGGCTCCGTTTATCCTTACGATACGGCTTCGGATAAGGCGGGGGGCTTTACGGCCTTTATTTTATACCGTCTTTTTATCTGTTCGCAAAATGACAGTCAAACAATCTATGAGCGCATAAGATACTTTAATTGGGCAAAATTGAAGGCGGCCGTAAGTGTCTATGAAGAACCCTGGGCATTGGATGATGTCTTAATTGCCGAAAAAATTGCAGAGGGTACGTTCAATAGCCGTCATATAAAGAAAAAGGTACAATAAAAGAGAGGCCGATACGGGCTAAAACCTGTAGAAAAGATCAATAAAGGCTCCGATTTTTGCCGTCCTGTGTGCTTTTTTTTATATGCTGTTTGATGATTAATTTAGAATATGCGTACATAAGGCCGGGAAACAAGCGATTAAGAGTGTATACGAGCTTTGATTCAAAGCCGGGGATAATTAAAAAACGGCCTCGCTCAATGCCTCTTATTATTTCTTGAGCCGCCTTTTCGGCCGTCATCGGTTTTATCGTTCCTGAAATTTGTTTTGTAACGGCGGGCTTGGTACGGTTTTCGTTTACAAGCTGGGGCGTATCCGTGTCGGAAGGGAGTACCAGGGATACGCCTATTTTGTAAGGAATCAATTCCGCTCGCAAAACTTCACTGAAGCCGACAACCGCATATTTTGACGGCGTGTAAGCGCTGTAACCGTAAACGCCCATTACACCGGCCATTGAAGATACATTGACGATGCGCGAGCGGGCACTCTTTTTTATATGGGGCAGGGCGTGACGAACCGTTAAAGCCGTACCCAGATAATTGATTGCCGCCGTGTCCGCAAACTCTTCGGGCAGGGTGTTTTCAATTTCCTTGCATACGGCAATACCCGCGCAGTTGATAAGTATATCTATTTCCTTTCCGTCTTTTATGCAGTTTTTTATAAAACGGATAATCGATTTTCCGTTTGAAACGTCAAGTTCGTATGCAAAAACGGAATTGTCCCTTGTACAAAAAAACGACAATTCTTTTTGCGTTTTTTCCAATACATCCTTTCTTCGTGCACCGATAATTACATCCATGCCTCTCGCTGCATATTCTTTTGCAAGAGCTTTTCCTATACCGCTTGAACCGCCGGTAATGACAACTGTCGCTCTGTCCATCATTGCCTCCGTTTAATCTGAATCCTTATCGGTTATCTAAAAAAAAGGCCGGCTAAAAAGTCGGTTGCTTTTCGGCCGGCCCGTCGATTTTAAAAATCGGGATTATCCGTTATTATAAATCCGGAGCATGCTCCAAAAGATAGTCTTCGGCTTCTTTTGACCACAGCATATTGTTGTTTTTGACGAGCTTTGCAAGTTCGGCAAACAGGGGATCGGTTTTCCCCTTTTCTTCGAAATCGGTTAAGGCGGTAAGGGGCAGTTTTTTGTGAGTATAAATCAGCTTTTTACCGCCGGGTATTTTATCCAAATTGATAACCGTGTCCGCTACCTGGTCCAAACCGCCTACATGGGTAACCATGGCTACGGGGTTCAGTTTGCCTTCGGCCATCATATCAAGCGATTCTTTAATGTCGTCCGTGTTGCCGCCCGATGTTCCGACTACGTGGTGGGCTTCGTAGTGTACGTTGTAAAAGTTGTACATTGCGCTGAAAGTCGGATCGGTGGGGCCTGCAAAAAAGTTCAAACAGCCGTCCTTACCGCACAGGGCGTCGCCCAGTTCGACAACGGGTTTGACGGGTGCGAATACGAATACGTCGTCATAGAGTTTTCCGCCGTTTAATTCTTTTAATGCTTCAACGGGATTTGCTATATCGCGCGTATTCAGGTATACGAGCTTAACGCCGTGCTTTGCCGCTTCCGACGGAGGCAATAAACTTTCCGCACGCTTTAAGCGCGCATCGTCGATATCGGTTACAACCATAAAGCCTGGTTTGCGCGGGTTGTGAATCGCATAGTCGATTGCCGTCAATCCCATAGGTCCTACTCCCGCCAAAAGGGCAAGAGAGCCGCCTTCAACAATGCCCATGCGGTGCTCATAACTGCCGGCGGTGGTATGATATTGGGCGTGGAAGGCTCCGACAACGCAGGATACCGGCTCCGAAAGGGAACCCATAAAGTAATTGTCGGCCTTATATTCCAAAAGACAGCCGAGTTCCATAACTTCGGCAGGGATGATGATGTAGGTTGCATCGCCTCCGATATGGGCATAGGAATA
The DNA here is from genome assembly GCF_050320395.1 of Treponema sp. HNW. Classification (GTDB taxonomy): domain Bacteria; phylum Spirochaetota; class Spirochaetia; order Treponematales; family Treponemataceae; genus Treponema_C. The sequence goes on from NZ_CP144459.1 coordinate 865,848, forward strand.
ACCGGGTGCCCACAGAGTTCCGTCTTTGTTCAATGCAGGCTGAATGGCGAACTTTTGTCCCGGCTTAAATTGGTGCTGCCATTTTTTACCGACTTCGACAATGTTACCGCAAAACTCGTGGCCGACGATAATCGGGTTTTCGGAAAGTTTTGCACGGACGCGCTTGTGCGCATCCCCCTGCATAGCCAATTTATGGCTCGACATACATACCGAATCCGATATAATTTCCGCTAAAATTTCATCATCTTTAATCGGCGGAAGTTCAAATTCTTCCAACCTCAAATCATTTACACCGTATAAACGTACAGCTTTTGTTTTCATACATACTCCTATAAAAATATTTTGAGGGATTTTCAAATCCCGAAAAAATATTTTTTCAGCACTTCCGCAGCGTAGCGAGGAAGTGCAATAAATATTGACAGTTTGCCGAAAGGCAAACTGTGGAAGCAAGAAGCGGCACCGGTTGTGCCGCGCCCTTGCGACCGCTCCTATAAACTTAATGGCTGGGGACTGCCGCAAAAGTCGGTTAAATCAGCTTTTCCCATGCTTTCTTATACTCTTCATACCCGCTAACGGGAGCTTTGTCAACCGCCTGATAACTTATATCGGCAGCTTCACCCAATTCGCAGATTTTTTTACCGCTCAAGGCCATAATCGCCGTCATTGCCGAACCGCAGGCCGTAGCCTCGCTTATACTCGTCAGGAAAAAATCGTTTTCGCTCATAGCGGCGGCCAAAAGAGCATTGTACAGTTTGTTTTTGCGGAATCCGCCTTCGGTAAACACCTTTGTGCCTTTTTTCAATCCTGCGCGGCGTAAGGCCGTTTCGGTTTGTATCACAAGCGATAAGTCCAAAAGAGCGAAAAAGCGCTTTTCATTCCGTATGATTTCCGGAAGCTTGGTACCGTTTTGCATATCTTCAAGAGAATAAAACGTTCCTTTTTCCCAAATGCCCGGCTTTGAACCGGTAAATTGTCCCGAGCCTGCAACCATTTCGGGCATCAAAAAGGTATCTTTTGCATTCAATACCGCTTGTGCTTCATCAAAACCGAACGAAGGAAAGTCGTCGGTTTTATTTACCTTTTTGTACAAGCTGATGTAAGTATCGAATTCCATCCCTCCCAAAAAGATTGATGTTTTTACGGGCTGACGGAATGCCGATTGATTAAAGAATACTATTTTGCCGATGTCTTCATCGTTAAAATCAAGGTTGTCCTGCGGGTGCATGCAGACGCACCAGGTTCCCGTTGAATTAAGTACAAAGTCGCCCGTATCGCTTTTTGCAAGGTAGGGTAAAAGCGACGCGTTTGAATCATGGATACCCATTGTAACGATAACCGACTTATCCAAGCCGGTGCGTTTGGCAGTCTCTTCGCTTATGGTTCCTAAGGTTTCGCACGTGTTTTTATAGTTGACCGGAAGCAGGGGGCGTATATTCAGTTTGTCGGCAACGGGCGACCAATCGCTTTTTTTGTGGTTCCACAAATAGCTGTGACAGCCGCAATAGGTAGGTTCGATTCCCGCAATACCCGTAAAGACATGTCCCCAATACTGCGGGAAGTTCAGGATTGTCTTTGTCTTTGCAAATTCGCCGGGGAAATATTTTTGCATATACATAATGCCCTTTGCCGGATTTATAAGAGAGCCGAAGGGAGGCGTATACGTTGTTTTTTGTAATTCTTCCTTTGTGCCGCAAAGCGTGTAAAAGTCCGTTTGGAAACTTTCTCCCGGCTCATGGGTGTACAATACACAAGGTGCGCAGACCTTGCCCTTGTCGTCAATACATACAAAGGTTGCCCCGTGCGTTGTTATCGACAAAGCCCTTATCGGATATTTTTGAGCAAAGACTTGCAGCTGAGCGCAAAACCATTCTTCCATGCCGGCTAAATCGTGGGCGTCTACTTCAAGCCCGCTTGCCGGTTCTTTTACCTTCAGCGGTTCAAAGTTTTTATACACCGCATCGAGCTGGCGGAGGTTTTCGTCGTATACGGCAACCTTTTTGTTCGTCATGCCGATGTCTATAACGGCAACAGCATAGTTCATAACTACTCCTATAAAAATATTTTGAGGGATTTTCAAATCCCGAAAAATATTTTTTCGGCACTTCCGCAGCACAGCGAGGAAGTGCAATAAATATCGGAAGTTTGCCGAAGGCAAACTTTGGAAGCAAGGTGCGGTACTATTTATGCCGCGCCTTGCGGCCCATCCTTATTAGTATTAATGCAGCATTACCTGACCGCCGGTAACGGGCAGGGCCTGCCCTGTTTCATATACCTGTTCTACAAGGTAGAGAACGGCTCTTAAAACGTCGGGACCGGAGCAGCCCCTGTTCATCGGAACTTTTGCCTCGTAAAAGGCTTTTACATCCTGAACGGTTTTTGCACCGGGAACCTTACCCGTTTTTAAGTACTGTACAAATAAGCCCTTTTCGGGATCCGACCACAGCGGACCGTCGAAAAAGTTTCCGGGACATACGGCGTTTACCTTTATACCGTAGCCGACCAATTCAAGGGCAAAGCTTTCCACCAAACCGATACTGCCGAATTTTCCGCCGGCGTATGCGCCGTTTTTATTTGAGCCTTCCAATCCGGACTTTGAATTGATTTGAATAATATCGCTTGTCCATGAGGGGCAGGCGGCATTTTGGCGCTTCATAAGAGCGGCGCAGTGTTTTGAAACAATGGCGAATGCCGTGTAGTTTATGTCGGTTACAAAGCGGAAAGACGCGATGTCCTGTTCCAAAATGCTTGAAGCGCGCAGTACTCCGGCATTGCTTACGCACAAATCCAAGCCGCCTGCTTTAAGGGCGATTGTTTCAACCATCTCGCGAACCGACTCTTCATCTGCAACGTTTACCTTTACCGCAAAGGCGACTTCTTTGCCGTATTCGGTATTTAAGGCGGAAGCGAGCTTTTCGGCTCCTTCAATATTCAAGTCGGCTATACAAACAACGGCTCCCTGATTTATCAAGCCGCGTACGATTTCTTCGCCGAAACCCTGAGCGCCGCCGGTAACGAGGGCAACACGGTTTTTTACAACGTCGGCGCGGCAGGAAGGACAAACCGCGCTTCCCGCTTTTGCAGAAAGTGTATTGTCAATAGGCCATGACGCGGCAGTTCCGCTTTGGGCCGCTTTAAGAGAAGGCATATCGGGTGCGGTAATAAAAAAGGCGCTTTCTCCCTTGTATACCGCTTCTATGAAGGCGGGAATCGCATTTTTACCGCCTTCTTTTACCGTATCAAAGGCTTTGTGCACGGTTTCGGCTGCAGCCTTTTCATCATCGGTATCAATAAGGATACGGACAGGACTTTGAGAAGGGGCGGGGTTTTTATCGAAAAAGCGGACCGTCCACGGTTTTCCCGCTTTTTGTATGGCAGCTCCGCGAATAAGGGGAGCTGTAAATACGGCATTATTCATATATCCTCCTGATATAATTCCGTTTTAATTTTTCGTGTGCCGGCTTACACATGATGTGCCGCGCATTGTGTTTTTATCTGTTGAGCCGCTTCTTCAACGGTCATTGTTCCGGCCGGAAACAATTTTTTTCCCAAATCGGCATACAAGCTTACTCGTTCGTTTAAGGATAAGGCGCTTAGGGGATTTTCCGGCGAAAACAAACCGTATTTTGTCTTATAGGACGAAAGCGCTTCGTGGGCGACAAGAGCCCATGTGGCATCGGTAAGGCTTGCAAAGTCTTCATCCAAAAGTTCGGGGCAGGAAAATTCCTGACGCGAACTGTTTATATCTACACCCGATATTTCCATAAAGCCGTACTTTTCGCACAAGCGGCGCACGCGCAAAAGCTGCTGTTTTGTGTTCCGCGGGGGCATATAGGTTACCGCAAGATATCCCGCTTCTTTAAGAACGGGGAATAAATCGTCCAAAAAGTCGTCTTCGAATTTTTCGGCTTTTTTATCTCCGGTAGGAGATTCTGTTATATCGCCCAAATAAGCATAGGCGGGAATCGCCCCGATTGATCGGGCAAAGGCGGTAACCGTTTCGGCGGGAATACATTCGTCGCTTCCGGGCTGAATAAAAATACGCGGTAAAAATTCACTTTTTAAAACACCGAGCAAATCGTAGAGATAATGCGGATTTGAAGCGTCTGCGAGCCTGTCGGCTATTTTGCCTTCGATATACAAGTTAAAACGTGCTCTCAGGTTTTTTAAGAGTTCTTCGCCGATACCGTAGACGTCCGTAAAACGTTTGGCAAGGGCGTATAAAATATGACGCTCGGTAACGCCGCCGGCCTCATCCTTTTTCGATAAGTTTTCAATGTCTTTTTCGTACGACAGCGGCTTTAAGCCCGCTTCGGTTATAATCTCATTTAAAGCTTCCGTCATTGCGATGCTGCGTTTTTTACGGGCCGCCTGAAGGGGCTTTAAGAACAATGCGGCCAATTCTCTTTTGGAGGCGGGAATACCCTGTACCGTCATATAGACAATGCCTGCCGAATCGGGATTGTTAAGTTTCATATCGGCAAAGCGCGTATGCTTAAAACTTACCCGTACTTCAAAGCCGGTAACGCTTCCCATACCCAGAATGTGACAGGCATCGGTCATTTCAGCGGCAGCCGATACGGAATCATGGTCTACGGAGCCTGCAACCGAAAGTCCCGCTTCACGCGCTTTTAAAGCGGCCATAGACGGGGTATAGGGACTGAAGCTGTATATCGTGTGAATGTGATTGTTCGTTTGTTTGTTCAAAGGCGGAAGCGTTTCTTTGTTTTTTTCAGCCCATGATTGAAGGGCTGAAATACGCTTTTCTCCCGTACTCTTAAACTCGTTTATTTTTCCGTAATCGTTCATAGCTTACCTTTATACTCGCACACGGATGTGCAAAATTCAAAATAAAAGGGGCTGTCCAAAAACTTCAGTTTTTGGACAGTTACATTGATTTTGATTGCGATGTTTGAAATTAAGGTAACTTAATTTCAAACTCGACAGGTTGCCTAAAAAGTAACCGACTTTTTAGGCAACCCTTTTTAAACACCCATGCGGTTTTTGCGCATAATGTCCATCGTTGTTTGGACGGATTTAGGCGTATGTCCTTTTAAGGGAATGATTCTTTCGTGAATTGCATCCAGCATCCATTCCGTGCTCGGGAAATAATAGTGTTCACATTCCGGAGCGGGGGTAATCCAGTTGCGGCTTCCCACAACGGCAGGCGGTGCATCCAAATAATCAAAGGCCAAGGCGCTTATGTTTGAAGCAACCGTGTGCAGGTAAGAACCGCGTTCGGCCGCATCGCTTGCAAGCAGGATTTTTCCGGTTTTCTTTACCGATTCAACCAACTTTTCGTAGTTGAGCGGGTTAATCCAGCGGATATCGATAACTTCGGCATCCAAACCGTATTTTTCCTGTAAAACCTTTGCCGTGTCCATTGCAGTATACAGGGTTGCGCCCAATGTTGCAATCGTAATGTCTTTACCCGTTTTGCGGACTGCAGGTTCTCCTTCGGGTACTTCATAGTAGCCGGCCGGTACTTCTTTTTCAAATTCTTCACCCTTGTCGTAGAGTTTTTGGCTTTCAAAGAAGATTACAGGGTCGGTACCGCGCAAAGCGTAGTTCAGCATACCCTTTGCATCATAGGGGGTTGCCGGGAATACGGCTTTAAGACCGGGAATTGCCGCGACGATGGCGCTCCAATCCTGGCTGTGCTGTGCGCCGTATTTGTTACCGACCGAAACGCGCACCGTAAGCGGCATTTTAAGAAGACCTGCGGACATCGACTGCCACTTGGATGCCTGGTTGAATATTTCGTCTCCGGCGCGTCCCATAAAGTCGCAGTACATCAATTCGACAACGGCACGTCCTCCGCTCATTGCATAGCCGACGCCCGCGCCGACGATTGCAGCTTCGGATATGGGGCTGTTGAACAGGCGCTGGTAGGGCAGGGCTTCGGTTAAGCCGCGGTATACGGCAAAGGCTCCGCCCCAGTCGCGGTTTTCTTCACCCCAAGCCGCCATGGTCGGGTCAATCGTAAAGCGGTGGAACATCGCTTCAAACAAACCGTCGCGGTATTGAAACATTTTGTTTTTGGAAACGGGTTTGCCGTCCGGACCGAAGGCCGAGCGGACTTTTCCGGCAATCGCCTTTAAGCGCACATTGGTTTCGGGATTGACGTCGAGCACTTCGGGCTTGCCTTCTTCCATTTTTTCGGCTTTGGTGTTCGAAAACATAACCGATTCGATAAAGGCGGCACTTGCGCGCGGACTTTCTTCATCGTTAACCGCCAATTTTACCACTTGAATCAGTTTTTCACGGATTATCTCGTCCTGCTTTTCGGCATCGGCCTTTGTGATCAGCTTGTTTTTAATCAAGTAGGCTTTGTATTCTTCGATAGCGTCCGCCTTTTCCCACGCTTCGATTTCTTCTTTGGTGCGGTAGCTGGAGGCGTCCGAGGGAGAGTGCCCCGAAACGCGGTAGGTAATTGTGTCCAAAAGAACGGGGCCCTTACCCTTTAAAAGGATTTCTTTTTTGCGTGCGATTGCATCGGCAACGGCCAAAGGATTGTAACCGTCTACGCGCTCGGCGTGCATATTGTCGGGATTGACACCCGCACCGACGCGCGCGACATATTGATACCCCATGGTTTCACCGCAGGTTTGGCCGCCCATACCGTAAAAGTTGTTAAAGAAGTTGAACAAAATCGGCGGTGCTCCTCCGACCGATTCGGGCCAAAGGTTATTGTACTGGTCCATCGAAGCCATCATCATAGCTTCCCATACCGGACCGCATCCGAGGGCGGCGTCTCCGACGTTGGAAATAACGATACCCTTCTTTTTGTTGATTCTCTTAAAGAGGGCCGAGCCGGTTGCAATGTCGGCGCTTCCGCCTACGATTGCGTTATTGGGCATAGAGCCGAAGGGCAAAAAGTATGCGTGCATGGAGCCGCCCAAACCGCGGTTAAAGCCTGCGTTGCGGGCAAAGATTTCCGCCAGGGTTCCGTATAAAACAAAGTTTTCCGCCAAATCCTTAACGTTTTTGTAACCGATTTTTTCGGCCATCTTAAGTGTATCGCCGCCTAAAAATTCTTTCATAATTTTTTCGAGTTCTTTTTCGCTCAGTTTTTCCACAGCGGAATAGCATTTTGCCAAGATTTCGCCGTGGCTTCTGTGTGAACCGAAGATAAAATCGTCTATTCCCAAGTTGACGCACTGACCGACTGCGGCGGCTTCCTGTCCCATCGAAAGGTGGGCCGGGCCCTTGTGGTTGTATTCGATATTTTCCCATGCGCCCTGGGTTTTGAATGTATTGAGCATGTTTTCAAAGGCGCGGATTGTCTGCATATCGTAGAGGATTCTTTTAAGTCCTTCCGCTCCGTATGTTTTAAGCTCTTTTTCAAAATTGCTTTGATATTGGTTAACCGGAATGTCTTTGATTTTTAACATTTCCGCCTTTCTGACCTTTTTAGGGTCCACAAATAATGACTTAGGCATGTTCTTCTCCTATAAAAATATTTTGAGGAATTATCAAATTCCGAAAAATATTTTTTCAGCACTTCCGCAGCATAGCGAGGAAGTGCAATAAATATTGGAAGTTTGCCGGACGGCAAACTTTGGAAGCACGGGAAGGCACCATTTGTGCCGACCGTGCGACCGCTCCTATAAAAATAAAACCTACAGTGTCCAAATTGCTTCCCGGATCGCTTCACAAACGGTCGGATGGGGGAAGATCATTTGTTTGACATCTTCAACGCGCATTTCGTTTTCGACGAGGGCTGCGGCTCCCCAAATCATTTCGGAAGCATAGGGGCCCAAAACGTGAATACCGAGTATGCGGTTATCGTCTTTTGAAACAATGACTTTTACGCTGCCGGGAGCTTTTACGCCGTTTTCGGCAATAAAGCGTCCCGAAACGAGCATGGGAACCGTTGCCGTTTTTACGGCAATCTTTTTGGCTTCGGCTTCCTGTTCGGTAATACCGCAGCCGGAAGCTTCGGGAATCGAATAGACAACCCAGGGGATTGCGTTATAGCGCATACGGTCGGTATTAGGCGTTCCGTCCAAAACCGAGCAAATATCGTTTACGGCAACTTCGGCCATGCGGTAGGCCGAGTGTGCGAGCATACTGCGGCCGTTTACGTCTCCGATAGCCCATACGCCGCTGATATTCGTCCTCATTCTGTCGTCTACGGCAACACCCTTGGCAGTGATGTCTACACCCGCGGCCTTACCGTTCCAGTTTTCGGTTTGGCATCTGCGTCCTGCGGCCATCAATACGATATCGGCTTGCGAAGAAAGACTTTTACCGTCCTTTGTTTTGAAAAAGACCGTTCCGCCTTCGATTTTTTCGACGCGGCAGCCCAAGTGAAATTCCGTGTTTTTAAGGCTGTTTCTCAATACGGGGGCAAGCTCTTTATCCATGGGCGGAATGATTTCGTCCATCATTTCGATAACCGAAACCTTGCTGCCCAGGGTACCGAATAAGCTTGCAAACTCGATACCGATAACGCCGCCTCCGATAACGCATAAGCGCTCGGGAACGTGATCGATGTCCAAAAGGGCCGTCGAGTCCAATACCTTGGGATTATCCTTTGCTCCGGGAATGGGCGGCATTGCCGGAAGGGAACCGGCCGCAATGACAACCGCTTTGGCTTCGTACACCGCACCCGTTTCGGCTATTTTAACCTTGCCGGCGGATATGAGTTCTCCCGTTCCCATGATAACTTCAACCTTTAAACGCTTCATAAGAGCGCTTACACCCGAACAGAGGGTTTCGACCGTTTTCTTTTTCCACGCCGACATTTCCTTCATGTCGAAGCGGATATTGTCCGCATGAACGCCGAACATGGGTGCTTCGTGGGCATGGAGATAGTGTTTTGCCGAATTCAAAAGCGTCTTTGTGGGGATACAGCCGACATTCAGGCAGGTACCGCCCAGAAATTCTCTTTCAATAAGTAAAACCTGTTTTTTCCGTTGAGCGAGCCGTTCCGCGGCAAGATAGCCTCCGGGGCCGCCTCCGATTACAATAACATCATACATACGTTTTCCGCCTTATTTTGCAATCCAAATATCGATGTCTTTTAAAGCAAGGCATAGAGCTTTCATAAACCGGGCTGCAGGAGCGCCGTCAACCACCGCATGGTCTATCGTTAAACTGAACGAAAGGTGCGGAACGATATCGTACGAACCCTGGGCATTGGCTTCGGGCTTGGGCTGAATACCGCAAACGCCTAAAATCGCAACTTCGGGCGCATTGATAACGGGGGTAAAGCTTTCGATTCCCGTATTGCCGAGGTTTGTGATTGTGAAGGTCGAGCCGCTTAAAAGGTCGGGGCTTATCGAGCCGTTTTGGCATTCGCCTGCAAGGTATTTTGCCTGAGCCGAGATTTCAGCTAAGGACAGGGTGTCGGCGTTGCGGATAACCGGCACCATAAGGCCGCGCGGGGTATCGACTGCCATACCGAGGTGAACGTTTTTATATTCGCGTACAACGCCGTCTTTTTTTACCGCATTCATATAGCTGTAGTCTTTAAGCAGCCGTGAAGCCAAAAAGAGTATTAAATCGTTTACGGTAACCTTCGACAAACCCATCGCGGGATCGCTTGCTTTAAAGCGCTCGCGGAGTTTTTGCATACGGACGGCGCTTGCACTTGCATTTAAAGTGAACTGAGCCGCGGTAGCCAAAGAACTCATCATGCGTTCGGCAATAACTTTGCGGATACCCTTGATCGGCGTATCGGTATATTCGTCCGCTTTGCTTGCGGCGGCTCCCGTTTGTGCGGCCGGTACGCCTTGAGCAAGGGCCGCTTTTGCACCCGATGCGACGGCGGCTATATCTTCCAAAGTTACTCTTCCGCCGATACCGCTTCCGCTTGCAGGGATTGCACCGCCCGAGCGCAGGGCTTCTTTTGCGGCCGCCGTCAGCGGAGGTCTTTGAGAAGCTGCGCGCAATACGTCGGCTTCTATAATGCGGCCTTCCGCTCCGGTACCCGTCAGCGTACTTACGTCAATGACTTCTTTTAAAGCCGCAGCGCGTGCGCGCGGAGATACCGCAAGATGTCCGCCGCTTGCAGTCTGTGCGGCGCTTGTCTGCGTTACAAGTGTCTGCACGGCAGGTGTACTCGGTGCAGGGGCTTCGGCCGTACCTTGTGCGGGAGCCTGTGCCTCCGGGGCAGTTTCCGCGGATCCGGCCGATTCCGAAGAGGTTCCCGCATCCACAAACTTCGTCCAATCTTCTCCCGCGTTACCGACAACCATAATCGGCTGCAAAACGGGAACGTCGTCCCCTTCCGGGTGAATGATTTTTAAAATCGTTCCGGCCGCTCCTGCGGGAACTTCAAAGGTTGCCTTGTCGGTTTCAACTTCACATACGGTTGTATCCGCGTCTACGGCGTCCCCTTCTTTTTTCTTCCATTCTACAATAATGCAAGATTCTACAGTGTTACCCTGTCTGGGCATAATTAAAACATGAGCCATGTTTCCTCCTGTTTTTTATATGAGGGTGTCTGAAAAGCCGCTTGCTTTTTGACAAGCCCCCTTATCCTTCGCACGTAATAAGGTGCAAGGGAACTTGTTCCAATTCCGTTTTATCCTGCGCCCTTATGCCGCCGTCGGTAATTAAAATATCTATATCGCTCATCGGTAAAATCGTTACCACCCCGCTTTTACCGTGCTTTGAAGAGTCGGCCATAAGAACGAGCTTTTCCGCGCGTTCTCGCATAGCCGTAATAACGTCGCCGCCTTCGACCAAGTGGGTGGTAATGCCCGTCTTTACACTGAAGCCGTCGGTGCCGACAAAGGCGTAGCGCACGTTAAAGCGGCGTATCGTATCCAATGCAATGCTGCCTACAAAGGAATCGGTGCTGTTGCGGAACTCGCCGCCTACAAGGGTGATTTTTAAAGCGGGGTTCGACTTTGCCGATTCGAAGGCCGCGATGGAATTGGTGATAATCAATACATCGCGCTTACCCGTTAAATACCGCGGTAAAAGAGCGGTTGTTGTTCCCGCTTCTATCATGATTGCATCTCCGTCCCGCACCAACTCTGCGGCGGAACGCGCAATACAGTGCTTTTCTTCGATATTCATATTTTGCCGCTGGAAGATGTGGGGGTGAATGGTGGGCAGGGCTCCTCCGTGAGTGCGGCTTAAAAGACCTCTTTCTTCCAAGCTGCTTAAATCCGAACGAATCGTAACTTCCGAAACGTCCAGCTCGCCGCTCAATTCGGCGACGGACACGGCCCCCTGCGCCATAAGACGGTTTAATATACTGTGTTCGCGATCGGATAATTCCTGAATCACCATTGTTTTTCCTTTCTTTTCGATTATATTACGAAATTGAATAAAACGCAAGTGAAAAGCAAGAAAAAAGACGAAAAAACGTAAAAAAAAGCTGCCGAAAGCTGAAAATTGATGCTTAGGGCAGCTTTTTTATCAAGACCGCCGGTAAGATTATTCTTATCGGCGGTTTTCTTTTTTAGTTGATTTTTTTTCCGTAATACGCTGCTTCGTAAATCATCTTGACGTCTTCCGGAGTGGGTTTTCCGGGGTTGGTCAGCGTACAGGGGTCGCCGTGGGCGTTTTTACTCATGCGCTCCAAAACCGTTTTGAACTTTTCTTCGTTAAAGTCGACTTCTTTACAGTCTTTAAAGCACAAGGGAATGTCGAGTTTTTTGTTAAGTTCACGGACGGTTTCGGCAATGTCTTTTACGCCGAGTCTTTTTTCCGCCAAATCGTATTTATCCGAGAATTTGCGGTTAAAGTCGATAATGTAGGGCATGAGGATTGCGTTTGCCAAGCCGTGCGTAACGCCGAATTCGCCTCCGATTTTATGGGCAAGCGAGTGTACCAAGCCCAAGGATGCATTTGTGAAGGCCATACCGGCAAGGCTGGATGCATTGTGCATGTGGGCGCGGGCTGTCATGTCTTTACCGTTTTTGTATGCAGCGGGAAGATATTCAATGACAAGGCGCAAAGCTTCAATGGAATAGGGTTCCGTAAATGAGGTTGCGGCCGTTGAAGCAAAGGATTCAATTGCGTGGGCAAATACGTCCATACCGGTGTTTGCCGTGATGTGGGGCGGCATACATGCGGGAAGTGCGGGGTCGAGGATTGCGATATCCGGAACCATATCCGCGGCGACTATCGGGTATTTAATGTGATTGTCGGTATCGGTGATAACGGAAAATGCCGTGATTTCGCTTGCGGTTCCGCTGGTTGAAGGAATACAAATCATCTTTGCCTTGTTGCGCAGCGGAGGCATTGCACCGACGGGGATAATGTCTTCGAATTTAACGGAAGGATGTTCGTAAAAACACCACATAACCTTGGCCGCATCGAGCGCCGAACCGCCTCCGAGGGCGACAATCCAATCGGGGCCGAAATCGCTCATTTTTTTGCCGCCGTCCACAACGGTTTTTACCGAAGGGTTCGGTTCTACACCGTCGATAATAATCGATTCGATGCCGGCTTTTTTCAACAGCTCTACGGCCTTATCCAAAAAGCCGAATTTTTTCATCGAGCTTCCGCCGGTAACGATGGCGGCTTTTTTGCCCTTTAATTGGGCCAAATGATCCATTGCATTTTCGCCGTAAATAATTTGGCGCGGCACCGAGAAATTCATAATACTCATGTGGAGTCTCCTTAGCGGTACAGATAACCCTCTTGTTTTGAATTAGAGTACCTTTATAAATATATAATTATTTATATATAAAAAAATGCTTATTGTCAAGAGGAGGGTGTGTTTAGATTAACTTTTTTTTGGGCGGGAAGTTACCCGTGAGGTTGCGACTTGTGCGTGCAATTCCATTAACAAAAGATGAGGAATTTCAATCCACGCACCCGTGAAGGGTGCGACCCCCCTGCGGACGATTAAACCGTTGCGGGGCAACATTTCAATCCACGCACCCGTGAAGGGTGCGACCCGTCATAAGCTCTCGTGTGCTTTCAATGCTTCCGTATTTCAATCCACGCACCCGTGAAGGGTGCGACATAATCGGCTTACCGTTCGCGTACATAACCGCCTCATTTCAATCCACGCACCCGTGAAGGGTGCGACGGATTATAACGCCTGTTTTAAAGGATGTAGACAGCATTTCAATCCACGCACCCGTGAAGGGTGCGACAAGAAATGGGATATTACGCGTCCCTTTATGGGCATATTTCAATCCACGCACCCGTGAAGGGTGCGACGTTTAATATGTATCATAATAACACGATTTATAAAATAATGAAAGTATTTTCAGAATGATTTTTCAAAAATAAGGTAAATGAGCACATTTTATGACGTTATAACAGATATTTTCACTGCGAAACGACAGGAATTTTATGTGTACGCGACATTCGCAGAAGCTGTCTAAAAAGTAAGTCATGCTCAGGATTGACACCCGCCGGAATAAAGCCGATGTCTCTTTATTGCACAGCTCCACCGAACATACTATACCACGGTAAAATAATGCCGTCAATAAAAAGGCGATACCCTTATAAAATTCCGTCCGTTTTAATCCCTGCACCTAAATCCGGTACCGGATCCAGTGCTGCAGGTCAACGCGACAGGGATTGGAGGGGCACCGGCTGCCGAAAACGGAAGAACAAAATGAAAGGTGAAGCTCCGGGATTCCGTTTGAGGCAGTCCGGTGTTCCGAAGGAATAGACCCCGAAAAGCCCGGCGGCTCTGTCGAAAAAGCGGAAGCGCTTGAGAAAGAGCCGGTCGCCCGCTTAAATAATCAGCGTATCTTTTTCCGGATCATAGGTATTGTTTTTCCCCATCAGTTCAACGCGATTCTGCCAGTTTTTGCCCAAGCGGTAAAAACGCAGGCTGTCCGCTTCGTGGTCGATAATGCCGCGTAATCTATGTTTTATTTCGACGTACATGGCGGGTTCGAGCATACATTCAAAAACGGAATTTTGAACGCGCTGTCCGTAATCCGTACAAATCTTTGCCACTGCATTGAGACGCTTGCGGCCTTCGGGTGCGGTTGTGTTTACGTCGTATGTTATAAGCATCATCATAGAAAACTCCTGAGGTTTTAAGTTCCGCCGTTTTAGATAACAAAGGGAGGATATGCTTCGATATCGCCTCGTATATAGCGCGACAATAGTTGTGCCTGTACAAAGGGCAGTAAGCCGATTTTTACGTTCTCTTGTAAAAACGGATGCCGGATTTCTTCCTGTTTGCGCTTTTGCCAAGCTTCGAGCATTCGTTCTCGTCCCTTGTCGTTTAAAAGGACGGTTTCGTTTTCCTTTGTTTGAAAGCACTGAGGATCGACGATTCGTTTATTGATACAGGTTATGACAAAACGGTCGACAAGGTAGGCGCGAAGTTCTTCAATCATATCGAGGGCAAGGCCGGGACGCCCCGGACGATCGGTATGTAAAAAGCCGACATAGCTGTCCAAGCCGACGCTTTCCAATGCGGATTGAATGTCGTAGGTGAGGACGCTGTAAAAAAAAGACAACATCGCATTTACATTGTCTTTGGGCGGGCGTTTTATGCGTTCGTTAAAATAAAAATCGTCCTGCTGCTGCAAAATCATGGCATTAAAACAGCCGAAATATTCGCGCGCGCAGTCCCCTTCAATGCCCCGCAATGCGTCGGTATCCTGAACGGTTTCAAGTTTTTGAATTTGAGTAAAAATCTTTTGTGCACTGAGCGTGATTTTATCCGCATCTATTTTTTCTTTATGATCGCGTATAAGACGGTGTAACACCGTGCGCGAATTAATCAGTTTTGCATAAATCATATTGCGGGCAATGCCGAGCGAAAGCGTTTTATCGTCGGCAATGCGGTATTGTTCACGGCGTAAAAAAACATTGCCGTTGGTTTTGCCGACAAAGCGGCCGCACAGTCTTCCGGACGGGGTTAAAAAGGCAATACCGATATTGTGTTCGGCACAAAGCTTTATAATGCCGGGGCTTGCACCGTTATAATTAAAGCAGATAATGCCTTCCAAAATGTGAATGGGAAACCGTTTTACAATTTTTTTTTCGACCGATATAACGATGTTTTCCCTGTCGCGCGAAACATAGCAGTGTTTATTCGTTATATACAGGGTATTTAATAGTTTTCTCATAGGTTATCCTCAATTACACTGTCTTCAATTGTGTTATCTTCAAGTACACTGTCCGCAATACGGTTTAAAAGATACCTCTGTACGGCAGTTTTTTTAAGTGTCAACTTGGGAAGACATATATCGTATAAAGAACAGCGTGTACAATGTTTTCCCGATTCGGCAGGCGGTGTCTTTTTTTCGCGGTACAATGCATGCATTTCGTCGGCGGCCGTTTGTACGCTTGCACGCAGTTCATTGTTTATATCGATTGTTATTCTTTTTTTTGATGCAAAATAATAAATACTTGCCGAGGGCACGACGTTTGCCGAGGGGCTTGCGCTTGCCCGGCTCATGGAAACGTTTAAGCTTTCTTCAAGACAGATAACCTCGGCGGCCAACTGCATAATATCGCATAGATCTTTTTTTTCTTTTCCGCGTTTATATTCGACTATGTGCGGCCGCCATAAGCCCTTTTTTCCTTCGACCCGAATTCCGTCTTCGGCTTTTTCAAACTCGACTACATCGAGGATGCCCGAAAAGCCCAAAGTACGCGAAGAAACGGGTATCGAACGTGAATAAAACTTATTCGGCCGCGATTCTTTGAGAAAGGGATTATCCGCTTTTTCGTGGAGCAGCCGCCCCTCCCGTGTCGCTTCGTCATCTTTCCAGCACGCTTCGATATCGATTAAAGCCCATTGGCGCTTACAAAAATAAAAATGCTGGATGCCGGAAAGCATCAGATAATCCCTTTCGTGATACGGCATATCAGTTGGTAAAAACCTGAGGAGTTAAACCGTCCAAGGGACTGACCGAAATATCGTAATCATCAAACGACTTGGGAATGTCAACGCCGTTTTTCTTTTTAATCACGATACTGTCATGAACCCGTGCAGGAGCATATTGCCCGAGCTTGGAATTATGTTCAAACCAGTACAGCGTATGCAGCATCATACTTCCTTCCGGACGTGCCGACGAGGCATCGTTTGCAAACATTTCCAAAACGGCTTGCCTGATTTTGTGCGCATCTTCGGTTGAAAATCCGGTTTTTTCCGCAAGCTGCACGTTGATACTGCCCTTCAGTACATAGAGACCAAAAGAAACCCTGTGTTTTAAGCCCATCGTATCGCTGCCTTTTTTTTCTCCGGGTTCATTGTTGACGCTTTTTGTAATTTGAATGGATTCGATTTCAGCTTCGTCTATTGAAAAAGCGGATTGTACGGTAACCGGTCCTCTGATGCCTATGGAAACACCTTCGCCTGATTTTGCACCTTTAAAAGCGAATACTTGACCGAAGCTGCGGACATCCAACCATGCTTCACAGGCTTTAGCCGTAAAAGCTCCTTTTATATCGATGCTTTTATCGGTATTTTTATCGTTTTTTTTCTCCAATATCGCGCTCAACTCCCGATTTGCACCGACACGTTCCGACAAACTGCCGAATCCGTCAAGCTTATTGTCTTCGGATTGTACAAGAATAGGCTCTCCCATTTCCATCAAGCGGTTTCTGATTTTCCGCTTTAAACACACATCGGATATTTCACCGAAGCCCGAATCGGTAATACGGGGTCTGTTGCCGTTTAAAGGGTCCCCGTTCGGATTTGCATTCTTTGCCGAAATGATTGCAACAAAGTCGATTTTGTTTTGTAATAACGCCATATTAATCCTCCTGCGTCGTTTCGGATGAGATATCCGTTTCGGATACGATATCCGTAGTTGTATCTTTATTCTTTTTTGTAAAAAGCGCATGTTTTTGGGCATTAAAGCCGAGTAAAAAACGTCCGTCAAGATGAGATGCTTTAAACAGTTCTTCGGGCGGAATCAGAAAAGATATCTGTTCTTCCAGAGCATACAGGTCGTTTCCCATCTTTCCCAATTTTCTTCGGTAGGGCACCAATTGTTTTTGTATAATGCCGAGTGTTCTGTTCGGACGTTCGGCAAATTTACTGAAATAATTCATTACCGTTGTGGAACGTTTTTCTTCCGCCCGGTACAGACAGCGCGCTTCTATTTCATCCAAAACAGCCAGTAGTCTGCCTAAATTGTAGGTTACATCCCGCGATTTTTCATCCGTTTCCATAGTCCAATTCTCCTTATATTTTTTATTCCGATATGCTTTTATCAAAGAACAGGCAATCCCGCATTGTTTTTGCCATTCCGCCTTTGTATAAGACAGGGGACGGCAGCTTCTGGTATATACGGCCTGCACAATATCAAAGGGCAGCAATGATTCTTTTTGAATAACGCAGGGAAGAAGCCGCTGTACGGTCGAAGCCATGAGCCGTTTATTGCTTTCGGAACTGTTACCCGAATGCTGAATGTCAAAAGCGGCCGCGGCAATGTCCTGCAAAGAGGGGGCGCCTACAAAATAAACAGTCTTTTTTTTCTTAAAATCATAATATGAATTAAACCATCCGGCTCTGATATGCCAATCGGCAATGCTGTCAAAAAAAGCGGATATTTCGGCGGAATTGATTTCCCGGTAAAAACCTATCGACATTCGCCCGGGAGTTGCCGCATCAAGACAGAGTACCGCAATATGTTCCCCGGAACGTATATTCGCCCTGTACCCGTGCAAGGCCTTGTTAAAACCGGCGGCAAATGCACTTTGCAAACTCATCCCTGCTTTCTTTTGAGTTTCTTCTTGAAGTATATCGAGGCTGCATGCTTCATCGATTACACACGAGGCGGCAAGCGTATCCGGTATAAGGGGTGCATATGTCCCCCAGCATACAAAAACCTTATCGCCTATAAGGGTACCCTGATTTTGTATCAGCCATTTAAGTGCGTTATGAGCCTTTTGAGAAACATCATATCCCACCTGCACAGCTTCTTTATCATTGATAAAGCGTCCTCGGAAGGTAAAGCCGGAAATATCGTTAGCCGAAATCAATTTTGCCGAATCCCGTGCATGACGAATTTTTTTAGGATGATTATACGTAAGGAGGGTATGTTCGCCCGTAGCATAGCATAAGCCCTTTTCCGTCCCCGCTGCAAGCGCATAGCCGACATAGGCTTTTTCTATTGCTTTATGTTCCCATAATTTGATTCTTTCGGTTTTATTTTCAGAACGAACGGCAAAGCGGACAAATGCTTCGGATTGTTCTCCGGTAATCACGGAAAAAATCGGCGGTCTTTCGCTTTCTTTTCCGTCCCATTTTTTTAACAACCGGCCTTTCGTATCGGTAAAAAGAATTTTATGGGCAACAAGGTCGGCAATCAAATGTTTTTTTTGTACATACGTATATACGGCTTGAATATAGGGATGTGTGTATTCGGATTCACACCAGAGGCGAAGTTTATCCGTATAGCACACATAGGCTTCGCCCCCCTTTGTTCCGCCGTAAGCTTCATAATCTCCGGCCGTAAATTGCAGCTTATCATGCAAGGGGTGCGGTTGTTTTGCAGCTCCGCTTGTACGGCCGGCCGATTCGTCGGTACAGGGAATAAGGGTAACCCTATCCTCTTTCGGTACGACAAGGGCATCGACAAAATTTCCTTCCGTATCAATAGTAACTTCTATTTCGGCATTTTGCGTTGTATGAAAGCGCGGCAAGAGTTTTACCTGTGTTTTGTTTGCCGTATCCGTACCGTACACATTATCATATGTTTCGCATAATATGTTTATCCAACCCATCACTGCCCTCCCGCCGGTACAAATTCCCTCTCAACCGATTGAAAATCGGTTCCTACGGTAAACGTTTTGATACTGTTAGCCGAGATAAGCCTTTCGATGGGACAGAGTTCGGGCGGCACAAAGGTAATAACACCCTTTTCCATCTTGGGCTTCCAAAACTTTACCGTGCGCTGTGCCTGAGCATTTTCATCGGCATATACGATTGAATGATATTGCAAGCCGAATTCCATACTTTCGGTTGTATCATAGTAACCGGCTCCGGAGCCGAACTCGCAAGGTTCAACATACCCCTGACATTCGCGCGTTCCCAAAAAAATATCGCGGCGGCCGCCCCGTTCCAAACTGCGCTTGGCGATAAAAAAGTGTTTGTTTTCGTTCCAATCTTCTTTTAATTCGGGGCGGTTTTCGTTAAACACAAAACGTACTTCAACCTGATATTCAACATCGCATAAGTAATTGTAAAAACTTAAATCGTTTCCTCCCGAATATTTTACCGGACGTATACCTTTTACTTCGGTTTTAATCGGATTCATAACCCGCGCCCGTTCTACAATCCACATTATCGACGGTTTAAAATAAATCGATTCCGTGATTCCTTTTAACGCCTGATAGGTTGGAACAAGCAGCGAATTTTTTTCTCCGCCTGCACGGGTAATCGGTTCGGAAAAAAGCGCATTGCGGGCTCTGACCCTATAGGTAAGCCGATTCGATTTCATATTTTACATCCTCCTTGTATACAAGTTAAGTAATCAACAGTTTTTGCAAGCCCGTTCCTGCCGAACCGCAAACTTCATTGTATTCGTCTTCGGCAAGGACATACAGGTTTTCAAAATCCGGTACCTTTGTTAAACCTCCGCGGCGTAAAAGTTCATCACGCTCATAAGCGTACATACTGATACAAAAACGCTGCATTTCTTTTAGCAATACATATTTTTCATGTAAGTCCATCGAGTATAACTCTTTCGAAAACAACATACTTATTATACTCTCTCCCTTTTTATAAGGTACAAGCACCGTAACGGTGTCATCGGGAATAACTTTAAATACCCTTCCCGTACTTTCAAAGGGAAAAGAAAAAATAAAACCTTTTTCGTTCGCAAATCTTTTAAGATCATCGTTTTCGTTGTTCAATAAATCATAAAGACGGATTTTAATACCGTCTATCGTTTCAGGATAACTCATCTTATCTTCAATCTTCGATTCGGCAAAATATTTTTTATAATAAGCAGACATCGCTTCACAGGATAATAAATCGCCTTCAAATAAGGACGGATCGTTTTTAAAATCGATGAACATTTCACGGGCGCATTTTATACCTAACCGTATTTCCGGCATTCTGTCCGTTTTTTCGGGGTAATCGGTTACATATAAAAACGCCGATTCGCGCTCTCCGTGCCGATTTACCCGGCCGCCGGTTTGTACAAGAGAAGGCAGCCCCGCCAAGTTGCGTATTGCGGTTTCAAAACTGATATCGACACCGCATTCGACCAGATTGGTACTGACACAAATTAAAGGACTGCCGTTTTCCAACGTTTTTTTAATATCTTCAATAACTTCCGTTCTATGGGCGGGACAAAGAGCCGTAGTAAGATAAACAATCCTGTGTGTAAAAACGGTTGAACTTAATTCACGATATACATCTCTTACGCCCTTTTTGGTATTCATAATAATAAGAATACTCTTATACTCTTCGGCAAGTTCAACTGTAAACGCTGTAAGTTCCGCAAGGCTTAACCCCGCACCGTCAAGTGTACATTTACTGCACAATGACAGTCTTTTGAATTGTTCAAATTGAACGCGCGGATTTTCAATCAGCTCCGAAGGCTCGGTCAGCAAAAGCGGCACTGCGGTATTTTGCAAATCGGGCTGAGTTGCCGTACAGAGGATAGATGTGGTGTTAAAAAGTCGGCAGAGAGTATTTAAAGCATCGTTAAAAAGATAGGTGCAGTGTAAAGGCAGGGCTTGCACTTCATCAAAAACAATAACCGCATTAGCCAAATGGTGTAAGCGCCTGACCGATTGAGTGCCGCCTTCAAAGAGGGTATTCAAAAACTGAACGAAGGTAGTAAAAATAATAGGCGAATCCCAGCGCTCGGTTAAGAGTTTATACCTGCTTTCGTCATCTTCATCCGAAAACACAACCGCCGAGTGGTGCTCAAAAAGTTCATCCTTACAGCCCAACACCCTGCGAACGAGATTCGCATTTTGCTCGATAATAGTCGTATAAGGAAGAACATAGATGATGCGCTGCTTTTCTTCCGGCGTTCCCGACAAGGCTGCACAGTGTTCAAGGGCAAAATTCAAACTTGCAAAAGTTTTTCCGCCGCCGACGGGAACGGTAAGGGTATAAATCCCCGTTTTATACGTTTTTCCGGCCGTTTTACATCTTTCGTTTATTCCGGCACGCAAATCACGGATCAAAGCCGCCTGTTTTGACCCGACAGCACGGTTTTGCAATTTTGCAAGATGTGAGAAAAGCCGTTTTCTGTACCTGTCCAAATAAGCATAAATCGTATGCGGTTTGATCGGCATCTTGTGTTGAGAAAAGGCATACGCGTCAAGTCTGTCGGCATCGATTAAACAGCTGTACACAAATTTAATCACTATATAAAAGCTGTAATGGGGCTTGAGCCTACACAAGCCTATTTTTCGGCATAAAGCGTCTATTTCCCGTAAGGACAAAGTACGCATATTGTCCAGTTTTGCAGTACCGATACAATTCTGCAAAAATACGGAAAGCCCGGTCGCATCATCTGATGCCTCTTCGGAGTTAAGACGCTTATATAATTTTGAAAAGCGCTCAAAAGACACATAGTCGCTTAATCCGCCGTGGTGATAGGCAATGCACATGGAAAGCATATCGCGCACAATCTTTTCCGATGCCGAGGATGCAGGCATTCGATATACATACAGCGCTCCCGCTCGCGCATGGTCCGGCTTTGAACGGTACCCTGCCGTCTTATCTTCGGAAAGGGCCGACTTTATATAGGACTGAAAGGCGGGAAGATATTTTCCCATATCATGCAAAATACCGGCTAAAAAACAGGTCGAACCCAACCCCACCCCGAAACCGAATGCCGCCGCATATTCGGCGACATTTGTGCTGTGCGCTTTTACCGACTGAGTTTCAAAATTGCCGTTTCCTCGCGCGATATACATCTTTCCGCCTAAAATATTTATGTTATTTACAGATATATAATAAATCATAATATCAAATATGTCAAGAAAAACATTTGCAAAATCTGCGTTTTTATGATATAAAGAATTGTCGTTTAAAACGTGGATTGAAATATGTTTTTTACTGATATGCCCCTACAACAGCAGTCATCGCACTCTTCATCGGTGCGCGGATTGAAATGATTTTGCGAGCGAAAATCACAAGTCTATTAAAAGTCGCACCCTCACGGGTGCGTGGATTGAAATGATATCATTCATCAACGGTGTATCTGGAAAAGTCAATACTAGTACAGTCCCTAAAGCCCCTAAAATTATAATTTAAGCAGCTTTTATTGAAGCTGCTTTTTGCCTATATACAGCAGGAGGATATCCTCCTTCATTAAAAGTATTTATTCTTAACCTGTTGTAGTAGACCATGATGTAACGCCATACAATCGTTTTTACTCATTTCAATCGTCAACTTTTTTGTGTCTATTCGATACAGTTTTTCTTTCTTCAACGTCGCAAAAAAACTTTCCATACGGGCATTATCATAACAGGCTCCAACTCCACCCATACTCTGCACACCATGTAAAGATGCAATCGTGCATTTGTATTCATAGCTCGTATATTGGCTGCCCGGATCGCTGTGTGCAATAAAGCCGGGTTTCGGCCGTTCTTTCTCATACGCCTGCCGAATAGCACGTATACACAATTCTTTTTTCATATTATCATCCATCGCAACCGAAATGATTTCTCCTGCAAAGCAATCCAGTACCGGTGCTATATAAAGAGTTCCATCTTTGCAGGCAATTTGTGTAATGTCGGTAAGCCATTTTTCATTCGGCTTTGAAGCGCTAAAGTCTTGTTTAACCAAATCCGCGCACTTTTGAGCCTTTTTATCGGCTTTTGTAAGACCGGCAGGGCTTTTTCTGCTCTTATGAAGCAGATTTCCCCTTCTCATTGTCCTTAATACTGTTGAACGCGAACAGGTAATTCCTTTTTGTTCCAATGCTATTTTCATTCTTGTTACTCCGTAGTTAGTATTATCCTCATGTTCTTCAAGGATAGTATGCATTTCGGGTGAGAAGAAGCTGCCATCTTTTCACTGTATGGCGATTTCGTTTCCACTTGTAATAGCCTGATTCTGTGACACACAAAGCTTTACACAGGCTTGCCGTTGACAGTTTCAGTGCCTGACGGCGATTACAAATGTAGGTAAAAATAGTCTTCTTTGTTACCTCTTCTAACCTTTGACGAAAAAACGTAGAGCATCCTGTAATATCCGTACCGTTTCTTTAAGCTCCCTGTTCTCTTTTTCCAGTGTCCGCTGCCTTTCGCTTTCTGTCATACCGTTTTTTCCGACTGTGCCTGTGCAGGTGTCTTTATAACGATTTTGACTCTTCCTCCAGCCGCTGAGCGTATGATAGCTGATACCCAAATCCTGTGAGGCTTTGCGTGTGCCGATTTCATCGGACAACTGCAATGCCTGTGCCTTAAATTCCGTACTGTACTTATTCATGTCTTCCCCACTATACCACAGAGGGGCTTTTTATACTGTACTTTTATGATAACTGTTCAGGTCCAATACCATATCCTCAAGCGATATATCTTCCAAATAATAATGATATGCTTTAGTCGTACTATCTTGTACCTTTCGAGCTGTTAAATGTGCCTTATAGGTTTTATCTTCTACGCTTAAACCCGTTTCAAAATATTTGACCTGTTGTATGTCTACTCTGTTCTCTCTATCCTGTGTGATATGAGTTTTCACTGCCGATTCGATCAATTTATCAAGAGCCTGCATGGAAAGTATTTGCTCACGGCTCTTTGTTTTGGATTGCCATTCATCTAAAATATCCCGCGATACCCTTATATCCGTATCGGTATCGATATTATGATAGCTGTTCCCCTGAAAATGCTCTTTCGCATAGCTCATGTATTTGTCTTTTAATGCGGCGTTATCAAGCGCCTTATCTTCCGCTGTTTCGACAATTCTGTTTTGCTCGTAGCTTTCGGCGCTTGCGTATTTTCCGCTCGTATTTTGCTTTGCCTGTTTCGCGCGTCCATTTTCCGTCTGTTACACCGAAGGCTTTTTCCGCCTGCTGTAAAAGCTCACCTTGCATAGTGCGCCGCGCTACGTGGGCGGCTTCATGCACGAATGTTGAAAAATCGCTTTTTTCACTCACATAGACAAGCGCTTTTATATCGCCTTCCAAACCCTTAAAATCGGTCGCCCCCTTAATCGTCTGTGTATCTATATCTTGCTGGGCGGCAAGTTGCGCCATAGCTTCCGGCGCCGTTTTCGTAAATACGGCGGTCTCATAATAGGTATCAAGGTAAGTTTTCGTATCCATACCGGCGCCCTGCGCAAGAGCCTCAAATAAGGCGACCGCCGTATGTCGCTCGGCTTCGTTCAGGTTGGGCATGTATTCTTTCAGTTTATCGTGCAGCTTTATGCGCGAACGCTCCGCATCGCCCGATGTGTCGTCTGTAAAATACTGTAAGCCGTGCTGCTTTCCGCGCGGGTTTTCGGCAATCAGCTCTTCTTTTATTTTTTGAAATCTTTCACCCCGAGCGTCCCATTCAATGCGGCTTCCGGCAAATTTCTCCCCGAAGTCCCGTACAAACTCTTTGATAATGCCGTTTTCTTTTCATCGGTTTCTTTTACTGTCATAAGTGCTTCACCTTTTTTTCCTTTTTCTAAAGATACTCCGGAAGTGGCAGGATTGGACGCAGCGGCGGAAAAAAACGCTTAGGCGCATGGCAGACTAAGGCGCGCGAGTATTGCAAGAAAACTGGCATTCGGCGCGACTATTCGAGGGAATACGTGGGAACCGCAAGCGGAAAGCAGCCGATAAAAACAACATCTAGAATCGAACTCACGCGCGCACACGCGGAAAATATGTTTCCCGATGAAAAGCGGAAGAAGGTAAACGGTAATGTATTTATAGCTGAAAGCAGAAAAGCTGTAAACAAACAGCAAAAACAGATTTTTGACAAAGAGCTTGCAATGTCAAAAATCGCAGCACGGTACGGGCACACCGTTTATATGCTGCCCGAAAAGCGCAAGGGGAAAAAATGTGATGTTATTATGGACGGAACATTGACTGAGTTCAAAAAAATTACACGCAATGGAAACGCGCTTTCGCACCGGTTTAGAGAGGCGCTAAAACATGGAAGATGTCAGTTTTAAAATAAATAAAGGCACCGAAACCCGATGCCTTTCGTTGCCCCAAGAGGCGTATAATCGCTATACGCATTCGGACAATTAAAATATATGGGAAAAATCCTTGTTTTGTCAACTCCTCAAACAACTATATATATGACAGCCCGTCGTAAAGGGGCTTAACCTGTACTCCGTTGTAACAGGCGAAAAACTACGTAATAAGGTGATTATATAAAAAGAGAATTTTTTAACGAACCGGAGATTGCGGACAAAGATTTTTTTGTCAGACCTCCTCTGCAAAAAAATGCAGGCTGAAAGTACAAGGTCTAATACCGATTCTTAATGCGGCAAGGATTGGAGGGGGCGGGGCTGAGCCGGTGCAAAGCGTGTGAACTGTGCACAGCCCCGCTTCCGAGCGGAGCGAGGAATGAAGCGATAGCGGAACCCCGCAAAGCCTGTTTTGGGCCGTTCCGGTCCCAAAGCCGCCCCGATTATTAAAATTTTTCAAAATCTTTTCTGAAAAAGTCTCAAAAAAATACAATCGGCGCCTCTAATATATATGGAGGTTCGCTTATGAAAAATACAAACATTGAACATACGGGTAAAAGACATAGAGGTATGAAACATATCGGTTATGCGCGGCTTTACGCCTCTGTGCTGCTTATCGCCGTGTCGCTGTTGTCGGCGGCGGCATCGTGTAAGTTGGAAAGCGGCGGTTTTACCCTTTTGACGGGCGATTACAGTGCTCCCTATCTGAATGATTTTAAGTTGACGGGAACGGAAAGTGCCGTAATGACCTTTTCCAAACCTGTCGTATTTTCACATTTGGTTTGTACTCGCGCCGGAGAAGACGGTAAAACGATTGAAGTGTCGGCTCTTCCTTGCGAGGGGGAAGGAGATTCCTACACTCTGAGGTTTTCCCGGGAAGTTCCCGTCGGCTATGCCTATCTTTTGGAAGGCATCGTAAAAGATTCGGGCGGAAGTTCTCTGCGGTTCAGTCTTGATTTTTACGGTTACAACGAGCGTGTGCCTGCCGCAGTCTTTTCAGAAGTAAGTCCCGACCATGCTTCCTCCAAAGACCCGCAAAAAGCGAAGGCCGAATTTATCGAGCTGTATATATTGGAAGACGGAAATCTCGGCGGCATGGTGATTCAAAGCGGCTATGACGGCGTTTTAAGCGATTTTATTTTACCGGCTGCGGAAGTAAGGGCGGGCGACTATGTAAGCGTTCATATGCGCATATTCGGTGAACAAGCGGTTTGCGAAACGGGGGATAATCTTGCACTTTCTACAACCGCCTATTCGTGTCCTGTGTCGCGCGATATATGGAACGAAACGGCCGACAGTACAAAAAGCCGCCTGGGGGCCGACGATGTGATTTTGCTGCGTATCCGAAGCGGGGAAGAAATTATTGACGCACTCCTATACAGCCGAAGCGACAAACCGTCTTGGTCAAAGCCGCTTATGAGCGAATATGCGGCGGACGCTGTCGAATGCGGTATTTGGGTTGAAGGCGAGCTTCCCGAAAATGCCGTATGCGCCGATAGCGTTACCGCGGTTCGGACTATAAGCCGCTTAAATATCGATGTCCTGCAAGCGGCCTTTAACGCCGGCGAAAAACCGCCCTTTAAAGTTCAGGCTTCCGATTGGAAGGTTTTAAGCGGCAAAAAGGGCGAAAAAGCGAGCCCCGGCAGAGCCAATGTTTTTTCGGACGGAGCTTAAATCCGCCGAAAAAGTTACTCCGCCGTATCCGTGCGGCAGGTTTGCGGAGAAAAAAAGTAACCGGCTTTTCAGATACTCCGGCCTGCACACGGACTTCAAGCTCAGACGCCTAAAAGCGAAGCGAACACTTTAAGGGCGCCCTCACTTTGACCGGCGAGTACTTTTTTTGTAAGGATTTTACCCAGCTGCACGCCTTCCTGGTCGAAGCTGTTGATGTTCCACAAAAAGCCTTGGAACATGATTTTGTTTTCGTAGTGGGCGAGTAGGGCGCCCAAGGTTTCGGGGGTCAACCGTTCGGCATAGATAAGGCTTGAAGGCCGCTCGCCGGTAAATACCTTTGCCGGGTTTTCGTCGTCTTTTCCGAGGGCAAAGGCGGCGATTTGTGCGGCAAGGTTTGCGCACAGTTTTTTTTGGCTTGTCGAGCCGTCAACGGTGATGTCCGTTCCGCTTTGGCTTTGCAAAAAGCCTATAAATTGCAGGGGAATCGTATCGGTTCCCTGATGGAGCAATTGGTAAAAGGAGTGCTGACCGTTTGTTCCCGGCTCGCCGAAGATAACCGGCCCCGTTGCGTAATTGATGGGGCCTCCCGCACGGTTGACGCTTTTACCGTTCGATTCCATATCCGCCTGCTGTAAGTGGGCGGGAAAGCGGCTGAGCGCTTGACTGTAGGGGAGGATCGCGGTTACCGGATACCCCTGTACATTGCGCTCGTAAACACCGATAAGGGCGTCGAGCATAGCCGTGTTTTTACCGATTTGTTTTTCGCATGCGTTTTTATCCTGAGCGTGGGCGCCCTTTAAAAAGGCTTCAAATACGTCGGGCCCGAAGGCGAGTGAAATAACCGCGCCGCCGACCGCCGATGTTGAAGAATAACGTCCGCCTATAAAGTCGTCTATGTAAAAAGACGCAAGATAGTCAGGATTGTTCGCGAGGGGGCTTGTTTCCGAAGTTACGGCTATCATGTGCTTGGAAGCGTCCAAGCCGGCCTTTTTCAAAAAGTCTTTAACCAGCAATTCGTTTGCCAAAGTTTCCTGAGTGGTGCCCGACTTTGAAACGAGGATAAAAAGGGTGCGCGATATGTCGCGGATTAAAACGTTTATAACGCGGTCGGCGTCGTCGGGGTCTACATTCGAAATAAAATGGGCATCCATTTTTTGTGCGCCCTGAACCCGTGCCCACTCTTCAAGGGCAAGGCAGATTGCTCGCGGTCCCAAGTCCGAGCCTCCGATACCGATTTGTACTACCGCGGTAAAGGTTTCGCCCTTTTCGTTCAGGATTTTTCCTGCGTGAACTTTACGGGCAAAATCGGCAACGGCCAGGCGCTGTTCTTCGTAAAAACCGCGCGCATTTTTTGTTCCCGACGGGGTTTCGTATAATACGTCCTTCCCCAGCTGACCGCGCAGCAAGTGGTGCAATACTTTGCGTTTTTCGCCCGTGTTTATAACCGCGCCTTCATACAAGGCTTTGAATTTTTCGGTCAACTGAGCTTCGTCGGCCGCTTCCTGCATAACCGAAAGGATTTGACCGTTTACCTGTTTTGCCGCATAATTATAGTGTAAGCCGGCCGCTCCTTCGGCACAAAAACCGGCAGCCCGTTCGGCGTTCAGTACTTCTTTAAGCGAAACCTGCCCCTTAAGCGATAAAAGCTTTTTAAAGGCTTCCAATGTATCCAAATTATCCCAATTTAATTCCATACCGAACCTCCGAATCGGCACACCTGCCTTTTAGTATAAGCCGGTTTGTTTTGTAATTTCATTTTTTGAACAAGACCGGTTCGTCCATTATAGCTCATAATAGCCTCGTGTGAAAAGGTCTGTAACAGAGTTACACAGATGCTTGTAACCATTGAAGCGATTTTGTATTATTATGTTAAAGACATTTTTAACGACGAGGTTATGATGAACAAATCACAATCATTTTTTAAAACGGCGGCCCTTGTTACCGCCCTGTTGATTTTTACCGCTTCAAGCTGCAGTGCGTTTTCGTTCGGTACAAAAACGAATAAAAAATACAACGAAAAAAAGATGAAGACCCTTACGGGTAAAACGGTTACAGTAGAAAACCGCGACAATGTTTATACGGATCAGGAATTCGGCTTCGGTTTTGTTGTTCCCGAATCTTTAAAGACCTTAAGCGCGGAAGGCTTATTGGAAATTCTTCCGCGTGCCGAAAATATAACCTTTTTTACCCTCTATTCGCAAAAGCTCTACGATTTGGTTTCTTCATTGAATCCGGAAACCGTTACCGAGGAGCAGTGGGCCTCTTTTACAAAGGAGGCGGAAAAGTACGCTTTTCCTGCGGCTTTTTTGTTCCGCCTGCCTTCAGGAGAGCCTCAGGGTATGGATGCGGACATACTGAACTTTATCAAAGAAAACTATTCGGCTGTTGAAAAAATAGCCGATTTTTCCGGAACCGCTTATTATTTCGGCTACAATACCGATTACGCAAAAATTGAATTTTCCGATGATGAAAAAAACAAGGCCGGCACGCTTATAGGCGAGTTAAAGGACTTTAAAAAGAATATCTTTGTATTTCCGCCCCTTGTACGTGCGGACGAAAACGCTCTGTCCGCTCCCGCTGCTTCATCGGCAGGCTTAACGTCTTTTCAAGCGCAAACCTTAACCGGCGAAACGGTAAATCAGGATATGTTCAAGGACTATAAGGTAACGATGATAAATATCTGGGCTACCTGGTGTCCGCCCTGTGTAAAAGAAATGCCTGACCTTGCAAAACTCCATTCGTCCATGCTTCCGGAAGGAACAAACATGATAAGCATTTGTATCGATTCGGATTCCGACCCGCAGGGCGCCCGCGATATTTTGAATAAGGTATCGGCGCGTTTTACAACCATTGTGCCGAACGCCGGTTTAAGCGGCTTTTTAAGCTCCTTTTCGGCAATTCCCGCAACGGTTTTTGTGGATTCTCACGGAAACCTTATCGGTAAACCTATTACGGGTGTTCCCGGCCGCGACCCTGCCGCAGCTTATGCAAAAACACTTGCAGAGCTTGCCGCTTCTCAAAATTGACGGGACAGCCGAGATGGAAAAGGCTAAAGTATCCGGACACAAATCCGCGCCGGAGATTTTACCCCAAGCCGCGCCGCCGTTTGGGATACGTATAAAAAATCTTGCCGCCGCCTCTGCCCTTGTACTGGGTGCGGCCTTTATCGTGTTCGGCATTATGCGCGGCGAACAGCGTATCGTTTTGCAAAAGGCGATACGCATTTGCCTTGAATGTATCGGTATAGGCTAGGGGGGCGGCTGTGAAAGCTTATAAACGTGATAAAGCCCGAAAAAAAAGGCTCCCGTTTTCATCGAGAACTTTTATACAAACCTGCGCTTCCATAGGCTCGAACGCCCATATTGCAGGCTTTATACGCGGCGATATATTCAAGGGAAGCACAAAAACCGTCTGCGTTCCGGGCTTAAACTGCTATTCATGTCCGGGCGCCGTCGGTTCCTGCCCGGTGGGAGCTTTTCAAGCGGTTGCGGGAAGCAAAAAATACGATTTCAGCTTTTATATAAGCGGCATTGTAATTGTATTCGGTGCGGTTTTCGGCCGCTTTATTTGCGGCTTTTTATGCCCCTTCGGCTTTGTACAGGACTTATTGCATAAAATCAAAGTAAAGCGCATTAAGGTAGCGGCAAAACTCGATTTTGTGCTGCGCCTTTTTAAATATGCACTGCTTGCCGTTTTGGTCGTAATGCTTCCCGCCCTTGTGCATAACGCATTCGGCATAAGCGACCCCTATTTTTGTAAATGGGTATGCCCGGCCGGTATTTTCGGAGGAGCGCTTCCCCTTATAGCGGCAAACGAAGGCTTGCGCTCAAGCCTCGGTTTTTTATTCGGCTGGAAAACCCTCGTCCTTGGCGCCGTATTGATTTTTTCGCTTTTTATCTACCGCCCCTTTTGCAAGTATCTGTGCCCGCTGGGCGCTTTTTACGCCTTTTTTAATAAAATCTCTTTGTACCGCATGAGTTTGGATACTTCCCTGTGTACCCGCTGCGGCGCCTGCCAAAGGACATGTCCTATGCAGGTTCCGATTATCAAACCGCTCAAAGGTTCCGCCCGCGAAGAACAAAACCCGCGTTTTTTTGACGTAACCTCTGCCGAATGCATCCGCTGTAAGGAATGTCAAAAAGCATGTCCGCATAACGCGATTTCGTTCGGCTTTAAAAAGAGGTTTGAAGAGTCGGCCGTTTTTTCGGCGAAGATGCAAGCCCAAAGCAGGAGCTGGAATCCCGAGCGGCTGAACTGAGTCTGTCCGGGTTTTTGCTCCCATTCACTCCCCGTTACAAATTATCCATTTCCCGTTGAATCTTCCAGTCTTTTATCGTCCGTTTTTTTTCATCAAAGCTTGCACCGACGGCTATAACTTTTTTACCGCTTCCGGAAAACCTGTCGGCGTAGCCTTTTTCCCGTATTTGCTTGAGGGCATCGTCGGCCGTGCCGTTGGCCGTGAGCTTAAACTCAAAGATATACACCTTGTCCGGGAATTCCACTGTGCAGTCGGCTCTGCCTGCGGCGCAGTGAACTTCCGTATGTACAAATTGGTTCATGAGGGCAAAAACAAGATACACGGCCGTTTGATAGTTTTGCTCGCGCAAAGCCAAGTCTTTTTCGGTTAAGCTATCGTAGGGTATGCCTGAGATGATACCTTTCAGCTTTTCCATAAAGCCGTCAATGTCCGCCGCCTCTATCTGCTCGTAAAACTCCCAAATCGAAAGCCCCGTTTTATCGCTTTTGACGGAAGTATAGGCGGGCAGTAAATTATCCAAAAAGCCGTAGCGCACCTCATCGTTCGGGAAGCCTAAACGGTACAGGCCTGCAAAATCGTTATAGTCTTTAATAGTTACATAGCCCGATTGAAACAGTATGGGCAGGGGATTTACGGCATCGGCCCTGTAGGTTTCCAAGCCCGCTTCGTTGATTTTTACGTTTCCGTCAAGGTCGGGAATGTTGTAATAGGCTTTTTTAAGATAGTTTACCAAAAAAGTCGGTGTACCCGTTGCAAACCAATAGCTTGAAAATTCTCCCGACGCAAACACATTGAGCAAACTGAAGGGATTATACATTGCGCTTCCCTTCCGAGCAAAGAGATAGCCGTCGTAGCGCTGCTTTAATTTTGCAAGGGCTTCATCATAGCTCAAGCTGTTTTTTTCGGCGAGGTTTTGAATTTCGGGCACAAAGCCTTTTTCAAGTTCTTGCTGCGAAATGCCGCAAATGCCTGAATAATCCGAAAGCAGGCTTAAATCGCGCAAATTATTTAAATCGCTGAATATGCTCACCTTGCTGAATTTGGTAACGCCGGTTAAAAAGGCAAAGCGGATATATTGATCGGCACTTTTTATAACGCCGAAAAAACTTTTAAGAACGGTGCGGTATATTTCGTTGAGGTTTTCATCCTTCCATATAGTTTGCAAAAGGGGCTTGTCGTACTCGTCGATGAGGATAACAACCTGCCTGCCCGTTTTTTCGCAGGAGCGGTTGATTACACCGAAAAAGCGTTCGGTAATCGTATTTTCCGAGTCTTTACGGCCGTAGAGTTCTTCCCACCTGCACAGATGATTATTTAAAAGACTTTCCAAATCTTCCCGTGTTTCATATTTTGAAGGGTTAAAATCCAAATAGAGTACCGGATATTCCTGCCAGATTTCTCGTTTGTCTTTTTCGGCTTCTTCGTATGTTTCGAGCGCCAAGCCCTTAAAGAGTTCTTTTTGACCGAGAAAATATGCTTTGAGTGTTGAAAGAAACAGGCTTTTTCCGAAACGGCGCGGCCGGCTTAAAAAATGAACACGGCTTTCATTTACCAATTTCCAAATAAGTTCGGTTTTATCAATATAGATAAAATCATCCTTACGTATAACTTCAAAACTTTGCACGCCTATGGGCATCTTTCTGACTGCACTCATAAGCGTATTATAACAGAAGAATGCCGAATTGACAATTAAAACGATAAATCATGTCCAAAATCGTTCGCTTGTGTTATAATAAAGGCAGCCGAGCTTTACGGCTTTTACCGGTATCCGCGCCGGGATAGTGAAAAAGGGAGGGGAACACTGCGGACAGGATGTCTGCTGAAAACCGAACTTCCTGTTCGGTTTTCAGCTTCAAGTTTGCTTTCAGCAAACGGTTTGCTGAAAGCAAACTTGGGTATATGTAATTTTATCGCACGTCCTGTGCAGGCGCAAGCGTGCGGCTCACATAGCACCGCTCGCTTGCACGTCGAGTTTTGCTTTGCAAAACTCGCATAAAAACAGCTTTAAATTCGCAATTCTGAAGAATTGCTCATACTTGAAAATAGCATTGAACATACAGCTGTCAGCTGTATAGGCCGGGTTCTTAGGGCTGGCTAAGCCCTAAGCAGTGTGGGAGAGAGAGGGGGTTCTAGGGGGAGAGAGAACTCTGCCCTGAACAGGGTTCTTTCTCCCCCTAACAACTATCTTTTCTTTCCGAACAATCTCAAAAGCGACAAAAAGATGTTTACAAAGTCGAGGTAGAGCTGTAAGGCTCCGATAATGGCGACTTTTTGGAAGTTTTCGCTGCCGTCGGCGTATACCGAAATCGTCATAAGTTTTTGCGTGTCGTATGCGGTAAGGCCGGTAAACACAACTACCGTAACAATCGAAATAAGCCAATCAAGCTGACTCGACCTGAATATGATATTGATGATTGAAGCGACGATAATTCCTATTAAGGCCATCATTAAATAGCGGCCGGCCGAACGCAAATCGCTCTTTGTTTTCATTCCGTATAAACTCATACCACCGAACATCAATGCCGAGGCTAAAAATACCTTTGTGATTGAAGCGCTCGTATACAACAAAAAGATTGATGCAAGGGTTAAGCCGTTTATAAGCGAATAGACTATAAAGGCGCCCGCTGCGGCATTCCGGCTCATTTTACGTATCCGTGCCGACAGGGTAATAACCAAGGCGAATTCGGCTATAATCAAGCCTAAAAATACAATCGGATTGCCGAATATCAATTTGAGCATTGTTTGACTGTTCGCCGTTATAAAGGCCGCCGCTCCGCTTATTGCCAACGCGAGCATCATCCACCCGTACACACCGCTTATAAAGCGGCGGCGTACGTCCTCGTTTGCTTGTTGTAAGCTGATTTTTTGTACATTATAATCCATCATCTACCTCCTTAAGGTTTTAATGTTACATACCTGCGTTTTTTTGGGCGGCTGAATCGGGCTTTACGGGGTTCCGCCTTTCGGCTCCATTCCTCGCTGCACTCGGAAGCGGGCGCGGCTGCTTTGCCGCCGCGCCCGCCCCCTCCAATCCCTGCCGCATAAAAACCGTTTCCGCCTATTGTTTTTCGGCGGTTTCAAGTTCCGTTACCGGTGCCTCCCGTTCGGCTTCGCCCTGTTCGGCGTGCGCCTCGGCGGGGGGCTGTTCGGCCGCTTTCAGGTTTTCGGCCTTTTTTGAAAAGGTGCCCTGCAAATCTCCTGCGGCAAGCAGTACCGTTTGCGACTTATCGAGAACCGCATAGGTTTGCATGGCCGTTCCCGCCGTCTTGCCGACAAGGATTGTTCTAAGTTCCTTACCGTCTTTAAGTGCGCGCACTTCTATCGCGTGTGCCGTATCCAAACCGAAGCGTTCTGCGTCCTCGATTGAACCGACCTTACCCAAAACGCGCACCTTTTGTACGGCATCGCTTATTTCCCGGGCGGCGTATGTGTCGGCGGCAGTTCCCGCTTCGTTTTCCGACTCGATAAGCCATGCATCGCCTTCTTTTTTCAAAGCGTAAAAGCCGCCGTCGGCAAGCTTTACTTCTATTCTGTCGGCTTCAAGTTTTAGAGCTTCGTCACTCACGGCGTTTTTCCTTTCGCCGATTAACTGCAAAGCGTATACCAGCGCCAAAACCGCGGCGGCCGAAAGAAGCAGTATTTTACGAAGTTTCAGCATATTCATTGTACAGCCTCCTGTGCGTTTTCATCCTGCGCATAGCGTTTTTGTATGGCTTTTGTGCGCCGCTTTTTCATGTGCCGTCCGATAAGTCCTGCAACGGCGACAAGCAAGGGCAGAATATATTGGTTAAAAAGTTTTGCAACGGCGGCCGATACGGGTTCAACCTTATCCAACACGTTCCGCGAAAGCCCCTTGCTTCTCATATAGCAAAAATCTTCGCTGCCGTTTAAAAAGTCGAAAACGTTGCGTACAAAAACGGCTACGGGCTGTCCCCCCTCTTCGTCGATTAAGGCGCCGCTTGTAATCTTTGAAGAACCTGCAACAAAAACCGCCGACCTTTGTATGCCGGACGATACATGCGCTTCGGAAACGAGGGCGTTTTGACTGCCTGAAGTTCCGGCCGTGCCGAAAGCATCCGCCTTCCCGGCCTTTTCGTCATTACCTTTTGCCGGAGCGTTTGCAAAAGCGCTTTTAAAAGAGCCTTCCAAAAGAACGGCAAGATTGTATTCGCCCATGTTTTCTTTTGCAGGCGGGAAAATATACGAGGGATCCAGCGCGGTAATTTCTTTTTGCAGCCAGCTTTCTTTGCTTGTTTTTGCAAGTACGTGAGCTTCAGCACCGGAAGCCGAAGCCGCATCGTTGAGCGTTAAAGCGCCGCTTTGCAAAAAGAGAACGTACGACAGGTTCGATGTTACCGGATGGTTGTTTTTCAAACCGCTTTGATGTATAACGGGCGCAAAATAAAATTCGGTTTTTCCCTTTCCGGGTGCGCTTTGGCTGTAGCACTGTTTGTCCATCACATAACCTTCGGCCGGCTCAACGCCGTAAGCCTTTAAAAGCTTTTCCAGCCCCGTTGCGTTTTTTTCGTATGAGGGCGGCATACCGTAGTACATCGCCATTTGGTCCTGCTTTTCTATAAAGGGGTCTAAAAAGACCGCAAGCTTTCCGCCCTTCATAACAAACTGGTCTATCTTATACAATTCTTCTTCGCCGAATTCTTCAGTAGGCCCGTTGATAATCAGGGTCGATATGTTTGAGGGAATCTCTTCTTCGGCGGTGCGTATTTCTTTAAAACTGTACATATCGGAGGCATAGGCGGCAAGGTTTGCGGCTCCCGATTGTGCATCCTGCAAGCTCAATTCTCCGTGGCCGCTTACATAGCCGATTTCGGTCGAACGCGACACCAAAGAGGCGAGGTTTTCCGTAATGTTTTTTTCCAAATCGTCCAAGCCCGCAATAACGTAAGAACCGAACAGGCTTTGCGACATCTGCAAAGGAATAAGGCGGAAAGTGTCATTGTACGAAAGCACCAAACCGATAATGCCCTTGCCCGTTGAACCGTCCTTATTGTTTGTCCAGCGGATAAGGGGAATGCCGTAGGTTTCGCTTAAGCTTTCAACATCGGCTTGCGCGGGCTTTACGTAATTATAGCGTATGCGGTTCATATTGGCTTTGTTTACCGCCTCAGCCGCCTTGGATACCGAAGGTTCAATCGAAGAAAAGCCTTGAATATTAAAGGCTGCCAAATCTTCACTTAAGTAAAGGTTTAAGTCCGCCTGTCCCTTTAAGCCTGCAAGGGCGCTTACCGCATTTATCATCGAAGTCATCTTTGTTGTCAGCTTGTATTCCAAACCTTCCGAGCTTGTAATGCCGTCGAGGATTTCTATGCGGTCGGCATAGGTGAGCACCAAGCCCATCCATACGTTTTTAAAGCCGACTTCGCTTTCTTTTAATTCCTGTATTTGAATTTGATTGAGCCGGTACGAGCGCGCCATAGACTGACTTTCGGGATTGTTCATATCGAAGGTTTCCCACGAAAATTGTTTGTTTGCAGCTCCTGCATATTCGCTTAACAAATCGCGCACATATTGGGCGGTGTTATTGTACGGAGAAGGCAGGTTTGACGAAAAAAATACCTTAACCGAAAGCGGCTGTTCGAGCGTGCGCACCAGCTGTTTACTCGACTGCGACAGGGAATAGGACTTGCTCTTTGTGGTATCGATGCGGAAAAAAGAGCGCATTCCTGCAAGGTTCAACAATACTAAAACGATAATAAAAAGTAAAAAATCGCTTTGAGGCCCTTTAAGCCACCGTATAAATGCTTTCATTATGCAGCCCTCCGCGAATCGACGGTTTTAACCGTCAAAGTTAAAAATAAGGCGGTAAGTGTAACAAAGTAAATAAGGTCGCGGCTGTCGATAATGCCCCGGCTTATCGAGGTAAAATGAGCGCCCGCGGAAATATACTGTAAAACGCTTACCAGAGATGCCGGTAAAAAGAGCAAAAATTGGTCAATCATCGCCAAAAGCACACAAAGGGCAAAGGCTATAAAAAAAGCGACTATTTGATTTGCACTCGATGCCGAAGCGAACAAGCCCGCTGCGCAAAAGGCGGCCGCTAAAAAAAGGGCGCCGATATAACCGCAGACAAGGGGGCCTGCTTCAAGGCTGCCGAAAGAGGCTGCCGTAATTGCGTAGGCGAGGGTGGGAACCGTCATAATAGCCGTAAAAATAAGGGCTGCCGCAAATTTGCCGATTACAACGTCAAGGGCGTCGACCGGAAGGGTCATCAGGGTTTCCAAACTGCCGCTTTTGCGTTCTTCGGCAAAAAGCCGCATAGTTACCGCCGGAATAAAAAAAGCGTAGAGAACGGGCAGTATCGAAAAAAACTGCCTCAGTTCCGCGCGGTTTGCCAAAAAGAATACGTTAAAAAATAAAAAGCCCGAAATGAGCAAAAACAAACCGATAACGATGTAGGCAACCGCTCCGGTAAAGTAGGCTCCCAACTCGCGTTTTATAATAGCCGATTTTACGTTCATGCTTCGCCTCCTGTCGTCAATGTGCGGAATACGTCTTCAAGGCTGTTCCGTTGAAGCGAAAGTTCATACAAGGCCCAGCCTTTTTCCGAGGCGGTTTTTGCAATATCGGGGCGGATTTCTTTATCCGCATCGACGGATACGCGCACCCCGTAGATACCGCTTTTTCCGCTTAAAAGGGTTTCGCCGAGGGGCACTTCAAAGGCCGCTGCCGTTCCCTTGCCGCTCAGTTTTTCGACCTCTTGTATCAGCTCTTTTTGCGAGCCGGCGGCGGCGACAACGCTCACCGAAGCGCTGCGCATATAGCGGCTTGCAAGTTCCGAGGTGGGGCTGTCGGCTGCAATCTTCCCGTGTGAAATAATGATAACGCGGCCGCAAAGCATTTCAACTTCGCCCAAAATATGGGTCGATATGATAACCGTGCGCGTTTTTCCCAACTCTTTAATAAGACTGCGCACTTCGCCGATTTGGTTCGGATCCAAGCCGCTTGTAGGCTCGTCGAGTATGAGGATTTCAGGGTCGTTCATAAGCGCGTGGGCAAGACCGACTCTTTGGCGGTACCCGCGCGAAAGTTCCGCGATGTTTTTATGCATTACATCGCTTAAGCCGCAGGTACGGCATAAAAAGGGCACCCGCTCTGCGGCGTTTACGCCCTGCATGGCGGCAACGTAATTCAAATAGTCTTCGACAATCATATCGCCGTACAGGGGCGCCGATTCGGGCATATAGCCTATTTTACGTTTTGAGCCCCGTTCGTCTTCCCGTATGTCCCGGCCGTCGATGGTGATGGTCCCCGCATCGGGACTTAAAAAGCCGGTAATCATCCGCATGGTGGTTGTTTTACCCGCTCCGTTCGGCCCCAACAAGCCGACAATTTCTCCGGTACGAATGGAAAAACTTATATCGTCGACTGCGCGGAAAGAACCGAATGAACGGGAAACATGCGCCAGTTCAATCATAATGTTATCCTCTTAATCAGTAAATCAATCTATTCTATAAAGGTAACAATTCCCGCCGATTTCGTAAAGTACCGAGCGAAGGAAAAGAATCGGGAGCTTTACATTTTAGCCCATTATTGATATATTTTTAAAGATAGAAGGGCTGCGGTGCCGCGATTCGTTCCGCCCGGCCGATTACACAACGGGGCTGTATCGAAAGTCGATTATTTTTTCGCCGGCCCTTTCGGAGGTTTATTATGATAAAAACGGTAAAAGATGTCGATTTGGCAGGCAAGCGCGTTATTATGCGTGTCGATTTTAATGTTCCCATGAAAGAAGGCGTTGTGCAGGACGATACCCGTATCCGCGCCGCCCTTCCGACCATTCAGTATATTTTGGAGCAAAACCCCAAAAGCCTCGTATTGATGAGCCATTTGGGAGACCCCAAAAAGGACGTAAAAAAAGCCGAAGAAAAGGCCGCAAAAGACGGAAAGCCCTTCGATAAAGAAGCTTTTATAAACGGCAAAAACCGCATGAAGCCCGTTTCCGAGTATTTGTCAAAACTCTTGGGAAAACCGGTTGCCTTTGCTTCGTCCTGTTTGGGACAAAAGGCCGCCGTAGACGCTTTATCCGGCGGTGCGGTTATGATGCTCGAAAATACGCGCTTTGAAGCGGGCGAAACCTCCAAAGACATGGAAGAACAAAGGGCTATGGCAAAAGAATTGGCAAGCTACGGCGATATCTATGTAAACGACGCCTTCGGAACCGCTCACCGCGCCCACGCTTCCACCGCCACTATTGCGGAATTTATGGACGTAAAGGTCGGCGGTTTTTTGATGGAAAAAGAAGTCAAATACCTTGAACCCATGGTTACGAATCCTCCCAAACCCATGACGGCGATTATCGGCGGTGCAAAGGTGTCTTCCAAAATTGCGGTTTTGGAAAGCCTGCTTAAAAACGCATCCGCCCTTATTATCGGAGGCGGTATGGCCTATACCTTTTTAAAAGCGCAGGGACACACCATCGGTAAGTCTTTGGTTGAAGACGATTTTATCGATACGGCTAAAAACCTTTTAAAAGCCGCGCAGGAAAAAAACGTGCGCATTATCCTTCCCCTTGACCATGTGTGCGCCGAAACCTTCAGTGCCGATGCAAAGCCGGTGAGCGTTGACGGCCTCGACATAGCCGACAATCTGATGGGTATGGACGTCGGGCCCAAAACCCTTGCCCTGTACAAGGAAACGATTTTACAGTCCAAGTCCATCGTATGGAACGGACCTGTCGGCGTTTTCGAATTCGAAAACTTTGCCAAAGGAACGGGAGAAGTTGCCCACCTTGTTGCCGAAGCGACTTCCAAAGGAGCCGTGAGCGTTGTAGGCGGCGGAGACTCGGTTGCGGCCGTTAATAAGTTCAACCTTGCTTCCAAGATGAGCCACGTTTCAACCGGCGGCGGCGCCTCCCTCGAATTCCTCGAAGGCAAAACCTTGCCGGGAATTGCGGTGTTGGAAAACAAGTAGTTTAAAAATCGGAGGTCCTGTCCGATTTTTAACATAAGTTTTGCTTTCGCAACACTTCTTACATTCAGCCTTAGCGTACATCCTGCGCGCGGGAAAGCGAAAGGAATATATAAAGTTTTTCCGTGCTTCGTGTACGGGCATAAAAACTCACATTCTGTTTGGCGGCTGAACCGGGCTTTTCGGGGCTGCCGGTACAAAGGTGCGGAACTTGCCGCACCTTTGTGTACTGCGCAAGCATTTTTGCCAAAACGCTTGCGCACCCCTCCAATCCCTGCCGCTGCTTAGAGTAGATCATAATATATATAGTCGGTGAAAGCTTTACCTTAAACGAACTTCTACACAGTGAATATCGGGTGCCGGAAAAAAGCTTTATAATGAGCTTTCCGATGAACTTGAAATTCACTTTTTGAATCTTGCCGAGGCAAAAAAACAATCGGCAAGAACCGTGTCGGATAATAAAACCGAACGGCCGGTTAATTGGTTAAAGTTTATTAAAACCGACAAAAGAGAGGTGTGCGCAATGCCGGCGGAGAATTCTCCTGTAATGGAACAGTCAAATGAAACGGTAG
The DNA here is from genome assembly GCF_050320395.1 of Treponema sp. HNW. Taxonomy (GTDB): domain Bacteria; phylum Spirochaetota; class Spirochaetia; order Treponematales; family Treponemataceae; genus Treponema_C. The sequence continues at coordinate 906,280 of NZ_CP144459.1, forward strand.
AGGTGATGCTGCAAGACCCGAAAGAGCGGTGGCTGTATGAAAACCGAATGAAGAAGGTATTAAAAGGTCAATCCCATATCAACTTCTGGAGCGCGGCTTGTATTTTGAGCCTGTGTCGGTGCAGGGGACTCGGGAATACGCCGTTTAAAAATGACATCTCCGGTCTGAAATACTCCTGCTAATTCCCATCCCTTCTGTCCGAGTTCATCCCAGTCATAGTGCTTTTTACCTATAGTTACGCTACCGAATGATGAATTACCGCGTAAATATTCCCATTTATCCATATCTATACTCCTTTTATAAGTTCGTTATTGTGCGGCCCTGCTTCGGCGGCTAAAACCGTATCTTGTTATAAATTTTACCCTATTTACAACCGCTTGTAAATAGGGGTATGATGTATCTTATGGAAAGTTTGCATACGCTGTTGGAAAAAGTTACACAGGCTCAGGAGCTGATAAATTCCAAACGACCCTTTGAAGGGAATTCCCTTATTCAATTACAAAAATATTATAAATGTGAAACAACATGGGCTTCCAATGCTCTTGAAGGTAATACGATAAATCTCAATGAAACTCAAATGATTCTCGAACACGGTATTACCGTGCGCGGTCATACGCTCAAAGAAATTTATGAATGTACCGGACACGGCAATGCTTACGATTATATGTTTGAAGCGATACAAAAAAAAGAAATCGACGAAACATATATAAAAAAGCTGCATTACCTTTTTGCCAAAGATATAAAAGATATTCCCTGTCCCGGCGAATATAGAGATGTAAGCAAAACCTTTGTTACGATTTCGGGAAGTGAATACGCGTGCCCCGATTATGAACAGGTGCCTGAAAAAATGGCCGAATTTATTGATTGGGCTCACAACGTCAGGTCTGCAATGCATCCTGTCGAATATGCCGCAGAAGCACATCGGAGGTTTGTCTATATTCATCCTTTCCCGGACGGAAACGGACGGGTAGCACGGCTTTTAATGAATACAGTGCTTTTGCAGGAACACTATATGCCGGTTCTTATCCGCCCCGATCAAAGAAACTCTTACGTAAAGAGTTTGGAAAACGGCAGAATCTATCCGGGCGGTTTTGATATATTTATCGCCGAACGGGAACTTGAACAGCAAACACGATTTATAAAATTGTTGAATATGGAAGTTCCGCAGAATATACGCGAAGAAAAAAGCAATAAAACAAAACCGGATAAATGCTCTATTTAGCCCCGGACTTCCCTTTTCCACTCGCCTATAAACTGCTCGTAGGCGGCTATTGTTGCCGACATAATAATATCTCCGACAGGGCCGCGTCCGACATAATTATTGCCTTCGCTTACATAAAGAGATTCCAATATATTTTCCAGTTCATTTATCGATAAATCGGGATCATGGGCTTTACGCCGCTCAAGTCCCAGCGTTTCTTCGTCAAAAACCTGTTTGTATGCAATGCCTTCCCATTCCGTTGTTTCACTCATATATAGAATATACTGTCTTTTTTTTGTGATTGCAAGTATAATGACTGTTATGGAAAACAAAGAGAAAAAAGACGCGGTATCCGAGCGTGATTTTTATGAGGGCTTGAATGAACTGTATGCGATTATCGCCGGCATGAGCAATCCTGAAGATATTGCCGACTTTTTCGGCTGTTTGTTTACCGGTGCCGAGCGGGAAGATTTGGCAAAGCGCTGGCTTTTGGTGCGAGAAATCGATAAGGGCACTACTCAAAGAGAAATTGCCCGTATGTTTAAAATGAGTCTATGTAAAATTACGCGCGGTGCCAAAGAATTAAAAAAGCCGGACAGCGCGTTCAAAAAGGTTTTGGATGAACTGCGCTCCGGCTGATAGAAACGGAAGGAATGTGCGCCCTATTTTAATAAGGCCGCAATTTCATTTCTTTTCCAGCGTACCGCCGTATCGTAGGCGGTTTCACCTGAAATATTTTTTACGGTGCGGTCAAGGCCCATTGATAAAAGCCGGCGCACGGTTGCTTCATCGGCTTCGCGGGCGGCATAGTGTAATATACCTTCGCCCGCTATATCTCGTTTTTTTCCGGCAATTTGTACAATCATATTCAGCATATCGCTTTTGTATTTTAAAGCATAGCTTAGAGCCGATTCGGATGCGTTATCGGTTACAAAGGGATCGGCTCCTTTTTCAAGGATAATGCGGGCAGCTTCTTTTTTATCCTGCTTAACCGCAAGTAAAAGCGGCGTTGCACCGTCTCTGTTGCGTCTGTCGGCAGGATAGCCTGCATCTATCAGTGCCGTTAAGGTTTTGTTCGGTGCGCTGTTTTGAACCGCTATGTGAATAGGTGTGTTGCCGTCCGAGTCGGCAAGATTGATATTTGAACCGAGGACGGTTTTAATCGATTCAATATCTTTTCTCAAAACAAGAGACAGAGGCGTTTGTCCCTGTATATCGCGTGCGAGCGGATTACCTCCCGCTTTTCGTACCGACTCGATAAGTGCCTTATCTTCCGTTTCCGCCGCATCATGATAGGCCGTTCTTCCGTACATTTCCTGAATGGAAGGACTTGCGCCCCGCTCAAGAAGCAGGTTTGTCATCGCCTTATTTTTGCTTTGGACGGCATCCATGAGGGGTGTTTTTCCCGTAATATCCGATGCATTTATATCCGCTTTTGCATGTAATAAAAGAACCGCCATATTAAGCCGTCCCGTTCCCGCAGCGGCATGCAGGGCGGTTTTTCCCGCAAGGTTTTTAGCGTTTACATCGGCAGCCTTCAAAATGAGAGCGGCCGATTGCTCCGCTTCTTTTGCAACTGCGGCATGTAAAAGCGTATTGCCCAAATAATCGCGCAAACTTAAATCGGCTCCGTTTTTTATAAAAAGCTTTATCAAGGCCGCATTATCCGACTGAAGGGCGCTGAACAAAGCCGTTTCACCGTTTGTGTTTTGACTGTTTATGGGGGCGCCTTTTTCAAGCAAAACTTCGGCGGCGTTGTTTAAGCGCCACTCGGCTGCAAAATGCAGGGCCGTGTTTCCCATACCGTCGGCCGCGCGTATTACTTCCGATGTTAAAAGCCAATCCTGAACCTCTCCTCCGGCGCTTAGTGCCAGGCGCAAGGGAGAATAATTTGCCGTGTTGGCGGCAAAAACATCCGAACCTGCTGCCAAAAGCAATTCGCCCGCCTGTCTGTTATTTTGCTGTACAGCTATATACAGAGGCGAGTCGCCGTTTTTGTTTCGTGCATTAACATCGGCTCCGCTTTCAAGTAAAAAACTTATTTGCTCGATGGCAGCCCTTTTATATACCGCAATGTGAAGGGGAGTGTTGCCGGTTGAATCTCTTGTGTTTATATTTGCCGCATTTACCAGTGTTTTGGTCATATTCAAACCGGCTTCAATCGAACGTGTCAGAGGTGTGCTTCCCTGTATGTCTTCGGCATGGATATCCGCACCCTTTTGAGCGAAAAAGGCAATGTGAGCGGTATTTTTTCGTTCGACGGATTGAGCAAGCGGTGTAATTCCTTTTTTGTTGCGCCCGTTTACAGCTGCTCCGCGGGCGGCAAGTGCTTCCAAAACGGCAATTTCGCTTTTGGTCATCGTCGCTATGTGCAGGGCATTGTCTCCGAACGTATCGACCGCATTTGCCTGAGCGCCGCGTTCCAAAAGCATGCCGTAAAGGTCTTTGCCGGTTTTATCCGGTGTGATAATAAGAAGAGGAGTTTTTCCAATGCTGTCGCGCGCGTTTATATCGGCTCCCGCGTCCAAAAGGAGGGCCGCAATATCCGCTCTTCCGTACCGAACCGCTTCATGTAAGGGGGTCGAACCTGAAATATCTTTTGCATTTATGGAAACGCCCTGCTCAAGCAAAAAGCGTACGATTGAATTTTCTCCTGAAATAACGGCAAAATGCAGGGGGCTTTGGCCGTCGTTAAACCGCATTGAAAGATTATGCGTTTTTACCGCATCTTCAAAATACGCATAAGTTCCCCGTTCCGGATGGGCATTTGCGGCAATCAGTGCGGCCGCTATATATACCGAATCCATATCTTTTTGACTGTAGGCAAGGGCAAGAGGACTTATACCGTTTACGTCTTTTACGGAAAGCGGAATATCCTTGTGTATACAAAAATCAACTGCACTTTTATTTATATCTTTAACCGCATAATGTACGATTGTTCTTCCCTGTACGTCCGTGCTTTTACCCGTTAGAGGGGTAAGCAATGCTTCGTAAAAAAGATTTCCCTGTGCAAGGGCCGTTTCTATAACCGCACGGCCTTCTCCGTCCTTTGAAAATATATCCGCCTTAAAGGCTGCAAGAGCCGCCGCCGCTTTGGGGGCTTTGTTTTTTACCGCCGTATGCAGGGGGGCATCTCCTGTATAGTTTTTTAACTCGGGATCCGCTCCCTTGTATAATAAAAAGCTTACAAGGTCTCCGTCGTTTATTTGTGCCGCCGCATGCAGGGCGCTGTTACCGTTTTCGTCAACCTTGTTTATATCGGTTTGAGATTCGAACAAGGCGCGTACTTCATCGATTTTTCCTGCAAGGATGAGTTCCTGTATACTCCGTTGTGCCGGCGCGGGCGGCGCTTCGGGAGTACTTACACAGGACAGAACAAAAACTCCCGCCGTCAATAAAAAGATGATAAATCGGATTTTTTGTATTCCGGTTCCGATGCATCTATACTTAATCATTCAATTCTCCTCACTAATAAATAAAATGCGAATACAGTACTGTATCTATTATCGATAAAAGAGAATAAACAATTAAGCAAAAAAGGAAGGCTGCGGGCGGCAAAAAGTCGGTTTTGAGCCGCCCGTATATAAACGTTGCCCCTATACGAACTCAAACTTTATATAAGGTCGAATTGCTCTCGTGCGCGTCTTATAACGGTTGCATCCGCAGCCCATATTTCATATTCGCTGAAACTGTCTGTCGACATACTGACTTTCGGATTTTTCCACTGCATGGGGCTTTGTACGATTTTTTTACCCGAAAGATGAAAAAAGCGCACGCCGGCTTCCCGTGCAAGCGGAACGATGAGTTCGGGTTTTAAGCCGCCGCCTGCCATTATGACGGGTTCGCCTTCTTTTCGCTGTGCGTTTAACTGCGCTAAAAGGGTGCGTCCTTCATAGCAGCTTGCGCTTTGTCCCGATGTTAAAATCGTGTCGAAACCGAGTTCTGCGGCGCCGCGGTATGCGTCAAAGGGATCTTTACACATATCGAAGGCGCGGTGCAGGGTTAAAGAAAGAGTGCCCCTTGGGGCGGCGGCGATGAGGCTTGCGGTTGCTTCGGTATCAAGACTGCCGTCGGTTTTTAAGCAGCCGATGACAATACCGTCGGCTCCCGCATCGCGGCACAGCCTTATATCGCGCACCATCGCTTTAAGTTCCGTACTGCTGTAACAAAAATCGCCGAAACGCGGCCGTATAAGCACGTTTACGGGAATCGAAACGGCTTTTTTTACTTCTTCTACAAGACCGATTGTCGGCGTTGTACCGCCGATAATCAAATTGGCGCATAGTTCTATGCGAAGGGCGCCGGCTTTTTCCGCCGTAAGGGCGCTTTCGGCCGAATCGGCGCATACTTCAAGTATTTTTGAAGGTGTTTTTTCGTTGATTGACATGGAAGCGATTATAGCACATTATAGTAAGATATGGAATATTATTTGGGAATAGATTTGGGCGGAACGATGATTAAAACAGCCGTCCTCGATGCCGGCTACAAGGTGATTGCTTCCGTAGAGCGGCGCACCCTTTTGCCCCGCGATTGGAAAAAAATCCTTGACGACTGCGCCGCATCGGTACAGGATGTGTTAAAAACGCTTCCCGGCCTTTCGCTTAAAAGTTTTTCGCGTGTAGGAATCGGAACCCCCGGTATTGTAAACGTTAAAACGGGAACGGTCGAAACGGCGGCAAATTTGGGCTTTTACGGCGTTCCGATTAAAGATTATTTGGAAAAAAAACTTTCGCTTCCCGTACTTGTCGAAAACGATGCAAACGCCGCCGCATGGGGTGAATTCGTTGCGGGCATGGGAAAGGAAACGCCTCCCGAAAAGCTCGGCATACAGTGCTACACCGATTTGGTGTCTATTACGATAGGAACGGGTATCGGCTCGGGCATTATTATAAACGGTGAGATTTTCCGCGGCGCTAACGGTTTGGCGGGGGAACTCGGTCACACCGTTATAGAACTTGACGGGCGCGACTGCCCCTGCGGAAGAAAGGGCTGCGTGAATATGTACGCTTCGGCAAGCGGCTTAAAGCAAACCACCCGCGATTTTATGCAAAAATACCCCGAAAGCGCCTTGTGGAGCGAAGCCGGCGGAAGCCTCGAAAACGTTTCGGGAAAAACCGCGTTCCGCGCTGCGGAAAAAGGAGATAAAGCCGCCTGCGAAACTGTTGAGTATTATATAAAATCGCTGGCAGCCTGTGTCGTAAACGCCGTAAGCATTTTTCAGCCCCAGATTATCACGCTTTCAGGCGGCATAAGTAAAGAAGGTGAAAAATTGCTTGAGCCTCTTCGCCGCATCGCAGAAAAAGAATGTCTTCGCGGTCCGAATACGGCTTTACCCTCTATTTGCGCGGGAAAACTACAGGATAAGGCGGGCGTTGTAGGAGCGGCCCTGCTCGGTACATACAAATGAAAAACGACCGAAAAGCCGCAGTTTTTATTTTAGGGCTTTTCGCCTGTGTTGTGATTTGTCCGCTCTTTTCCTGTGCGGCCCTGTCTCCCCGTGCGGCCGCGCGCTCGTATGCCGTTTCGGATGAAAAGCCGGCTGTCGATTGGCGAAGCGAAATGCGGAACTTTGTTATCGCAATCGCTGAAGCGGCACACAAAACCGATTCCGGCTTTGAGCTCATTGTGCAAAACGCTCAGGAATTGATTACTTCGGACGGGCTGCCCGATTCTCCGGTGATGAGCGATTATCTTAACGCAATTGCGGGGACGGGAAGGGAAGACTTGTATTTCGGTTATACCGCCGACAATAAGCCCACCCCCGGCCCCGTTTCAAAGCGCTTAAAATCGCTGTGCGATATTTTTGTACAAAACGGCAAGGCGGTACTGGTTGTCGATTATTGCACTTCACCCGCTTTTATCGATTCTTCGTATAAGCTCAATCGGCAAAACGGCTATATTTCTTTTGCGGCAAATAAGCGCGATTTAAGTTCAATACCGCCGCGCCCTGCCGAACCTTTTAATAAAAACGATGAAAGCATAGAGCGCATTGCGCAGGCGAAAAACTTTTTGTATCTTATCAACCCCGAAAATTTTGCTTCAAAGGACGACTTTATCCGCTGTCTTGCGGCAACCGACTACGACGCCTTTGTAATCGATTTGTTTTTCGACGGTACGGCGCTCGAATCAAGCGATGTAAAAACGTTGCAGTATAAAAAGTCCCGTGCGCGCCGAAAAGTTATCGCCTATATGAGCATAGGCGAAGCCGAATCCTACCGTTATTATTGGAAGGATGAATGGAACAAAGGGCTGCGGCAAAGCCGGCGGAATTCCGACCGTGTATCTGCGGAAAAATTTGACAGTGCCGCTCCCGAATGGCTGAAGGGGGAAAATCCCGCATGGAAGGAAAACTTTAAAGTCGATTACCGTGCTCCCGAATGGCAGGATATTATTTACAAGGGCGACAACTCGTATTTGCAAAAAATACTTGAGGCGGGCTTTGACGGTGTTTATCTGGATATAGTCGACGCCTTTGAATATTTTGAAAACGGGGAAAAAGAATGAAAATTGCGGTACATAAAAATCCGGTTTTGTGCCGGCTGCCGTTTTAAGCCGGATTATGCAAATCTTATGCCGGCTTTACTCCGATTCTTTTTCCCGTATTCCGAATGTTAAAAAAAACGACAAACTCAAACAGGCTGTCATCGATATAAGGGCCGCACATAGGTCTTTTGTGTCGGCCGTATAATAACCCGACAACATTAATGCCGCCGTTACCGGATGCGCTTTGCCGAGTATCGATGAGGGAGAGAGAAAAATTGCCGTAAACGAATATATTTCGGCAATAACAAAGGCAAGCCGATACGCTTTTTTTATTTTTGAAACAAGGGCAATGATAGGAGATACGGCAATAAAGATACCGATTCCTTCTATCACATATATCTGTAAAAGACGGAGTATTACAGCGTAATTCAATGAGGCAGCATGCAAACATATTTCTACGGTTAAAGTCATTATAAACAAAATGCCGTATAAACCTATGCCGTATAGTGCCGCGCTTATTAATTTTGCGGCTGTCAATATTTTTTCATCGACGGGAATTAATTTCAGCTGTATTTCGGTTTTTTCATGTGCTTCTCTGCATATGATAAAACTTCCCGCCAGTGCGATAAGAGCGGGCAGCACAAAAAATGTTGCCAACGATTGACTTGTCATCATAAGCCAGGAGGCATTGTCGATATATTTCAATTCGCCGAACGACATTTGTCCTTGTGCAAAAACCGTTACAACAATCATGACGAGAGCAAATAAGGAAATAGGCAGGATTTTTGCTCTTTTTAATTTTTTGAATTCCGATACTGTCAATAAAAACATATTAACCGCCCCTTTTTGTACATGCGTATATTGAAAAAACAAGTCCCCACAATGCAATACCCAAAACGGCAAAACCGATGTCGAATGTATGTGCATATACAACTCCCGCAACATCTCTTACAATAATTGCCGTGGCGCAGGACAGGGGATGAAGGTACATTGTAACCGTCATTAAAATAAAACCTAAAAATGTATAGGCTATTGCAAAACAAAGCGGAAACACATAGCCTGTATGTGTAAATGCAACCGAACAGACAGGTATAATTGCAAAGGGAATTATAATGCCGATTTCAAGGCATTTTTTTGCCGTGTAAAACAGAACGCCGGCATCTTTACCGAGATAGCCGAATGCACTTCCGACACCGATTGTTGCCGCATAGGAAATCAGCATAAAGTTTAACGAATAAAGCATTACAACAATACATTTGGCGATAAAGTATTCCGTGTTTTTTACGGGGACAATCCTTATTTGTGTGCGTATTCCGTTTTGATTTTCTTCATTCATTATCATACTTGAAAAAACACTCAATACGATCGGTAAAATAATCCAAGGCGTATAACTTAAACAAGCCGATTTATAAAAACGTTCGGCATTTATATTTGTATCCCGATAAAAATATGCGGCGGATATAAGGGGCATAATAAGTGCCGCAGACAGCATAAACACTGCGGATTTTTTTCGTTTCAGTTTTATAATTTCGCTTTCAATCAATCTAAGCAATTCCCGTTCCCCCGGTAATGTGTTTAAAATAATCCTCCAAGGTTTCGCCGCACATATGCGAATTTTCTGCCGATATGTCATTCAGTATGTTCACGGCGCTTTTTTCCGACAGTATACCGTTATGTATAATACCTATATCGTCGGCAAGCAGGGAAATCTCCGATAAAATATGACTTGATATAAGGATTGTTTTTCCCCGATTTTGACTTAAATCCTTAAAAAAATCTCTGAGTTCGGCAATACCTATCGGATCCAATCCGTTTGTCGGCTCGTCCAAAATTAAAAGTTCGGGGTTATGTAAGAGCGCGTTTGCAATTCCCAACCGCTGTTTCATGCCGAGAGAATATTTTGCAAACACCTTTTTATCTTTGTAAGGCAAACCGACTGTTTTCAGTACTTTTTGAACGGCGTCGGGATTTTGAAGCCGTCTTAGTTTTGCAAATATTTCAAGATTTTCGGTACCCGTCAAATTCGGATAAAATCCGGGTGTTTCTATAATCGCCCCGATTCGCGGGTAAATCTTTTTTTCGGCTCCTTGTAAACGCTCATTAAAAAGACTGATACTTCCCGATGTTATCGATGTTAATCCCAATATCATTTTCATTAGTGTGGTTTTTCCCGCACCGTTTCTGCCCAATAATCCGTAAATTTTCCCCGGTTTTACATGGAGATTGATATTTTGTATAACTTCCCGGCCGTCGTATTTTTTTGTAAGATTCTTTGTTTGAATAATATAGTTTTCCATCTTGCCGCTCCGATTTAGTGATGTAGTTATATAGTACACTGGTTTGTAAAACCTGTCAAGCGGACTGTACGTACGGATTTGAGGGGAAACTAAGCGGGTTTCCGTAGAACCAACTTTACATTCTTGGAAAAAAAACGTATCTTTACTAATAGAGCGTGTTATCAATGAGGGCTTCCCTATGAATAAAAATCTTTTCATGATTCCGAAAAATTATCTTCCGCTTATAGCGGGCATTGTGTGGGTTTTTGCCGGTTCCATGGTGTGCAAAACGGGCTTTCCGATTTTTTTTACAATGCTCGGCCCCGTTTCCATTTTAGCCTTTATCGGCGTATTTTTATTTTTTTATTTGATGATTTTCCGCAAACTTGTGTATAAACACATCCGCCGTATCCGCGATATGAGCGATGAGCGCGCCTGTTTTTGGCTTTTTTTCGATTTAAAGTCTTACACCATTATGATTGTCATGATGAGCTTCGGAATCGTTTCCCGCAAATTAAACCTTTTTCCGGCCGCCTTTATAGGCCCCTTTTATTCGGGTCTAGGCTTTGCACTTTTTTCATGCGGCGTGCGCTTTGTTGTCGCCTTTTCCAAAAAATACGTGCTCCAGTCGGAAAAGTAATTTTTAAACTTGCAGATAAGTGGATTAAGGTGTATGCTTTTATTGAAGGGTTACTATGGGAATACTATGATTATGTCAAAAAAATTAACGGATAAAAGAATTAATGAAATAAAAAACAGCCCCATAGTATATGACGAAGATATTCCCGAATTTACCGATGAGCAGTTAAAAGAGTTCAAGCCCGCTTTTCCGAGCTCCCCTCTTTCTTCTCCTGCGAAAAAAACAATATCAATAAAGATAGATACCGATATATTGGAAGCTTTAGAAGCGGAAGGAGAAATATATCAAACACGGATAAACAGTATTTTACGTCAAGCTCTTTTCGGATAATATTAAGAAGTCGGTATGAAAAAATTTCTTGTTATTATTCCTCTGCTGCTCTTTAATTTTTTGTTTGCACAGGATTTTTTTTATGCCGTTTCGGGTACTGTTTTGTACCGTATTTCAAATGAACAGCATAGAAGATGTACCGTTACTGAAAAAATCCCTCTTTTTCCGGCAGAACATGGCTGGATTATAAATGCGCATATAGAAGGTCAAGATATATTTTTTACAGTCCGCGATACGGGTTTTGATTTTTGCACCTTTATGCGTTTCGATATACAATCACATTTATTGAAGGAAGTCTATACTCTTGGGTATGAGGAAGCCCGTATAGATGCGGTATATTTTCAAGACGGAAATTGGTATACATTGGAGTGTGGAAAAAAACAAGCGCAAAATTGTATTGTAAAGCGAAGCGGGCAAAATAAAGCCGTTCTTTCTTCGGTTTTCGTTCCCTGTTTGGATGTGTATACCGAACAGGGATACAAGGTTGTACAATTTGAAATCGATACGGATAACGGCGTTGCGTTTTTTTCGCTTGAAACGGGCAGTGATTTTTACGGTAAAAAGGATTATGTTCTTGCCGCTTCTTTAAAAAACGGGGAAGCGGTGTTTTTTGCCGAAGGCCGATATTTGTCTTTTTCGGCAAGTGAGCAAAAAATGTATTTTTCCCGCGAAAATGCTTTATATGTTTTCTCTTTTGACGGCGCCGACAAGCCGGGAAAGGTGAGCGAAATAAAGACGCCTGCCCGAAAAAACGAGCGGATACTATTCTTTAAAAAAGCGGACGATGTATATGTGTGCGGTTTTCAAAAACGGAAAAAAATACGGTTATGCACTTGCTTTTCGGCTACGGTTTTAATACGGCGGATGAATACCTTATCTGTTCCGAAACGGAGGGAACGCTGCAAAAAGAGCAAACGCTGATAAAAATCAAAAACGCTTTACCGCTGTTTGATATAAAACGAGTAACGGCACCGTAGCGCCATAATCCCGCTTTGTCCGCTGTTAAACCTTTGCCGCGGCTTCGGGGATCGGCAAGTTTTTCAATTTCATCAAGATAGGATTTTATACGTTTTTGAATCTGCTTATCGAGTTTTTTGAATATTCTTGCCGCATGATCGGAGTATTCAATTTTCAAGGCCGAGTTCCTTGTACAGCTCGCTTGCCGGAATGTTTTTTTGCTTTCGCGTTTTGATTTCTTCCAACACCTGTTCTGCAAGATAGATGTCTTCAAGGTCTTCAAGGCTGTGTTCGACGGCTTGATTTATAAGAAAATTTCTGGAGAGGGAAGTACGTTTTGCAAGCGCATCTATTCTGGCCAATGTGCGGCGGGGAAAGCATATCTCTGCCGTCTGTTCCCGGACTTTTTTTACGGTTGTTTTAATTTGTACTGCTTCCGCCATAACATTCTCCTTTTGTCATTGTACGTTATGACTTCTCATCCGTCAAGAGAAGCGAGAGAGGTTGCACCTTCCGTATCTTTTATAAATATGTCGATTTCGCTTCGGACACGGTTTAAAAAACTTTGCGATAAAGAAGCGCCGCGATGCCCGTCGGGAAAATGGATATATAAATAACTGCATTCTTCCAATAAGGCTTTTAAAGCTTCCGTACTCAGGGGAGATTCTCCGGTAAGGGCGGCGCGCAGTGTATAAAGGCGTTTTTTTTCTTCTATATAAAAGGCTTTAACCGAGTCTTCCCGTTTAACCGAGGCTGCCCCGATTTCCGCCGGGCAATCCGCAGCGCGCTCCGGCAATCGGCCGGCCTCTCTTTCTATCAAACCGCCCGCTTCTTTTTCCGTTAAAAAAGGAAGGCCCGTCTTTGCTCCCGAAAGCGACAGGTCGTAGATGTTCGCCGCATTTTTATAGCGGGCGGAAAAAAGCTCTGCGTAGGAGTGCAGGGCAGGATCACAGGCGAGATGCGTTCCGCCCTTTCCTTCTATAAAAAAAGCGCCGTCCCTAAAGGCCGAGGCGGGATTTCCTGCCGGCATAAGGCGGCCGGAACTTGCGTGTCCTTCTTTTTGTGAGGGGCTTTCTTTGCAATGGCTTACACCCGCAGGGTATGAAAAATCAAGGCCGCAGGTAAAAACGCTTGTGCCTTCGGCACGTAAAAAGAGGGCGGTTTCAACGGCCGCCAAGCCCACAGAACCCAGGGGCGGGAATACGGGAAGGCCGGGCAGGGCTTTTTTTATACGCTCCAAAAGGGGAAGTTTTGCATACTCCGAGATAAAAAAGGACAAACTGCCTTCCGTAATACGCAGATTTGCGCTTCTTGCGCACATGTCGGCTATAATCGGTATACCGCTTCGGCGCGCTCCTATAAGAGAACGCTGACTTATAACTTGACTTTCAACGGTAACAAGGGCATCCGGCCTTATGCCCTTGTCGTAAAGCGGACGGAATGCCGCGTCAACGGCTATGATATACAGTTTTTGCGCATAGCGTTTTATAAAAGGAATCAGGGCATCCAAAGAAGGACCGGCTCCTGCGACCAGGATGGGGCGGTTTAGCGAAGCGGGAATTAAGGGAACCGAAGATGCCGAGCGGGCCTCTATGCGGGCCGCATTTTTTAGAACGTTGCGCGAAAAAAGCCGTCCCAAGCGTACCAGGGTCATCCTGTTTTTCCAAAAAACGGCAATGCTGTTTTGAGCATAAGAAAAAAGCGCTTTGTAAAAGTCCGCATACATGGCGGCCGCACCCGAAGCTTCCAAGACAAGCACCCGCCTGAAAAAGCCTATCGGAGGAAGAGGGCTTCCCGAATACCGGGGCGAAAAATCTTCTCCGTCCAAAAGACGCGCTATTTCCTCTTCCTTTTTAAAAAGGACGGCCGCATCCGGACATACCGCATCGGGACAGCTTATGCTTTTTTCGCCGCTTTTTTGCACGGGGCTGTGCTGAATAGGGGTATTCGGTGGGGAACTGTTTTGTTTTTGCTTAATATAAAAATCGTAAAGGACGGGATCGGTTTCCGCGCACAATATAAAACAGCCCGGAATGGCTTCCTTCTCTATTTTTTCGCGGATTAAATCGACTGTAAAAGGTAAAACGGGAGAAAGGCAAAGTACAAGGCTTTCAGGCAGTATTGTAAAAGTTTCGAGTGTTTTTTGCAGAGGTTTTTGCGGCTCGTAGCGTGAAAACAAATAGCGTCCGCGGTATAAAACGGAAACACCCTGACGGGCTTCAACCGTACAGGGTGTATCATTACAGGACATCTATCCTCAGTTACTCATAAAATACTTAAAAAACACGTTAAGCACATTGTTTTTTAAGTGCGGGCTTGCCATAAAAAAGGTTTGCACCGCATTCGTGTCGAACTGTGAAGTATAATAGGGATACATAAACTGCAAGGTTTCCGGCGAAAGATTTTCGTCGCTTTTGATTTCTTTAAGCTGCAATACGACTATGTTTTTGCCCAACACTATCGGAGCCGAGATTTCTTTTTCGGCAAGAGCAAAGGCGGTTGTTAAAAACTTTTCATTCGATTGGGCTTCGGCAAGCTTGGGATTCGTTCCGAACTGAATTGAACCTAAAAGCTGGGAATTGCCGTAGTTAATCGGGAAGGCGGGAATTTCCGCAGTGTCCGTGTTGAACTTTGCCGCCGCCGCATTAAATCCGTGCAAGGCCGCTTCAGCCGAAAAATCCTTTGCAATATTTATAAAATATTCTTCAATGGTGCCGGCTTCATAGATGCTCATATAATTATATGCCAAGTCCGCGGCTGAATCCTGTGAAAAATCGGCTTTTTGTGCGGGACCCGTTGCGTTAAAAATCGAAAAGCCCGTCGACGTTTCGGTAACATCGCTTATAGTGCCCGGTGCAAGTTCGGTAATCTTTTTAAAAGCATCTTCGGATTTAATGATATTCTTCAGCTGATAATGATAGGCATTGTTTAAAACACCCTTTTCATCGCTGTACTGTCTTGTCGAATACTCCGTTACCGCATCGGTAAACACCAGTTCATTGTTTTTAAGGCGCTGTGCAAGCTTTTTCGCTTCGGCTTCGGTTTCAAGCGTGATAACGGAAAGCTCGTATTTTGTAAAAAGTTCGGCATTTTTTTTGCCGAATTCGGCCGCTTCGCTTTTCGGATAATCGCTTGTTGAAAAAAAGGCCGCGTCGAAGGCTCTCATGTGTTTATTCATATCGGCGATAAATGCGATTTCCGCCTGTGAGTGTTTCAGGCCGCTTATATCCTGTGCGTAGCGGTTGTAGGTAAGCTGCTCTTCTACCTGTGTACGGATTTCAACTTTGCGGCTTTCGGGCGTATCGCGGAATATCTTTGCCGAATACACGCCGTTGCTGTTTGAAAAATAGGGCAGCATGGAACGTTCAACAAGAGGCTTTGCCGGCTTGTAACCGCTTTTTTTAACCTCGTCGGCAAAGGCAAGCGTCATAACCGCATCGCGGAATGCCTGGGTAAAAATGCTGAAATAAGCGCCGTCGTCAAGGTTTTGGCGTTGATTTTTTTGCTGGGAAACATAGTAGTCAACCGCGTTTGTAAAATAGGAACCCTGCACGTATTCGATTTTTTTACCTTTATACGAACCGAATTCGGGCATTTGCTTTTGCGCGTTCGGCATCATCGCCGGAATAACGATAAAAGATACCGCCGCCAAAACGAGTATAATTATTGAACCTGCCGAAAGCAATATTTTCGTAACGGGTTTGCGACCTTCTTTTTTCATATTGAATCCTTACATTATAAATGTGATTATTCCATAATTTTATCACGGAGGGCAATCTCTGTCAATCTGTTGATTTTTTCCGCTTATGTTTGTCAGCAGCAGTCGTCGTCTGCCGAAATGAGTTTTCCCTCGTACAATTCTTTCGGGTACACGGTTATGTAAAGCTTTTTTTCAAGGTGCGCAAGTTCGTGAAGCTCGTGCGCATTCCCTATTATAAGATTTATACCTGTAGTATCCGAGCGTGCGGTTCTTCCTGCGCGGTGCACAAAAAAGTCGGGATTCGACGGCACCCCCATTTGAATAATGTGCGTTATACCGGCTATATCCAAACCGCGTGCGGCAAGATCGCTGGTAACCAGCACCTTGCATGAACCGCTTTTAAACTTGTCCAAAGCCTGTTTGCGCTTTACCTTATCCGTTCCCGCATGAAGGGCGAAACTGGGAACCTTTTTAAACGACAGGTATTCGGCTGTTTTGTCCGTATCGGCGCTTGTCGGGCAAAATACCAAAACTTTTTCCGGTTTTTCGGCCGCTAAAAAACTTCTGAGCGTATCAAGCTTATCGCGGTCTTCGGCATAGAGCGCCCAGTGCGCTATTTTTTGGGTAAGTATGTTTTCTTTGGGCAGGATAATGCACTGCGTTTTTGTGTCCGGGGCAAGACCTATTTCCGCTGTTTCCAATAAAGAACTCAAACCGTGCCGAACGGCTTCGTTCATTGTCGCCGAGCAGGCGATAAACTGTATTGTCTTGGGAAGCGAGCGGATAAGCTCCAAACTTGCGTCTTCCGTTTCGCGCTCAAGAAGGCGGTCGGCTTCGTCGAATACAAGGGCTTGTACATTCTGCGCTTTGATTCTTTTTAAACGGATTAAATCCGAAAGGCGGTTCGGAGAACCGACAACGGCAAAGGGTTTTTCTCTTAAGCTTTCAATATGGCGTTTAATCGAAGAGCCGCCGAAACAGACAAGCAGTTTTTCATCCCCTCCGAGTAAAAAACTCAGCTCGTTTTTTATTTGAACCGCCAATTCCTTTGTGGGGGCGGCTATAATAACCGCGGTATACCTTTCCTGTTTGGGCTTGGCATCGTAACCGCTTTCAAAATATAAACGCTGAACGAGGGGTAAAAGATATGCGAAGGTTTTGCCCGTTCCCGTCTCCGATTCAAACAGGCAGTTATCTCCCCCGCGGATAACCGGTACAACGGCCTTTTGGACGGCGGTTGCCGCAGCTATGTTTTTTTCCGCCATTTTTTGCATAAGGCGTCCGTCAAAAGAAAATGCATCCATAAAAAAAGTATAGCACAGTCTTTAAAACTATGCTATAATAAAAACGATGAATATAGGAATTGATGTATTCGGTTGCGATCACGGCCGTTCGGGCATGGGCTCTTATGTCTTGTCTCTTGTGAAAAATTTACCGCGGAATAAGGGCTGTACCTATGATTTATTCGGTCCCGAAATAGACCGCTATACCTTCGATCCCGGTGACGGAAGCGTTTCGTACAGCGGCATTCAAATTCCCGACAGTATAACCGCCGAACGTTTGTGGCACTTGTTTTATTTGAACCGTTTTGCTGCCAAAAAAAAGTACGATGCGGTACTCTTTCCCGCAGGCTCGCGTATTGTCCGCTATACACGTAAGATTCCGGGGGTTACGGTTATCCATGAAGTTTTATCGGACACGGTAAAAGCCTGCGGTAATTCAAGTTGTTTAAAGCTGTTTAAATCTTCTTTAAAAAAGCCCGCTAAAATCATAGCGGCAAGTCAATATATACGCAAAGACCTGGTCAATATGAATATTAAGCCGGAAAAAATCGAAGTTATCTACGACGGAATTGACCACAGTATGTTTTATCCGCGGCCCGCTCTCAGCTCGGATATGATTAATATTCAGCCTTTTGCAATTAAAAAGCCTTACATTATTTATGCTTCGCGCTTGTCCAAGCCCGAAAAAAAGCATATTGAACTTATACGAGCCTTTTCTCTTTTTAAAAAGAAAACGGGCCTTCCTCACCGTCTCGTGTTGGCGGGAAGCGAAGACCCCTATGCCGAAAGCGTACACCGGGAAGCCGCTTCTTCGCCGTTTGCTTCCGATATTTTTATTACCGGCTATTTTCCGCATAAGGATTTTCCCGAACTCTATTCGGGCTCGGAAGCCTGTATTTTCCCCTCGGTAGGAGAGGGTGTCGGTCTTCCCTTAATTGAAGCTATGGCTTCGGGCATTCCCGTTGCCTGTGCCAAGGCCGGCTCTTTACCCGAAATTGCGGGCGACTGTGCCCTGTATTTTAACCCGGACGATACCGAAGACTGCGCGTCGGCGATTGAAGCCGTGCTGAGCGATACAAAACTGAGAGAGCGTCTTATTAAAAGCGGCTTTGAGTGGGTTAAACGTTTTTCGTGGGAAAAAACCGCCGAAAAAACAATAGAGCTTTTACAATCCCTAAAATAAAAATCCGGCTTGCGTTTTAGGCGGTTTTTTGTTCTCCCAATACATCGATTGCGGGGCTGTGCTTTTTTTCTACAATCTCTTTTGTAATCAAAAGCTTTTTATCGCCCATGATTGAAGGCGCTTCGTACATACTGTCCAAAAGCAGTTTTTCGACAATCGAGCGAAGACCGCGCGCACCGGTTTTTTGAGTAAAGGCCCTGTCTGCTATGGCGTCGATTGCTTCGGGCGTAAATTCAAGTTCAACATTGTCAAAGGCAAAGGATGCCTGAAACTGTTTGGTAATCGCGTTTTTCGGCTCGGTAAGAATGCGTACCAAGTCTTCGCGGGTCAGCTCTTTAAGAGAAACCGTAACGGGGAAGCGGCCTATCAATTCGGGAATAAGACCGAACTTTACCAAATCGTCGGGATTGGTTTTATTTAAAAGTTCGGCCCGCTGATCGTCGGAAAAGGCGTCCACTTCGGCGCCGAAGCCCATTGTGTGCTGGTGTATGCGCGCTTCAACAATTTTTTCAAGACCGACAAAGGCCCCGCCGCAGATAAAAAGAATATTTGTAGTATCTATATCGATAAGCTCCTGATTCGGATGTTTGCGGCCGCCCTGAGGAGGAACACTTGCCCGTGTTCCTTCGATAATCTTCAATAGAGCCTGCTGTACGCCCTCACCCGATACGTCGCGGGTAATGGAAACGTTTTCCGAGCGGCGAGAGATTTTATCGATTTCGTCGATAAAGATAATCCCGCGTTCGGCGGCCGCAATATTGCCGTTTGCCGCATTGATAAGCTTTAAAAGCACGTTTTCAACGTCTTCACCCACATAACCCGCTTCGGTTAAGGTGGTTGCATCCGCAATTGCAAAGGGAACTTTCAGTTTTTGAGCCAGTGTTTTTGCCAAAAGCGTTTTACCCGAACCGGTCGGCCCCATAAGCAAAATATTGGATTTTTCTATTAATACATCATCGGTATTTGCCGCCGTGTTTTGAGACATTCTTTTATAGTGATTGTAGACTGCAACCGATAAGGCTTTTTTTGCATATTCCTGACCGACAACGTATTGATCCAAATATTCTTTAAACTCCTTGGGAGTGGGAACATCGGTCAATTCAATCGGGAGGGGTGCTTTTTTTTCTTCATCGAGGATGCTTTGGCAAACCGCCACACACTGATCACAGATAAAAATATCGTTGGGACCGGCAACCAAATGCCGCGTCGGGGAGGCGGGTTTTCCGCAAAATGAACATGACTGAGAAAATCCGTTTTTAAACTTAGACATTTTTTTCTCCCTTTTTGCGCGGGGCCATAATGCTGTCGATAATACCGTAATCAAGGGCTTCCCGGGCGCTCATGTAAAAATCGCGTTCCATATCTCCTGCAACCTTATCGGCTTTTTTCCCCGTATGGAAGGCAAAGTAATCGATGGTCAGTTTTTTTAAACGTACGATTTCTTTTGCCTGAATTGCAATATCGGCTGCCTGCCCCTGAGCACCTCCCCAGGGCTGATGAATCATAATCCGGGAAGAGGGAAGGGCAAAGCGCTTTCCCTTGGTACCGCCTGCCAGTAAAATCGCTCCCATGCTTGCCGCCTGCCCCAGACAAATTGTCTGAATATCGCTTTTAACGTACTGCATGGTATCGTAGACGGCAAGACCTGCGGTTACCGAGCCTCCGGGGCTGTTGATATACATACTGATGTCTTTATCCGGATTTTGCGATTCCAAAAAGAGAATCTGGGCGACTACCAGGTCGGCGGTTACGTCGGTAATTTCTCCGTCGACGAATATAATACGGTCTTTTAAAAGACGTGAAAAAATATCATAAGACCTTTCGCTGTTACCCGTCTGCTCTATAACATAGGGAACAAGGCTGCTCATCTTTTCGTTCATATCGAGTCCTTATTACGTAAATGGGAACCTCTAAAAACCGAAGTTTTTAAAGATGCCCGATTATTTTTTAAACAAATCCGCAAACGCCGTTTTTTCGCCCTTTGTAATTTTTACTTCGCCGAATAACTGCGCGTACAGCTTTTGTTCTTTCATATCATCTATAAGATACTCTTTTTTTGTCGCATCCGCATAGTGTTTTTTTACTTCTTCCGCCGAAATATTCGCTCCGCCGGCTATTTTTTCGTATTCGGCTTCGAGGTCTTCGGGGGTAACCGTGATATTGCGTTCCTTTAAAAGATGCTCGACAATCAGGCGGCTTTTAAGCATTTTTTCAGAATCGCCTGCCCACTGTTTAAGCATCTCTTCTTTTGTTTGTCCGGAAGCCGCAACAAGTTTTTCAAGCTGTTCGGGGCTTGTTTGAAAACGCTGCGCCATCATATGCCAACGCGCTTCAATTTCCGCATCGAGCATCGATTGGGGAAGGGTAATCGGATTCTTTTCGACCAGCTGCTCCAAAAGGGAGTTGGCTTTAATTTCGCGCAGGCGGTTTTCGAGGGCCGTTTCCAGATTTTTTGTTATGTCGGCCTTCATGTCCGCTAAGGTTTTGTATTTTTCGTTTACGTCCTGCGCCAATTCATCATCCAAGTCGGGAAGGCTGCGCAGTTTAAGGGCTTTAAGCGTTACGCCGATTTTTTTGGTTTTACCTGCAAGCTCTGTATCTTCAAAATCCTTGTCCCATGATTTGGTAAGGGTTTTGGTATCGCCCTTTTTCATGCCGATAATATCGTCATCGAATTTATAGATATTTTGGCCGCTTCCGATTGTAAAGACAAAGTCTTCGCGTTTGGTAGTATCGATCATTTTGCCGTCGCCGTCGCATTCCCAATAATCGACCGTCGCAATATCGTCTTTTGCGGCCTTTTCATCGTCTTTTTTATCGATAACCATCGCATTGCGCTCTCGGATTGCTTCAAGTTCTTCTTTTAATTCCGCGTCTCCGATTTTTACCTGAGGCTCTTTTATCGTAACGCTGTTGATGTCGGAAACCTTTACCTCGGGCATAATGTCGTAGATGACCGAAAATACCATATCGCTTGTCGTGTCCATCTTGGGCATTTCGTCCATCTTGGGCTGAGCGTAGGGCAGGGGGCGGTTGGGCTTATCGTTTTTATCGATGTCTTCAAAGACTTCCTGTAATGCTTTTTCGATGATATCGCCTGCCGCATCGGCTTTAAGGGCTTCCCCGAATTTACGCTCCAAAACCGCAACGGGAGCCTTTCCTTTGCGGAAGCCCGGAATCTGAATTGTTTTTGCGTATTTATTGATGATTTGCGTGTAGTTTTCCTGTACTTCTTTTTGAGGAATTGTTACGGTCAGTTTAACGGAAGAGTTTTCGAGTTTTTCGATTTTTTTTGCAGTATTCACGGCGGTTCCTTTGCCCGGCTTTTGCCGGAACCAAATAAAATAAAGGGTATCTTTCAATTTGAAGATTTGAAAAATCCCTCAAGTAAAAAAAAAGCGATTCAGATTTCTCCGAACCGCCTTTCGCTTCGAGCGGGAAACGGGAGTCGGACCCGCGACATCCACCTTGGCAAGGTGGCGCTCTACCACTGAGCTATTCCCGCAAATAAAATCAAGCGTTTCGCACGGCCAAAAGACAATGCGAGAGAAGGGACTTGAACCCTTACGCCTAGGGCACCGGAACCTAAATCCGGCGTGTCTGCCAATTCCACCACTCTCGCCCTTTAGCAGGCAGTAAAATGCACCTTTTGAACGTGGACCACTATAGCAGTACGCGCCGAAAAAGTCAAGTATCCGCAGAACCGGCACCGGCTGAACGAACCCGCCCTCGCTTGCGCATCCGGCAGTATTCGGTAACCGTATGCAAAATACTATATCAAAGATTTAAAACTTTGTCTATAGGGCGGCGGGGGAATTTTAAACATTCAAGCTATAAATTACAGCCTGCGAATGCGGAGGATTCCACATAACTGTGTTTTTATCCACTATACTTCTTTTTTTTTACTTGATATAAACAATATAGGATGTGATATGAATAATCAGGTTATATGGCTGGATAAACCCGCCTCTGCATGGGAAGAGGCCTTTCCTATCGGTAACGGCAGCATGGGAGCAATGATTTTCGGCGGTACGGATATCGAGAAAATTGATTTCAATGTAGATACGCTATGGTCGGGAACGGGTAAACAAAAATTACGCATGGATTCGAGCGATGTATTTTATAAGGCTCAAAAAGAAGCAATTAAGGGTAATTACATAAAAGCCGAACATATACTGCAAAACAACTTTCTCAATGATTGGAATGAATCTTTTCTTCCTTTAGGAAGCCTTTATATACAGCTCGGTACAACCGGAAAAGAATTGAGAGATTATAAGCGGATACTTGATTTAGCTACGGGAGTATGCAAAGTTTCCTATGCTGCGGAGCATACTCATATAGTTAGAGAAGCTTATTGCTCTTTTCCCGATAAAATAACGGTTGTAAAGATACAATGCAGCGGTAAACCCTTGGATGCAAATTTATATTTGGAAAGTCTTATGCCTTTTTACCGGGAAAATCAAAATCCGTATTTTTTTATTTCCGGAAATGCTCCTTCAAAGGTTTATCCCAATTACTATGAATGTGACAATCCTATTCAATATTCCGATGACAGTCCCGGTATGGCCTATTGTCTTGCATTCGGTATTAAAACCGACGGAATGCTTGAAGAGCTTGAGGGGGAAAAGCTTTGTGTAAGACGATTTACAGGTTTAACGCTTTATATATCGGCGGAAGCAGGTTATGATGTACTGTCAAATGCCCCTGTTACGGATAAAAAATATGTTATCAATATATGTAAGGAACGTATTGATACGTGTTTTAAAAGAGGCGAAAAACGTATATACAAAAAACATAAAAAAGATTTTTCCGATTTATTTAATCGCATGGATTTCTCTTTAGATTGCACTATCATTGCGGATGAACCGTTGGATAAACGATTGAAGAAGATTCAAAACGGCGGCAATGATAATAGTTTGTTTGCGTTATGGTTTCAATTAGGTCGCTATCTTCTTATCAGTTCTTCGCGGGAAGGATGTTTACCGGCTCATTTACAGGGACTGTGGAATGCCTCTATGAGGCCGCCGTGGAGTTCAAATTATACGACGAATATAAATGTACAGATGAATTATTGGATTGCTGAAGTTGCGAATCTTGGTGATTGTCATAAATCGTTGCTTTCTTTTATCAAAGCTTGTGCCGCCGTCGGTGCAAAAACGGCCGAAGAACAGTTCGGGTGTCGAGGCTGGACCGCAAACCACAATATCGATTTATGGAAGCAAACCTCGCCGGTCGGAGATCTTGCAAAACGTGCTCCTTTAAAATACGCGTATTTTCCCGCCGCTTCCGGCTGGTT
Organism: Treponema sp. HNW; assembly: GCF_050320395.1. GTDB lineage: Bacteria > Spirochaetota > Spirochaetia > Treponematales > Treponemataceae > Treponema_C. The sequence continues at coordinate 929,629 of NZ_CP144459.1, forward strand.
GTGTCGGCATATTTGGGAACATTATTTGTTTTCTCAGGATATTTTATTCTTACAAGAGTATTATCCGGTTATGCGGGAGGCGGCTCTTTTTTATATCGATTATTTAACCGAAAAAGACGGTTTTTATATAAGTGCTCCTTCGGTTTCTCCCGAAAATTCGTTTATTGATTCTGAGGGTTCCGTTTGTGCAGTATCTATCGGGTCGACTTCCGACACGGCAATTATCCGTACGCTGTTTCATGATTGTATTAAAGCTGCCGGCATTCTCGGCTGCGATGCGGAATTGTCCCAAACGATGGAGAGCATAGCCTCAAAAATGCCTCCGTATCGAATATCGGCTTCGGGAACGCTGATGGAATGGTTTTATGATTTTAAGGAAGCCGATCCGGAGCATCGGCATTTGTCGCATTTATACGGATTATATCCCTCGGATGACTTATGTACATTACATAATGCGGATTTATTGAATGCCTGTAGAAAAACACTTAAACGGCGTACCGATGAAGGTCCCGGCTGGAGTAAAGCATGGAAGGCTTGTTTATATGCCCGGCTGAAAGACGGTGAAAAAGCCTTGTCTTTACTGAAGAATCTTTTAACTCCGGTTTCGGCTTCAGCTGTAAGTTATGTCGGAGGAGGCAGCTATATAAATCTTTTATGTGCCCATCCTCCGTTTCAAATTGACGGAAACTTCGGTGCCGCTGCGGCTATAGCCGAGATGTTGATACAAAGCCATACGGAATATATTGAACTTTTGCCCGCCCTTCCTGCCGAATGGAAGCGAGGCCGGGTAAAGGGTTTGTGTGCAAGAGGCGGGTATATATTTGATTTTGAATGGAATGAATGTTCAATTACGAAATTGAGGATTTATTCAAAAAATAAAAAAAAATGTAAGGTTTTTTTCAATAATACCTGTAAAGACTGTAAATGCAGGGCTTTACCGCAGAGATATACTCGTTATCTGTAAGAATGCTGAATAGTCAACAAATGTGCAGGATTGTCACGTTGACTTTGCGGAAATTCGGTTATACCCTCTTTAATATATAGTTGTGTGTAAACTGCACAGATTAAGGAGGATTGTTTTATGAAAAAAATCATTGCATCAATTTTTATTGCCGGACTGATTACCGCAGTGTTGATCGGTTGCGCCAAAAAGGATGCATCGGGTACTCAAGCTGCCGCAAAAGCCGCATCAAAGAAGCTTGTTGTCTATTCGCCTGCTCCCGAAAAACTCTTAAATATGATTATTCAGGAATTTCAGGATAAAACGGGTATCAAGATTGAACTTGTACAGGCGGGCTCGGGAGAGCTTTTAACCAGAATAAAGTCGGAAAGTGCCAATCCCTTTGCGGATATTATGTTTGCAGGGGGGGCTGAATCCATGGAAGCTTTTAAAGAATTCTTTGCAGTCTATAAATCTCCTGAAACCGCTCATATTAATACGGAATATATCAGTTCCGAAAATCTGTGGACAGGCGTTTTTGTTTCTCCGACCGTGATTATGTATAATAAGAATTTGGTATCTGCAGCCGATGCTCCGAAGGGCTGGGCAACCTTTGCCGATGCAAAGTGGAAGGGCCATTTGGCTTTTGCGGATCCTGCATCTTCAGGCTCGGCTTATACTACCTTATCCATTTTATTGGCATCTATGGATAAGGGAGACGGAGGATGGAACTTTATACGGACATACATAAAGGCATTGGACGGTAATATTTTATCCAGTTCTTCGGCCCCTCATAAGGGAGTTTCGGACGGTGAGTATTATATGTGTATCACGCCTGAAGAATCGGTACTGCAATATTTAAGAGCAGGGGCCCAACATATCGGTATAATTTATCCTGAAGAAGGAACCGGCGCCGTACCGTCATCCGTTGCCGTTGTAAAAAATGCTCCGAATATGGAAAATGCAAAATTATTTGTCGATTTTGTACTGGGTAAAGAAGTGCAAACAAAGATTCCCGAGCACTTATACCGTCATGTTCGTACCGATTTACCCGCATCAGGCGATTTTAAACCTTTGTCGGAAATCCTGATGAAAAACTATGATTTTTTAGCGGCATCAAAAAATAAAACGGCCAATATAAAACAATGGACCGATATAGTAGTCGGTAAATAACGGTATTATTTTCGCTCTATAAAATGTCGGGTAAAAGCCGAGTGTGTTTTTATCCGACATTTCTTATTTATATACGTGCTGATTTTAGGAGGATATTGTGAGTCATAATGTTCATATTGCGGATGCCGTAAAATCATACGGTAGTTTTAATGCCGTCGATAATGTGACTATAGATATAAAAAGCGGAGAACTTTTTACGCTTCTCGGTCCATCAGGCTGCGGAAAAACCACTTTACTTAGAATGATTGCCGGTTTTAATTCGATTGAAAACGGTACGATTTCTTTTGACAAAAAGATAATCAACACCATTCCGGCTTATAAGAGAAATATAGGAATGGTTTTTCAAAACTATGCCATTTTCCCGCATTTGTCCGTATTTGATAACGTTGCCTACGGGCTCAAAGCACGAAAAATAAAAAAAAACGAGATAACTGAACGTGTTATTGAAGCTCTGCGAATGGTACAAATCGAAAATCTTAAAGACCGTTCGCCTGCAAATATGTCCGGAGGGCAGCAACAAAGGGTTGCTTTGGCACGTGCTATTGTTATTCACCCCGATATATTGTTAATGGATGAGCCCTTATCCAATCTCGATGCTAAACTGCGTATACAGATGCGTGTTACCATAAAAAAAGTTCAAAAAAAGTTGGGGATTACTACTATTTACGTAACGCATGATCAGGAAGAAGCCCTGGCTATTTCAGATCGCATTGCCGTAATGAAAAACGGTAAGATTCAGCAAGTAGGTACTCCGAAGGAAATTTATACAAAACCTGCAAATAAGTTTGTGGCCAGTTTTATAGGTACATCGAATATTCTTGCCGGCACGGTTAGCGAAAATGAAAACGGGAATGCTCAAATATCGATAGCGGACGGACTTTTATTGACCGCTCAGATAAGGCGGGGGTATAAGGGCCCCGTGTCCGTCTCCGTTCGACCGGAGGCTTTTCAAATAACTGCGGATAAGTCCGGCAGTTTGCAGGGGCGTATTGCATTAAAGACTTTTTTAGGAGACTTTATTAATTATGAAATATCTTTGAGTGACGGTACAACGGTAGAAGTGAATCAGTATTTGAAAGATATGGAAAAAGAATTTGAAACGGGCGACTTTATTGCTTTGAAAATCCCGGAAGGGAAGTTCAATGTATTTGATGTATCGGAAGAGGAGTTGCTGCTCAATGGATAAAATATCTTTTGCGATGCCTAAAAACAAGTGGGATTTTTGGAAAATTATTTCATTGGTTTTATTGGTTTTATTATCGGTTTTTTTGTTATATCCGCTTATAACAATAGGTTATAAGAGTCTTCTAAATACGGAGGGAAACTTTACTTTAAGTAACTATAAAGATTTTTTTACTTTAAAGTATTATACATCGGCTTTAAAACACAGTTTTGCCGTGTGCAGTTTGGCGACAATTTTTGCAGCTTTAATCAGTATTCCTATCGCATATATTTCTTCGCGCTATACTATTGCAGGAAAAAAGCTCTTAAATACAATTATCATTATGTCAATGATTTCTCCTCCGTTTATCGGAGCATATTCATGGATATTACTTTTCGGAAGAAGCGGTGTTATTACCGTTTTTTTTAAAAGTATCGGTATTATTGTGCCTTCCATCTACGGTTTCCCGGGAATTATTCTTGTTTTTACGGTAAAATTTTTTCCGCTTATATATTTATATGTGAGCGGGGCGCTCAGTTCAATCGATGTATCTTTGGAAGAAGCTGCAGAAAATTTGGGAATGTCCCGGCTTAAACGAATTTGGACAATTACTTTTCCGCTTATATTACCTACAATATCCGCCGCAATGCTTATGACCTTTATGGCTGCTCTTGCGGATTTCGGAACTCCTATGCTTATCGGAGAAGGATATAAGGTTCTTCCGGTTCTCATATATCAGCATTATCTCAGTGAAACCGGCGGTGACGCCACAATGGCAAGTACGTTGAGCGTTATTATTATACTATGCGCGCTGCTTGTTTTGCTTATACAGAAATTTATTGTAAGCCGCAGAAATTATAATATGAATATGCTTCGGCCGCCTGAGGTAATTAAAATCACGGGCGGAAAAAAGTTTATTGCAACCGCTCTTTGTTATATTGTTGCCTTTGTAGGAATTCTGCCTCAACTAACGGTTTTATTTACGTCATTTTTAAAAACAAGCGGTCCTCTATTTGTAAAAGGATTCAGTACGGACAGTTACCGGAATGTATTCGGTAAACTTGCCCGTTCTTTAACCAATACGTTTACTTTTTCACTTATTGCGATTATCATAATGGTTGTAGCCGGTTTAATTATTGCCTATCTATCCGTACGCAGAAAGAATCATCTTAATACCGCTCTTGATATTTTGGTTATGTTTCCGTATGTTATTCCGGGGGCTGTTTTAGGAATTTCTTTATTATTGTCTTTTAATCAAAAACCCTTATTGTTTACCGGAACGTGGTTTATTATGGTATTGGCTTATGTTATACGTAAACTGCCGTATACGGTTCGTTCCGCCTCGGCTATTTTATATCAAATAGATCCCGCTATTGAAGAGGCTTCGATTAATTTGGGGGTATCACCTGCTCGAACTTTTTTTAAAACTACGGCTATATTGATGCTGCCGGGGGTTTTTTCCGGAGCAATCATGAGCTGGATTACGACTATTAACGAGTTGAGTTCGAGTATTATGTTGTATACATCTAAAACCTCAACTATTTCCGTATCCGTTTATACCGAAGTTTTAAGAGGAAATTTCGGTACAGCAGCTGCCTTAGCCGTTATATTGTCGTTTACCAGTATTATGTCGGTTTTTTTATTTACTAAATTGTCGGGAGGCAAAACAATCAGCTTGTAATGCTATCGGTTTTTTATATATCCGAGGCTTTTTCAACGGTGTATTGACGTTCTTTAAACTGTTTAGGAGTCAGGCCTGTATATTTTTTGAATAATGCACTGAAATAACGTTGATCTTTATATCCGACTTTTTCAGCAGCGGCATAGATTTTTATATCATCGTTATTCAGAAGTATACAGGCATTTTTTATGCGTATGTAAGTTAAGTATTCAATAAAGGAGTAGCCTGTGTATTCTTTGAAAAGTTTTGTTAAATAACTTTCACTGATAATCAATTTTCTACAAACATCGGCTATTGTAATATTACGGCCGTAATTATCTTCAATAAACCTTATTGCCTTTAAAATATACTTATTTTTCCCGGTATTATATTCATTTGAATATTCTTTAAATTGTGCAAAGGGTATGTCGTTTGCAGTAATGATTTTTACGGGTATGTTCGGGGGAAGTTCTTCTCTGTTTTTTATAATTTTTTTACAAACCCGCTCAACGGTTTGCTTTAATTCTTCTTCGTCAATCGGCTTACATAAATAGTCCGATACACCCAACCGTATCGCTTTTTTTGCATATGAGAAATCATTATATCCGGATATAATAATAAATTCGGGATAATAAAAGCCGAGGCATTGTTCAATGAGAGAAAGTCCATCCATAGTGGGCATTCTGATATCCGTTATAACAATATCGGGTTTAAGTTTTTTTATCAACATTAAAGCTTCCGCTCCGTTTGCCGCTTCTCCGATAACCTTGCAGCCCATTTTGTCCCAATCAATAGTTAAAATTAAGCCCCGACGCAAAATCTGTTCGTCTTCGGCAATAAAACAGGTTATCATGTGTTCTCCTGAACTATCGGTATATACGGCAGCTTTATTGTAACTACGGTACCGCAGCCGTTGCGCTTATTTATAGACAGCCCATAACGGGTGCCGTAATACAATTTTATGCGTTTATCTATATTTTTCAATCCGATGTGTTTTTCTCCCGTTCTGTCCGACCCGATTGATTTTCTGATTTCTTTTAGCTTTTTATCGGGAATTCCCACCCCGTCATCTTCAACTCTAAATATAACGGTATTTTTTCTTATAAGACCTTCTATTGTCAAATTTCCCGTATCAGGCTTCGGTTCCAAACCGTGAATCATTGCATTTTCTACAAGCGGTTGCAGTATCAGTGCCGGTGTCCTATAACCGAGTAATTCTTGAACGATATCTATTTTAACCGAAAACTTATCGGCAAATCTGATTTTTTGTATTGCAATATAGGCATTCAGGTTCTTTAGACTTTCTTCGATAGTGATGAATTCTTCAGACACACGCATACCGGTTTTTAAAATATGATTTAAATTATTTACCATTATATAAATTTCCTGCTGGTTATTTAATTTTGCAAGCCACTTAATCGAATCCAAAGTATTATAAAAAAAATGCGGATGTATTTGTGATTGTAAATTCTTTAACTCCGATAAACGCAGCCGCTCCTGTTTTTCACGGTCATTTTTGAATAAAACATTTATTTTTTCACACATGATATTAAACTGTTTCGCAAGGTATCCGAATTCATTATTGGCTTTAATTGTTATTTTACGATTAAAATCTCCCGATTCTACTGCCTGCATTGCAAAGACAATTTTTTGAAGAGGCTTGTTGATATGTTTGGAAATAATAAATGAAACGATTATGGAAATTGCTATTATTATCAGTGCCGTTACGCTCAGAATATAGGAAGCAATGGATAAATTTCCGATAATTAAGCTGATGTTTAAAGCACTGATAATAATAAAATTATATTTTCTTGAAGGGCTGTATGTGTATAACAGTTCTTTATTATTGCTGTGTTTTAATACATAGCCTTTTTGATGCGTGTATTCGCGGTGCGGCCATGTGATAAAATGTGTTTGCGTTTCAAGCTCGGCATCATTAAAAAGCAAATAGTAATTATGGGTCATAAGGCTGAAATTCATAGCCAGTATATCATCCGTGGCGATTATACTTTTTTTTAAAACTTCCATTGGAATATCAATAGCAATATATCCGCTGATTCCCTTTTCGGTGCGCACCGCGGATATCACGGATGCGGCCATTTTTATGTGATCGGGGTGGGTGTATACAGTCGGATATACCTCCGCATGCTTACTGCCGTTAGCCGCTCTGAATACTCCCCAGTTTTTGTTGTTTTCGAGTTTATACATATCCGGCAATTTTTTTAGAGATATTGCTTTATCGAAATTGGTACAAATGATATGAATATCTGCGGAATTGTCCAGCTCGGATAACATACGGTACATTTTTTCATATATTTTTTGCACCGTATTTTCATTAGTATTTTGATTTGATAAGAATACGGGCAGTAAGGAATCCGTACACAATTCATTCAACGCAAAAACGTACTTATCCAATAATGAATCTATCGATACTATTGCGCTGTCCGTTGCTTTTTCCGCTTCCTGTATAAGGCGGCGGCGGATGATATTATCTACAATAGTGCTGGAAAATATTCCGATAAGTAGAGACGGAATAATCCCGATAGCTAAAAAAATGCCGAGAAGCGTTTTATAAAATTTTTTAGAGCTTATTCCGGTCGGAGCGTATTTGCGGATAACTTTTCGCACGGTAAACATAACTATCTCTCTGCAGTATTTTAGTATAATAGGTTCATTATGCCTAGTCGAACGTCTGCTCGTTACGGTTTTAAAATAAAAAAAACCGAAACTGTCTGCAAGGATGTTTCCTTATTTACAGTTTCGGTTTTTTGAGCCATGCCGGCTTCGAACCAGCGACCCACAGATTAAGAGTCTGTTGCTCTACCAACTGAGCTAATGGCCCGTTTTATCCTGCTCATCGCGTCCGACACGGTTCGAACGTGCGACCTACGGATTCGAAGTCCGTTGCTCTATCCGGCTGAGCTACGGACGCATAAAACAGATATAATCTGTTCGGGTGCCTGAAGGGATTCGAACCCTCGACAACCAGATCCACAATCTGGCGCTCTACCCCTGAACTACAGGCACCATGACGCTACGGATATGGCTGATACCACCCGATACGCCGTTCAGTATATCAAAAAAGCCTTGTCTTAGTCAAGTGCTCATCCCCTCTTTTTCGGTGATTTTCTTATGTAACGGGGGTTCCCGGCTCCACGTCTTTTTCGGGCTTTAAAAGAACGCAGGTTTTACCGTCTTCGGTTTCGCTGCACAAAAGCATACCCTGCGATTCTATACCGCGCATTTTCCGCGGCTTTAAATTCACCAAAACGATAATGCGCTTTCCGGTCAATTCTTCTGCAGTGTAGTAATCGACCAAACTCGACACGATTTGCCGCGGGTTTTCTTCGCCGACATCGACCATAATTTTATACAGCTTTTCGGCATTTTCAACCTTTTCGCAGGATAAAACCGTTCCCGCCCTCATATCCAATTTTGCAAAATCGTCGTATTCAATAATGTCTTTCATAATGACTCCTGTGTTTTTGTGTTTTACTCCCAGCCGAAGGTGGCGGGCGGTTTGTTTGTAATATCGTAGTATACCGCATCGATAAAGTCGAAATCCGTTATCCGCTCAAGGGCGGCAAAAAGAACACCGGGTTCAAGATGCGCAAAACGTGCGGTCATAACATCTTCGGATACAACCGGACGCAGCACAATAGAGCAGTGTCCGTCTTCGGCGGCATAGGGAAGGTTTATCGTTAAATGCTGGAAGATTTTTGCATACCAGGACGATTTTCGCAATTCGTCGAGCATAACGGCATCGGCTTCGCGTATGTGGTCGAGCCGCCCCTTATCGCAATAGCCTTCGATAAGACGGCAGTCTTTTTTTTCGTAGAGGGCCCATATTGTACGGTTGATGTTTTTGCATGAATTGGTCAATCCCGAAGATATGTGTTCAAAGCCGCCCCATAAGCGTTCGGCGCCGTGTACGGCAAAGAGTTTTTCCGCTTTTTGTAAAGAGGCTTTTTTATCCGCATAGTCGTCTTGGTTTGCGGTATACAAAACCGCAGGAAAGCGGTAGGTGCGAAAATCTCCCTGCACGCCTACCGACTTTACGGGTAAAACGCCGATTCGCTCTATGCAGCCGACGGCTTCCGCAAGGTCTCCCGTAAAGGCATCGGCAACGGCTTGCGAGGCGGGGGAAGCGATTGCAGCGGAAGGGGAGGCTGAAGTTAAACGCTTTTTAAGCTCGCCGAGTGCGGCGACCGTTTCCGAAAGGGCTTCTTTATATTCTGAAGGATTGTCGAGCTTTCCGGTGCTTCCCAACACGTTTATCGAAAGGCCGGGGCCGGGAAAGGGGTGGCGCATAATCAATTCGTCCGGAAGGCCGAGCCGTTTTCCGATAATGCGTACCTCGTCCTTATATAAATCCTTTAAAGGTTCGATAATCAAGCCTTTTTCAATCAATTCCTGAATGCCTTCTACTCGGTTGTGATGGGTTTTTATAACGTGCGCATTCTTTGTTCCCCCGGATTCTATAATATCGGGGTAAAGCGTTCCCTGCGCCAAAAGCCAATGGTCCGAATCCAAACCGTATTTTGCGGCAACTTCGTCGCGTACCTTGATAAAGGTTTCGCCGACGGCATGGCGTTTTTTTTGCGGGTCGGTTTCGCGATATACGGCTTTTAAAAAGCGCTCGGAAGCGTCTTCGACGATAAAGTTTGTAAATCCGAATGAACGGTAGCGCTCGGCAATCGATGCGCTTTCGTTTTTGCGCATAAAGCCGTTGTCTATATGAAGCCCCTTAACCCGCTCCGTACCGAGCGCTTTGTTTAAAAGGGCAAAGGCTACGGTCGAGTCTACGCCGCCGGATAAAAAAAGCAATACCGAGCGGTTTTTCGCTTCCCGGCGAATATCTTCGATAATCTCATTAAGAAGAACATCCGTGTTCCGATTTTTTTCCATGCCGCAAAAACGCGCAAAGTTTTCCAAAATCTCTATTCCCTGCAGGGTATCTTTTACTTCCGTGTGAAACTGTAAGCCGAAGCGTTTTCGCTTAAGATCTTGAACCGCCGCATAGGTGCAGTTTGCAGTGTATGCGCTGCATTCAAAGCCCGGCGGCAAAACGCTCACTTCGTCCTGATGGCTCATCCATACCCGCGAGGGAAAGGCGATGTTTTCAAAGAGGGGAGATGGACTTTCTTTTCGTTCCAGTAAAGAAGCGATGCCGAATTCTCCCGTTTCCGCCTTTTCCACGGTGCCGCCGTAGTGCTTGCACATAAGCTGATGACCGTAACATAAACCGAGTATGGGAATATCCAAACCGAAAATCGCTTCATTGAATTCGGGAACCTCCTTTTCGTAGACGGAAGCCGGGCCGCCGGATAAAATAATACCGCAGGTATGCTCAAAAGAATTTACTGCGGATGCGGGGGACGCGATTTCGGCATAGTAGCCCGAAAGGCGGAGGCGTTTTGTTATCAAATGTGCATACTGACTTCCGAAGTCAAGAACTTTTATATGTTTACGCATAGTTTCTCCCGTTTCGGTATTGTTTTTGTTAGCGGCGTTCCGCTTGCTGCAGGGCGGCACCGATAAAATCTCTAAACAGGGGGTGTGCCCTGTTCGGCCGCGATTTGAATTCGGGATGGAACTGTACGGCAAGCATCCACGGGTGCTCTTTTGTATCCAATTCCGCAATTTCAACCAAGCCGCGCTCTTCGTTTATACCGCTGAGCTTTAATCCGCCCTTTTCAAAGCGTTCTTTAAAATCGTTGTTAAACTCGTAGCGGTGGCGGTGGCGCTCCCAAATTTTGTGTTCGCCGTATGCTTTGTGCGCCAAAGAGCCGTCGGCAAGGCTGCACTCGTATTTTCCCAAACGCAGGGTTCCTCCCATAAGGCCGCCGGGAACTTCGGTACCCGCTTTGTCGCTCATCAGGGCTATAACGGGGTGTCCCGTATCCCGATTCATTTCGGTCGAATCGGCATCTTTTAGGCCCAACACGTTGCGCGCATACTCTATAACGCATATTTGCATACCCAGGCAGATACCGAAAAAGGGAATTTTATGTTCACGCGCATATTGAGCGGCGAAAATCATACCGTCTATTCCCCGGGTTCCGAATCCGCCGGGTAAAATAATACCGCTTACATCTTTCAGTTTTTCGGCTGCAACCTTTGTATCGGCCAGCGTTTCCGAATCGACCCATTCTATTTCTACCGCGCTGTTGTGGTGAATGCCCGCATGAATTAAGGATTCGGCAACCGAAAGATAGGCGTCGTGTAATTCAATATATTTGCCGACGAGAGCGATTTTGACGCTTTTTGCGGGCCGGTGCAAACGTTCGACCATTTCGCGCCAGTCGGCCAAGTCGCTTTTTGTGCATTCCAAATGGAGGGCCTTGCATACCGCGTCTCCCAATCCCTCGGCTTCAAGCATAAGGGGAACTTCATAAATCGACTGTGCGTTTAAGTTTTGAATGACGGCTTCGTTGGGAACATTGCAAAAAAGGGCGAGTTTTTCCCGTGTTGCAAAATCGATGGGCATTTCGCTTCTGAGCATAATAACATCGGGCTGAATTCCCAACCCCTGTAAATCTTTTACGCTGTGCTGGGTCGGCTTTGTCTTTAATTCCTGAGCCTTTTTCATATAGGGCATCAGCGTTAAGTGTACGTAGGCACAGTTTTCAAAACCGACTTCGTATTTTATTTGACGAATCGCTTCTATAAAGGGAAGGGATTCTATATCGCCAACCGTTCCGCCGACCTCTGTAATAACGACATCTACTTCATTTTCTTTAGCGGCGGCCATCATTCTGGTGCGGATTTCGTCGGTTACATTCGGAATCACCTGAACGGTTTTTCCTTTGTAGCCGCCTTCGCGTTCGGTGTTCAATACGGAAAGATAGACTTTTCCGGCGCTTGTGCTGCTTCTTTTTGATAAACTGACATCGGTAAAGCGCTCATAATGCCCCAAGTCGAGGTCGGTTTCGGCCCCGTCGTCGGTAACGAATACTTCTCCGTGTTCATAAGGGTTTAAAGTACCCGGATCTATGTTCAAATAGGGGTCGAATTTTTGATTGATAACCTTTAAGCCCCTGCTTTTTAGAATCAATCCGATTGAAGCGGCGGCAATACCCTTGCCCAAGCCCGAAACAACACCGCCGGTAATAAAAATATATTTTGTCATACATGCTCCGTCTCATACAGATGAGAATCTTTTGCGGATTATATCACAAAAACCGCCGGCTCTGCAACAGAGCCGAATGAGCCGGCTTTTTACGCTTTTCCGTCAAGAACTTTCCGTTAAATTGCCGTGGCGGGCAAAATATGAAGAAATTAAGCCTATCGTTTTACGCACCGCTTCGGGGCTTCGTTCCAAAAGCTCGGCAAAGGTTTTTTCATCGATTTTTACCAATTCAACATCGGTTGCCGCTCGTGCACTCGCTCTTCGCGGTTCGCTGAGTAAAAAACTCATTTCACCGAAAAAGCTTCCGCGTTCAAGATGGATAATATTATTGTCGCCCAATAATTCAACCGAACCTTGCGCCAGATAATAGATGTCCGTATCGGATTCTCCCTTGGAATAAATAAGGGCGCCGGCTTTATGCTTTTGTAAGACAACGGGTTCTCCCTTCGGTCCTCTTTTTAAAAAGCGGTCGGGGCGGATGAAGAGCATGCGGCGGATTGCCTGAAACAGGCTTGTTTCGGCCCGTGCCGGCAGTAAGTAGAGTTCGGCAAGTAACAGAGAATCAAAAAATTGCAAAACATAAATATATTGGGCAAAAAACAAAAAAAGTGAAAAAAAGACCGACACTTCCAGGAGCATCACCATAAGGCTGCCCAAAAAACCGTAAATAAAATTGTATTTTGCCGTATCTATAAAAAGAGAAAAAATATATTGTGCCGCCGCAAAAAGCAGGGAACATAAAAGGGCTGAAAAAAGGCAAAGCTTTAATGACGGCTTGGTTCCCGAAGCAACCCTGAACGCAAAGGCGGTAAAAAGCCATATTAAAATATAGGGGACCGTATTAAACAAAAAGGGGAGGACGGCGGCAAGCCCCGTTCCGATAAGCGGAAAAAATCCTGCGCCGAGTCCGGCTGCCCCTGAATTTTCGGCGGTGTGCGCATAGATACCGTAAAAAAAAGATTTTGCCGCAGTCAAAACAAGGGTAACGATAGCCGTTATAATAACCAAAAGCACTTCACCTGCAACGATGATGAGCTGGGCGATAAGGGGGCGGCTTTCGGCGCGGCTGTGAAAGATTTTTTGAACCGACTGCATAACGGTATAAAAAAAGCGGCGTGCCAAAAAAAAGACCGTAATACCGGTGAGTACTTCAAAGAGGGCGGGCCGTCCCGATGTTAAAAAATAATTCGACATGGCATAGAGGTTGTCGGCATCTATCCATTTTTCGGCGCTTTCCAAAAAAGCATAGAGCAGTTCCGGAGATGTGTGTAAAAAGCGTGTAAGAACTGCGGTTATCATAATTACGGTCGGAATAAGCGAATATAAAAAACCGAAGGCACAGGCAGGCGCATAAAGGTATAAATTATTTTGAAAATATAAAGAAAATGCGAAAAAAAACGACTGCACTGCCGTAAGTAAGGAGTATTTTTTCGGTCTCACGCTTTAAGTATAGCGCAGAAGTCTTTGTTGTCAAGCGGCTGCGTCTTTTTCCGGTCTTTTAGCGTTTAAAAGCGCTTTTATGCTGAAAAAGAATTTGACAGCAGTGTTTTTATCCTATAAAATGGATCCATAAAATAATTTTTTAGGAGGCCTTGAGTATGGCTAAAGTAGAGCTCAAAGGTATAGGAAAAGTGTATGACGGTAATGTCCGCGCGGTAGACAACGCGAATATCGTCGTAGAAGACAAAGAATTCGTTGTTTTCGTCGGTCCTTCCGGCTGCGGTAAATCAACAACGCTTCGTATGGTTGCCGGTTTGGAAGACATCACCGAAGGTGAATTATACATCGACGGCGAATTAATGAACGACGTTCCTCCCAAGGACAGAAACATTGCGATGGTTTTCCAAAACTACGCACTGTATCCCCATATGTCGGTATATGATAACATGGCATTCGGACTTAAGATCCGCAAAACCGACAAGGCCGAAATCGACCGCCGCGTCCACGAAGCCGCCCGTATTTTGGATATAGAAAAACTCCTCGACCGCAAGCCCAAGGCTCTTTCAGGCGGTCAGCGCCAGCGTGTTGCCGTAGGCCGCGCTATCGTGCGTAACCCCAAGGTATTCCTTTTTGACGAACCCTTGTCGAACTTGGACGCCAAGCTGCGCGTTCAGATGCGTGCCGAAATCTCAGACCTGCACCACCGCTTAAATGCGACGATGATTTACGTTACCCACGACCAAATCGAAGCTATGACGATGTCGGATAAAATCGTTGTTATGAAAGACGGTAAGGTTCAGCAAATCGGTTCACCCTTGTATTTGTACAATCACCCCATCAATAAATTCGTTGCCGGTTTTATCGGTTCTCCGCCCATGAACTTTTTAACCGTAAAAATCGCCGAAAAGGCGGGTAAAATCGTTGCCGATGAAGGTACCTTTGAATTGACCGTTACCGACGATCAGGCAAAGATTCTTAAAAACTACGTCGGAAAAGAAGTATTTTTCGGTATCCGCCCCGAAGATATGCAGTACAGCGCATCTCCTGCCGCTCAAAACAATATGCAGATGAAGGTATCGGTTATCGAACCGCTGGGCGCCGAAACCCACTTGTTCCTGAATACCGGAAGCCAGTCTCTGGTTGTACGCACAACACCCGACATCACCTTCCAAATCGGCGATACGGCCAATTTTGTGCCCGACATGAAAAAGGCCAAATTCTTCGATAAAGAAAGCGAACTGAGCATTTGCGACGATGTAAAAGCCCAGTGAAGGGTATAGCATATTTTAAGGAGAATTATTCTAATGAAAAATAAAAAGATTTTAACTGTCGTGCTCTTGTTCGTTTCGGTATGCGGACTTCTTTTTGCCGCGCCCAAAAAGGGACGGGTGATTAAGGTCGGCCATACAGGTACAAAAGAACATTATTACCAAATGTACCTTGAAAAATGGACAAAGGCCGTAACGGAACGTACCGACGGCCGTTATACTTTTGAAATCTATCCGTCGGACTTATACGGAAAGCCCAATCAATTGATTGAAGGCTGCCAATTGGGCACCTCGGATATGGTTTTGGCTACCGGTTCTTTGCTTTCTTCTTACAGTAAAATTGTCGGTGTTCTCGATTTGCCCTTTTTGTTTGCCAACGAACAGGAAGCAAGTTATGTTCTTAACGGCCCGATCGGCGATGAATTGGCCGAAAGTCTTGCCGCAAAAAACCTTGTTGTGTTGGGCTGGTGGGAAAACGGAATGCGCCACTTGTTTCCGCCCCGTCCCGTTAACAAGCCTTCCGACTTAAAAGGTTTAAAATTGCGTGTCGTTAACTCAAAGCCCATGATTGAAACAATCAACGCCATGGGTGCAATTGCCGTTCCTATGGCATTTAACGATGTGTATTCGGCTTGGCAGATGAAAACGATTGACGGCTGTGAAGGCACCATCACCCATATGCTCACTCAAAAATATTACGAGTTGACTAAAACGGGGGCTTTGTTATGGTATATGCATGTTCCCAATCCTCTGATTATTTCAAAAAAATTGTGGAACAGAATTTCCGATGCGGACAAAAAGATTTTTATTGAAGAAGCTAAAAAGATAAGCGTCTTTTCTTTCGACTTTCAGGCAAAGGCCGATGAAGGCGATATTAAAAAGTGTGAATCGTACGGCGTTGTGTTTACCCGCCCCGATCGTCAGCCCTTTATCGACTTGTGCAAGCCCGTATACGAAAAATTCCGCCCCGACTACGGCGACATGATTGATCGTATTATTGCCGAAGCCGCAAAGGCTAAGTAAAAAACATAAAACGTCTTTCGTAAAAGAGGGTGTCTCAAAACTGTGTTTTGGGCACCTTCATTTATTTTAGCTCTCAGTCGGAGGCTGTCTATGCTCAAAATACTCAAAGTTATCAATAATCTTATTACGAAAATTGCTCAAACGGCGCTTGTTTTTTTTCTTTCGGGTATGGTGCTTTTGATTTTTGTACAGGTTATTTACCGTTATATCATAAAAGAACCGCTTTCATGGTCTGAAGAATTGGCAACCTATTTTTTCTCGGGTATTATTTTTTTCGGTGCCGTTTTTTTGTATCGGGAGGAAAAACATATCAATATGTCTATGGCTCTTGATGCAATTAAAAGTGCCAAAGTTAAAAAGGTTATTAAAATAATTGCCGATATATTCATTATCCTTTTTTTGTGTGCAATGACCTTTTATACGTATCCGCTTGCACGCGATATTCTTGCACTCGGCGGTGTTTCGCCTTCTATGGAATGGCTGAAGTTGGGATGGGTTTTTATGATTGTTCCTGCAGGAAGCGTGCTTTCGCTTTTAATGATGCTTGAAGTACTTTTAAAAACGTTTGTAGAAAAGGAGGGGGAATAAATGGGATTGTACCTCGCTTTATTTTTTATGGCTTTTTTATTGATGGGGGTTCCCATTGCCGTTGCACTCGGTCTTTCCTGTATTTTTGCTTCTCTGACAAGCCCCCTTGCAGCTTTTTTTACCGGTACTATATCGGCTATGGATTTGTACTGGGACAGCTCGGATATTATCAGTGAATTAATGCAAAAAACATTCAATTCATCAAACGGTTCGGCTCTTATGGCGATCCCGTTTTTTATCCTTGCCGGAAATATTATGGCTTCGGGCGGCGTATCCAAGCGTCTGGTCGGTTTGGCCGAAGCCTTTCTGGGGCATATTACCGGAGGTCTTGCTTTAGTTGCAACCGTTGCCTCAACCTTTTTCGGTGCGGTTTCCGGTTCGGCGCCCGCGACCACTGCCGCAATCGGCGGTGTTATGATTAAACAGATGGAAGAAAGCGGTTACGATCCGGCCTTTGCGGGAGCCGTTGTAGCGGCTTCCGGAACAATAGGTCTTATTATTCCGCCGAGTTTAACGATGGTTTTATACGGTGTCAGTACGGGTGTGTCTATCGGTGATTTGTTTTTAGCGGGCATCATTCCCGGTATTATTATTTGTCTTGCCCTGATTATTCCCGAATATTTTATTTCCAAAAAGCGCGGTTATAAGAGTATCCGTAAAGGAACCGCTGCCGAGCGCTGGAGCGCATTTAAAAATGCCTTCTTTGCTTTAATGATGCCCATTATTATTCTCGGCGGTATCTATTGCGGTATTTTTACACCGACCGAATCGGCCGCCGTTGCGGTTATTTACGGTATCATTATCGGTATATTTGTTCACAAAGAACTGCACTGGAAGGATATTTTTAAATTAGTGCTCAAATCGGCCCGTTCCACCGCCGTTATCATGTATTTAATGATTACCGCCGATATTTTAAGCTATATTCTGGTCAGTCACCAAATTCCTCAAAATCTTGCAGCTTCGATTTTAACCGTTTCGAATAATCAGATTATAGTCCAGATGATTATGATTGTCATTTTGCTTGTAGTGGGAACTTTCCTGAATAACTCCGCAGCGATGGTGTTGTTGGCTCCAATCTTTTATCCCATTTTGGTAGGCTTGAATATTAATCCGCTGTTTTTCGGTATTATTATGGTTGTTGCATTGGCTATCGGTCATAACACACCTCCTGTCGGATTATGCTTATTTGTTGCCTGCGACATCGGGGGTGTTAAGTTGGAACGTCTGGTTAAAGAGGTTGCCCCGCTTGTTTTGGTTATGGTTATTGCGGTTTTTGTAATGAACTTATTCCCGCAGCTTATCTTATTTTTACCGAATCTATTGCGCTGAATTTTCAGGCAGCCCCCACGCCCTTTTAAGAGTCGTTTTATAGTATTTTTATACGATTTTACACGATTTCTTAAAAGGGTTTTTTATTTTTAGGACAATTTGTACAGTGCATATTGATTAAGCCGCTTACGCTTCTTTAACCGATACATAGGTTTCCGTCAATTCGGGAATGTTGATATGTGCGGCCTTTACCGTCAGGGTATCGTTTAAGCCTTTACCGGCCGGCAGGGGGATAAGGGCTTCGCGTGCCAAAGAGGGAATGAGGATAACCGCCTGATTGCCCTTTATTTCGGCGATGACGGCTTCTCCCTGCCAATCGGGATTTTGCAAAAGGTATACCAGTGTCCAATGCAGATTGCTTTTACGCTCGGCTTTTACGGCGGCTCCCGCTGCGGCATCTCCTGCGCTTATGCGTTCGAGCATGGTATCCTTATCCAAAAGGGGGCGGCCGTCCAAAAAAGCGTGCAGCTGCTGATGGGCGATAAGGTCGCTGTAACGGCGAAGGGGGCTTGTAACCTGACTGTACATACCGAGTCCCAAACCGGCATGCGGTGCCGGGCTTATGCTTACCGATCGGCTTTTCATACAGCGGCGCAGACGGTATTGGCCTGCAAGCCCTTCGGGGATATCGCGCGGAATTTCGGGCTTGTCCTGACAGACGTAGGGAAAAGGAATGCGGTTTTTAAAAGCAAAGCGGGCGGCAGCTTCTCCCGCCAAAAGCATAAACTCGCGTACAAGGGAAGCCGATTCACAGTGTACGGCCGCTTTTATTTCCACGCGGGGAGCTTTAGGAGTTTCCGCCGGGGAGTTTTCGGAAACTGCGCTATCCGGTTCGGTATTGAGCGAAATATGGACTTCGGGTAAATCGATAAAAACCGCCCCGGCTTGTTTTCTCCGTTCGATGTTTTTTTGTGCGATTGCAAAAAGCGGCGCCAATTCGGGAGATGATTTTTGTGCGTCGGCCGCTTCGTAGGTAAGCCGCTCGACTTTAACCCGTGTTTTTAAAACATCGGCTTGTTCAACCGCGCCGGTATCGTTAAGTTTTATGCGGAACGAAAGGGCGCGCGAAAAGGAAGCCGAATCTTTTTCTTCTGCTAAACCGAGGGCATAGTCGGCTAAAGATTCTTCCGCAAGCATGCGGGAAGCCCCTTCCGGTGTATAAAGGGTGGCCCCCCGGTTTCGAGCGGCGCGGTCTATAGGCGAATCGCTCATAACGGCTGCGGCCGGGTCGGCAATATGCACCCATACATAGGTACCGTCAAAGGCGATTGCGTCGTCGGGGTCGCAGCTCCAGCTGTTATCTATAGCGTAAGCCTTATGGTCGACGTTTATGCGGCCCGTTTCATCTTCGGGAAAGGGCGGCAGGCGTTCATGCGCCGACTGCATGGAAAGACCGCGCCTCGAGGGGTGGGGGTTGCGGTATATTGTCCAAAGGCCGCAGTCCAAAAGCAGTTTATGGGCCTTTTCTTCGCTTACCGAAAAGCCCGCCTCCTGCATAACCTTTGATTTGTCCGTTTTTCCGAGGGCGAGCGCTTCAACTTCGCCCATAAAAACGCCGTCTTGGGGCAAAAGAAGTTTTTTGCGGCGCAGCCGTTCTATAAATGCCGCGCGTTCTTCTTTTTCGCGCTGTTTTTCGGATTGTTTTTCAATTTCCCGTTGCGCTTCTTCGGCACTGCGCAGGGCAAAGCGCGGCTGTTCGGGCTCTTGAAGGGGAAGGGTACAAAACTTGGGATGTTTTGTGAGAACTTCATATATTAAAAAGGCTTGTTGCGCCGAAAAATCACCGAGCGCCAACTCCGCAAGGGCTGAAAGCGTATAAGAGAGTTCGCCTTCATCCTGTAACAATTCCCATACTTCATCGAATTTCACATTCAATTCGGTGTTTTCGCCCGTATCTGTGCTTTGGAGTTCATTCAGGGAAGAAATCGGTCCCTTATGGAGAAAGCATATGTCTTTTTCGCGCACTTTTTGAGTGCCGCCGGAATACGTAATCGTATATTTTTCGCCGCACTCTTTGATAAGGGCCGCTTGATTTTTATATAAAACGAGGGTTCCGTTTGTAAACATAGGCCGATTTTAATTCATATTCCGTATAAGCACAAGCCGTTCTTTATAAAAAAAACGGCACTTTTTTTCATAAATCCGTCTCTTATGTCTTTTTTTTCTGCAAATCTATGATATAATCACGTTTTCCGGGGCGGATGAAATTTTTCAGCTTCAGACACGGGTTTTTATTCGGTTATCGTCATTATGGGAGTAAGACTGTTGTCAAGGAGAGAATGTGGAACTTAATGATATTTTTTCTCTGACTTTTTATTTTGCCTTTACGATTTATATAGTCATAGGCTTGTATGCTTCTTTTTTACCCCTTAAATACCCCCTGAAATTTCTCTTTGTCATGCTGTGTGTTGTGTTGGCCTTGTGGAGCTTTGCCCTTGCAATAATGAATTCGAATGCGTCTCCGAGGGAAGCCTTTGTATGGCGGCGTTCTTCGATTGTTTGTTTTGCTTTCGCCTATCCCCTTTTTTTATATTATATTCTTACGATATCCGGTTATGCTAACCTGTTAAAAAAGCGTATTCTTTTTGCGGTATTTACTCCCGCCGTCATTCTTTCCCTTATTTTCGCGCTTTTTACTCCGACCGCATCGATTATATTTTCGGTAATTCGTACCCGATACGGCTGTGTTGCCGTTACCGACGGATTTCATTTTCAACTGATTTTAAATTTGTATTATATCGGGTATCTTTCGTTTATTTTGTTTTTTTCTTTTAGGATTTATTTAAAAGCTGTAAGCTCGCAAAACAAGATAAAAAGCCGATTTTTATTTATATCCTTTATCATTGTACTGATAATCAACCTGACCAACGATATTGTGCTTTATTTTACCTGTGATATAAATATCAATTCCATAAGCGTCTTTTCTCTGTTGCTGCCCGTAATTCTGCTCCTATACATTTCATTTAAATATTATGTTACCGGAATTGATCCTTATACGGGTGTAGAAAATAAAATATATTCGGGAAAATACTTTCCGCGCAAACAGATTTTCAGAACCATTGCCTATTTATATATTCAGCTGGGATTGTTAAATATAGGAATGGCCTATATTTTGGTGCAAATAGATGTAAAAGAAGGAGTTTTTGTAGGTATCTATGCGGTTATAACGGGTATAGTCAGTTTGTTGGTTCAAAAAAGCAAATTGAGTAAAAAAAAGGCCGATTTCTTTTGTATTATACTCGTTGTTTTATCCATTCCCGTTATTTTATTTACCTATTACTCGTCGGCGGCTTTGACGGTTTGGGCCTTTCCCCTCGGCTTGCTCCTTGTAAGTATTTTATTTTCAAGTTTGCTTTTTTTGCGTTTGGTGTCCATCGTAACTCTCATTTGCTATGTGCTTATGCTCGCCTTTACATCAAACGTTACGGTTGTACTGGGCAGTGAAGAACACGTTTTTCGTATTATTTTGTTTATTGCGGGCACCTATGTTGCGGCATATATTCAAAAAATGTATAAGATGCGTTTTTCGGAAATACAAAGGCGAACCCAAATTCAGCGCATTATTTTTGAAATATCTCATATATTGCTGAGAAGCAGCTTGTCCAATATTGAAGAATATATAGGTTTTGCGCTGAGAATCATAGGAACCTTTTTTGATGTGGATAAGGTGTTTTTATACCGTTTTGTGTCCGGAGAACGACAGCCTGTCCGGCTCGGTTTTTGGATGAATCAGGAGCTTTTATCCGAAGCGGTATACAATGAAAAGCATACTGCCGATTATCCCGCTTTTTGTTTATCTCAGCTGCGGGCTAAAAAGAAGATAATTTTTTCGGATGTATCTTCTCAGGTTTTTTTAAGCAAAAAGGAAAAGGATTTTTTTACCCGCCGCAATATACAGTCTTCGTTTGCCGTTCCCCTGCTTGATAATGAAAATGCAGTCGGCTTTTTGGGTGTGCATATGATTAAGCGGCACAGAATCTGGAAAGAAGACGATAACCAAATATTCAGAATCTTTGCAAACCTGTTTGCAACGGCGGTTTTGAAAGTCGAAAATGAAAAGCACATAGAATACATGGCATATCACGATGCGTTGACGGGGCTTCCGAACCGTATATACTTTAATCATCTGGTAAGCTCGGAAATCAAAAACCGCAAAGAGTATCCCTTTACTATTTTATTCATAGATTTGGACTCCTTTAAAAATATCAACGACTCAAAGGGACATGAGTACGGAGATAAGGTACTTTTACAAACCAGTCAGCGTCTAAAAAAAGATTTACCCATTGCTTCCATTGTTTCGCGTTTCGGAGGCGATGAGTTTTTAATCTTTTTACCGGGTATCAGTTCGGCCGAAAAGATTGAAGCAATAGTAACGAAGATGATGAAAACCTTAACCGCTCCGATGAAGATAAGGGAAGAGCCTCTTTTTGTAACGTTCAGCTGCGGAATTGCGATTTTCCCGAAAGACGGAAAAACGGTAAATACCCTCATAAAACACGCCGACAGCGCCATGTATGCTTCAAAGATGCGGGGAAAAAACTGTTACACATTCTGTTCATCGGATCTGAAAAAGAAAATCGCTACAAAGAGTTCTTTGCACCAGCAATTATTTACGGCCGTCGAAAAAGACGAATTGGTTTTATATTACCAGCCTCAAGTTGATGTTGTCAGCGGAAAAATATTCGGCGTTGAAGCTTTACTGCATTGGGCGAATGAGAATTTCGGTATTGTGTCTCCCAGTGTGTTTATTCCGCTCAGCGAGCAAAACGGTATTATCATATCCATCGGCAACTGGGTGCTGCGTAAAGCTTGCGAGCAATTGCATAAGTGGAATCAAATGGGAATTAAGGATTTATCGATGGCTATCAATGTATCGGGCCGTCAATTTATTGCAGACGGGTTGGTTCCGTATATAGAATCCTTAATTCATGAGTTTGATTTGGATCCCGGTTGTATCGATTTGGAAATTACCGAGAACGTATATATTTCACATGACAGCACTACCGGTAAAATTATGTCCGATTTGAAAAAATTGGGCGTAAAGATTTCCATTGACGATTTTGCCACCGAATATTCATCGGTAAAGCGTTTAAAACTTGCTCCGATAGATAAAATTAAAATAAGCGACGAATTTATAAGCGGTATCGGAGAGGATGAAAAAGATGAGGCTATTGTTAAAAGTATTATTTCCCTTGCAAAAAATTTAAAAGTCAAGGTTGTTGCCGAAGGTGTTGAAAAAGAAAGTCAGCTTGATTTTTTAACGGAAAATCATTGTACTCTTATTCAAGGTTTTTATTTCAGCAAACCCCTTCCTCCCGAGAGCCTTGACGATATGTTAAAATCGGCGTTACCCCCCCCCCCCCCCCCCCCCCCCCCGACACCGCACAGATAGGTGACAAGCGAAAAAATAAAAAAACAAAGGGCAGGGGACCGGTGAGGGGTAAAAAAATTCGATTGATTTGAACCGCGTTCAACAGAGCTTCCCTTGATTAAGACTTCCGCTTTTGTTAAAATCGTGTTTATGATTGTAATGAAATTCGGCGGTTCGTCCGTGGCAAATGCGGAGCGCATTCGTCATGTCGCTTCGATTATAGGTGCTTATCAGGATAAGCGGCCCGTTGTCGTTTTGTCCGCTATGGGGGACACAACCGACCATCTATTGGAAGCGGCGGATGAGGCCGTAGCCGGCAATGCCGATATAAGCCGTATAGAAAAGCTGCACAGGGATACGGCAGACAGCCTCGGTTTAAGCGGAACCGATTTGCAGGCCGTCGATGCTCTTTTAAGCGAGCTTTATGCCCTTTTAACCGGTATTTCGATGATACGCGAGTTAACCAAAAGAACGCGCGATTATTTGGTATCTTTCGGGGAGCGTTTAAGCGTTCGTATAGTCGCGGCTTTTTTGCAAAGTCAAGGTATTCCCGCGCGTTTTTATGATGCCTGGGACGCAGGCTTGATTTCCGATTCCGTTTTTATGAATGCGGAACTTTCCGATGATGTATGGGAAACGATACCCGAAGCGCTGGGCTCTTATCGGGACGGCATACAAAAAGAGATTCCCGTGGTGACCGGCTTTATTGCCAAAGACATGAACGGAAATATTACAACCCTCGGCCGCGGCGGAAGCGATTTAACCGCTACAATGATAGGCGCCGCATTGCAAGCCGAAGAGATTCAAACATGGAAGGATGTGGACGGTATATTAAGCGCGGATCCCCGTATCGTTGCACGGGCAAAAACCGTTCCTCTTGTTACCTATGAAGAAGCGGCGGAACTTGCATATTTCGGTGCTCAGATTTTACATCCCCGTTCAATGGTTCCCTGCCGTAAAGCGGGGATACCCGTCCGCGTAAAAAATTCATATAATCCCGCATTCGAGGGTTCTCTTATCATTGAAAAGCATACTGCCGAACCTTCACCCGTGCGGGCAATAACCGCGGTAAAAAACAGTACCCTCATCGATATTGTTTCAACCCGTATGCTCGGCGCTTCAGGCTTTTTAGCCCGTATTTTTGACTTATTTCTTAAACACGATATCAGTATAGATGTGATAGCAACCAGTGAAGTATCGGTATCTCTTACGGTACATACGAATGCCGATTTATCCGGTTTGGTTGAAGATTTGAAAGATATTGCCGATATCCGGGTTAAAACCGGCCGCTCCATTATAACGTTGATTTGTGATGCCGCCCATTCAAGTTCAATCCTTGCGTCGGCTTTTTCCGCCTTGGCCGAAAACGGTATAAATCCTGAAATGATAAGTCAGGGCGCTTCAAAGGTAAACGTCGGTTTAGTGTGTGAAAATACGCTTGCCGACAAAACGGTGCGTACGCTTCATGCGGCTTTTTTTGAATAGGGGAGAAAATATGAAAATAGCTTTATCCGGTTACGGAAAAATGGGTCGCATGGTTGAACATGCGGCACAGGATGCAGGCCATCAAATCGTTCTTAAAGCGGATCCTGCTGCGCCGGGAGCCGTTACAATCGGTTCTGCAGCAGCCTTGGCCGAAGCGGTAAAAAAAAGCGGGGCCGACGGCGTAATCGATTTTACCCATCCGGATGCCGTTTTAAATAATATATACGCTTTAGCTCCGTTGGGGTTGCCGCTTGTTGTCGGTACGACAGGCTGGTACGACGGAATTCCCGATGTACAAAAGGCGGTACGGGAAGGCCGTTCGTCCCTTTTTTATTCGCCGAATTATTCTATCGGGGTAAATCTTTTTTACCGCATAGCCGAATACGCTTCCCGTTTGGTTTGCGCATACGATGAATACGATACGGCGCTTGCGGAAACCCATCACCGCCGTAAGGCGGACAGCCCTTCGGGAACCGCCTTGGAATTGGCAAAGGCTGTGATGAGGGGAAATCCGCATAAAAAAGAAGTTATTTTTGAAACTCGAGGCATCCCCGTAAAAGACGAGCAACTGTTCGTTTCCTCCCTGCGCCTCGGTTCGGTTCCCGGCATACACAGTCTCTTTTTCGACTCTCCTGCCGACACGATTGAATTAACTCATACGGCACGAAGCCGCGAAGGTTTTGCGCGGGGAGCCGTACGCGCCTTTGAATGGCTGGTTTCCGGTCTTGCAGGCGGAAGCTTGAAAAGGGGTGAGCTTTATACGATGGATGATCTGCTTGGTCTGTCTTAAACGCGGATTGCGCCGCTATGAATAAATCGATATTGAGCGATTCCGATATAAACTGTCTTGTAATTTTGGGACCGACCGCTGTCGGTAAAACGGGCCTTGCGGTACGCTTGGCCGAGCATTTTACAGGCGAGATTTTATCGGCGGATTCGCGCCAAGTATACCGCGGCTTGGATATAGGTTCCGGTAAAGATTTGAATGAATACACCGTTCCCTATCATCTCATAGATATAACGGATTTGTCGGTTGAATATTCGGTTTTCGAGTATCAGCGGGATTTTTATAATGCCTTTAGAGAAGTTCTGCAAAAAGGAACCTTGCCTGTTATTGCAGGCGGTACGGGATTGTATTTGGATGCGGTGATAAGAAGCTACGACATGAAGCGTGTGCCCGAAAATACGGCTTTACGCGAAAAGCTTTCGGCCTTGACTATGGAGGAGCTTATTTTAATCCTCTCCGATTTAAAAAAACAGGCCGGCGTTCAAGTACATAATACAACCGATACTGAAAGCCGTACACGCTTGATTCGCGCGATAGAAATCGAAACTTATAATGCCGCCGCCCCCTTGGAGAAAAGCGAAAAAAAAGCCGGGCCTTTGCGTCCCGAAATAAAACCCTTTATTATCGGCACGACTTTTCCGCGCGATATGCTGCGGGATGCTATCCGCAAACGTTTAAAAATACGGCTTGACACCGGCATGATAGAAGAGGTTGAAAAACTGCATCGCTGTGCGCCGGGACTAAGCAAAGGCGCTTCATGGGAGCGTTTGGAACGCTTGGGCTTGGAATATCGCTTTATAGCCGAATATCTTCAGGGGCGTATAAAAGCACGCGAGGAATTGGAAACAAGGCTGGGTATCGCCATCGGACAGTTTGCAAAGCGGCAGGAAACATGGTTTCGCGGCATGCAAAAAAAAGGTGTCGATATTCATTGGCTTGATCACAACGGAAGCCGTGAGGACTGTTCAGTCGAACGCCGCTTTGAAAAAACGCTTGCCTTGCTGAATACTCTGCGCGCATGAAAGACGTTATCGCTCTTTATAATCAAAAGCGTTCGGTGTTTTCAAACCCGGAGCCTCCCTGCCGTATTTTAAAGGATTCCTCCTTTGTACACAGACCCGTCTATGCGGTTATACCCGCGTGTGCCGAATATCCGGGCATTTTTTCAACTTTTGAATCCCTTAATGCGCTTGAAACACCTCCGTCCATTGTCTGTGTAGTGAACCACCGCTCGAATGCTCCCGATACAATGAAAGAAAATAACCGCACTCTGGTACGGGAAGCTTTAAAATACGGCGTGTGCGTTCTTGATTGTACCGAAGATAAAAACGAATTTGGAGAAGGCGAGGGTGTCGGAAAGGCGCGCCGCATCGGTATGGATTACGCCCTTTATTGCGGGGCAAAGGTGATTGCCTGTATGGATGCGGACACCCTTGTAAGTCCCTCATACGGAAAAGCCCTTTACGATTTTTTTTTACAAGGCGAAGAGCAACGCGGCAAAGGAAAAAATCCTCTTGCCGGAGCCCTAAGCGGCTTTACCCATCAAGCGGCGGAAAACCGTGAGATTCAGACCGCAATAGAAGCTTACGAGTTTTTTATAAAAGAACACAGCCGCCGGCTTTTTCAAACGGGAACGCCCTTTTATCCCTATGCATTGGGGCCTTCCATTGCAGCTTCCGCATGGGGTTATGCGGCCGCAGGAGGAATGAATAAACGCATATCGGGCGAGGATTTTTATTTTTTGCAGTCACTCATAAAAATCCACATGCAAAGTACCGTTCTGCAAACGGAATCCGGGCAATCCGGACGGCCTTTTATATTTCCGGAACTTGATTGTACCGTCTTTCCGCAAGCCCGTCTTTCCGCGCGTACCCTGTTCGGAACGGGCCAAAAACTTACCGCCCTTACGCAGCAAGCCGAAAAGATTGAATGCGCTTCACTGCTGTATCCGGATGATGTATATACAAAGATAAAACAAACGATTGCCCTTTTTTATGAAACTCAAAAAGCACCGTCATGTTTTTTTGCCGAGATTCGAAAGCGTTTACCGGATGTCTGCGATTTTTTAACAGGTGAAGGTTTTCCGAAGGTATGGGAAAAAACGGCGGAACAAAACCGCGGGAACCTGCAGCGGCTTGAAGCCGCCTTCCATACCTGGTTCGACGGCTTGAAAATCCTGCGGCTTATACATTATCTTATGCGCTGACTGCAGCTTTTTGCGGTATTTCCACGCAGGTTAAATACCCCGTTCTGATACAGCTTTCAAAAAGTATTTTGCTTATAAAATCGGTTACAACTTCTTCAAAACCGTCTTTATCCCGAACTATCCGTACAACGAAGCCGTCATCGAGTTCTTTTTCAATCGTCAAATAATCGTGCAGATTGTGGCTCTTTAATGCATAACACTTAGTCATAATTCCTCCCGGTTTGAATAAGGTATTCGGTTATTATTATTTTCGGTTTTTAGAAAAAATATATTAGTCTTTTTTTATTTTTATGCTATAGTGGAGCTATGGTTTTTGCGGACGCTCATATACATATTACCGACCTGACCTCATGGCAGCCCCTTACACGTACGGATGCAAAAGGGCAAACTCATGACTCTCCCGTGTGTTCATGTGCACATTGCGAAAAGGATTGGAAAATCTTGACGGATACGGCCCGGCTGTTCCCGGGTACCGTGATACGTTCCGCCGGTATTCATCCTCAGGATCCCGATAAAAAACATATGCAATTTGTAAGCGATGCCTTGGAAAACAATCGGGCTGATGCTATAGGAGAGGCGGGTTTTGATCTTTTTACGGCAGCCTACAGCGCACGTTTGGAAGACCAGGAAGAAGTATGGGCGTTTCAATTGGATGCGGCCGCTCACTATAATAAGCCTCTTATTATCCACTGCAGAAAGGCGTTGCATTTGATTTTTCGCGACGCAAAAAAATTATCGAAACTGCGTTCGGTTGTCTTTCATTCGTTTCCGGGTTCTCCGCTTGAAGCGCTTTCTCTTATAAAGCGCGGCATACGGGCCCGTTTTTCTTTCGGTAAACCCTTGTTGAACGGAAATAAACGCGCTCTTTTATGCGCCTCTTCTTTGCCTATTGAACTTTTACTTGCCGAAACCGATGCACCTTGGCAGACACTGAAAGGAGAAACTCAAACCGCCGCTTCGGATATAGAGAAGGTATATAAAAAAATCGCCGAATTGCGCGGCATACCGCTTGAGGCTCTGTGTTCGGCCCTGTATAAAAACTTCAGGGATTCATTTGCGCTTGTCTAAACGGCGTTTAGCATACGGAATCAACCGATGGAATTTTGCAATTCCCTGAATTCCGCATTTGTGCGATCGTACAGATCGTAAAGGTTTTTTACATGAGCAGTTAATGCATCGGCGGATCGTCCGCGCAAAATATCTTCAACCTTTTGAGCCGCTTGAAACAAATTGAGGGCTCCTAAAGAACCTGCGGCTCCCTTTATGCGGTGAACATAGGAAGCGGCTTCCGATAATTCGCTTTTTTCGATAAAAGCGTTCAATACGTTTTTATCGAAGGGAAGTTCGGAAAACCAGCAGTCAAGCAGTTCTTTATACAAGCTGCTGTCATTCCCCAAATCGGAAATAGCCTTTTTATAATCGACTAAAGATTGTTCCATAGTTTTCCTCTGAGTACGGCGCTGGATAGCTGTGCCGCAATCGGTAATATATATTTTGATTGTAGTATATATTTTGTTTTTTTGCTATACTGATTTTATGAAAAAGATTCTCATATTCTTGAATTATATTGTACTTTTTTTATGTATTGTATTTTCCGTTTTACAGCTTTTTTTTAATTTTACCCTTGCTTTGGACAAACAGGGATTGTATGCTTTTACCGTAACTGCGGTTTTTACGCTTTTTTTTGCCCGTGAAAGCTTTTTCTTTTTTAAAAAGTGCCGGGTAAAACGTTTTTTTGTTATTCATAAACTGTATCAATATCTTCCCTTTATATTGCTTGCCGCCTTTATTATCCGCCGCGCCGGAGAAACTTCGGCAGTCAAAGCTTATGACACGGTCTCTGTCGTTTTATGGCTGGCGGCCTCCCTGTGTACCGTTTTTTTGCTTTATTTTTTCAGTCCGAAACGGTTTTTTATTCAAAATAAAGACTATGCCTGCGAAGCGGTTGAACTCGGCATAGTCGATGAAAAAGGTGTTCTTAAACCGAAAAAGCGGCGCGGTTTGAAAAAAGTTTTGTTTGAGACCTTCGATTGGATTGACGCGATTGTGCAGGCGGTATGTACGGTTGTTCTTATCAATATTTTTATCTTCCAGCTCTATGTGATTCCTTCCGAATCCATGGTGCCCGAATTTTTAATCGGCGACAGGGTTATCGGTTTTAAAACCGCTTCAGGGCCGCGTTTCCCCGTTTCCGATACGGGCTTACCGATTATGAGAAGCTATGAGCGCGGAGATATAGTTATTTTTCGTAACCCCCGCTATCCGCAGGATAATAAATCCGAAGTAAAAAGCTTTTTATCCCAGCTCGTATTGATGTTTACGTTTACAAAGGTTAATTTGAATGTTGACGAAAACGGGGAGGTAAAAGCCGATCCCCTGGTTAAACGCATTACGGGAGTTCCCGGAGAACAGCTTGTTATGCAGGACGGCGTTTTATACCGGCGTACAGCGGAGCAACAGGACTTTAGTCCCGTTGAAGAAGAAAGCCGCTGGGCACAGTGGAATAACGCCGCTCTTCCGGCCGCCTTGCGTGAAAAGGTACAGTATATTCCCATGACAAACGAACAATATAAGCATATGCTTGATATTGAAAAGGCGCGGCGCTCTCTTGATTATAAAGAAGCCGCCCGCGAAGCCCGGGAGTTAAGCCGCCGTTTTAAAGCCGAAAAGAAAATATTGTCGGGGCTTGCCGCCTCTGATACCGCAATATCCGGCCTGGTTCCCGAAAGTATGACCGATGTCTATGCTTTTTTTACTCAAAGCGATACCCTTATCCGAAAGCTCTTGATGTTTTCAGGCGGAGAGCTGTGGTTTGATGCCTTTATGACCGATTGGGAAAAAGCTTTTGACAAAGCCGTATCGGAAGTGCAAAAAAACGGGGAGGCGCAGCAAAGCGTTTTAATCGGCGGCGATATCTATTCGGATGCGATGTTCCGCCAAAATCTCATATTAAAGCTGTGTTTCGGCCGCCTTGCCGTACGCACCGCCGAATTGATAAACCGCGGCGTAAGCGCTTCCGAGCAAAACCGCGATACCGAGCGCTTGAGATATCTTATGGACGCTCAAAATGCCGTATTTTATTTGGTGTCGATTAACGATATGCGCAATATGCCGGTATTTCCCGAAAACACTGCGGCAGGGGAACCCTCGTATATTCCGCCCGATAACTTTTTTATGATGGGCGATAACCGCTTTAATTCTTTGGATATGCGCCACTTACTTGAAGTGCGCAAAGTGCCCGTTACCGTCTTTGATCCTTACACCCTCTATTATAATTCGAATATGAAACCTCAGTATGTTCCGCAAAAAAATATCTTGGGAACTCCGATACTGCGGTTTTTTCCGCCCAAGCGTTTCGGCATACCGGGAAAATAAGGGCGGCCGCTTAGGCAGGCGGCTATACGATGTGCTCAATAACCGCTATACCGAAAAAGGGAGTATATAATTTCTTTTTTGTAATTTTCATATTTAAAGCGCCGAGAATTTTTTCCAAGTCGCTTTCGCTGTAAAAACGATTTTTTTTCGGAGTGTATTTTTTCTTTTTCCGTATATGATTTGATGAAAAACCGGCGAACTGATAATCTTATCGGCTCGTATATTACAGTTTGGTTTTTCAAAAGAACCCCGTATGTACCGTACGTTTTTTATCTTTAAATTTTGTGTTTTTTTTTCAGCTTCACCAATATTTTTTTTATTCGGTTCTATTCCCGTTATATGAAATACTTTTTGCGATACGGGTATTGTGATATTTCCCCAGCCGGATCCGATATCGATGACCATATCCGATGATTTTAATTCGGCTATGTTTATAATATCGGAAACCAAGGTTGTTGTACTTTCAAAGGTGTCGCGGCCGTCGGGTGCGGTAATTTTTTTTACGTAGATGTCAAGTATCTCGTCCCAATTGTCATTATACGGCATTTGTTTCCTCCTACAGATAGCAGTATAGAGGATAACCGGAAAAATCGCCCTATATTTTTTGTACAAGATATATAGGACTGAAGAAACGGGACGGCAACCTTATTAACGGAAGCGGCAGTATTCGGGAATTTTTTCCGCGCCGTGCCGCAGCGCCGCTTCGTCGGGAAGCCAGGGGTAGCGGCCGTAAAGGTGTCCGATTTCCCGGATAAGATTTTCGGCGAAGGCTTCCTGTGGGGCTTTTTGTGCCGCTTCCAAAACTTCGGCTATATCGCGCCTGAAAGCTTCATCGTCTACTTGAATATCTTCTCTTGTACTTTGAATATCCGTTATACGCCACCTCTTGTTGAAGCTAAGGGTTAATTCATCACTGTGGCGGCTTACCGCGTAGTGTTCGGGTCCCTCGTTGGCAAGCATAAAAAATTCGGCTTTTATCCGTACACTGTCGCCTTTTTGCGCCGATACCGAATCGGTAAAACTCGTATTTTCTAAAGCGTTCACGGAAAGCCGCGTTAAGCCGAATATCCAAGTGCCGAGGGGATTATATGCAAAGGGCCATTGTTCCGGCGGCAAAAAGTCGGGTGTTTTTTCGTAGGCTTGGCGCATTTTACCCGTAACAAAAAGACTTGCCGCCGTATTCGAGTAGTTTTTAAGCGCTTTTCTGTCCCCGCAGCCGTCGATGGTGAGGGTATCCAATTGATGCAGGGCGTTATAAAAAGTATGCACAACTTCAACGGGAGTCATACCCTTTGTACTCGGGCGCTGCATATTCGTTTTAACAATGCTGAAAACCGCCGCCGACATGAGTACAAAAATACCTGCGGCAATCGCGAGTTTTGTGCTCTGTCTGCGCATAAAACGCCGCCGTGCCGTCTTTTTTTTGTGCGTTTTTATAAAGGCGGAAAGCGCTTTTTCTTCGGCGGCCTGTATATGCTCCGGTACTTTGGGCCCGGTCTTCCGCGAGCCGCGGCAGGTTTGCGGAAGCTGCAGAGGCATAAAAGGATTTTGTGCAAAGGCCTTTTGGTTGACAATCAATGAGGGAAGAAGGCCTTGTCCTTGGCGCCTTATTTGAATGCTTGTACGCCGAACCTGCGGCGAACAAAGGGAAGCGTCGACTGTCCGAATAAGGTTTTGAAAAGAACGGCCTTCATCGTTATCGGCAATATACGGAAAAAGAAGGGACAACGGAATAAAATTGTCGTCGGTATAGTCTTCAATACGCTCTTCTTCGTCCGAGGCGGAGAAGGGCGGTTGTCCGGTAAGTACCGCATAGGTACAGGCTGCAAAGGTAAAGTCAAAGCTTTCGCTTTCGCTTGTACCGCCGCGCACCCAAAAGCCGTACAAAAAGGCGCGTTCTTTTCCCGAACGGGCAAGCATACTGCGCTCAAAAAGAGAAGGCGGCAAAAACAATATCGAGCCGTCTTTTCCGTATAAAATGCTTAAGGGGCCGCAGTTATGCAAACTTTGCGCGGCTTTGCCTTGTGCACTGTTTTGAGCCCCTGTATCCCCGCTAAGCATTCGGACGGCGCGGTATACGGCATCGAGGGCCTTAAGGGCTGCGATTTTTTCGGCACAAGCCCTATCGGAACAAGGCGAATTCTCGGCGGATGCGCTCATAGCGTTTTGTATAAACGATAAAAGAGATTGTCCCTTAAAACCGGAGCCGGACAAAACAACTTTGCCGTTTTTTACCGCCGTACCTGTAAAACGGAAGGCTTCGGTTTTAAATGAGGCGCTTCCGTCCGGTTTACATAAGAGTCCTTCTTCGTTCATATACCGGGCCAAACGGGAGCGCGCAAATTCCTGCTCGTTTAGCCCGCTGTTTAATTCGAGCGTATTGTTTTTTATGCGTAATACATCGTCTACATTTATCACTGCAAAAGGCCGTCCGATACAAGATTTAGCGGCCCGAAGGCGCATACAGATATTTAAAGTAATCCATGTTTGTGCTGAAAGCCGCATCGAATCCGGGAACCGTGGTTTTATACGATTCCATGCTTTTCCAAAACGCATAAAATTCGGGATCCTTTGCGTATGCTTGGGCATAGATTTGTGCCGCCTGGGCGTCCGCGTTTCCCTTAATTTCCTGCGCTCTTCGGTAAGCTTCGGACTCTATGCTTTTTTTGTCTTTTTCGAGTTTTCCCAGTACATCGGCTTTTTGTCCCTCTCCCCATGAGCGGTAAGCTTGTGCAACCTGCTTGCGGTCGGTAATCATACGGTTGTACACGCTGTCGGTCATTTCGTCCGAATATTTGATTTGACGCGGTACAATATCTATCAATTCAATGCCGTATTCGCCCACCGTTTTGCGTGCTTCGGCCGCCATTTCCAAACTTAACTGACGGCGTCCCTTGCTTACCTGTTCTACAAGGGTATTTGCGTTTACCAGCGTTTCGATTTGAACTTCGGAAACGTTAAGCTCCGTATCCGTAGTCTCAGTCAATCCCGTGCGTATTTTATCGTTGATTTGGTTCGATGTCCGTACCACTTCGCTCAAGGGGTTTTGCGTAATAACCGTCCGTGTTGCCGAATCGATAACGTCGCTCAATCGGTTGTAGGCCGCATTCAGCGTTTTTAAGGATTGGTAGAATTTTTTAGGATCGGTAATGCGCCAGCGTGAAGTCGTATCGACGATAATAAACTGATTTTCCTTTGTAGGAATACGGTATGCGTCTCCGTCAAGAGATAAAATCAGTTTGGGATATACGGTTACGACATCTATAAAGGGAACCTTTACATATAACCCCGCTTCGGTATGAGTGTCCACAATCTCGCCGAATCGTGTTACAACTGCTTGGGAGCCTTCGTTCACAATGTACAGGGGACCCAGCATTAAAAAGATGGCGACAATGACCGCAGCGGTTCCGAGAACCGCATATGCCTGTTTTGTTTTCATTCTTTGTCTCCCTTTTTCAAATCAAGATTTTTGATGGGCAATACGTTGTTTAATTTTCCGTCTATGAGCAGGGTTTTACCGTTTGCATTAAATACCTGTTCCATGGTTTCCAAATACAGACGCTGTTTGGTAACCGCAGGCGATTTACGGTATTCCTGATACACCGCATTAAAACGGGCTACATCTCCGTGCGCCTGGTTTATACGCTCAACCGCATAACCTTCGGCAATTTGAATTTGCTGGTCGGCCTTTCCCTTGGCAAGGGGAATTTCGCGCTTATAGGCTTCTTTACCCTCGCTTATATAGCGCTCGGCATCCTGACTTGCACGGTTTACGTCTTCAAAGGCGTCCTGAACTCCTGCCGGAGGAACGATATTTTGCAGTTTTACGGTGAGAACCTTTATACCCAAGCCCAGCTGACTGAAGTTATCGTTCATTAAAGTCATTGCAGATTCTTCGATTGCCGAACGCTCCGAACTCATAACGCCTAAAATAGTGCGGTCGCCGACAAGGGTGTTTACAACGGATTGGGAAATATCGCGTATGGTTTGTACGCGCTCCTGTACGTTAAAAAGCCAAGCCGCAGGGTCTACAATGCGGTATTGAATGGTCCATTCCACATCGACGATGTTTAAATCTCCGGTGAGCATAGTGGATTCTTTTGTAATGCCGTTTTTGTATTTATTCGTTTGCCCCGCTTTAAGGGTGGTAAAACCGAATCGCTCGGTTTGCACAACCTTTACGGGTACGTTGTAATTTTTGTCTATACCGAAGGGAATTTTAAAACGCAAGCCCGCATCGAGCGTTTTATGGTATTTTCCGAAGCGCGTTACAACCGCCTGCTCCGTTTCGTCTACGATGTAAAAACCCGTCGCCGCAATACCGACAAAAAGCGCAACCGCTGCGGCCGTAAACAGGGTTGCAGGCGTCGCATTGAATTTTTTCCGCCTTTTGGGCGAATTGGTCGTTTCCATATAAACTCCTATTGTATTAAAGATACGGAAATAGTACGGAAAAAACAAGTAAAAAACGCATAAATTCGGTACCTCATTTTGTTTCGCAGTCCGTATGTACCGACCTAAAAATCAAACTCAAATGCACAGCTTTTTTTTCGGTTGGATTAACATGAGGTAATGCGTACTTTTGTCGACCGTAGCAGAGGGCAGCCGTTTCAAAGCCGCAGATAAATGAGTTTTATAGAGCGCTCGGTGCTTTATAAAACTCAAGTTTCAAACCGTGCACGGATGTAGTTTGAAAACCTCACGTCCTTGTTCGGTTTTCAACTCCGGTTTTACGCTCCGCGTAAAACCGATTATTTATGGCTTTCCCGTACCTCCTTGTACGGGATTTGAAACAACGGTGAAGGCAGGGACACTACACTATTGTTGTTTTAACATGGAGATAATAGAAGGTGTGCGATGAGGTTTCGCGCCCGCAAATAGTTCAAAACCGAACCTCCTGTTCGGTTTTGAACTCCAATTTTATGCTTCGCATAAAATTGATTATCAACGGTTTTTCTGCACATCCGTGTACAGAACCATAAAGTAAATCAAATATAAAGTGTTACGCGGAAGCTTTTTAATACCCCGGCACGGATGCCGGAAAACGCCTCAGATAAATGAGTTTTAGATAGTGCTTGGCGCTGTCTAAAACTCAAGTTTCAAACCGTGCATGGATGTAGTTTGAAAACCTCACGTCCTTGTTCGGTTTTCAACTCCGGTTTTACGCTCCGCGTAAAACCGATTATTTATGGCTTTCCCGTACCTCCTTGTACGGGATTTGAAACAACGGTGAAGGCAGGGACACTACACTATTGTTGTTTTAACATGGAGATAATAGAAGGTGTGCGATGGGGTTTCGCGCCCGCAAAAAAATCTGCACATTGTGCAAACGGGCGGCACAAATGGTGCCGTCCGTTTGCACGACGAGTTTTGCTTCGCAAAACATCGCGGATTGATACGTTTAGGGAAGCAATTCTTCAGAATTGCTTCCCTGTAAAAAGCGTCATTAGCGAACGCGGTATCGGTCAGCGAAGCTTCCAGACAGCCTTTTTGCGGGACGGGTTCACATCGCACACGTTTGATTTTATGTTTATATAAACCATTGTTCAGTGTCCATGCCTTCACTTTTTTCAAGTACTAGTATTTTTTTCCTTTTTACAGTATACTTTTATACTATATATCCGAATTTATTTTTTTGTGAGGTTTTGTTTTGTATAAGGCGGTTGATCCCAAAGTCGATTTTTCCAAACAGGAAGAAGAAATCCTGAGCTTTTGGGAAAAAAATAATGTATTTCAAAAATCGGTAGAGCAGCGGGAAGGCTGCGATGAATATGTGTTTTATGACGGACCTCCCTTTGCAACGGGTTTACCCCATTTCGGGCACTTTATTCCCGGCACGATAAAGGACATTATACCGCGCTATCACACGATGAAGGGTAAAAAGGTGGAACGCCGCTTCGGCTGGGACTGCCACGGCCTTCCGGTCGAAAATCTCATCGAAAAAGAATTAAAACTCAACAGTAAAGCCGATATCGAAACATACGGCATCGATAAATTCAATGAAGCATGCCGTGCAAGCGTGCTGCGCTATGTAAAAGAATGGAAGCAAACGGTAACCCGCTTGGGACGCTGGGTCGATTTTGAAAACGACTATAAAACCATGAACCCCGACTATATGGAATCCATTTGGTGGGTTATGAAACGTTTGTGGGAAAAGGGACTTTTATACGAAGGTCATTATATTTTGCCCTATTGCCCCCGCTGTGCAACCGTGCTTTCAAATCACGAATTGAATTTGGGCGGCTACAAAGATGTGCACGATCCCGCAATCACGGTGCGATTTAAAGTAAACGGCATACCCGAAGGTTTTGACGATAAAGACGTATTAAACGGTTCAACCTACTTTTTGGCATGGACGACCACCCCTTGGACACTGCCTTCCAACCTCGGTCTTACCGCAGGGGCGGACATCGATTACGTCAAAGTAAAAGACGGCGATGAATACTATATTTTAGCCGAATCGCGCTTGTGCGCTTATTATAAAAACGAAGCCGATTATACGATTGTATGGAAAAAAAAGGGAAGCGAACTGCTCGATATGCGCTACGAACCTCTGTTCCCTTATTTTGCTTCTTTAGCCGAAAAAACCGACGGCTCGGACGGAAATCCCGCTTCAATCGGCGCATTCCGCGTTTTTAACGGCGACTTTGTAACAACCGAAGACGGAACCGGTCTTGTTCATACGGCTCCCGGTTTCGGTGAAGACGACAATAAAATCTTTAAGGGAACGGGCGTTCCGACGGTGTGTCCGATTGACGGCGAATGTAAGTTCACATCCGAAGTGAGCGATTACGAGGGACGTTTTGTTAAAGACTGCGATAAGGATATTATCGAGCGCCTTAAAAGCGAAAAAAAGCTTGTAAAGCGCGAACAGATTTTGCACGCCTATCCGCATTGCTGGCGCTGTTCAAGCCCCCTTATTTACCGCGCAATCGGAAGCTGGTTTGTAAAAGTCGAACAAATGAGGCCGGCTCTTTTAAAGGCAAACAATCAAATCGCTTGGCAGCCCGCGCACATACAAACGGGCCGCTTCGGAAAATGGCTTGAAGGGGCGCGCGACTGGGCTATCAGCCGCAACCGCTATTGGGGAAATCCGCTTCCGATTTGGAAATGTCCCGATTGTGCGAAAACCGTCTGCATCGGAAGCCGCGAAGAACTCAAAGAGCTTTCCGGAACATATCCCGAAGACTTGCACAAGCACTTTGTCGATAAAATCACGATTCCCTGTTCATGCGGCGGCACAATGGAGCGCATTCCCGAAGTATTGGACTGCTGGTTCGAATCGGGTTCCATGCCCTATGCGCAAAATCACTATCCCTTTGAAAACAAGGACTATTTTGAAAATCATTTTCCCGCCGACTTTATATCCGAAGGTTTGGATCAAACGCGCGGCTGGTTTTACACGCTCACCATTTTGGCGGCCGCCCTGTTCGATAAGCCCGC
Source organism: Treponema sp. HNW (assembly GCF_050320395.1). Taxonomy (GTDB): domain Bacteria; phylum Spirochaetota; class Spirochaetia; order Treponematales; family Treponemataceae; genus Treponema_C. The sequence continues at coordinate 968,011 of NZ_CP144459.1, forward strand.
GTTTAAAAACTGTATCGTCAACGGTCTTATCCTTGCCTCCGACGGCAAAAAAATGTCCAAAAGCTTGCGCAATTACACCGACCCCGCCGATGTTATAAAGCAGTTCGGTGCGGACGCTATCCGCCTGTTTTTAATGCATTCGGCCGCCGTTAAAGCCGACGACTTAAAATATTCGGACGAGGGCGTGCGCGATATTCTTAAAGGGATTTTAATTCCGTTGTGGAATTCGTACAGCTTTTTTGTAACATACGCGAACATCGATAAGGTTAAAGTGAGCGGCAGCGCCTTTGAAAACAAAGCGCCCGTCAATCCCCTTGACCGCTGGATTTTATCGATTACGCAAAAAACGGTTAAAGAAGTAACCGAAGCGATGGACGCCTACGACCTTTCCGCTGCGATAGACCCGATTGTCTCTTTTATCGACCAGCTGAACAACTGGTACATCCGCCGGAGCCGCCGCCGTTTTTGGAAAAGCGAAAACGATAAAGATAAAATCGAAGCGTACGAAAGCCTGTATACCGCCCTTAAAACCCTTGCCCTTGTCGCAGCCCCGGTTATTCCCTTTATTACCGAAGCAATGTGGCAAAACCTGCGCTTGGACGGCGCAGAAGCAAGCGGCGGAAAAACCGGCACAAAGGCGGATCCCGAATCGATTCACTTGGCCGACTATCCCGTTTACGATGCCAAAAAGCGCGATACGGAATTGGAGTTTAAAATGGAAACCGTACAAAAGGCCGTTTCCATGGGACGCGCGCTTCGCTATCAGTACAACTTAAAAATCCGCCAGCCCTTAAAAAGCGTCGAATTCGTTACGCGCAATGCCGACGAAAAAACCGTGCTTTTGTCTATGGAAGAATCCATACGCGAAGAGCTGAACGTTAAAAAGGTGGTTTTCCACGAGCGCGAAGACGAATTGGTCGAATACCGCGCAAAGGCGAATTTCCGCACCCTCGGTAAAGAACTGGGCCCCCTTATGAAGTCCGCCTCTGCGATTATCGCAAACCTCGAACAGCAGGCGATTCAGTCGGTGCTTGACGGTGCGGTATTAAGTATCGATGTCGAAGGTAAAACGATTGAATTGACCCAAGATAAGATAATCGTCGAGCGTTTGGAAAAATCGAGTTTAAAGGTTGTAAACGAAGGAACGTTGACGGTTGCCCTCGATTCGGAAATTACCGAAGAATTAAAGCTTGAAGGCTATGTGCGCGATTTGGTACGCGGCGTTCAAAACCTGCGCAAAGAGCGCGGCTTAAACGTTACCGACCGCATAAAACTTTTTGTCGCAGCCGGTACCGACCCCGACGGAGAATTGGGCAAAGCCTTTGAAATGTTCGGCGATTACATTATGAGCGAAACCCTTGCAGCCGACGCAATTTGGAAGGATTCGGGAATCGCCGATTCCGCCGCTTGCGTTGAAGCGGGCGATCTTGTATGGAAGGCAGACCTTGAAAAAGTATAAGGTGCAGTATAATGCACAAAAAAAAATACAAAAAACGCTTTTGTGTGCGGTTTTGCCGCTCTGTATAACAGCGAGCCTTTTTTTCGCCGCCTGTAAAACGCCGCCCGTAGCGGAAACTCATATCGATCCTTTTACCCTTTTCGACGAGGGTGCGGGGATGTATTTACGCATTCCCGTAAAAGGAAACGAAAGCTTTCTTCAAAATCTTGTGCGCGCATGGACGGATGAAGTTTCCGATTCCGATTTGCAGGACATTTTCGGACGCACCTCTACCGTTTATGCGGCATTTTTTGTCGAACAGGGCAAGGGCTTGATGAATAAGGTGTCGTTTCAAATCGTTTTGCGCGGAAACTATCCCTTATTTTTTCTTAATGCGGCTTTAACGCACAAAAAAGGCTGGGCCGATATAAGCGCAAAAGACGGCGATACCCTTTTTAAGCGTAAAAAATCCTCTTACGGTTTTGAACTTGCATATCCGGACAGCGGCACCGTCTTTGTGTCGAACAAGGACGTTTTGTCCATGCAAAAAAAGTATGCCCTGTACCGCCTGCTCGGCTCGCCCGAACCGGATTGGCCGCTTTTGGGGACGGAAAAAGTGCCGGTACGCTCTTTTATACAGGATGACGAAAAAGCCGGTTTATATATGCCGCAGGCGGGAGTGCTTTTGCCCAAAATGGTCGGTTCCGCACTTGAACTTGCTATCGACTATGCGGCCGGTACCGTAAAGCCCTATAAGGACGATTACGTAATCGTTCATTTAAAACTTCAAATGCGCGATGAGCGCGCTTTAAAAATTGCCGAAAAACTGTTCCGCTTTGCCGTTTTGGGAACGAATATTATCGTAAAGCCGGAAGCGGGAAATATTTTGGTGTTGGATAACTTTGCCGTGTCTCCCGCCCTTTTGGCGGGATTTCGGCCTAAAAAATAATCGGGAGAATGTATGAAATCAACTGTTATATTAAAAGCGGAAGCCTTGGACGGCTATTTAACCGAAAAAGATCAGGACTATTTGGCTCAAATGGACGCGATGTATAAGCGCGCTATGAACTCTTTTAGCCTTCTTTCCGCCGGCGGCTTCAGCTCGTCCATTGCAAACGAAGAAAAAAAAGTTATAGACGTATTTAACGAAATGGGGCACTTAATGCAGGAAATCTGTAAAGAAGTGCCGGCTTTAAAAGTGTTTTCGTTTGCAACCGAACGTTCAGCCCATGCCGAAGCTTCCCGCGTTATCGCAAAACTGCGCGATATACGCACGGGACACAACGAGTTCGTATACTATTGCCAAAGAGCTTACGAAATGCTGTTCCGCATGGCCTTTGCCGGAAACCAAACCGACAATAAAAATTACCTCGTTGTAAAAACGCCCGTTACCGTTCCCGTGCAAAACTATTCCGTGCATAAAATTCCCGACATCGATTTTAAAATCGAAAATACGGTTATGTGCGTTATGCTGCGCGGCGCCCTTCTTCCGTCGATGATTATATCCAAAGAAATCGAAGAATATTCTTCGCACGGTTATGTAACGCCCTTTGCCTTGTTTAAAATAAAGCGCGACGATTCGAAACTGGAATCGAATATGGAATATATTTTGGATTTGGAAAAATCCTTTTTTAATCTTAGCGAAATGGACGGAAAAGACCTTGTCTTTGCCGATCCGATGAATGCAACCGGCGGCTCTTTGGTTACGATTGTAAAATATCTTTTGGAACAGGGCGTAAAGCCTCGCTCGATTTTGTTTTTTAACGTTATAGCCGCCCTCAAAGGCAGTTTGCGCGTGGTGCGTGCTTTGGATAACTGTACCTGCTATACCCTGTGGATGGATCCCGTTTTAAATGACTCCGCCTACATTATGCCCGGCTTGGGCGATGCGGGCGACCGCTTAAACGGTGTTGATGCCGAAGCTTCCCCGCGCAATATCATCCAGCTTATTGCCGATTACGGTTCCAATATTGCAGGATTGTACCGCTCTCAGCTGCGTAAAATCGAACAAACCGTTTTGGGACATTAAACGCCGTGCGCCGCCGCTTTTTCAGGCATTCGCCTTCGTTTTCGTTTTTGTTTTTGCCGCTTGTACCGATACCGGTGTTCACACTTGTGTCGGCACTTGCGCTTGCTTCCTGCGCTTCAGGCGGCGCAAACTCTCTTGCGCGCTCATCGGGTATGATAGAAGATTTGGGGCGCGAATATTATCTTTTGGCGGATTCCTATGCCGAGCTTAAAAAATACGACAAGGCGCTTGAACTCTATCAAAAAGCCTTACGCACGGGCGTTAAAAGCGACCGTGAACTTTCGTTCAAAATCGGCCGTACCGCCGCCCTTGCCAAAGACTGGAATACCGCTTTAAAAGAATACGGTTCTTTACTCGAAAAGGATAAAGACAATCTTCTTTTAAAAAAATCGATTGCTTGGATTTACGGTCAAAAAGGCGATTTGGAAAAAGCCGAAACCGAATACGAAGCCTTATATGAAGCACACCCCTACGACAAAGACGTATGCACAAACTACATCCTTGTCCTGCATGCCCTTAAAAAAGACGAACAGGCGCGCACCGTTTTTTCATCCTACGCCGAACTGTATCCGGACGCCTCCAACATCGCCGACTTGGAAAAACTGTTTACGGTTACAAAAACCGAGGTTGATAAATGAAGGTTATATATCCTGCCGTTTTTCATTATGAGGACGAGGGTTTTTGGGTTGAGTTTCCCGATCTGAACGGTTGTATGACGCAAGGCGACAGTCAATCCGAAGCATATATAAATGCCGTTGAGGCAATGGAACTGTTTTTACAAGACGATTATACCGTTGATACCTTACCTGCCGCATCTTCGGCAAATAAAATAGAAACCGACAAAGACAGTTTTGTTGTCTTTGTGTGCGGTGAATTCAAGGTGAATGAAAAGGCTGTAAAAAAAACATTGACTATCCCTTTTTGGCTTAATGCACAGGCGGAAAAAGCCGGACTTAATTTTAGTCAAACACTGCAAGAAGCATTATGTAAAAAATTGAATGTTGTAATGTAAGCAATTTTACAAAAACCGAGGTTGATAAATAAAATCTATGGCTCGGGAATCGCATACATCTTGCAGTTTGGATTTATGTTACAGACAATTTCATATTTTCCGCAAAGGACTTAAAAATCCCTTTAATGAATGGAACGAAAAACATGTTGAGCAGGGGTTTTCATTCCGGCCGGAATCCGTCGGTATTATGACGATTTCCGAAAGCGGGATTTTACACATCGATGTATCGCAGGACGCGGTTATCTGCGATGACGCAAAGCGTATTTTGGAATTCAAATTTACGGTGCCGAATAATTGCATTGAAATTGCGACTGTTACCGCTTCATGTTTTTATAAAATTAAACGCGGAGATTATAAAGTGAGAATTCAATTAAGTTCGCAGCGGGAAGGGGAAGATTTGTGCCGCATTTCCTTTTTGCCTATAGCGAAGGATGACGATTTCCCGCGGTATTTAAAGTACGACAGTTCCATAATAAGACCTTGCGGTTTCGACTTACATACGGTCGGTGCTTAAAACATATTTGACATCTTAATGCTTTACCGCTATACTTGTATAGCGATATACTCGTATAACATTTACTTCGGAGGTGTTTATGTTAGCCTTACGTTTAAAACCTGAAACCGAGTCGCGCCTTGAACGGCTCGCACTTAAAACGGGCAGAACAAAAACATTTTATGCCATACGGGCTATTGAACAACAGCTCGATGATATGGAAGATTACTATCTTGCAGAAGATGCGTATAATGAATGGGTAGAGGGCGGAAAAAAAACGTACTCAATCGATGAGGTTTTTTCCTAAGTGTATACGGTAAACTTTTCTCCGAAAGCCGCCAAGCAGGTACGCAAACTTGAAAATAATATTAAAAATGCCGTTTACGATTATGTTCAAAAATTGAAAACACTAAAAACATCGACCGATTTGTATAATAACGGCGGTACGGAATTGGCAGGTAATTTAAAAGGTTTGTGGCGGTTTAAACACAAGTCATTTAAAGATTTTAGATTGCTTGCGGTACTTGAAAACAATATTTTAACAATAACCGTTCTCGGAGTGGAAAAAAGAAGCGACGTATATAAAAATAAAGAAAGAATAGCGAAACAAATAAGAAAGTGAATAAGTACCGCAAAATAGGTAAGGGCGTATGACAGATAATGTTGAATCTGGCGATATCAAAATACACTATTGCCTAATAAATTTTATCCTCGCTTCCCGCAGTTTTTATTGTCTATGGTTTGATGACGGTAAAAGGGATAGATTTTTGACCGATACGACAAATACATTACTTTATTTTGAAAACGAAAATGAAATACGGAATTTTTGTACTGCACATAATTTAAATATTCAAAAAAATAAAGCGGTATGTTATAACATAGATAGTTTTATGCATGAATTTAATTTATATGATATAGATTGCAATATATTTTTGGATTATTGGAATATTGCTTCCGATATGGCATATACATATAGTGAGCATTTTATCGGTGATGATGACGGTCCATCCGGGGAAACAGTCGGTGTGTATGATAAATTATTTTACGGAAATAATCTTCCTGCCTTAAAGAAGGAATCTTCGGAAGTGTACATTCCTATATGGGAACGGGACGAACTCGATATTATACAAGCTGTTTTTACTGACATTAAAAGAATCTTTCATACATGTTTGGGAAACCTGACATAAATGCAAAAAAACGTAGTCAATTTTGACACCTCAGTGCTTTACCGCCAAGTTCTGAAGAAGAAAGATATATTACTATCGGAATGGTGGAGAAGGTTTTATTTGTCAGTTATACGGAACGTGTGCATAGCATCCGTTTAATTTCCGCACGAAAAGCGAAAAGGAGGAAATAGATGAATACTATAAAAACAATGACGATCGAAGAAATAAAGAATTACCGTTTAACGGAAGAAGATAAAAAAATCTTACCGAATTTAAAACAATCGATTATTCGGATTGCCCAAGGTTGACAAAAGAAGAACTTGCCGAATTTAGACCTTGGTATGAAATTCATCCCGACCGGGCACATCTTAGCGATGAAAATATTCTTACACATATGGAGCCGGAACTGCGCAATGCGCTGAAAATTGAAGAAGAAGGGTACCAAAAACGAATCAATCAGGTTTTAAGGTGGACATTTGATAATAACTGTCCCTACATGGTTTGCGCCGAATAGCAAAAAAAAACGGGGTTGTTTTAAAAGTCGGTTACTTTTAAAACAACCCTTCGAGTTTAAAATTAAGTCTTTATATTGCAATGACTTAATTTTAAACATCGCGCTCAAAATCAAGGTAACTGTCCTAAAACCGAAGTTTTCGGACAGACTTGCTTTTCTTTCCCGTACCCGGGTTCACTGCGTTTTATCTGAAGTCCTTGGGGCGGCGTTCAAGACGTTTGCATTTTGTACATTCCGCAACGTTTTTTACCTTTCCGCCTTCACACAGAGTTTTCATAATAACTTCACCGCCGCACGTACAAAAAAACTTGTGAGTTGCGACCGTAGTACGAGAGTTTTTACTGGCTCCTGCCATAAACTGCCTCCGGATATTAAAGTGCATTGATTATAATCTTTTTTTGACTCTTAGTCAATAATGCGGTTTTAAATCGGTTTTACCGGTATTGAATTATCTGACATTTTCTTACAGATATTTACTTTTTTGCCGTCCCGGTGCGGTCTTTCTACCGTGATTGACAGAGAATTCTCCTTGTGTTATAATCAAGGACAGCTCTAGAAACTCGGTCAGCTTTTTAGAGGTTTTTCAACAGTATTTTATATGTGATAGGAGTTCCGATGTCAGGACATAGTAAATGGGCAACCATTAAACACGCAAAAGGTGCTGCGGATGCAAAGCGCGGGCAGCTGTTTACGAAATTCATTAAAGAAATTTCCATATCGGCCCGTATGGGCGGAGGAGATCCCTCTTCAAATCCGCGTCTTCGTACGGCTATTTTAAAAGCCCGTGCCGCAAACATGCCTAAGGACAATATCGAACGCGCGATCAAAAAAGGAACGGGTGAACTCGGCGGTTCCGTTTACGAAGAAAAAATCTACGAAGGATACGGACCGGGCGGAGTTGCCGTTTTGGTTGAAGTGCTTACCGACAACAATAACCGTGCCGCGGCAAACGTGCGCAATATTTTTTCAAAAAGCGGCGGAAACCTCGGTGCAACGGGTTCGGTTGCCTATATGTTTAACCGCAAGGGCGTTATCGAATACGATGCCGAAGCCGTTAAAGAAGATGAAATAATGGAAGCAGGTCTTGAAGCCGGAGCCGAAGACATTGCCGAAGACGGCGGCGTCATTACGGTTACCACCGATCCTGCCGATTTTGAAACCGTTCTCGAGTTTTTGCAAAACAAGGGCTATGAATCGGTTTCCGCAGGAATTTCCATGGTTCCGGATACCTATTCAACCCTCGATGCCGATACGACACGTAAGGTATTAAAGTTGATTGACCGCTTGGAAGAAGATGACGACGTACAAAACGTCTATTCCAACATCGATATTCCCGAAGGCTTCGAGGCGGAATAAACACCTTGTCCTTTGTGTCTATGCCGGGAACGAAGAAATTCGTTTCCGGTACGGCGTCTTCCTCCAAGATGCCGCCTTTGAGGCGGGTATTGGGGTTAGACCCCGGGCTTGCATCGACGGGCTGGGCCGTAGTTGACTACGAAGATTCCCGGTACCGCTGTGCGGCTCAGGGCGTTATCGAAACCGAAAAAGATTTAAGCAGGGGAGAACGCCTTTTACTTATCTATAACCGGCTCCAAGAAATTATCGATGCATATGAGCCTTCCGAAGCCGGTATGGAAACTCTTTATTTTGCCAAAAACGTAACGAGCGCTCTTTGCGTTGCCGAAGCGCGCGGTGTGCTTACTCTGTGTTTGTGCAGCAATTCTATTCCGCTTTTTGAGTATTCACCCAACTGTATAAAAAAATCGGTTTCGGGAACCGCAAAAGCCGATAAGGCCCTTGTGCAGCAGTATGTAAAACTTTTGCTGGGCTTATCAGAAATTCCCAAGCCGGATCATGCGGCCGATGCTCTGGCCGCAGCAATTACTCATATTCACAGCACTTGCTGAAAGGCGTGCATGATAAGGCATAGTATGGACGGCGAACACACGGAATATTTGACTGAACAGCTCATTACCTATTTGGGTAATAAGCGTTCTTTACTTAACTTTATTGAGGAAGCGGTATCTTTTGTTCAAAAAAAACTGAATAAGCCCAAGCTGCGCGTTTTCGACGCTTTTTCCGGTTCCGGAATTGTGTCGCGTTTTTTTAAGCAGTACGCTTCATATCTTATTGCAAACGACTTTGAATTATACAGTCATATTATAAATACCTGTTATCTTTCAAATTCCGATCAGCGAGATATGGTTGAATTGCGCGGCTCTTTTTGCATTCTTGAAGAAAAGCTTGAAGAATGTGAATGTTCGGGAAAATGGACGCGCGGTATTATCAGCCGCCTATACGCGCCGAAAAACGATAAAAATATAAAGAAACATGAGCGTGTTTTTTATACAACGCGTAATGCCGCCTATTTGGATACGGCGCGTTCGATGATTGAAGAGTTTCCCGCACATATCCGCCCCTTTTTTATTGCCCCGCTTTTGGCCGAAGCTTCAGTCCACGCAAATACGGCGGGAGTTTTTAAGGGCTTTTATAAAAACCGCGACACGGGTATAGGCACCTTCGGCGGAAAAAACGGCGATGCCCTCAGCCGCATTACCGGCAATACTGAACTTCCTTTTCCCGTATTCAGCAAATACGACTGCGAAACCCTCATCTATAAAAGCGATGCGAATGAGCTTGCCCCCTCGCTTCCGGAAGTGGACATAGCTTATTTTGACCCTCCCTATAACCAGCATCCCTACGGTTCAAACTATTTTATGCTGAACCTCATCGCCGAAAATAAAGAACCCTTTAAGCCCAGTGAAGTATCCGGAATTCCGGCCGATTGGAACCGCTCCGTTTACAATAAGGCATCTTGTGCAAAAAAAGCGCTGTATAACCTTATAGACGATGTTAAGGCCTCCTTTGTTTTACTTTCTTTTAATTCCGAAGGTTTTATTCCAAAAGAGGAAATCGTAAACGATCTTAAAAAGCGGGGCAAGCTCGAAATCTTCGAATCTCCCTATACCGTTTTTAGGGGAAGCCGTAATTTACACAAGCGTAATACCTGTGTTACAGAGTATCTTTTTTTGCTCGAAAAAAACTGATACAAGCTTTTTTACCCTTCTTCCGTCGGCTTGTATTTTCGTTAAAATAAGATTATAGTAGTACAATGTTTAACAGTATTGCAGGTACGATTACGTACAAATCGCCGCAAACCGTGTATATTGAAAATCGGGGACTTGAATGGGATATTACCGTTCCGCTTACATCGATTGATTTGCTTCCCAACGTGGGGGAAACGGCTAAAATATATACCTGGCTTTATCACCGCGAAGATGCCATGAAGTTATTCGGCTTTGCAAGCGAAGCCGAGCGAAGCGTTTTTATCGATTTGATGAAGGTCGAGGGCGTGGGCGCTAAAGCCGCTGTCCGCATCCTTTCTTCGGTCAGTGCGCGCGAATTGGCCGAAGCTTTGGATTCGGAAAATATCGCCCGCCTTGAAAAAATTCCGGGAGTCGGTAAAAAAACTGCGCAAAAAATGATGCTTACTTTAAAGGGAAAGTTAAGCCTCGACGATGCGGGCGATTTTGTTAAAGTATCCGCCTCCCGTTCGGGCATCTATGCTCAGTGGGCGGACCTTATTTCGGCTTTGATGAATATGGGCTATGAAAAACACGCCTGCGAAGAAACGGTCGAAAAACTTTTACAAAGTCTTGAAGAAGATGCGGACTTTAAATCGAAAAATAAGGCCGCCCGCGAAGAACTGCTTTTCCGCCGCGCCATTGTGGAACTTGCTTAAGCAGGACGGGAATCGCTACGGGAGAATATATGTCTGAAGATATTTTAAGAGCGGCAGTCCCTATGGATGAAGACCGCGATATAAACCTTCGCCCCAAATTTTTGGATGATTTTTTGGGACAGACAAAGATAAAAGAAAATTTGGGCGTTTTTATCAAAGCGGCGCGTGAACGAAGCGAAAGCCTCGACCACTTGTTTTTAATAGGGCCGCCCGGATTGGGAAAAACCACCCTTGCGCAAATAACCGCACGGGAACTGGGGGCGGACTTTAAAGTAACGAGCGCCCCCGCATTGGACAAGCCCAAAGACCTTGCAGGCATTTTATCGACTATCAGCGAGCGTACCGTTTTTTTTATCGACGAGATTCACCGTTTAAAGCCTGCAATAGAAGAAATGCTTTATATCGCAATGGAAGATTACGAGCTTGACTGGGTGATAGGGCAGGGGGCCGCCGCCCGCACGGTGCGTATTCCCATTCCTTCTTTTACCCTTGTAGGCGCGACTACAAAGGCCGGTATGGTTTCAAGTCCGCTTATCAGCCGTTTCGGTATTGTTCAGCGTTTCGATTTTTACGCATCGGAAGAACTTGCCGCCATTATACGGCGTTCCGCTTCCATTTTAAATATTGAAGCGGACGATGATGCCGCTTCTCTTATGGCCGACTGTTCGCGCGGCACCCCCCGCGTTGCAAACCGCATTTTACGCCGCATGAGGGATTTTGCCCAGGTTGCGGGAAGCGGCCGTATTACCAAGGATATTGTGAGCGCCGGTTTGGATAAACTGGAAATAGATTTTCTCGGCTTGGAGCGCTACGACCGCGCTATTTTACGTTCCATTATCGAAAACTTCGGCGGCGGCCCTGTCGGGGCGGAAACCCTCGCCATATCCATCGGAGAGTCGGCCGATACTTTGGAAGATTATTATGAGCCGTATTTAATACAATCCGGTCTTTTACAACGGACGCCGCGCGGCCGCACGGTAACCGAAAAAGCGTACACACATTTGGGATTACAGGGAAAACGTTTACATGCTGACGAAAGACTTTTATTTTGATTTACCCGACGAACTCATTGCCCAGTATCCGTCAAAGGTGCGCGGCGAAGATAAGCTGATGGTTTTAAACAAAACCGACGGCCGTATTTTTCATCATATGATTGACGATCTGCCCGATTTAATCGAAGAAGGCGCTCTGATGGTGTTCAATAATTCAAAGGTGCGCCCATCGCGCTGTTATGCCGAAAAAATCGGTTCGGCTTTTTCAAAACCGGCGCCTTCTTCAAAGCCGGTTGAGTTTTTATTGCTTGAACCCCTCGGTTCTTCCGGTGAAACGCCTTCTTCAAACGGCGCTCCGGCCGGCACAAGTTCCTTATGGCGCGCGATGGTAAAAAACGCAAAAAAACATAAGCCCGGAAACCGTTACCGTTTTGCAGACGGTAGCTTTGCCGAGATAGTCGAGCGCGCGGAAGATGCGGGAACCGAATTCCGTACCCTCTCTTTTGAGCGCTCCGAAGCCTGCCGCGCCCATGAGTCTTACGGTGCAAAAAAACGCTTTTGTCCGGATGAAGCCTGGTTTGAAAGAAACGGTCACATGCCGCTTCCTCCCTACATAAAACGAAGCGATACCGAAGAAGACGCTTCGCGCTATCAAACCGTTTATGCCGAAGTGCCCGGTTCCGTCGCCTGTCCTACTGCGGGCCTTCATTTTACCGAGGCGCTGCTGGAGCGCTTGGCAAATAAGGGAATTGAAAGAGTTTCTGTAACCCTTCACGTAGGTTTGGGAACCTTTTTACCCGTCCGAAGCGAACGTATTGAAGACCATGTAATGCACCGCGAAGTATATACCGTCAGTCCCGAAACGGCGGAAGCCGTAAACCGCGCAAAAAAAGAGGGAAGGCCGGTTATTGCGGTCGGCACTACGGCGGTACGGACCTTGGAGTCGGCTTGGAAAGACGGAGCTCTTCATAGCGGAAGCTCTTCGACAAATATCTTTTTATATCCGGGCTGCACTTTTAATGCGGTGGATAAACTGATTACGAATTTCCATACGCCCGAATCGACGCTTTTAATGCTCGTAAGCGCCTTTTCCGGAAAAGAGCATATATTCAATGCCTATAAAAAAGCCGTGGAAAACCGCTACCGTTTTTTTTCATACGGGGATGCGATGTTTATCCGCTGAACTTTTAAGATAAAAAAGGACGTATCCGTCAAGATTTCCGGTTAATTACTTTTCCCATATATGAGGCATCATAAAACTTATTAAAAAAATAATATAGTAAAATTATTGACAGTACCTAAAAGGTATGTTACTATAAGGTATATATAGAAATGAACAGGTGTTTTTATGGATAAAATAATTTTAGGAATTTTACTGTTACACAGAATGACTGCATACGAGATAAGAAATGTTATTAAAAATAATTTTAAATCCATGTGCAGTGACAGCCTCGGAAGCATTCAGGTAGCTCTTAAAAAATTGCTTGAGCTGAAAATGGTTGGTTTTGAAGAACTGGTCGAAAAAGGAGTAAATAAAAAAAAATACTCAATAACCGATATCGGGCAAAAGGCATTACTAGATTGGATAAAGGTGCCGCTTAATACTTCAAAAACAAAGAATATGGATTTTGCAAAACTTCTTTTTATGGGCTATGTTCCGAAGGAAAGCCGGAAATATTTAATCGATCAAATTATTGTCTCCTTAGAAAAAGACTATGCAGCATTAAAATCCGTAAAAGAGTCAATAAATGTTGAAGATGAAAGAGCTGCTTTAAAGAATTATTTACTTACCGATAAAGAGTATCAAAAAAGAATTAAAGCATTGCATAAAAAAAATATATCCGAAAGCATCGAAGACATCGGTACATTCACGATGGCTGCCTTGGACTATGGAATCGACATCGCTGCTTTTAATATGGAATGGTTTAAAAAATTGAAAAAAAGCATATAAAGAACAAACAGGCATTAAAGGAATTCCGTATGAAAAAAATAAGACAAGCACAAGAATCTGATAGAAACAAAATTGTCGATTGCATTCTCGATGCATTTCAAAAAGATTTTTCCGAATTTATAAATAAAGTCGGAAAGAATAAAGTAGAAAGTTTTCTTAAAGAATGCATAAGAATAAATTATTTTTATCTGATAGAAACTGAACAGGAAATTATCGGAGTTTTAGCACTTTCAGATATTAAAGGAAGAACTGTAAATGGAGCAAAAAAAGCAGCTCAAAAATATTTCGGAGCCTTTGTCGGCCGGATTTTATACATGACAAATTTCAAAGATTTTGAAATTAATTATTGTAATTCTGAAACTACAGGCTTTATAGAATTTGTAGCCGTTAAACAAAAATTTCAAGGCCGAGGTATCGCTTCTTTTTTGATAACAAAAGTAATATCCGAAACAGGTTATACAAACTATCTTTTGGATGTGACAGATACAAATTTTGCAGCAATTAATTGCTATACTAAATTAGGTTTTATCGAAATAAAACGGGAGAAAGTTATGTTCGGTAAGCAAAAAGGATTTAAAGAAAAAATATTTATGGAGTATAAAAAAGAAGATGAATAACACAAATATAACTAAACGAAATATAATTATTTTTACAATTTTCAGTACCCTTTGCGGCTGGATAGGATATCTTGTCGATAAATTGACAGGTCAAGCTCATTATGAAAATATCGGTACAATGGCAGGCGAAGAGCCCTTGGGAATGCTTATTTGGTTAGTATCGCCATTAATTTGTACAATGGTTCTGCGCACTTTTGGCGGAGACGGCTGGAAAAATGCAGGATTCGCATGTAATTTTAAAAATAATAAAATATTATATTTAATAAGTTTTTTGGTATATCCGGTCGTTACTATAATTGTTATTTTACTGGGCGTAATAACAAAAGGTATCAGATTTTCCAATATGAGTATAGGTCTTACGGCTTATTTCGGAATTTTGTTTACACAGATTACAATTCAATTTATAAAAAATATATTTGAAGAATCCGTGTGGAGAGCTTATCTTACAAATCAATTATTAAAGTTAAAATTATCCGATTTAAAAATATATTTACTTATCGGATTTATATGGTGGCTTTGGCATTTGCCTTATATTATGATATTTCTTTCCGAAAGTGAAATACAAAATATCTTACCTGTTGGAAGATTGGCATTTTTCTTGATAGGAACAATCGTAGTTACGGTTTGGACGGTAATGTATACTGAAATTTTTCAAATTACAAAATCCGTATGGCCGTTGGTTATTGCTCATACCATGGAAGATGCGGTGATAAATCCGTTACTTTTATTGGGTATTGTCTCTATAGAAAAAAATCAAGCATTTCTTTTTTCTCTTTCAGTTGGTTTGATTCCGACAATTCTTTATCTGATAGTGGGATTATCCATTCGAAAATGGAGAACTAACCCAAAATTTTTCTATCAATCAGCAAAAATTGGTAACCGGTTTTAAAGATTGTTTTAACACTACAATAAATGAATACACTCAAAAAATAAGAATGACTAAGGCTCTTGAATTACTTTATAACCATGAGTTATCTATTGTAGAAATAGCACAGACGGTAGGCTATTAGGGCGACGGTTACTTTCAAATGTTTAGAGTAATGTTTTAAGAGCATAGTGCAAAAGATTTATATACTGCTCTTTTAAAATAGGCGGACAGGCTTTGTGCGATTTTTCCGCTTCCGCATCGTAAATCTGCGATGCCTTTTGTAAAACCGATTCAATATCTTTTTCGGATAGGGGAAGGCGGGAGCCTATGATGGAGTTTTCCATTTCCCGGCTTTTAACCGAAACGGGTCCGCAAAAGGCCGCGCTCATATCGCCGAGGTAGCCCTTTGAAGTGTCCGCCAAAAAGGCGAATGATACCGAAAGCGGGCTTATTTCATAAGCCGGTCCCAAGCGGCGGAAGAGGGCGGTTGTCCAATCCTCAACGGGCATGTGTATTTTTGAAAGTAAAAAGCCTTCGGGGACCGAAACGAATTTGGAAAGCGGAATCTGTATTGTTTCAAGGGCGCTTTTAAATTCCAATTTTGCGTCCATCGCCAAAAGCGGAGCGAATAAACTCATTTTATGGTCGCTTCTGCATGTATTGCCGCCTATGGTTGCCAAATTCCTGATATTGTGCGAGGCGACCGAAGAAACCGCGTCGTAAAAAAAAGCGGGAATACGTTTTTTACCCAATTCCAAAATGCGGTTTAAACTGACCGCTGCGCCGAATTCCACATAACGCTCTTTTCTGTCTATGATTTGCAGCTCCGGAATATGTTTTATAAAAAGGGTCGAGCGGGGCAGTTTTATTCCCGTTCCGTCAGGGGTTTTTCCGTATGAAGTACATCCTGCCGCCACTTTTAAATCCGGGATATTCTTTAATTGCTGCAATGCTTCCGTTAAAGTCGAGACAAAAAAGGTATCGGTTTTAGCGTCCATATTTAATACTCCCGAGGCGTTTTCTGCGTATCTCCGAGGCAAGCATAATCGCATCTGCAAGGGGTTCGTCTTCCGTACATGAACATGAAAAAGTACGCAAACGTTCCATAATAACGAAGGCTTCGGTTCGGCTGCCCGATTCTATTATTTCATGTGCGGCAAAAATTCTTCCTGCATTGCAAAAACCGCAGAGTTCTATGCCCGTACTGCGGAATGCCAATTCAATATCGAGGTAATCTTCGGTTTGCATAAAATATTCCAAGGTAATGATTTCGGCATCCCGCACCGCCGAAACGGGGATAAGGCACGAAGGAACGGAGCGGCCCTGAATAAAGACCGTACAGGCACCGCACAGTCCCTTGCCGCATCCGCATTTAACGGAAAAAAAGCCCGCTCTTCTTAAAACGGCGGAAAGCGGTTCTTCCGCTCGGCATTCGGCGTTTAGAGGGTTATGATTTATGTTCAGCCGTATGAGCACTTTCTTCCTCCTTTTCCCTTTCTTTGATACAGGAATACACCGCCTGCGGAGTAAGGGGAAATCGTTCTATTCTTTTTTGCAAAGCCTGGCATACCGCATTTCCTATAGCCGCCGGCAGTACATTGAATACAAGTTCTCCTATTTGTTTCGGTTCGCTATTGCCCGGTATAAAATCTATAAAAATTGCCGGCAGGGGATTGCTTTGAAATTCTTCCGAGCATGAAAAAAGCCGCCGTATCGATTGGTGTACCGCGAATTCGGCCTTTGAATCATAGAGAATGGTTCCTCCGTCTATGCTTATCCAAATATTACGAACGATATATGTATAAGTTTTCGGGTTAAGCTCAATCTCCGCCGCCGCTGCCGCCCATGAGGTGGTATAAAAGGGCGTACCTTTAAATTCTTCCTGCGACCAGCTGCTTTTTTTTCCGGGGGTGAGACTGCGCTTTACCCGTATCGGGAGCGGCTGACGGAACCTGAGTTTTTGAATTGCCGCACAACATTTTTTCAGCAATTGTGTCATGACGCTGATATTGCTCATAAGCGTTTCGGGAAGTTCCGTTGCTTCCGATTGAGAAGAGCCGCCGTTTTCGATTTTTACCGATGCAACGGGAATGCTTAAAAGTTCCGCTGCTATGCTTTTCCAAATATTGGAGACGGTTACCGACGATGCATTTGCATAAATACGGGTACTGCCGTCTTTTTCCATACATACTTCCAAGCTTTGACGCAAGGAATTGATTTTTGCTCCTAAAAAACCGCTTCCCTCATATCCGCATGAAAATCCTATACCGCGCAGCGGAACGGTTGAAAACAGGTTTTCGCTTTTAAACCCGTTCAGCTTATAGCTCGAGAATTTGCGGTAAAAATCGCTTTTATCCAGTACATTTTGTATAACGGCCCGTACCGGCTCGGTTTCAATACGGAAGGGAAAGTTTTTTTCCGTTTTTTTTGCCGCAAAGATATTTTTTAAACGTATATCCGCCGAATTCAATTCGGAGGAACGGGCCAATTCCTGTATTTGCGATTCCATTGCATAAAATCCGTGGTAATCCGCCCACTGCATGGAGGCGGCTCCGCTCGGATTATACGAGCGGTATGCCCGAGCTTCCACGGTAAAATTCTCCGGTTTGTATATGCTCAAAGAGGTAATTGCCAACCTGTCCAAAAGGGGCGATATAAAGGGATTAAAGGCTCCCGCATCGACCGAAACGGAAACAAAAGCGCCGGTTATGGTTCCCTCATTGTTGATTGCGGTCTTATGCCTGATTTTTACGGGAAGGGGGCGTTCTATATACAGCATTTGTTCGCGCCGTGAAAGGCTCAATAAAACGGAGCGCTTTGTCAATACCGCCGCAAGGGCACACTGAACGCTTAAAACGGTGTTATGCCAGGGCGCATTCGTTTTTACCGCGGAAAAGAGGGTTTTGTGGAGCTGAATCGAACTTTGTTCTCTGTCCAATACGGCACAAAGATTTTGATACAGATGGGCCGTCCAGCGGCTTGCCGTATGGACATTCAGCGTTTTCCCCTGTATACGGCAAAAGGCTCCGTCGGTTTCCGAATTTGACGGAAAAAGCAGATTCAATTCGTAGGTTTTATCCGCCCGTATTTTTGCATTTTTCCATGCCGAATCGAAATTTCCGTATCCGTATCGGCGTTCGGCCAATATGTCTCGGGACGTTTCTTTTTTTGAGGAAGCAGATGAATCGAAGGCCTGCGTACAGCTTATGTTCAGCTCGCAGGCAATCCGGTGCAGCCTGTAATAATCGGGACCGGTCAGTATGCCGATCGGTTCTCCCTCATATGAGATTTTATCCCACGCAAAAACCGGAAATTCGCTACCGAAGGTTCGGATAAGTTTTTCTCCGGGAATATCTTTTGCCGTAAACAGGGAGTATCCTTCAGGCAAACCTTCGTGTTTTATATCGCGTATACTGCCGTTTGCTATCGGACTTCTTATGAGTACGGCATACAAAAAGTCGTTTTTTGCCGTATCGCTGTAAAATGAGGATGATACGTGTATCTTCGATACGGAGGTTTTATCAGTTTTCATAATTGTTTTTCCCGATGTCCGTAACGGTTTGAATAACCTGCTCTATCATTGCATCATCCATATCGGGCCACAGCGGAAGGCTCAGTGTCGTTTCGTAGAGCTTTTGTGCGTGCGGAAAACTTCGGACGTTCAGTCCGCAGTGTTTTTTAAAAAAGGTAAAATGAAAATGGGGAATAAAGTGCACGGATATATTAATGCCCCGCTGCTGTAAAAGGGAACCGAATTCGTCACGGTTTATAGAAAGTTTTTCTCTGCATATACGCAGTAAATATAAGTGCCATGCGTTTCCCTCACCGTCGGGCGGGCATTCCAAAAAATCGAAGTTTTTAAAAGCTTCGGTGTACCGAAGAGCGATTTTTTTTCGCTTTTCGCCCAAAATTTGAGCTTTTTTTAACTGCTCGCGGCCGATTGCAGCCAAAATATCGGGCAAATTGCATTTAAAGCCCGCTTTTACCACATCATACTTCCATGAAGCGTTTTTTGACGTATAGCGGTCCCAAACCGTACGGTCTATGCCGTGCATACGCATAATCCGTACCGCCTCGGCTATTGTATCATTGTTTGTACAAATCATGCCGCCTTCGCCGGTTGTAATCGTTTTGGTGGCATAAAACGAAAAGACACCCGCATCTCCCAGGGTTCCCGCATAGCCTTGAGCGGTTTTTGAAGGAAATGCATGGGCCGCATCTTCTATTACTTTTACACCGTAAAAATCCGCTATGCGCTTTATTTCAGTCATATTGCAGGGAAGGCCTCCCATATGAACCGGAACGATGGCGCGTATGGAGCGGTCTTTTTTCAGTTTTTGTTCTATTTGTGCAGGATCTATATTGTAACCGTCTTCCTCCGTATCCGCATACACCGCTCCGCCTCCCAAGTGAAAGGCTGTCGTTGCCGTGGAAACAAAGGTGTAGGGCGTAGTCAGTATTTTCGTGCCCGCCCGTATGCCGCAAGCCGACATAGAAAGCATAAGGCCCGAAGTCGCACTGTTTACCGCCAAGGCGTGTTTACAGCCGACAAAATCGGCAAATTCTTTTTCGAAAGCCGGGGCTTCCTGTCCCGTTGTAAGCCAGCCGGAGCGCATAACACGCAGTACCGCCTGTTCTTCTTCAGTGCCGATAGAGGGTAAAAAAAAGGGCACGTTCGGTTCCTGCCCTGAGCGTTCAGATATTGCCATTATAGGATTCCTTTAATGAAGGGACTGTCTCCGTTAAAATCTCCAACAGTGCGCTGCGGCTGCGGTAGAGGTTCGGGGTTCCTGCGACACAGATAGGATACAGCTTTTCCAGTATCTTGTGCAAGGGAAAATCATCGCAAACCGGATGCAATTTGAGGATTTTCGGATATTCGGTTTGCAGGGGATGCTCCTGCTGCGTCCACAGGGGTTCTTCCATGCGTTCTCCCGGCCGCAAGCCGATGTAACTTATCCGTACGTCCTTATCGGGTTCAAGGCCCGAAAATCGGATAAATTGGCGGGCTATTTCTTCTATTTTTATAGGCTCTCCCATATCCAAAAGGTAGGGAGTCGCATTTGAACCGACCCCGCCCGCTTTTAAAACAAGGGAGCATGCTTCGGGAATTGTCATAAAATAACGCTTCATTTCAGGGTGCGTTACCGTAAGCGGGCCGCCCGTTTTTAACTGTTCGGCAAAGAGGGGTAAGATTGAACCTCGCGAGCCGAGTACGTTGCCGAAGCGTACAAACATATAGGCCGCACCTTTTTTTTGTATATCCGGATTGTTTTCCCGGAGGGTTTGAGCCGCTTGCAGCACAAGCTTTTCACACAGCATTTTTGATACGCCGTATACCGATACGGGTTCTACCGCCTTATCGGTCGATATAAGTACAAAGCGTTCGGTTCCGCAGGCAAGTGAGGCGTCCAAGAGGTTTTTGGTTCCGAATACGTTGTTTTCAATAACCGCAACCGGATTTTCTTCCATAAGCGGTACGTGCTTATAGGCTGCACAGTGAAAAATCACATCGGCCTTTAATTTTGAAAGAATATAAAACATATACTCTCGGTTTTTCAAATCGCCGATAACGGGGACAATCACCGCTTTTTCGCCGACTCCTTCTTTTTGCAGTATATGCAGTTCCTTATCGATTTGATAAATCGAATTTTCTCCGTGTCCGAATAAATACAGCCGCTGCGCCCCTCCCGAAAGCAGTTGACGGGCAAGCTCCGAACCGATTGAACCTCCTGCTCCCGTTATAAGAACACGTTTTCCGCGTAAATATGCCAGGCTTTCTTTGAGGGAGAGGGTAACCGGCGTACGTCCCAGGACATCGAGGGGGTCTATTTCACGGGCTTGAATAAGGTGGGCCGTTCCGTCCACTATCTGCGATATTGCAGGCAGTATTTTTATGCGGCTGAAACCGGCGCGGGAAAGGCTTTCGTATATCGATTTTATGCGCTCTTTCGGGGCCGAGGGCATTGCGATAATAGCTTCATCGCGGTCGGCATGCCGTAAAAACGAAATAAACTCGTCGACGGGACCCAAGACGGGAATTCCGTCTATTTTTTTTCCGATAAGTTCCGGGTCGTCATCGATAAAGGCGGCCGTTTTACCGAAAATCTTTTTTCTGCCTATCTCGGCGGCAATCATTTGACCCGCAAAGCCCGCTCCGATAATGTAAATAAATTGTTCACTGCGGTTCATTTCGGCTTTCCTCCAAAATATCGAAGGCTAAATCGATTAAAAAATGCTCGTTTGCAAAATCAAGGGCTATTTTTGCTCTTTTTTTGCGTTTATCGACCTTTACTATTAAACCTTCCAAGCCCTGCATGGGGCCCGATTTTACGACAATGCGGTCGTTTTCATCAAAACCGACCTCGGATGTTTCGGCAATACCGCCGAATTGTAAAAAATGACGTAAAATCGTTAAATCGCGTCCTTCGATGGCCGTAATGTCGCGGTTGTTTTTTAGAAAACGGGTAAAGTCCTTTGTTCCGCGCATGATATTGAAAAGCTGGGGATCTATTGCTTCGGCGGACACGAATATATAGCCGGGAAAAATCGGTCGTATTTCATGAGTCGTTTTTCCCATACGGCGCACGGCAAGTTTGCGTTTCGGAAAAAAGAATTCCTGTTTATCTTGTCGAAAATGAAGATAGCCGCTTACTCTTTCAATATATGCATCTTCTTTTAAAGTTCGCACCTGCACCGCAAAATATTTCATAGGATTTTTTTATCATACCATAAGACGCTTGTTTCTTCAATCGCAGATGCTTTTTTTGCTAAATACCGGAGAAAAAAAACCGACAATATAAAGAGGATAGTTTCAAACAATTATTCTTTATTGGAGGGGATGTTGAAAAGGGCAGTACATCTTTTTGTTTTATCGTTTTTTTTGACCGTGCCGGCATGTGTATCCGCTTCTTCCGTAAGCATCTTTATGTGTCAAAAAAATTCCGATGTCGAGGCCCTGAGAGCTTCGACGCTGATGATTGAAAGCGGCATACTTGAAACTTTGTTTGACCGCGGCCATATTGTTTCAAGCGGAGAACCGGCAGTGTTTGATTCCGATATTCAGGAAGCCGCTCAAAAGGCTCTTAAAAGCAGTGCCGAAGGTTTTTTTGAATTCATGGTACAAATCAATGTTACCTATAAGGATAAAATGCCTGAAAATCCGGCAAAAATCGTTTTTGACGATATAGAAAATGTCGATTGGCGCATTGTACGGGTACGGAATAACCGCGATATTCAGGAAAAAAGGAATATCATTCCCGCAAAATTTGAAAATGAAAACGATACGCAGGCGCTCAGGCGTTTTGCTCAGGAGCTCGGCTATGCCGTTGCCAATGTAATACAAGGGATACGTTAAGGGGTTAGTATGACAAAAAATATCGCTGTAAAAATAAGCATTATCATAGCCGCCGTGCTGTTTGTAAGCGCTTCAAAGCCTTCTTTGGACGGACGGGCTCTTGTGGCTTCTCCGGGAGAACTTCCGCCGGGTTTATATGTTAAAACTGCAGCCTTTTTACCCGGAGATACCGTGTTAATTACCAATCCTGCGGCAAAAGTGAGCATTGAAGCTTTGGTTTTCGGAACTTTCAGTCCTTCCGAAGGCGTTGCCGTCGTGTTGTCCCCCGAAGCCGCCGATATCCTTTTTATTGTCAAGGATTCAAACAGTATTGTGCAGCTTACAAAAAACGGAAGAGACACGGAACGTTCCGTTTTGGCAAAAGCCTTTGATGCCCTTCCTCAAGCCGACCCGGCCGCAAAAAATGGAGACGATTCGGTTTTATATGAAGAGTATGTAAAAGCGGAAGCCGATCCGGTACAGGAGCTTCCGTCCGAAGCGGCAGACCCGGCCGAAGACAGGGATACGGCATCCGAAAGCGCCTCCCATACCGTCTTTGAAAGCTCTGAAGCGGCGGTTGTTGAACCGGTTCCCGAACCTGCAGTCGAAAAACAGGAAGCTTTTGCCGAACCCTCTGCAGAAATTGCTGCGGAAGGTGAAAAAAGCGTTTTTACTCCCTTTGCGGATAAGGACGAAACGGATACAAAGCATATTGAAATTGCCGAAACGGCGCAAAAAGCGGATGAAGAAGAAACGGAGGTTGTCCCGCCTGCCGAGGAGGTTTTCCAAACCGTGTATGATGAGCCCCTTGTTGAAACTCCGCTTGTTGCGGCTGCCGGCGATACTTTGACTGAAAAAACGGAGAACGGGCCGGAACTTGTACAGGAGCCTGAACCGGAGCTTTATGCCGAAGATGCAGTTTCTCAGCCTGAGGCAAGCGAAGTCGCAGCGGAACCCGAACCCGACGAGGCCGAATCGGAACCTGAACTTGTGCGGAAGACGGAATTTGAGCTTGAGCCCAACATTCTCATAGCGGCTGAAGAAAAGCCCCCCGTTTTTGAAGATGAGGGCGAGTCGGTAACGGCCGATGTATCCTCCGCCGAAGAAAGTGTTTTACCCGATTATTTTACCTATTCCGATGAAACCGAGGTTCTCTTTGCCGAAAAGCCCGTGTACGGTGAGCCGGCCGACCCCGATACGGAGCCATACCTTATAGACAGTCTTTCGGCTCTCGGGGCGGGAAGCTATTGCATTCAGCTTGCAACCTATAAAAGCAAGGCATATATAGCCGAGATTATAGAAAAATATGCGGATAAATATCCGGTGAAACTCCTTCAATCCGAAAAGGTACCCGAAGCTTATCAGGTTCTTATCGGACCTCTGAATAAGGACGAATATCCCGTTATCTTAAAACGCTTTGTTTCACGCGGCTTTAAAGACGCCTTTTTACGCACAGTGCGCTGATTTTTTGTTCCTTTAATTTTTCCTGCATACTCTGCACCGAATCCGGATGCGGAGTATGCAGAGAATATCAGCCTATAACCGTATGGTCCCGTATAACGGCATTCTTTTTTATGACAATGATACCGTCCGAAACCACATATTCCGCGGTTTCGCAGTCGGGCAGGGGATTACAGCAGCCTATCAGACAGTTATTGCCGATACGGGCGTTTTTATCGATAATAGCGCGTTTAATATGCGTATTGCATCCGATGCCTATATTGGGAATACCCTTTGCACGGTTTTCGGCTTTTTCTTCTTCCGTTTCGTAAAAGTCCGCTCCCATGCAGACAACTCCGTGCAAGGTCGACTGGCGCTCAATAACGCTTCGTATGCCGATTACCGAATCCGTAATACTTGCTTCGGTAATAACGCAGCCCTCGCTGGCTATACAGCGCGTCATTTGGGCATTATTCGTTTTTGAGGGGGGCAAATTGCGCGGTTTTGTAAAAATCGGCTTTTCTTCATCGTAAAAATTGAATTTAGGCGTAACGGAGGCAAGGTCGATTGTGGCATCGTAAAAGCTTTTAATCGTACCGATGTCTTCCCAGTATCCGTCAAAAATATACGAAAATACCTTATATTTTTTAATTGCAAGAGGAATAACTTCTTTGCCGAAATCGGTATATTCGTTATCCAAGGCTTCTTCAAGGATGGGAGCATCGAAAATATAAATACCCATCGATGCAAGGTAATCCTTACCCTGTACCGCACCGGGAGTGCGGCTTTCATCCGGAATAATCCAATCGCTTATATCGGCATCGGGGGCGGGTTTTTCCATAAACGCCGTTATTTCCCGTGTTTTATCGACTTTCATAATACCGAAGCCCGAAGCGTCCGAGCGGTTGACGGCCGTTGTCGCAATCGTTATCTGTGCTCCGCTTTGTATGTGATAATCAAGAAAGCCCCTTAAATCCATTTGATATAATTGATCGCCGGAAAGTATAATATAGTGGGTCGGTTTACGCGTTTTAAAGTGAATAAAGTTTTTGCGTACGGCATCCGCCGTTCCTTCATACCAGCCCGAATGTTCAAGCGTTTGTTCCGCTGCAAGAATCTCTACAAAGCCTTGGGAAAAGCGGTCAAAGTTGTATGCCGACGTGATATGCATGTGAAGCGATGCGGAATTGAATTGGGTAAGCAGATAAATCTGTTTAAAGTCCGAATTGATTGAATTTGAAACGGGTATGTCTACAATGCGGTGTTTACCCCCGAAGGGAACGGCCGGTTTGGACCGCTCCTTTGTCAGCGGATATAAGCGGGTGCCTTTACCGCCGCCGAGGATAATTGACAATACTTTGGGCATAAAAAAACTCCTTTTTTACTTTACGGTAAGCTCCCGTTAAAGCGCAGCAAAACGCAGAGGTACCGCTCATCCGTTACATTATACAATCAGTTGTAAAAAAACGCAAATCTTTTTTTTGTAATAATTAATAAAATTTGCTCTAAAGAACCGTATGCCCGATACTTGCATTTTCCGTTTTTTCGGGTATAATCTTTTTATTATGAAACTTTTTATGATTACGGTTCTTCCTTTAAGCCTCGTATATATGCTGACAAAAAATCACGAACAAAGTCCGGCAGCCTATGCATCGGCGTTAACGGGTTTGATATTGGGAGCCGTGTATGCTTTTATCGAATGTATGTTTACGCCTGCTTATTATCTTATACGGTATGCTTTTTTTCCGAATTACGGTTTTTATCTTTTTTTTGAAATAGTGCTTCCCTGTCTTTTTTGTACGGTTTTTTATGTGATTTTTATCAAAAAGCATGACAAGGTCCTGTTTTCCCTTTATTTTGTCTTTGCAGCCTTTTATGCGGTATATATGCCGGCTCGTATTATGCATCGGCATGATGTACTCGATTGGTACTTGTTGTTTGTAAAGCCGGTCATATATACATCCATGCTCATAGGTTTTAAACATACCTTTTATTTTCTCGGCGAACTATGCAGTAATTGCGGCCTTTTTCAGCATTCCGGTATTCCCGTATCGAAAGACCTTCCTAAACGCCTTTTTTTACTCGCAGGCTTTACTCTCGGTCTCGCCCTTATTCCGAGCGCCGTCGACGTTATGAATCTTTTAAACCTGCCTTTTTGGACGGTGCTTTCCGCAGCCTTCGTATACTGCGCCGTTTCGCTTTTCGGAAAAAAGATTCTAAAGTTTATCTGAAAAGACGGACTCCTGCTCTTTCAGCGCGCAAGCCAGCCGCCGTCTACCGCGAGTGTAAATCCGTTTATATATTCCGCCGCTTTTGACGCTAAAAAAACAACCGCTCCTTTTATATCGTCGGGAGTCCCCCATCGGCCTGCGGGTATACGCTCCAAAATGGCCGCGTTACGCTTTTCATCGGCGCGCAAAGCAACCGTATTGTTTGTTTCAATATAGCCGGGGGCAATAGCATTAACGGTTATGCCGTGCTGTGCCCATTCATTTGCCAATGTCATCGTTAACCCTTTTACGGCGCTTTTTGAAGCGGTATAGGACGGAACGCGTATTCCGCCCTGATATGAAAGCATTGAAGCTATATTGATGATTCTTCCGCTGTTTTGAGCAATAAAATGCTTTGCCGCTGCTTGGGATAAAAAAAAGAGGCTTTTCAGATTCGTATTTAAAACATCGTCCCAGTCTTTTTCCGAAAAAGCGATACTGTCTTCCCGGCGGATAATACCGGCATTATTTACTAAAATATCTATATGTTTGTAGGTATTGACCGCTTGGTTTATAATATTTTCGGCATTTGCGGGAACGGATAAATCCGCCTGTATCCCTTCAAAACGTCCGCCGCATTTTCGGATCATAGCCGGAGTTTCGCCGGGAGTACTGCGGTATACTCCGAAAATATCGGCACCCGCTTCCGCGAGGGCGCATGCCATTCCCTGTCCCAATCCCGTATTACAGCCGGTAACGATTGCAACTTTACCCGTCAGTTTAAAATCATCTAAAATCATAGAGGTATCCTGTTTGCGTAATCAAATGTAAGTTCAACTTTTTGTAGATATGCTATAATAACATACCGTATCGTTAAAAACAAGACTAAGCCGTTTTATTTATTTTATTTGCCGACGAACCGACCGGAGCCCTCAATTCCCGCGCGGCGGAAAAAGTTATGGAAATAATCACAGCCGTTCATAAAAGCGGAACCGGCATTTTACTTGTTACCCACGACGCGGGAATCGCCGCTTATGCGGATAAGGTTGTGTGTTTGGCGGACGGAAGCCTTACGGGTATGTTAAAGCTCGAGGGCGAACTTTCTTTTGCCGAACGCAAAAAGACCGTTTCACAGTGGGCGCTTTCTCTTTTTTAAAATAAAAAAGGACTGTCAAAAAAGCGGTTTGCTTTTCGGACAGCCCTGTGTATCGTTAGCCGGCGTTAAGCTCTCAAAATCTTAGAGCTGGTCTGCAGAGCCGAGCACCTTTTTGTTTTTATGAATGTACATCTTTTTCAGTTCGTCGCGTGCGGGGCCGAGGTACTTTCTCGGGTCGAATTCGCTGGGGCTTTCGGCAAACACTTTGCGGATAGCCGCCGTCATGGCAAGGCGTCCGTCCGAGTCGATATTGATTTTGCATACGGCCGATTTTGCCGCTTTGCGAAGCTGTTCTTCGGGAATACCGACGGAATCTTTAAGCTTGCCGCCGTATTTTTCGATTTCTTTAACGTATTCGACGGGTACGGACGAAGAACCGTGCAATACAATCGGGAAACCGGGCAGTCTTTTTTCTATTTCTTTTAAGATGTCAAATGCCAAGGGGGGCGGAATTAAAACGCCGTCGGCATTTTTTGTGCACTGTTCGGGTTTGAATTTTTGGCGGCCGTGGCTTGTACCGATGGAAATAGCCAAAGAATCGACGCCGGTTCTTTTTACAAAGTCCTGAACTTCTTCGGGTTTTGTGTAATGGCTTTCTTCGGCGGAAACGTCGTCTTCGACGCCGGCCAAAACGCCGAGCTCGCCTTCAACGGTTACGTAATCTTTTTGTTTATGAGCGTAATCGCATACTTTTTTCGTTAATTTTATGTTTTCTTCGTAAGGGAGGGAAGAGCCGTCAATCATAATGGATGAAAATCCCATTTGAATACAGGATTTGCACAATTCGAACGAATCGCCGTGGTCAAGATGGAGGGCGATCTGGGGCTTTTTGCAGCCCAATTCTTTTGCATAGGCAACCGCTCCCTGTGCCATGTAGCGAAGCAGGGTTTGGTTTGCATATTTGCGCGCACCGGAAGAAACCTGCAAGATAACGGGCGAGTTCGTTTCCACACATGCTTGAATAATCGCCTGCAGCTGTTCCATGTTATTGAAGTTGTACGCGGGAACCGCATAGCCGCCCTTAATAGCTTTGGCAAACATCTTTTTGGTGTTAACCAATCCCAATTCCTTATAACTGATATTGCCCATAAAAACTCCTTAGTATGATGATACTTCATTTATACTACGTCCTTTTTAAAAAATAATCAATAAGAATCCTTATAAATCGTACAAAAGGCTTAAACAAAGATTGACAAATAGCTGTTGAAAAAATATAATTATGCCGATATAATTGTATATGAATGTTTTTTTCTTAATTGATAATGAGAAAAGGAGTTTTGGATGAAACATTACGGTTTGGTCTGTGTAAGTCTTATACTTGCTCTTTGTGTCTGTCTGCCGTTGTCTGCCCAGCCAAATGCAAAAAGCGTTGAGACGATTTTAATCGATAACTTTGACGTGCCGGAAAATCAGGATTGGTCTTGGACAATCCGGGCAAGCAAGCTGGTGTATGTCAATGAAGAAAAAAATGAGGTATATCCGAAAATGGCCCACATTCCCGGAATGCCCAATTCTTTGCAGCTTTACAGGGTTGAAGGAGATCCGGACCCTCAGGTTCTCGGTGTGCAAATCAAATTTCAGCGCAAGGGAAATAACTGGTTTGAAATATATCCGCAAAAGGATGACGGAAGCGGAGAGATGAAACCCTATGAAGTTCCTTTTAAAGGCAACGTCAATCAAATCGATTTTTGGGTATGGGGTGCAAACTATTTGTACTATCTGGACGTATTGGTACGCGATGCCAACGGCCGTGTGCACGTTCTGCCCGCCGGAAACCTCCTGTTTAACGGCTGGAGAAACGTTGTCGTAAACATTCCCGGCTGGATACCTCAGGTGTCGCGTTTGCGTTCCGGTCCGAAACAAATGACCTTTGTCGGTTTCCGCGTCCGCACCGACCCCAAAGAGTTTGTAGACGATTTTATGATTTACTTTGATCAAGTGCGGTATTCTTCCAATACTCTTTCAAATATTTTCGACGGATTTAAACTCAAAGATACCGATTTCAATGCTGTAAGCGGGGGAGCAAACTGATGAAAAAACTGATTGTATGTTTATTGGCCGTATGCGCGGCCGGCCTTGTGTTTGCACAGGCACAGGATAAATCCCTTGGTGCTCCCGATCCCACGATTTTAGGAGCCGATTCGGCCAATTTTGCCCTTCGTGAAGTATCGATAGACCTCTTTGAACGCGAAGGTTCATGGAATGTCAAAATGTCGCCCGACTACGGTGTTATTACCGGCCGCTTTTTTGAGGGCGGACCCGACCCGGAAGCAAAGTCTCCGATTGCGACTGCAGGCGAGGAAGAATTGTCCGATAAAAGAACCTACGGCGTAAAGGTTGAATTTTTCCGCCGCGGCATAAACTCGTTCTTTATTACACCTTCCCAGCCCTTGGCTATAGACGGTGTTGCAAAAACCCTGTCCGTATGGGTTGCCGGCCGCAATCAAAATCATACCCTGACCGTTTTGGTAAAGGACTTTTTCGGCAACAACTTTGAACTGTACATGGGGTCTCTTGCCTTTACAGGTTGGAAACAGCTGGTAGCCGCCGTTCCTCCTTCTCCGGACGGAAAGCGCGGTATCGTGCAGGACAGCGCCTATTTTAACAGCCGGCCCGGTCTTTCCGTTGTCGGTTTCCGTATCGACTGTGATCCCGAAGTTGCCTTCGGAACCTATTATATCTATTTCGATGACTTACGCGCAATCAGCGATATGTACGCATTCGAAAACCGCGATCCTTTTGATATGATGGACAACTGGTAAGCCGTTTTATCCGAAACAAAGGCTGTCTTAAAAGCACAAGCTTTCGGGACAGCCTTTTTTATTTTAAATCCGTTCTTTTATACGGTATATAAACCGTCTTCCTTTACATCCGGTCTTTTCAATAAGGCCCGTCTTGCGTAAGGTCCACAGCATTTTTCGCGTTTGACTGAGCGGCGCTCCGGTCCGTTCGGCCGCTTCTTTTACCCCGAATTCTTCGGGTATTCCGGCCAAAAGTTCCAAGTAATCCTTTTTTGAACAAAAAAAGCGGCTTCCGGCCTCGCATAAAAGCTCGGTGTCAAAACTCAACCAATTTTTTTTAAAGCGGCGTTTTTTGTTTACCGACTGGACGGGCTCGGCGGTTTTTTTCCGCTTTTTTACCGCAGTGCTTTCAATTACTTCAAGTGTAAAATTTTTATGCAATAAAATCGGCCATATACCCGTTAATTCGTCGAAGATGCTGAAGATGCCGCGTTTTTTCGGACTTTTGCGCCGAGACAGGAGTGTACCCCCTTCATCGTAGTATTCAATATAGGTTTCGCATATCAGAGGGTAGATGAGAATCAGGCGGTGTGTTTGCAGCAAATCGGTCAATTTGGCGCATATATTTTTAAAACTCTTTGTTTGTATTTCTATAATCGTTCCGTCTTCGGTCAGAACATCGCAAATATAGTTTCCTATCTCTTGTTCGGTTTTTCCGCCGTATTTTTGCGCGGCTTGCGTTTTTAACTTTTTATGAAGGCTCGACTCGTTAAAGGTGTTTATCATAAGGATACTATACATCTGTACAAGGTAAAAGTAAAGCCTAAGGGAGTTTTTTTTCTTTTTGCCTCTTTTTACCTCTTTTTCGGATTGACATAGGCGTTTTTTGGTATAAAATGGTAAAAAGTGGAGGTTTGTGGTAATTAGTGGAACTCTTGACGGGCGAATACCGCAATACGCTGGATGAAAAAGGCCGTATTCTTTTTCCCGCGAAATTGCGGACTGTTTTAACGGAAAACGTTCTCATGATAACTCAGGGTTTGGACGGCTGTTTATGGCTGTACACTCCCGCCGAGTGGAAGAATTTTTCCGAAAAACTGATGGAACAAACGTCGCCGTTTAATCAGGATTCCCGATTGGTACTTCGCCGTTTAATTGCTCCCGCACAGGAAGTCGAGTTCGACAAAACCGGCCGTCTGTCCGTTCCGCAAAGTTTGCGCGACTATGCGGGCTTAACTAAGGACTGCGTGATTATGGGGGTAACGAAGTATATGGAATTATGGGATGCCGAGCGCTATGAAGCCTACCTTGCCGAAACGGATATGAGATTCCGGCAGGCCGCGGAAGGTTTAAGCGCCATTCGTTTATAAGCGGGATCGGTTATGGACGATGCAAGAACGCTTACCTATGTTCATACGCCCGTTTTGCTTGAGCAAACGCTTTCCTATCTTTCTCCTGAAGGGGAAGGATATGAAAACGGCGGTTTTATGATTGACTCGACCCTCGGCGAGGGCGGACATTCATACGCTTTTTTGGAGCGTTTTCCCGATTTACATATACAGGGCCTTGATGCCGATGCCGAAATCCAAAAGCGCGCCCGACAGCGTTTGGCCGTTTTCGGCGGCAGGATGAGTTTTTACCGCGGATGGTTTACGGATTTTTATGAAAATTATCCTGAAAACCTGCCGAAACCCGACTTGATTTTATTCGATTTGGGTATATCGGTGTTCCACTATGAATGTTCGGGGAGGGGGTTTTCCTTCCGCTCTGAAGAACCGCTCGATATGAGGCTGGATCCTTCCGCCGGAAAAACGGCGGCGGATTTGGTTAATACGCTCAGGGCCGAAGAGCTTGCGGATATTTTGTTTAATTTTGCGGATGAACGTTACAGCAGGCGTATTGCACGGGCTGTAGATGAAGCGCGAAGACGTTCTCCCTTTGTTTGTGCAAAGCAGCTGGCGGACTGTATTTACAGTGCGGTTCCCGCCGCTTACCGCCGCGCAGCGATTCATCCTGCGACCAAGAGTTTTCAGGCTTTGCGCATTGCGGTAAACTGCGAGCTGGAGCGCTTGGAAAGGGTATTGGATAAGGCTTTTACCGTTTTAAAAAGCGGCGGAAAAATGGGGGTTATTACCTTTCATTCGCTTGAAGACAGAACGGTAAAAAATTATTTTAAAGCATTGGGAAAAAGCTGTACTTGTGCGCCGGAACAGCCGATATGTAAATGCGGGGGAAAAGCAAAAGCATCGGTGCTGACGCGCAAGCCCGTATGTCCCGAAGCGGAGGAAATTGAACGTAATTCTCCTTCGCGCAGTGCAAAATTGCGGGTTATCCGTAAATTATAAGAGGGCAAGGACATGAAACCGTCTAAAATGATTTTTAAAGATATCGCTTTTATTCTCATTGCATTGAGCATCCCCGCGCTGCTTGCCCTTCAAAGCTTTCAGGGCTACAGATACGGCCTGCTTGAAAATCAGGTACACAATCTTGAAAAAAAACAGCACAGCCTTATTGAGTACAATAAGCGGCTTATAAGCGATATAGGTCTTTTATCCGGTTCTTCGCGGATTGAAAAAATCGCTCTTGAAGAACTCGGCATGTATCAGGCATCTTCCCATGAAATCATACGGGTGCAGGTTCGCCCCGAACTGCGTACAAAGGGAGGCGGCCGTGCAAGATAGGTCTTTGCTTGCGCTGCAGGATTTACTGGGCGCCGTAAACGGAACATTGTTCAACGAAAAAACGCGGGATGCTTCTTTTTTATCGGTGTGTATTGACAGCCGCCGTGCGTTAAGCGGTTCGCTTTTTATAGCCGTTCCCGGAAGTCAAAGCGACGGACACGCGTTTATAAAGGATGCGGTTGACAAGGGGGCATCCCTTATTATGGCGATGCGATCTTCCGTCGGCGAATTTGGAACTTTGTATGAAAAACTTGCCGATCGCGGCATTCCGGTCGTTTTAACCGATAATACCCTCAATGCTTTGCAAAAAGCGGCAGGCCTCTATGTATCGCGGTTTTCCGCATTGAAAAAAATCGGGGTTACCGGTTCAAGCGGTAAAACGACGGTAAAAGAATGTATAGGCTCGATTCTTTCGCAAAAATACAGGGTTATTATAAACGAAGGCAACTTGAATTCGGAAACGGGTTTGCCCCTTTCGGTTTTTAAAATCGACAAAACACATGAGGCCGCCGTTTTTGAAATGGGTATGAACCGCCGGGGGGAAATTAAAGAGCTTGCCGATGTGCTTTTTCCTCAAACCGCAGTGATTACAAACATAGGTTCGGCCCATATCGGAATTCTCGGCACAAAGGACAAAATAGCTGAGGAAAAAAAACAAATTTTTTCGAATTTTACGGAGGATTGTACGGGTTTTGTCCCCGCAGAGGATCCGTATAAGGATTTTTTAATGAGCGGCGTTCCCGGCAGAATGCACAGCTTCGGTATCGGAAAAGAATACGGCATTGAAGATGTACGGGATAGGGGTGTTAAGGGAAGCGAATTTTATTATAAGGGTGTAAAAATCGATTTTCCCCTGTGCGGTATACACAATCTTAAAAATGCCGCCTGCGCCCTTGCCGTTGCCGAACATTTCGGCCTAAACGCCGAAGAAATAAAGACCGGACTGGAAGCCGTGCGTCCTTTGGCCGGCCGGATGCAGATTTTGGAAGGTGCTCCGACTGTCGTACACGACTGTTATAATGCAAACCCCGATTCCATGAATGCCGCCGTCGATTTTTTTGATGAGGCCGCTCATGAGGGGCGTAAGGTGCTGATTTTGGGCGATATGGGAGAATTGGGAGCCGAGAGTGCCTCATCTCATAAAAAGCTTGTACAACGAGCGGCCGTTTCCAAAGCCGATATCCTTGTATTTGCGGGACACTCTTTTTGCGCCGCTTACGATGCGGTGTGTCGGGAACTGAGCGGGCCCTTTGCCGAAGGAAAACGCGTTCTTTTCTTGCCGGATATCTCCGATGCCGCTCTTACGTCCTTCGGTGAAAAACTTGCATCCGTCTTACATGAGGGAGACCTTATACTTATAAAGGCTTCGCGAAGCACGGCCTTGGAACGTTTTATTCCGATAATTCAAAAAAAGAGCATACAAAACCCTATGGAGGATGATGGATGAGCGGATATTCGGTTGTGCCGCAAAAGCCGGTCCATTCTTCAGGATATGATGTTCCTCTTATCGCATCTATTATCGTGCTTCTCGGTTTAGGCTTGATAACGCTTTTTACCTCTTCTTCAGGTCATGCAAACCGTATATTCGGCGATCCTCTTTATTTTGTAAAAAGACAAAGCATAAGTATCGGAGTGGGACTGATTTTTTTGTTTGTGTTTTCATGGACGGATTTGAATCTTTTAAGAAAAATTACTCCCCTTGTATTTATCTTTGTGCTCATTCTGTGCTTTTTAACCTTTATTCCGGGTATCGGCGTATCCCGTAACGGCGCCCGCCGCTGGATAAAACTTCCGGTTTTTTCAACTTTCCAGCCCTCCGAAGCGGCAAAGTTTGCCGTTATTTTGTTTTTGTCGAACTTTTTTGCAAAAAAACACGATAAGCTGGATAATCCCCTTATCGGTATGTACCCTGCCGCTTTCGGTGTGCTTATGTTTGTAACGGTTATATTTTTTCAAAGCGACTTTTCAAGTGCCGTCTTTTTGGGTTTTATAGCCCTTTCGATGTTTTTTATTGCGGGCGTACAATTCAGATGGTTTTTACTGTTTTTTCTCTACGGAGCCGCAGCCGCCGTATTGGTGGTTTTTTCGACTTCGTTTCGCGTAAAGCGTTTGATTGCCTTTTTCCGTCCCGAATTGGATGTAAGCGGCATAAATTATCAAATCAAAGCGGCTTGCCGCGCAATAAGTTCCGGCGGCTTTTGGGGCAGAGGCATAGGCGGGGCGGAACGTATCAATGCGATTCCGGAAGTACAGGCGGACTTTATCTTTGCCGGCTGGAGCGAAGCGATGGGCTTGTTCGGTGTGCTTATATATTTACTTTTGCTTTTCTTTTTTGCATTCAGAGCTTTGGATATAGCGCTTAAATGTCCCGACCGCTTTAGAAGCTTGTGTGCATTCGGCTGCGGCATTGCGGTAACCGGACAGTCTCTTTTAAATCTTGCGGTTGTCTGCGGGGCCCTGCCTACAACGGGTATACCCCTGCCGTTTTTTTCATCCGGCGGTTCTTCCGTTTTAATTACGCTGTGTTTATGCGGTATCTTGATAAACGTATCCGGTTACAAAGCCGATGATATATCCGGAGGTGTCTATGAGTGATCCCTGTATGTATTCCGACTTTTCGCCTTATTACAAAGGCGATACGGAAACTATCCCTGCAGAGGCTAAAAAAAGGGGAATACTTAAAAGGAATATGTTAAAAACCGCCCTTTTTGTACTTTTTGCGGTGTGTTTACTCGAAGGCGCAATATACTTTATAATAATGCCGTGGACATCCGCCGTTGAAGTATCCTTTACCGGATTAAAGAGTCTGAAAGCCGAAGAGCTGGGCAGGGGATTATCCATGCACTGCGGTTCGCGCTGGCTCGGTTTTAATACGGCGACGGCTGCATCCGTCATAGCTTCCTACGGTGCCGTAGAAAGCGTTTCGGTGGAAAAACGTTTTCCGAATCAAGTGTTTGTAAAAGTAATTGAAAGAGTTCCGGTGGCCCTTATGTTTACGCAGGATGAGGGAAAAACACGGGCTGTGCATATCGATAAAAACGGTGTACTCTTTAATCTAAACAGTACGCCTGCGGTTTCCGTACCCCTGCTTACCGGCTTCGATGCCGAAGTAGCTGCGGAGGGAATGCGTATCGATACAAAGTACCGTGAACTTTTAAAGCAGATTGCATCCATTCAGCAAAGCAATGCGGCATACTTTTCGCTTATTTCGGAAATTAAGGTCGTGGTAAAAGAATACGGCAATTATGAGTTGGCCGTTTATCCCCTGCACGTGCATGCGCGCGTTTTAACGGATGCCGAATTAAGCGAAAGCACTTTACAGACAATGCTGCTTACCTTGGATGTTATATACGATTTGGAACCGAACGTATGCGAAGTCGATATGCGCCGCGGTTCGACTTCATATAAGGTTCATTCCTGATAATCGCTTTGGGAGGGCGTTATGAGCACTGTTATAACGGCTATAGATATAGGGACGAGCAATGTCCGCGCTTTAATGGGCGAGTATTCCGATGAGGGCTCTCTTTCGATAATCGGTGTCGGAAGCGCTCCTTCTACCGGACTGCGCGCCGGCCTTATTGTAAATATCGAAGCGACTATGCAGTCCATAAAAGAAGCGGTGGAGGCCGCCGAAGTGGCTGCAGGCTGTGAAGCCCTTTCCTGTATAACGGCGGTAGGCGGTTCTCAAATAGAAAGCTTTATTTCCAAGGGGCTGGTTGCCGTCGGCGGGAAAGGGGCGGTTCGTGAAGTAAACGAAAACGATATTGAGCGCGTATTGGAAGCATCGCGTGCCGTCAATATTCCCCTTGACCGCCATATTTTACACGTAGTGCCCCGTTTTTATATTGTAGACGGGGTAAGCGGGATAAAAAATCCTTTAAATAGACTCGGCGTGCGTCTTGAATCGGAAGTATGTATTATTACTTCATCCGGCACATCCACGCAAAATATGCTGCGCTGTGTGTCCCGCGCCGGTTATACCGTTGAAGATGTTATGCTTAAAACCCTGGCCGCCGCACAAGCGGTTGTTACCGAAGAAGAAAAGGAGGTAGGTTCCATTCTTATCGACTTGGGAGGAGGTACAACCGATGTCCTTGTTCTTGCGGACGGTTCTTCTTTGTGTACGGTTTCCGTTCCGGTAGGCGGTTCTTTGGTAAGCAACGATATTGCCCTGGTACGCGGGGTGTCGTTTGAAACCGCCGAAAAACTGAAAATTTCATCGGGCTGCTGTTGGGAAGATTCGGTAAGCGATGACGAGGAAGTTGTTATTCCGGGCATAGGAGGCAATCCGCCTCAAGCGATAAGCCGCCGCGAAATTTGCAGTATAATCAGACCGCGTATCGAAGAAATATTTTCGATGGTACGTGACAGACTGCCCGCCGATGTAAAGCGGCGGCATTTAAACGGCAGTGTTATTCTTGCAGGCGGCGGCTCTCTTTTGCCCGGTATAGTTGAATTAACCGCACAGGAATTCAAAACCGAAAATGTACGCATTGCACGGCCGGGTAACTACGGCGGGCCTGTTGAAATATACCGCAGCCCCGAATTTACAACGGCGGCCGGTCTCCTTATACAGGGTATGGCGCACATGCATAAAAACGATACGGGGCTTTCGGCATCGTCCCCGGCGGGAAAGCGCTCGTTTATCGAGCTTACAAAGAAAGTAGGACGATGGTTTAAAGAAATGTTTTGATTGTTTTATACGGTCTTGAAATCCGTTCAAAACTCGTATAGAATGGTTATATCTTTTTCCCGGGAGGGGGGAAATTATCTATGGATTTTTCTGTAATAGACGAAAAGGTCGTTAACCCGACCGTAATTAAGGTTATCGGAGTAGGCGGCGGCGGTTCGAATGCGGTTAATCATATGATTGCAGTCGGAGTGGAAAATATCGATTTTATTGTCGCAAATACGGACTTGCAGGCCCTTGAAGGTTCAAAGGTTCCGTTAAAACTGGGCTTGGGCTCCAAATTGACCGGGGGCCTGGGAGCGGGCGGTAATCCCGAAGTGGGCAGAAAGGCCGCCGAAGAGGATACCGAAGCGATTGCCAATGCCTTAAAGGGTGCCCACATGCTTTTTATAACCGCAGGTATGGGCGGCGGAACAGGGACGGGCGCCGCTCCCGTTATTGCGCGTATTGCAAAAGAAGCCGGTATTCTTACCGTGGGTGTCGTTACCAAGCCCTTTAAATTTGAAGGCGCGGTCAAGATGAACGTTGCCGAAGAGGGTATAAAAAAACTGCATGAGCACGTCGACACTCTCATTGTCATTCCGAATCAAAATATTCTCCGCGTAGCGGATAAAAAAACGCCTCTAAACGAAGCCTATGCGATAGCCGACGATGTACTCAGGCACGGTGTGCAGGGTATATCCGACGTTATTACGCGGCCCGGTAAAATCAATATAGATTTTGCGGATGTGCGTACGATAATGCAGGGCATGGGAGACGCCATTTTGGGAGTCGGTATCGGCAGCGGAGAACAGCGTGCCGTTGATGCGGCAACTTCCGCTATGAATAATCCTCTTTTGGAAGATACCCATATAGAGGGTGCAAAAAATATCCTTGTCAACATTACTTCAGGAGAAAATCTTTCTTTGGTCGAAACCGAAGAAATTATGGATATGATAACGGAAACGGCAGACCCCGGTGTCTATACTATTTACGGCCAAAAAGTCGATCCTCAAATGGGCGATGCCGTAAAGGTTACGATTATCGCAACCGGGTTTTCGGATAAAGAATCGTCTACAAACAGACGGCAGTCTTTTTTACCCGAAAAAGAACCGGCTGCCGACGATAATTTGGTTTCTTACAGCCAGTGGGAGGCTATCGGACACGGTACCAAACATACGGCTTCCGCTTCGCTTTCTTCGTCCCGCTCGCCGTTCCGCTCTTCTTTGCCGGAAGAGGCCGGTGCAAAGGATGAAGAAAAGAGCACCTTGTCTTCCCGGAAGGCAGCCGCTTCTTCGGTGTCCCCTTCGAGTGCGGCATCCCGCTCGGCCTTTTCTTCCTTTTCGGCCTTTGCCTCAAAAGATGTCGCCGCATCGGAAAAGACTTCTTCCGTTTCTTCCGGAAGTTCTTTTTCTCATGCCGACTTTGTGGCTTCAAAAGACCTTAAAGGCTTGGAATATCCCGCCTGTCTGCGCTCAAACCGTATCAATTTGGGCGGAGATTGAGGCTGAAGATTTGTCCGCTGTAATTACAGGATATGAACTGCAAAAAAACGAATCCCTTGTCGTTGAGCGCTTTTATGACGAGCTTATAAGCGTCGATCGTAAAAGCCTCTTAACTGCCGAAACCTATAAAACGGCCGTTAAAGAACTTTTGACCTGGTGTCTTTTTAAGCAAACCGATTACAGGACGCTTACGATTCAGGATTTACTCTATTACCTTGTAGCCCGTAAAACCGGATATGACGGCCGCAGCGGTGCCGATGAATTAACCCTTGCAAAGGATATTTCCGCCCTGCGCTCATTCGGCGCCTATCTGGTACGTACCGGCGTATGGAGCGAAAATACCGCTCTTTTATTGCAACGACCGCGTGCAAAACGCCGCCTTCCGCGCGTTCTTGCCGTTGAAGAAGTGGATAAACTGCTTTCGGTTATAGATACCTCAAGCCCCCTGGGCTTACGCGACCGCGCTCTTTTTGAATTGGTCTACTCGTCGGGGCTTCGTATCGGCGAAGTTTCGGCTTTGGAGCTGCAAAACCTTCACCTCGATGAGCGCCTTTTATGGGTACGCGGAAAGGGGGATAAGGAGCGTATGGTGCCCTTCGGAGATGAGGCTGTCGTACATTTACGCAATTGGCTTGAAAAGGGCCGGGGAGAGCTGGTTAAAAATGCTGCGGTGCCCTGGCTTTTTGTCAATTATCGGGGTAAAAAACTTTCGCGCAAGGGTATTTGGAAGCGTTTTCAGGAGCTTGAAGCGCTTTCGGGCGTTAATGCAAAGGTGCATACCCTTCGCCACTCTTTTGCAACCCATCTGCTCGCAGGCGGCGCCGATTTACGCAGCGTACAGGAACTTTTAGGTCATGCCGACCTTTCGACAACGCAAATATACACCCACATAGACGATGAAGCCCTGCACGGCTGTCATAGAGATTTTTTCCCCTCCCACGGTTCGCAGGCGGCCGAACGATAATCTTGACAGAACGGCGAATATCCGCCATAGTTTTTACGAGGTGGACTATGATTTGTAATAAGCGGGGAAAAGGTTTCGGCGGTGTACCGGACTGCAGCGCACTTGTATCCTGTGCGGTTTTATCGGTGCGGGCCGTACTGTGTACGGCAGCCGTTCTTGTGTTTTTAAGTTCCTGCCGTCCCAACGTGAACTATATAAAGCGCGTTCAGTCTTTGGAAGAAGGAGTCGGCAATCCTCAAACCGAGGCGGAGATAGAAGAAGCAATCCAAAAATACCAGCGGCGGGTTGAAGATATTATGGCGGCCGACAATCAAACCGGTATTTGGTATAAGATTCTCGGCGTGCGCTACCTTGACAACCGTATGTACGATAAGGCCTTGGAAGCGTTTAAAAACGCCGTAAAATATCATCCGGACAATCAAAACCTCTATTACTATATCGGACTTTGTGCAGGCTGCATGGCGAAATCGGAACTCGATTTTCCCGGAACGGGGGCGGAAAAGAGGCGCAATACCTATCTTGCCCTTGCCGAATCCGCCTACCTTCGCGCTTTGGAGCTGGAGCCGCGCTATGTGCGTTCCCTCTACGGTCTTTCGGTGTTATACGTATTTGAAATGAAAAAGAGCGATCGGGCAATCCCGCTTTTGGAGCGTCTTTTAACGATAGATACCAAACACACCGATGCGATGTTCGTTTTGGCGCGCGCCTATTATATGAGCTATGAATACGAAGCCGCTTCATCAATGTACGACCGTATTTTAAAAAGCACAAAAAACGAAGCAAAACGCGCGGAAGCCGAAGCGAATAAAAAAGCCGTATTGGATGCCCTGTATGCGGGAAAGTGAAGATGAGCGCACAGGACAGGCTTGCACTGCGCCTTGCAATCTCAAGGCTTGGTTTTTTAAGTTTTGCGGAAAAAAAACTTCTTGAAAATAAGCTTGACACAATATCCCGCCTTGCGTTACTTTCTATAGATGATCTGTCGTTTGCAGTCGGCAGGGTACTCAATACGCGCATGTGGAAGCCCGAGCTGATTGAAAGACGTTCGGAGCGCGATATGCGCCTTATGGAAGTTCTTCATATCGGCTGTATGTTTTACGACGATGGGCAAAGGCCCCCTCTTTTGGACGAAATATACGATCCGCCCTATGCCCTGTTTTACCGCGGGAATCCGGCGGTTTTATCAAAACCCTGTGCCGCGGTTGTGGGAACAAGGCGTCCTACCGGAAGGGGAATGAGCTGTACAAAACAGCTTGCCTTTGAGCTTGCCGAAGCGGGCTTTACCGTTGTGTCCGGTCTTGCGCTCGGAACGGATGCCTCGGCCCATGCGGGAGCCCTTTTAAGCTCAAAGGGAAAAACCGCTGCGGTATTGGGCTCGGGTGTGGATGCTGTAAGTCCCGCATCGAATAAAAGGCTTGCAGCTTCCCTGCTTGAAGCCGGCGGCTGTATTGTCGGCGAGTATGCGCCTGAAACCGCAGCCGAAAAGTGGCATTTTCCGCAGCGCAACCGCCTTATATCGGCTTTAAGCCTTGTAACGGTTGTTACGGAAGCCCCGCCGGGTTCCGGGGCTTTGATAACGGCGGATTTTGCCCTTGAGCAAAACCGTGAACTTTGTTTTCACGAATGCGCTTTGGCATATCCTGCCGTTTCGGCGGATGCGGCAGGGGCCGGAGAACATCCGGGTGCCCTTGTGCAAAGAAGAGGAAAAGAAGTCGGAGAGTACCGAAGGGTAAGCCGGTATATGGAAGAGGGCGCCCGCCTCATCAAAGATGCGAACGATGTTATTGCCCTGCTTACATAGGGATTTTAAGGTTTTTACGGAGTTACATGATGGCAGTAAAAAAAGAAACAAAAAAGAAAACAAAAGAACAATCCACTCTTATTATTGTAGAGTCTCCCGCAAAGGCTAAAACAATCGAAAAATATTTGGGGCCCGGCTATACGGTAAAAGCTTCAATGGGACACTTAATCGATTTACCCAGATCCCGTATGGCGATAAATATAGAAAACGGGTTTGAACCCGAATACATAACCGTCCGCGGGCGCGCGTCCATCTTAAAAGACTTGCAAAAAGATGCCAAAAAAGCCGGCGAAGTCCTGCTTGCAAGCGATAATGACCGCGAAGGAGAGGCTATAGCCTGGCATTTGCGCAACTCGTTGAGCGCAAAAACTCCGGCTTCCATAAAACGTATCGTATTTAACGAAATAACGCCTGCGGCCATTAAAGAAGCGGTTATGAACCCTTCCGATATAGACGAGTCTAAAGTAAACGCCCAAAAAGCGCGCCGCGTCTTGGACCGTTTGGTAGGTTATAATCTTTCGCCCCTGTTGTGGAAAAAGGTTAAAAACGGATTGTCCGCGGGACGCGTGCAGTCGGTGGCTCTTCGCCTCTTGTGCGAGAGAGAAAAGGCCGTTGAAGAATTCGTTCCCGAAGAGTATTGGTCGCTTGAAGCCGAATTTAAAAAAGGCAAAACCTCTTTTACCGCCGAATTGGTGCAGTACAAGGGGAAAAAGCCCGAACTGCCTTCGGAAAAAAGCGTTCAGGATATTATAAGCGAAATACAAAGGGCCGACTGCGAGGTTGTCGATATAAAAACCTCCGACCGCGTTTTAAAGCCCAAACCGCCTTTTACCACCTCGAAATTGCAGCAGGCGGCGGCCAATAAGCTCGGCTTTACGTCGCGCAAAACCATGCAGGTTGCCCAGCAGCTGTACGAAGGCGTAAACATCGGTTCCGGCCGCGTCGGTCTTATTACCTATATGCGTACCGATTCGGTGCGTATTTCCGATGTCGCAATCGAAGATGTGCGTACCTGGCTTCAAAAAAATTATCCTGCGGAACTGCCGGGAGAAGCGATTCACTACAGTGTCGGAAAAAAAGCCCAGGACGCCCACGAAGCAATCAGACCGACCTATACCGAATATACGCCGGAATACGTAAAAGAATATTTAACGCGCGACCAGCTGCGGCTCTACACCCTGATTTGGGAAGCCTTTGTGTCGAGTCAAATGAACAACGCCAAAAGCCGTACTACAAGCGTAGACATAAAAGCCGGTGATGCCCTGTTCCGTATTTCGGCAAGTAAAATCGTCGAAAAGGGTTTTTACAGCGTTACCAAGCTTTTAACTTCAAAAGAAAACACAAGCGTACGCTTGCCTTCATTGAGTGTCGGAGAAAAACCGGAAGTATGCGGTTTTCAGCCCGCCCAGCACTTTACGCAGGGGCCTGCGCGCTACACGGACGCTTCAATCGTTAAAACCCTCGAAGAAAAGGGCATAGGCCGTCCTTCAACCTATGCGCCGATTATCTCGGTTTTGCTCGACCGCTATTATGTAACG
Organism: Treponema sp. HNW; assembly: GCF_050320395.1. Lineage (GTDB taxonomy): Bacteria > Spirochaetota > Spirochaetia > Treponematales > Treponemataceae > Treponema_C. The sequence goes on from NZ_CP144459.1 coordinate 1,010,874, forward strand.
CGCAACAACCGCCAGCTTGTGCCCACGGCGCTCGGCCGCATTATCAACGATATTCTGGTCGATTCGTTCCCCGAAGTTATAAACGAAAACTTTACCGCCGAAGTCGAGCGCAATTTGGACTCGGTTGAAGAAAACAACGTGCGCTGGGCGGAAATGATGGATGAGTTTTACAAACCCTTCCACAGCCGCGTTGAAGAAGTTATGGCAACCCTTGAAAGCTATAAGGGAACAATGGACGAGCCTACCGATAAGGTGTGCGAACTGTGCGGAAAGCCGATGATAAAAAAACTGGGACGCTTCGGTTATTTTCTTGCCTGTTCCGGTTTTCCGGAGTGCCGCAATACCCGCTCGGTGCCGCTTGCAAAATGTCCGCGCGAGGGCTGTACCGGCGAAATCGTTGCCCGCAAAAATAAAAACCGCGGCAAGGAATTCTACGGCTGTACGAATTATCCGGAATGCGATTTTATCAGTCACTTTAAGCCCGTCAATGCGCAGTGCCCCAAATGCGGTTACTTTTTAGTCGAAAAATACGACAAAAAAAACGGCACCTATAAATCCTGCATAAATCCGGACTGCGATTATCTGCACACCGCGGAAGACGATCTTCCTCCCGCCCCTTCTCAGGAAGGCGATGAAGATTAAGGATAACCCGGTTTTGACGCGAACGGATGTAAACCCTTGTTCTTTGCAGGATTTAATTCAAGAATTTCTTGCATGGCAGGGCGGGGTGCGGGGCCTATCGCCCCATTCGGTGAGCGCGTACCGAAACGACTTGGAAGCGATGAGGACTATGCTTATCCGAGTGAACGCTTCCGCGCAAAACGCGGGTGCGGAACCCGCTTTGGCTTCCGTAACGGGCGAAAATTTACGCGCCTGTATCGGTATGCTTTCGCGCGAAAACAGGGCGGCTTCGAGCATAAACCGGTTTTCCGCGTCGGTGCGGAATTTTTTTGCCTATTGCCGCAGATTTGAGTATATTAAAGTAAACCCCGCAGAGGATTTAAAGAACGTTAAAATGCCCGTGCGCGTTCCCAAATTTATGAATGCGGCCGAAATAGACGAAATGTGCGCTCAGCCTTCAAAGGCTCCCCTTTTGTGGGAAGCGCGCGACAGAGCGCTTTTTGAAGCCCTGTATTCGTCGGGCTGCCGCGTGTCCGAGCTTGCTTCTCTTAAAATGAGCGATATTTCGGCGCGCCTTGATTCGGCTTTGGTTCGCGGCAAGGGCGGAAAAGACCGGCGCGTTTTTTTTTCGGCGGAGGCGGTTGACGCTTTAAAAACCTATATCGGCGAACGTGAGCAAAAACTCCGCGAAAAGGGAGAAGAGGCGTATAAAGGCGCTCAAACGCTCTTTATAAACCGAAGCGGCACAAACCTCAGTGCACGCGGAATACGCTTTATAGTGAGCCGTTATTCGTCCTTGGAGGGAACAAAACGCCATGTGTCGCCTCATACGTTCCGTCATACCTTTGCAACGGCGATGATACGCGAGGGGGCGGATATACGTTCGGTACAGGAAATGCTGGGACATGCGAGTTTATCGACCACCCAGCGTTATACGCATATAACGAGTGCCGAATTAAAGGCTTTATATAACAGAGCACACCCGCACGGCTCCAAACATGAGCCCGCTCACGGCTCCGAAACGAAAACAAAACCAAAGGAATAGAGGGATAGATGAAACAAACGAAGATTCGCAGTACAACGGTTATTGCAATAAAACGGAACGGAAAGGTTGCCATGGCCGGCGACGGACAGGTTACGATGGGACAAACCGTTATGAAGGGCAATGCCCGCAAAGTGCGCAAAATGTACGACGGTAAAGTACTTACCGGTTTTGCCGGGGCTACCGCCGATGCCTTTAACCTGTTCGATAAATTCGAAATGAAGCTTCAGGAATATTCGGGCGATATTACGCGGGCGGCAGTGGAACTTGCCAAAATGTGGCGCACGGACAAGGCGCTGCGCAATTTGGAAGCCCTGCTTTTAGCCGCAAGTAAGGATAAAATCCTGCTTATATCGGGCACCGGAGACGTTATCGAGCCTGAAAACGACGTATTGGCAATCGGTTCGGGCGGCAACTACGCTTATGCGGCCGCCCTTGCCTATATGGAATCGTCCGATTTAAGCGCGCTGGAAATTGCCGAAAAAAGCTTAAAAATCGCCGGAGAAATCTGTATTTATACAAACGGTCATATTACCGCGGAGGAATTATAAATGAAAGAGGGTCTTGAAGATTTAACACCCAAGCAAATAGTCGAACAGTTGGACACCTACATTATCGGGCAAAAAAAAGCAAAACGCTCGGTTGCGGTTGCCCTGCGAAACCGTACGCGCCGCTTAAAACTGCCGGAAGATATACGCGAAGAAATCGCACCCAAAAATATTTTAATGATAGGCCCGACGGGAGTCGGAAAAACCGAAATAGCGCGCCGCCTTGCCAAATTATGCGGGGCACCCTTTATAAAGGTTGAAGCGACCAAGTACACCGAAGTAGGCTATGTAGGCCGCGATGTCGAATCCATGGTGCGCGACTTAATGGCGGTCGGCTATAACATGGTTAAAGCCGAAATGCAGGAGCAGTTAAAAGCCGCCGCAGGCGAAAAGGTCGAAGAAGATTTGTTGGACTTACTCCTTCCCGGAAGCGGCAAAAAACATAAAAAGAGTGCAAAAGAGCCAAAAAGCGAAGATGGGGGCTTTATGCTTCCCTTTAATATTTTCGGCTCCCCCGTGTCGCAGGAAAAAGAAAGTGAGCCGGAAACGTCCGAAAAGCGGGGCGGCGTTCAGCTTACGGACTCTTCCGCCGAAACGGCCGGAACCGAAGGCGAAGCGGCACCCGATGTATCGGGCGAAAAAGACGGCAGTATGAGCGCAACGCGCGAAAAGTTCCGCACCATGCTGCGTGAAGGTAAACTTGAGGGGCGCGAAATAGAAATCACCGTGCAAAAGAAACAAAGAATGCCCTCGATGGAAATTATCGCAGGGGGCAGTCCCGAAGATATGGAAAGCGTTATGCAAAACATTTCGTCGATGCTTAACGGTTCGCGCACCAAAAAACGCTCGGTAACCGTTGCGGAAGCGCGCCAGATTTTGCTTGAAGAACATTTGGACCGCATGACCGACCCCGATAAGGCAGCCGATGCGGCACGCGAGCGCGTTGAGCAAATGGGCATTATCTTTATAGACGAAATCGATAAGATTGCCGTCGAGGGGCACGGAAACGGAGCAAACGTATCGCGCGAAGGCGTTCAGCGCGACATACTGCCCATTGTCGAAGGCTCTTCGGTCAATACAAAATACGGAGTTGTCGATACCACTCACATCCTCTTTATTGCCGCGGGGGCGTTCAATTTGTCCAAGCCTTCGGATTTGATTCCCGAACTGCAAGGGCGGTTTCCCCTGCGCGTGGAATTGGATTCTTTAAATGCCGAAGACTTTGAGCGCATTTTAACCGAGCCTAAAAACGCTTTAACCCGTCAATACACCGAGCTTTTGGCAACCGAAGACGTACACATTGTCTTTAAACCCGAAGCGATTACGCGCATGAGTACCCTTGCCGCCGATACGAACTCGCGCATGGAAAACATCGGAGCGCGCCGTCTGCACACCATTATGGAAACCCTTTTGGAAGAACTGTCGTTCAGTGCCGACGAACATACGGGCGAAACCATAGAGATTACCGGCGAATACGTCGACGAGCGCTTAAAGGACATTGTTCAAAATCAGGACTTGTCCAAGTATATATTGTAAGGTTTCGGGGCTTTGCCTCCACGGCGTTCCGTTTGTGCCCGGGTTGATAAAGGAAAGTGGATTTTTTGCCTAAAGTATGTTATACTGTATGGTATGAAGGAACTGCATCAAGCGGAACGCTATGCACCTGCGTATAAAGATACAAAAATCTTATTCCCGGTAAAAACTTTTGCGAAAAAAGCTCTTGACAAAGAAAACGCGCGCCGTATAATGCCTTCGATACCCGATACCCGATACCCGATACCCGATACCCGATACCCGATACCCGATACCCGATACCCGATACCGGCATAAAAGCTCGCTGCACGGCAGCTCGCTTTTATGCTTCGAGTTTCGTCGGCGCAGCCGGCGAAACTCGCGAATGTACAGCGTTCAAAATCCATATTCCCGAAGATGTTTATCTTTTTCTAAAAGCCCGCTGCAAACGGCGCGGCAGTGCGCTGCGCGCACTGCCGCGCGACGAGTTTGCGGTTCCGCAAACTCGCAGGGCATACAGCTTTTTAACTCACATTCCCGAAAATGTTTATCTTTCTCTAAAAACGCGGGTTCAAAACCGCACGTCCTGCCCGGTTTTGAACCCGCGTTTTACGGCGGTACCTGCGGGGAAAGTGGAAGTGGTGGTGAAAACAAAGTTTTTAAAAGGAAAAGGTACTTTGAAAGAAATGCGGACAATAGTATACGGCTATCCGTGTACGGCAAAGGTCTAAGGAAGACGCTTCCTTCGGGCGGGGGAACATACTTCCTTCGGGCGGAGGAATATACTTCCTTCGGGCGGAGGAACATACTTCCTTCGGGCGGAGGAACATACTTCCTTCGGGCGGAGGAACGCTCTCCCTCACGGCGGAGGGCTGTTAAATGGTTAATTTAGGTAATTATCAATTACAAATTGAATTATAAGGAGATTTTTTATGAAAAGAATGAAAAGTTTAAAAGGTTCGGCACTGACGGTGCTCTTTTGTATGGCGGTGCTTTGCACTATACTGTGTACCGCATGCCCCAACGCCGCAGGAGGAGGCGGCTCCGTCTATGTACAGGTAGCCTATACCGAGCTTGACGGCTACCTTGCAAACACCGCCTCTGCCGATAAGGTAAACTACATCGAAGTAACGGGCGTATCTAAAGAAGACATTGCGGGCAAAGCCGTAGAGTTCAATGCTGAAGCGGGAGAACTGGGCAAAAAGATACTGGCTGCCGCTCCTAAAAAAGTTGCCCTTAAACTGCCCGGCAAAGTTGCAGGTCTTGAAAGTATGAGATTGAGCTTTTACCTCTGTACCAATCTTGTGTCGCTTGCCGGTATCCCTGCAAGCGTTAAGGATATGGGAGGCTGTTTTAACGGCTGTACAAGTTTAACTAAAGCTCCCGTTATCCCTGCAAACGTTACGAATATTAATAGCTGTTTTTTCGGCTGCACAAGTTTAACTGAAAGCCCCGTTATTCCTGCAAGCGTTACGGATATGCGCTGGTGTTTTTACGGCTGCACAAGTTTAACTCAAGCTCCCGCCATTCCTGCAAGCGTTACGGATATGGAAAGATGTTTTGAAGGCTGTACACGTTTAACTAAAGCTCCCGTCATTCCTGAAAGCGTTACGAATATGACATACTGTTTTTCCGGCTGTTCCGCTTTAAAAGGGGTAAAGCTTAACTGCCCTTACAACGGTACGGGAAACGCGTTTGAGAATGCTTTTTTAGGCTGCACTTCTTTGGAAGATCAAGGTATAAAGGTAAAGAATGACCAGCTTTCAATCTACAAAATGAACGCAGGTGCTATGGGAACCACAGCAGAGAAATTCTCAGGGTTTTAGTGCAATATAAAGCTTTCCCGCACATGGCATACAATCGGACATCGTGTCCGATTGTATGCAACGAGTTTGCCTTGGGCAAACGGTTTGCTCAAGGCAAACTCGCGGTATCTACGGCTGTTCCGGCATCCGTGCCGGGACTGCGAATGAGGGGGCTAAAGCTTTTCGATTTCTTCGACGGAAAGGCCGGTTCCTTCAGCTATTTTTTCAATATCAATGCCAAGCCGTTTAAATGCTGCTGCGTTTTCAAGCTTGGTTTGATAAGAGCCTTGTGTAATGCCGCGTTGTATGCCTTGCTGTATGCCTTGCTGTATGCCTTCGGTGAGGCCTGCTCTTCGTGCGTCCATTTCAAATGATTTTAATAACATGTACTCCCTCCGTTTTTCTTCGTTTTCTTTGGTTTCATTTACCCGCTTTTCAAGCTGTTTGGTAAATGCCGTTTCCGGCGGTTGTCCGTTCATGTATGATAAAAAGGCTTTGAGGTTTTCTTCAGCTTTTTCCGAGGCCATGCTGTTTACTATGATTTTTGTTGTTCCGTCGTCAAAGGTTTGCCCCGTTTCTTTGCACGAGGGGTTTATCGTATATACGGGTAATCCTTCTTGTAAGTAATCAAAGGTACATAAAAATATAATAAAGGTATCGGGTAAATCGTTGTAGTCGCCGCCTTTGTTTATTGCACTGTTATCGATAGCGCATTGATAATATCTCATACGCTCAGGCAGGTTCTTTTGGTCGGTGGTTTGCATCTCAACATCGTAGAGCTTGCCGTCTTCGTCCTCAATCATAATATCGAGACGCACCCCTTTGGAAGCAATTTGAGTTTCTATCGGCTTTTGATTAAACAGCTTGGTTATCCTACCGACCTTATCTTTGAGCAGCATTGTCAACAGTTCTTTGCACAAAATAGGGTCTTCCATTACGGTGCAAAACATGAAGTCATCTGCAATAGTTAAATTATCAAAACTTTTGCGCATTTTACACCTCCCTTATACACAGTATAACACAAAAGGAGAAATTCGGCAATTGTTTAAAAACCGAACATCCTGTTCGGTTTTTAACCTGAGTTTTGGGCAGAGCCCAAAACTCATCACTTACCGCTTTTCTGCACATCCGTGTGCAGGATATGAAACATCGCAAGACACAAAACTTCGCCGAACATCCTGTTCCGTTTTTAACTTGAGTTTTGGGCTTTGCCCAAAACTCATTACTAACGGCTTTTCACCGCCGTCCATGGCGGAACATAAAAGATTTAAAATAACGTCGGCTCCGTCGCACATCCTGTTCGGTTTTTAACCTGAGTTTTGGGCTCAGCCCAAAACTCATTACTTACCGCTTTTATGCAACGAGTTTGCCTTGGGCAAACGGTTTGCTCAGGGCAAACTCGCGGTATCTATGGCTTTTACAATATGTGCAAATTCGAGCTTTCAAAGTTCAAAAAGGCTTTGTCGCCGGCTTGGTAAATCTTTTTATTGCGCGGATTGTATTCGGTGATTTTTACCGTACCGCTTTTTGTTTCCGCCCAATAGTACTGGTAAGAACCCATAAAGGTGGAAAGGGTAACGGTACAGGGCAGCACTCCTTCATCCGCCAAAGAAACCGCTTCGGGGCGGAGGACTACCTTGCAGGCGGTGCCGACGTTTACGTGTTCGGCATCGGGGATGTTTATTTCGACTCCTTCAAGTAAAACCGATGCAGTGTTGTCCTTTACCGATACAACTTTTCCGGATAAAAAGTTTACCTCGCCGATAAAGTCCGCAACGAATTCGCTTGCGGGTCGGTAGTACACATCGTGGGGCGTGCCTTTTTGTGCAATGACGCCCTTGTGCATAATGATAATTTCATCCGACAAGCTCATCGCTTCCGACTGGTCGTGGGTAACGTAAATAGCCGTAATGCCGACTTTTTGCTGAATCTTTCTGATTTCGGTACGCATCGAAACCCTCAGTTTTGCGTCTAGGTTCGAAAGCGGTTCGTCAAAAAGCAATACACCCGGCTCCACAACCAAGGCGCGCGCCAAGGCGACCCGCTGCTGTTGCCCGCCCGACAGCTGATTGGTCATACGGCCTTCCAAGCCCTGCAATTCAACCAATTCAAGCATATTCATAACGCGCCGTTCGATATCGGCTTTGGGAACTTTGCGCAGTTTTAAACCGTAAGCAATGTTGTCGAATACGTTGTAGTGGGGTAAGAGGGCGTAGCTTTGAAAAACCATCGCCGTATCGCGCTTGTTCGGCATAAGGGCGTTGATTGCCTCATCTCCCAGATAGATTTCTCCTTTGTCGGGGCTTTCAAAGCCGGCAATCATACGGAGTGTAGTGGTTTTACCGCAGCCGGAAGGACCCAACAGGGTAACAAAGCTTCCAGGCTTTATGTCAAGCGATATGTCATTGACGGCGGCAAATTCTTTTTTTGTTTTAGGGTCCTGATATATTTTCGTTATACGTTCAAGGCGTACGCCCTTAGGTGTTTTTTGCATAGATTTCCTCCTGTGATAAACCTGCGGTTTCAGTACCGCACCTTGCTGGTGCCGAAGCGTTTCAGCAAGAAATTCATTAAAGTTATTGCCGCATAGGTGATTAAAATCAAAATAGTCGCATAGGTACAGGCGACTCCGTAGTTGCCCTTTTCGGCATGCTCGTTTATGCGGACGGTTATAAGCAGATATTTGGGTGTTACAAGCAAAATGATGGCCGAAATAGCCGTTATTGAGCGGACAAAGGTGGTTACCAAACCGCTGAAAAAGGATTCTTTAATGAGCGGCAATGTTACCGTTGTAAATACCTTTGCGCTGTCGGCCCCCAAATCGTAGGCGGATTCTTCGATGGAGCGGTCTATTTGCCTCAGGGCGGCAATACCGCTTCTCGTACCGACCGGAAGGGAACGCACGATAAATACGATAACGAGTATGGCTCCGGTTCCGTACAGCTCCTGCATAAAGCCCGTATGAAACAATCCGCCGTTAAAGCCGCGTATAAAGCCGACACCCAAAACGGTTCCGGGAACGGCCATTGCAAGCATGGCGGTAAATTCCATTAAGCCTTTGCCTGCAAATGTGCGCTTTACGACAAGATAGGAAATCAGCATCGACAAAAGGGCGGTGAGTGGAGAGGCGATGAGCGAAAGGGAGATGGAGTCCGTAAAAACGCGGTAACCGCGGTTTTTAAATACATATTCGTACCATTTTAACGAAAGACTGTAATCCCTGCCCCAGAGTTTAAAAAGAGAACCGAGGGGAACGAGGGCGTACATTATCAATACAAAAAGGGTTACAAGAACGCAAAAAACGGTAAGCGGAATACGTACGCTTTTATCCGTCATAAGGGCGCGTGCACGGGATGCTTTTCCGGTAAGGGTTGCAACCGATTTGCGCTCCAAATAGTACTTTTCCATGATAAAAAGGCCCATCGATATGGTCAGCAAAACAACGGCCATAGCTGTTGCACCGCTTTTATCGTAGGCGCCCGTAAGCTGAAGATATATTGAAGTAGCCAGCGTGTCGTAGTTGCCGCCGATAATCATCGGGTTGGCAAAGTCGGCCACGGATTCTATAAAGGTTATAAGAAAAGCGTTTCCGATTCCCGGAAGGAGGAGGGGGAGGGTTACCGTGGTAAATACGTGAAACCTCGAGGCACCCATATTGCGGGCAGCTTCTTCAAGCGAAGGGTCTATGTTTTTTAACAAGCCTTTAAGCATGAGGTAACAAACCGGAAAAAAGGTAAGGGTTTGTACAAGGGCTATACCGGGAAGACCGTAGAGCCCGGTTGAATTCATGTTGAATAAGCCTCGTGTGATTATGCCGGTTCTGCCGAACAGCAAAATCGCCGAAAGGGATAAAACAAAGGGGGGCGATACAACGGGCAGGATGGAGATTGCATTAAAAAGTCGCTGTACTCCTTTTGAACCTACGTCGACGTAGGCGTCCACATAGGCAAATAAAAAGCCGATGACGGTCGCCCCTATGCCGGTAATCAAGCCTAAAAAAAGGGTGTTTGTAATGGCTTTTCTGAATGCATGCATTGCGAAGATTTCGGCAAAAACCGAAAAAGTGAATTTCCCTTCGGGATAGACGCTGTCGATGAGCAAAATACTTAAGGGATATAAAATAAAAAGCATTAAAAATAAAAAAATACCGGCGATAACCGTTATTAAAAACGGATCCGCAAATAATTTTTTTCTGTCGAGCACTTTTTTTTGTGAAAAAGACATACGGATCTTCCTCGTAATAAGATACAAAATGCGGCTTTACCGCCTGTGTAAAGCCGCCGATAAATTGCAGAGAATGTGCCGCCGAGGTTTACAAGCCGTTTATTTTTACGACAAGCCGCCTCTTAACGGCACCTGTTTAACCGCCTTATTTTGTTTTGACACGCGAATCGTTTGCGATACTTTCAAAAAAGGCTTTGACGTATTTGGGGCCGTTTGCGGCGGCATCGTCGAAATCGTACATAATCGTTTCAATTTTATCCAAACCGGCTTTAACGGCTGCGGCAACGGGTTTTGCGTTATCGATAACGAGGAACTGATAGGCTCCGTTTTCCTGTGCGAGGTTTACGCACGCCGGGGAAAGGGCATATTCAATGAATTTTTTGGCATTATCCATATTTTTTGCACCTTTGAATATCGCCGTAGCTCCGATTTCGTAGCTGGTGCCGGAGGCGGGGGCGGTCATACCGATGTTATCGTAACCGTTGTCTACAATCTGATATACGACATCGTGCAAAAAGCCGATACCGATGACTATTTCGCCGGTGGGAACGAGTTTTGAAGGGCCGGAGCCGGACTTGGTATACTGGGCGATGTTTTTATCCAAAGCCTTAAAATATTCCATAGCCGCTTTTTCGCCGCGCATTTGAACGATGGTATTTACGATAAGTTTTCCCGTTCCGGCGGTGTTCGGGTTTGCAAAGGAAATAAGTCCCTTGTATTCGGGCTTTAATAAATCGTCCCAGTCTTTCGGCGGCTGAATCTTTAAGCGGGCCAATTCTTCTTTGTTCCAAAAGAAACCAAGAATACCGCGGTAAATACCGTGCCAATTGTCGTTTTTGTCCTTGTACTGACTGCCGACCAGGTGTTTTGCATTTTCGGCTTTGTACGGCATAAGAAGGCCCTTGCGTGCAGCCATGTTATAGGGGTCGGTGGTGCCGCCGAACCATACGTCGGCTGAAGGATTACCCTTTTCTTCCTCAATCTTTGTGTATACTTCACCGGTAGACAAGCGCTGGAAGGTGGTTTTTACACCGGTCAAATTCTCAAATTCCGCGCAGATGGCGGCGAGGTGTTCTTCTTCGCAGGAACCGTATACAACCAGTTCTCCCGCATTTTTGTCTTTTGCTCCGCCGGCAAATAAAACTGCGGCAATCAAAAGGCAAACCGACAATACCGATACTTTTTTCATCGGATACTCCTTAAAAGATAAGATTGCATGATAATCATGCTTTTTTTGTTTATTCAGTATAAACCCGTTTATGCTAAAGTGCAAGGCGAAAAGACCGCTTTTTTCGTGAAATTTTTCCCGATATGGTATTTGAAAATGATGAATGGTGTGTCTCAATGAAATGTTTATTTTAAGAGGTGTACATAACATCTAAAATATAATCATATTAATCGATAAATAACTAGAGAAATGGAATATAATAAATGGGAAATATAAGTGATAACAAGTTACATAGTCGAAGTACAAAAGTTTGGAAAGTCGGCTCCCGATGGGGAAATATTCCGGTTTTCGATATATTTTGGAAACAGAAAATTATATTTGTCGGAAATGCAAAAGTCCTTTAAAGAGCAAAGTAAAGCGGAATCATTATGTGGCAATACTAAGGGAAAAACGATAATTGCTATAGCTAAAACGACAGAAGACGGAAAACATATAACTGAAAAAGATATTGAGCCTAAGCATATTAAAATACTGAAAGCCCCATCCTTCTTTACACATGCGGAAGGTGCTAGGTACCATATAATTAAGTTAGATCAAAAAGACAGGTTTTCCTATGCAGCAAGAAGAGCATTTTGTGAAGCAAATAAAAAATGTAAATTATAGTTCTAATCAAGCATCCGTCAAATTTTTTTTCATGGACTGAATGATAGATGTATGATTTCTGTAATGAAAAAAGATTGCGAAGCGGTACTTCATGAGGTTTAGCAAATCCCGGAGACACTTTGCGAATACATGATTGAAGATGCTGAATATTTATGGAACGGCTGCAAAGAAATCCCTGATGGTTTTACATCTGCAAAAATTAAAGTTATACAACAATAATATAACTTTTCAAAAATTGATTTCTATAAAGCAATTATCTTTTTGAAGTTTAACTTTGCAAAAGAATTCTTTAACATGAGAACAAAAATAAAATAAAAATCCGTTAATACGTGAAATCCTGTGTCTAATTGCAGTGAGCACGGACATTCACTTGTCGAAAACCCTATTCCTGTGCTATTATAAAGAAACGCTGATTGATTGGTACAGGAGTTTGATTTAATGAAAGAATTTGTGTCGTCCGATATGATACGCAATAATGCTTTAAAAATGGCGCATCGTATTGTTCAGGACGGTTTTATTCCCGATGTTATTTACGTGTCGCTCAGGGGCGGGGCTTACGTTGCCAACGTTTTGAGTGAATATTTTAAACTTGCGCGAAAGGACGTGCATCCGGTTTTATATGCCGCCGTTGTTGCCCGTTCGTACTCCGATATACGCTGTCACAGCCGCGTTATGGTTGACGGGTGGACGTATTCGCCCGAGCACTTGCGCCCCGGTGACCGTATCCTCCTTGTCGACGATATTTTCGATACCGGAAAAACAATCAATCACTTGGTTGAAATCCTTTTGGAAAAGGGTATTCCGCGCAAGGATATAAAGGTCGCCGTCCATGATTACAAGTATTTTACCGAGCTTGAAGAACAGCTTCCGATTCAGCCCGATTATTGGTGCCGCAAATTTACCCTGCCGAACCGCGAAAAAGATGATTGGCTTCATTATTTAAGCCATGAACTGGTCGGTTTAACGGCGGAAGAACGCGAGCAATATTATTACGCTTCCGATCCCGAATTGCGCGAGGTTTTGGAGCCTCTGTTTTCGGACAATCAGGCTTGAAAAGCAAGGAACTGTCCGGCATGGGGAACTGTGGAGAAAGGATATGAAACAAAAAGGCTTTTTCCGTTCATGCTTATTTTTAACCGCGTTTTTATGCTTCGGTTCTTGTGCCTTTTCCTTGTATGCGCAAACCGTCTCTCCCGTTTTAAGTCCTGCCGAGGGTGTGTGGGCAAATTATCAAAGTTTGGTACTCGATTTACCCGCGGGAGCCGAAGCCTTTTATTCTTTGAACGGGGAAGACCCGGTTGTTTCGGGCTTTGCCTATGACGGTCCCGTTGTATTGAATGTGAGCGGAAATGTCCGCCTTTTGCTTGTTACCGTAGAATCTTCAGGTACCGTACGGCGTTTTGAAATTCCGTATACCGTTGTTATAAAAGAAACCCCGTCTTATATCCGTGACGCCCTTGAGCGTTCGGCCGCTTCGCCTGCGAAATCCCTTAACGCTGCTTCCTCGGTAAACGGCGCTTTGATGGACATCAACGCTTCCTGCTTTATAGACATACCGCAGAATATTTCGTATACGATAGGAAATACCGGCCGTTTTTTTTCGGGCCGCCGTCTCGGTTTGAGCGAGCCTACGGTATTTGAACGCTATGTACCCCTTGTTATCTATGACGGAGAGCTCCCGTTCCGCTATGTATTGCGTACCGGAGGCGATGCGGGTACAGCGGGAGCGGAAATTGCTGGCGAATACACTGCTCAAACCGATGTAAAGCCCCCGATCGAATTTATCGATTGGAACTACGCCCTCTTTAATACGCAAAAACCCCTTGTGTACTCTATTGACGGGCAAGCCGTTCGTGTAAGCGAATCGGGTAAGATACACATAGAGCGCAGTAAAGACAGGAGTATACGCTGGGCACAGGGAGAACCGAAAAACCTGCGCATGGACGATTCCGCTGATTTTAATACTTTTTTTGTTCCTGCACGTCCGGAACTGAGAGGAGAGCCTTCTCATGCGGTTGTCAATACTGCCGTACGCTTGTCATTTTCGGCTCCCGATTTTTTATTTTGCATAACCGCCAAAGACGGGCAAAAACGCTATACGCCGGTCTTTATTGTCGATGTTCTTGAAGGCGATGCATTGGGTTTTTCGCAAAATATCGATGTGTATTACAGGGGAGTACGGCAGGGCAGTGTACGTCCATCCTTTATAATCGATAAGATTCCGCCTTTACCTCCCGTGTTTGTTTCCTCCGAAATCGATTTTTATGCGCGCAATCCCCTTCAGTTGACTTTAAAAAGCGATGCCGATGTCTATTATTATGCTGCGCCCGTTATAAAATCGAAAACCGGATTTTCCGCCTCCGATATTCAAAAAATCAATGATGAAGCTCCGAGCGTCAAAGATGAAGATTTTGTGCGGCTTTCGGGAAAAAATCCGTATTTAAAGGCCGGAGAAAAAGATGCGCTTTTATATACCCTTTATGCATACAGCCGCGATACTGCGGGTAATCGAAGCGATACGGTACGTTTTCAAACGGTTGTAGATACGGTTAATTATTATGCGGCAGCAGACGGCGCATCGGAAGCTGCGGACGGTTCTCCCGATAAGCCCTTTGCGGATTTTCCGAGCCTCTATGGGGCGCTGCAAAAGTCTCCCGCTTCGTTTACGCGCTGTTTTATGAGCGGTTCTTTTACCGGAGTTCATGCTCTTGAATTCAACCGTGATACACAGATAATCGGTGACGGAAATACGCGCCTCGTATTTGAAAAGGGAGGCTTTCTTAAAATCACCGATGCTTCTTTTTCTTTAGAGCATTCCAGTCTTGAGCAGCATTTCGGCGGCCCGAGCGATGTTTTTCAAAACCGTTTGATAGAAGCGGAAAACGCCCGTCTCTTTTTTTCGGGAGCCGAACTGATTTGTAAAGACGGGAACAGCGCCTCCTGCATTGCCTTAAATAATTCTTCGCTTTTTATGGAAGATTCGGGCATAAGTGTGGAAGCTGCAGTCTATGCGGAAGCCGTGAGTGCTCATGCTTCGGTTGCGGAATTAAAGAATCTGCGTACTCTGGTGATTGCACCTACGGCTTTGGGCTTAAAAAGTCTGCGCAGTTCGGCGGTAATAGAAGACTCCTCGTTTACGCTCATGGGAAAGCTTGTACGAGCCCTTGAATTTACCGATTCGGGATTTACGCTGAACTCAAACCGCTTTATTGCAGAAAATCCGGCAGCGTTTTTAGAGTCGCAAAAGCTTTTTTCGGGTAAGACGGGAGCAGCCTCTGCCGTGTGGTCGAATACTCCTTTGGGCGGCAATGCGGCTCTGAAATCGAACTCTTCTTCAGTTCCGCCCGAGACGAATATTTATAGCGGTTTTTCTTCGCTGTACAGCGGTTTGACATCCGGCGGCTTGGCACCCGGCAGCTTATAGGCTTTGTATGCGTTTGATATGCGGCTTGGATGAGGCGGGAAGGGGACCCCTTGCAGGACCGGTAACCGCTGCGGCGGTTTTTCTTCCCGACGATTTTCCCCTTGAAATTTTAAACGATTCCAAAAAGCTGTCCGAAAAAAAGCGTTTTGCCGCTGAAGCCGTGATAAAAGAAAAAGCTCTCGCCTGGGCGGTGGCTTCGGTCGGCGAAAAAGAAATAGACCGCATCAATATTTTACAGGCAAGCTTACTCGCGATGAAACAGGCCTTTGAGCAGGCCCTTGAAAAACTGTATACAAAATTGTGTGCGGTTTTTTGTACGGGCGTTCCTGCCTGCGATTTTTCGATTCTTTGTATAGCCGACGGCAATGCCCGGCCGGACGTAGACCCTATAAAACTAACCGGTGTACATACGGACGGGGCACATATCGACATCGTATGCGAAGCGCGCGTTAAAGCCGACGCCGAAATCCCCGCCGTTATGGCCGCCTCTATTTTGGCAAAAACCGAGCGCGACCGCATTATGTGCGCCTACGCACAACTGTATCCCGCATACGGCTACGAAAAACACAAGGGCTATCCTACCTCCTTACACCGCAAAATCTGCCGCGAAATCGGCCCCTCTCCCATCCAGCGCATGAGCTTTTCGTATTGAGGGGGCCTTTTTCACCGGAACGGGCCGGCATATTATAAAAAAATCTATTTTAAGTAAAAAAAATGATTGATTATTTTACTTAGAAATGATACGTCTGTTCTAAGTAAAGAGAATTTTACTTAAAAGGTAAAAATCATGAAAATAGAAATAAATATTATGAACTCCTTAACAATGTCCGTACAAAGGGAGAGTTTGAAGCATGGATTAAGTTTTTTATGCAAGGAATATGCGAAGTATCTGAAAATGCAATTTTCTCAATACAAAAGATTATAAAATTAAAAAATGACGATACGGAAAAAATTCGTACCATACAAAAAGGAAATGTTTCCAATCTTCTGTCAGTGTATGAGTATGCACTAAAACATCCGTTTTTAAAAACGGAAGATGTTAGACACTTATTGAGTTTAAGTAAACCGACTGTAAATAAACTGTTGGAAACTTTAACGGAACTTAAAATTTTAGAATTGGTTGAAGATAAGCAGAGGTATAAACAATATGTATATAGACAGTATGTTGATATCCTCTCTGAAGGAACAACAGATTATTTTTAAAAGCCTATAAGCCTGAGGTGCTAAAATATAAAAGCCGTTATTGTGGAGTGGGTTTTAGTGCGATTTTTTTGTAAGAATATTAGGAGTCCTTTTATGAACAAAAATTTTTCATTAAGCGATATCGGAATAAAAATGAGCTATGAACTCACATTTATTCAGATTTTTATAATTATAATGTGAGGATTATATGGATTGGCAAAACTTATTTTCCGATAAAGTAACGGCACGCGGATTTGATTATTATAATGCAGGAGCAGTAGAAAAATTTAAAAAAGAAGGCAATACCATTACCGCTTCCGTTGTCGGCAATGAGGTTTATGATGTTGAAATTATCTTATCCGGCGGCCGCATAAACAATATGTATTGCTCCTGTCCCTATGCATCCGAAGGACACACGTGCAAACACATGGCGGCGGTTTTATACCGTGCGGATGAGAATCCCTTTGATGATACTCCTTCTACTGATACTCCGTCTGTCGCAAAAAACGATTCCGTCAAAACCCTTGTGGAAAATGCCGATGCCGAAACGGTAAACCGCTTTGTAATTGATGTTTTAAAAAAAAATGAAATGCTGCGTGAAACATTTAAAATACTGTGTAATCCCGATATCTCCGATATCGATGTTAAAATTCTAAAAAAAGAAATAAATTCCGTTTGTAAGCGCAATGCCGACAGGCACGGTTTTATTTCATATAGTGATGCACGGTATTTTGAGCGGGAATTGTATGAATTTTTGGAAGAGAAGGTGGGGGCTTTGATTCAAAGGGGGGGCATATAATCCCGCTTTTGAACTTATCCGCTACTCTTTTATGAAATTATGCAGTGTTAATATTGACGATTCGGACGGTGTTCTCTCCTCTTTGGCTTTGGTTTGTGCTGATTTGTGGCGTGATTTATTTTTGCTTTGCGGTACGGATTTAAAGCAAGCGATGTATAAACAAATAAAAAAAATACTTGAAAAAGATATTCCCGATTACATGGAAGAGTATATCGAGAGAGTGTTGTTTGATAATTTTTCCGAAAATGACTTTTTACATGATAAACTGATTTTATGCGACACACATATACGTCTTTTATCGGAACCGGGCAGTGATTCTCAAAATGAGCGTGCCTCATATATCGAGTCATTGTTTTCTACGGATGATTACAATATTTCCAAATGGGTTCAGTATCGTATTCAGGTGATGAAACAGCTTTTATTTGCGCAAGAGGATATAGATGCATATTGTAAGCGGTATATGGGTTTTACCGATATAAGAACATACTATATTGAAGAATGTATAAGGACAGAGCGCCTTGATGAAGCGATCGTGCTTCTTGATGAGGGCAAAGAGCTATTTAAAAATCTTCCGGGCATTGTGCATAAGTACAGTTACATATTAAAAGACCTGTATTTAAAAACAAATCGAGCGGAAGATTATAAACGGGAATTATGGAATCTGGTGCTGAAATATGCTAGGGGTGATTTTGAAATATATAAAGAACTGAAAATTCTGTATACCGAAGATGAATGGAAAAACGAACGCGAAAAGATTTTTGCCTACGCAAGAAATGTGTATACACTCTATGACTATGAGGGGCTTTACGACAGGATTTTGGATAAAGCCTTACATCAGGATGGACTCTATTATATTATATACTATGAGGATAAAATAAGGGATTTGGATCCCGAGGGGATACTGAAAAAATATGAAGCCGTAATACGCTCAATGGCTGAGCCGGTTTCGGGAAGAGCCGTCTACGGGGAAATTGCCGGTTATTTAAAGCGGATGAAGTCCTATTCCGGCGGAAAAGAAATCGTAAAAGGTATTTTGGAAGAGTTCCGTATCACGTATAAAAATCGTCCCGCAATGATGGATGAGTTGAGCCGCGTGAAGGTATAACGGAGTCCGGCTTATTTTTTTGCAATTCGATATAAGAGATAATGTCAAAATCGTCGTCTGAAGACAGGCGGACTAAGAGTTTCGCATTGGCTTTTACATAGTTTTTTATTTTTTGCACGTGCCCAACGCTGAGAGGGAGGGGTGCCCCTTGTGCCGATATCTTCGGTGCGGTTCCGTTTACGGTTATCGGAATACAAAACTTTGACGGCATTTTCTTATCGCCCGTGTCGGCTTGAAAACGCAAAAAATTACTGCCGCTTTTTTTCCATACGCCGTTTTCATCGACAAAAATATGTACGGGCAGATCCGTGATGTGTTTAGGCAAACAGGTTCCTGCCTGTATAATGGCACGGTTTTCTCGCCGGTTATCTTTTATGTTCACGGGCATGGGGAATTGATACTGCAGTTCGTATACAAAACGGGTATTAAAAAGCGAAAGAGAAAAGGCTTTGATGAGTTGAAACTTCATACCGCAGGTGAGACGGTTTCCGAAATAGATAATCGACCTTTTATGCACGGTATCGAAAACAACTTCGCCCATCGGAGGAGGCATTGCTTCTTTGTCGTCAAACTGAAAAAGATTTTTCACTTTATTCCGATAGTCAGCCGCCTCCTTTGAACACAGAATCCATTTCCAATACCGTTTCCCCTCTTGCAGATTTTCTTTGCAGATATGAATAATTTCGCTGCCGCGAGAGTTAAGGCAATAAAAGCCTATTGAGGGGGAAGCACTGCAGTCTTTTTTATAACGGAGTGTACGGCGGATCATTGCAATTACTTCCTTTTTATACGGCTCGTTTTTTTTCATATCTTAATCTTTGTACTGCATAGCCCACAGCCGGTTTCCCTTAGTTTCGCTTTGTAAAAAGGGAATGAGCTGCGAAAGAAGTTCGTAACCGTCATCCGTTTGCAGTGTAAAGAGGCTTTTGCCGTCTTTCGTGTCGATAACTTTTGCCGCTTTTTTTCATAAGTCTTCGGCAGCGGCTTTTGGTGCGGCTCTGTCTTTCCGTATCTTTCGGAAACAGCCTGTCTGCAGCCTTATGCAGGTTTTCTCCCCCGGGTTTTTCCACAGTGCGTTCAGGCGGCATATCGTCAATCGGGTTTTGCCGAGCGCTTTCGGCGGAAGTATTGTCGATATAGGTAACGGGAGGGCTTTCCATAAGTTCAGTCGTACTTTTTGGCTTTTGCGCTTCATAGAGCGAGATTTTGTTGGAAATGGAGCCTTCTTCATAGGCCGCCCGTTTATGAGCGATAAGTTTTTTTTCAAAGGCTTCATCATCAATCCTGAAAATCGCTGTCTTGTATAGGTTTTTGCGAGGTGGGAAAAAGAGGCTGGGGGGCTGCCCTGTAGAACCGACGTTTTCAGACAGCCCTCTTTATTATCAATAATTATTACTATCCAGCCATGTTTTAAATTGCTGTTTGGCATTTTTCATGGTAATTACATCGGTGATAAGCGTTTCACCTTTATCATTGGCTACAGCATAATTTATTTTATGCGGTAACCCATTGGGATAATGCACGCCGAATTTAGTGAGCTGGGAGTTTGCATCATTGGAATCGGAAACCCATAATGCGGTTATATTTTCATCGGCATCGAATTCAACACCCCAGACGGTAACTACATGAAGACCGGCTTTTCCCAATATAAACTGCACTGCAAAAGCGTTGTGTTCGTCAAGTGCAGCCTTTATTGTTTTTTTAAACTCCTGTTTATCATGTGCATAACTCGGTTTTATAAGCTCATTTAAATCGGAAAATATACCTTTTACAATACCGGGAGCCGGTTCTGAACTATACTGAGGGGTTAGCTCTCCTCCGGCAGTCATACCCAATAAATACCAGCCGACAGCACTATTTAATGCAGTACCGTGCACATGATTTGTAAAACGTTTTCGGAACACATTGGCAACACCGCTTTTTCGCTCCGATAAATTTCTATTATATTCACCCAGATATAATTTATATTCATCAGTACCGGAAGATATGCCTTTTTGTTGAATAACACGCTTCAGGTTCTCTTCATTTTGCTTCATCCACCAATGTAACAGATCGGCGGTTGACATTGCCCAGCACATCTCACTATCTGTCTTATCTTGTGATTTTTTTGCATTAAACCACGTAGTCGTTGAAGTTTCTTTCCAGACACCATATTTGGGATTTACATTATGCCCGCCGTACTCCAATTCAGTGCCGGAAGGCGGCGTTATACCGTGCACCCATTCGGTTCTAAGTACAGGATTGGGATGAGCTTCTTGAATAATCGGTATTTCACGAATGAGTTTTGCTCTATTAGTGCTATCGCTTTTAAACACAAGATACGCCCTTCGCTCAAATGCCGATTTATTTTCTTCAATATCTACGGTAATTGTATCTTTTAGGCCGTTCGAAGCTGTTACCCGGTTCACCCAATTGCCTTTCCCGTCGGCATACCTAAGGGTACAATGATATACCGAATGAGCGGATTTTTTTGTAATAACCACTGCAGTCGAGTCAGTAGTATAGTCCGTTTTTATTTCCGTTTTATCGAAGTCAATGGTGGAATCGCTTTTTATCTGAAAGCCGGCGGAAACATATTTCTTTCCGTCAACCCAGACATTAAGGGTTTCGGCTCCCTTTTTCTTACCTGTAACAAGACCGTCTTCCGTAATAGAGACTCCGTCTCCGTGCTCATATCTGACTTTTTTGTCCGTAGCATTTTCCGGTTTAATAACGGGCTTCAATCTATACTGCTCCCCTACGTTAATTACTATGGTTTCAGGTATGGGCTTATCATTTACATCGTGAAGAACAACTTCAGTTACCGGAACATACTCCGGTATAAACGGAGCGGGTTGTCCGGAATTGTCCGGTTTTTGTGTATTCTGTGTATTCGGCTTCTTTTGGGAGCCGGCATTGCCGGGCTTAACTCCAACGGCCGGACAGCCTAAAAACAGCATAAGTGCCGCACTCAACACTGCTATAAAAAAGATTTTAGATTTTTTTGTATGAATCATAATATACTCCTTCAAAAATACGGGTATAATATTCGGCGAAATTTCAAGTGCTGTATGTTACATATTTTATTGAGAATAAATCCGCCGAATATAAGCTCAACGAACTGTTTGTTGAAACGAGGGAACAATACATAATTGCACTTAAAAGATACCGATAAAACGGGTTATTGTCAATGCACGGAGGTGCGCGTAAAAACCCTTGCACCCCCGCGCGTAAACTGTTATTATGCAGTATGAACCTGAACGATAAGCGCATAGAAGCCTATAAAAAAACGGCGGAAAGGCAGCGGGATACAAAGGCCGGCAAGCCCGATAAGGTGCGCACGTATATAGATGAACTGATGGAGCGCGACGGGCTTTTAAAGCTTGTAAAAAGCTCAAAAACGCCGACGCCTTCCGTGCCGCCCGCGTCGGGAGGGAAGGCCGAGTCTTCTGCGGCCGCAGCTCAGGCTGCAAAGCCGGCGTCTGGCGCCGCGTCGGCCGCGTCCGCCGCTCCGTCTTCGGGGACTGCATTCTCCGGTGTCCCTATCGGAACTGCCCTGCAAACCGAACGGGATTCGGTGTACCGCAGGGTTGCCAAATTCTTATTGCTTATCGGCGTAAACGAGGCGGCAAAGGTTATTCCCCATTTAACCGCCGAACAAACCGAAAAAATCATTCCCGAAATCGCTTCCATACGCAGTGTCGAAAAGGACGAAGCCGCCCTCATCTTTGCCGAGTTTCAATCCCTGTTGGAGCAGTCCCGCCAAACAGGCGGTGTACAAACGGCGCGCAGTATTTTGGAAAAAGCCTTCGGTGCCGATAAGGCTCAGGCTATGCTTTCAAAATCGGTTCCCTATCCCGAGGGGGTGCCCTTCGATTATTTGCAGGAAATAAGCGCCGAACGCCTTAACCTGCTTTTAAAGGACGAATCGATTCCTGTTCAAACCCTCGTACTTTCGCGCTTAAAACCCGCTCTTGCCGCCGATTTTATAAAGGCTTGCGGAAAGGAACGGCAAAAAGAAATCATAAGCCGCATGGCAAAGTTTCCCGCCGTTTCGACGGATGTGGTGAAACGGGTTGACCGCGCTATGCGTGAAAAACTGCAAAATCTGAGTACGGAAACGGGGTCGGCGATAGACGGCCGCGGAGCTTTGGCGGAAATATTGAAGAAGATGGAGCCGGGTGCGGAAAAATCGATTTTGTCGGTACTCGGCGAGCAGGATCCCGAATTGAGCGACGATTTGCGTAACCGCTTGTTTACGGTTGACGATATTATAAACGCCGACGACCGTTTTATACAAAATGTACTGCGCTCGATGAGTGATGACAATATAGTCCTGCTTATAGCAGGTAAAGAAGAGGCTTTTCGCACCAAAATTTTTCGTAATATGTCTAAAGGGCGAGGCGATGCGGTTTTGGAAGAAGAGCAGCTCAAACTTCCCGTCCGCAAAAAAGAAAGCGATGAGGCAACGCAGGCTTTTTTTGCCGTACTCAGGAGCGCATGGGAAGAAGGAAGATTAACAATCAAAGGAAGGGATGAGGATGTCTACGTATAAAAATTGGGAATTGATGCGAACCGAACAATTCGACGACTATAAGTCAAAGGGGCTTTTTTTCCGCCACATAAAAACGGGAATGGAAGTGTTCCATCTTTTAAACGACGATGAAGAAAACCTTTTTGCCTTCGGTTTTAAAACCTTAAATCCGAGTTCCGACGGAGCTGCCCACATTTTGGAGCATTCGGTGTTATGCGGTTCAAAGCGCTATCCTTTAAAAGATCCCTTTATGCAGTTAAACAGTCAAAGCGTAAAAACCTTTTTAAATGCGATGACCTTTCCCGATAAAACCCTCTATCCGGCCGCGTCCATGGTTAAAGCCGATTATTTTAATTTAATGGCAGTGTACGGTGATGCGGTATTTAATCCGCTTCTTTTAAAGGAAACCTTTGCTCAGGAAGCTCACCGCTTTGAAGCCGACGAGGACGGACGTATTTCAATACAGGGCGTTGTCTATAACGAGATGAAGGGGGCTTATTCGAGTTTTGACAGTATCGTATCGGACTGTGTAATCCGCTATGCCTTTCCCGATACTCCCTATGCCTTCGATTCGGGAGGAGACCCGGTTCACATTACCGATTTAACATTGGAAAAACTGAGAGCCTTTCATGCCGAGCATTACAGCCCCTCAAAATGCCGCCTCTTTTTATACGGGAATATTCCTTCCGAAACTCAGCTTGATTTTATCGAAGAACGCTTTTTATCCGGCCTCTTGCCGGAGGATGCGGAACCTCTGAAGGATTCGGCCCGTCACGCTTGTACCGAATCCGTGAGTGATTCGGAACGGAGCTTGTTCAAGTGTTCGTTTGATAAACCGCGTTTTGTTGAAGTGCCTGGGCCTGCCTGCGGGGGAGAGACGGGGGCAAGCGTTTTGCTTAACTGGGTATTCGGTCCTTCTTCCGATATGAATGAGTACATGGAAGCCGGTATTTTATCCGAACTTTTAATGGGACACGATGCATCTCCCCTTACAAAGGCCCTGGTCGAGTCGGGTTTGGGAGAAGACACCTCGCCCAACAGCGGCTTGGAAACCGAACTTGCCCGTTTAATACTTTCCTGCGGTATGCGCGGCGTAAAAAAACGCAATGCACATAAAATAGAAGAGTGCATTATGAAGGTGTTAAACGATATTGCCGCTTCCGGTTTTGATGCCTCCGATATTAAGGCGGCTCTTATGTCGGTTGATTTTTCACTGCGCGAAGTACAGCGTTCTTCGGGCCCCTGGTCATTAGTTCTTATGAGAAGGGCTTTCCGCGGCTGGCTGAGAGGAGGTGATCCTTTTTCAGCCCTGCACACTCGGGCGGCCTTTGAAAAGGTAAAGCAAAAAATCAAAGCTCCCGACGGAGGTGAATATCTTAAAAATCTGGTCAAACGCTTTTTAATCGATAATCCTCACCGTCTTTTACTGTCCGTTGTTCCCGATAAAGCCTACGATAAAAAACGCGAAAAAGCATACAAGGCCCAAAGCGCCGCATGTACGAGTTCGCCCGATACCTTAAAAAAAGAGCGGGAAGAACTTCAATCGTATCAGCAAAAAAACGATGAAGACCTGCGTTCTCTCATTCCGCACTTAAAGCCTTCGGACTTGGAAAAAAAGGTTGACATCATTCATACCGAAAAAACCGAAATAGGCGGTATTCCCGTTTTTGTGCATAATGAAACGACAAACGGAATCGTCTATATAAATGCCGCAATTCCGGTCGATATATTGGATGCTGCTGATTATCCTCTTTTACCCTTTTATGCCCAAGTGCTGACCAATACGGGCTTTAAGGGAATGAATTGGACCGAGGCTGCGGCAAAAACGGCGCAAATTACCGGAGGCTTCGGGGCTTCGGTGTTCACCTCGTCGATGACGCTCCGGGCAAAAAAACGCAGCCTTGCCGAAACGGATTCCCTTATGGGGCGCGATTGGCTTTTTCTCCGTGTCAAAACCCTCGCCGAATACGCAGCCGAGGGTATAGGCCTTTTATTCGATTGTTTTGAGAGTCCCGATTTTTCCGATACCAAAAGACTGCGCGACCTTGCCTTTGAGTACCGAAACGATTTTATGTCGTCTATTATTCCCGCCGGTCACAGCTATGCCGTTTCGCGCTGTGCATCTTCTTTAAGCCGTTCCAAAACGGTTGAAGAAATATGGAGCGGTTTATCGCAGCTGTATACGGCGCGCGCCCTTGCTTTGCAGGATATAAACGCTTTATCGGAAAAGCTGCAAAAGATTCACAACCGCCTGCTTTCTGCGGGCCTGTGCATCAATATCACTGTGGACGCGGAAGGCGTACAGAACTCTAAAAGCGCATTAAAACCCCGTCTTGCTTCTTTTAAAGCGCCCGCCTTATCCGCAGGTCTTCCGATGTTTTCCGAAGCGGGTATAAAAGACTTGTTTTCTTTAACCTGCCTTGACGGAACGGACGAATCGAAGGCTTCATTATCGGTGTATACGGCTCCCTCGGAAACGGGTTTTGCCGCCGCCGCTTTTGCTTCCTCGCCCTTCGGAACAAAGGAGTCGGTGTACGAAACCCTCTTTGCACATTGGTTTACAAATAACGTTTTATGGGAAAAAATACGCACCATCGGCGGCGCATACGGGGCCTTTGCCTACAGCGATGCATTGGAATGCGTGTTTTCTTTTGCCACCTATAGGGACCCCGATCCCCTGCGCTCTTTGGATACATTTGTCGATTCTCTGCAAAAGGCAGCCCGTGCCGATTTACCCAAAACGGTGCTTGAGCGCGCAATTACGGGCTGTTACAGTAAAGAAGTGCAGCCGCGTTCTCCCTCGTCGCGCGGTTTTACGGGTTTTATCCGCGCCTTATACGGTATTCGTGATGACGAGCGGGAAGAAAAAATCGCAGCGCTTTTGAGTGCCCAAGAGAAAGATGTCCGAAATGCCGCCGCTTCTTTAAGTGAACGTGCGCAAAAGGTCAAACAGGCCCTTATATGCGGAAACTATACGGGACAAGGAGGAATAATTATTCCCTTACCCCTCTATCCTACAACGGCGGAATTATCAGATGAGTAAAAACGGTTTACGAAAAAACAGTGCAATGCCCCGCGGCGTTTATAAAAAATACGGTTTTATGTGCTGGCGCCATGTATTTACCGGCGACAGTCTTAAAACGGGAAAAAGCAAAACTTTTTTTATAGAGTTTTTTATTATGAATCCCGCACGCTCTCCGCATGAACCGGTATTCGGCCAATTATATGAGCAAAAGATAAAAAAATATTATCCCTCATATATTATGGTAAAAGCCGGCTCATGGGGGAAAAACGGCTCTCAAATTCACGAATTTTATCCTGCCGAAGATGTACAGTATGCAAGGCGCCGCCTCAATTTAAATCTGAATTCCTTACACATAAGCGAAGATTCTTTATCCGGTTCGGTTTTTATGAATGAACACGATGTACGCATGCATCCCGAATACATGAGCGATGCCGGTTCCATGTCGTGGGATTTAAGCTTGCAAAAAAGTCTTCCCTATTCTTTTAACGAAGTGAATTGGTATATGCAGGGAATGAAAACCGAATACAAGGGCAGGGTGGTATATAACGATGAAGAATACAGTGTAAAGCCTGAAACCTCCTTCGGTTATGCGGATAAATTTTGGGGCCGCGATTTTACCAGCCCTTTTATGTATGTCGCTTCATCAAATGTACTCAGCGATATTACGCGCCGCCGCCTGACCGACTCCTGTTTTGCAATAGGGGGAGGCTGTTCAAAAAAAACGGGGGCGCGCAATCTTCCTTTTTACACGGCGGTGTTTTACTACGAAGGACTTTATTACGATTTCGGCTTAACCGCCCTGCGAAAAAAGAGCAGGGTAACATTTACATTCCGAGAGGGAAGTGAAGATTTGCATTGGCTTATCTGTGCGGAAAACGCAAAATACTTATTTGACGTGGATATCTATTGCCGTAAAGAAGATACCCTTTTTATGAACTACGAATCGCCTGTCGGAAATAAATACCACAACCGCTTATGGAGCTGCGGCAACGGAACCGGCGAAATAAAGTTTTTTCAAAAGGGCGGTAAAAAGCTTGAACTCATAGAATCCGCACACATCGAAAACTCGTTTTGCGAATACGGCGAATACGATATGATGGATTTTATATAAAAACCGTATTTATTGACTATCTTAAAAAAATATGATAATTTCTCTTTTATTAGTTATAACTAACAAAATTTCAAGGAGTTGTTATTGTATGAAAAAAACGGTTTGTGCCGCCGCGCTGTGTATTCTGCTTTTCACCGCAGCCGGCTATAGTCAAAAAAAAGCTAAGGACGCTTCCGCCCCTATAAAGGTGATAGACCAAAACAATATGGAAGTTACGATTCCCCAAAAACCGGAAAGAATCGTTCTTACCGCCCTTCCGCTTCCGAGTATCTATGCTTTAACGGGTGAACCCATAGAAAAACTGGTCGGTATGCATCCGGGGTCAACCAGCGCCATAAAAAATTCGGTTATGTCCGTTATGTTTCCCCGGCTTTTGAAAGTGCCGTCTAATTTCATAAACGGAACCGATATAAACATCGAAGAGCTGATGAAACTGCGCCCCGATGCGGTTATGTATTGGGCCGAATATATGAACCAGTATGAATTATTTAAATCGGCGGGTATTCCGGCTGTAGGCGTTAAAACGCAAGGCGGCGGCGATGTAATCGTAACTATGGAAAGCTGGCTGACCCTCATGGGAGATATGTTCGGAAAAAGTAAAAAAGTCGATGCCGTTTTGGCGTTCGGCAAGCAAGTGCAAAAGGATATTTTAACAAAAGTTGAAAAAATACCGGCCGACAAAAAACCGAAGGTTTTGTATGTATTCAACCACAGCTCCGATTCCATTTCGGTAAGCGGCAACGGTTTTTACGGCGGTAATTGGATTGAAAATACGGGCGGAATCAACGCTGCGCGCGAAATACAGGGACATTCGATTGTCAATATGGAACAAATCTATAAGTGGAATCCGGATATCATTATTTTAACCACCTTTACGGCGACCATGCCTGAAGATTTATATGAAAATAAAATACGCGGGCAAAATTGGAGTAACGTAAAGGCCGTTAAAAATAAAAAAGTATATAAAGAACCCCTCGGTGTATACCGCTGGTTTCCGCCTTCCGGAGATGCCCCGCTTATGTCAATGTGGATGGCAAACCTTATGCAAGGCGATGTATTTAAATACGATATGAAAAAAGAAATTAAAGACTATTATAAAAAATTCTATCAATATGAATTAACCGATGAACAGGTAAACGGTATTTTATCGGCCAACCCCGAAGCCGCCAAGGGGGCAGGGTTCGGAGGCAAGCACTGATAATGATTAATGAGAAACATAGGTTAAACTTTTTTTTATTCATCCTGTTGATTCTCGTAAGTTCGGCGGCATTGTGTATCGGAAGATACACAATGAATCCGCTGGATGTGCTGCGTTCGGCCTTTAATTACGGAAACAATCCCGCTTTGGATACGGTTATATGGACGGTACGCATGCCGCGTATTATCATGGCTGCCGTTGTAGGAGCGGGATTGTCCGCCGCCGGCTTAAGTTTGCAGGCGATGTTCGGCAATCCCCTGGTAAGCGCCCATGTGTTGGGCGTTTCCTACAGTGCCGGCTTCGGGGCGGCTTTCGGAATCTTGTTGTTTTCAAATTTTGTTTTGGTGGAAACAAGCTCTTTGTTGTTCGGCCTTTTCGGTATGGCTCTTACCTATCGGCTCAGTAAACGAAAAGGACAGCGCAGCACCTTAACTTTAGTTCTTGCCGGCATTATTGTAGGCGCCGCCTTTGAAGCTTTAACTTCATTGGTTAAATTCGTTGCCGATCCGGAATCGAAGCTGCCTGCCATTACGTATTGGCTTATGGGAAGTTTAGCGGGAGTATCGTATGACGATATTATTAAGGCCGTACCCTTTTTAGGAGCCGCCGTTTTTCTTTTATGGCTTTTACGCTGGCGGTTGAATGTACTTTCTTTAAGCCGTGAAGAAGCTTTATCGCTGGGCGTAAACCTTAATTTGACCAGAGCTTTAATTATTGCGGCTACTGCCGTTATTGCCGCCTTAACCGTTTCGCATTGCGGTGTAATCGGTTTTGTCGGTTTGGCGGTTCCCCACCTTTCGCGTATGATAATCGGAACCGATCATAAATACAATTGTTTAACGAGTATTTTGCTCGGAGCGGTATTTTTAATTGTCATAGATACGCTTGCCAGAAGCGTTACGGCTACGGAAATACCCCTGTCCATTTTGACTGCTTTGGTCGGCGCTCCCATTTTTGCAACCCTTTTAAATAAAAGCGGAGGCGGATGGTATGATTAAAATCGAAAATGTTTCGTTTGCGTATTCCGATAAATCGCCCCTGTTTGAAAACTTATCTTTCAGCATCGAGCGCGGACAAATACTTGCGGTGATGGGTTCAAACGGTATTGGAAAAACAACCCTCATAAAATGCATTATGGGCTTTCTCGGTTTTCAAAAGGGGAAGGTTTTTATCGGTGAAGACGAAAAAACAAGCGGTTTTTCCGATTCCCTATTTTGGACTAAGGTCGGTTATGTACCGCAGGCAAAAAAAAATGTTTTCGGCTACAAAGTACGGGAAATGGTTGTTATGGGACGCAATGCCTTTGTCGGCTTCGGAAGAACACCTTCGAAAGCCGATTATGCCTGTGCCGATGAAGCGTTGGATCGCTTGGGAATTGCCGCTTTACGGGATAAATCCTGCAATCAATTGAGCGGAGGACAACTCCAAATGGTGCTGATTGCGCGCGCTTTGGTTAAAAATCCGGATATATTGATTATGGATGAACCCGAATCGAATCTCGATATGCGAAATCAAATGCGGGTATTGGATACGGTCGAAAAACTTGCTCATGAAGATAAAAAAGCCGTTTTATTCAATACGCATTTTCCGGCAAACGCGCTTAAAATCTCCGACAAAGCCTTGTTTATGGGGCTAAAAAAATATCTTTTCGGAGATTCCGCCGCTATTATAACCGAAAAAAATATCCGCGACTTTTTTCATATTGACTGTTCGATATTGGATGTTCCGTTTGCAAACGGAAGCGTCCGCGGAATAGTTCCGCTTGCCGCGATATGATTACAGCACTTTTTATTTGACGTTTGCTTTTAAAAATCGTACATTCATAGTATGAATTACGATAAAATGACCGTTAAGGTTCAGGATGCCCTGCAAAGTGCGGGTACTCTTGCGCAGCAAAAAGACCACAGCGAAATCGGTGCGGAACACTTACTGTACGCCTTTCTTACGCAGGAAGGCGGCATTGTTCCGCCCCTTATCGAACGTATCGGCATTGCACCGGCTTCTCTTTTGCATGATGTTGAAGAACTTTTAACGCGCTGTCCGGTTATACACGGCAACGCTCAAATGGCGCTTTCTTCGGAGGCCGCAAAAATCCTTGCAAAGGCCGAACGCGAAGCTTCCGCTTTAAAAGACGAATATTTATCGGTTGAACATATTTTTTTGGCAATGCTCGTTTCAAGCGGAAGCGTTGCCGACCTTTTAAAAAAGCGCGGCATTACGCGCAATGCCGTTTTGGACGCTTTAAAAGCGGTGCGCGGCAATCAGCGTGTAACGAATCAGGATCCGGAAGCGACAATGCAAGCCTTGGATAAATACTGCCGCGACCTTACCGCCCTTGCGCGCCGGGAAAAAATAGATCCGGTTATCGGGCGCGACGAAGAAATCAGACGCGTTATGCAGGTTTTGAGCAGGCGCACAAAAAACAACCCCGTGCTTATAGGAGAGCCGGGCGTCGGAAAAACCGCCATTGTCGAAGGCCTTGCCCGCCGCATTGTCGCATCCGACGTACCCGACAGTTTAAAAAACAAACGGCTTCTTGCCCTCGATTTGGGTGCCCTTGTTGCGGGAGCAAAATTCCGCGGCGAATTTGAAGAGCGCTTAAAAGCCGTTATAAACGAAGTGCAAAAAAGCGAGGGCTCAATCATTCTCTTTATAGACGAGCTTCACACCCTTGTCGGAGCGGGAGCGACGGAGGGGGCTATGGATGCTTCCAATTTATTAAAGCCGGCTTTGGCGCGCGGAGAGCTCCGCGCAGTCGGAGCGACCACCCTCGACGAATACCGCAAATACATAGAAAAAGACGCCGCATTGGAGCGCCGTTTTCAGCAAGTGTACTGCGCCGAGCCTTCCGTAGAAGACACGATTGCGATTTTGCGCGGCTTACAGGAAAAGTACGAAGTACACCACGGCGTGCGTATCCGCGACGATGCCCTTGTTGCCGCCGCCGTTTTGTCGAACCGCTATATTACCAACCGCTTTTTACCGGATAAGGCCATAGACTTGGTGGATGAGGCGGCCAGTAAACTTAAAATGGAAATCGAAAGCCAGCCCACCGAGCTTGATCAGGAAGAGCGGAAAATCCTTCAACTTACGATAGAAAAACAGGCCTTAAGTAAAGAAAAAGATGCCGCTTCCCTTGAGCGCCTTGAAAAGCTGAATAAAGAATTGGCCGAACATACCGCGCGCCGCGACGCGATGAAAATGCAGTGGCAAAACGAAAAAGGCCGCATAGATACGGCACGCAAACTCAAAGAAGAACTCGAACAGCTTCATACCGACGAAGTGCGCTATACCCGCGAGGGCAATTTGGAAAAAGCCGCCGAATTAAAATACGGCCGTATTCCCGAAATAGAGCGGAAACTGCAAAAAGCCCTTGAAGAAGAAAATGCTCAAGCGGACGGCACAAGCGGTGCGGCCGCACAGGGATCGGCCGTTCAAGCGGCAAGTCCCGAACGCCTTTTGCGCCAGGAAGTGTCCGAAGAAGATATTGCGCGCATTGTGTCAACGTGGACGGGAATACCCGTGAGCAAAATGCTTGCAGGCGAAAAGCAAAAATACCTCGATTTGGAAAAAGTACTGCATAAGCGCGTTATCGGCCAGGAAAAAGCCGTTTCAGCCGTAGCCGACGCCATAAGGCGGAACCGCGCAGGCTTAAGCGACGAAAACCGCCCGCTGGGAAGCTTTTTGTTTATAGGCCCGACGGGTGTCGGCAAAACCGAATTGGCTAAAACCCTTGCCGACTTTTTATTCAACGACGAAAAAGCCCTTACGCGCATCGACATGAGCGAATATATGGAAAAGTTCAGCGTAAGCCGCCTTATCGGAGCGCCGCCGGGCTATGTCGGTTACGACGAAGGCGGCCAGTTAACCGAAGCCGTGCGCCGCCGGCCTTACAGCGTCGTTCTTTTTGACGAAATCGAAAAGGCGCACACGGACGTATTCAACGTGCTTTTGCAAGTGCTCGACGACGGCCGCTTAACCGACAGTCAGGGTAGGGTAGTGGACTTTAAAAACACGATTATCATTATGACAAGCAATATCGGAAGCGATTTGATTTTGCAAGCCGACACAAACGAAAAACTGAATGCGGCCGCTTCGGATATAGATGCGCTTTTAAAATCGCGCTTCCGTCCCGAGTTTTTAAACCGCATAGACGAAATAATTACGTTCAGCCGCCTTGACCGAAGCTGTATGGAATCCATTGTGCGCAACCAATTGGAACGCCTTGCAAAACGTTTTGCCGAGCGCCGCCAAACGCTGGACGTTTCCGACGAAGCGGTCGGCTGGCTTGCCGATACGGGCTACGATCCCCTGTTCGGTGCGCGCCCGGTAAAACGCGCCATTCAAACCTATTTGGAAAACCCGCTTGCAAAAAAAATCCTTGCAGGCGATTATCCTGAAGGAAGCACCGTGCGCGTCGTTAAGGGTGCCGGCGGCGGCTTGGATTTTGTCTAAAAAAACAAGCGAAGACTGTCTGAAAATTGAAGCTTCCGGACAGTTTCCGCCGCGCCCTTTTACTTTTGTATCTTCCGCGGGTGGGTCATGTTTTCGGGGTTTAAAATATCGTCAAGCTGCGTTCGCGTCAATAAACCCTGTTCCAATATAAGCTCGTATACGGAGCGTCCCGTTTTAAGGGCGGTTTTGGCGATTTCGGTAGCCGCTTCATAGCCTATAAACGGATTTACGGCGGTTACCAAACCTATGCTCTTGTAGACCATATCGCGGCACAGCTCGGTGTTTGCCGTAATGCCGTCTATACAGCGTGTGCGCAGGGTTTCCATAGCGCGGCACAGCATATCCTGCGATTGAAACAGGCTGAAGGCAATGATGGGCTCAAAAACATTTAATTCCAATTGTCCGGCTTCCGAGGCGAGGGTTACGCTTAAATCGTTTCCGATAACCTTAAAGGCGGTTTGGTTAACCGCTTCGGGAATAACCGGATTCACCTTTCCGGGCATAATGGACGAACCCGGCTGCACGGGCGGCAAATTTATTTCGTTTATGCCGCAGCGCGGCCCCGACGACAAAAGCCGTAAATCGTTGCAGATTTTGGAAAGTTTTAGGGCAAGCCGCTTTACCGAAGCCGAATACATAACAAAGGAGCCGGTGTCCTGCGTGGCTTCGATAAGGTTGGGCGATGAAACAAGGGGCATACCCGTAATGTTTTTTAAGTGCGCGGTTACTTTTTCAACATAACCCGGCTCGCTGTTTATGCCCGTGCCGATAGCCGTTGCTCCCATATTGATTTCCGAAAAAAGGCGGGCGTTTTCGTTTAAGCGCTCGACTTCTTCCGTGAGGGTTACCGCGTAAGCTTCGAAGGTTTGTCCGAGTGTCATCGGAACGGCGTCCTGTAACTGGGTGCGTCCCATCTTTAAAACCGAAGAAAACTCGGCCGCCTTTTTGCGCATAGAAGCGATGAGTCTTTGCAGTTCTTCTATTAAAGGTTTGTTTCCCGAATAAAGGGCGATTTTAACCGCGGTGGGGTAGGCGTCGTTTGTCGATTGGGACAGGTTCACGTGGTTGTTCGGGTGGCAGTATGTGTATTCGCCCTTTTTATGCCCCAACAGTTCCAAGGCACGGTTTGCAATCACTTCGTTTGCGTTCATGTTTGTCGACGTTCCCGCCCCGCCTTGAATCATATCGACAACAAATTCCTTATTGAATTTACCTTCGGCAACTTCTGCACAGGCTTTTTCTATAGCCTCACAGCGCGCCTTATCCAAAATACCCAGGTCGAAGTTTGCGCGGGCGGCCGCCGCCTTTACCCGGGCAAGGGCGTAAATCAGTTGCGGATATAAATTCAGTTTTATACCCGTTATCGAAAAGTTTTCAACGGCGCGCAGGGTTTGAATGCCGTAATAGGCTTCGTCCGGAACTTCGCGCTCTCCGAGTAAATCGTGTTCGGTTCTCATAGTCGTCGCTTCTCCTGTGCTCGATTTTGCTGTACATTACCGACTGTGCATGTCAACAGTGTAACGCGAAAAAAAGCAAAGTGCCAGAGGCATTTTTATATAAGTCATGACGGGCTGCATATGTGTTTTAAAAAACGCCCTCTTTTTAAATTTTTGACGCATTTATTTCAAAAAATGACGCTGGCATCAAGATTAAAGCAGTGATATACTGTACTGCACTACGCACTAAATTGTGCGATAATTATTCGTATCTCTTAGGAGGATTAAAATGAAAAAGAGTATTGCCCTTGTAACGGCATTATGTCTGGTTGTTACTCTTGCATTTGTCGGCTGTAAAAAAAAAGACAGCGTTGATCCGAATGCACCCGTAACCCTTTCGGTGTACATGCAGATGGATCTTGCAAACCCCCAATCCGCATATTGGCCCGTAACGGTTGAAGCTTTCCAAAAAAAATATCCGAATATCAAATTGGAATTCGAATATGTAAACGGTGAAGCTTTTCACGACAAGTTTCAGATAATGGCCGCTTCGGGCGATATTCCCGACGTATTTACCACCTATGCAGGCGCCCGCTCCGGTTACGTTTTGGACCGCGGCATGGTAAAAGATTTGCGTCCCTATCTTACCGACGATTTGAAAAAGAATTACAACCCCGCTATTTGGGAGCCGCAAGGCCCGAACGGTGAAATCTATATTATTTCCACCAACATGGCCGTATGTACCGCCGTTTATGTAAACCCCAAACTGCAAAAACAACTCGGCTTAACCACGCCCAAAACCCTCGATGAAATGATTGCACAGGTTCCGGTTATCCGTGCCGCAGGCTTAACTCCGCTTGCCTTTGCAAACAAGGGCCAGTGGCAGGCACAGTCCTTATTGCTGTCCATGCTTACCGACCGTATGGCCGGCAAAGCATGGTTCGACAAAGCTATGGCCGGTACGGCTAAATTCTCCGACAAGCAGTTTGTAGACGCCATCGCCGTTATCAAAAAGATGACCGATGCAAAGCTTTTCCCTCCGGGAGTAAACCAGCTTGAAGGTACCGCTTCATGGGGCGAATTCGTTGCCGATAAGGCGGTATACTTGTTGGACGCCGGCTGGCGCATTTCCGCCCTAAAAAAATCGGCAAAGCCCGAAGATTTTGAGCAGTATCAGGTTATCGCATTCCCCGCCGTTGCGGGAGAAGTTACCAAGGGTTCAAGTGCCGCAACGCTCGGTGAAAACTTCGGTATGAATGCAAAATTGGAAGGTGCAAAAGCCGATGCCGCATGGAAGTTTATCTCCTTTGTTTCCGGAAAAGAAGCATGCGAAATTCTTACCCGTTACGGAACCGTTACCACCTATAAGCTCGACCTTGCAAAATTCAATATCGACCAATTGAGTAAGCAATACATCGACCTCATCAACAACCAAACGATGGGTTATGTTATCGATGCGAAGATGGACGGCGAAGGCGTAAACGGTTTGCTTAACCCCGGTATTCAAGCGGTTATGATCGGTGAAAAAACGCCGGCACAGCTTGCAAACGAATACGAAGCATGGGTTGCCGCAAACGACAGCAACAGAAAAAAATAATCGATTGTGAAATAATCGATTGGGGTTGTCTAAAGAGTAATCGGCTTTTTAGGCAGCCCCTTATCACATTCAGGCGGTTGACAAATGACCTATATAGGGCAAAAACGGGCAAGTTATTTTTCTTTTTTACTGCCCGCCTTTATCATATATATCGGTATTATTATTTTTCCGGTATTGTTCAGTTTTTATCTCAGTTTTACAAAATGGAAGGGCTACGGAAAAATGGAATTTATCGGATTGGGCAACTATATCCGTATGTTTACCGACCCTGTTTTTTATATAGGACTGCGCAATAATATTGCAATTGTGTTGATTTCGGTGTTCGGCCAAATTCCTTTGGGCCTGTTACTTGCCTATATGCTGTACCGCAAAATGGTTAAAAACGCCGATATGTTTGAAGTGTTAATCTTTTTACCCATAACAATTTCATCGGTTATCGTCGCCCAGTTGTGGAACCGTATATTTTCTCCGGTGGGTATTGTGCCGGCTATTGTCAGGCATATAACGGGAAATCCCGATTATATTATGACGATATTCGAGCATCGGTATTTTGCAATAGTGCCTATTTTATTCGTACTGTTATGGCAGCATACGAGTTTATACATGGTTATTTTTTTAGCCAATTTGCAGCGCATACCCTACAGCGTTATTGAAGCCGCTCAGCTTGAAGGCGCAAAAGAGGGTACCGTTTTTATGCGCCTCATTGCTCCCATGCTCGCTCACGTTATTTTTATAAATACGATTCTTGCCGTTTCGGGCAGTTTTAAAAGTTTCGATTTGATTTACTCAATGACCGGCGGAGGGCCGGCTCATTTTACGGAAGTTATTGCCGTATATATGTATAATACAACCTTTGTATTCCAAAACTACGGCTACGGCAGCGCTCTTGCCGTAATTATTATTGTGTTTACCGTTATTGCCTTAGTTATAAGCCGTGCGGTAACAAAACGGTTTGACTATTAAGGCGGTGTGCACATGAAAACAACTTCACTTAGACAAAGTACATACGCTTGGCGCTTAAGCGCGTATATTCTTATGCTGCTTTTTGCCGTTTTAACTCTTTTTCCGTTAATATGGCTTTTTTATTCTTCATTTAAGCTTAATGCCGAAATTATGGTTCACCCCTTGGACCTTCCCAAAGCACCGACCATTGCAAACTATACGGAATCCTGGGCAAAGGGGCATTTGGGTATTGCCTTGGTAAACAGCTTTATTTATACGATAAGCGCCACCGTTTCGACCATGCTTTTAGCTATGGCGGCCGCCTTTGCGCTTACCAAATTTCCGTTTAAGTCGGCAAAGTTTTTTACTTCGGCCTTTGCCTTGGGCTTAATGATAAGCGTTCATGCGGTAATCATTCCGCTGTTTCAGCTTGAAGCAAAATTGGGAATTATCAATACCCGCTTGGGCGTTATTATTCCCTATATCGCCTTTGATTTGCCCCTGTCAGTTATGATTGCAATATCGTATGTGAGGGGAATCCCGAACGCTCTTATCGAATCGGCCGAAATAGACGGGGCAAAGTACCGCTATGTATTTTGGATGATGATAATGCCCCTGTCGGTTCCCGTGATTGCAACCATGGTTATTCTGTCTTTTTTAAGACATTGGAACGAGTTTTTATTTGTCTTTGTGTTTACGACAAAGGTCGGCTTAAAGAGCCTTCCCGTTGCGATTACGCAGTTTGCCGGCAGATTGAACATCGACTACGGTTTGCAGTATGCTTCGTTGGTTATCGGTGTATTGCCGATGATTTTATTTTATATTGTGTTTCATGCCCAGCTGATTAAAGGATTCGGCGAGGGCGCCTTAAAAGAGTAGGCTCGGCAAAGCATAAAACTTTGAGCCGATTGCTTGACTTTTTATCGGAGGTTTTTATATGAAAAAGCGTGTACTCGTCGGAGGAATGCACCACGAATCGGATACCTTTAATCCGATTACCACCGGCGAAAACGATATTTGGGTTATCCGCGGAAAGGAATTGATTGAATCGAAGGGACAAAGTTCGGTATGCGGAGCGATTGCAACGCTTAAAGAAGCCGGCTATGAAGTGCTTCCCGCACTGATTGCGCGCGCCGTCCCGAACGGCGAGTGGGACAAAGACTATTATCTTAAACTTAAAGCCGAGTTTTTACAGGCTGTAAAAGATGCTCTTCCCTTGGACGCCCTCTGCCTTTCGCTTCACGGTTCCATGCGCGTGCGCGGTATAGGAGAAGCCGAAGGGGACTTACTCGAAGATATACGCAAAATCTGCCCCGATATTCCGATTTTATCTTCGCTTGATATGCACGCGACTATTTCCGACAGAATGCTGCGCTATGTCGACGGCTATGTCGGCTATAAGTGCGCGCCCCACACGGACACCTACGAAACCGGAGTGCACGCCGCCCGTATGACAATCGATACCCTCGAAAAGGGAGCAAAACCCGTTTTGGAAGCGGTAAAAATCCCCTTTTTAATTGCGGGCGAACAGTCCGAAACAAGCGTCGAGCCGATGAAAAAACTTATAGCGGTATTGCGCGAGGTTGAAAAAGAAAGGGGCATTATGGCCGCTTCCTATTTACTCGGTTTTCCGTGGGCGGATACGGCCGACAACGGTGTTACGGCTATGGTTGTAGCCGACGGCGACAGGGAGCTTGCGCGCAAAAAGGCAAAAGAGCTTGCGCAGCTTTTTTGGGATACGAGAAGCGAATTCGGTTTTTACAACGAAACCCGCGAAACCGCCGACGCCCTCAAGCACACGAAATTGAGCATAGAAGAAGGCGTGTACCCTGTAGTGCTTTCCGACAGCGGCGATAACCCGACGGCCGGATCTTCCCAAGACGTAACGAATTTCCTCAAAGAAATTATGGCCGACTCTTATCTTTCGTCGCTTAACCCGCCCCTGTGCTATCAAGCCTTTTACGACCCCGCCCTTGTTGAAGCAGCCTTTAAAGCGGGTGAGGGCAGCATCGTTGAAGGAACGCTGGGCGCCGCCTTCGATACGGTAAAAAGCTCGCCGATAGCGGTAAAGGCGCGCGTAAAAAAGCTGTGTAAAGCATGGCCCGGCGCACAAAACAGCGATATGGCGCTTATCGATGTGCAGGGAATAGACGTTATCGTTACAAGTAAACACGTCGGCTGTTACGACCCGGAAATGATGAGGGCTTTGGGAATCGAGCCCGAACACTGCAAGGCGATTGTCGTAAAACTCGGCTACCTTGAACCGGAAATCAGGGCGATTGCAAAACGCTCCATGCTCGTCCTTACCGACGGCAGTACAAACGAAGTGTTTTCGCGCTTGGAATATAAGGAACTTCCCCGCCCGATATATCCTTTGGACAAGGATATGCACTGGAAAGCTTGATGCTTTTATAATCCTGTTGTAGAATATTACAGCGGGAGATAAAAATACAGGAAGAATTATGAAACGTATCGGTTTTGCAAGTATGAACGGCGGCACGGGTAAAAGTTCTTTGCTTATTATGACGGCAAATTGTTTGAGTGCCGCGGGTTTTCGTGTTTTGGTTATAGATATAACGATGAATAAATCCGTAAGTTTTTATTATCTTAATGCTGAAACAGAACAAGCAGTCGGTTATAAAAATATCGGTCTTGCCTTAAGCAAACCGGATAACAAACTTGACGATTATATTTTGTTGACCGATAAATTTCATGTTGATATAATTCCTGCGCCGTTCAATTCGGTTGAATTACGTAATTTGCCGTTACAGCATTTAACCGGCATGCTTGCCGAATTAAACGGTCAATACGATTTTGTTTTTATGGATTTGCAATCCGGATACGATGTTTCGGCTTTACATTTGTATAATGCTTCAGACCTTATTGTGCGACCTGTTCGCCCCTGTTTTTTCGATTTTTCTGCAGAAAGTTTTTTCCGCGATAGCAATGAAACCGTAATGAATAAAAATGACTGCCGCCTTTGTATCAACGGATACTCAGCCAATGAAAAAAGCAATGAAGTCTATGATGTTTCCGCTGCGGAAAAAGAATATATTGACCGTTTTTGTCAATCCTTTCAAACGGTTGTATCTTCAGCCTTTGTTCCGTTTACTTCGGCTGTGCGTGCAATTACCGATACCCGTAGAAATATGTTTTTGCGCGAAACCGGCAGTTTTGAAGTAGAGAAAGGGATTGTCGTACAGCCGGAGCTTTTTAATTCCGTATATAATCTTGCACAAATAATACACGGCGGACATTTTAATAAGCCTGAGGAATTTTAGTTTTTTTACCGTATTTATCTACACTTATGCAACCCCAAGTTGCGCATTTGCTCCGCTAAGTTGGTAGTGCAAAAGCGTAAAAGCGTATAAGATTAAAAGACGAGGTGAACATGAACTTTGCACAAAATCTTATACAATTACGCAAACAACGGGCTCTTTCGCAGGAAGAGCTTGCCGAAATCTTGGATGTGTCGCGTCAAGCGGTAAGTAAATGGGAAGCCGGAATCAATATGCCCGACATTCCCACTCCTTGTGCACATACACACGGGAAACGGCGCCCGATGTGCCCGCGGGATTATTGCAATCGGGAATATTGCATTCGGCCTTGTCGCGTTGGGAGGCATTTCATTGGGACTCTTTTCCTTCGGCGGCCTTTCAATCGGATTGCTGCTTGCCCTCGGCGGTGTGGCTGTAGGAGGCGTCAGCTTGGGCGGTCTTTCGATAGGCCTTGCGGCTTTCGGCGGCTGTGCCTTGGGCGCTTTGCCGCGGGAAAGGTGTTTGCCGCAGGGGGCGCCGCTTACGGTCCCGTATCTATCGGAGAAAATGTTGAAGCCGCTTTCAGGCTTACCGAACACACATCAAAAGAAGAAATAATCCGCTTCATAGAAGAACAGCTTCCCTCTGTTCCCGCTTCAATTTTAGTAAAATTATTCCGCTTTTTTCCGTAAAAAGTCTGTTTTTTTGTCATTCTCCACCTATATATATAGGTGGAGGTAAAAGTTATGTCCTATGTTTTTAAGACTGTAGATGAACTGACATTCACTGACGACTTCATGTTCGGCACAATTATGAAAAATCCGGAAATCTGCAAGGGTGTTATCGAACGTCTGTTACATATTAAGGTCGGCAAAATAGAATACCCGTCTTTACAAAAAACGATTGCCCCCTTCTATGAAAGTAAGGGAATCCGTCTGGATGTCTATGCGGCCGATGATGAACGCACCTTTGATATAGAAATGCAAACATCAACACGGCCCGCCCTTGCCAAACGCACTCGCTATTATCAAAGTCTTATGGATGTCGATAATCTGTTGACAGGACAGGGCTATGATGAGCTTAAAGAAAGCTATGTGATGTTTATCTGTCTTACGGACCCGTTTAAACAGGATTTACCTGTGTATACCTTCCGCAATGTCTGTAGCGAGAATAATGCTCTTTTTCTTGATGACAAATCCTACAAAGTGTTTTATAATGCAAGTGCATACGGCAGGGAAGTAAACAAGGAACTTCATGCTTTTTTAGAGTACCTGTGCAAAAAGCGGGCAACAAGCGATTTTACCAAAGATATAGACGAGCTTGTTGAAACGGCAAAGTTAAACGAACAATTCAGGAGTACCTATATGTCATTGAATATCCGTGAATACGATTTACGCAGAGAAGGACGTATTGAAGGTGAAGCCATCGGTTTTGATAGAGGTCGAAAGGACGGGCTTACCGAAGGTGCCCGTCAAAAAGCATTGGCAACAGCGGCCCTAATGAAAAAGGAAAATTGTGCGGCTGATTTTATCGGCAGGGTTACCGGGCTTTCGGAAGCCGAAATCGCAGAACTCTCCTAAAACTGACTCTTTTTGCAAAAAATCCTTACATTGTAAAAGCTATATCGTTGAAATTCTCTTTGTTTTTTCGAAGTATTACACTATTGTATAATTTTATCAAGATTATATAATGCATTACGGAGACAAATGGGATATGATGAAAGAGTTAGTCATTAAAGAAACAGGTATTTTTCTTTTTATGTTGTCGGTTTGTGCTTTTTTTTATGCGCAGGATACATATGAACGGCGGCTCGAAAAAAACAGCGAACGTATTTTTCTTGAGAATTATTATTATTCGGGAGAAAATGTGTGGGGAACATATGCGCTCATATATGTATATTGCGTTGACGGTTACTATGAATTAACCGATACCGATGTGGATTATCGAGTGATAGGTAATACACGATATTTTTTTTGTGCAAAGATTAAAAGCCCGGACAAAAAAGCATCGACAAAAATAGCGGATAAAAAATTACCGCTTGAAGATTTTATAAAAGAATATTTGCTAAAAATTGAGGGTAAAAAGTATTACATGCTTCGTGATGATTTGAGGGATCCGTTATTTAGTTCCTTAGATGAGATAAATGCAGTATTATTTGCTGCACAACATAACTACGATTTTCTTCTTTTGGGCGAGGACGGAAGAGGTATATACTTATATTTACCGAAAGATTATCCGAAAATAAAAAAACGAAGGAGAAAATAAAAATCGGGTGAACCGTATAGGCTCGTATCCGCACATATTCTACCGTTTTACCGTTCTTTTCACCGTTACCCTTCCAGCGTCAGCGCTATGCTATCGGGTATAAGTTCTCCGCGTTCCAAGGGATTTCCGACGGTGGAAAGTTCCAATGTGCAAAACGGGCGGTTCGGCAAGCGGTATTCGGAGTGTATAATACCGCGCGTTTTTCCTTTTCGAAGCGGAAAATATATGCGCGTGTCGTCGTCTTCAAAGCACAGTTTAATGTCTTCTTTAAGCGGAGAAACGCATGTCCAGCCTAACATACGGGTACGCTCGTCATTTTCGGGCGGTGTTTCCAAGCGCCAGCGCTTACCGGTTACAATGGGGCGCAAACCGTAGTATTCTTCGCCCGTATAACGGAAGAGGTTTGTGCATATATTCAGTATAAAAGAGCCGTCTTTTTCGGCTTTAATAAGGGGAGGCTGCCGTGCTCCGCTGTCCGATTCTCGTGCAGAGGAGTTTTGGGCACCGCCGGCAGCGGACGGGCCGGAAGCCGAACCGGTAAAATCGCGGACGGGTAGGGGGCTTTCTTTTAAAGAGCGGCCTATGCCTTCCAATACTTCTTTTTCAAAGGGAATAACCCTTCCCGTATTGTCCGGCCCTATGTTCAATAAATAATTGCCGCCGCCCGATACCACCCGGCGCAGGCTTTCGGCTAATTCCGCCGTTTTTTCGTCCGCACTGCCGCGTTCCTGCCAACTTTTATAGCCCCATGTTTCCTTATAAATCGAAGCAGGCGTTTGCCATGGCACATTCAATTCGTATTCGTCCAAGGGCAATTCCGGTAGTTCGTTATCGGGCATGGTTGCAAAGTCGCCCATATCGTTCCATATACGGCCGTTAATCATAATATGCTTTTGAAGCGAATGAACAAGCTTTTTAATTTCTGTTGACTGTTCGGCGGTAGGATGTCCCATATCTAGCCATAACTCGCAGATATCGCCGTAATTCGTCAACAATTCGGTTAATTGGGCGAGATTGTATTCGTGGTGTTTCGGCGGTATTCGGTCGGAATTATGGGCACTTATCGGGAGGGCATCGGGGCAGTGCCAGTCGATGAGTGAAAAATACAAGCCGAATGCAAGACCTTCTTTTTTACAGGCGGCGGCAAGTTCGGCAACGATGTCGCGCTTACATGCGGCGTTCACGGAATTGTAATCGGTTGTCTTTGTATTAAAGAGGCAAAAGCCGTCGTGGTGTTTTGAGGTGAGCACTATATAGCGCATGCCGGCCGCTTTTGCAAGGCGGGCGATATCCTCGGCGTTAAAGTCCGGTATACGGAACTCGTGCATTAACGCTTCGTAGTCGGCTTGCGGAAGTTCCCCGTGCGAAAGTATTTGCTCGCAATAGCCCCGTTTTACGGGCTTACCCTTCCAACAGCCGCCTGCAAGCGAATAGAGGCCGAAGTGAATAAACATGCCGAATTGCAGGTTTTGCCAGTTTTGTATTCTATGCAGCTGTTCGGCCGAATATAAGTTTTTTTTCATAGTATGCTCCGAATAACGCTTATTATAATCGATTCAATATAAACCGTAACCGTATTATAAGCTTATTTTACATTATGCAACAGGGGCAAAATGTTTTTTTCGGTAAATGACCTGTTTTAAAAAAAACGCCCCTTAATAAGGCTTGCACACGATACCGCTTTTTATGCGGCATGCTGTGCCGTGTATTCCGAAAAGAGCTTAGTTGACAATTTTTTTGTTTTTTTTTATTTTGTGTTACGGAGTTTTTCGGCTCCGTTACACAAAAAGATTTCTTACTCAGAGGAGTACCCCGTATGACTGCAAAAGAAAAAAAAGTCGGCGCACCGCACAAATTGTTTTCCATTCGAAAAAAGCTGCTTATTATTTTCGGCCTTTTGGTTTTTACAGCCGGTTCGATACAAGGCGTTTTAGCGGTGAGAACCGCGAGAAAAGCCGTAACGGAAAAAATCGAAACTCATCTTATAGATAAGGCGGCCGATACGGCGGAAATATTGGACGGCAGAATAACCGCTTTTTTCCAATTTTTTGAAGGAATAGCCCGTATGCCGATACTTACGGATCCGTCGTATTCATATCTTGAAAAGACGGAATTTCTCAAACGCGAAATAGCATTTAATGAAGCCGTATTGGAATTGGATATTACCGATATAGAGGGCAACAGGCATACGAACAGCGGAGTCGTTATTCCGGTAAGCGACCGGGAATGGTTTAAGTCGGCAATTGCGGGTAAAAACTTTTTTTCCGAACCGCTTATTTCCCGTACCGGCTCCCGGGATTTGGTAGGTGTTTTTGCCGTTCCGATTTATGATGAAAACCGCAGAGTTGCCGCTATTTTGGCAGGAAGCGTCAACGGTTTGTGGCTTACCGAATCCATTGACGATATCGTAGTCGGTAAAACCGGTGAAGCGTATGTACTGGGAGTTACGGGAACGACAATTGCATATAAAGATATACAGTGGGTTAAAGAACAGCGAAACGCTTCGGTATTGGCACAAAAGGATTCCTCTCTTGCCACCCTTGCCGCATTTGAACAAAGCGCCGTTTCCGCCCGTGCTTCCGATGTGGATTTATTTTGGTATGAAAATGTACAGTATATCGCTTCTTTTGCCAAATTGAAAACCACCGGCTGGACATTGGTAATAATGGCTCCCGTGGAAGAATTTTTGGGAACAATACATGATTTGC
This sequence comes from Treponema sp. HNW, assembly GCF_050320395.1. Lineage (GTDB taxonomy): Bacteria > Spirochaetota > Spirochaetia > Treponematales > Treponemataceae > Treponema_C. The sequence goes on from NZ_CP144459.1 coordinate 1,055,474, forward strand.
GTCTTTCACTGGTAATTACGGGATTCATCATTTTAGCTGTTGTGCTTTTGATTATCTTTTTGATTGCACGGGAAATGGTAAAGCCCGTTGCAGGTGTCGCCGATGCGCTTAAAAATATTGCACAAGGTGAAGGCGATTTAACCGTCCGGCTGCCGATTCAGGGTAACGATGAAGTAAGCGAATTGGCGCGGTATTTTAACCGGACAATCGAAAAAATAGGGGTATCCATAAAGTCTGTCGGCGGGAATACCCGAACTATGCAAAGTATAGGCACCGAACTTTCCAGCAATATGATCGAAACGGCAAGCGCCATAAATCAAATCAGTGCGAATATTGACGGCATTAAACAGCAGGCAATGACACAAGCCGAGAGCGTTGCCGTAACGGCCGAAAACGTCGGCGAAATTATAAGTACCATAAAGCAATTAAACGGCAGTATCGAAACGCAAGCGGCGAGCGTTGCCCAATCTTCTTCGGCAATAGAGCAAATGGTTGCCAATATTGCATCGATTACGCAGACGCTCGGTAAAAGCGACAGTGTTATTAAAGATTTGGCATCCGCGACTGCGGCAGGTAAGGAAACCTTATCGAGTTCAAATGCGATAACGCAAAAAATTGCCGAAGAATCGGGCAGTTTGATAGAAGCTTCCAATGTTATTCAGCATATTGCCGGTCAAACAAACTTATTGGCTATGAATGCGGCTATCGAAGCCGCTCATGCAGGCGAAGCGGGGAAGGGTTTTGCGGTTGTTGCCGATGAAATCCGTAAACTTGCCGAAGAATCTTCCGTGCAGGGAAAAACGATAACATCGACATTAAAAACACTGTCCGGTGAAATAGAAACGCTTTCCGCTTCTTCCAAAACCGTAGAAGAAAAATTCAATGCGATTTTTTCTTTGGCCGAAAATGTTAAAACAATGAGCAGCCGTTTAACCGAAGCTATGTATGAGCAGGAAAAGGGCAGTAAAGAAGTTCTTGCGGCAATCCGCGACATCAATGCGGTAACGGTTGAAGTAAAAGAAGGTTCGGACGAAATGCTGCGCGGCGGTGAGGGTATTGCACACGAGATGGATAAACTGGACGGTTTAACCCGTATTATTACAGGCAGCATGAACGAAATGGCCGCCGGAGCCGTTCAAATAAATAATGCCGTACAGGAAGTGAATGAAATTACGCAAAAAAATAAACAGAGTATCGAAAGTCTTGTACGGGAAGTGGAAAAATTTAAAGTGTAAGCCCCGATTTTATTAAAGGCGTTTATTTTTTTATAATAAACGCCTTGTTTTTTTAAAAATGCCTCATCTTTTTATATAAGCATACCCGATTTTAAAATATCGACGCTTTCAAAATACGCATTCCGATGTAATACTGTATCTATGCTCGATAAGAAGTTTAAACAAAAAGTATGCGCGCATTGGCAGTTTTACCTCATTGTTGCGCTTCCGATGATTTATTTTATTTTGTTCAAGTACATTCCCATGTACGGTATTTTGCTTGCCTTTAAAAAGTACCGTGTATCTAAGGGCATTTGGGGCAGTCCCTGGGTCGGCTTAAATCAATTTATCAAGTTTTTCAGCAACCCGTCGGCCCTGCAAATTATGTGGAATACCTTTATTTTAAGTATGTACGCCCTTTTTGCGTCGATTCCCCTTGCCGTTATTATGGCCCTTGCGTTGAACGAAACGCAAAGTAAAGCATGGCGTAAATCGGTGCAAATGATAACCTACGCCCCGTATTTTATATCGACGGTCGTTATGGTTTCGATTTTGATGCAGTTTATGAATCCCGCCCTCGGCCTTTTCAACGTAATACGCGGTTATTTGGGCTTGGAAGCGCGCAACTTTATGGGCGAGCCGGGCCTCTTCCGTCATATTTATGTATGGTCGGCTTTGTGGCAAAACACGGGTTACAACGCGATTATCTACCTTGCCGCCCTTACTTCGATTAACCCCGAACTGTATGAAGCCGCCCGCGTAGACGGCGTAAATAAATTTCAAAAAATATGGCACGTTGATTTACCCGGCATAAAAAGCACGATTGTCATTATGTTTATTTTGAACATGGGCTTTGTTATGAGCTTGGGCTTTGAAAAAGCTTTTTTAATGCAAAACCCTTTAAACTTGGAAACGGCCGAAATTATGTCGACCTATGTGTATAAAATGGGTTTGGTAAACAGCGATTTCAGCTATTCGACGGCAATCGGTGTTATCAATTCGATTATAAACGTATGCCTTATTCTTTTATTCAATAAATTGGCAAAGGCAAAAAAAGATGAGGGCGGATTATGGTAAATAAATCAAAACCGGTTTCACGGGTACGCGAAATACGCGCCGACCGTATCTTCAATCTTATAAACAACGTATTTTTACTTTTGTGTTTTGTAACGGTTTTATATCCGCTTATCTATATTGTTTCCAGTTCGTTCAGTTCGCCCCAAGCGGTTATCGCACACAAGGTATGGCTTTTTCCGGTAGATTTCGACACGATAAGCTACAAGGCGGTTTTTGCGAATAAGGATATCGTTTCAGGTTATATGAACTCGATTATTTATGTTGCGCTGGGAACCTTTATGAGTGTGTCGCTTTCGATGCTGCTTGCCTATCCGCTTTCGCGTAAAGAATTTTACGGGCGGAACTTCGTTACCAAATTCATTATGGTAACCATGCTGTTTTCGGGCGGCCTTATTCCCCTGTACCTTGTTGTAAAAAATATCGGATTGTACAATACGCGCTGGGCTTTGGTGCTGCCGAATGCGGTAAACGTATGGAACGTAATTATTGCGCGCACCTTTTTGCAGGAAACCATTACAAACGAATTGTACGATGCCGCCCAAATCGACGGCTGTTCGGATTTGCGCTTTTTTTTCGAAATCGTCATCCCCTTATCGGGGGCAATCATTGCGGTTTTGGCTTTGTTTTACGCGGTTGTATTGTGGAACAGCTATTTCGACGCCCTTGTGTTTTTGCAGGATAAAAAGCTGTATCCCTTACAGATTGTGCTGCGTAACATCTTGATTGTAAACAGAACGGACCCGAGTATGCTTTCGGATGTTGAAGCCGCCGCCCGTACTCAGGGCTTGGCCGAAACGATAAAGTACGCCCTCATTGTGGTAGCCAGCGTTCCGCTTTTGGTTTTATATCCCTTTGTACAAAAACACTTTGTTAAGGGCGTTATGATAGGCTCGGTAAAAGGCTGAGCTCGGCAGTGCCGAGTAGCAGAGGCGCACTGAAACGTGTCGCTGTGCCGAATAAAATGCAAACTTCCGTGCGTATGCGCGGTGAGTATACGGGCGGTTTAACAACGGGTGTTCGTTTACCGCTTAAAAATTATGGAGGAAAAGTTATGAAAAAACTTGCAACTATGGCCATTGTCCTCGTGTCGGCCGTATGCGTGTTTGCCGCCGGAGGTAAAGATTCCGCCGCGGCTTCAAAGGTCAAGTACACGGCGAAGGGAAGCTATCCTGTTGTATCCGAACCTATTACCGTAAATATTATGGTGCCGCAGCCGCCCTGTGTTGAAGACTTTAACACAAACGAATTTTCCAAATTCATGGAACAAAAAACGGGCGTTAAAGTAAATTGGATTATGGTTCCCGAACAGGCTGCAAAAGAAAAACTCGCCTTAACCTTGGCAAGCGGCGATTTACCCGACGCTTTTTTCGGCTTTGAACGTGTTTTAGGCTTTGCGGAAGAAACAACATACGGTGCCGAAGAAAAGCTTTTTATGCCTTTAAATAAATTCTATTCGGACGGAACCCTGCCCAACCTGAACAAAGCCTTGCAGGATTTCCCCGGTGCAATGGGCTTTATGACTATGACCGACGGCAACATCTATTCTTTGCCCCGTTTGGAAGTATGTTACCACTGTACAAATGCCGCCAAGATGTTTGTCTACAAGCCCTTCCTCGACAAGCTCGGTTTGGAAGTTCCCGAAACAACCGAAGATTTTTACAAGGTTCTGGTTGCCATGCGTGATAAGGATCCGAACGGCAACGGCAAAAAAGACGAGATTCCCTTGGCAGGTTCAATCATCGGATGGAACGATCAGGTAGAACGCTTTTTGATGAACTCCTTTATTTACTGCGACCTCGATACGAATACCGGTGCCGGCGCCGAAGGCAATGTAGGATATATGATGAACGGTAAAAAAGTGGACACAGCCGTAAATAAAGCCGCTTACCGCGAAGCTCTTAAATACATCAATAGACTGTATAAAGAAGGCCTTATTTACAACGGCTCTTTTACACAGGATTCAAGTCAGCTTACCCAGCTGGTTGAAAGCGCCGCCCAGCCGGTTGTCGGTTTTGTAACCGGCGGATGGAGAGGTCAATTTTCTTCGTTAAGCGGCGAGCGCTTTTTACACTTCCAGGCCATCGCGCCTTTAAAAGGCCCCAAAGGCGTACGCGAAGCGGTTAACTTTTTACCCACTCCGGGAACGGGCGCCCTCGTATTGTCCGCCAAAACACCCTATGCCGAAGCCATTTTGCGCTATTTCGACTATATGTACAGCACCGAAGGAACGCTTAAGCAAAAATACGGAAACGAAGGCGATGCATGGGCATGGGCTTCCGCCTCCGATGTCGGTTTGGACGGCAAAAAGGCCATTTGGAAACAGCTTAAGCCTTGGAACGATAAGGATCCGCAAAACGTAACCTTTATCGAAGGTCATACTATCGGAGAAACCTCCGCTTTCCGCTTGGGACAAGCAGCCGATTTGACCGGCGATTACTATGCACCGAAAAATCTCGAAAAGGTATTGTACGACGAAACTCACAATCTGTACAAACCCTATGCAAACGTAAAGAACGAAGTTCCGCCGCTCAAATACACCGCCGAAGAAAACGAAAAGTTTTCGACCGTTAAACAGGAATTGGCAAACTATATCCGCCAAAGCGCCGTTAAGTTTATGGTCGGCACCCTCGACGTAAACAGCGACAAAGAATGGGACGCCTATCTTAAAAACCTCGATAAGCTGCGCTTGCAGGACGTTCTTGCCAATATGCAGGCCGCCTACGACCGCCAGTATAAGTAGGCCCAAGTTTAGCGCACAAATAGTGCGCTAAACTTGCACGACGAGTTTTTAAGCGGCACGAATGTGCCGCTTAAAAACATCGCAGACTTGAACGTGTCGGGGCAAAAAGTTGAAACTTTTTGCACATTATGCAAACTTGCAGCTTAAATATGGCCGCTCTCTGTGCAGAATTTAAAACAGACTGTTTTACGTGCGGCGTTCATGTCGGAATTGTGAAAATTGACTTCCGCTGTTCCTACGGAACAGCGGGAATGGCGGGTACAGGGGCGCGGTGCTATGGTCGTAGCATATAAATATACTGTGGTGTGCGACGGGGTTTCGCGCCCGCAAAATAATCTGCACAAGTGAGGGCGTGCGCGCCCGAACGCGGAAGCCTTTTTGCGGGTCGAGTTCACGTCGCACACATTCAGTATTGTTTATACAACCTTTTGCACCCGCCCCGATGTACCCGCCGATTATCGGTATTTTGGAGATAAACACATGGCCGAACATAAGGCGTGGAATTGGGATAAAGCCGACGCTGGCAGCTGGAAAGAGCCGGCACAAATTGCCCACTATTTGGCCGCGCGGTGGAAACGCAAAGGATATTCACGCCTTTTTGATTTGGGCTGCGGCTTGGGGCGGCATTCGCTCTTTTTTGCGCAGCAAGGTTTTACCGTTGACGCCTTTGACCTTTCGGCTTCGGCCCTTGAGCCGCTGCGCGCCGAGTCGGCGGATAAACAGCTGAATATCAGCGTCCGTTCCGGCGATATGATTTCGCTTCCGTACAAAGACGATTCGTTCGACTGTCTTTTTGCCTATCACGTTATTTCGCATACGGACACGGCGGGCATAAAAAAAATACTCGGCGAAATAAAACGGACAGTTAAAAGCGGGGGAGAACTGTATGTAACCTTATGCTCTAAAAATGCATGGAGTTATAAAGAAGCCGGTTTTCCCGTTTTAGACGAAAATACCGTTATAAAGGTTGAAGACGGCCCGGAAAACGGCATTCCCCATTTTTTTGCCGACGCCGAAAGCATTTCCGCACTTTTTGAAGGTATAAAAATTATAGACTTGCAGCATACGCAGGACATGATTGTAAACGGAAAAGAATACGGCTCATGGCATTACTTTATACTCGGCGAAAATCGAAAATAAAGCGGAACATATCTCCTATTTTTGTGTAGGACGCGTTTTTTTTGTTTTACAGCTTTTCAACTTCAGATTGGGAAAGACCTGTTATTTCCATAATAAAATCAGTATCACAATTTTTTAGCTTCATGAGTTTGGCTGTTTCAAGAGCTTTTTGATAAGAACCTTGAACAATACCCTCACTTCTGCCTTGTGCTATGCCTGTTTGAATTCCTTCCTGTATTCCTGCTCTTCGTGCGTCCATTTCAAATGATTTTAATAACATGTACTCCCTCCGTTTTTCTTCGTTTTCTTTGGTTTCATTTACCCGCTTTTCAAGCTGCTTAGTAAATGCCGTTTCCGGCGGTTGTCCGTTCATGTATGATAAAAAGGCTTTGAGGTTTTCTTCAGCTTTCTCCGAGGCGGTGCTGTTTACTATGATTTTTGTTGTTCCGTCGTCAAAGGTTTGCCCCGTTTCTTTGCACGAGGGGTTTATCGTATATACGGGTAATCCTTCTTGTAAGTAATCAAAGGTACATAAAAATATAATAAAGGTATCGGGTAAATCGTTGTAGTCGCCGCCTTTGTTTATTGCACTGTTATCGATAGCGCATTGATAATATCTCATACGCTCAGGCAACGGGCAAATTCCGCCACGGAGGGCGGTGCCCCTTAAACAAAAGCGATGTTTTGCGGAACGCAAAACTCGGTGTTTTCTGCTGGACACGGATGTCTGGCAGAAAACGGCATTTCAACGTCGTAGAGCTTGCCGTCTTCGTCCTCAATCATAATATCGAGACGCACCCCTTTTACTTCATTTACTGACATAAAACACTTTACCGGCATACTAAGGTTCTATAAGTGAGCAATTCCTGAGAATTGCGAACCTAAACCTGTTTGTATGAGAGTTTGCCTGCCGGCAAACTCTCATTAAAGTGGGCGGCGCTATTTGAGCCGCCCACTTTAAACAATTTGAGCAGCATTGTCAACAGTTCTTTGCACAAGATAGGGTCTTCCATTACGGTGCAAAACATGAAGTCATCTGCAATAGTTAAATTATCAAAACTTTTGCGCATTTTACACCTCCCTTATACACAGTATAACACGAAAGGAGCGATTCGGCAATTGTTTAAAAACGGGACATCCTGTCCCGTTTTTATGCCGATTAAAGCATTTTGACCGTTTTCAGTGTACTTTTATTTAAAATATTGATATAATCATCTTCGTGGTAAAAGCTCCGTTTTTCGGTAAAAAACAACATACGTGCTTTTTCTCATTGTATACCGTTGCGGCGGTGATTATTTTTGTACTCCTTGCCGCCCTTATCGAATACGCTGTGCTGTATCGTTCAATCCGCTCTAAAAAAAATGCCTATCAAAATGCCGTTATGCAGGCGGGCGACAGGCTCAATTTTACCATGCGCGAAATGCAGCGTTTGTCGCACATGCTTATGATAAACGCCGATGTGCAGGGCTTTGTAACGCAGGGAACGGTTGAACAAGGCTCGCCGGACATACAAAAAATCATAGATGCCCAGCGGCAGCTGTCCTATGTAAAACCGGTTCACCCGGTTATCGAAGACATATTCGTCTATTCCAAAACAAGCGATTATCTTTTGGAAGCGGACAACGCCTTTTTCGATATAGATGCGATGTACAGCTCTCTTTTTGAATTTAAAGATTTGAACAGCGGTCAGTGGCGCTCCGAGTATTTGCGCCCCGTCTATATGAATAAGTGGATGGCTGAAACCTCCATTACGACAAACGGGGTGAGCCGCAATGTACTCATCTTTTCTCAAACCTTCCCCCTGCAAAATTCGAGCGCCAATACGGGTAAGCTTATGATGCTTTTAAAATCAAGCCATTTCGATTCCGTTATCGAGCCTCTTTTTATATATCCGAAAACGCAGGTTTTTATTGCCGATTCTCAAAAACAGGTTCTCTTTATGCGTACTCCGAAAGACGCTTCATATGCGCAGTCCGTTATGGAAAGCGATTTTTTTGACCGAACCGAAACGGATTCTTTTGCTTCATTTACACACAAAATAAACGGAAAAAAATATCTTGCCTTTGTACGGCCCCTAAAAGCGTCAAATACCTTTTGTATCGTCCTTGTTCCCCTTGCCGATATGCTGAAAGCCGTTGAAGTCCGGCGCTTTGTCCTTCCTCCGCTTATACTTGTGCTGCTTTTTGTCTGCGCATTTTATTTTGTAAAGCGTCCGGCCGGCCGGCTGCGTTTTATGCCTCAACGGGAAGGTTCTTTTTTACAACACGGCGAAGAATCGTTTAAGCCTGTGCAGGATACGGAACCTGAAGCATGCACGGTGCAGGAAGCCGACTCTAAAACGGTCGGCCGCATCTTGTCTTACATTGAAGATAATTACGCCAATCCGCTTTTAAACCTTTCGCAAATGGCCGAGGACTTTAGCATAAAAGAAAACTTTTTGTATTATTTTTTCCGCAGCCGCATTCATAAAAGCTTTGCCCAATATCTTGAAGATTTCCGCCTCGAAAAAGCAAAAAGCATTATAGAAGCCGATATAAAAGAGCCCGTACACACGCTTGCCGAAAAATGCGGCTATGCCAATTCGCAAACCTTCCGCCGCGCATTCAAAAAAAAGTACGGCCTTACGCCCTCCGAATTCAAACAAAGGGTGTTTGCAGAGAGCGGCGAACTGTGATATACTCGCTTTCGAGGTTATTATGTCATTAAAAAACATACGCAATATCGGAATTATCGCCCACATCGACGCGGGCAAAACCACTACCACCGAACGGATTTTATACTATACCGGAAAGATTCACCGTATAGGAGAGATAGACGACGGCGCCGCTACTATGGACTGGATGACGCAGGAACAGGAGCGCGGCATTACTATTCAGAGTGCCGCAACCACCACCTATTGGCGCGACCGCCAAATCAACATTATCGACACGCCCGGCCACGTGGATTTTACCGCCGAAGTCGAGCGTTCCCTCCGCGTCCTTGACGGGGCGGTTGCCGTTATCTGTGCCGTAGGCGGCGTTCAGCCCCAAACCGAAACCGTATGGCGTCAAGCCGACGAATACCGCGTACCGCGCCTGTGCTTTGTCAATAAAATGGACAGAACCGGTGCCGACTTTTTTGCCGCAATGGAAGACGTACGGCAAAAGTTCGGCGCAAAACCGCTGGCCCTCCAGCTTCCCGTCGGCTCGGAAAGCAATTTTGAAGGCGTTATCGATTTACTGCGCATGAAAGAATACCGCTTTGACCCTGCCGATGAAGGTGAAACGGTTATCGAAAGCGATATAGCCGCCGAACGCCTTGAAGAAGCAAAACGCTGGCGCGAAAAAATCATCGATGAAACCTCTTCATACAACGACGAAATCGCCGAATTGTTTTTGTCGGGCGAAGAAGTTCCCCTCGAACTTTTACAAAAAGAAATCAGGCGCGGCACTGTCGAGCGCTTTTTTATACCCTTTTTATGCGGTTCGGCCCGCAAAAACTGCGCCGTTCAGCCGCTTATAGACGCAATAGTCGATTATCTTCCCGCTCCGGACGAAGTTCCCCCCGCCGTCGGTACTCAGGTAAAAAAACAGGAGCGTATCGAAATTCCCTGCTGCGAGTCGGGAACTTTAAGCGCCCTTGTATTTAAAATTCAATACGACCGTGAAGCCGGAAGCCTGTGCTATGCGCGCATTTATTCGGGAAAAATCAAAACGGGCGAGCAGGTTTTTAACGTCGGCAAAAAAAAGCGCGAACGCGTAAACCGCATTTTGCGCATGCACTCGAATAAAAGCGAAGCTTTGGACAGCATAGGTGCGGGCGATATAGCAGTCCTTATCGGCTTAAAGCTTGCCCAAACCGGCGATACGCTCGGAAACGAGGGCGCTCCCGTCCTTCTCGAAAACGTGAGCTTTCCTCAGCCGGTTATTTCGGTTGCCTTGGAACCCGAAACCCTGTCCGACCGCGATAAGTTAAAAGAAACCCTCGACATTTTATCCAAAGAGGACCCGACCTTTACCTTCCGCGAAGATGCGGAAACCGGCCAGCTTCTTATTTCCGGCATGGGAGAGCTGCACCTTGAAGTCCTTGTTACGCGCATGAAAGAAGACTTTAAAGTGGCCGCCCGCGTGGGGAACCCCCAAGTTACCTACCGCGAATCGGTGGGCTGCGAAATGTCTCACAGCGAAGTGTATTCAAAAGTATTGGGCGGAAAAGAGCAAACGGCCGGCATTACCCTCCGTGTCGCCCCCGCTTCCGAATCGGATGCGGCAGGACAGAATTCTTCGGAAGATAATACCTATATCTGTACCGCAAATACGGACGGCATCCCCGAAGAAATCGTCGAAGCCGTCAAAAACGGCATATGCAACTCTTTCGGCGCGGGCATACGTTACGGTTATCCCTGTACGGGTATATGCGTTACCGTAACAGGACTCGACTACAATGAGCTTACTTCAACACCCTTTGCCTTTGAAGCATGCGCCGCCTCCGCCTTTGAAGCCGCCTGCGAAAAAGCCGACCCGCAGGTATTGGAGCCGGTTATGAATGTCGATATCGTCTGTCCGAAAGAATTTGTCGGAGATGCAATGAGCCTTCTTACCCAAAGGGGCGGCCTTATTCAAAGCTTGGAATCCAAACCTTCTGCGGAAATCGTCCACGCCCAAGCGCCCATGGAAAAGATGTTCGGCTTTTCGACGGGCTTACGCTCGGTAACGCAGGGCAGGGCGTCTTTCAGTATGGAATTCTGCCGCTTTCAGGTAAAGGCGGGCGGTTTGGGTTATTAGGGATAATCGGGGCCGCCGAGCTTGAAAACTGCGGGCGGTTTGGGTTATTAGCTGCGCGGTCAGTCAATCCGTACGCCGCTAAGCTCTGCGGTGCATAAAAAAAGGACTGTTCCTAAACCGACGTTTTAGAACAGTCCTCTTATGCGGGAGACCGGACTTGAACCGGCACAGCTCGCGCCACCAGCACCTCAAGCTGGCGTGTCTACCAATTCCACCACCCCCGCGGGTGTGCTGCATTATAACGCAACGGAAATTACTATATCAAAAACGGGATTTTCTGTCAATCCCGTTTAAGGTTGATTTTATGAATATGATTATGCCGTCTTTTTTCCTTTTTGCAGTTTATGCCTGTGTAAATGTATGGCTTCCGCTTTTTTTGCGAAATATGAATTATTCGGTTACGCAGGTAGGCCTTTTGCTTTCGATATTTGAAGTATTCGGTATGATTATTCCCTTTTTTACGGGAAACATTCCGGCAAAAAACGGAAAATACGGCTTGTTTTTGTGCGTCAGCGGTCTTATCCTCGCTCTGATTCCGCTTCCTCTTTTTTCGATACCGCTTTTCGGCATTACCGCCCTGTGTTTAGGCCTTTATGCCGCCTGTATTAAGGGAGCCATCCCCGTTTCCGACAGCTTTATCCATGCCCTGCTCGGTACCCGAAGCGAAGTGTACGGCCGTATCCGCGCGGTAGGTTCTCTCGGTTTTGTATGCGCCAATCTGGTTATGCAAGCCTTTATCCGCATAGACAGTATAAATACCCTTGAAACGATTTTATGGATGAGCGTTCCGGCTTTTATTTTTGCCTTGTCGCTCGTTTTTATTCCCGGTCTTATGACACCCCTCATACAGGAAGTCACGCGCTTTTCTTCGGAAACTTCCAAAGACGCTTGCGGGCCTTTCGGCAAAGACAAAAGCGTATTTGCCCGTTTTTCACCGCAGTATTGGCTTGTACTCGCCTTAATTTTTTTAACCGTATTCGGGCAAATCCCCTTCGGCCGCTTTTTTTCCATGTATGTAAAAGAATATCTTCACAGCGATGCCGCAGGTATTTTGTGGGTTATCAGTGCAATGAGCGAAATTCCCCTTATGTTTTTTTCGAGCCGCTTTATACGGTACCGGGGACCGATCCCCCTCTTAATTTTGTCCGCCGCGGTTACCTCGGTGCGGAACCTCATCTATGTTCTTTTTCCTTCCGTCGCAGGAGCCGCCTGCGCCCAGCTGTGCAACAGTATTACCTTCGGCCTCTTTCATCCGGCGGCCGTTATGTTTGCCGCCCGCGAAGTCCGCCGCGCCGAAGATACCGTATTAAGCCAGCTTTTGTATTCGGTCGGCACCATAGGCATTGCAAGCGTTTTGGCAAGCGCCCTCGGCGGCTTTGTTATCGATCGTTTCGGCTATCCCTTTTTGTTTATCTCGTATTCGGCCTTTCCCCTCGCGGGTATTCTCCTGTTCGTTATTTTTAATAAAAGAACCAAGCCGGCGGCATAAAAGAACGGATAGGGAGCCCGATAGAGAAGGGGGAGCGGCCCTATCCGCTTGCAGCTCCCCCTCGCTTCAGCTGCGCTTTAAGCTCCCTTTTCGCGCATCTTCCGCTGCCCCCTCGCTCCGGACAGGAATTCCGAGGCAAGCTGCTTTGCCCTCTCTTCGTTTTCGGGACGCACATATAAGTACCAGATATACGGACTGTAATCGCGATTTATAACTTGGCGCATATTGATTTTTGCCCCGCAGCCGCAGGGAACTTCGGTTTGTACCCAGCTTGAACCGTATGTAATGCCGTTTTTTTTAAGCAGCTTTTTCAGTGTCTTAAATTCCGCGTAATTCCGGCTTTGATAAATTTCAACCTTTTTTCCGAATAAAATCATAGTTACCTCATAAGAATTATAGCACGGTTTGTTTATTCGCGCCATGATATTTTTTTGTATGTGGAGGGATGAAAAATGAATCAAAGTAAATGAACTATTTGAAGTATTTGTTTTAATCTTTGACAAAAAACGATTGTTGTAATACAATGGAGTAAGAGGTATTATATATGACTACAATTTCCGCAAAAATTGATCATACGGATAAAGACATGTTTGAACGAATTTGCAATTCAATGGGATTAAATATTTCAGCTGCAATAAATGCCTTTGTAAAGGCGACCATCAGAGAAAACGGTATGCCCTTTGCTCTCAAAGCTCAAGATGATCCCTACATTTATTCCGAACAAAATATGAAATTCTTAAAACAAAGCATCTCACAAATTGAAAGCGGCAAGGGGCGGGTTCACGAACTCAAGGAGACTGTATAGAGATATACATAGTTCAGTGCGGTACCCATTATCAGCAGTAATTACGTTATTCCGGAGTGTTCATATTTATTCCCATCTGTTTTTCAAAATATATTACTAACTCTTCTAAGCTATTAATTAAATGCTGCCTATGTAGTTCTTGCGGATCATAAGATATATTTTTTTTATCTTTTAGGTATAAGCCAAGTAAAAGTTTTAAATTTCCATAATCTCTATATCGGCATCTAACAACTCTAAATCGTTTTCTATGTCTACTTTCGTATGCCTTGCGATATTTTCGAAATTGAACATCTTGATTTTCTCAAATATTGATTCGAATTCAGGTTCGCTTCTATTATAGGTATACCCTCCATGTGCCAATTCTATAGGATGTACGTATTTTCCTTGTTCAATCTCAATAAAAACATTTTCGATCAATGATCTGAATTCTTCTTTATCTAAATCAGACCATTTTTCTATTAGTTTAAATAAATTAGTAAGAACTTTTTTATTGTTTTGCTTCCTACTAATGGCAGCTTTTTCTGCTTCGTAGTTATTGATTAACCATTGTTTATTGTATATCCTTCAAAAATTAATTTTTCCCAAGATGAGAACAAAGGAATATAATCAAAACTGGCAAAAAAGGAAAAAGTTCTATGTTCTTCTGTTTTTTGAGTTTCTATATATTTTTTTGTATGAACTATTATGCTTAAGGTATATTGAAAGAATATCGGAAACAGGATCCCCTTTATGTATTTCTTCAAGATTTTTCTGTATATATAATATGAGGAATATTTCATAAATCTTTTTTTGATCAGTATCTTCGAGATGTTGACCCAGCACAACAATAAATAAATGTAAATTATATAAAGCTTGCCAAACAGTTCTGAGATTTATACAGTTAAGTGTTTTAATAATTTCTGTTGTCTTATTTACAAAGAAATCTTTGTTTTTAAATTCCGGTTTATTCACAAAAAATCTAATAGCATTATCAATATCCGGTTCTATTTCGAATTCAATACCTATGGCTTTTTCTTTTATTTGCAAATATTCCTGCTTCTTTTGGAAATTTTCTTCAGATATTTTTTCCTCATTTCCGATAAAAATTACTTTTGTCTTTGAATTTGTAATTATTTCAGAAAAATAACCGAATATCTTACACGGCTCTAATAGTGCTCGTTCAAAATCATCTACTACAATAAGTCTTTTCGCTATATTTTTTATTTTTCTTCCTCTTATTGATGATAATCCCCCCAAAGTTAAACTCATATCATTTTTTCCGTCTTGATTAAAATCAATATTTGTTCCGAATTTTAGGGCAGAACGAATAACTGTACTTGCTATTCTCATCTCATTCGAGGACAAGATAGGATGAATTGCCTGATAAATTTTTATATCAATAATCATCAAAAGAACTGACTCCAAATAAACTGATACTAATAATGTGATGTTCATATATATTGGAATCATTGCGAGGATTATTCTTTTTATATTTATTCAATAAATTGTTCACAATATTCTTGTACATGTTCATTTATCCTTTCCCCTCTACAATATTTATATCTATTTTACGATTTGTGCCCCCAAACATACTTTTACTATATATACGGGGCCGGATATAAGTGAGTATATCTATTCTTTCCCTAAAAATGACTTAAATCTGTTTTTTGCCGGCTTGAGCGTTGTAATATCGCTGAATTTATTGGGTGTTGCTGTTCCGGTAGAAAGATTAACCATTTTAGGGCGGCCGTCATCACCGTAATGAATACCCATATTAATGACCATGCTTTAATAACGGGCTTTTCATCGACCTTTATATAAACCGCTAAGTTAATCGATATGTTATCATTGCCTTTACTTTTGGTTCTGACCAGAGGCGGATTATTGCCCCGGTATTTTTTGTGGACTGTCAATACTCCTGTTTCGGAAACGCTCAGACACTTGTCCGAGTCATTATCGATGTTATATAAAAACTATAGAATCTATCGAGCAGTATACTTATTATGACTTAGGCATTACCGATTCTGTAATTTTACTCATGGCAAAAAATTGTGATGTGCTTATTTCGGGTGATAGCCGCTTGTGTGATTACGCCCGCTCTATGGATATTCCTCTTTTAGATTTTAAAGGTATTATAAATCAACATCCTCATTTTAAGATAAAATGATACATCTCCCCCCGAATTTCGCCCTTGCACTTTCCCGGCGCACACAGTATACTATGTAAATGCCGAATGTATTGAACCGCAGCGAACCTCTTGCCGAAACAAAACGCCTTAAACTTATCCGTCTTGCCGGTATTATCGCCCTTGCAGGAAATTTGCTTTTATGTTCCGCCAAGCTCTGTGTCGGTTTTATAAGCGGAAGCCTTGCCGTTTTAGCCGACGGTTTGGATTCGGCAGGAGATGTCGCCATTGCCTGTATGACGCTGATTATCAGCGTCGTTATATCGCGCCCATGTGATAAAGATCATCCTTGGGGACACGGACGGGCCGAAACAACCGCTACGATGGCCTTATCCTTTATTATTTTTTTTGCCGGTTCCCAATTAAGCATTTCCGCGGCAAAAACTCTGTACCGAATTTTCTTTTTCGGATACGAAACGCCGATACCCGCTTTACCTGCCGTAATTGTTACCTGCGTGTCTATTGCGGGAAAAATAGCGCTTTCATATTCTCAGCGCATTATCGGTAAAAAGGCCGACAGTGCCATTATATCGGCAAATGCCCAAAATATGCTTTCCGACGTGATTATTTCATCTTCCGTTTTATTCGGCATCGGATGCGCCGTCTTTTTTAAACAGCCGGTTTTGGATCCCCTTGTCGCTTTTTTGGTCGGTTTATGGATTATAAAAAATGCCGTGTTTTTATTTAAAGAAATCAATATTGAATTGATGGACGGCAATACCGATGAAGAACTCTATCGCAAGCTCTTTGAAGCAATCCGCTCGGTCGACGGCGTTACCAATCCTCACCGAGCCCGCATACGAAAAATCGCTTCCTGTTGGGATATAGATTTGGATATAGAAGTGCCGCCCGACATGAGCGTGCGTGAAGCTCATGAAAAAGCCGAAGCCGTATCCGCGGCCGTGAAAAAAAACATTCCCGGTATTTACGACATTGTGATTCATGTTGAACCTGCAGGCCTTATATGCGAATACGAAGAAGAAGGTTTCGGGTTGTGCGAAGCCGATGTATACCGCAAAAAATACTGAGTTTGCAGCACAAAAAATCAAGTACCGAAAATCTTGCAGTGAAGCGCGTATTGTGTTATGATAACAAAGTAATATTCAAGCCAATAATTAAAGTGAGGACGATGTGAAAAATACTTTATCGGCTGCCAAGGCGGTGCTTTTATGCATGTTTTTTGTTATGTGTGCCGTTTTATCCGGACAAGAGCCTGTTGTAAACCGCGGAAGAGTTGATTTATCAAAATGGAATTTCGATACAAAGAGCTTTGTCGAATTAAACGGTCAATGGGGATTTTTTTGGAACGAATTCGTACAAAGCGGCGAATCTCCGGCCGATTTTATAAACGTTCCGGATGTGTGGAACGCCCAAAGCCTCAAGGGGAAAAAATATCCCGCCTACGGGTACGCTACCTATACGGCGAAAGTACTCCTTCCTGCAGGAGCGTCCGGTTTGGGCTTGTATATAGAACAGCCGATGACTTCCGTACGGGTTTTTGTAAATAATCAGGAAATAGGAAGTATCGGAAAGACGGAAAAGTCAAAAAACACGTATAAACCCGCCGCCGAACGCAGGGTTTTCCCATTTCCGACGGCAATTCCGAATTGGATATTGTAATTCACGCCGCCAATTTCGATTATGTGCGCGCCGGCTTATATAACTCGGTAAAATTGGGCAAAATGCAGGTGCTGGCCTCCCATATTTTAACTTCTGCAATCGGAGAAAGTCTTTTAATCGGCTTTGCCCTTGCCCTCGGTATCTATCATTTGATTTTATTTTTGTTCCGCATAAAAGAAAAAAGCTTATTGGTTTTTTCTCTGTTCGTTTTTTTGGTTGCCGCCCGTATGCTCAGCACGGGGACGCTCATCGGTTCCGAACTCTTCGGTTTTTCCTGGGTACTCAATTTGCGTATTGAATATGTTACCTTTGCCCTTATCATTGTACCTATTTTGATGTATCTGCGCTGCCTCTATAAGGAAGAAGTCAATAAAATCGTTATGATGATTTTTATTGCGGAATCGGCTCTCTTTGCCCTCTTAAGCCTTTTTACGCCGCCGGCTTTTTTTACCTCTTTGCTGTTATATCATCAGATTGTCTCCCTCCTTGCGGCCCTCTATCTTATATTTGTATTGATTTTATTGACCAGGCGCAAACGGAACGGATACGGTTTTATTTTAGCCGGTATCTTTATTTTGATTCTCTCGGGTGTTGCCGATGTTCTTGCGGCTATGCTTGTAATTCCTCTGATAAGCCTTGTTCCTTTCGGGTTGACCGTATTTTTAATTATACAATCGATGGCCCTCGCATGGAAATTCAATATTGAAAAGCGCCGCAGCGAAATAACCGGCGTAAAGCTTGAAGAGTACTCGAACAGACTGAAGCTTTTGTTCGGTGAAATAAAGAGCGCCGCCGCGGATTTAACCAAGGGTGATGAGCTGTTAACCGAAACAATGCAAAAAGCTGCGCAGTCGTTCGAAAAAATATCCGACTATGTTGAATTCGTTTTAAGCGAAATCAATGTTCAGCAAAGCATGCTCGGTGAAAGTCAAACAAGTACCGGACAGCTGAACGATTTTTTAAATAACCTGAACATACAAATCTCCGAGCAGAGTACAAAATCAAAAGATGCGGTGAAAAGTCTTTCCGAAGTAGTGCAAAACACGCGGATTTTAACGGAGAAATTTCAGCTTATTGAAGACAGTTTTAAAAATATTTCGGATGCAAGTGAAACCGGTAAGGCAAACTTAAACAAGATGACCTACGTTATCGACGAAATTACAAAGGGTTCTGTTTTGCTGCTTGAAACAAACGCTCTTATAACACAGATTGCCGAGCAAACCAACCTGTTGGCAATGAATGCCGCCATTGAAGCCGCTCATGCAGGCGAAGCCGGAAAGGGCTTTGCGGTTGTCGCGGAAGAAATCCGCAGTTTGGCGGAAAAATCATCGGAAGAAGCCGACTCGACCGGGAAAATCATCAAACAGATTACCGCCGCAATCGGCGATTCCGGCTCGGCTTCCGCTCTTTTGGCCGAAAGTTTTGCCAATATCACGGACAAGGTTTCAAGCTTTAAAACAATTCTCGCCGAAATATCCAACTTTATTGTACAGACAAACGCTCAAAGTGCCGGTATGGAAGGCTCTCTCAAAACCGTCCTCGCCGAAATGGATAAACTGCAAAACGAAAACGATATGCTTGCCGAAACCCGTCAAAAGTCCGCAAGCAGTTTCAGTCAATTAACCTCCGCAACGCAAAAGGTTAACAACGAGATTGATGCAATGATAAACAGCATTACCGAGCTTATCGATGTATTTGAGCAAACCAAAAAAGCTCAAAAAGGCACGCGGGCGACCGTTTTGCGCTTAACGGAGTTAATGTCCGATAAGGAAGTTGAAGAAGCCGCCGGCTAAGCATTGCCGAATACGGGCAGGTTCGAGCGGACGGCTTTGAGAAAAAGCTTAAAGATGGTGAAAATCCGTTCCCGTGTGTCACTGTCCGTATTGTGCAGTTTTTTTAAAGCCGCCGCGGATGTTTGAAGCCAACGCGTTTTCAGTTCCGTCAAAGTCAAAGCGCCGCCTGAAGATGCCGCGTCAAATAAGCTGTTTATAAATTCCGCACGGGCTTCTTTTGAGACCTGTTTTAGCCAGTCGCTGACCGTGTTTTCGGTAAAGACGCTTTCGTCGCTTCGTTCCGGTAAAATTGCAAAATCTTTTCCGTGAAGCTGCCATGAAAACGCGTCGTGTTGGCTTACACCGTTTGCCTCGGAACTTTGTATAACGGTGCAATTGTCCGAATGATGCAGGAGAATGCCGACTACCGACGATTGAGGAACAAAGCATGCCGCTTTTGCAAAAACACGCCCGGTATCCCCGCGTTTACAGGTATCGGAATTGAATCCCGGCCCGTCAAAGCAAAAGATTGTTTCAATTCTTTTAAAGAGCTTTTTCGTGCAAAAGGCGGGGGCATATAGGGCGAGGTTTCCTCCCTTTGAATGGCCGGCCGTATACAGTTTTCCGCGGCAAACGTTTTGAGCTTTTTCCAAATAGTCCAACGCTGCCTGCTGGGAGGGAACCGGATCATATACGGCCATATTAAAGTCTTCTTTCCAGCCTACAAGGGTATCGTCGGTACCTCGGTATACGATACAGTGTATGCGCGGAGAAACCGAAGCGGTAAATGCCGCAAACTGTTTTTCTTTTTTTATGTCTATATCGTTTATAAAGCCCTTAAGTTCAATCCCTCCGAATCGCAGCGAATTGCCGGCCGCTTCCAAAAGATCGGCAGAACGCGGATTTATAAAAACGCCGAAATCTTTTGTTTTGTCGTTCATGTGCCGGAGAGCGTATTTCCGCGCGGCTTCTTTGAGCGTAATACCCGATTTAAAATCATCGCTTATGATACCGTCGAAATCGATATACAGGATTTGGCACAGTATCAGCGCATCTATTTCGTTAAAGGGAGAAATCGTAAAAGGAATATCCGCGCGCCATAAAATATAATCGCTTATGTCCGCCATATGGCTGACTATAGCAAAAAAAAAACAAAAATACAACGGGGCTTGACTTTTTTGTCTGCCGATAGTATCTTTATGTCGATTGGGGATGCACCGGTTTCGACGGGTGTGTTTGAGGTCTCGAACTGCAGGTGAGGACGTCTTTCCTCCGAACAGACAAAAACCATAATTGCCGATTTCGACAATTCTTACGACTACGCCTTAGCTGCGTAATCGCGGGATACGGTCTGCGCCGCTCTGAGCGGTCCGATATCCTGACGCCGATCAGGGCTTGCTTTGCAGGGTTTCCGGTACCTGCACGGGACTTTTATCGGAATACGGAAACGACGCTTGCGGTGCTGCTACCGTTTCCCGACAAATACCTCGCACCGATAAACCTGTAGATGTTCCCGATCCGCTCATTCGGACGGGGGTTCAATTCCCCCCATCTCCAACGCTACATTAAGGGTGCAAACAAACTGCAAAAACCCCACCATGCCCGCTGAATCAGGGGTTTTTTATTCATTTCTTCAAGGGTATATTCACTGCATTCGGCGCGGTCTTTTGCAAAGATGTCCGCATATTTTTGGGCAAAAAACTCATCGTAAAAAAAGGCATTCGCCTCGTAATGCAGTTCAAAGCTGCGGCTGTCTATATTGCATGAGCCTATCGTTACTATTTTATCGTCCACAATCAAGGTTTTTGCATGAATAAAGCCCGGATATTTATAAAATCGTACTCCCGCGGGTAAAAGTTCGCGCATAAAGGCGAAGGCGGCTGCGCGTACATAGAATTTATCCCATTTGCCCGGTACCATAATCGATACCTCTATGCCCGAATTTGATGCTATTTTAATCGCCGCAAAAAATGAAGAATCGGGCGTAAAATAAGGCGTTTGAATGTAAATGCGCTTTTTTGCACTCATAATCATGCGTATCATTGCGTCTTTTATTTCCGTATGCAGGATATTATCGGGCCCGGATGCGATTATTTGTACCGGAATCTGCGATTTTTCATCGGGTACCTGCGTTTTCAGCGCTTCCAAAATACGCGTATTGGCTGCAGTGATTTTTTTGCGCACGGATTCAGCCGAGTGTTTCATGTGCTCAGGCAGCTTTTTTTTACCTTCCGCAACCGAATACCAGTCCACTAAAAAAACGTTCATTAAAGAATATACACAGCTTCCGGTTAATCTTACGTGGGTGTCGCGCCACACCACTTTACCCAATCCCGCGTATTCGTCACCGACGTTAAACCCTCCCGTATAACCGATTTTACCGTCTATGATGACGATTTTTCGATGGTTTCTGAAATTCAAAGACCAGGGGCTTCCGGTTTTCACGGCAAAAAAGGGCAGTGTCATACCGCCCGCCTTATCCAATGCGGCAAAAAAAGAACGGGGCGTGGTAAATGAGCCGATATCGTCATATAAAAGGCGTACTTCAATGCCCTCGCGTGCTTTACGGCACAAAAGGTCCAGGAGGGTTTGACCGGTTTTATCTTTGTGGATAATAAAATACTGCATATAAATCGACTTTTCCGCCTGCTCTATATCGCGGTATAAGGATGTGAATTTTTCCTTTCCCGAAGTGAATATCTCTGCGGTTTTTGAAAAAGTAACCGGACTTGCACCGTAGCTCAGATTTAAATGAATGAGCGATTTATATTCATTCATAACCGTGTTGGGAAGATTTCCCGTCTGCGATTTAAAAAAGGCTTGCTGGTCGCTCATCAGGCGGCTCATCTCTTCTTTGACGTATTCTTTTGCGGCTTCCATTTTACGCGTTTTGGTAAAAAAATGGCCGCTGAATAAAAAATATAAAACAATGCCTAAGCCGGGTAAAAAGCTGAGGGTTAAAATCCAGGCAAAGCGCCTTCCCGAATCGCGTTTTTCAAAAAACAGGATAAATACTATAAAAAGATAGTTGATTCCGCTTAAAATACTGATTAAAATAGACCAAACATCCTGCATACGTTCTCCTTATAAGAGTTAACTGTTTCAGTGATAGAGTGCCGCCCCTATACGGAATGCAAGGCCGTTTTCTTTTTTCCGGTTGCGCGTATAGTATATACCTGCAGCAGGCATGTACGGGGTTTTCGGTATACATATGCATACTTCAATACCCGTATGCAGGCTGCCGAACGCCTCTATGCCCGTTTGACGGAAGGGTGAACGCAGGGCGGCCGATACGTGCAGGGCGTAAAAGTTTTGCTGAAAGGTACAGGCAAAGCCCGTTTTTAAAAAACCGCCGAAGGGGTATAAGGAGCCGTCTTCATTGCCGAAATATACCTGCTCCGATACTCCCGCATACAGGCTGTCCTTTCCCGCACCCGTGAGAATGCCCGCGTGTAAAACGCCCTCGTTAAACATACCTCCGGGATAAGCCGATGAATACGAGCCGCCTAAAAGAGCTCCGTAACGGAAAATACCCGTTTTACCGGCTGCTTTTAGTGCCCCCTGTACAATAAAGGGACTTGTCCTTCCTTCTCTTATTTCGGTTCCGGCCGTACATGACAATTCCAAAAAATCGAGGGGGCTTGAAACAAAACCGAAAAAAAGGGGAGCCGTTTTAAAGCCTTCCTGCAGGGAAAAATCGGCGCCGGCCGTGCATGCACTGTAGAGGTTTTTCTTCGGCATAAGGCGTGCGGAAGGAACAAAACCCGATGAAAGGCCTCCTGCCGAAAAAAAGGCCAGGGGAATAAACAGGCTGCGATCTATGACTATTTCCTCCGTCCGCTCTGTGAAAAAATCTCCTTCTCCGCTTCCGCGTGCTTTAAGAACCGCCCTGTAAGTGCCGCTTTCCGGTACGCGGCCCTTTTCATCTCTTCCGTTCCAGCTGAAACCGATGTTTTCTGACTTAAAAGGCTCCAAGACAAGACGGTAAACCGGTTCATTTGCTTCACCGTATACTTCAAGCAGACCCTCTCCGGCTGCCGTAACGGAACAGGTAAAGCGGCATATTCCTGAATCTCCCGGATTATAGGGATTAAAGCGTTTTTTATCGGCTGAAAAGGATGTCAGTTCAAAATCCGCATCCTCTAAGTAAAAATCAAGATAAACCTGCGTTTCTCCGGATATGTAAACCTTTGATACGGCGGTTTTTTTACCGAATTTTTTAATCGTAATTTCGTGTTTACCCTCAGGTAAGTTTACATGCCATCTGCAGCCGTCCTCGGGACTGTCGACTTTCGGTCCGGCACCCAAATAAAAGCAGAGTATGGGAGGTCCGTTTTTTGTACCGTTTATATATAAGGCGGCCTCGGGTTCGTTCACTCGGATATGCAGGCTTCCCGTGATTTGCCGTAATTCGGCGACTATTTTGTATACCTGTGCGCTTTCAAAAAGGTATTCGGCATATTCGGTATAAAAGCCTTTTTTTTCAATACGGAGCTTGTAATAGCCGGGAAGCATATCTTCAATAACAAGAGGTGTACTTCCCTTATGTACATTATTGATGTATACATCGGCGGCCGAGACTGCCGAGCGTATATCGAGTATAACACGCGAAGATGAATGCCGCGATTTTTTTTCCACGAATATTCCGTTTGCCCGAACGGCGGAGCCGAGGGCGGAAACAAAAAAAAACGTTATAAAAATACATGCTTTTCGGGAGCATCGCATAAATCAAGCATAACATATTTATCGGGGAAAAACCAGCCCCCTTTCGGCAAAACTGAAATAGCTCGATGCGGTGATAATCAAATGATCCAATAAATGAATACCCAGAAGTTCCGATACTTTCAGCAATCGTTTTGTAATATCGGTATCCTGGATTGACGGCTCACAATTGCCGGAAGGATGATTGTGAGCCAAAATAACCGCCGCCGCCCGCTCCTTAAGGGGGTCCGCAAATACTTCTCGCGGATGAATCAGGGTGCGGTTTAAAGTGCCTACGCTGACCGTTCTGATGGCCGTTACTTCCTGGGCGCCGTTTAAGGAAACGCATAAAAAATGTTCACGTTTTTCGAGGGTATAGTGCTGAAGGAGGGGAAGCAGGTCGCGCGGACTGTATATCCGTGCGCCGGGAGCGGGATGTAAGCGTTTCCCCAGTTCCAAGGCCGCGGCAATGAGGCAGGCTTTTCCCCTGCCGATGCCCTCTGTGTTTAAAAGAGTTTCGGCAAGGCGTTCGGCGGGAACTGTCTGAATTACCTCCAAAACCCTGCCGGATAATTGTCTTACCGGTATGCGGGCGGTTCCGCAGCCCAATAAAATCATCACCAATTCCTGGCTGCTTAAGCTGTGGGCTCCCGTACTGAGAAGATTTTCCCTTGCCTGCGGTTTTTTGTGATTTTTAAGCGTCAAATCCGATAAGGAATAATCATACATAAAAACTCCTACTATATATATAGGCGGCGATTGCAATTTTTGAGCAGTTTTATTGAAATATTTTTTGATAAAAAGTATAGTATGGCAATGAATTCAAACATAAATCCGAAATACGGGTTTTTATATGCACTTTGTACGCTGTTTTGTTTTTTGACTTTTTCCTGCGCTTCGTTTTCGGCTCTGCGCCCGGGGATAAAAAATACTGCCGGTTCCGTTTCCGGCACACAGGGCCTTTCTCCTTCATGTGTGATTGCCGCTGCGGGTATAAAAAGTGCCGAATCTTTAGCCGCTTTTTTTATGCATGAACTTCCTTCCGCAGATTACGTAAAGGTAAAACGCCTGGCCCGCTTATACGTTGCCGAAGGGGCTTTGGAAGGCATCAATTCCGACCTTGCCTTTGCACAAATGTGTTTGGAAACGGGCTTTTTACGCTTTGGCGGCCTGGTCAGTGAGGATATGAATAATTTTTGCGGTTTGGGAGCCATAGACGCCTTGCAGCGCGGGAACCGTTTTAATTCCGAACGCGAGGGGGTAAGGGCGCATATTCAGCATTTAAAGGCCTACGGGACTGCCGAAGAGCTGCGTATGCCCCTGATTGACCCGCGCTATAAATGGGTACAGCCCAAGGGCAAAGCCTATGATGTATACGGCTTGAGCGGCACTTGGGCTTCAGACCCTCTTTACGGAAAAAAGCTTGCAAGTCTTTTGGAACGCATGAAAAATTTTTAAATGCTCAGCCGATAAGGGTGCCGGTAAATGCTTCTTCGTTTAAAATCGCAAGAATATTGTTTATGTCTTTACCCCCGGCACAGATAACGGAAATACCTGCGCTTTCGGCCCTCTTGCTTGCTACCGGGTCAAAGGGCGTATTTTTTCCCGGCACCCACTCATCTCCGACCATTTTGCGAAAATCGCTCCATGAAACGGAATCCAGCGGTTTTGCTTCCGGATTTTTTGCAGGGTCGTCGGTATATACTTTTTCAATATTGGAAAGGTTTACAATCGTCTTTGCACCGAAACGTTCCGCCAAATAGACCGCATCCGTATCGGTGGAAAAGCCGGGTTTCCAGCCTGCCGCTACGAGAATCCGTCCTTTAAATTCTACCGGTTCGCTCGGATTGTATACGACATCCTGAGGACATAAATCGGAAAAAACGGCTTTTAAAAGCCGGGCATTAAGGCGTGTTGCCATAATACCGAGCCAATCTGCTTGTTCATTATCGTAGGATTCGATATCGCGGTTTCTTTCTCCCGCATGAGATAAAGAACAGACGCTCCGATAGGCTTTTTGGTAGATGCGTGCGGGACCTCCTCCCCCGACGACGAGGATTAATTTTCGCGTATCGTTCTCTTTAAGCCATGAACGTACCATTGCGCAAAATGCGGTTAAAAAAGCCGTATCCGGCTCCGACGGTGCTACGATTGACCCTCCGACCGATAATACCTTAATCATATCTCCTCCTGTTGAAACTTAATATACGCCGGTTACGGCGGCATCCTGCCAATAGGAACTGTATTTAACCGTTCCCGCCGTTGTTTCTTCCCAAATAGACTGCAAAGCGTAAGACTTGGGGCGGTACACTTTTTTGCCTGCAATGTGGGCGGGTTTTATATTATTCCAGCCCCGCGAAAATGTAATATGCTGTGCATCGAGACTGCCGAAATAAAATTGCGCACGCGAGTCTTGACGCTGAAATGATTTATATTCAAGGCCCGCTCCCAAGGCCGGGTCAACCGGAATCCAGCCGGCCCCTTCAATATAAAATTCGCACCACCAGTGATTGCGGCTTTGCATATCCGCATCAACCAATATTCCCGCGTTTGTAAGGGCGGGAATCTCCTCGGCACGTAAAAGTGCGGTGTATAAAACCGCAGCCTCATAGGCATCCGCTTTTTTTAAGCGCAAAATATCCGCAATATCCCTCTCGCTTGCGGAAACGCGGCTTTCGACGAAGATATTTTCGAGCATCCATTCATACAGCAATTTTGCCTTGCGGTACGGATTTTTCTCCTTTTTTACTATCGATGCGGCCAAGCTGCGAAGGCTTTGATTGTCCGAAGGAATCAAGGGGCCGTTTTTTAAATATGCGGCATATATTTTTTTTGTGTCTTCACTGTAGGCTTTAATCTTTGTTTCATCGACCTGCGTATGCAAACCGTGAATGCCGACCGCAAATGTATGAGAAAAAGTCGATTTTTTGCCTGCAATTTCGTTTAGGTTTATGCGGTGCACGAGGGTATTCAGATAACCCGAAATTGAGGGTTCCGGATTTGAAGCGACGATTTGAACATTCCGCTGGGTTGAAGTCAAACGCGGAAGCGGAATAAAGAGCGTTAAAGTCGCATTCGCCTCCGCTTGAGCGTCGCTTATATCGGCCGATAATTTTACCGAATAGGTACGCAAGTCGGTATAGGTTTTTGTAACGGGCGGCGATGCAAGGCTGTAATCAAAGCCGTTGCTTTTTCCGTAATCGGTTTCCACATATACATAGCCGCTGTCGGCTCCGTCGGGAATACGGACTTGCAGTTCGGTATCGCTCCAAAAATGGTAATCGGCATCAAAATCGGAACAGGGGATGAGGGCCTTTTCTTTTGTTCCTTCAGCCGAGCCTGCGGTAAAAAAAACGCGTGATGAGCCGCGCAGATTACCGAAGTTGCCTCCCCTGAGGGTAATTAAAGCGCCGACATGCATTGTCTTTTTATCTATCGAAGCGATAAAGGGAAGGGCCGTTTTGGGATTATGCCGGATGGGAACGGGGAGAGTTTGTCTGTTTGCAAAGATTTCCGCTTCGGATTTGCCGTTTTTTGTTTGTACATACACAAGGCCGTCTTCCACATTGTACGGCAATACGGCCCGTATGAGGGTGTCCGTCCACGATATATAGGCCGAAGACGAAAGTTTTCCGCCTGCTATTTCAACAAAGGAGTCGGTTGCCTTCGAATCGCCGAAATTTTTACCCGTAATCGTAATGACATCGCCCGGTTCTCCTACCGCAGGATGAATACCCGTAAGTACCGGCGGCCGCTCTTTTACGGCCGAAAGGTAAAAAAACAGGAACACGATAAGGGCTGTTAAACCGAGTATGAAAACGGCCCTGAACAGGGGATGTTTGCGGAACCGGTATATACAGTGACCGAGGATACTCACCTGAAAGAAACCTCGGTAAAGTCAAAGGGCTCCTTTGTCCGTACGGCCGAAATAAGAGGCATTTGAGACACAGTGGCCAGCGGGATACGTATATGATTTACATTATGTACGTTTGTCGAAAGTTCGGGTTTAAATACATCGATAGCAGTCAATTGCGGCGTATCAAGGGTAAATTGGTAGCGAGTTCCGAACATCGAGGCAAGAGACGAGGCGCTTACGTTTTCGGGTGCAACGATGCCGCGTTTTTGAATCGGTTCCGCCCGCACACTGCTCATTGAAGCGGGAATGGTAACTTGATTTTGCGTGCGCCCGCCGTTTCCCGTACGCAAAGCCAATACCGCGGTAAAAACAAAGACGGCGGCGGCAGCTGCGGGAATCATTTTTGCCGAAAAAGTACGGATAAACGGCTGTTCGGGTAAGACCACCTTCTTATAGCTCAGGCGCGCTTTTAGACGTTTATAGCCTTCATCGAGTTCCGAAAGAGAAGGCCTGTCTTGCAAAAAGGCGGGCAGGTCCGAGTCATCGCTTACTCTTTTACGCAGGGTTCGGTACTTCGACAAAATGCGCCGGCATCGGTCGCACGAAGCCGTATGTATTTCAAACTCCGTTTTAAAGGGCTCCTGAAGTTCATTGTCCGCATACAAACAGTGGATATCCTTAGCGGGGCAGGTAGACATCGTCTTCTCCTATCAACTTTGAAAGCTGTTCACGTGCTCTAAAAACTCTCACTTTTACGTTTCCTTCCGTAATTCCCAAAACCCGTCCGATTTCCTTGTAATTCAATTCGGCATATTCTTTAAGTATAAGAACGGTTTTTAAATTGACCGGCAGTTTTTCCAAGGCTTCGCGCGTACGCCGTAAGGTTTCGGCTTTCAGTAATTCCGTTTCTCCTGAATCCGTTTGCCTGCGGTCTTCTTTTAAAAAACGCTCATATGCTTTTTTTTCTCGCGTTTTCCGTTTGGCATAGTTTAAAGACGCATTTTTGACTACCCGTATAAGCCAATATTTTGCGTCGTCCAATGACGGAAAAACAAGTTCTTTTTCGTGCATCTTTATAAGCGAATCATGGACCAAATCTTCGGCCGCTTCTTCGTCGTTTACGATGCGGTACGATACTTTAAATAAAAGAGCCATCAGGGCATCGTACACTTTACGAAAATCGGCTTCATTTGCCGCATATATGGTCGATTCGGCCTTATCGGAGCCCGTTTGCATATTAAACAAAGCATACCCCGTAAACGTTACAGCTGCGGCGGATTTTTATGCGCATCTTCGTGATTTTTATATGCGCATTTTGCGCCTTTATGCGCGTTTCCATATCGTTCCCTCAGGCGTATCTTCCAGAATAATCCCCCGTTCTTTGAGCAAAGCCCGTATTTCATCGGAACGGGCATAGTTTTTCAGCTTTTTCGCTTCGGTACGCTCGGCAACCAGGGCGTCTATTTCCGCATCGCCGGTACTGTCCGAAGCGCTTTTTATTTCCGCGGCTTTTTTGTCCGCTTCATCCGAAAAGGCGAGGGCGCTTTTAATAAGCTGTAAGCCCAATACTTCGTCCATAAGGGCAATCAGGAGCACGGTATCCGAAGAGCCGATATGCTTATTTTTAACGGCAATTTGCAGCTCCGAGAGGGCGCGCGGTAAGGCTAAATCGTCTTCAAGCGCCTGTCTAAAGGTTTCCAGGCTTTGTTTTGCCGGTGTGCTTAAAGAATCCGCAGTAATTTTTTGCGTATCGGCGTAATCCGTACCGATATAATCCTTATCCGAAGCGCGCGCACAGGCTTCGGCTTTTTCCCGTGCGAGGCCCTCGTCAAAGGCTTGTTTTAAAACCTTTGCCGTACGCTGAATCAGGGCTTTTCGCGCATTTTTTGCGCTGTCCATCGCCGCATACGAAAAGGCAAGCTGGCTTCGGTAATGGCCGCCCAAAAGGAAAAAACGGTAGTCGAGGGCTTCATAGCCTGCATCAAGGAGTTTTTGCAGGGTTAAAAAATCTCCTGAAGACTTGGACATTTTTTCTTTGTCCACTACAAGAAATTCGTTGTGAAGCCAATAATTTACCCATTTTTTACCCGTGGCGCCTTCCGATTGAGCTATTTCGTTTGTGTGGTGAATCGGTATATGGTCTATGCCTCCGGTATGAATGTCGAACTGCTCTCCCAAATATTTAATGCTCATCGCCGAACATTCTATGTGCCAGCCCGGATAGCCCTTGCCCCACGGAGAATCCCACACCAAAGCCTGATTTTCGAATTTACTCTTTGTAAACCACAGCACAAAATCGTAGGGATTCCGCTTATTTCGGTCCACATCGATACGCGCGCCGGCTTTTAAATCGTCCAAATTGATGTTTGCAAGTTTTCCGTAATCGGGAAAGGTTGAAACGTCAAAGTAGAGATTGCCGCCCGCCATATAGGTATGACCGTTTTTTTCAAGACGTTTTATAAGGTCTATCATATCCTGAATGTGTTCGGTCGCCTTGCAGATAACGTCGGGCTTTCGGATATTAAGATTGTCTATATCTTTAAAAAATGCCTGCGTATAAAAATCGGCTATTTCCAAAACCGACTGACCGCGTTCCCGCGCGGTTTTTAACATTTTGTCTTCGCCGGAGTCCGCATCTCCTGTTAAGTGGCCGATATCGGTAATGTTCATAACGTGATTTACTTTGTAGCCTAAAAAGCGTAAAACACGGTCAAGGGTATCCAAAAACACATAGGCGCGCAAATTGCCTATATGTGCATAGTTATAAACGGTCGGGCCGCAGCCGTAAAAACCGCATTTCCCTTTTTCCACGGGAATAAAGTTTTCGAGCTTTCGTCCCATTGTATTGAATAAACGCAGTGCCATAGTCGGTGTTTCCTTTATCCGTAATTTATATTATACTGATTACCTATGAATAATTTACGCAAAATAGCGGAAATGTGCAATACATCGGCTTGTTTTCGCGGAAAAATACTGTATAACGAGCCGATGTCCGAGCATACAACCTTTAAAATAGGCGGTCCTGCCGACGTTTTTATCGAGCCTGCGGATGAACAAAGCCTTATATTCGTATTAAAGGAGGCGGCTTCATTCGGTGTGCCCCTTTTTATCCTGGGAGGGGGCTCGAATCTTGTCGTTTCCGACAAAGGAATCGAAGGCTGCACCCTTTGTACCGCTTCTTTAAAAAACATAGGATTTGACGGCTCCGTTTTACACTGCGGCTCCGGCTGTACCTTTGAAGAACTGCTCGCTTTTTGCCGTATCAATTCTCTCGGCGGCCTTGAATCCTTTGCGGGGCTTCCGGGAAGCGTCGGAGGAGCGGTGTATATGAATGCCCGCTGTTACGAAACATCCATAAGCGACGTACTTGTAAGCGCGGATTATCTGTTTGCCGGAAAAAGCGGCACGTCTGCCGCAGGCGGTACCGCCTGTAAAGCCGAACAATTGCACTATGCGATGCGTAAAGAAGATTGGGAATATAAAAAATCGCCCTTTATGAATATGCGCTTGCAAGGCCTTTTGCCCCTTATTTTGTGTGCGTCTTTTAAAGTATATGCGGAAGAGCCTGCCCGTATCGCGCAAAAATGCGGCGGCTTTATACAAAGCCGTGAACAAAAGGGGCATTTTCGCTATCCGTCGGCCGGAAGCGTTTTCAAAAACAACCGCGCATTCGGAAAACCTTCCGGGCAAATTATAGATGAAGCCGGTTTACGCGGCTTACGTATCGGCGATGCCCAGGTGGCTCCCTGGCACGGCAATTTTATAGTTAATTTGAACCGTGCTTCTGCCGATAATATAAAAGAGCTTGTAGAACAAATTCAACACGAAGTAAAAAGAAAGACCGATTTTGAGCTTGAATGCGAAATCATCTTTTGCGGAAGGTAGTCTTTACCCTTTGTTATATTGACAATAGTCCGCTTGACTTTTATACTGTATATTGGTGTGAGGGCAGAATTGTTACAGTTATCTTTTGTAAACTTCAGAAAAGACTCGTATTTGCTTGTTGAAGGGAAAGCAGAAAATGACCGTTTTTTTATTATACAAAGCGGCAAGGTTCGTACTTTCAGACAAAGCGATTCCCTTTCCGACTCGAATGCCGTACTCGGTCCGGGGGACTTTGTAGGAGTCGTTCCCTGTATGTCCGCCCACAGCCAAATTGAAACGGCTATTGCGATGACCGATGTTGTGGTTATTTCCGTCAATAGGGAACAGTATCCGGCCTTGATTTCAAAAAACACGCCTGTTGCCATGAAGATTATCCGTACCTTTGCAAACCGGATGCGCGTGGTAAACGAGATTCTTACCTGTCTTACTTTAAAAAATACGGTTACAAACTCTTCGGAGCAAATGTATTTTATAGCCGCATACTACGATAAAATGGGCAAAACCGATTTGGCCGTCTACGGTTATTATCAGTATATGAAAGAATGTCCCGGCGGGGCCAATTTGGAAAAGGCAAAAAACCGTTTTGTCACCCTCAAAGCCCGTTCCCATGCCGTTTACTTTGAAAGTCCTACCGGCAATATACGCAATTATCCCAAGGATACGATGATTTTTTCCGAATGCCAATCGGGTCAGGATATGTTTATTATCCAATCCGGCCAGGTAAAAATATCAAGGGTTGTAGACGATAATGAAGTTATTTTGGCCGTTTTGCAAAAGGGCGATTTTTTCGGCGAAATGGCCCTGCTTGAAAACAAGCCCCGATCGGCCAGTGCCATCGCTCATGAAGACTGTGTGCTTACCGCCGTCAACCGTAAAAACTTCGATCAAATGGTTGCAACCCAGCCCCAGCTTATAACGCGCTTAACGGTAACTTTGGCCGAACGCCTGTGGTCCATGTCGCGTCAGCTTATAAATGCCCAATTGCGCGACCCCATGTTTAAGCTTTTCGATATGCTTGCCCTTCAGCTGGAAAAAAACCGTGTGCCCCTGGGTAAGGGCAGCAGCCATCAATTCGACCTTACCCCCTACGATTTGGCCAATATGTGCGGTATTCCTCAGGAGCAGCAGGCGATTGTGCTGGCCCAGTTTATACGGGATCCGCGTGTACGTCTGGTTTCGAACAAGATTTACATAGCCGACTGCCGCGAATTGATGAAAACGGCCGAATTTTACCGTAAGCAAAAGCAGCAATCTTCGGCACACTGAAATGAGTTTTTCCCGCTTTTTTTTCGGTTTAAGTTTTTTTTTCATTTTTATTCAAAGCTTTTTTTTGTTTGCCCAAAGCCGTCTGCCTGCTCAAAAAGGAGCCGTCGGCTCCGATAAAAGAATGCAGCCCCTGCATATAGACGGAAAAGACCTTCCTCCCGTTCTCTATATAAATCCGAATCCTCAAAAACTGCCCTCGGGTTACCGTTCAATTTTTTTGGGAATGGAATTTGAAGACGTAAAGGAAGCGCTTAAAAAGGACGGCTTATACGGTTATCGGGGGGAGCGCGATGTTTCACTCCTGCCCGGCGAAAACAGGGTGCTTATAGAAACTTCGTCAAGCGGTTATTTGGCACGCTGCTGGTTTCATTTTTATGAAAATAAACTCTACACGATTATTATCAACTTTAACCCCGAAAAGACGGACTTTTACTCCGTCTTTACAAAACTTTTGGAAAAATACGGCGAACCCCTTTCCCTGTCGCCGGAAACGGTTTATTGGGAAAATGCGCAGGTATCTTTGAGTCTTGAACGGCCCGTAAGCGTAAAATACATTGACCGCCGCGTTTTTAACGCATTGGCCGATAAAAGCGGTGTTGAAGAATCCGCGGCCGAAATTCTGCGTTCCCGTATTTTGGACGACTTATGAAAAACCGCCTTTATCGTTTTTATACGCTTTGTCTTTTTATGATTTTTTGCGTTTCATGCAGGGCCCATGCTCTTGAAAAAAAAGATCTGACTATAACAAAACCGGACGGTACCGAGATTATGATACGGGCCGAGCTTGCCCGCACTCAAAAAGAGCAGATGAAAGGCTATATGGAGCGCACCCGTATTCCCGAAGGAACGGGTATGCTTTTTCTTTTTGATCGCGATCAGATTTTAAGTTTTTGGATGAAAAATACGCCTACGGCCCTTTCAATCGCTTACATCGATTCGCACGGAACCATCCGCGAGCTCTATGATATGACTCCTTTCAGCCTTGCAAGCGTCAAGTCTACCGTGTCGCTGCGTTATGCCTTGGAGGTTCCTCAGGGCTGGTTTCAAAAAAACGGTATCGTTGCGGGATCGGTTATAAGCATTCCTTAAATCCCGGATTTTAGGCAGAACCTGTAGAGGCGCCGCCTTGTGCGCCGAATGTTATCCTTCCAGTTGAGCAAGCGTTTCGCGGGCAATGCGGTCATCCGGATCGAATTCAAGGACTGCGGTAAAATAGCGGCATGCTTCTTCGGTATTGCCTTTTTTTAAAGCCAAAAATCCCATATTCGACATAATTTTAGTATTTTCAGGCTCAAGCTTTAAAGCATGGCGCAAACTTTTTTCGGCGCCGCCGTAATCCCCCGATTCAATGAAACAAATAGATAATTCGTTGTAGATATCCGCATTTTCTCCGCCGCAAATCGTGCTTTGCTCAAAGGCGGCCTTTGCATCCTGCCAGCGGCCTAAACGTCTTAAAGCCCAGCCGAGCATAAACCATGCGTTCCATACCTTCGGATTTTTTTCCAAAAAGCGGTGTATATGTTCAAGACCCTTTTCTTCCTGCCCGTTTGAAATGCAATCAAAGGCGGATTTAAACAGTTCGTCGTCAAGATTGCTTCGATTTATTTCATCCGCAAGTTCCTGCGCCCGTTTACGTTTATAGGAAAGGTTTTCATCTTCTGTTTTTTGTCCCGGCTGTTCGGCAAAATCCGTTTCACCGGCTGTCAGTTTTAAATAGGTTTCAAAGCAGGATTTTGCTTTTGTAAAGTTTTTTTGTTTAAGATAAAAAAAACCGGCATTAAAAAAAGCATCGGGAACGGCCGGTTCGGCATCCATTGCTTTGATGTAATACAGGCAGGCGCTTTCGTCGTATGCATCCGCATCTTCGATGATACCGGAGCGCCGGTACGAATCGGCCCTTTGGTCAAAAAAGAGGGCCGAATTTAAGATAACGGCCGGATTATCCGGTTCCAAGCCGCGAAGGGCTGCAAATATTTCGTCAGCGATTTCATAATCTTCGTTTTTTGCTTTTAAAACGGCAGCTTCGGTCAATTCGTTCAATATATTCGGTTTTGCCGCCTTTATCAGACTGCGGTAATAGAGGGTATGCTCATGGTGCGGATCATAGGCGAGGACGGTTAAAATGCCGGCAAAGATGCTTTCCGCGGTTAGCGCCGAAGCATCGAATACCTCACTGTCCCGCACCTTTTGAACGGGCAGGGGAATTGACCTGTCTATATGAAAAGCTTCAGTCGGAAGCTGAAAACTTTCCGGTATTGAAATAAAAACGATTGAATCGAGTTCTTTTGTACCGCTCATAGTCTTTATTGCCGCTTCGGAATGTGCGCCGCCGGCGTATCTTGTACCGCTTGTGCGGGAGCGCTTTGAGCCTGAGCTGCCGGTGCTGCAGAGGGCTGTACCTCCGGCCTTTGCTCCTGAGCCGGTATGTCGGCTTGTTTGCCGACTGAATTAAGCATCTTTTGGCGTACTGCGGTTAAGCAATTGTTGATATGCACCTTATAGGAAATCGGTACGGCTTCTTCATCGAATTTCAAGGATACGGCAACCAATTCCTTTCTGCCCTCTATGTGTTCGACATGAACCGTTTTGCCTTTTAAACCGATGGTTTCGCGCGGCTCGTCGAAATCGAGCTGTAAAACCGCTTCTTTATTTTGCAAAAATTGGGCTACGCCCATCATAATCAATTTAGCTCCGGAAAAAGAAAGGTCGCGTACGATACAGTTTCTCGGTACATTTTGAATTCTGACAATGGTTTCTTCTCTGAGAAGAGAAAGCCTGCGTTTGGATTCTGCGGTAAGGGCAATACGCTCTTCCTTGCGTTTTAAGGCGTTAGCCTTTGTTTCAAGCAGGCGGCCGACCATTTCGATTAAATCGTCCGGCGGCTTTGAGTTAAAGGTGAGGGTTGCAATCGCAAGCTCGGTTGAGTTCATGTACGGGTCAATGGCCGTCACATGAGCATTGACAAAAAAGCTCATCGTTTGCCCGTTCGGATCCGAAAAGAAAAAGCGCAAGCTTACCGGCGTATTCGTTTTTTGAATAGCCGCATAGGCGCCGCCCTTTGTTCCGATAATGATTTTTGCAAGCATGAGCGATGAGGAATTTATAATACAGGGCCACTGGCCGCTGTTACATTTAATATAGATTTGACGGGGATCAAGATTCAGAATTTTAATGATTTCTTTGGAAAACATTATTTCCGTATCCCGATAAAAATCATAAAAACGTGCTATTTGCTGGCTGGTTAAAATACCCATAATAATTATAATAGTTAAAAAAACAGGCTTCGTCAATCAGCCGTCAAGCATTACTCCCGTTTTGCTTATAGGTTGCATTTCGGTTCAGTACAACTCACTGCATACCCTTTGCAAAAGACCGGAAATCGGAATATGCTGGGGGCACAGGCTTTCGCACTTTCCGCATAAAACGCATTTATCGGCGCCGCGGCCTTTTGTTACGAGCGAACGGTATTGTTCCGAATAAGCGCGCGTATTTCCGTTTTCAAAGGCTCCCCTCATTGAAGCTGCGTTATATGCGGAAAATACTTCGGGTATTGAAACGCCTGAGGGGCAGGGCATACAGTAGGAGCAGCCGGTGCAGGGTGCTTTAACACGCGATTTAAACCACTGTGCCGCTTTTTCGATAACGCCGATGTGGGATGAGGGCAGGGAGTTCGGTTTTGCACTGCTTGCAAACGCGCAGTTTGCAATAAGCTGCTCCATCGTTCCCATGCCCGAAAGGGCGGTTACTATTTGCTGGTGTTCCCATACCCAGCGAAGCGCCCATTCGGCAGGCAGTCGGGGAACTTCGGCATGAGCAAAGATATCGGTTACCGCAGGCGGAACCTTTGCCAATAAACCGCCTCTCAGGGGTTCCATCGAAATAACTCCTATGCCCTTGTTGTATGCGTATTGTAATCCTTCGGTGCCCGCCTGATAGTTTTCATCCAGATAATTATATTGAATTTGGCAAAATTCCCAGTTATCGTATCCGTCGATTATTGCCCGAAATGTTTCAGGTTCATGATGAAATGAAAATCCGATATGGCGTATTTTGCCTTCTTGTTTTGCCTTTTCCAAAAAATCAAGGCCCTGTAAGGTTTGTACTTTTTGCCAGCTTTTATCGTTAAGCGCGTGCATAAGATAAAAATCTATATAATCCGTTTTTAAACGCGTAAGCTGGGTGTCCAAAAAGATTTGCCAATCGTCTTTTTTTTCTATCATCCATACGGGCATCTTATCGGCAATGTACACTTTTTTGCGGATATTCAATTTATGCAGTGTGTTGCCTAAAAATTCTTCGCTTTTATATTTGTGATACATATAGGCGGTATCGTAATAATTAACGCCTTCTTCATAGGCCCTTTGTACAAGCTCTTCGGCTCCGGTTTTATCGATGCGCGACTCGTCGGGCGGTTCGGATTTTTCCAGGGGTAAGCGCATCATCCCGAAGCCCAATACGGAAATCGGCTTATCGGGAATCCTGGGAAAGGTACGGTACAGCATTATTCCTCCTTATATTAAAAGCATATACAAAATCGTTCCGCCGAAAATGCTTATCAGTGCATTACCCTTGTATATGTGGGCAATCAGTGTAAAAGTAAGA
This sequence comes from Treponema sp. HNW, assembly GCF_050320395.1. GTDB lineage: Bacteria > Spirochaetota > Spirochaetia > Treponematales > Treponemataceae > Treponema_C. Next base: position 1,092,547 of record NZ_CP144459.1, read on the forward strand.
GAAACGGCTGCCGGAATATACGAGGCCTTATTCGAAAAATCAATGTCTTTTAAAGTATAGATGATAAGAATAATCATAACAAGGGGCGGAAGGTGTTTCCCCAAATAGCGGAACGGGGGCGGCGCTTCCCTTTTTGAAAAAAGCACAAAGGAAAACAAGCGCGTTGAAAAAATAATTATGCCCATAAGAGGCACGGCAATAAACACGTCGCGTAAACCGAGCATACCGTTTCCCTACCGCACCCGAGCCGATTGCGCTTCAATCGGTTTTTTAAGGAGTATAAGGGCGGCTATCCCCAAAGCCAGCGAAGCGATAAGCATATTTCCCGGGCCGAATATAATTAAGGCTGTACATGCACACAAGGCTCCCGCCAGGGGAGGCAGGGGGGTTTTAGATACCTTAAGCTGATCTATCAGTAAAACAACGAATAAGGCTGTGAGGGCAAAGTCCACTCCTTTAAAATCAAGAGGAATATTGGCACCTATTACGGCACCTATGGTGCTTCCCAAAATCCAATAGGAATGATTAAGGGCGCAAATCGCTGCATACCAGTGTGCTTTGCGTGCATGCGGGGGAAGGGGGGAGGAGGTAAGAAGGGCATAGGTTTCATCGGTAAGGGCAAAAATTAAATAAGGTTTCCATTTGCCGGTATTTTTAAATTGCTCGTTTAATGAAAGTCCGTATACGATATGGCGTATGTTGACCGCCAAAGTTGTCAGGGCGATGACCGGAAAAGAGGCGCCCGAAGCGAATAAGCCGACTGCAGCGTATTGGCCGGCCCCCGCATACATAGTTACACTCATAAGAGGTGCCAAATACCAGGGGTAAGATGCCTGAGTCAGCATAAGACCGAAGGGGATACCGATAGCGATATAGCCGAAAAAAACGGGAAGGGTGAGTTTTAAAGCCTTTATAAATAACGGACGGTTCATAGACGGTATTATAGCACTCTTTTTTTTCCTTGACCATAACTTAAAAATGTGGCACATTATATATGCTGATTTTTACGGAGGTACTGTTATGGTTGCACTCATTGTAGGTTTATTGCTTTTGGCCTTTACCGTTATTGCCGCTCACCCGGCTGTACTCGGCTGGGGACCCGAAATTGTTTTATTCTTAAAGGGCTTTGCTCCCGTTTTTTCGGCTTTTGTCGGTTTGATAGCCTTGTTTATCGGAATTGCCGATATGAAGGATAAAAACGAAGCTAAAAAAGAAGAAGCCGCTTCAAAACAGCAGGAAACAAAGAGCGAGTAAACGCATAGCGGGTGCTTGACACGGGGGCACAAAAAAGGTATTATATATTTCCCGTTATCTGTATTTCCGGCATCAGTATGGGTTTGCTCGCCCGATGCGGGAAATAGACGGTTTTCCGGATGCACGGATAAGCCGTCCTGAAGATTTTTTGTGTAGGTATATTCATGAAGACGATTTACGTTAAGGAAAAAGATGCCGTTCGTAACTGGTATCTCATCGATGCCGCGGACAAGCCGCTCGGACGCGTTGCCGTAAAGGCCGCTTCTCTCTTGCGCGGAAAAAACAAGGTTACGTATACGCCTAATCAGGAAATGGGCGATTTTCTCGTTATTATCAATGCCGAAAAAGTTGCCGTAACCGGTATGAAAGCTCGGGATAAGATGTATTATCACCACAGCGGTTATGTCGGAGGAATGAAGGCTCGCAATTTCGAAAAAACGATTGAGCGTCATCCCGATGAACCCCTTATGACCGCCATAAAGGGCATGCTGCCGAAGGGCCCCTTGGGACGTAAAATGCTTAAAAACGTAAAAGTGTATGCCGGTCCCGAACATCCGCATGCAGCTCAAAATCCTCAAATTTTGGAAATATAATAGGAGTTTATCGTGATAAAAAATCTTGCAATCGGTACAGGAAGAAGAAAAACGGCAATAGCCCGCGTTTTTGTACGCGAAGGTTCAGGTAAAATCACCGTAAACGGTAAAGATATGGACAAATATTTTGCCACCCCCGAACAGGTTAAAATCGCCCGGCAGCCTCTTATGGTTACCGCAAGCGAAAACAAATACGATATTTTAATCAACGTTATCGGCGGCGGCTTAAACGGTCAAGCAGGTGCATGTTTGCACGGATTGGCCCGCGCTCTTACCCAAATCGATGAATCCAATTATTCGCCCTTAAAGGCAAACGGTTTCCTTACACGCGACTCCCGTATGATTGAACGTAAAAAATACGGACGCCGCGGTGCACGCCGCAGATTCCAGTTCAGCAAGCGTTAATCTTGACTGTTCATACAATAAAAGAGGGCTGCGGAAGCTGTATCAAACTTACGTCTTCCGAGGGGCCTTCTTTTTTTTTACGCCTTGACTATCTGGAACTCGTTTTACCCGAAGAAATCCGTCCGGGTGCCGTGTTTGAACGGGAGCGTTTTGACGATATCGCACAGGCGGGCTTTGCCTTTGCCGCCGAGCGCGATGCCCTTGCATTTTTGGGCCGAAGCGAGCACTGCCGCTCCATGTTGGAAGCAAAACTTGCCAAAAAAGACCATGAAGCGAAGGCCGTCAAAAAAGCCCTTGACTTCCTTGAACGTCGAAAACTTTTGGACGATCTTCGCTTCGCCCGCGCCTGGCTTCATAACCGTCTTATTACAAGGGCGGAAGGACCTGTACGTTTGGCAGGCGAGCTTGCAAAACGCGGCATTAAGCGCGAAATAATCGATGATGCCTTGGATGAACTTTTGCAAAACGTAAGTACCGATGAACTGTTCGAGCGGGCACTGGATAAGCTTTACCGCAGCGGAAAAAGAGGTAAAAAGCTTGAAGACGCTCTTTTACGCAAGGGTTTTGATTACCGGCGCATAAAAAATGCCGAAATTCGGGAATAATTCTCTTTATCAGGTTGATTTTCCCGCAAAAAGGCATTAAAATAGGTTAATATGATACTCAAGATATAAAAATGAGGTTCTAATGTCCGCTAAAACACATAAAACCGTTATCTATTCGGCTTTGGAAGTTGCAAATATTTGCGGTGTTGTCAATCAAACCGCAATAAATTGGATACGTAACGGATACCTTTCCGCTTTTACCACTCCGGGCGGTCAATATCGGGTATACTTGGATGATTTGATCGACTTTATGAAAAAGCGGAAAATGCGCATTCCCGAAGACTTGCTTGCAAAGGCAAGCCGTGAAAAAAGGAATCTGCGCTTTTTGATTGTAGACGATGATAAGGGCTTAAATACCGTATTGTCCAAATTTTTACAGCGGGAATTTAAAAACAGTGAAATATATCAGGCCTTTGACGGTTTTGAAGCCGGAGCTTTTTTAGTGGATAAAAAGCCGGCTTGCGTTATTTTGGATTTGGATTTACCCGGTGTTGACGGCTTTAAACTTTGCAAAAAAATCCGCACTTCCGCCGAATTCGGTAATCCGCTTATCTTTGTCGTTACCGCTTTGAACGAAGAAGGTATTGAAGAAAAATGCAAAGCCCTCGGTGCGGATGAGTTTTATTATAAACCGCTTAATTTAAACGATATTGCCGAGGTGTGCCGCGGACATTTTGAAAAATAGGGACAAGCGGGGGTGTTTTATCCCGCACTGACAGCGCCCCTCTTTTTATCCGCAGCTGAAACCTGTCCGGTTTTCCGGTATTCTGCTACCGTTTTTAGAAGATCCTGCGCCCGGTTTGAAGTTAAGCCTGTAACCCCCTTTTCAAGCAGTGAGCGGCCCAGCTCTTCGGTGTCGACCGTCCATACCCAGCTTTCTTTTCCCGTTCCGCTTTTGTAATCCTTCCAGCAGGGTTTTAAAACATCGCTTTTGCATATGAGTTTACCCTTACCGCCGCGGATATAAAATGGGGTTTCCGGTTCGCTGTCGTATATGAGAGAAACGGGAATCGTCTTGCAAATTTTTGAAAAATAACGTACCGCAAGAGGGTTAAAAGACGAAACCAAAAACCGGTCGGGATTTTCAGGGTATTTACGAAGATTTTCCCGAATTACCTCATAGGTTTTTTCGGTGACGGCCTTGTATTTAAGCGTGTCGATTTTTATTTCAACGTCAACATAGATATCCGGACCTAAAACTTCAAGAACTTCCGATAAAAGAGGAATGCGTTCGCCCGCAAATTCTTTTCCGAACCAAATTCCGAAATCGTATTGTTTTAATTCGTCCCATGTCATGTTTTCCACATCGGTATCGGGGGCTTCACGGACGGTTTTGCCGTCATAGAGTCTGCCCGTGCGCTTAATAGACTCGTCGTGGATAACGACCAATTCGCCGCTTTTGGTTAAATGTACGTCGAGTTCCACCCCGGGAATACCGAGTTCTTTAGCCTTTTTAAATGCCGCCATTGTGTTTTCCGGCGCCAAACTTGAAAGACCGCGGTGTGCGAATAAAAGCGGGCGCGGTTCCTGAGGTAAAATATTTTTCGTATTCATAAAGACTCCTGTCTAGCTATTATACAGGATATAGGGTATACTCGTTAAGAGGTAAAAAATGTTTTTAAAGCACTTGCTTTTTAAAACACTTTGTAATACCGGTTTGTACATATGCGGAGGTACCATGAATATTGAAAAAAGCGTAAAAAAAGACGGGTTCAAACAATATCTTCCCGTAACTTTTTTAATCGGAGCGGGATTTTTTACAATGGGTTTGATGGATCCCTTGTACGACAGCTATGTAACGATTTTTTTAAGCCGCTATATTCCGTTTAAGTGGCTTGTCGGTATGTTTATGTCATTGGACAATGTATTTGCAATTTTTTTAATACCGGTTATTTCCGCTTTATCCGATAAAACGCGTACTAAAATAGGGCGCAGAATGCCGTGGATTATCGTTCTTCTTCCTCTGTCCGCTTTTGCATTCAGTCTCATTCCCTATGCCGCCCAGCGTTCTTTAGCGGCTCTGGTAATCATCCTCGCCCTGCTTAATTTATTTAAACAGTCCGTACGCGGCCCGGTTATCGCATTGATGCCCGATATCGTTCCCGCCGAATTCCGCTCGCAGGGAAACGGGGTTATAAATACGATGGGCAATATTGCCGCGATTGTGGGAACGCTTTTTTTAGCCCGCCTTATGGACGTGGATACCGTTTTACCGGTTATCGGAAAAACCAAGGACGTGCTTGCCTTTCCTGCGGCGGGAATCCTTGTACTTGCGGCAACCCTTATGCTCTTTCTCTTTGTACGCGAAAACCGAAAAGGTTCGGCCTTGGATAAGCTTTCCGAGTCGTCCGAAGCCGCCGCCGAAAATGAAAAAAAAGTCCCCTTTTTACAGGCGATGAAAACCGTTCTAACCGGAGAAAAAGACCGCAGCGCCTTATTGGTGCTTTGTTCGCTTTTTTTGTGGTTTATGGGCTATCAGGGAATGCTTCCCTATATTGCCGAATACAGCATAAAAACCTTCGGCGTTACCAGCGGGCAGGCCCCCTTTGCAGCCGGCATGGTCGGTATCGCCTCTGCCCTGTCGGCTATTCCCATGGGCTATGCCGCGGGTAAGTGGGGAAGGCGCCGCATGATACGCATCGCTTTGATAGCAGTCGCCGTATTGTGTATTTGTCAGTTTTTTTTAAGCGATATAACGGCCTTACTCGGCATTCCTTCTTCTTCTGCAAAATACGTATTTTGGGTGCTGATGTTTTTATTCGGTATTTTTTGGATTTGCATTATCGCCAACTCTTTTCCGATGCTCTGGCAAATGGCGGGTTTTGCGCATATCGGTTTATACACGGGCTTGTATTATACCTTTTCTCAGGCAGCCGCCATCATTGCACCCTTTTGCGCCGGTCTTATTATAGATTTACTCGGATATAAAGCCGTCTTTTTATACTGCGCATTATTTTTTCTCTTTGCCTTTATGACTATGGGCAGGGTAAAGCGCGGCGAAAAATACGACAACTGAAAATTGTAAGGACAAAACATGAGTGAACAAAACCGCGGCCGGGTTACGATTCCCACCGATACGGACGTTGTAAAAGAAACGCTCGATATCGTAAAAAGATGGGGTGCCGATGCAATCCGCGACTGCGACGGTACGGACTTTCCCACGGAATTAAAAGATGCGGATGCGAAAATATACGCAACCTATTACACAACCCGCAAGGATAATGCATGGGCAAAGGCGAATCCCGATGAAGTACAGCAAATGTATTTGATGACCCCTTTTTATACGGCGGTCGAAAACACCCTGCATATTCCGCTTATGAAGGGCCTGTATCCCGATATGCTCAAAGTCAATTCCAAGGACTGCGAGCGCCGGTGGGAGGTTATCGACCGCACCGACGGAAGCATTGTGCCCCCTTCGCAGTGGTCGTATAATGAAGCCGCCGGTACCGTCCTTATCCGGGATACAAAGGAGTTTCACGAATATACCGTGAGCTTTTTAGCCTTTATCATGTGGGATCCCGTCCACATGTACAATGCGGTTGTCAATGACTGGAAGGATGTCGATCGTCAAATCACCTTCGATGTGCGTCAGCCTAAAACCCGCGAATTCACGATGAAGCGTTTGCGCGCCTTTATAGCCGAACATCCCTATGTGGACGTTATCCGCTTTACCACGTTTTTCCATCAGTTTACCCTTGTTTTTGACGAAAAAGCGCGCGAAAAATTTGTCGATTGGTACGGATATTCGGCTTCCGTGTCGCCCTACATTCTCGAACAATTTGAAAAAGAAGCAGGCTATCCCTTCCGTCCCGAATACATTATCGATCAGGGGTATTTTAACAATCAGTACCGTGTACCTTCAAAGGAATATAAGGACTTTTTAGCCTTCCAGCACCGCGAAGTGATAAAACTGGCGAAAAAAATGGTCGATATTACGCACGAATGCGGAAAAGAGGCTATGATGTTTTTGGGCGACCACTGGATAGGTATGGAGCCCTTTTTGGACGGGTTTAAAGACGTCGGTTTGGATGCGGTGGTCGGAAGCGTCGGTAACGGAAGTACCCTGCGCCTTATAAGCGACATTCCCGGTGTAAAATATACCGAGGGACGCTTTTTGCCGTATTTTTTTCCCGATACCTTCCACGAAGGAGGCGATCCGGTAAAAGAAGCAAAGGTAAACTGGGTAACCGCCCGCCGCGCCGTTTTGCGCAAACCCATTGACCGCATAGGCTACGGGGGCTATTTAAAGCTTGCCCTCGATTTTCCCGATTTTATCGACTACGTGCAAAGCGTATGCGACGAGTTCCGCACCCTCTACGATAATATCAAGGGAACAATTCCCTATTGCGTTAAAACCGTTGCGGTTTTAAACTGCTGGGGTAAAATGCGCGCCTGGGGCTGCCACATGGTTCACCACGCACTCTATCAAAAGCAAAACTACAGCTATGCAGGCGTTATAGAAGCGCTTTCAGGCGCTCCCTTCGATGTGCGCTTTATTTCGTTTGACGACATAAAAGCTTCACCTTCCGTCCTTGACGATATTGACGTGCTTATCAATGTCGGAGACGGAGACACCGCGCATACGGGAGGCTCTTATTGGGAAGATGCCGCTATCACCGCCGCTGTCCGTAAATTCGTGCGGAAAGGAGGCGGCTTTATAGGGGTCGGGGAACCTTCGGGGCACCAATATCAGGGGCGCTATATTCAGCTTGCGGACGTACTCGGTATCGAAAAAGAAACCGGCTTTACGCTGAACTACGACAAATATAATTGGGAAGATAGTCCGCATTTTATTACCGAAGATGTAAAAGCGGAAGTCGACTTCGGTGAGGGAAAAAAGAGCATGTACGCCCTTGAAGGCGCTCAAATTGTAGTCCAAAAGGATAAGGAAGTTCAGCTTGCCGTCAACGAATACGGAAAGGGAAGGGCGGTATACATAAGCGGCTTGCCCTACAGCTTTGAAAATAACCGGCTTTTACACCGCTGCGTGTTATGGACTGCGCACAGCGAGGCAGAACTTAACCGCTGGTTCAGCACAAACTGCAATGTCGAAGTTCACGCATACGTTGAAAACGGCAAATACTGCGTGGTAAACAATACCTACGAAGCGCAGTCAACCAGGGTGTACCGCGGCGACGGCTCGCACTTCGATTTGGACATGGAAGCAAACGAAATCAAGTGGTATAAGATGTAGCCTATATATTAAACTTCACCTTTTTGCCGCTGTCTTTATAGTATTCGCTCCGCAGTTCTTTTACCTGCTCGTCGGCAAGGTAGTCGTCAAAGTTCATCATGCGGTCGATAATGCCTGCGGGGGTGATTTCTATAATGCGGTTTGCAACCGAACTTATAAACTCGTGGTCGTGGCTGTTAAACAGTATAACGCCGGGAAAATCGGTTAAAGCTTCGTTTAAGCTGGTGATGGCTTCCAAGTCCAAGTGATTGGTCGGTTCGTCCAAAATCAATACGTTGGCACCGGAAAGCATAAGCTTTGACAGCATACAGCGCACCTTTTCGCCTCCCGACAATACGCGAACGGGCTTTAAGGATTCGTCTCCGGTAAAAAGCATGCGCCCTAAAAATCCGCGAACGTATGCGTCGTCCTGTTCGGGCGAATATTGGCGAAGCCAATCGGTGATATTCAAATCGTTTTCAAAATGTTCGGAGTTGTCTATCGAAAGGTAGGCGTGGGTACAGGTTTGCCCCCAATAGACGTCTCCCGAATCCGGCTTAATCGTTTCGCTTATAATGTCGAAAAAGGCGGATTTTGACTTGTGCTCCAAACCGACAAAGGCTATTTTATCGGTTTTATTGACCACCAAACTGAAGTCCTTTAAAAGGGTGATTCCCTCGTGAGCGTAATTCAGTTTTTCGACACGCAGCACATTGTTGCCGATGTCGCGCGAGGGCTTAAAGTTTACATAAGGAAATTTGCGGCTCGTAACCTGCAATTCTTCCAAGGCCAGTTTGTCGTATATTTTTTTGCGGCTTGTCGCCTGACGGCTTTTGGCGGCGTTTGAGGCAAAGCGCAAAATAAACTCGCGCAAATCCTTCATTTTTTCCTCGCGCTTTTTAGCCTGATCCTTTGCCTGGCGCTGCATAATTTGGCTCATTTGATACCAAAAGTCGTAGTTACCCGTAAACTGGCTGATTTTACCGTAATCGATGTCGCAAATAGAGGTACATACCGAATTCAAAAAGTGGCGGTCGTGGCTGACGACAATGACGGTGTTCGGAAAATCGATTAAAAAATCTTCAAGCCAGGTAATGGATTCCAAATCCAAACCGTTGGTCGGTTCGTCCAAAAGGAGGATATCCGGCTCTCCGAAAATGGCTTGGGCAAGCAAAACGCGCACCTTTTGGCTTTCGTCAAGCTCGCTCATCATGCGGTTGTGGTATTCTTCTTCAAGTCCCAAACCCGAAAGCATTTGTTCGATTTGATTTTCGGCTTCCCAGCCGCCCAATTCGGCAAATTCGGCTTCAAGTTCGCTTGCGCGGATGCCGTCTTCTTCGCTGAAGTCCTCTTTTGCGTAAATTGCTTCGCGCGCTTTGGCACATTCGTACAGTTTCGGGAAGCCCGACATTACCGTGTCTTTTACCGAAAACCCGTCAAAGGCAAAGTGGTCCTGCTTGAGAACCGCCATGCGCTCGCCGGGTGTCATAATGATTTGACCCGAATCGTGTTCGAGTTCGCCCGAAAGGATTTTTAAAAAGGTGGATTTTCCCGCGCCGTTTGCGCCGATAATACCGTAGCAGTTGCCCGGTGTGAATTTAAGATTTACGTCTTTAAAAAGGGAACGTTCCCCGAATTTTAAACTGATATCGCTTACGTGTAACATACTTTCTCCTGTGCCGATTTATATACGGTTTTGTGAGCGCCGCCGTTTTTTCAGTACCGATTACCGCTTTATTTTTTTTTGCCGAATAAGCCTTTGATAGCTGCAAAAAGTCCTTTTTTGGCGGGAGTCCCGGCTTTAGTTTGAGCGCCCTTTGCCGGTGTTTCGGCTCTTTTATCCGCATTGCCCGAATATGCGGCCTTTGCCGCGGCACTGTCGGCACCTGCGTAATTTTTTCCGTCGCGCTTTTTGGTAAAGCGTTCGCTTTTTCCGCCCTTGCGTTTAAAACCGCCTTGAGCTTTACCTTTCTTTTTACCGCGCTCATCAAAGCTTGTGCGGTTTTCGTCCGCTTTGTAAGCGCCGCCTTCGCCGCCGTATTTTTCGCGGTAAAACTTCATGCGCTCTTCAAACGACAGGTTACTGATATCCCGTGCCGATTTGTAGGACTTGTCGGCTGCGGACGTGCCGGCGTAATGCGAATCCGTTTTCGAATGTTTTTTGCCTTCTTTGAATCCGCCTGCAAAATCGCCGCCTCTTTTTCCGAAGCGTCCTTGGGAGCGTCCGGAAGATGAGCGTTCAAAGCGTCCCGATTTTGAACCCGGTCCTTTGGCACGCCTTCCGCCGCGGCCCCGTTCGTAATCGCCGTCTTCACGGTAAAAGCCGGTTTTAATATATACGCCGGCGCTTTTATCTTCGGCAAACTGTTCTTCGCCGGCAACGGAGGAGGGAATCGGATTTCCCAAATAGCGCTCGATTGCGGGCAAATTGTATACGTCCTGCTCGGAGCAAAAGGTGTACGCTTTGCCGCTTTTTCCCGCGCGGGCGGTTCTTCCTATGCGGTGTACGTAGTTTTCCGCTTCGTTCGGTAAATCGAAGTTGATAACCATAGCAAGGTCGTTGACGTCTATACCGCGGGCGGCAACATCGGTTGCAACCAAACAGGTAAGAGAGCCGCTTTTAAACGAGTTGAGCACTTGCAGGCGTTTGGACTGCGGTAAGTCGCCTATGATAAATTCGGACTCTATGCCGTTAAGGCCTAAGCGCTTGGCAATCACTTCGCAGCTTCGTTTTGTATTGCAAAAAATCAGCACGCTTTCGGCTTTTTCTTTTTTTAAGATGCCCAGCAAAAGTTTGATTTTATCGTCGCTTGAAACGTGCAAGAGCATTTGGTCGATTTCGTCAACCGTAATGTGTTCGGCTTCTATTGTAATTTCCTGAGCGTTATCCGTGTATTCCCATGCAAGATTTTTTACATAGGTGTTTAAAGTCGCACTGAAAAGCATGGTTTGCCGCTCTTCGGTTTTAGGCAGCACTTTGATGAGTTTTCGTAAATCGGGGTAAAAGCCCATGTCGAACATGCGGTCGGCTTCATCGACAACCAAAAAGCCCACCGTGCTCAAATCCATAATGCCCGATTCCTGCAAGTCTATAAGGCGGCCGGGAGTTCCGATAATGATGTCTACGCCTTTTTTTAAAAGGGCTGTCTGTTTGGTGTAACCGACACCGCCGTAAAAACTTGCGGCCTTCAGTTTTGTCGCCGATAAAAGGTTTTTCGCTTCTTCTTCCACTTGCACCGTAAGCTCGCGCGTGGGAACCATAACAAGGGCTTTTTTGCCGGTCATTTTGGGATTGGCGAGCATTTGCTGAATAACGGTAATTAAATAGGCTGCGGTTTTTCCCGTGCCCGTTTGCGATTGGACATATAAGTCCGCACCTTCAAAGGCGCCTGTTAATACCCGTTCCTGAACGGGCGTGCAGGTTACATACCCCGCTTTTTGTATACCCTCCATCAGAGCGGTATCTAAATTCAATTCGCTAAAGTCCATAGTATCTCTTTTATATTTGATTTATGGGCATCTCTAAAAACTGAAGTTTTTAGAGGTTCCTTTATATGTAAAGTCTTGCAAATACTGCGATATTGTACCATAGATTGCGGAAAGGGTAAAGGGCATACAATCGGACTTCCTGTCCGATTGTATGCAACGACTTTTGTACAAAGTACAAAAGTCGGGGATATGAGGCTTATGCCGGCATCCGTGCCGGTTGTGAAAAAGAAGGGGGATGGGAAGCCTGTGTTGTGTCCGATTGTATGCAACGACTTTTGTACAAAGTACAAAAGTTGGGGATGTGAGGCTTATGCCGGCGTCCGTGCCGGCGGTGAAAGAGGGGGAAGTATGGGAAGCCTGTGTTCTGTGCGCTTTTCAGCAACAAGTTTTATAATATTTCAGTTTCTTATATTCCGCTTGTTTTTTTGGATAAGAAAGCATATAATTGTATTAGCAGTTTTTTTAGAGGATGAAGGGGCCTTATGATTACAAAAAATAACCTTCAAAAAGTATTAAAAAAGTTGGAATTTTCCCAATCCGGTTCAATATTCTCCAAGCATTTTGAAAAGCATAATTGCGAAATTCAAGTGGATTTTTCCGGCGAAACAGATACACCGTTTTATCCGACCGATCATTGCAGCGTTTTACGGCTTCTTACTGTGCAAGCAGCTCCTATTGAAGAGCAGCGTATTGCACTACAGAAAATCGAAACCTACGAAGCCGCCATCACCACAGCAAAATCGGTACTATCCGCTTGTGCTGATAAGAAAAAAATGATATTAGAGAAATGGTTGTAGGGGGGTATGAAAATTATTAGACAGCTTTTTAAAAAAAATAAAAATATTGAAACTAATAATACTACCACTGAAGAAAAAGATATTGCTCTTTTTAATAATTCTCCGATTGGTAAATCAAATAATGATATATTTGATTTAAGTATTAAGGCACAAGCAGTAAAAAAAGCTATAGACGAAAAAGCGAATACAGTCGCATTAATTGGAGAATATGGCAGTGGAAAATCAAGTCTAACCAATATTCTATATGAAGATAATAAAGATAGCTTTGAGAAACCAATTTATATCAATCTATGGGATTGTGTTTATAAACATGATAATGAAACTTCAAAAAATCAGGATCAAATTAATATATTCACAAAATCCAGACAAAAAAGGTAAGTTTTACAAGGTGTATTACAGCGAAGAAGAGTAAGCTGCCTTTTTTCCCTATATTCATTGGGGGACATTCCGGAATATTCTTTAAAGCGGGCGGAAAAATAGCCGGTCTTTGTGCAGTGCTTAAGATATTGCATTCCGGCATACACTCTGCCTGAAGGATATGTTGTGTCGGAAGCGATGGAATCGTATTGGTGAAAATCAACAACCCCGACGCAAAGCATCGGGGTATGTTGTTCTCATAAGGTGGTTGCAGTCGGTTTTAATACCCTTTGTTACGACGCAGAGCGTCGGGGTATTAAACCCTCCGCACGAATAAATGCCTTCCTCCGTTCGTAACGTATATTTAAAATCGCGGCAGTACCGGATGATCTCCAATGCACATATGAGCATAGGAGCCGACATCATATAGTGCCGGCGAACCTCTGTTTATGCTGAGTAATCCTCTTAACCTGCTTTTGTACCGAACAGAGGATTAGGTTGCATCCTTATGTCCGCTGTATTTCTTTTATAAAAGCATCTACCTCTTTTGCCCATTTCCGGTATGTTTCCTTTTTTACGGGAAAATGCGGACCGGGAAAATCAACATATTTTTTATCTTTACATTTAATGTTGTCAAATGTTTTTTTCATGTAATACACCGGTGTCATTTTATCTTCGTTCGGTTGGCATAATAACACAGGCTTATTATACGCATTATGAAGAATGTCCGGTTTTGATTGCGTTAATAAACTGACAATTCCTCTAAAGCTTATCAATGTTCCGGCGTGCGGATCGATTTTGACTAAATCGTTAAATTCTTTGTCATCGGTTAATGTATCATACGATATAAAAGCATATGTCTTCAGCCTGATTTTTCCGATGAGTTTTGATAAGAGCTTACATATCGGCAATAGAACAAAGGTCATTTTTTTCGTATTCGTTTCTTTGCACATAAATTCTTTATCGGAAAAATCCCATAGACACCAGCATATTAACCCGTCGGCGAGATTATATCTTGCATCGCAAGCATAAGCTAAGGGGCCGCCCATACTGGCTCCTCCGAGAAATACTTTCCCGGTAAAGTTTTTTCTCGCATATTCAACCGTATCTTTTAGATTTACTAAATGTTCGTTCCAGGTAAAGTTCCCTTTTACACGTTTATTATAGCCGTACCCCTCTAAGTCCGGCGCAATGATGTTATATCCTAATTTATATAAGGGCATCAAAAAGGGGAGTAACAGACGGGCATACCCTGCAATACCGTGCGAAAACACCAGAGTAGGATTATTGATGTTATCGGTTTTATACACTTCAATATGTATCGGGCCGTTAATTGATTGTATCTCTTCGATTTTTACGTTTTTATTCCACTCGGCTATTAACTCATTTCCGAACCACCTATCCATGTAATTCTTCCAAAAATCAATGCCCGTATGCATAGCCCGCCTCCAAAAAAGATTTGACCGCCTTTTTTACGGTTTATATTCTATCATTTTTTAGCGGTTTTTGTAAGCTCTGTGATGATCATATTAATATCGTTGCTTTGAGCTTGCAGTGACTAACTGACCAAATACAGGAAAAGTGATATAATGAAAAAGTATCAATTTGATGAAAACGGATTGCTGAAATTTTGAGGATAAATAGGGAAAGAGTATGCCGTCAAGTAAAGAATATTTAAATTTCATTTTAGGGCAGTTATCAGGATTGAAAGATATTACTTATCGTACAATGATGGGTGAGTATATAATTTATTATCATGGAAAAATCGTAGGCGGAATTTATGATGATAGATTTTTGGTAAAACCTGTTAAATCCGCAATAGCATATATGCCGAATGCAGAATATGAATTACCGTATGAAGGTGCAAAGAAAATGCTTTTAGTAGATGATGTAGATAACAAAGAATTTTTAGCCGGCTTAGTCAATGTAATGTATGATGAGTTACCTGCACCAAAATCAAAGAAAAAGAAATAATCAACTCCCGATTTGCTGCACTAACACAACTAAATCAGCATAAGGATGTTAGTGCCGAATTTGAGTATGGATTGAATGCCTACGTTAATCCACAGGCGGTAGACTATTACGGCGGCGGCTATTTTCAAAAAGCCTTTAAGGAAATAAAACCTTATATTTTCCATTTTTCTGTTTGATATTGCATATCCCAAAGTTTTTTATACAATCCTATTTGCTTCATCAATTCATTATGTGTTCCTTTTTGACTGATGCTGCCGTCTTCAATAACAAGAATTTGATCTACGTTCTGTATAGTCGATAATTTATGAGCAATCATAATAACCGTTTTATTTTTCAATAGCTCCTGTAATGCCGATTGTATTTTTACTTCGTTTTCTATATCTATATTCGCAGTTACCTCGTCTAAAAGTACTATCGGAGCATCTTTTATTAAAGCTCTGGCAATTGCAATTCTTTGCTTTTCACCGCCGGAAAGAGTTGAACCGCCTTCTCCCGGTACCGTATCGTATCCGTCGGGAAGCTCCATAATAAAATCGTGACATCCGGCTTTTTTTGCCGCTTCAACGACTTCATCCAGGCTTGCCGACGGTTTTCCTATTCTAATATTGTTCAAAATAGAATCCTGAAATAAAAAAACATCTTGAAATACAAAACTTAGATTGCGTAACAAATGTTCATAAGACAAATTTTGAATTTCCTTGCCGCCTATTTTTATTTTTCCCTGCTGAGCATCCCAAAACCTTCCAAGTAAGTTAATAATGGTTGTCTTTCCGCTGCCGGATAATCCCACCAATGCCGTAGTTTTTTTTTCCGGAATATGAAAGGAGAGGTTCTTAAGAACATGTGTACTGTCATAAGCAAAACTGACATTCTCATAGGAAATATCAAATTGGTCCGGTTCCTCTTCTCCGGAAATATCGGACATAACAGGAATATTATCAATTATATCCATGCGTTCCAAGGATTGAGCTGTCATTTTTGCAAATATGCTGAAAATACCCATTCCCTCTATTCCTTGAAACAAGCCGAAAGAGGAAAGCGTTAATAAAAACAATCGCATATAATCAATGTCATTCCGAAGAAAAAACATTCCTGCCAAGAAAACCGTACCGGCGGTTATAGCTCGAAACCAAAACTGAAATAAGGCAATCGGAAAAAGATGTGAAAGTTCATTGCGAATAGATTCATCCCGAAGCTTTTCAAACATCTGCATGATTTTTGTTTTATGTTGCTTTTCCGTTTGACATGATTTTAAAATATGAATCCCGTGAATAAATTCAACCGTTTCCTCTGTTACCGTACCGATGAATTTTTGCCGATTTATATTTAATCTATCCTGTGTTGAAGCAAGACGCCTATATGCATACCAAGCCGGGATCAACAAGAGTACAGTGAAAATAAATATTCTATAGTCCACACAGAACAGAAATATTAAACCGATAATTAAAGAAGGAATTCCCGTTGCCGCTTTTTCAATAACTCCTATTCCTTCTATTTCAAGAAATGCCGCATCCGAAGTAATTGTGGATATGAGGTCGCCTTGATTCTTTTTGCTGAAAAAACCCATTGAAGCATGTTTTAGGTGCGAACCCAAAGATATCCGCTTCTCACATATAGCCTCATACCCGGCTCCTGAACGTAAACGCATCGTAGCATATCGTAGAATAATGCGGCAGATAATCGTTACTGCCATAGCTGCAATACATAATACAAGCAATTTTTCATCAAGCTGTCTTGTTGCATTTTTATTTAATTCCGGTATGGAGGCAACCATATAGTAAGCTATGACCAAAGGAATCATAATGAATATTCCATCTAAAAAGTTAAATAGAAATGAAAGATAGAGCCTTTTGTACTGTGTCTTCATCAGTCCCAAAAATTTATACACCGTTTTTAGCATAAAAAGACTCCTTTCTTTCACCGATTTCCGAGGTTTTCGAAATATAGGCAGACCACATTTTTTTGTATAAGGCGGAGGTTTTAATCAATTCCTCATGACTTCCTACAGAATCCGGCTTTCCGGCATCAAGTACAATAATCTTGTCACAGTCTGTAACCGTCGTAAGCCTATGTGCAATAACAATCAATGTTTTGTCTTTACATAAAGCCATCAATGAGTCCTGAATTTTATTCTGATTCTCCATGTCGGTATAAGCAGTTGCTTCATCCAGAATTAAAATGGGGGCATTTTTCAAAATTGCTCTTGCAATGACAATTCTTTGCCGCTGCCCTCCGGACAGCTTTGCTCCCGCATTTCCGACAACAGTATCGTAACCGTGCTCAAGGTTTTCGATAAAATCACTACATTGTGCATTTGTTGCGGCAATTTTAACTTCCTCGTCTGTTGCCGCCGGGTTTCCTAATCGTATATTTTCCATGATGGACATATTAAACAAAAATGTATCCTGTGTTACATAGCTGATTTTTGACATTAATTCCGACAGCGGAAGATTTTTATAGTCTACACCGCCGATTGTAATACATCCGTCCGTTACATCCCAAAATCTTGCAAGGAGATTTGCAATCGTGGTCTTTCCGCTGCCGGAAGGACCGACAATAGCAACTTTAGTGTTTTCCTCAATCGTAAGAGAAATATCATGTAAAACCGTTTCTTTTCCGTAGGCAAAAGAAACATGGCTTAGTTCAATTTTATTGTTTAAAATCGTTTTTTCTGAAGCAATTTCTTTTAATTCCGATGCGGAAAGAATTTCGTCAATCAGATGTTTTCCATTTCTTATGTGATAGAAATTATCCATAAACTCGGTAAATTTAAGCAAGGATGAACCAAGTCCTACGGAAAGCAGCACGGAAAAGAGAAAAATCTGTCCCGAAAGACTTCTATACACATAGAGGCAGCCGCCAACGCACAAAACACTTACTGTAATGGAAGACAATAGAACCAATGCCGGCGCTGAAACGATATACATTTTGTTATACAGTTTTAATGTGGATTTTTTGTAATTACGAATGGCTTCCTCATATTTAGAATAAGCTCTTTTTTCCTGACCGAATATTTTAATTTCCTTGTTGCCTCGAATATATTCAATAACTCTATTGTTCATATGTTCCAATGCCGAATAGTACGTATTTGCGAACTCGTTCATTATACCGATGTACATCGGTAAATAAAAAATCAAAGTCAGTATGGCAGGTACCATTACAGCTAAAGCCATTCGCCAATCAACAAAAAATAAAATAACAATAATCCCCGCAGGAATCAAAACATTTGATGTTGTTTCGGGGATAGCGTGTGCTAAAGGAAACTCGAGCCGTTCCGTTCCGTCAATAAGCATATGTTGAAAATGTCCCGTACCATGCAGTTGAATATATCCCAGCGGCATCCGTAACATTTTATTCGTTATAGCAATTCGTATCTCTTCCAGTATACGGAAAGCGGTTTTATGAGAAATTGCGGTGGACAAACCGTGACAGATAAGCTGTAAAACAAAAGCTGCAAGAATAAAAAGCGTACCTATGATAATATCGTTATAGCTAAAGTCCGACACCAGTCCGTTTAACAAACGATAAAGGATATAGTAGGGAGCAAGCCCCCAAAATACGCCCGCAATTGCCGACAAAACAGAACCGATATATGAGGTTATATAAGGTTTTAAGAAGTCAACAAATCTTCTTTCACTGTTCTTGTACATAAAGCCTCCTAATATTTTCCTTAATTTATATTCTTAAAATTACAGTATAATATTGCCTCCCTGCTATCAGCACGATTACTGCAATAAAAAAGGAGAGTAATGTTACTTCCGGCTTTCCTGAAAGCATCATACATACCATAATGAGCAAATCTAAAAAAAGAATTGTTCTGAAATCAAAAGTTTTATTTTTTATTGTTCTATTCATTGTCATACCCCTTGCAATGGGCATCTTAAATAAGACTGTTTTTATATCGGATTTTATGGTATAATATCATATTATAGTTAGTCATGTCTGATATTTTGCAAGTTTTTGGCTTTTCGCCATACTTTTTGACTTTTACAATAATCAAAATAAGGGGTGAAGTTCTTGAATAAAGGGTACCGGAGTTTTCTCGAACATACTGAAAGCAAGCTTTCACAAAACAATACTTTTACGAATCCTTGCTTCAACACATATCAATTTTCATCGGAATTAGGTAAAGGATATACATCTATATATGAACTTGATTCTTATGCAAGTATTTGTATTGCAAATCATTCATATGTAAAAGATTTTGAGTATGCTGTTACATCTGATGATTCCATATCTATACAACAATATTATTCAATTGATTCGGATCACCATTATCCCAAAGGAGATGTTTATTCTGGGATGCAGTATATTAACTATACTCCTTATAACGAAGTGTACAAATATGTTATCAAAAAAGATATTCCCGCAAAAGTTATAGGAATTCAGCTTATGCCGGAATACTATGAGACCTATCTAAAAAAAGAATTTGGCGGAAACAGCGTAAATCTTAAAGAGGAACTGAAAGCATTTCCACATGGTATTCTTATACCTGAAATATCATCTGTTTTTAATCAAATCAGAAATTTCACAGGCAATAAATATAGTACAAAGTTATTTTTCAAAAGTAAAATCGATGAATTGACTGCTATCAGTATTCAAAAAGCGGATATATTTCGAGGCTTAAATGCAAGTGTTTCCCTTGCGGATCGAAATGCTATTATAGAAATTACGGCATATTTGAATCAAAATTTGTCAAAGAAATTTTCACTGATTGAATTGTCCGCAGATGCCTATATGAGCATTTCAAAATTTAAGTATGTGTTTAAGACTGTTGTCGGTCAATCTCTTTCAGAATATCTGACACAAAAAAGAATGGAGCAGGCTTGTGAAATGTTATCATATAGTAATTTGTATGTTGCAGAGATTGCCTATCTCGTAGGATATAAAAATGCCGGCAGTTTTTCTTCTCAATTTAAAAAATATATGGGAGTACTGCCAAATGATTACAGATTGAACCGCTCCGATATTCATGTAAATTCAGTTTAATATATGATTGGTATTGTAAAATCCGTTAAACAGTTTGATTAACCGACCAAATACAGGAAAAGTGATATAATGAAAAAGTATCAATTTGGATAAATTAAAAGTTGTTGGAGAAAATAATAATGATTTTTAGAGAAATTGATAAATCAAACTATTGGGACTGTATGGCATTGACCATTGATGATAGTCAAGAGGGCTTTGTTGCGGATAACAAACAGTCATTAGTTGAAGCAGCTTATGAAGATGGGCTTTACACTTTAGGAATCTACCGTGAAGATATAATGGTGGGTTTTATTTTGTATGACTATGATGAAACTTTTCCCGGATGGTCTATGAGCCGTTTTATGATAGGGAAGCAATTTCAAGGTAAAGGTTACGGCAAACAGGCTGTAGTAGCGTTTTTTGATTATTTTAAGAAAAAACACAATGCTGATAAACTGTATATAAGCGTATCTTTGGAAAACATTGTTGCATATAAAATGTATACTTCTATCGGTTTCAGGGAAATTAAAGAAATAGAGTACACATTTTGTGATAAGCGTTTTAGAGAAATGCAAATGGTAAAGGAGCTATAACGGAGATACAACTCCCGGTTTATGGGAGCAAGTAAATTGGAATTGTGGAGGGAATTTGAATGAAAAATGCTGTTATATATGTTCATGGTAAGGGGGGTAATGCGGAAGAAGCTAATCACTATAAACAATTTTTTGACGATAGCTTTGAAATAATCGGATTTGATTATAAATCATTAAATCCGTGGGATGCTAAAATTGAGTTTATACATTATTTCAACTCCATCATTTCTAAATATAATAAAATTTATTTAATTGCAAATAGCATAGGAGCATATTTTTCACTAATATCTTTATCAGATATGCCTATCGAAAAAGCGATGTTGATTTCGCCTATTATTGATATGGAAAGAATAATTTTGAATATAATGAAATGTGAAAATATAACGGAAGATGAACTCATTTTAAAGAAAGACATTGAAACTTCTTTTGGTGAATCCTTATCTTGGCAATACTTGAGCTATGTTAGAAAGAATACGATACATTGGGATATACCGACAAATATTCTTTTTGCGGATAACGACAATATGACATCAGTAGAGACCATGACAAATTTTGCGGGTAAAATAAATGCGGACTTAACGGTTATGGAGAATGGCGAGCATTGGTTTCATACAGAGGAACAAATGACTTTTTTAGACAACTGGTTCAAAGAGAATATTTAATCCCAGTTTGTAGGTATAGCTAAATTTGAATTTGTAAAGGAGGTTAAAAATATGAAAAGATATATCGCCTTATTGCGAGGTATCAATATAAGCGGAAAAAACAAAGTGTCAATGACAGAATTAAAGCAAGGTTTTGAAAAACTTAATTATATAGATGTCAAAACCTATTTGAACAGTGGTAATGTGATTTTTTCAGGTGATGAAGCCGATATAGTCAAAACTACAAGCCGGATTGAGGAAATGATTAAAAATCAGTTTAGTTTAGATATTTCAGTTTTTGTCATATCAAAGGAAGAACTTGAGGACATTTTATATCATGCACCCGACTGGTGGGGAGATGAAAGTAAGGAGATTTATGACAATTTAATCTTTATTATGCCGCCCGCTACATTCAAAGATGTATATAACGAAATCGGGGAGCCTAAAGAGGGATTAGAAAAGATAGAGGAATACAAAGAAACGGTATTTTGGTCTTTCAGCCGTAAAAATTACCAAAAGACAAACTGGTGGTCCAAAACAGCAAGTGCAAATATTAGCTCAAACCTAACGATAAGAACAGCGAATACGGTTAGAAAAATAGTTAGTATGTAATAGCTTTTTAACCCCCGGTTTTGCCGAAGTAAAACAATTAAATAAAATCACCAAAAGGAAGTAAAAGCAAACAGCCGATACTTCCTTTTTTTATGTCCGAATTAAGGAGTAAGAGATAAAAATAGAAAAATCCTATCATCTCCCCTTTTCAATCAACCTTATTCCAATTAAACCCAGTATAAGAGAAATTGACAGCATAATAACAATAGGTACTGTTTCAAGTTTTCCGCTTGTTATTGAATGCTGCATATAATACAAGGGAGAAAGATGAGCTATCGTCTTCATCCACTCCGGCATATATTCAATCGGAAATAAAATACCTGAACAAATTCCCAACGGAAAAATAATTCCTGATGATATTCCCCATATAAGCCCTTCGTTTTTAATCACTCCTGCAACAAATATATAGATTCCCGTTGAAATAAAAAGTGCAACGGTAAATATAATTCCCAAATCAACTATGTTAGACTTTCCGAAATCATAGTTTGCAAATTTATAAAACGTTAAAATTGCAAGTGTTGCAATCTCATATACAAACATAATTGCAAAACTTTTTCCCAGAATATAGGTGCTTAATTTTGTCTTGGAATTTTTTACCCTTAATAGTATTCCATTTCCTTTTTCTTGGATTAAAACGGTCGCTAACAAACCTGCCGCTGTCAGTAATTTAAACAGCATCGTTCCGATTGAATAGTTTATGCTTGGTCTTTCCGTAAAGACTTCAGCATTTTTATCCGCATTTTCTATTAAAGGTATTAACGGATTGTTTTCTATACTGCTGTAGTATTTTTCAACTTCTCCGTTACTATTCGTCCGTATCACCAAAGTTCCTTGTGATATTCCTAAAAAATAATCTTTTTCTCTTTCTTCTATCTTCATCATTTTTATGTTTGTTACATTCGGAGCTTTTTCTCCGATATATGCAACGGTCGGGACATTTGAATATGCCAAAGTGATACTTACAAGCACTATCATAAATATGGGCATAATTATCATTGAAACAATGAAGCCTTTTGTATTTCGTAAAACTTTGAAAGTAAAATTAAATGACTGTACCATTTTTTATTCTCCTTTCTATAAAAGCAATACATAATCCTGCAAATCCGAGAATGAAAGCAATCCAAATAAACAGCTCCCTTCCCATATTTACATGTATCAAATTTTTGTAAATTAACTTGTTAGCTAATGTCAATGGAGATATGTACATCAAAACATTCATACATTTTGTATTTGACAATACGGACGTTAAACTCAAAGCTCCTCCGAAAAATCCCATAAACATAACTATCATTAAAATCGTATTGGAAAGCATTGCTCTATTTTGAACGATTAAGCCTATCAGAATTCCGAAAAGCATACTGACTATCGGCATACTGAGAAGAATTAAAATTGACTTTAAAGGTATTTGCATATCAAAAATTACAGCAAATAAAATCAGATTGAAAACAATCATCACTACCGAGAATACATAGTGAGCAAAAAATTTAACCGAAACAAATTTTCGTTTATCTACAATCCTATCCCAAATATGAAGCCTTCTTTCCTCAAATACACTCAGTCCAATCAAAATTGATGCCATTAAAAGCATAAAGTTCAACTCACTCACGGCAAATTGTATTTTTGCATCTAAAATCTGTCCGCTATATGGAACGATTTCTTTCGTAGCATTTATCTTGTGAGTAAACTCGGGACGATGCAATAAATAATTTTTTGTTCCTTCACTCATAATGAATGTAATGATAAAAGGCAGTATCATGACAATGTAATAAACGGGATTTTTAACTATTCCCTTTATCTCTTTTTTAAGCATATTCACCGCCCCTTAAAACTTGCATAAACAAGTCGGAAAGATTGGATTTTTCGCGGCTTACTTCCGACATTTTATCAATAAGCTCCTTTGTATCTCCTTCAAGAATTAATTTTCCTTTATCCAAAAATATTATTTTATTACATAAAAATTCAACTTCGTCCAAATAATGTGAAGTATAAATGATATTTAAACCTTCATTTTTTAAATCTTTAAGATATTCTAAAATTTCACTTCTTGAAATCGGATCAATTCCGACACAAACCTCATCGCAAATCAGCAGCTTAGGATTGTGAACCAAGGCTGTGATAAGATTTAATTTTCTTTTCATACCTCCGGATAAGTCCTTTGCCATGGTAGAAATTTTTTCTTTCAAACCGGCTTTTTCGATTAATTCCAGACTTCTCTCTTTAGCATATTTTTTATCCATTTTATAAGTTGAGGCAAAAAAGAGCAAATTATCCAAAACAGAAAGTTCAGGATAAATCGCAAGTTCTTGTGGAACATATCCAATCTCCCAAATACTCAAATCTACAAACTTCAAATCTCCCTGAAATGAAATATTTTTTGTAATACAGTTAATCAAGGTACTCTTTCCCGCTCCGTTGATTCCAAGTATTCCATAAGCATTTTCATTTTCAAAGCTATAAGAAAAATCCGTAAGCGCAAGGAATTTTTTATACCGCTTTGTTAGCTGTTTTAATTCAATCATAACTATCTCCTTATTTTGGTTTCTATTCTTCCTAATCATCAATGAATATTTTAAGAAGTACATTCATTGAAATTGAATGTATCACATTTTAAATAATAAGTCAATGAATTTTTACGACTTTTTATTCATTGATTGATTTTTTTTAAAATAATTGCTATAATGGACACTGCAAAAAGTTTTATAGGAGAAAAGATGCCGGCTAATTTTACAAAAGAAGAACGGGAAATTTTAATACAAAAATTTTATGAACAAGGATATGTTTTACTCAAAACCTACGGATACAAAAAATTAAAAGTTTCCGATATTGCCGCCGCCATCGGTATCGGAACCGGGACGTTTTATCATTTTTTCAAAAGTAAGGATGAATTTATCATTTGGCTCATCAAAAAAAGAAAAGAGGAAGCTTTTAATCGGTTTTTATTGCTGGCGGAAAAACACCCGAAAGGCATACCCTTTGAAGCTATGGAACAATATTTGCTTGATACTATTTCGCACTTCAATCTTTACCGATTACTTTCTCAAGCCGAGTATAATAAGCTGCAAAAAAAATACGGCTTACTTGATAATAGGAATGAACAAACAAAGGAAAACGGAAAATTTATGATGGAAAAACTTGCAACGTCAAAAACGCTTGAAGACTTTCTTTTGTTTGCGGACGCATTTACAATAATCGTTATCGGCACTTCCGATTTGACTAAATTAAATCCTGAAGTTACCGATGAAGCAACAAAAAAATTACTGCACGCCGCCTGTAAGATGTTGTATTAGAATCAAACATGTTGACAGCCTCAAAATACGCGGATTCTATCGGCTTATAATTAAAATCCGGTCCATCATCTTCCTGCCGATTACCGCTGATTCGTTTTATACACACGTATCGTATATGTTTTTGTACCCGCTTCGCTGAATTCGGGAGTAACGTAGACGGATATCGGATAGTAATACGGATACCCTTCAACGATAGGAATATCTACATCATCACCTTCGATTTTGCATGAAGCCGTACTGCTTACAGGAAGGGCTTTTACGTGTATACGCTTTACATCGGGGGCAATTTGAATGTCGTAAAGGTATGAAGATTCGGCTGAAGGCTCCAGTACCTTTTCTTCCCCATTAACGGTTACCCTTACCGATTTCAAACTTGCGTCCTTACTTTTGGTTGTTTCTTTACGCTCTATTGTAAGGGTATACTGCTTTACGGTAACACCGTCTTCCGCCGTTACCGTGATTGTAAGCGTATTTAAGCCGGCATTAAGATGATAGGTTCCTTCACCGGTAACACGTGCGGCAGGATCGATTGTTTCCGCCGACACTTTTACAGGATTTTCTTCATAGGCGACCGATACCGAATATGCACTTTTATCCTCGGTTACATCAATAGACTTATTACCGACAGTAATGTGCTTTAGTGCCGCGCTGCCGCCTTTTATTCCCGAACCTTCCCGTATTTTTATTTTTTGCGAACTGCCGATATAATTCGAAGCTATTGCATATAAATCGGCATCGCCTGCCTCAACGGTATCGGGAATGGGCAGCACCGCTTTACCGTCTTCGTTTGCATAACCTGCCGCGATGATTTTTATTCCCTCCGCTGTTTTTCGCGTAACGGCGATTTGCGCTTCGGGGGCGGTTTGCACTACAAAATTGCGTCCCGCTTCAATGCCCTTATCATTTTCAAACGTAAATGTGAGTGCTTTCGGTTTTTGTGTATAGGGCATATAAGTGGGGTCGCCTAAAAGATTGTAGATTTCTACGGAATATTTTGTTTTATCGCCTACACTGTTGGAAGCGGAGCCGTGACCGAAACGGTACATTGCACGGTGTCCTGCCTGTAAGGCTTCCCCGATGGTACGAGAGCGATATGCTTTATCCGTGTCTGCACTGTCATAAAGAGAACCTACAATTCCCGGCTTCTCCGTATTGAAGCTGTCTTTACTTCCGCACGTCATTACTATGTTATAGTCGGCATAGGATTCTGCCGAAGCTCCGATATAGGCAACGGCTCCGCCGCTCCCGTTATTCATAAAAGCTTCGCCGAGTGAATAGTATTGATATGAACCTGAAAGGCAGGTAGAAGCAATAACGATAGGATAGACTTTATTGGTTAACTTGCCTGCATGAGCGGTTGTAAACTTACCCAGCCAGCTGTCCCGTAAACCGTGTCCCGTGTACACAACAAAACCTGCACCCTCGTTAATGCGTGCGCTTACCCGATTCGGGAAATGAATCGATACCGGCTCTACCGTTAATTCGGGATAGGAAGATAAGTAGTTTCCGATAGTTCCTGTTTGAACTCCGTTTACATTATCGGAGGTGCGGATAACACGTGTAACCGACGCTTCTCCTTCCCTTATTTTTTCTTCCATGTACATTGTTTTATCTATACATGCTTGAAGCTCTTCGAGAGTCGATACGCAAAACCTCCCGACCGCAGCTTCTTGAAGCCATGCATCGTTATATTCACCTGTTTTGCCGTCATAGCTGCCGTAGTTTCCATCGTATTCACCGTAATAGTAATCGGTAGGGTGCGGCTTTTTATACACAGTGCTTTCAAATGCCGGCACATACCCCGCAGTACCGGAGGTATGGGATGAAACATGGTCTCCTACCAGTAATACAGCCATCATCTTTCCGTTAAGCGTTTTGTAAAAGGTTTTTAATTCTTGCCGGATTGCTTCCGCACTCTTTCCCTCGGCGGCTATAAGAGTTACTTCATGGCCTTGCTTTATTTTATGCTCTCTGTATGTTTTTAAAATAGGGGAGTCCGTAAAAAGCGGGGCGGATACAATAACAAGGTGCGAAATCCCTTGCCTTACATCTTTGGGCTTTATGGGGTTCACCGTATCGGGTACCGTATCTTCTTTACCCTGCGGCTGAGGTGTTTCCTGCGGTTCTTCGGGGCCGGGCTTATTTTCGGCAGTGTTGCCTGTAGAATGCTTAACCGGTATTACAGGATTGTTGCAGCTAAAAAGTAAGGCTGCCGATAAAACGAAAATCGAAAATCTTAATGTATTCATAATCCGCTTCTTTTCCTAATTGATTTTTATTCATTACGCACTTTTTTGTGCTCCTTATAAAATAAATAAAATTTGCAATAGATTCAATATTATTTGAGGTTATCGGTTCATATA
The DNA here is from genome assembly GCF_050320395.1 of Treponema sp. HNW. Taxonomy (GTDB): domain Bacteria; phylum Spirochaetota; class Spirochaetia; order Treponematales; family Treponemataceae; genus Treponema_C. The sequence goes on from NZ_CP144459.1 coordinate 1,119,658, forward strand.
TTTTATGCTATCGTCGGTGGTGCTTGCGGTGCCTGTACCGGCTGCCGATAATGCCTGCAAAGCGGATAAACGCAGTGCGCCCAACGTGCTGCTGTGTAAAAACAAAACCGTCATCACGATAGATCATAACCTTTCCACCGTCAAAGAAAGCGATTCGATTATCGTCATGGAAAAGGGGAGGGTACACGCTCAAGGCACCCACACCGAACTTTTGGAAAACTCGGAAGTATATAAGAGGTTGTGGCACAAGGGTAATTCTTAATGAGGAATTTTTGAATTGGAAATAAATAAAAAACGTAAATTTAACCGTAATTTTTTTACGGCATACTTGATTTTTATTTGATATTTACCGATAATAGTGTTAAATCCTCTTTGGAGTATATTATGATTAAATCATTTACCGTAAAAAATTTTAAAGCATTTCGAGATACTGTAACTCTTGATTTTTCAGCAACCGGGAACTATGAGTATAATACCGAGGCTGTAAAAGGCGGTATTGTAAAAACAGGTCTTATGTACGGTAAAAATGCCAGCGGAAAATCTTCGCTTGCTTTAGCGCTATTTGATATTGTAGGAAATTTGACTGATAATTATACCAATCCCGGCAATTACAAAAACTATCAAAACATGTTTTCGCCTGAAGAACCTGTGGAATTTGAGTATACATTCAATTTTAAAAATACGGATGTAGTTTATAAGTATAAGAAGAGCAGCAGTAATATATTTATTCAAGAAACACTTATAATTGACAAGAGAATCGTGATAAACTATGACAGGGATTCGAGCGATAAAGACTTTGATGTTTTTTTTTCCGGTACGGAAAACCTAAATAAAGATTTGCCTAATCTGCAAATTTCCGCCTTAAAATGGATTAAAAGTAATAGTGTTCTTGACGATAATATCGAAAATCATCTTTTTAATGCACTCTTTGATTTTGTGAATAAAATGCTTTTATTTTGGTCTTTGGATACCCGCTCATTTGTCGGTTATACATCAAATGATAATGATAAGATCATTGAGAGAATTATCAAATCTAACCATTTTAAAGAATTACAACTTTTTTTTCGGGAAGCCGGATTTACCGATGAACTTGTTCATAGTAACCGCTCCGGCAGTGAAGAAATATATGTTAAATACGGCGAAAAACTATTGAACTTTTATAGCGTTTGTTCTACGGGTATGCGCTCTCTTTTGCTTGTCTATTACTGGCTGCAGGATGTGCGCAATTGTGAAAAATGTCCTTCATTTATCTGTATTGACGAATTCGATGCTTTTTATCACTTTGAACTTTCACGCTTTATCGTAAGGAAATTAAAGGAGCTTGACTGTCAAGTTCTTCTTACCACACATAACACAACACTTTTTACAAACGATTTGTTACGTCCTGATTGTTTTTACATTTGCTCAAAAGAAAAGATTGTCAATGCACATAATGCAACGGAAAAAGAACTCCGCTTAGGTCATAATCTTGAAAAACTGTATAGAGGCGGAATTTTCGGGAAATGATTTTATTTATTCTTGAAGGCGAGAAACGGGAACCTCAAATTTATAAGACAATGCAATACTTGTTTTTAGACTCAGATTCGAAAAATGAAATACTGGTTTCATATTGCAACAATATTTATTCACTCTACAAAAAGATGAAGCAGCATGACATTTTTAATAATTCAGGTTCCGATATTGTTCACATATTAAAAGAAGAACTTTCTGAAAATAAAATAAACACTGTATTAAAAGATATTGAATACAGCGATGGCTTTTCCGAAATATATCTTTTTTTTGACTATGATATACATATACCGGATAAGTTTAACAAAATATCAATTGAAGAGCAAAATAATAATGTTACAGAAATGTTGGAATATTTTAATGATGAAACCGGAAATGGAAAGCTGTATATTAATTACCCTATGATTGAATCAATTCGATATTTTAAAAAGGAATTACCTGATAATGATTACATACATTATACTGTAAATTTAGACAGCAAAAAATCTTTTAAAGAATTGGCAAATGAAGAATCTTTTTATAAAAATATGGATTTTATCAGTTTTAAAATGAATAAAAAAACACTTAAAATAAAAGTTCCTGATAATCCTGAAAAAATCCAAAAACTGAAAAATAATTGGAACCATATAAAAAATTTAAATGTTAAAAAAGCCAATTATATATGTTTTGAAAATGATGTTCTTCCTAAAGTAAAATCGGAAATAAATCAACTTGCAATATTTAAATCTCAAGTCAGTGCGTATGTATTGCCGCACCAAAAAATAGCAATACTCAATGCTTTTCCGTTATTTTTGTATGAATATACACGGTAAAATGAAAAATCTCTAACCGCGCATATACCGCTTTTTAATCCCGCCGCCTCAAGTATGCTTGATACCCGCACGGCAGGCTGTAAGGTACTGTGCCGCGAACGCAAAAACTTAGCCGAGCGGTTACGCAAGGTTCCGCTCAGCTTTCTGAACGAAAAAAACTCAGACGACTTGGTTTCGGTTGTTACCTCCGATGCGGCATTTTTGGAAATTGAAGGTATCGCCGTTATCGAAAAGCTCGCCGCCGGCATTCTGCTTTGAAAAAGAGGTGCTGCACAACATCAATATTTCCGTTCCCGAAAAAACGGTAACCGCTTTGACAGGGCTTTCGGGCAGCGGCAAGAAGACGATTATGAATGTACTCGCCCGCTTTTGGGAGATAAAGAGCCGGAGGATAACAATCGGCGGAGAAAAACAAGCTATAATAAAGGTCGTATTTTTTGCTTGATAAATCTGTGAGGAAGGTGATATGCGCGGTGCGGTAATCGGAAGTTTGTTTCAATCTCATTATCGGTTTGACGGATGCAGGGAAAAGGATTTTAATAGCGTTATTGATGAAAATCCGGTTATCAAAGATGCCGCCGCTGTTTTATGTTTTAATAAAACGCTGACGGACATACATAGCGGAACCCTATCTGCTGAAGATGATTTTTCAAGTTTGCTGCGGAAAAATCTTAACAACTTTGCCGAAGGAACATACTCCGATATTTTTAAAACATGGGTAGAATCTGATAAAAGTCAGCCTTTGAAAATATATGACGACCGCTTTGTTCTGCCTTCCGCCTCTTACTATATCGAGGGAAACTGACCTTTCACTATGGTTTGCTTTATTGCAGTATCTTGCCCACGGCTCAAAAAAACGGTATAGTAGCCGTATTCTTAAAGAAAGAATTTCAAAACAACGGATGTTGGAGGATCTATGAAATTTAATATTGCAAAGCAGGGCGGTATCAAAGCCCGGCTGGTATACGAGGATAAAATCGAAGGAGAGTATCTTACCCATTTAAAAGAAAAAGAACTTTTTTCGGGCAAAGCCGAAGAGGTTTATTATACGCTTGATTCCGATTTAAAAGCCCGTCTTTTTATCGGTTTGGGTAAAGAAGAAAAAATCGATTTTGAAGTTTTACGAAAAACGTTTTTTAAAGTTTCAGGCGAGCTTTTAAAAAACAAGGCCGGCGAAGTTGAACTGAATATTCCCAAGCTGAATAACCTCTGCAATTACCGCATAGCTTCGGCGATTGCGGAGGGCATGCTTCAGGCAGCCTATAAATACGACACATTTAAAAGCGAGCGTAAAGAGGCGCCGGAACTTGTCGTAAACTATAATCCGATAAAGGGCAAAGAACACCGGGCCGAAAAAGGAGTGAACGAAGCGGTAAAGCTTATGGAAGCCGTGTGCCTTGCCCGTGATTTGGTTAATCAGCCTGCAAACGTCATCTACCCTGAAACCCTGGCTCAAACCGCCAAAGACAAACTTGAATCCAAGGGCGTAAAGGTGAGCATTTACGGAAAAAAAGAAATTGAAGACCTTAAAATGGAAGCCTTTCTCAGCGTCGCGCGCGCGAGTGCAAAAGAGCCCAAGCTCATTGTTATGGAGTATTACAACAATCCCGAATCCGATGAAAAAATCGCACTTGTGGGAAAAGGAGTAACCTATGACAGCGGCGGCTATGCGATAAAACCTGCGGACAGTATGGTCGATATGTTTTGCGATATGGGCGGTGCGGCGGCTGTTATCGGAGCCGTGCATGCCCTTGCCGGCTTGGAGGCAAAGGTAAATGTTGTCGGCGTGGTTGCCGCATGCGAAAACATGATTTCGGGCGACGGTTTCAGAAACGGGGACATCATCGGATCGATGAGCGGCAAAACAATCGAAATCATAAATACCGATGCCGAAGGAAGATTAACCCTTGCCGATGCCGTCTATTATGCAACGAATAATTTAAAAGCGGCAAAACTGATTGACCTTGCAACCCTTACCGGAGCCTGCGCTGCCGCACTCGGCGAGCAGGTAAGCGGTGCGGTAACGAATAACGATGAGTTTTTTGCCGAACTTGAGCGGGCAAATCAAAGGGCGGGCGAGCTTGTGTGGAAAATGCCGAATATCGACTATTACAAAAAGATGAACGAATCCAAGGTTGCCGATATAAAAAACAGGGGCGGAAAACTCGGCGGCATGATGTCGGCCGGTCTCTTTGTCGGCTCCTTTCTTGCAAAAGAGGATATTCCCTGGATCCATATCGATATTGCCGGAACCGCCTATATTTCCGAAGCCTACGGTTATTTAAAAGAAAAAGCAACCGGCGTCCCGGTCAAAAGCCTGTATTTTATGCTCAGTAAAGAAACTTGATACTTCATTGACTGCAACCGATAAACGGCCGTAAATCTTCGGATTTACGGCTTTTTTTATTCCCGATTTTATTGTTTTTGTTAAAATATTGAAGAAACCGCATATTTTTACATTTTAAACTTTGAACAAACGTCAAATTTAATATAAAATAGTTTTGAAGAAAATGCAATTTTTTATATTTATAACTATGAATAAATGACGAATTATTTATAAAATTATGCTGAATAAAGCGCAACTTTTTCAAATTTAAATCTTGAAGAAATATCAATTTTATTGTAAAATAATCTTGAATTAATGTCGATTTTAACCGTTTATAATTTTGAAGATGTGAGGTATAGCCATGGTCTTTAAAAGAAAGGTATACGGTATATTGTCCGAATGGAAGGCAAAACAATCCGCTTCCTATGCCGCCCTTTTGGAAGGTCCGCGGCGGGTCGGAAAATCGACCATAGCCGAAGCATTTGCAAAAAACGAATATGCCTCTTATATTTTGATCGATTTTGCAAATGTATCCGATGCGGTAAAATCCTGCTTTGACGATATCCACGACTTGGATATGTTTTTTTTGCGCCTTCAGGCTGCGGCGGGAAAAATCCTCATTCCGCACGAAAGCCTTATCATCTTTGACGAAGTTCAGCTTTTTCCGAAAGCACGGCAGGCAATCAAATATTTAGTTAAAGACGGACGATACCATTATATCGAAACGGGCTCTTTCATTTCGATAAAAAAAAACGTAAAAGATATTGTGATTCCTTCCGAAGAATTAAAGATTCCCGTCCGGCCCATGGACTTTGAAGAGTTTCAATGGGCAATCGGGGGGAACACCTATGAATTCGCTAAGGCGCTTTATACGGCGGGTAACAAAGCCGGGGACAGGATTCATCGAAAATGGATGAGGGATTTCAGGCTTTATATGGCTGTCGGCGGAATGCCGCAGGCGGTTGAAGCCTACACGGCGGGAAAAAGTTTTGCGGAAATCGATAGGGTAAAGCGCGGGATAATCGGAGTGTATGAGGATGACTTTAAAAAAATCGATCCGTCCGGAAGGGTCTCCGCACTGTATCATTCCGTACCGGCACAGCTTTCACGCGGGGCTAAGCGCTTTATCATCTCACGGGCGACGGGGAAGCGTACCGGAACAAAGAGCCGCGCTCTTTTATATGATTTAATCGATTCAAAGACTGTCCTGATGTGTTATAATACAAGCGATCCTGCAAGCAGTTTGAGTTTAACCAAATCCTTTGAAAGCTATAAACTGTACGCGGCCGATACGGGCTTGTTTATAACGTTGATGTTTATGGAAAGGCCCGATGCCGTAAATGAAATTTACACAAAACTGTTGTCCGATAAATTACCCGCCGATTTGGACTGCCTGTATGAAAATGCGGCCGCTCAGGCGATCGCTTCGGCCGGACACGAATTGTATTATCACACGTGGAATAAAAAAGGCAGTACGCACTATTATAAAATCGATTTTTTGACGGCAAGCGGGCCGAAGGTGCAGGCAATAGAGGTAAAATCTTCCGGTATGGGCAAACACGAATCTTTAAAGGAATTCGCTAAAAAATATTCCAAGGTTTTACATAAGGCGGTTTTACTTTCATCGAAGAATAGAAAAACGGAGAACGGCATGGAATTTGTGCCGGTCTATATGTTGGATTTTGTACTTAAAAATAATTCTTGACAAAGTGTTAGTTTAACATAATACTGAATTCGGTTTTCAGGAGGATGCCGTGAATACAATCGAGTTTTTCGGTACGACGGTAAAGCCGTTTATTACAAAGGGAAAAAAAATGCTCAAACCTTTGGAAACGGGACAAATAGCCGAACGCATTTTTTGCATACGCGACAAAGACGTAAACCTCTTTTTAATCAAAACAAAAGAAGCTTACATTGCAATCGATACAGGCTATAAAAACAGCGAAAACGTACAACGGGGTTTACGCGAACTGAATATCGCGCCTCAAGAGGTGAGGGCGGTATTTTTAACTCACGTTGATTTGGACCATGCAGGCGGTGTCGATGAGCGCTGTACCGATGTGTTTCCGAATGCTCATGTGTATGTGGGCGAAGAAGAAGAAAAATATCTTAAAGCGGTTTATTTTCGAAAAAAACTGCTTTGTTTTAACTTAAAAACGCCGATACAAATCGGCAAGCCCTATACCTGTTTGCGCGACGGTGAAGTTACCGAACTTGACGGAATATCGATTGAAACCGTATATACGCCCGGCCATACGCTGGGGCACGTGTGCTATATTTTAAACCGCGAGATTCTTTTTACGGGCGACTGCCTTCTTTTAAACGAAGAGGGCGGCTGGTCCATGTACGATTTATGGAATGTTGACACGCCCTTAAATATCGCATCTTTGTTCAAATTAAAAGAACTTGTATTCGAGCGGCACTGTAAACTCATTATCACTTCGCATACGGGCTTTACGATGAATGTCGGTGCCGCCTTTTCGCGCATAGATAAGGTTCCGCAGTGGAAGCGTAAAAACTTCGCCTTTATTAAAGATGCACCCGATGATTTATACCGTTGATTGAAACCCCGATTTTCATCTTTACATAATTACACTTGTTTGTTACTATATATGTATGAAAAAGCTTTTACTTGCGCCTTCAATTCTATCCGCCGATTTTACCGCCCTTGCGTCGTCAATTAAAAAGATAGAAGATGCGGCAGCGGATTGGATTCATATCGATGTAATGGACGGTTCTTTTGTGCCTAATATCTCTTTCGGACAGCCTATAGTAAAGGCCTTGCGTCCCGTTACAAAGCTGCCCTTTGATGTTCATCTTATGATCAATAATCCGGAACAGCATATCGAAACATTTGCAAAGGCGGGCGCCGATTGGATAACCTTCCATTGGGAAAACGTGATTCACTGCCACCGCTTGGTTCAGCAGATTCACGCTTTGGGAAAAAAAGCCGGCATAAGCATTGTACCTTCAACTCCGGTGAGCGCCCTTGAAGCGGTGCTTCCCTATGTCGATTTGATTTTGATTATGTCGGTTAATCCGGGTTTCGGCGGTCAAAAGCTGATTGAACCCTGTTTGCATAAAATTCCCGAATTGGTACGGCTGCGCGAACAAAACGGCTTTTCCTATCTTATATCCGTTGACGGAGGAGTAAACGGTGAGAATGTAAGCCGTGTTATAGAAACGGGAGTCGACGTTATCGTTTCCGGTTCCGCCTTTTTTGACGGAAGCTTGCATTGGGAGAAATATAGGCAATGAAGCTCAGAGCATTGACGGCATGTGCCGCCTTATTTTTGTGTGCGGCGATTTTTGTTTCGGCGCAGGAAGCTCAAGCCGAAGATACGGATTTCGCACAAAACTACGGATATGCGGACGATTTGGTCTACGGTCTTGAAGCGTATAAAAACAAGGATTGGTCGAACGCCCTGTTTTTTTTACGCAAAGCTTCCGCCGTCAAAGAAACCTCTTCGGAAGAAGTGTGGCTGTTGATGATTTCGGCCGAAATGAATGTAAATGATTATCATGCCGTATTGCGCGATACCGAACTTTTTATGCGCCGCTTTTCTTCAAGCATCTATATTCCGAATATCGAATATCAGCGCTCCTTAGCCCGTTTCGGTTTGGGGCTTTACGAAGAAGCGGCAAAGGGCTTTTCGGACTTTTGTGAGAACTATCCTTCCCACGTTCTTATGCCTTCCGCCCTGTTTTGGGCCGGCGAATCTTTATACAGCCGGTATGAATATGCTCAGGCGATGCCCCTCTATACCCGTGTTGTTACCGAGTATGAAGGAAGCGATAAATACGCCGAAAGCTTATACCGCATAGAGCTTTTAAAACAGCGCGAACGCGAAGAAAAGCTTTTATACTTATTGCGCGTTACCGGAGAAGAAGCCGCCTCCGCCCGCGAAGAGTACGAGCGGCATATAAAGCGTTTACAAAGCGAAGAAGCTATAAGCTTAAAACGCCGTATTCGCGGCTTGGAAGAACAGGTTAGCGCCTTGCAGACAGCCTATGAAGAGGAAAAAACGCAAAAAGAAGAACTCAACACAAAAATACTTGAACTGCTTTCCGCAAACGAACAGCTGAGTGCCGAAATATCCGATTCACAAAAGGCGGCGGCCGAACGTGCCGCGGCCGAGCTTGCCGCAAAAAAAAGAGCGGATCTTATCCGCCAAAAAACACAGGCTCCGCTTTCTCCGGAGGAATTGGCCGAATTAAAGCGAAAGGCTGCGGAGCTTGAAAAGCTGCTTCACCCGCGGGGAGGAGTGTGATATGAAGCGTTTAATTATCATATGCGCATTATGCGTTTCGGTGTTTTCGGCTTTATTCGCAAAAGTTGATGTACGGGACGGAAAACTGCGTCTTGTCATTGAAGATTACGAGGGTAATTTTTATTTGTACCGCAAAAATGTCCGCGGCAATTACGTTTCTCTGCTCGATTCCAAACGGTACAGCCTAAACTCGGGTTTTTACGTGCTGTACGGTAAAAGCGTTCAAAAGCTTATGAGAAGCGGCGGCGTGACTATATTTTCCGAAGAAACGCCCTCGGGTGCCCGTCTTACCTTTTCTTCGGAAGAAAAATTTGTGTGTACCGTCGATTTTACGTTTTTGGCCTCGGACGGAAAAGAAACCGACAGTATCCGTATCGATGCCGCCGTAAAGAATATTTCAGGCGACAGCCGGTTGCTCGGTTTAAGGGTGTTTTTTGACACTTGGCTCGGCGAAAATTCCGGCCGGCACTTTTCCACCGCTTTACGCAGCTCGGTTGTCTCCGAATGTTATTTTAACGATATGTCCGGGGAGCAGTGGGTTCAATCGTCAAACGAAGAGGTGTCTTTGCGCTTTTTGTTTGAAGGAGATAAAATCACCCCCGTCCAAACCCTCGCTCTGGCGAATAAGGACGTGCTTTCCGTTCCCGTATGGGCACCCGTTTTTGTAAGCGACCGTAAATTCGACTCTTTACAGTCTTATAACAACTCGGCCCTTTCGGCGGCATGGCAGCCGCGTTACCTTAATCACGATGAAGAATTGAACGTCGGTTTTTATATCAGTACCGGCGCCGGAAGAATTCATCCTGCCGATTATAAAACCCTTCGTGCCGGTTCATTCGATGCGGCCGATACCTTGGATAAGGCGGGCGAAAGCATTGAGCCCTTTAAAGCTCCGCCTCCTCCCGTTGATAATATCCGCGATGACGATGAAGCATACATACGCTTTTTAATAGCCCGTGTGCGCGAACTTGAAGCGGACCCTTCGGCCGCCAACCGTGAACACATATTAAAATTAACCGCCGAAATAGATGAGGTTCTTTTAAAGGCGGCGGGACGCTGAATTCAATGACTTCCGATGTGTTAAAAAAAGCTCGGCGACTGCTTGCTTCCCGCCGTTTTTCGCAGGTAATTTCGCTGTTGGAACCGAAACTCATAGATTACCGCGAATCTTTCCGTTTTTTTTATTTACTCGGTACGGCATGTCTTTATGTCGGCGATATAGGCGGAGCCGAGCTGTATTACAAAAAAGCGCGCGACTTGAAGATGACGGATCCCGCTTTGATAAATGCCCAGGCCCTGCTTTTTTTACGCCGCGGTGAAATACACAGGGCGGTTGAATATTATCTTGAAGTTCAGGATTACGACCCCGCAAACCGTACGGCAAAGCGTGCCCTCGATTTTATAAAAAAAAATACCGGCAGTGAAAACCTGATTGATTATATACACAGTAAAAAAATAAAGCGTTTTTATCCGGCCTTGGGAATACGGCCGGCCTTTATCGCCTCTTTGTGTATCATCATCCTCTGTGCCGCCGTCTTTGTTCCGGCATTTTTTTACTTTAAACCGTTTAAGCCCGACGTTTTGCGTGCCGACCTTTCGGCCTTTGTGCTCAGTACCGAAGAAAAGCAAAATCCGCTTGAGCAGGATACGGCTTCTTCGGTGTTCCGCCTTGTATTGACAAAAAAAGAGCTTGAAACGGCCTATGAAGATGCGCAAAGGTATTTTCAAAAATACCGCGATAATGCCGCTCAGGTGGAAATAAACCGTATATTGAATTCCAATGCCTCGGCATCCGTGCGGCAAAAAGCGCGTCTTTTAATGGATTATCTGAGCGAGCCGGGTTTCGATACGCTTGCCGACTTGTACAGCTATTCCCAAGTGTCGGCTCAAAGCTGGCTTTATATGGACTGCTGGGTTGTGTGGACGGGCAGGGTAACGAATATCGAACAAACCGAAAACGAATACCGCTGCGACTTATTGGTCGGCTACGATACGATGGAACGCATGGAAGGGATTGTTCCGCTGATTTTAAAACAGCCGGTTCACATAGATACGGCCTTACCGGTGAAGGTTTTGGCCCGTGTACAAAGCGAAAACGGACGTCTTATATTGCGGGGCAAGTCGGTATATCAGCCGCTTCCGAAAAAATAGTTTTTTTTTATAAAACGGTGCCGTTTTTTGCGCGCTAACACCTATAATATATATGAGGAGATTATAATGGCAAAGATAATGAATGAAATGCCCGCAGCAGGCGATACGCAGGGAAAACTGCAAGCTTTGGAAGCCGCACGGCTTCAAATCGAAAAGCAGTTCGGTCAGGGCTCTTTAATGAAGCTGGGAACATCGGCAAATATCGCCGGTATCGACGTTATTCCCTCCGGTTCGATTTTATTGGACGAAGCCTTGGGTATAGGAGGCTATCCTAAAGGCCGCGTTATAGAAGTGTACGGCCCCGAATCCTCGGGTAAAACCACGCTTACCCTTCACGCGATTGCCGAAGCGCAAAAGATGGGAGGTATTGCGGCCTTTATCGATGCCGAACACGCCCTCGATCCGGTGTACGCAAAGGGCTTGGGGGTCAATATCGATGAGTTGTGGGTATCTCAGCCCGATACGGGCGAGCAGGCTTTGGAAATAGCCGAAAGCCTGGTACGCTCGGGAGCCGTGGATGTTATCGTTGTAGACTCCGTTGCGGCCCTTACCCCCCAAGCCGAAATCGAAGGCGATATGGGAGACTCCCACATGGGCTTGCAGGCCCGTCTTATGAGCCAGGCCCTGCGTAAACTCACCGCCATTATCGGTAAATCGAAAACCCTGCTTATCTTTATCAACCAAATCCGCATGAAAATCGGCGTTATGTTCGGTAATCCGGAAACCACTACCGGCGGTAATGCCTTAAAGTTTTATTCGTCCGTCCGCTTGGAAGTGCGCCGTATCGAGTCTATCGATGCAAAGGGCGAAGAAGATGCGGTGGGTAACCGCGTGCGCGTAAAAGTGGTAAAAAACAAGGTTGCTCCTCCTTTCAGAAAGGTGGAACTCGATATTATGTTCGGTAAGGGTATTTCATCGCTTGCAAGTTTACTCGACTCGGCGGTAAAACACGGCTTTATCGATAAAAAGGGCGCATGGTATACAAGCGGCGAAGAAAAACTCGGTCAGGGAAGGGAAAACGCCATTGCCTTTTTAACCCAAAATACGGATTTTGCCGCCGATATTGAAAAGAAAATACGCGAAAAACTCTTTCCCGGTCAGGTACTCGTAAAAAAAGAGGGGGCTTCCAAACCGGCGGCGCAAGCGGTACCTGCAGCTGCAAAGCCGTCTTCTCAAGCCGCCCCTGAAAAGGCCGCTGCGCAAAGTACGCCCGCCAAAACGGCAAAAATGCCTGCGCAAACCGCAAAAGCCGCGCCTGTGCAGGCCGCTCCCGCGCCGGCCGAATATGCTTCCGATCCTGCGGCGGGAGACCTGTTTTAAGATATGAAATACGAGGTCGTGCTCGGCTTGGGCTCAAACCGTTCCTTTGTATCGGAAGGGACGGAGATTGAACCTCCTCAAATTTTGGAAAAAGCCTGCCGCCGGCTGTCCTCGCTTATATCCGATATACGGCTTTCTTCAGTCTATCAAACCGAACCCATGTACGTAGAAGACCAGCCTCGGTTTTATAACATGGCGGTGTCCGGTTTTTTCGACGGAGAACCGCTTGAACTGTTGGACGGAATTCAACTCATAGAAGCCGATTACGGGCGCTGCCGCGAACATGAACGGCGTTTCGGCGAGCGCAGTCTGGATATAGATATTGAATTATTCTCCGATATGTGTATAAAAAGCGCTCGATTGGAAATTCCTCATCCGAGACTCTGCGAACGGGCCTTTATTCTTGTTCCTCTACTGGAGATTTTACCTTTTTGTGCCGACATTAAAAACGGGGCTTTTTACGAGCGCTGTTTACGGAAAACGGGACAAAGCGGCGTAAAGTACTTTTGCGGCCCCTTTACTTTTTAAAGGCGGACTTGAGGAGGTTTGTGTGAGCGAAGATGTAAGGCAGGCGGAAAACGAACAGGCAACCGTTTTTAAGCTGGAGCAATTTGAAGGCCCTCTGGACTTATTGCTTTTTTTAATCAAAAAAAACGAAGTGAATATTTACGATATTCCCATCGGCGAAATAACCGAGCAATTTTTGGAATATCTCGATTACGCGGTTACTACCGACCTCGAAAAGGTTACCGATTTTTATGCAACCGCTGCCGATTTGTTGTACATAAAATCCCGAATGCTTTTGCCCGTCGAAACCGATTTTTCGGACGAAGATATTGAAGACCCGCGAAAAGAATTGGTCGATAAACTGATTGAATATCAAAAATTCAAAAAACTGTCCGAGCTTATGGAAGAAAAAGAGCAGGAATCCGAATGGACGCTCGAGCGCAAAAAAATTCAGAGAGTTCTTCCCTTTGAAGAAGACGAGCTGTGGGAAAAAATCGATACATGGTCTCTTATGAAAACCTTTTCGCGCCTTGTCGGTACCTATTCTCACGAACAGATTATGAGTATGTACGAAGAAATATCGGTGAGTGAAAAAATCGCGCTTATGAACGAGTTTTTTGAAAACAGGGGCGAATGTTTTTTTACCGATTTGGTTGTGCGCAAGGGAAACATTATGGACATTGTATGCGCTTTTATGGCAATATTGGAAGCGGTTAAATTTAAAACGGCATGTATCTACCAAAACCGTATGTTCGGAGATATAAAAATAAGACCTGTACAGGCGGCATAAGGCACGCCTGTAAAGCGGAGTAAACTAAGTGGATTTTGACAAAGAAACGGCCCTTGTGGAAGCGGTATTTTATCTTGAAGGAGAACCTTTAAATACGGATGCCATTGCGCGCATTACCGATTTGTCTAAAGAAGTGGTAAGCGAGGTTTTGACGCGCTTAAAAGAGCGTTATGCGGCAAATGATTCGGGCATTGAACTCGAACAAATATCGGGAGGCTGGGTAATTACCCCGAAAAAAGAATTGTGGTCCTTTTTACGCGAGCGCTACGGCAAAAAAAACGAGGGCAAATTGTCCCGTGCGGCAATGGAAACACTTTCCATCATTGCCTATTCCCAGCCTATTACCCGGGGCGAAATAGAAGCCATACGCGGCGTTTCGGCGGACAATATGATTCGCCTGTTGGCCGAGCGCAGTTTAATTAAAGAAGTGGGAAAAAAAGACATTCCCGGAAAGCCTTCCCAATACGGCACCACAAAGGAATTCTTAAAGTTTTTCAGATTGAACAGCATTGCCGATTTACCCAAACTCGATGAAACCGAAAGCGAACGTTTTGAACTTGCACGATAAACATGTTTCCGATACACAGCCTGCTTCCGCCCAAGCCGGTGAAGTACGGCTTCAGCTTTACCTTGCGCGCTGCGGGGCGGCAAGCCGCAGGACTTGCGAAACCTTTATTGCGGATGGCAGGGTAAGCGTCAACGGAAAAATCGTTACCGCAGCCGGCACCAAGGTAAGCGAAACCGATGAAGTGCGCCTCGACGGTGTTTTAATGCGCCCCGAATCGCGCCGGCTTTATATATTGCTTCATAAGCCTGCAGGCTATGTATGCTCCATGGCCGACGAAAAGGGACGCAAAACGGCAGCCTCCCTTTTGGAGCCGCATTTTTCCGAACGATTGTACAATGTCGGAAGGCTTGATATGTTTTCTTCCGGCTTGATTTTATTTACAAATGACGGCGAGTTTGCGAAACGGCTTTCACATCCTTCATCCGGGATTGAAAAAGAGTACATCGTTAAAACAACCGTTCCCGTTCCCGCCGAATTGGCAAAACGTTTTGAAAAAGGCCTCCGTATCGACGGCGTCTTTTATAAATGCCGCTCGGCAGACATACGTTCTTCGCGGACGGTGCATATCGTGCTTGTTGAAGGTAAAAACCGCGAAATCAGGCGGGTGTTCGAGCATTTTGAACTACCGATACGTTCTCTTACCCGTATCCGTATCGGTTCGATTTGTATGGATAATTTGGAGGAAGGTTCTTTTCGCGAATTGAGCGAAGAAGAATGCCGCCTTTTAAGCGCATATTGATTATGGGAGCAATGTTGAAGCGTGCGGCTCAAATAGCGCCGCACGCTTCAACGCCGAGTTTTGTGCTTTGCACAAAACATCGCTTTATTATATGCACGTTCTCACTTTGTTGCGAACGTGCGTAAAAAGTCAATCGAAAGTTGACACTTTCTTCTTGACTTTTTATAGGAGTAGTTATGGTTATAGCGATTGACGGGCCTGCGGGAACCGGAAAAAGTACGATAGCAAAACGTATTGCAAAGCGGTTCGGCATTGCCTTTTTAAATTCGGGAAGTTTTTACCGCGGCATTACCTTGGCGCTTTTACGCGAAAAGGTTGATTTGAGCGACGAACAGGCGGTACTCGATTATGCACGTACTCTAAAACTGGATTATATAAACGAGCGCCTTATCTTAAACGGCGAAGATGTGGACGATCTTCTTCATTCGGATGCGGTCGACGCCCATGCGGCTCAAGTATCCTGCATTGTGCCCCTGCGTCATATAGTCAACGAAAAACTGCGCGGCATTACAAAATCCTTAAGCTTTGTCTGCGAGGGAAGGGATATGACTACGGTTGTATTCCCCGATGCCGAATACAAGTTTTACCTCGACGCTTCAATCGATGCGCAGGCCGAACGCCGCTTTAAGCAGGGGGTCAGCAATTTGAGCTTCGAAGAAATCAAAGAAGCGATTATACGGCGCGATGCAATCGACAAAGCAAAGAGTGAAGGCGCTCTAAAAAGAGCCGCGGATGCCCATTATATTGATACAACGCACTTGACCATTGAGCAGGTTTGTGAGATAATAAGTAGCAAAATTAACTTATAAGGGTTTAAAATGGAACAGACGGAAGTGACAATGGATGAAGATCGGAACTCCACCGAAAACATTCAGACACAATTACAGGAAGAGTATCTTAAAAGTCTTGAAACGCTTGAAGAAGGTCAGCTTGTAGACGGTACCGTTATACAGGTTACCCCCGATCAGGTGTTTGTTGACGTCGGATACAAATCGGAAGGAAAAATCCCGACGTCGGAGTTTTCGGAATTGCCGAAAGTCGGTGATACGGTAAGTGTCGTTCTTATTGCAAAAGAGAACAAACACGGGGAAGTAATTGTTTCAAAACAAAAGGCCGATGTAAAGCAGCTGTGGAAAAATCTGCGCCAGGCTTTTCAGGATAAAACGCCGGTTGACGGTGTTATCGAAAAGAGCGTAAAAGGCGGTTTTGAAGTCAATTTGGGCAGCGATATACGGGCATTTTTGCCGATAAGCCAGTCGGACTGTCAAAAAGTCGAGCGGCCGGAAAAACTTATCGGAGCAAAGAGCAAATTCTATGTGGAACGCCTGTATTCCGATAACAAAGCCAATGTGGTTGTAAACAGACGCAAATATCTTGAAGAAACCGTAGAAAAAAAACGCGATGAGTTTTTTAATACGATGTCCATCGGAGATACGGTAAAAGGCGAAGTTAAAAGCTTTACCAGCTTCGGCGCCTTTATCGACTTGGGCGGTTTTGACGGATTATTGCATATAAATGACATGAGCTGGGGACATGTAACCCGGCCTAAGGATTTTGTCAAAAAAGGACAGGAAATTACACTCAAGGTTATCCGCCTGGATCCTGCCGAAAAGCGTATCAATCTGTCGCTTAAGCATTTTACCGAAGATCCATGGCTGCATTTTGAAGACAAATATCACGTCAATGATATTGTAAAGGGCCATGTAACGAAATTGGCCGACTTCGGTGCCTTTATCGAACTTGAAGAAGGTATTGAAGGTCTTGTGCATATAAGCGAATTTTCATGGGTGCGCAAAATCAATAAGCCCTCCGATGTGGTTAAAGTCGGCGATGAAGTCGAGTGTATGGTGCTCGGTTACGATATTCAAGCCGGCCGCGTATCGCTCGGTTTAAAGCAGGTTACCGCGAACCCCTGGGACAATATCGGCGAAAATTATCCGGTCGGAACCCGTTTAACGCGCAAGGTTGTTAAATTGACCAATGCCGGTGCCTTTGTAGAACTTGAAGAAGGTATCGACGGCTTTTTGCCCTCCGAAGACCTCTCATGGAAAAAGAAGGTTAAACATCCGGGAAGCGAATTGTCGGTTGATCAGGAAATTGAAGTTATCGTTACGGAAAACGATCCTGAAAACAGAAGAATCCGCTTAAGCGTCAAGCATTTAACCGAGGATCCGTGGAAGCCCTTTGCTCAGGCCCATCCGTCCGGTTCGGTTATTGAAGGTGAAATCGTTTCCATTACCGACTTCGGTTTGTTTGTCCGTGTCGAAGGCGATATCGAAGGTTTGGTAAATAAGGCGAATCTTACCGAAAGCAAAGAGGAAAGCTACGAAGAGGCACTGAAAAAATACAACGTAGGCGATAAAATAACCGTTTATGTTGTCGAAATCAATCCCGAAAAACAAAAAGCCGCATTTTCGGTTAAAGAAGTTAAGAAAAAAATGCAGCGTGAGGAGATTTCCCAGTATATGTCGGCATCCGATGATGACGACGGCGGAGCCTTTACCTTAGGCGATTTACTGAAAAACAAACAAAACTGATTTTTGCGGGTTGTTGATATGACGCCGAATGCTATTGATGTCGAAAAACTCAATACTCTTGTGGAAATCAACGCCCGTATCAACGGAGACTATTTTGATTTGGACGCATTGCTGGTGCATATTCTTGAATCGGCAATGCGTCTTGTCAAATGTGAAGCCGCATCCATTTTGATTGCCGAAGACAGCGATACCCTCAAATTCCGCGTAGCTTTGGGGCCGGCGGGAGTGCGGGCTCAGGATATTCCGGTTGATGCCAAGGGCAGTATCGCAGGCTGGGTAATCGAGCATAACGAATCTTTAATTATAAACGATGTTCCCGGCGACCCGCGTTTTTTCGGTACCGTGCAGGAAAAAACAGGCTATGTAACGAAAACAATGGCGGCGGTTCCCCTGCGTTTTAAAAACGGCTGTATCGGCGTTATAGAGCTTTTAAATAAGGATGCAGGGATACCCTTTACGCAAAGCGATCTTGATATTTTGGAGCTCTTGAGCGTTCAAGCCGGAATTGCCTATCAAAACGCTTCGGCATACCGCCAAGCACGGTTTAAAATACGAAAACTTGAAACCGCCATTTCCGACGGCGCAGGTTTTCATCAGTTTGTAGCCGAAGACCCTGCGGTTTTGGATTTGATTAAAACGATTGAGCAGATTGCGGCAACGAATTCTTCCGTGCTTATTTTAGGCGAAAGCGGCGTCGGTAAAGAACTGGTTGCCGAACGCATTCACTTAAAAAGTCCGCGCTCTTCAAAACCCTTTGTGCGCGTCAACTGTGCCGCTTTATCGGAACAGCTTTTGGAAAGTGAATTATTCGGCCATGTCCGCGGCGCTTTTACCGATGCGGTCAATGATTCGACCGGCCGTTTTGAAACCGCAAACGGCGGCACCCTTTTTTTGGATGAAATAGGGGAGCTGCCCTGTAATTTGCAGGCAAAGCTTTTGCGGGTGATACAAAGCCGCAGCTTTGAAAAGGTGGGCTCAAGCAAAACGATTTCGGTCGATGTGCGCATTATAGCCGCAACCAACCGCGATTTGGAAGCGATGATAAAACAGGGGACGTTCCGTTCCGACCTTTATTTCCGGCTGAATGTGCTGCCGATAACGGTTCCGCCGCTTCGCCGCAGACGCGGCGATATTGAGCCCCTTGCGAATTTTTTTCGTAAAAAATTCAGTACGGAAACAAAAAAGAATTTTACGGGTTTTTCAACCGATGCCCTGAACCTGCTGTATACCTATTCATGGCCGGGAAATATCCGTGAATTGGAGAATTCGATAGAGCGTGCCTGTGTTTTGGGAACGCCGCCTTTAATTAAGGCCGAAGATTTTCGTCTTAATTGTCCGCAAAGTTCCGCCGGCGATTTATTGAACGCAAGTCTTACGGATACGGATTCTCAAGCTTCTTTAAAAGACGCTTTGTTTCTTTTTAAGAAAAATTATGTTACAAAGATTTTGGAACAAACCGGATGGAATCAAACCGAAGCGGCAAAGCTGCTTGACGTACAGCGGACCTATGTTTCGCGATTGATGAACGAACTCGATATACGCTGAGTGTAAAAAGACGGGAAAACCGTTACAGGAGAAAATATATGGAAGAAATTGAAAAAAAGACCTTAAGTGACCGTATCGGCGATTTTATAGCCTCGTATCGCAAGATTATTTTGGGCCTTCTTATTACTCTTTTTGCCTCTGCCGCGGTTGTTGCCGTAACCTTGTCGGTTATGAATGTGCAAAAAGAAAAGGGATTGGTAAAGCTCGATTCCATTCAGTTTGAAATCGAAAAGCTCGGTTCCGAAGAAGCCGATACGCAAAAAAAAGCCGAATTTTTTGAAGAATTGAAAAAACTTGCCTCTTCTTCTTCGGGAACGGTAAAAACCCGTGCCGCCATGGCTGCAGCCGATGCTGCCTTTGCCGATAAAAATTGGGAAGAATCGCGTACTTATTGGCTTATGGCCGCTTCTTCGCAAAAAAAAGCGTATACGAATCCCCTTGCTCTGTATAATGCGGCCGTATGCAGTGAAGAATTGGGCGATGCCGACAGCGCGTTACGCTATTTTGATGAAGCTTCGCAAAACAGGGATTTTCCGCTTGCCGCCCGCTCTCTCTTTAATGCGGGACGCATTGAAGAAAGCCGAGGTAATTATACCGAAGCTTTTACACGCTACGAAAAACTTGAAGCTTCGTATGCCGCAAGCGAATGGGCTCATCTGGCAAAAAGCCGCGTGATTGCTCTTCGTGCGGCGGGAAAACTGCAATAAACGGAGTCCCCGAAAAAAAGCCGACAAGGAGGAAGATATGAAAAAGCTTTTATTTTTTGTTCCGCTTTATATCCTTGTCTGCTTATCCTGCGGTTTGGAAACTTTTTACGATATGAAACCTCCTAAAGATGCCGTCCCGCAAAATGCGGCCGACGGCATTGTCGTTTTACCGCCCATAGATACCGCTTCAAGCAGAAAATTCGAGTTTACCGCAGTAAAAAACGACGGGTTTACTGCCTGGGGAACGGAAGTGTACTACCGCATCTATAATTCGCTTGAAAAACTGCAAAGCGATGCAAAGAGCATCAACGCGGTAAATGCGGATAAAAGTGTCGACGGCTTTTATAAACTGCAGTCTTTGGCGTATAAGCGCCTGCGTACCGAAAAAAGCGACGGAAAACAGGATTTGCTTATTGAACGCGACGGCAGGGTGACGATTCGTCTTAGAGATGAAGGCCTCGGCGTCGGTGCGATTTATACGGGGACCGTGCTTCCCGTATTCCGGGAAAACAACATGCCCTTTTATTTCGGAGCTCCCGAAGGAAATCAAAAACCTCCCGAGGCCGGAAACAGCGACTTTACTTATACCGACGCCGGAGAGAATATGTTTTATGTCAATGCCTATGCCGTATCGACCGGTTTGCAGTCTGCCTCATGGACGAGGGCGGTAAGTAAGGTACTGCCGCTCGGTTTTTGCGTATTTCGTAATTAAATGCATTTTTTGCTTGCTTTTTTTTAAAAAACAATGGATAATATATTATATATACGGAATACCGTATTTAAAAACCGTTGAGGCATTTTTCACTGACTACAATCTTATTTTTACTCGCTTGTGCCATAAAACGGTACTTTTGGTAAAGTATTTATTTGATAAAATCAAATAAACGATTTTGTCTGCATGGTACAGTACGGGAGGAGGAATGTATTGTGGAAAAATATACATCGTATTGCATTTTACCGTTTTGTATAGCTGCACTTTGCTTTTTGTCCGCTTGCCCGCTTAACAGTTCCAAACTGATGGAGTCGATACCGGATGAAGTTGCTGCAAGATCGAATGAAAATGCCCTTCTTTTTTTTAATAATCCCGTTTTTATAGCTACCGAATACTCCGAGCTTTCGGGTAAAAAAAACGAAGTGCTGTCGGGAAAACATTCTCTCAAGGGAGAAAGCACGGCCGATGAATTGCATGCCGTCTTATTATATACCGATAAAACGAAATTGCCTCTTAAACCGGGAAAAACCTACAGCGTTTCTTTTGACTACCGCATATTAAAAAAGGGAAAGAGCGGTTTTGAAGTGCTGTTTTATTCTCCCGAGGCGGCTTCCAAAAACGAATGGCTCGACAGTTTATTGCTGTATCCCGAAAATGCTCTGGAAGGAAGGACCCGTCTTCGTTGTACATTGAAAAAATTCGACGATTATATGATCTATTGGTCGATTGTGGAAGGGGGTTCCATTGTCATCGATAATATCACCGTTATTGAAGAAGATACAAATACGACTGTTTTCACCGTCGATATAGAGGCCGAAGAGTTTGTTGTCGATGTAAACCGTAAAACGATAGCGGAAAAAGTTGTAAATAAATCAACGGTACCCGTTTTTGATCCCTGGGGGCCCTGTAAATACGGGGATTTGTATGATACCGGAGAGAATCCCTATAGTTTGATTTGGACACGGCGCGGTCTTGCACAGGATATTGAGTCGACAGAGGCCGTCATTTCGGGCATGGAAACATACCGCATGCAGCGCGATACGGATACACTCTATCTTATAGCACCGGATTGGCATATATGGGTTCCTTCCCGGCAAGAGCTTTCAAAACGCTCCGCTTTTTATCTTGATGAATTTTTTAAGCCCCATACGGCATCCGAGTATCCGACAAGTCTTGTAATCAATTTTGAACACCGCGATTGGACACTGTTGATGGCCGAAAAAGCCTTTAATTACAAAAATGCGGGCTTTGACGGTCTTTTGTTCGATTGGTGGAACAACGATGCGGGAAACGGCAGAAATAAAAAAAGGGTCGAAAACGCCCGCTTACACCTTCTTAAAACGGTGCGCAAAAAAATCGGAGACGATTTTATTTTGATGGGAAATGTCAACTGGAATACGAATGATCCCAGCGCCCGTTATCTTTCGGGGATTTTTGCCGAATTATGGAAACCCTCTGCGTCGAAGACCTATCCCTTAACTTATGAAGATGAAGTGCCCGCAGACGGTACTTTTTCCGTTGCACGTTTGGAGGATTTTTTACTTCACTGGGACTCCGTTTTGCAGTGGCCGAAGATTATAGCCGTTGAAGCATGGAAGCTAAGCGATAAAACCTATGTCCTCGAAGATTTTGCCGAATATAAAAACTATGAAACGGCAAAACTCCTGGCGGCTATGACCTGCGTTATTCCCGAAAACGGGTATTTTTTATATGCCGATAATAATTACGACAGAGACGATTCGGCTCATGACCATGTTTATTATGATTTTTACCGGACTGATTTCGGAAAAAGCCTTTCCGGTATGATAAAAATTGCCGAAGGCGCTGCGTATAAAGAATACGAAAGAGGTTATATTGCCTATAACAGAACCGCATCTGCGATTTCTTTTTATACCGAAGACGGCAGATATATTTCTTTGCATCCCCGCGAGGGAATCTTTGTTGCAAAATAGGATTTGCTTATTGCGGTGTATCGGTGTTTTTGATATACTTATATTGCCGTAGAGTTTATGCCCTTGGGCGACTTTCAACCGAAAATAAGGAGATACGGGAAAATGGCAGACAAAAGAACATCCGGTACGCATATTGCAAAAAAAGGTATGCATTCAATAGGTGTAAAACTGGTTCTGTGTACGATAATCTTGCTTTTTATGCAATATCTGGTTATCTCATATAAAGATTGGCGCAGCATTACAAAATTTTCGGAAAATCAAATTAAAATAATGGCCGATTTAAAGCATTCGGCTTTTAACAATGAATTGAATACCTATACGACTATCGGTAAAATAGTTTTGGACAATATCGCTGTTGAAGCCGATGTTATTCAAGCCTTTGCCGATCGCGACAGGGAAAGACTTGCCCGTTTGACAGCCCCTCTTTTTCAGAATATGAAAGAAAATTATCGGGCACAGCAATTCCATTTTCATACCCTGCCTGCCGTTTCTTTTTTGCGCGTGCAAAATCCTTCAAAATACGGTGATGACTTATCCAAGTTCAGGCAAACAATTGTTCAGGCAAACTCTTCAAAAAAAGAAGTATTCGGTTTGGAAGTCGGAGTAAGCGATTTGGGCTTCCGTTTTGTTAAGCCCCTCTTTTCGGCTCAGGGTGCTCATATCGGAAGCGTCGAATACGGCGGAGCGGTGAATAATGAATTTATAGAGCGCCTTGTTGAAAATTGTACGCAGGAAGTTTTAAACGGCGGTATGAATGTAAGCGTGTATGCAAAAACCTTGGATAACTCTGTGCGCATTATGGGATCGAATTTTGAAAGCGAAGTTGAAGCCGATGCCGCATCGATTGCCGACGGCTTAAGCGGAAGCGGTATGATTCGTCTTGAAGGAAGCAATGCCCTTGCATACTATCCTTTAACGGATTTTTCCGGTACTTCGGTAGGCTATGTCAAATTCCGGTATTCGGTCGCCGATATTTTAGCGGGCCGCAGAGCATTCTTTTTACGGACTTCGGTTATTTTGGCGGCCGTTTTGTTCATATTTATCATTACGATAACCGTCTTTACCCGCTTTTTTATTATCAAACCGGTTCAAAAAGTTATCGCCGCCCTTAAAGAGATTGCCGAAGGCGATTTAACCGTGCGCCTTCCGATCAGCGGCCGGGATGAAATAGCTCAGCTTGCCGATTATTTTGCGCAAACGATTGAAAAAATCAGTATAACCGTAAAATCGGTATCGGAAAATGCGGAAAAAATGCAAACCGTTGCCGAAAAATTATCGGATAATATGAACGAAACCGCTTCTTCAGCCGCACAAATAAACAGCCATGCCGAATCGGTGCAGACGCAAACGATAAATCAAAGTGCCAGTGTAACCGAAACGGAGGCCACGATAGAGCAGGTTATTAAAAACCTCAAGCAGCTTGACGGAAACATAGAAATGCAGGCGGCAAGTGTCGCCCAATCCTCCGCCGCTGTTGAGCAAATGGTTGCCAATATAGCTTCGGTTGCCAAAACCCTCGAAAAAAATAACGAGGTAATAAAAACCGTCTATAATGCGACAAAGCAGGGAAAAGAAGGGTCTGCGGCGGCGAATGATGTTGTAAATCAAATAAGTGAAAAATCCGAATCGCTTTTTGAAGCAAGTCAAATTATTCAAAATATTGCAAGTCAGACAAACCTTTTGGCTATGAATGCCGCCATTGAAGCCGCCCATGCGGGCGAAAGCGGTAAGGGCTTTGCCGTTGTTGCCGATGAAATCCGTAAGCTTGCCGAAGAATCCAATATGCAGGGTAAGCAGATTTCCGATGTTATAAAGCAATCGATAGATATAATCGGCGATTTGCGGGTTGCCGGTGCCGCTGCCGAGAAAAATTTTGTTGAAGTATATGATTTGGTAAATAAGATTTCCCAGCAGGAAGAATTGATTGTCGGTGCAATGAAAGAACAGCACAATGCAAGTCTTGAGGTATTATCGGCAATCAGAAATATCAATGAAGTTACGGTACAAGTCCGAGACGGATCAAGCGAAATGCTGAACGGAGGCGAACAGGTTGCTCAGGAAATGCATAAGCTTGCCGAAGTAACCCGTGCCATAAGTAAGAGTATGGGTACCATGGTTGCCGCTGCCGAACAAATCAACAGCGTTGTTCAGGAAGTAAATGCCGTAACACGGGAAAATACCGCCAGCATAGAAGTGTTGGTCGAAGAAGTGGGAAAATTTAAGGTATAAGGCCGTTTTAATGCCGGAGAGGTTTTACAATGAAAATATCCGTTGAAAAACTGAAACAAGTAAATACGGTTTTTACTTTTGTATTTTTTATACTTATATCGCTCTTTGTTGCCGGAGTTCTTGTGTATACAGCCGTCGATTTTATAGGCGGCTTGAGCCGGTCTTATGATCCCGGTGTGGATATCGTAGAAAACACCGAAAATGCCGAAGAGCTTATATATTCTACGGAATTTATAGGTGCAATTAAGGATGTGTATGTCTTCGCAAAAAAAGGCGGCGCGGTTTCCTTAGGTAAAAACGGTTTTGAAAAATCCGATCGGATGGGCTCAGTCTATGCCGATTATTCTTCGCGTTCCGGTACAAATGAAATTCTTAATTTTTATTTTGTTCCAAAGCATACAAACAAAAGTATCCCCTTATTTGAACAAGACGTCATGATAGTCTTTTATCAGTTCGTGCAGGAAGAGGACGGCAATAAAAACGGATTGTACACGCCGTTACCTGAAAACGTATATATTGCGGCGCTTAGGGATACGGACGGCGATAAAAGATTAAGCTCCAAAGACGATACCGCCCTCTATGTTTCCGAATACGACGGAAGCGGTTTAAAGAAAATTTCGGACAGGGTTTTTAGCTGTGAAGTCTCCGGCGATGCCGAGATTCTTTTTTGCGAGTATGAAAACAACCGCTGTGTTTACAAAACCTACAATATGCTTTCCGGTAGTATAGAAACCGTTTTTACCGCCGCCGGTACGGAACCTGAAAAGAATTTTCACCGTTTTTATCGACTTTTTAACTGATGCGTATACGGCCTCACCATATTTTATGTATGCGCGCCTTTAAGGGGATGGGGTATTCTCCTTCCTTTGTCCGCAACATGTATACGGTCATAGCAGACATAAAAAAGGAAGGCGGGGCGGAAATTATTTCCGGCTGTGACGATATTTGCGCTTTCTGTCCGCATTTGATTAAAGGCGAGGACGGAAGGCGGGAGCTTTGTGACGGCGAAAAAAAAATTGCAGCTATCGATGCCAATGTGCGCGCTTTTTTAGGCATAAACGACGGCTTTTACACTTGTGAAGAACTTGAGCACAAGGTTAAAAACGAATTGACCGCGGCGGTTTTTGAAGTCATTTGCGCCCCCTGCGAGTGGAAACAGCGCGGCGTATGTACCTATGAGGTTGTGTACGGGAGTACAGCGGACTCGAAGCCCGTCAATTAAACGTGAAAACGATTACAGTATGGAACTCGGGTAAAATCTCTGTATTGACAAATTCATACATATGATTTATCGTCATATATAGGTGGTAGTAGTGCCGAAGGGAAAGTTAATTGTTCAAGGACGATTTGAGTGGTTCAGTGAGAAAAGTAAGCTGAATAAAAAACACGGCTTTTCCTTTAGTGAAATTCTTGATGTTTTTGAAGATCCTTATTTTTATGAGATTTATGACATCAATCATTCGGCATTTAACCAGACGAGATACAACGGTTTTGGATATGCGAAAGGTAAATTACAGGTGGTATAAATTGCATACACTGAAGATGGACGGACGCATATAATTTCGGCTCGTCCCGCGACATCGAGGGAAAGGAAGTTGTACTATGGAAGAATTGAAGAACTTTATAGCAAGATGTGAGGCAAATGCTGTTCCCGATGAGCAGATAGATACTTCAGATATCCCTGAACTTACGGAAGGGGATTTTGAGCGGGGATATTTTAAATACCGAAAGCCGATGAAAAGAGCCGTAATGTTTCGAATTGATATTGATAATTTAAAGTGGCTACAGAGTGTAGGAAAAAAGGATTATCAAACGAGGTTAAACAATGCTTTACGTTGGGCACGGCAAAACGGTTGCCCGTTAATTTAAAACCGAATGTTATTATAAAGATATTAACTACGTCCTACCGGGAGCAATGTAGTATAATTGTGTACGGGAGTGATTAGTTTCCGTAGGAAGGAGCATGTTCCGCAGCTGCTTGGTCGGGTCGGGAAGCCGTAAATCGGTCTATACTGTATAGGGGGCGGGATTGCACCGATTCGCGGTCATCCGGTTCCATTATATTATCGGCCCACAGTTCGCACTGGGTCATCACGGTTTGAACGGCATCTTCCATACCTTCGGGCGGATATTTATGTTTTTTTAAGAGCTTTTTAATGAGCATTCTCATGTGTGCCCGTGCGCTTTCCCTCAGCTGCCAATCTACGGCTTTGTTTTTACGCAGGGTTTCGGTAAGTTCCTTGGTAATGGCAATCAATTCTTCATTTTCATAAAAATCTTTAATGGCCTGCGGTTTTGTCAGGGCATCGTAAAAAGCCGCTTCTTCGGAAGAAAGTCCCATATCGCGGCCTTCTTTTTCGGCTTCGGCGATTTGCCGCGCAAGTTGTACCATCTCGGCTATAACTTCTTCATTTGTGAGCATACCGTTCAGATAGGCATTGAGTGTATGCTGCATAATATCGCTGAATTTTTCCGATTTGACGACATTGTACCGCCGGTAAAGATGTACCTGCTCGGCAATCAGCTTTTTCAGCAATTCAACTGCAAGGTTTCGTTCCTTCATCTTTGCTATTTCTTCAAGGAATTTGGGTGAAAATATTGAAAACTCTTCTTTTATGTCGGAAAAAAGATTTATAACACCTTCGCTTTTTATACTTTGTTTTAAAAGTTCGTTTATGCGCGCGTTTAATTCGGGTAAGGATATTGTTGTTCCGACGCCTGCATTCATAAGCCGAACGATAAGGACACGCACCGCTTCAAAAAAGGCGGCTTCAAAGCGCAGTTTTTCTTCGACTACGGAAGAACACAGGGAGAGGGCTTGGCGCAGCAGCATAGCCTCTTTGACAAAGGTATTTTTTTGTTCTTCTTTTTCGCGCGCTATAATGAAGTTGACCGCCGCACTGATGGTTTTTGCCCGTTCAAGATCGCTTCCGTGCATAAAAGCCGCATAATTATAACCGTAAAACAAATCTTTACAAACGGAAAGCTTTTCAAGGAAGGTCGGGTAAGCGGCTTTGAGAATATCGGTGTCTCCGTAATTTTTTTTATCTCGGCCGGTATAGTCATTCATTGCCTGTTTTAATGCGCTTGCGATTCCCACATAATCGACGACAAGACCGCCTTCCTTATCGGCGAATACGCGGTTTACGCGGGCAATAGCCTGCATAAGATTGTGGCCGGCCATGGGTTTATACACGTACATGGTAGCGAGGGAGGGTACATCGAAGCCGGTAAGCCACATATCGACAACGATAGCGATTTTTAGAGGACTGTCGTTATCCTTAAATTTTTTTGCAAGTTCATCGCGGTGCTGCTTATTGCCGATAATTTTGCGCCAATGTTCATCATCGCTGTTTGCCGAGGTCATAACGACTGCAACTTTTTCCGTCCATGAGGGGCGCAGGGTGAGAATCCGGTTATAAATCGCCATTGCAATGGGGCGCGAATAGGCGACTATCATAGCCTTCCCGGTAAGAAGACTTGCGCGGTTGTTTTCGTAATGGTCAAGTATGTCGGTTACAAGAGAATCAATCGTTTTTTCATTGCCGAGAAGAGCTTCCATTTTTGATAATTCGCGCTTACTTGTTTCAATTACCTGCTCTTCTGCTTGCTGCGCCATCAGGTCGTATTCGCTGTCGATAAGATCAAGCGTTTTTTTGTCAAGCTTGAGTTTTATGACACGGCTTTCATAATAAACGGGACGGGTGGCTCCGTCTTCGACTGCCTGTGTCATATCGTAGATATCGATATAATCGCCGAATACTTCGCGTGTACTGCGGTCGGCAGCCGACAGGGGAGTCCCCGTAAAACCGATATATGTTGCGTTCGGCAAACTGTTGCGGATAATCCGTGCGATTCCTATCACGCGTTTGGCAATTTCTTCACCCGCCTTATTTTTTGTTATTTTGATTTTTTCGGTAAGGCCGTATTGCCCGCGGTGAGCTTCATCCGCCATTACAATGATGTTCCGGCGCTCCGAAAGGGCTTCAGAAGATTCTTCAAACTTTTGCATGGTGGTAAATATGATGCCGTTTGCCTTTCTTCCCGCAAGGAGACTCTTTAAATCCTTTCTGCTTTCGGCTTGTACGGGTTCCTGCCGTAAAAAATCCTTACATTTTGAAAATTGACCGTATAATTGATTATCGAGATCGTTTCTGTCGGTGATGACGACAATCGTCGGACTTTCCAAGGCTGTCTGCAATAGGTGGGCATAGAACACCATTGATAAAGATTTTCCGCTTCCCTGTGTATGCCAAAATACGCCGCCTTTACCGTTTACGGCATTTTTAGTTGAATTGATTGCTTTTTTTACCGCAAAATATTGATGATAGCCTGCAAGTATTTTGTAGGTTTTTAATCCTTCATTTGAAAAGCAGATAAAGTTTTTTAGAATATCAAGCAATCGCTGTTTTCGGAACATTCCTTCAAAAAAGGTATCGAATTGGGCATATTGTGTGTTTTCGTATAAGCCGTCCTTTGTTTTCCATTCCATAAAACGGTCTTCGCCGGATGTCAAGGTTCCCGCCTTTGAAGTGAGCTGGTCGCTCATCACGCAAACGGCATTGTAAATAAACAGGGAAGGAATTTCTGCCGTATAGTTCCGAATTTGGCGGTACGCTTCTGATGCATCGGTTTCTTCACGTGAAGGAGATTTCAGTTCCATTAAGACTATCGGAAGTCCGTTGAGAAATAAAATGATATCCGGTCTTCTTTCACTGTTTTCAATAAAGGTCCATTGGTTTGTTATGATAAAAGAATTATTATCGGGGTTTGCATAATCGACGAGGTATACGAGGCTTGAACATTCCTTCCCCTTGTCGAAGTAGCGTACCGGTATACCGTTTTGAAGATAATCCGTAAAGATTTGATTTTTATGTTCGAGTTCTCCGTTTTCAAAATCGGTTAATTTGGCAAAGGCTGCCCGGAGAGCATCCTGAGGCAGCGAAGGATTAAGACGGGGAAGAAAGTCTTTAAGAATGTCCTCATAAAGGGGGCTGTGAAAATTACGCTCGATGTCCGGTCCGTATACATGCTCGTAACCCAATTCGCTTACAAACAGTTCAATTATGGAGTTTTCATAATCGGATTCGGTAAAAGCTGCAGACATTGCATTCCCCTATGAATTGAGTATTTTTTTGACTGATTCCGCTTCATCGGTATTAAAATCTTTGCATATATGTTCGTAAAATTCTTTTACATCTTTATCGCGTAGAATATATGTAACTTGTCTATTGTTCAAGGCAGTTTTTACTAATTTAGTTTTTTGCTCTATTGTCCATGTATCTATTTTCGATAATTGTGCGATAACCGAATGTGTGTTGAAAAAGCTCATACTGTCTTCAAGATTATCGATAAGAGATTCTTTGTCCTGTTCTTCCTGACTGATATTTTTTGTTTCTCCGATTTTTTCGGCTCGACATTTAAAATGAATATTTTCAATGATTTCATTCGATACGGTGCGGTCAATAATCCGTTTGATTAAAATTTCCAACTCCGAGTTTTCCGTATAATCGGCCGGTGCAAAATACTTGATTCTGTTTTCATCGAGCATTCTGAATACTTTTGATTTGTCTTGTGTATCCGCATTGTATACCCCTATTGAATGTCCGCCGTTTATGTTTACGAGTTTCATACAGGGAATATCGGTATCGCTGTCCCCGATATAAATCATATTCCTGAAGGGAACTCTATATTGGTCCGGTTTAAAATGGGCGTTAACCTTTTGATCGTTTACATCAAGCACTCCCTTTTCAATGCGGAATAAAAATTGTGTTTTATTCGTGTAATTTACGGCTTGTGCGGGCCAAACAGCTACATTATCATCGTCAAAATAGAAAGCACTTGCATAGATTTTTTTGAATTTATCTGCTACTTCCGTTCCTTCTATCATTTCTTTAAGTCCGGAAGATATAATATAGTGTTCAATAATGACATTTTTTGCAGTTCCGTATGCATTTATTCTGTCAAACCATGTGTTTACGCCGGGAAAAAGTTTTACTTTTGAACCGTATTCTTTTAATTTTTCCTTTGTGAATACGAATTTGCCTCTCGATTTTTTAGACATCAAATACATATAGGCCAGATTTTGATCCATTTCATTATCCGCAGCCAATTTGTTCGATTCCGCCCAAAAATCCTCGATTTCATAATTTATCGATTGAATATAACCTTGAGCCTGCATATCGTCAGGCGACAATGTTTTGTCAAAATCATAACAAATGGCAATAATCGGTTTATTTTCTTTCGGTTCAGATGTATAATCTTCGTTGTACATAAAATCTCCGTAAAACTTTATATAAATATAACCTTTTATCGATATATTGCCAAGCTGAAACCGGCTTTTCGCACTTATAAATACTCATTTATCGGCCTATCTCCACCGCCGAAACATCTATTTCCCCCGACATAAGTTTGGGCAAAAGAGCGTCGCGGATTTTTTCTAATTTACATATTTCGGTATAATTGTTTAAGATAATTTCATCCGTAGGAGCAACAATTCTTTCGAATGTTCTTATTTTTTCTTCAATGGGAACAAATACGGGAAGCGTATTTAATGCCTGTTTGTTGATTGCACCGAATACAGTGCCTTCTGCATTGAATATATCCAATTTTCTTTTCAAAGAAAGCATTGTATAAAGCATAAATGATTGACAACCATTTCTTGCTCTTATAGATGCAAGTCCACGTCCTATGCAACAATCTTTATGAGCAATATTTATATCTCCTACGGGAGCTCGAACACTTATTAATATATCATTTGCTTTAGCAATGCGGCTTGGTTCCGTTGTATATAGCCGTACTTTGGGAAAGCGTTGACCGAACTCCGCTCGTCCTTGAAAAAAAATTCGTCCTTGCTCCTTTTCATTGAAGCTTGACCCGTGGGGTGATTGTCCCATTGTTATCTCTGCAATATCTTCCAATCTACTTTGTGGAGAATTCTTAGGTGTATTATCCATAAACATTTTTTTATATATCGCTTTTGCCTGTTCTTCTAAATTATGATTTATCTCCTCATAATCTATAAAAACATAAATGAATAAAATAGTTCCTGCATCTTTATCGCAAACATACAAAATAATATATAGCCATAAATTATGATTTATCATCATACTATTTTCAATTATATCATCCATAACTCCTAATATCTTAGCAATTTTTTTTTGTTCTTTTATAGCTGTTGGTATACGTATGCGGATCTTTTTCATTACATTTCCGGAGACCTCTTTGAATGTAGTTCCACTTCCCATATTTTCTATTCTATCTTTATTGTTTTTCAAAAGATAATATAAAAACAATGAATCGATATTTTTATTAGGAATAATATTCTTAAATCCTTGATTGGTACATAAATGCTTTTTAGCGATAGCTATGTATCCAATAGGAGCTCTTGAAGAAAATAATACTGTATTTGGCGGAAGTAGAGTAGCAGAACAACTGTTCAAACCCCATTGAGTTATGTTTCTTGCTCCCGATTCAATATATCTATAGTTCAGGGTGGATAAATCTTTCGGAGTTATCCATGGAATAGTTCCATTATCATAATTCTTTGGATTTTTTGTTGAAGGTGTTGCTCCTCCAATAACAGTACCGATATCAGAAATAGTACATTCTTTCCATTCAGTCATATTTTTCCTACCCTATGTACTTTCTATGTGCAATTTTAACATTGCTTTGCTTTACCATTGCGTATTGCAGGGTGGTATCTATTCTTCTATGTCCTAAAAGCTGCTGGAGCTGCTCTATAGGCATCCCTTTGTCTATTGCCATTGTTGCCAAGGTTCTTCTGAACTTATGCGGGTGAACCTTCGGCATTCCCAACTGTTTTCCCAATCGTCTGAGACGTACTTCTATGCCGCCGATATGCATTCTGTTATAAGGAGATTTTAGTGATACAAAGAGGGCGGGATTTGCGTCCGTTCTGCTTTGTAAATAATCTTTGAGGTGGATCTTGGTACGCGCATCGAAATATACCATCCGCTCTTTATTGCCCTTTCCGAATACAACGCATTCGCGTTCGTTAAAGTCGATGTCGTTGCGATTGAGAAGTACCATCTCTCCGACCCTCATACCCGTTGACGCAAGCATATCAATCATTGCCAAATCCCGTTTTTCGATGCAGCTGTCACGCATAAGCTCAAGCATTTCGTCCGAGTAGGTTTCTTTTATATTGCTTGCCGTCTTTACCTTGTGGATTCTGCGCACCGGACTTTTTAAAATATAGTCTTCGTCTTCAAGCCATGAAAAAAAGCTCGATAATATTCTGCGGATATTGTCAATAGTTACCCTGCTTGATTGTTTTTTGCTTTGATAGTCGGTCAAATAGGCGCGAATATCCTCGGTTTCTATGTGTTTTATATCCTTTTGTATATTACAGAGCATAGCTTCAATAGTTGCACGGTAATATTTTAAAGATTTTTCTGAACAGCCTTCAATACGCTTTGCCGATAAAAATAAATCGATAAAATTAAGCGGTTCACTGTCGGCTGATTCGATTTTCGCCGTTATTTCATAGTCAAACAAGATATGCTCCATAACCGTTTGCAGTTTTTCCAGTTGAGCATTGTTCAAATGAGGCAGCATGGCTTGCATAACATCATTGATAAGATTGTGTTTCATCTTATTCCTCCTATTTAATACGGTTTTTAAGCCCCTGATTTGAACTGCAAACATTTTTTTCCTTTATTCATTGTTAAATACTCATTTATCGGCCTATCTCTACCGCCGAAACGTCTATCTCTCCCGACATAAGTTTGGGCAGAAGAGTGTCGCGTAGGGCAGTGAGGGTGGAGATTTCTGCTATGTTTTGAGCAATCTGCATATAGAGTCCGGTAAGTATATCATCTAACGGTTTTAAAATCCCTATATTTTGAGGAAACATTAGCGTATATTCAGATAGAGCTTTTTTGTTAAGATGTAATACAGTTGTTCCATTTACATAGCCTAAGCAATGTGCCTTAAATTTCTTAGTTTGTAATAATGCAGCGATTAAAAATTTTGAGATTTCCTTTTTAGGACATACCTTTACCAAATCCATTGAAAAAATAATATCGGTATATGCTGATTTACTCATTACCGGTTCGGCATTACCAATTACTTCCGCATTTTGCGTTAAATCGGTATGTGCGACCAATAAATCGAAAAGTTCTATATAATGTATTGGTTTAATTCTGGAAGAAGGAATAATTTCTTTATATCCATCAAGTTTAAAACCGCCATTCCGTTCAAAGTTTTTGATCGTTGCCATCGCAATATTAGAATCAGTAAGTTCAGAACTTGTATATGAGTATCCGCCTATAAAGTCTGCTATATCAGATAACTTGATTTGAGACCAATCTGAAGGTATTGAACCTTTAAATGGTATAAACTCAGACAACCATGCATTACAGAGTGTTTTGATTTGCTCCTCTAAATTATGATTTATCTGCTGATTATTTTCAATTTTTAAATCAATCGGACGTATGATTGATACGATTTTTAGCTGGTCTTCAATATTTGGAATCTCAAATTGCAATTTATTCAATGTTTCTGTACGCAAGCTGGGAATAGTTGTCCCTTCATTATACTTAGATAAATCTATGAGTAATATTTTATAATACAAGTAAAGAGGAATGACTAAGTTCGTATTTATTTCCGTATAAAATAAAGTATCTACAGTCCAAAACGGATGTTCAACATATCTTATTTTTTCAATTGACCCTTTTCTTCCAATTAAGATAGACGGTTTGTTATATAAATATTGTGTTCCGTAGCCTATTAATCCTCCTGTCCCATAGATAGGAACTGTTCCGGTCTTTGAAAATATTTTTTTTTGATTTTTACCATATTTTATGTTTACAAGCTCTTCCAGATTATATGTATTACATCTCATAGCCGATCGCCTTTAAGTTTTTACGGATTTCCGCTTCCAGTTCATGCGATTTGGAAAACAGTCCGGATAATTCCGAAGTAAGCCGTTTCATTTTATCGTCAAAGGGTTCTCCGTCATCTTCCTCTTCTTCAATACCTACATAGCGGCCGGGAGTAAGAATATAGTCCTGTTTTGCAATAGCTTCGATATCGGCGACGGCACAAAAGCCCTTTATATCTTCAGCCTTTCCCTCTTGAAAATCTGTAAAGGTTGTGCCCAGTTTTTGAATGTCCTCATCGCTGAAATCCCGATGATTTCTGTCTACCATCTGCCCCATTTTGCGGGCATCGATAAAGAGAGTTTTTCCTTTTTGTTTTTTATTTTTTGAAATGAACCACAGTGTTACCGGGATTGTAACGCTGTAAAAAAGCTGAGTAGGCAGAGCCACAATGCCTTCAATCAAGTCATCCTCGATAATTCTTTTTCTGATTTCTCCCTCGCCGCTTGTTTGGGTGGAAAGGGCTCCGTTTGCAAGAACAAGACCGATTTTTCCGTTAGGCGCAAGATGATGAATCATGTGCTGAATCCATGCATAGTTTGCATTTCCGGCAGGCGGAATGCCGTATTTCCAGCGAATGTCGTCTTTCAGTTTGTCCTGTCCCCAATTCGACAAGTTAAACGGGGGATTTGCCATAATAAAGTCGGCTTTGAGGGTAGGGTGTAAGTCGTTAAAAAAAGTGTCCGCCTGATAGGGGCCGAAGTTTACACCGATTCCGCGGATGGCCATGTTCATTTTTGCCATTTTCCATGTGTCGGCGTTGCTTTCCTGCCCGTAGACGGAAATACTGTAGCGTTTTCCTGAATGCTCCGCAAGGAATTTAACCGACTGTACGAACATACCGCCTGAACCGCAGCAAGGGTCATACACGCGGCAGTTTGAATGAGGCTTTAAAATTTCGACGATGGTTTTTACAATGCTTGCAGGTGTATAGAATTCGCCGCCTTTTTTCCCTTCGTAGGCTGCAAATTGAGCGATACAGTATTCATAGGTTCTGCCTAAAATGTCCTTGCTTTCTTCCGTTTCTTTCATATCCATATTGGTAAAAAGGTCTACCACATTGCCGAGTACCCGTTTATCCAAATCGGGACTTGCGTAGTTTTTAGGAAGAACATTTGTAAGACTTTTATTTTCACGTTCAATTTCACGCATTGCTTCATCTATAACAATGCCTATTTCGGGACTATGTGCCGCCGCGGCAATCGTTTGCCAGCGGGCTTTTTCGGGAACAAAAAAGATATTTTTTTCGGCATAGGCATCTCGGTCGTCTTCAAAGCCGTCACCTTCCGCAAGCAATTCGGTATACCGTTTATCAAATGCGTTTGAAATATACCGTAAAAAAATTAAACCGATAATCACTTTTCTGTATTCGGCAGCGGGAATGTGTCCCCATAAAACACAGGCCGCTTCCCAAATTTGTTTTTCAAAACCTATATTCGCATTGTTTTTTGCCATTCAATAAGTCCTTTTTTCAATTCAGAGTGCACCCCAGTATAACACACCGAAGCTTTTATTTATAGTCCCGATTTGTGTGATAATCGTGAGCTGCATAACCGCTTGTGAGGAATTACTATTTACAAGTCAGCCTATACTTTTTGACAAAAAAAGATTGACAGGTAATATAAAATATATTACTATGCGAATATGGAATATACGGTAGTTATGCCTAAAAAACTGGATAAAACAATACGTCTTATGCCCGAAAAAGCTCAAGATGTTTTGCACAATCTGATTTTAGACATAAAAAAAATCAGGCCCTGTCCGGCCCAAATATCATAACTATTGCAAATTGGAAGCAAACATCTATCACTGCCATTTACTCTATAAATGGGTAGCGGTATGGAGATGCGAAAAAAATAAACTCATAGTGGAGGTTGAATATGTTGGCAGTCGTGAAAACGCCCCATACTAATTTTACCGTATCAGGTGATATTCCTGAAAATATTTTAAACATATTAAAAACGCAATATAAAAAGCATCTTATCCTCGAAGATGAAAAAGATGAATATGTTGAAGTTTCAACTATGGACTGGTATAAAAAAGCTGAAAAAAGGCAGACACCGGCTAAAACCTTGCGCTTTTACCGAACCCTCAATAAGCTTACGCAAGCACAACTGGCTGAAAAAATCGGTACAACAAAACAATTCATATCAAACATGGAAACAGGTCAAAAACCTATAAGCCGAAAAACCGCCTATCTGCTTTCCGAAATCTTCGACATAGACGCGGGACGGTTTGTATAGCTTATATAAAAAAGCCGCAAGCCTACAAAATAAAAAAAGACCTGTAAGCATTGCCTACAGGTCTTTTGGGCGCTGACGGGATCGAACCGCCGACATTTTGGGTATGCGTCATATCTATAACGGGCTTGACCGCATAATAGAGCTTAATCCCGACATTATCAAAGTCTATGATGAGCTGTTTACCGAAAGCCGCTTTCGTTTTAAGCAGGACGAATTTGAAAAAATTATTGATAATATTGCAGTGCTTAAAGATGAAACAGTCAAATTTAAATCATCGCATATCTATCTTGGGATGACTCCTCCCATTTATCAGGAACTGGGCTTTGAACGGCTTCCCGTAATGATCACGGCTAAGCACATAAAAACGGCTATGATGGAAACGGGAAACAACCCTCATATTAACTACCACGGTATTACTCCTGAGATAGTAAAACAAATACCCGACGCTATAAAAAAACCGGTAATAATTATGCAGTCTCAAAAAGCCGAATATGCTAAAGATATAATTGCGGTTCTTCAATTTAAAGATAAAAAAAATAGACCCGTTTTTATTCCTTTTTCTCCTAATAAAAAAGGATATTTGAATCATGTGGAAATTGATATAAATTTAGCAAAAACTATTTATGGAAGAACGGGATTCAAAAACTTTTTAAAAAAGGCTATTGACGAGAATAGAATCCTGTATATCAATAAAAAAAGCCGAGCACTTACAATCCCGGAGATACAATTTCTCCGCAACCATAAGTCCCAGCTTTTCTATGATAATATAGCACGTTATCAGGAAATTGTCAAACAAAAACATCCCGATTTTGCACAATTATATCAACACAATATACAGTCGGAGGATATTGAGATACTACGGAAACAGTTAGAAAAAATTGATGCGGAGTATGAAAAAAAACTGGAAAAAGCGGAGAAAAAAGCGGACAAAGTATATGAACAATGGTGGAAGGAACATCATACCGATAAAAATGCCGTATGGGATGAAAAAAAGGACGAGGCTGTACATAAAATCGTAACGGAATGGCAGAAGAAAGCCGATATGCTGAGAACTGAACTGGAATTGGCAACTATAAAAAAAAGATATGTTGAAACAGATAAGTATCTAAAAGCGCCGAACGGTCGCGACACAAACTTGGATGAACGCCAATGGTTGGAGGTTCGAACCAAAAGCTTTAAACGCTGGTTCGGGGACTGGGAACACAATCCGGACCAGGCAAGTAAAGTGCTGGATGAAAACGGTGAGCCGTTGGTTACATATCACGGTACTATTCGTCACAAAGAGCGATTTACGGAATTTAATACCACTAATGCTCCTGCATGGGTTAGTAAAGATAAAGACTATGCAAAACTTTATTACAGCGAAAAAAAATTTTATGAAAAAGGTGATTTGTATCATACATATGTAAATATTAGAAACCCACTGGATGTCGGTCATATTAATCGTGGTGGTACTATGCAATATGAATATTTAGCAAAGTTGTTAAATATGGAGGAGGAAAAAATAAAAGAAATATTACCCAACAATGCTTTATGGATCTACCAACTGACCAATACAAAAGAATTTATGAATTTATTACAAGAAAAAGGATACGATGGAATTAAAGCACAAGAAAATAAAGCAACGACATTCGCAGCATTTGAATCAAATCAAATAAAATCTGCAACCGAGAATGTTGGAAGCTTCGATGTAACCAATAACAGTATCCTTTTTCAAAAATCATCGTATTATTCGAAATCGACACAAAAGGAAAAACGGGAACTGGAAATTGCTCAAATCGCCGATTATTTTGTAAAAGCGATTGAAAATAATACCGCACCGTGGATGAAACCGTGGAAAGCAAGCGAATATATTAACGATTTTAATCCGGTTACCAAAACGACGTACAGCGGTATCAATTCCGTTCTTCTGCCGCTTATACGGGAATTTAAATTTCATTCCGCTGATCCCCGCTGGTACACTTTTAATAATGCAAAAGAAGAAGGATACATGGTAAAAAAAGGAGAACAGGCAAACTCGGTCATTTTTTTTAACACTATTCCTATCGGTAAAGACGGTAAAGCTTTGGAAATCGATGAAAAAGGAGAACCCGTCGGAGAAGCAGTCAAATTTATTCCGAACCTGAAATTATATAAGGTATTCCACGCATCCCAACTCGGTGTCCCGCAGTTCGATAAAGACGGAGTGCTGTTGCGGGATGAAAAAGGTTCGATAATAACCGAACCGATACAAGCGTTCGAACCTCCCAAAATCGAAACCATTGATTTCAAACCGATTGAAGCGGCCGAACGTATTATAAAACAGTCGGGAGCATTGATACATCATGACAAGAGGGATAGCAGTTTTTACAATCCTGCTACCGACAGTATACATTTATGTCCGAAAGAACAGTATCTGAGTGAAGCCGGTTATTACGGAACCGCCTTACATGAACTGACACACTGGACTGGAAGTTCACAACGCCTTGACCGCAGTTTGGACACATACGGTTTAAAAAAAGAAAACCGTGCACGGGAGGAATTGATTGCGGAAATCGGCTCTTACGCTTTATGTAAAGATTTAAAGCTTGATTTTAATCCGCAAAATAATGTTGCGTATGTACAAAGCTGGTGCCGATTGCTGCAGGATAAACCCGATGAAATCATCAAAGCCTCTCGGGAAGCCATTAAAGCAAAAGATTTTATTCGGGAGTTTGAGCGCGGTATGAAACAAGAGCAAAAATTTAATAGCGTTCCCAAAAAAGAAGAAAAACAATATCAATTTAATTTTTCATCTGAGACAAAGCCCTGTTATAATCCTGCAAGCGGAAAAATCTATACATCATCGGATTTTAAAAATCATTTACAGGCAATTAAATCCGATGATAAGCGTTATCTGCAGCAAAATGAAATAGAAAAACTGGGATTGCGTATAAGAGAAAATGCTCGTCCGATATTATTGAAGAGTGAAACCTCGAAAAACGGCAAAACAATATATAATTATGAACTCTTATACAATGGAAAAGATATTGCAGGTCTTCCTCCCGTTATCGATCGGCCGGTTACAAAAGTTCAGGCTGTACAGCGGAATCGCAGCCCTTCAATTAAACGTGAAAACGATTACGGTATGGAACTCGGCTAAATAGCTACAAAAAGAACTTGACTATTTTTAATAATTGTAATACAATTATTAAAAAGGGACATTTGTAATATCAGATGATAGCCCCTGTATGGATGGTTTTGGAGGTATTTATGGAGACTGCTACGGCTAATGTTAGAAATTCTAAGGTTTTGAGCGTAAGCTTTCGACCTGAACTCTTTAATAAAATCAATTCTTACTGTGCGGAGCGTGGTTGTTCTCGTTCTTGGTTTGTAAGCAAGGCAGCCGAGCTTTACTTGAATGAGTGTCTTGAAGATAAGATTGATTATGAAACTGCTGTTGCCGCTTTTGAACGTTTTGAAAAAAGTGGTAAGCCCGGAATCTTGCTTGAAGATTTGAGAGAGAAACTGGGTGTATGAAAGTTATTTTTTCTGAAGAAGCGGAAAAGCAGATTACGAAACTTGACAAGCCTATCCAAAAGCGAATTTTTGATTATATGACTGATGTTGCCAACCTGTCGAATCCACGAGACCGAGGAAAAATGCTTGTTGGAAATTTGTTCGGTTATTGGAGATACAGAGTTGGTGATTACAGAGTTCTGTGTAAGATTCAGGACCAAGAACTTGTTGTTTATGTTGTTGAGGTAGGGCACAGGCGAGCGGTTTATGACAACAAGTAGTTTGCTTGAAACATTCAAAAACAATCTTCCTCACAAACCTCACTGCGACAAAAACTATTCGGAGTCGATTTGCAAAAATCCGTTCAATACGGTTGAAGAAGATGATAACGAATCGTATGTCGAAATAACCCAAACCGATTGGTATAAAAATATTGTAAAGAATCGGACACCGCAAAAAGCCTTGCGCTTGTTTCGTTATCGTGATAATTTAACACAAGCAGCGTTGGGAAAAAAATTGGGAATCCCTGCCCAGCATGTTTCGGGAATGGAAAACGGCCGCCGGACAATCAGTCCCCGCATGGCGCGGAAACTGGCGGATATTTTCGGCACAAGGTATCAAAACTTTTTATAAAGGAGATTTTAATGAAAAAAATTATCTCATTAGTGCTTGCAGTAATCGGTATGTTGCTTTTGTTGGTTGCCTGTCCCAATACGGCCGGGGGAAATCCGGGAGGCGGAACGCCTCCGGGAGAAATCGATTATCTTGCGCGCCTTATCGGCACATGGCAAACTCCGGGATATGATGAAGGGGCATTTATTGAGTTTACTCACCCTACCGATTCGAATCAGCACTGTAAGTTTAAAGCTCAATGGATATTTACTGCTACAACGTATGCAATATCTAATGAAATTAAAGAATCGACAATTACAGGCATGCCTAATGGAGTTGAAAACGATCCTCCTAAACCCTTATACGGCGTAGATGCCAACAATTATTATACGAGTGAAAAATTAAACAACGGTTCTCCGCATGATGGGCATCCGATAAGTTATGAAATAAAAAATAATGCTTTATATATACTTGGAGCCGGTCCCCTGTATAAAAAATAAACAACAAAGGGGGCTTATCAAATGACAAGCCCCCTTTTTATTTTACTGTTGATTATATGGGCAATTTCTTATTTCGGTATAAACCGGTATTGTTATTTTTTTATCTCTACCGTTATGGCGGTAAGACAACACCAAATTATCGGTATGAACCGAGGATACAACTGTTTTATCGATTGAGTTTACCTTCTTCGCCCACCTGTTTATTTGTACGGCAGGATATGAGTCATACGATGCATAATTTTCTGTTGAAGTGGGACCTGTGGGGCCATGAGCCCACAATCTAATGGCAGGAGCATACCAATCGGTATTTCTTTCAAAGTCTGTTATCTTTACTCGCTGTGGACTCTCAAACATTTGTGTTTTTAAAGTTACTCCCGGTAAAGCCCCGGATATAGCAAGATGTATAGTGCTATCTCGTCCATGATTCATAGCTACAAAAGGATAAAAATAATGGGTACTCCATTCTTTGCCATGGGTGGTCCATGTTGGGCTTGATCGACGACGTTTCCATGTTATAACACTCCGATTTCCTTGACATTCAAACCAGCAATCTCTATCTACAAGATAGACCTGTTCGACGGTATCCTTTGGATGCACCAGTTTATATGTATTTTCTCCTACCCCGGCTTTGACGGTTATAGGACTTGTTGAATCCTTATGTACAATTACCGGCGGGCTGAACGACCAATCGGCATTCAGCTCCTGCGCACCGAAACCGAGTTCCACCTCTTCTCCGTCCCCGATGATAAGAATTCCGGTTGTTTCATCATAACGGCTGAAAGAGCCGGTTTTTGAGATAATCGACGGGCGGATGTTTAAGTTCTGGTAGTGGAAATACAATTTACATTCCCGGATCATATTCGGGAACGGCTGTTCCGGACTTACGTTCGTATTAAATGCCGTAACCCTCAGCGTTGTATCTCCTTCCCCGGTGGGAGTAAGTACAATCTGC
Organism: Treponema sp. HNW; assembly: GCF_050320395.1. Classification (GTDB taxonomy): domain Bacteria; phylum Spirochaetota; class Spirochaetia; order Treponematales; family Treponemataceae; genus Treponema_C. The sequence continues at coordinate 1,162,022 of NZ_CP144459.1, forward strand.
CTCTTTGCCGTATCGACATAAACATCGGCAACACCGTCGCTTGTCATAAAGGTTTCGATACGTGCATTTTCCGGATGCACCTCATACGGGATGATAAACTTATCGGGATTATTCGGATCATAGCGCGGCTCACTCTTAATTTGCGATTTACCTAAAGTAAGCTTGTAGTCCCAAGCAGTCGTGATACTCAAGTTAGCCCGCATGCTGTTGGAAATTCCTGACAGATTCGTTACGGCAAGACCTCCCATAGGATTTTCTTTTATGCCGGTAATACGCACAACCTTTGCGGCTGTATCTACCTGATAGGTAATGTATTCGTTTGTATTTACAAACCATTGTATGTTGGCATCATCCGGCACAAGGGTATATTTCACCGTCTTTGTTTGTCCCGGCTGTACCCGCAGCGTTTGTGTGTCAAAAGAAAATTGACGGCTTGCCGTTACCACAACATCGCAGCTTGCTTTTCCTCCGTTCCATTCGGCTGATACCTTTGTACGTCCTGAAGCAAGTCCGTAAATTGCAACGGTTTTGCCCGAACCGAGTATACTTACAATATCAAGATTATTAACCTTATCGGCTGACCAGGTAATATTGCCGTAATCCGCAGCCGTACCGTTATCGATTGTTGCGGTAATCTCGATTGTTTTGCCGGTTTCAAGTGCCATATAACTTTTATTAAGGGATATGCCCTGATCACTTCCGGTTACTTCAATGTAAATAGAGAAAACCGTATCGGTTTTTTCATGGGTGATTTTAAGCGTCGTTTCTCCGGGTTTTAAGGGCTTTAACAGTACCGTAGACCCTGTCGTACCGACAAGCTTTACGATTGCAGGATTATCGACCGCCCATTGCAGATTATACTGATCCGTCGGTAAGACATCTTGACCTACAAGCTGTGCGGTAACGGAGCGTTGATTATCGGTTACTTTAAAGCTTAATACATTCGTACTTGAAGTTATATGCGGTAATGTTTGTGCCGCAGCTTGTTTGACGTACACAAGCATATCCGATTTTGCTCCGGACGGGCTTGTTGCCGTAACTGTTGCCGTACCCGGCGCAACGGCGGTAAGTTGTGCAACCTTATTCGTACCGCCGATAGTAACAATTCGCGGGTTATCCGTTGTATATACGATTTTTCCGCTGTAATCGTTTTCCATTGCCGGAACTTTCATCGAAACAAATTGCGTATCGCCTTCGGTCATCGTAAGATTGGTCATCGAAAACTCAAATTTCGAGTACTCGGTAACGCGCACGGTTAACTCTCCATCGAGAGCCTTCGGATGCGTTATTGTAATTTTTGCCGTTCCCTCGGCTCTCGGTTTTATCACGGCCGTATTTGCCGTTGCGGTAAGGTCGATAACATTATAATTGTCCGCATACCACTTAAAGCCGTACATATCTTCGGGTTTACCTCCGACCAGTGTTGCCGTTACGGTTTGTTCCGAATCCGCAGGCTTTAAGGATAAGATGTTTGCAGGACTTGTTTTAATGTATAGTGCAGGCCCCGTGATAACCTTATCTACGACAACTTTTATCGGGTACGGATATTGTGCTTTCGGGTGTTGTACGGTAATCAACGCATCTCCCGGGGCAAGACCGCGTACCACCGCATTTTGACCGTTGGCAACCATACTGATGATATCTGCACGGTCAAATGACCACGTAAAATCACTGTTATCTGCGAGGGTACCGCCCATGAGATTAACGTTTATTGATTTTGCGGCTCCTCCTGCTGTAAGGGGTACAATATTCTGATTGTTCGTTATGAACGGATGGTCTGCGGCATCCGGCACATCTTCTTGCACTTCCACGGTGATTTCCAAAGGATAGGTACAGCCGGTATGCCTGACTTCAATATGTGCAATCCCCTCATTAAGCGCTTTGAAGATTGCCTGATGACCGCTTGAGATAACCTGTACAACCCCCGGATTGTCTTTGACCGCCCATGCATAGGTTCCTGCATTATCCTGCGGAGCATTGGCAACTCTCACTTGTACGTTTTGTTGACTGCCTTTTCGTAATACAACAACGTTTTGACTTGTGGTAAGGAACGGCATTGTTGCAAGCTCATCGGCACTGTTACCGACCAAGACGAGAACCTTCTTGTCCATGTTCGGCGCTTCCGGGTGCGATACCGTAAGCTGTGCCTGCCCGGGGGATTTCGGGACGACAAAACAGGAGTTTTGCAAGGGAGTAATTTCCGCAATTGCAGGATTATCGAGTTGCCAGGTAAAATTCTTATTGACCGACGATGAGTTTTCAAGATGAGCATTGATTTTTTGACCGCTTCCGCCGTTTACCAGACCGATTACATCTTGGCTGACCTCTACATACGGCGTCTTAATGCTTGGGCTTATGTACTGATTTCCGACTCGGACGGTAATAAACAATTCGTTTTCGGATTCAGGATGAGCAACTTTTATTTTCGTTTCCCCTTCGCCAACAGATGTTACCGTTGCTTTATTGCCGTTCTGCACGACCGAACACACTGTAGTATCAAAACCGGTCCAAGTGATGGCGCTATATTTTTCGGGGGGCAATTTGACCGGCGTTACATTTATTATTTGCGTTTCATTTGCGTTTGTAAATTGCACGACGTTTCGTCCGGTAGTCAAATAAGTCGGAGAGGGAATAACTCCCAAATCGGTACCGGCGGGAAATACGGTTATTTGAAATTCAACCGGCTTTATACATTGAGGATGACGCGCCGTAACGGTTGCCGTGCCGGCAGAAAGACCTTTTATAACACATTCGGCATTCGTTGTTCCCGTTTCAATAGATAGGGAGGTTGGATTGGAATTATGCCATTGAATATTACCGATTTCCGTTGCATCCAAACCGATAGTATATACATACAGGTATTCTGCTTCCCCGTTTGCCACAACATTATATTGATTTTTTGACGTGTACAGCACTTTTTTTGCTTCAAGTTCTTCTTGTGTGGCTGCCGTATATACCAGTATTTTCTTCGGATGTTGTGCTTTCGGGTGCGATATACTCACAAACGATTCACCGACACCTGTTGCCGTAAGATTCGCCGAAACTCCGTTGACAGCCGAAAGATTCACCACATTGCTATTTTCATTTTGCCAGTCAAGCTGTTGTTCATCTCCTATAACTGTATTTCCGGTAAGTGTTACAACCGTTTTACGGGATTCGCCGACTACAATACCGATCACATCCTGTCCCAAGATATGCAAAGGCGCATCAAGTAATGCTGTTTCCGGTAAAACTGTAACCAGAACTTCTCTCGGGACTACTATCTTCGGGTGCGATATACTGATAACCGCCGTTCCTTCTTTTTTAGGTTTGATATATGCTTTTCCATCGGTATAACTGGAGAACACAGATCGTGCATAAGCAACAATCCCATGCGTCGTATTAAGCTCTATGATACTGCGGTTGTTCACAGTCCATTTAAATTGTGCTTCATCGCCCGGTTCTCCTCCGGCAAGCGAGATATTTAATGTCGTGTCGGCAGCTCCTACTTTGGTACGAATATAGTCTTGACTTGTGGTTATATACATGCCGCCGTCAATAGACCCGGCCGGATGATTTTGCACAAATACAAGAATTTCCCTGGGATATTTTGCTAAAGGATGTGTTACGGTAATTTTACCGGTACCGTTTGATTTTCCCTGTACACCGCAAGAGTTTTGAAACGGCGATAATTCCAATAGAGTATCGTCTTCGGTAGACCATATGAATTCACCTATATCAAAATCACCTTCGGCTCCCGTTAATTGCGCCGTAACGGATTGAGGCGCGGTTCCTTCAAGAGTAAGTTTTGTTACCGACGGTTCGATGATGACATTCTTTACAATTGTTACTACCTTGCATCGTATAAGATACGGATATTGTGCTTTCGGGTGCGATACCTGCACAAAGGCCGTACCGCTTTTAACGGGAGTTATAACACAATTTTTCCCGTTCGCCAAAATCGATATACAAGATGCATCAGATTCGGCATTATTTAAGACAGACCACCGGAAGAACGGATTATCGCTTTCCTCACCGTTTATAAGGTTAACTAGTGCCATTTTATCGCCGGCATTACGGTCAAGCACCATAATGTTCTGATTATTGGTTATATATACGGCCTTTTCCGCATCGGGTTTGACAAATACCAGAAATGTATATGGATACGTGGCAAGAGGATGCGTTACCGTAACTTGTGCAATACCGTTTTCCTTAGCTGTTATGTATGCGCTTTGTCCGCTTCCTTCAAGCGAGGCAATATTTGACTTATCGATACTCCATTGAAATGCGGCCATATCGGCAGCACTTCCGCCTTTTAATGCGACTTGAACCCGCTTCGATACTCCCTGTTCCAATTCCAATGCGATAGTAGTGGAGTTTATTTGAGGGGAATTTTCGACGGTCGGATCAACTCCGGTAACCGATATAACACAGGCGGTCGATATACCGTTATCGGCAATGGCTTTCAGTATAACATTGCCGTTTCGCTTACCGGTAACCGAGACACCGGAGCGGTCTCCTTCAACCGATATAATATCCGGAATATTTGTTGAGTAAGAAACAGAGCCGCCTGCATTTGAGGGGCTTACCGTCAAGGGTATATATTCCATCCCCCCGATACCGAGTGATACGGATGAGCGGCCGAAGCGCAAAGCGGTTATTGGAACAGAACCGTTTTGTGATTTTTCTTGTACTTCTTTCGGGTCAAGAAACAGAGAACAACCGGCAATTATCGAAAGTAAGATACCTATAATTATATAGCTATATTTTTTCATTGAAATCTCCTATAAAAAATTGTAGGGAATATAAGTTTCCCGGTTTAATAAAAGTGAACCTCCTTTCCATACCGATTGTTTCGTATGGGAAATTTAAATATTGTTTGTTTTATGCTCTTGTGTATTCATAATTTACTCCCGCTCCATTTCGGCTGTACGTTCGTGCTGTTTTTGCTTTGTTTTCTGTACTGTACGGGTTTGATCGCGTTCCAATTGTTTTCCGGGAGCACAAAGTCTGTCCTTTGTTACTTCACTTTGATATACGGTTCTCAGCAGTGTATCCGTTGTCATTTTTGTATGCTTAAAATTGTTGAGTTGTTCCGCGTTGAGTACCGGTCTGTAGGGAATATGCAATTCTTGTGCAAGCCTATATTGGGTTATACCTGTTGCCAATGCACTCATCTCTTTGGGCACCGAACGGACTACTTCGTTTAGAAGTTTATCCGTAATCGATCTTATATCTTTCATCCCTGTATTTTGCATAATGTTTAATGCCTTTGCTGCGATAATCTGTTTACCGATAACGAATTCTTTGTCATGTGAAAGCACATAATTTTGCAGCTGTTCGGCATTATACATAAAATAGTATCTCTGACGAGGTTTTTGTCCGTTAAAACGCTCCCCCGTTGCAGGGTGTACGTTTACCGGAGGGGTATATTTATTAACGTAGGCAATAGGAGTTGCAATCTCGTTAGGTTTTACCTTTATGTTTAATGTTTTTAATTCATGTAAAGAAAGCCAACGCGAGTCCTTATATCCTTTTTGTGCGGCGCGCATTTCAAGAATAATTGAATTTATACCGCCGAATATGACACCGCTATTCGGATTATATGCAAGACCGCGTTCCGGTAATCCTTCTTTCATCCATGGGGCTTTTGCATTAAGCGTTATATCGGTATATAGCCTTGAAAAACATTTATAAAAATCTTCATCCCGATAATTTTTTTCTGCAGCAGATGTTTCCATAATCTCCCTCTTTTAGTTTGTTTTATGGGTTTTTGAAAAAAAGTTATGTGATCATCCGCTATAATTCCAATCCGATGTTTTTTTCGTTTTTTTGTTCTTTTTGACGAAAAGAATCCTGCGATTTCTCTATTATTTTCTTAGAAGTATCACTTGCATCCTTCGCGACATAAAAGAACATTCCGGGATTCGCCTTTTCAATATATTCTTTTACTTGTTCTGTGCGATTAAGCCCTCTTGGTTCGTACGGTGTATGAGTTGCAATCGAAGTAAGCCAATTGGTAATATCTGCCCGTAATGTTTCTTGAGAATGATATGTCTTGTCTTTGCCCTGACCGGTTGTTTGCGGCCGGTAAATCGGGGGTTGTTCTTGCGAAACGGTATATGTCTTTTCATATGGGGGAATCTTAGACAGCTGTGCGGCATTCCAATAGTAATTATATTTAATACTGTCATCGGCACCCCGAAAGCCCATTACAGTAGCTTTTTCATTGTGGCCGATATGATATCCGTTTGAAAAAATATCTTTTCTGGAGTACCATCTCGGATCGGAAGAACCGAGTTCCTGTTCTCGGATTTTTAACCACACTGCGGTAAATCCTTGGGGTTCATAGTTTGTTTCAGGAAAATAAGATAATCGGGTGTCGCCGTTGTGGCTTTTTAACCACGGTGCTTCTTTTGTGTCAACCAATTTACTTATGGTTGATTTTACCTTTTCTCGAAAAGTTTCGTACTTCTTTTGATCAACGTCGAGCTTGTCCCGTTCAGCGGCCTCTGTTTTCAGAGCCTCGAAACGGGCATTCATTTGCTGTTTTTTGACTTGGGTATTATTATCCCCATAAAACGCACTACTCATAAAGAGGTCCTTTTTATTTTGTTTTATGGGTATATGTAATGTAAAACACTGTTGTAGTTGTGTCAAGAGGATAATCGACGGTCTTGACGGTTTGTATTTTGTCTATTATATTCGATCTGCCCATAAACAAACGCGGAGAAACAATTATGCAAAACTTTCTTCACGTTTTTGTTCCTCATAAGGAAAACAGTTTTTATACGTTATATGTATTCGGTTGCTACGAAGAAAAAATACCTATACTGAACGGTACGGATTTTAGTTTTACTCCCGGAGCCCTTCTTGTTTTGTATTATACCTATCCGGCTCATCGGCGTGCGTATATTGTGCGTTTCACTGAAAACGGGAAAACTGAACTCCCCGGGTTATCGGAGCCGATACATAAAATCATATGTGTGTATGCGTCAAAAGTCGATAAGTTGAAAAAAGCTTTATCCTATATCGGCGAGCATTATTGTCCTCCGTTTATACTGCCGGATATGTTTTATCTTCGACTGGAACGTCTTTTACTCCGAAAAGGCAAGCTGAATTATGAAGCGTTGCGGAGCTTGTGTGAGCAACAAATACGGGAGGCATTATGAACCGTGTTATTACTCCCGAAATTGAAAAATATCTTAACCTTGAATCCGCGGTTTTACAGACCGAAACAAAAGATTATCCTGTAACACTTGCGCTTATCGGCAATGACTTCCTATGGCTTATTGTTCCTGCATCTGTAAAAGCGGAATCACAAAACCCTGTTTTAAAACTGCGTGTTTTAAGCAGGTATACATCACTGTCTGTTACCTTCAAAAAAATTATGCAAAAAGGCACTCATAATCTTATTTTGTATGAGTATGACAAAACACATCTTCCGGCCCCCGTAAATGAAAAACTTAAATTTTTGTTCACCTTAACGGGTATGGTACAAAAGCGCAAAAATGAACGCATCGAGATAGATGAGACTATTGAAAAACAAATCGGCATATTGCAAGGTGCATCATTTCTAGTCGATGACGAATGGCAGGAATGTATATTAAAAGATATATCATTAGGCGGCTGCCGTTTTTTTTGTTTGGGGAAACTGCATGCCATTGCTCCTGCTGTCTCGTCGGTAGCATTGCGTGTATCTTTTACAAATCCGGAAGAAGACTATATCCTACCGGCAAAGGTTGTACGGAAGATTATTATGGAAAGACAAGGAGAATATATATCGGATTGCGCATTGGAATTTCCCGAACAAGTGAATATGCACTTCGAGCAAAGAATCTTATCTTATTTTCATAACTAGCATACGTAATTAGCTTCAAGTGAAGCTAATTACACCTTATCGAGTCTCCCTTATCAGAAGCTTATCAAATTGATTGTTGACTGTTTTACCGGCTGTAATACACTTATCTCATTGTATGATAATAAAATAGAAAAATACGTATTATTAGCAGGTGTAATGTAATACACTTATCTATATATAATGCAAATAAATACAGTAGCCCGTATAACCTTTTTTATCTTGCCCTGTATACGGGCTACTGGAGAAAGATAACTACCGGATTTCCTGTCTCAGGTGCCCGATATGAAAACGGCAAGCAAACAGCCGGAAGTCCCGTAGGTGTGCTTGCCGCAGATTGCGGGCGCAAGCCCGCAGAAAGTTTGATTTTATATAACCCGAAGGGGAAAGTTATGAATTCAGTTTTAGCAGTCCCGGCGGACGTATAAGCGTCCGCCGGCATAGCCTGGAAAAAATAGCTTCAAGTAAAGCTAATTATTGTCAAAGTAAAAAGGCAGCATACTAAGAATTAAGAGCTTTTTTTAATCCCTGCTGTAAGGTTTGAGAAAAATTAATTCCGGCAGCTTCAGCCTTATAGTTCAACCACGCCGGGATAGTTACCGTTTTTTTTACCGCTTTTTCTGAAAACTGTTTTCTCCAAAGATCGGTATCGGCTAAAACGTAGGAGACAAACCCGTCTTTTGCTTTAATATTTTCTATCGGACTCGGCGGTGAAAAAGACTGTTTGTTATCTTCATAGTGTGCCAGCATCATTGCCAATGCATCTGCAGCCATTTCAATAGCTTGAGGAATTGTATCCGCACAGGTAAAACAACCGGGAATATCGGGAACACTTACACTGATTTGCAGACCGTCTTTTTCAAATATGACCGGATAGGTATACTTCATTTAAAATCTCCTTTTTGCTTAATTGATACCTGCTTCTTTTAAGATATTGTAAGCAGTTCCTTTTGCTATATCACCTTTATGACGGGGAATCGTTATCAATTTTCCCGTTTCCGGATGAATTGCTTTATCATGTTTTGCTCCTGCAATTATTTCATACCCTGCTTTTTTCAGCAGTTTTTTGATTTCATTTGCAGTCATCTTATTCCCCTTAAAAACAGTATAATACGTGTTAATACGTATGTCAACTTTTTTTGTTTTTCACTCTCTATTCAAAAAATGTGTTTACTTTTTGCTTTAATGGTACCAGTTTTTTAACGGTTTCTTCCAGTTCAAAACGAGTATACAGATTGGTCATTGCTTCCGATTTATGGCCTGCCATCAGCATTGTTGTCGAGGTATCTACAAGACGCCGGGTTCTCGTGACATAAGTATATCGCAATCCATGCGGAGTTATTTTTCTTCCTTCCGTTATGATTCCTACCTTTTTGATTGCTCTCTTAAATTCGCTTTCCGCATATTCCTGGCGTACCGGTTTTCTATTATGCAAAAAAATAAAGTCATCATCTTTGTAATGATTTTTGCTTATCCATATACGTAAAAGCTCTTTTGTTATTTCCGGAATAAGTACAACTCTATGACGTAAGTTTTCTGTAGAACCGGTTTTACAAAAATCTTGACGTTCCCCTTCAGGAAGTAAAAAACCGTCAACAATTACAGCTTGCTTATCTTCCAAAAATTGACAAGCTCTAAATCCTCGTGCTTCTCCCAATCTTAATCCGGCCGATAAGCTCAAAGTAAAAAACACATAAAACATTTCAGAGGAAAAATTATCGCGCTGTAAAAATTGTTCAATTTCTGAAGTTGATAATACGCTTTGTTTTTTTGAATTACGTTTGAATTTCATAAATAGAGGTTTTGCAACGGTGTGTCCGTTCCAGATTGCTTCATTATAAATCTCTTCGAAAATTTGTAAAAATCGATTTTTCCAGCTTCCCGATTTGTTTTGATTTATGAGGTATGTTTGTATTTTTATAACACTTAAATCCGTAATGTTTTCATTTCCGAACACTTGTATAATATGGTCTACATAATTGCGTGATTCTTTTAAAGTTCTGAGATTGACGGATTTTCCGAATTGTTCCCTGCGTGTACAATGAGCGGAACCCGGAATATACATATACCGGGCAATGTCTTCAATTTTGGCAGAATAAAAGCAAGGTGCAGGTAATGCTTCAATGTAAGCTTCGGCTTCACTTTTGGTATTACATCCTCTACAGGCTTTTTTTATTTGCTTTCCCGCAGGATCATAATACCAGTAATACCATTTTTTTGATTGTTTACCGTTTTTACTCGTTACGGTTTTCTTAAACAGACGATATATCATTTTCTTCTCCTTCAAATAGGGCTTATGCCCGTTTTATTCGCCTTAATTAAGACGTAAAAAAGAAAAGAGAAGTAAATGTTTACATTACAAGCAATTATATTGGGCGCTGACGGGATCGAACCGCCGACATTTTGGGTGTAAACCAAACGCTCGTACCAGCTGAGCTAAGCGCCCGTAACTCTTTTATAATATCGGATTTGCAGCTTTGAGTCAAGCGGTTTGTCTAAAAAGTCGGTTACTTTTTAGACAAACCGTCGAGTTTAGAATTAAGTCATTGTAATATAAAGACTTAATTCTAAACATCGCAGGCAAAATCAAGGTACCTGTAAAAAACTGAAGTTTTTGACAGAGGATTTTTTGATAATTTCAGGCGATTTTGCCGATATTTTGTCGGCAGACCGAACAGCAGGGGGATAAACCGCTTGCACAGAGCCTTTTTTTTCGGTACACTGGACTTTATGAACAAAGCTCTTCAAACACTTAAAGAACGCGGATTTTTTCAGCAATGCACCGATACCGAAAAACTTTCGGATTTAATGGATAAGGGGCCGGTTACCTTTTATGTCGGAACCGACCCGACGGCAGGAAGCCTTCATATCGGCCACTTGGTGCCTCAGTTTGCCCTGCGCCATTTGCGCTCGGCCGGACATATCGGTATTTCTTTAATCGGCGGCGGTACCGGACTCATCGGAGACCCTTCGGGTAAAACCGAAATGCGTAAAATGCTCAGTTACGAGCAGTTAAACGAAAACGTCGAAAAAATAAAAGAGCAGTTAAACCGTTTTATCGGTTTTGACGGCAAAACGGCTTTCCCCGAAAACAACGAAGAGTGGCTTGCCGAGCTTAATTATATAGATTTTTTGCGCGACATCGGCTCATGTTTTTCGGTTAACAAAATGCTTACTTACGAAGCCTATAAAAAGCGCATGGAAACGGGTCTTTCCTTCCTTGAGTTCAATTACCAGCTTTTGCAAAGCTACGACTTTTTAATGCTCAATGAGCGCCACAACTGTACCTTGCAAATAGGCGGGGATGACCAGTGGGGGAATATTGTAGCCGGTGTCGATTTGATTCGGCGCAAAACGGGCCGCGAAGTGTTCGGTTTAACCTTTCCGCTTATTACGCGGAGCGACGGTAAAAAGATGGGCAAAAGCGAAAAAGGTGCCCTCTTTTTGGATAAAACCCTTACGCCCGTATTCGACTTTTTTCAATATTGGCGCAATGTTGCCGACGCCGATGTGCGTAAATTTATGCTTTTGTTTACCTTTTTACCGATTGACGAAATCGACGGCCTTTGCAGCGCCGATATCAACAAGGCAAAAGAACGCCTTGCTTGGGAAGTTACCAAAGAAATACACGGTAAAGAAGAAGCCGATACCGCTTTGGCAGGCGCAAAAGCCGCTTTTTCCGGCGGAGGAGATAAGGATGCCATGCCGACGGCTAAAATCGAACGTTCGGCTTTTGAAGCGGGCATAGGCGTTATCGACTTATTCAGCGCTGCGCTCTTGGGCGGTTCAAAAAGCGATATACGGCGCCTTATAGAGCAGGGCGGGGCGGTTGTAAACGGAAAAACGATAACCGACCTAAAAGCCCTTATAGGCTTAAAAGACGCCGACGAAGCCGGCGAGTTTATCCTTCGCGCCGGCAAAAAAAAGTTTGTGCGTGTTGTAATCGCTTAAACTTGACATGCTTAAAAATCGGCTTTCCTCTTTTCGGCGGCCGATTTTTTTTTGCGCCCCGCCCGGAAGCGGATAAAAAAGATAATGCCGCAGATAACGAATACAAGAGCGGCAAGGTTTAAAGCCGATAAAAGTATTGGGCTTATATAGCCCCCCTTATGTAAAAGTCCGGATACAACCGCTAAAATCAAGCCTCCGGGGGCAAAAAGCGACAAGAGAATATTTTTTTTGCGTTTTTCGGCACGGCGTTCTTCGTTTACGCCGAACAGACGAATAAAAAAACTCTTTATTTTTTCGGCAAGGCGGCGGACAAAGCCGGGATTTTTCAGCCGATGCAGGGCCTCATAGCCTGCAAGCAAGTCTTCCTGGGTAAAATCGGCGCGCTGGATATTTTCTTCAAGCTCGATTTCCATACGTTCTATTTTATCCTTTACATCCGCAATTGTTGCGGGAACGGTTATCCAGCCCAGTTCCTTTGCGGCCTGTAAGCGCCTGAAACCGGCAATCAGGGTATAATCGCTGTCAAGAACGATGGGGTTTAAAAGTCCGTACACACGCATACTGTCCGCAAGGGGCTCTATGTCCGTTTTATCTTTACGGATACGTTTTTTTATTTTTATGTCTTCAATTCGTACCAGCATGGAACATCCTTTATTCGCCGCTTATAAATTCAATCAGTCAAAAAACTTATTGCTGTCCGGCAGGCGCTTATCTTCATCGTTTTGCTCATTTTCCGAAATATTTCCGGTATGGGATACATCGCTTTGATTTGAAAAGTCGGTGTATTTTCCCGCGTTTGCATCGTTCAAAAAGGAAAGGTCGAGTTTTAAGCCCGTTTTGTCTTTTATTTTTTCTTTCTTTACGCCCGACATAAAATATTCGGAAAAAAGCCGCTGGGCTCCCAAAAGTTCGGCCCTCTCGCGATTTGTATGCAGTTCGCACAAGCCGACCGGCTGTGTTCCTTCCAAAAAGACCTTTGTCGTTCTGTGATTTCCGCAGGCGGGCGATAAAATACCTCCGGACACGGAACAAACGGTCGCTTCGACAATGCCGGTTGTGGGTTTTGTAAAGGGTTTATAAGGCAGGCCTTCATGGATGGCACCCATAAAATCTCCCCAAGCAGGACCGGGAAGACTTGAACCGTTCAGATACACACCCATTGACTCTCCCTTTGCATCAAAGCCGAACCAAAATGCCGCCGTATAGTAGGGGGTAAAACCGATAGCCCATGCATCGGACCAGTTTTGCGTCGTACCGGTTTTTCCTGCAGCGGGGATTATATAATTTCTACCGTTTTCGTTTTTATATTGAAGTTTTTTACCCCAATTTGAACCGTATCCCAGGGTTCCTTCAGGATGGGAAACGGTATTGGTTAAAAGGTCGGTCATAACGTATGCGGTTTGCGGGCTGATAATTTGGGCCGCTTCCGCCTTTTCCTGCTGGGCAAGGCGGATATCCCTTTCCGGATTCAGTATAACCTTGCCGTTTCTGTCTTCGACGGAGCGTATAGCCATGGGGACAACTTCTTTTCCCTGATTGGCAAAAATTGCAAAGGCCCGCGCCATTTCGACGGGACGGACCGAACATATTCCCAACCCCAAAGGATAAACGCGCTCGAATTTACGCTCGGCGAGTTCTTCCCGCTTTAAGCCCAATAAGGCGGCCGCCTGATTGATTGCCGCATCAAATCCTATATCGCGTAAAATCTTAAGAGAAGGAATATTCATGGATTTGGTGAGCGCATACCACAGTTGAACCGAACCGTACCATGCTCCCTTATTGTTTTGCGGAATATACAAGGTTCCGTCTTCTTTTTCGAATATCGTAGGTACATCGTATATGAGGCTTGTCGGGGTAAACTTTTTTGAGTCTATTGCCGCCGTATAATACAGGGGCTTAAAGGAGCTTCCCGGTTGAACCTTTGCCTGCACTGCGCGTATAAACTGATTGTCCTGGCCGTATTCGCTTCCGCCGACCATGGCTGTAATATAGCCGGTTGCATTTTCTATGGCAATCATCGTGCCTTCAATTTTTTGTTTTTTGCGCGATTCTCCGGTGAGAGCCGTTGTTCTGTTTACGACGTCGACACGCAGTTCTTCCATGCCGAACATAAGCGATAAAACATCCAAGGCGGGATTTATATCGTTTTTAAAAGCCGCCATGGCTATAACTTCGTTTCGCTGTTCGGATATTTTCAGCTGGGGAATGTCAAAAACGATGGACAAAAGCTCGGTCATGGGAATATAGGTCGCCGAGGCATTCGATTTGCGTACGCTGCTTGTTGTTTGCCTATAGCTGTTATTTGCCCAGGTTATATAACGGTTCATAATGTTTTGCGCGGCCGTTTGATGTTTCATATTCATTGTGGTGTGTACGGTATAGCCTCCCGTATATACATCCATAGTGCCGTACATGAGTTTTTCCAATTCTTTGCGGGCAAATTCGCTGAACCAGGGTGCCTTGTCCTCTCTCATATAATATGCCGATGAGCTTATGCGCGTATAATCGAAGTTAAGCCAAAAGTCTTCGAAACTTTGGTCGGCTTCTTCTTGAGTCAGATATCCTGCGGCGGTCATTTCGTGTAAAACGTATTTTTGTCTGTCCATAGCCCTGTTGGGATATTCAAAAGGATTGTAATGGCCCGGATTTGATAACTGGATCACCAGGATTGCAGCTTCGGCGGGGGTTAATTCACGCGCGCTGTGTCCGAAATAGTATTTTGAGGCGGCATTGATGCCGTAGGTTCCGCCGCCCAAATATACTTTATTCAGATACAGCTCCAAAATTTCCTGTTTGGAGTAGCGTCTTTCCATTTGAATCGCCCACCACAGTTCTTTAATTTTTCGTGTTACGGATATTTCCGTACGGTCAAGGTAGAGGGTACCCGCTATTTGCTGGGTTAAGGTGCTGCCTCCGCCCAATGAGCGGCGCATAAGCTGTCCGATGACTGCACGGGTAATGGCTTTCAGGCTGAAGCCCGCGTGTTTGAAAAAGATATTGTCTTCACGCGTTATAAGGGCGTCGATTACGTGCTGGGGAAGCTCGGCAATCGTAATAATTTCGCGTTTTTCATCGGATGCGAATTCGGTAATAAGTTCTCCGTTTATATCCAAGAGTTTTGTGGGTAAGGCGGCGGTAAATTCGGTAAAATGTTCGTTATTTTTTAAATGGCGGGTCATTCCGAGCATGGCACCCGTAAATGCACCGAGCAGTACGGAACAAAGCAGTACTGCAAAGCCTGCCATAATGATTTTTCGTCGGATTTTTTTCATATATTATATAGAGTAGTAAAGAGGGGCTTTTTTGTCAAGGTACGCGAATCGGGCCGAGAGATTAAATAAAAAAGGCCGGCTTTTGCGCCGGCCATGCCATCAAGGCAATCGAGTGAACAATGGGTGGGAGGGGATTTGTTCACCCGACATTTTAATTATCGGCTCAATCGATAAAATCTTTAATAATTATTCTTCGCTTACGCTTACGTCGAAAGACACCGACACCCTGTAAGTGCGTCCGTTTTCCGCTTGCAAAACCCGTACCGCTTCATAATCACCGAGGGAAAATCTCAATTGATGTGTACCCGGTTCCACAACGAGGGGTTTCGAATAATCTTTAATTTCGGTATTATCCATAAAAAAACGGGTGTTTTTTGGTGCCGAAAGGTAGAGCAGGGGGACTATATCCTGAAGCTGTACTTCCAAGACTGAGGTTTTTGCCTGTTCTATCATAAAACTGCGTACTTCGTTGCGGTAATGCTCCGATACGATATTCAATCTGTGCATACCCGTTGTCAAAAGCATGGGGCTGCGGCCCAAATCCAAAGGTTCTTCGTCGATAAATACCAAAAACTCTTTTTTATCCTTATCTTTCAGTTCCGGCGGATATTTGATTTGTAAATCAAGCAGTCCCTGATTGGTTAACACGGGTTTTACTTCAATCGAAAAAACGGAATTAATCAGCTCTTGGGGAACCCCCTTCATAACCAGCTGGAGCCTGAAAAAAACGGTTTTTACGGGTTTTGTAAAAAATGCGGGTAAAATGATGGTGTACGGATTTTGCCGTATCGTGTGCTCTTTTATGAGAGGAATCTTAATATTGCATCCGAGCCTTCCGGGAAAGGTGTCTATATGCATGCGCTTGCCCGAATAATCGATAATATCCGCAGAAGGTTCCGGTTCTATGTCCGTGTAAAGCGCATAGGCGATTGCATCGGGAAATTCCGCCGCTATAGGAGGAATCTTTATTTCCAGTTCAACGCCCTGTAAAAAAAGACTTTTTTCCGGCAAAGTTAAGACGAGAACGTCGTTTACATCGAGCTGGACGCGCGCGGCTTGGTTTTTTTCCGTTATCGGGAGCATGACGGTTTTATGCACCCGAAAGGTTTCCGCAAATCCCAACAAACCCATATGCAAAACCAATACAAAACAGGCGATTCTTTTATCTTTCATACCCATAGATTACCGGATCCGAAGTTCAGTATTCACGCAAGAATTTTTTTACAAGAGATGAAGGATCCTGTGCTTTACCTCCGACTTGAATTTCAAAATGCAGGTGGGAGCCCGTTGATAATCCGGTATTCCCCACCGTTCCGATTTGCGCTCCTTTTACCGCTGTGTCTCCCGTTTGCACCGAAACCGTTTTTAAGTGGGCATACATACTTTGCATGTTATTATCGTGCTGCAAAATAATGTAATTGCCGTATCGTTCGTCAACACCGATAAAAGCGGTTATCCCCGATTTACAGGCAAATACGGGAGTTCCTTCCGGAGCGGCGATGTCTATTCCCCGGTGAAAACTCTGTCTTCCGGTTATGGGACTGACCCGTGTTCCGAAGGCCGAAGAAATAACGCCCCGGGCCAGGGGAGATATCATACCGGAATCGGCGAAAAAAAAGCGCTCCGTAGGATTCAATCTTCCCTGGGGAAAAAATACGTAGTGCACTCCGTTTACGGTACAGCGCAATTCCCCCTCCGTTTCAGGATAACGCGTTTTTAAAATAAACTCAAGCGGTGTAACGGGTTTTTCCGCTATGAATAAACCTGCACAAGTAGGAAGATATAAAATCTTTTCCGCCGTTGAAGAATCTATAAACGCAAGTTTATTCAAAAGGGCTATCGTTTCATAGGGGATATTACAGCGGGATGCTATGCTTAAAAGGTCGTCATTTTTTTCCGCCTTATATGTGTATAAAAACATATTCGCTTTTTCTCCCCGTGCGGCCGCCTTATAATTTTCGCTTACATCCTGGCTGTATTGTTTAAATAAGGGATCCGAGAAATTGAGCTTTTTTATACGCGGATAGGTATCCGTACTGCCGTCGGCAAAAAGAAAACCGCATATGTGCAGGGGGCACGCTGCAATACAAACCGCTGCGATAAGGAGGCGCGGTATTCGCGTTTTCATTTTTTTTTGCCCGATCCGATTTTTATTGCAAGGGCGGCTGCCGAAGCCGAAAGGCATAAGATAAGTACGGAGGCGGAAAACGCATCGGGCCTTTTAACCGCAAACAGCCACAAGGGGTATACAAACACAAAGGAAAAAATAAGGCAAAATGCGGCAACGATACTCAGTTTTAATACAAAAAGCGATACGGAACGAAGTAGCGTAACTATGTTTTTCATGTCCTAAGTATATCACAAGAACAAAAAAAAAGCAGGAGGCCGTCTTAAAAGTCCGGTGCTTTTATGACAGCTCCCTGCCGGATTTTCCCGGGCTTGCCGTATTCTTTTACCGCGGCCTCGTAAGGCCTGCGAAATCGAGTCTCTTTTGGCGCCCGGGATACGGAACGGCTGCCGAAATAAAATCGTCCTATCAGGCAGCCTGTCCGATTGTTTTATGCCTGTTCGATTGCTTCGGTAGGACAAACGCCTGCGCAGGAACCGCAGTCTATACAGGTTGACGCTTCAATTACGCGTGCGGATTCGGCTTCGGAAATTGCGCTTACGGGACATTCGCCTTCACAGGCTCCGCAATTTACACATGCATCGGTGATTTTGTATGCCATAATTAACCTCCTGAGAGTTAAAATAGACCTGTTTGATAACTTTGTTTTCGAACAGGTCGACGAGTTCAAAATCGTACAGTATAGAACGATTTTGAACATCGCATTTCAAGGTAACCTGTTCTGAAACGGAAGTTTCCGAACAGGTTTAGTATATCTATATAATACCGCTTGAAAGTCTGTTAGTGCAATATAACAGTAATTTTTTATAGATTTTTTTTATTTAAGCGATTGCATAAAGAGGAAATATGCCCGATAATACGATACGCCTTTATGTTGTTTTTTAACGCCCGTTCCGTCTTGGAAAGACAGCCGCCTTTAGGGGAACTGCCTGCCGATAAGGTGCTTTTTACCGATACGCTTAAGACGGCTTGGCCTGCAATGCTCGAATCTTTTTTAGCCGCTTTAATTACCTTCGCCGATACGGTTATGGTAGGGGCTCTCGGTTCCTATGCGATTGCCGCCGTCGGTCTTACCGCCCAACCGCGTTTTTTATGTTTGTCGATATTTCTTTCGATGAATATTGCGGTCGCTGCCTTGGTTGCACGCAGAAAGGGGGCGGAAAAACGAAGTGAAGCGAATCAGGTGTTGATACAGGCTCTCTGCCTTACCGCCGTTTTTTCGCTTTTAATAAGTGCGCCCGCCCTTATCTTTGCCGACTCCGTACTGCGCTTTGCAGGGAGCCGGGACGATACCCATGTTCAGGCGGTTATGTATTTCCGCATCATTGTCGGTTCTCTGATTGTGCAAACGCTTACCCTGGTTATAAATGCGGCCCAACGCGGTGCGGGGAATACAAAAACCGCTATGAAAAACAATCTCGTTTCAAACGCTTTGAATATTCTGTGTAATTACCTTTTAATAGAGGGCCGATTCGGGTTTCCGGCCCTTGGTGTTAAGGGGGCGGCCATAGCCTCGGTTATAGGCTTCAGCGCAGGACTTGTTTTAGCTTTAGCGTCGGTTTTAAAACCGGATTCCTATCTTTTTTTGTTTTACCGCAGTAATACGCTTCGTTTCCGCTCCGGCATTCTTTCGTCCCTGCACAAGGTTGCTTCGGGAGCTTTTATTGAACAGGTGTTTTTACGCATCGGCTTTTTTTTATATGCCGTAGCGGTAGCAAATTTGGGAACATCCGCCTTTGCCGCCCATCAAATCGGTATGAATATTATAGGTATTTCATTTGCCGTAGGCGACGGTTTGGGTGTGGCCGGCATCAGCCTCGTAGGACAAAATTTGGGACGGGGCAGATCAGATATTGCGAAGATATACGGCATCTTTTGCCAGCGTATCGGTCTTTTGTGCGCCCTCTGTATAGCAGCCTTTTATGCCGCCTCGGGAAGCGCCGTATACCGCCTTTTTTCTTCCGAGCCGCTTATTTTGGAATACGGGTCTCTTATCATGAAGATTATCGCGCTCATAGTTATTTTACAGGTTGCACAGGTAATTTGCGGCGGCTGTTTGCGCGGTGCCGGAGATACCCGTTATACGGCTTTGGTGTCTCTTATAAGCGTTGCGATTATTAGGCCGCTTTCCGCCTGGCTTTTCGTATATCCGCTGGGCTTCGGTCTTATAGGTGCCTGGCTCGGCTTAACTCTTGACCAATTTATGCGCTTTATTCTTACCTGGACACGCTTTAAGAGCGGTAAGTGGCAATCAATAGAGCTGTAGGTTTTTATAACTACCGAATGTGTATACGGTTTCTCATATTTAAAATAAAAAGCGCCCGCTCCGGAGTGAGAGACGGCGCCTTAACAGGCGGCATCTTAACAGATGGCACCTTAACAGGCGGCGTCCTGTCGGGCGGCGCGCTTTTTTACTGCAGCACGCATTGTGCAGCAAGGCTCTCTTATTTTTTGCCGGCTTGTACGAGGGTAACGGCCGAAGTGGTTACGATATCGTCAATCGAACAGCCGCGAGACAAATCGCTTATCGGAGAAGCAAAACCCTGCAAAATCGGACCGAATGCATCGGCTCCCGCCAAGCGCTGTACCAATTTATAGCCGATATTTCCCGCTCCCAAATCGGGGAAGATGAGGGTATTAACCTTACCGGTAATGGGGCTTCCCGGTGCCTTTTTTTCGGTAACCGAGGGAATAAGGGCGGCGTCGGCTTGAATTTCTCCGTCGAGGCAGAGGTTGGGAAAGCGCTCTTTTGCAATGCGTACGCCTTCCTGTACGCGAAGAACGTTTTCGTCTTTTCCGCCCGATCCCTTGGTACTGAACGACATCATGGCGACAACCGGTTCAACTCCGAGCATGGTTTTGCAGGATTCCGCGGCGGCGCCTGCTATATCGGCAAGCTGTTCGGATGTAGGAAGGGGAATAACGGCACAGTCGGAAAAAATCATAATACCGTCGGCACCCCATTTGGGATTGTGGGTATCCATCACAAAGCATGAAGAAGCCGTTTTCATGCCGGGGGCGGTTCCGATAATCGTAAGACCTGCGCGCAGTACATCGGCGGTGGCGGCAAGGGCTCCGGCTACGATGGCGTCGGCTTTGTTTTTGCGCACCATCATTGCGCCGAAACGCAGGGGATTTTTCATATCGATAGCGGCCTGTTCGCTTGTCATGCCTTTTTTTGCGCGCAGTTCGCAGTAGGTTGCGGCAAAGTCGGCGTGCCATTCGGAGGTTTCGGGGTCGATAATATCGATGCCGGCAAGCGATACGCCCCTTGCATCCGCGGCTTTTTTTATTTCGGCTTCATTTCCCAAAAGGGTAACGGACTTGGCCAGCTTTTCTTGTATGATTTGAGCTGCGGCCGCGATTGTGCGTTCTTCCGTTCCTTCAGGCAATACCAGCCTGTTTTGAAGCTCGGCGGCCTTTTTTTTCATTTCGTTTACAAAATCCATAGGGGCATCCTCTTTAGTATGTATTTAAGACCGGCACGGATTAATGAAGCATATATGCCGATCAATGTTTGCCTATATATAATAATGCTCCGGCGCGATTTATGCAAGGCTGCAATCGAAGCTTTTTATCCGAAGTTGCCGTTGACGGGTATCTTATGTTATACTGCGCTTATGGCAACAATCAAGGATATAGCCCGTTGTGCGGGAGTTTCTCAGGGTACGGTTTCAAACGTACTGAACGGAAAAGGCAATGTAAGCAGTGCCAAAATCCTGCTTGTACGGGAAGCGGCCAAAAAGCTCGGATATACCGCGAACGAAAAAGCCAAATTACTGCGCAAGGGACAAAGCAGGATTCTTTCGGTTATTTTGCCGAATTTCAGCGACCGCCATTATATTGATTTTTTGCATTCGTTTACCGTGTATGCAACTAACAGAGGTTTTGAGGTTACCCCTTTTTTTTCGCAAAACAATCCTGAAAGAGAATGTACGCTTATCGGTCAGTGTAAGTCGGCAATGACGGCAGGTATGGCAGTCTTTACGGCACTCGGAACAAACGCCCGCTGCGAATATGACGGGCAGGGATTTTTGCCTTATGAAATTTTATTTGTGGAACGTACGAATGAAAAAAATTTTATAGGATTTAACTATGAGTGTGCAGGTACCGATATGGCCGCCTATACAAAAAAAATCGGCGCAAAGAAAATTACGGTTGTTACCGGAAAATCGGAATTTCAAAATGACGCTTTTTATGCCGCCTTTTTAAAAGAAGCGGGTAAGGGTGCCGATATTAACCGGATTATTACCGACTATTACTCTCAATCGCTTCAAATCTTCGATGCGTTTAAAAACGGGGCTCCCGATGTTTTTGTCTGTTCCGATATGGGCCTTGCTCAGCTGTGTAAAAACATTTATAAAAATTTTTTTCCGTCCCTGCCTTGTTCGATAATTACGGTGTCGCCTTTATTTACGCTTCCTGAAAGCGATTTTTTGAAATATGAGTTAAATTATCATTATCTGGGGAAAAAAGCCGCCGAGCAATTGATTGACGGCATTGAAAAAAAACGTATCGGCCGTCTTATACTGAAAAATGACGGTTTTAGAAATTGGGATTTTGAGTTTATTCCGGCCGCAAAAAAGCCCGAAAAATTCAAACTCTTGCTTTTAGAAAGTCCGGCCGCTTATGCCGTTGAGTATCTTGCCCATAGGTATGCGTCCATGAGCGGTATCCGCATGGAAATAGACATTGAAAACTATGAGTATATCAATGCGATTATAGGCTCGAAAAAAGAAGCCGCCGCATATGACATTATCCGTATCGGAGCGGATATATTTTCATGGAATGCTCCGCGCGTTTTGCGTAATCTTGAAAGTATCGACTACGATGTGTCTCCCTTATTCAATTCGTTGATACGCGGAGTGGAAAAGCCGTTTTCAACGGTTGCTGGAAAACGCTATGCGGTTCCCATATCTCCGAGTCTTCAGCTTTTATTTTACAGAAAAGATTTATTTGAGGATACGATGCTTAAAAGACTCTACCGTGAGCAATACGGAGAGGATCTCGGATGTCCCCAAAGCTTTGAACAGTATAACAGGATTGCGTCTTTTTTTACGGCGTCGCAAAACGCTTCGTCTCCTACTCCTTACGGTACAACCGTTTCATTCGGTTCCTCGTCGGTATTGGCGGGTACCGAGTTTATGACACGCTATTTCAGTTACAGCCGAAGTCTTTTTCGCTCCGGACGCCCGCTTTTGGACAGCGATGCGGCCCGCTCGGCTGTGAGCGATATTCTTTCCTTAAAAAACTGCGCTCCGCCTCCTTTTACCTGGTGGACCGAGGCCGCCTCTTCCTTTGCCGAAGGACGGGCCGCAATGACTATTCTGTTTTCAAACTTTGCTACCGGTTTTTTTCGAAACTTTTCTCCGGTAACGCACAAAATCGGTTTTGCAGTGATTCCCGGAGGAAATCCGCTTTTAGGAGGCGGTTCCTTGGGTATTTGCGAAAGCTGTCCGCATCCTGAAGAAGCTTTGCAGTTTATTATGTGGCTTGTGCGTGAACCCGCTGCCGCCTGTCTTGCCCTTCTCGGCGGTAATCTGGTAACCGAAGAAACCGCTATGAATTACGAAGTAATCGATATGTATCCGTGGACCGAAATGCTGAGAAACGGTTTTGCCCGTACCCGCTGTAAAAGAAGTCCGGACAGCGGCGCCCCCTTTGATGATTATCGTTTTGTAAGCATGCTCGGTAAGACGGTATGCCGATGCTGGTACGACAACTGTTCTGCGGAAACAGCTCTCGGCGACTGTGCGGATTTTTACCGCATACATGCGGATGAATTTACTTATTCGATTTAAATAAATTGACACGTTTCAATTTATGTGCAATAATACCTGCGGAATATAAAGAGGTTGCAAAATCGATTGATAAACCTTTTTTCGGGAGAAAATTATGACCCCTGATGAATTTGCCGCTAAGGCTTTTCATGCTTACGATATACGCATTGATGCCGATGATTTAACTGAATATTTTGCCCTGCGTTTATATAAGGCGCAGGCACGGTATTTTAAAAACGTATTGCACAGTTCAAAAATAGTGCTTTGCCGCGATACGAGAAAAAGCGGTGCGCGCTTGTTGGAAGCTGCCCTTGATTTTTTTTGTAAAGCCGGTTTTCAAGTCGATGTAAACGTATTGCCGGTTTCAACCTGCCAGTTTTATTTCAGCTGTATGAAGCGTCCCGATTCCTGCGGTATTATGTTTACCGCCTCTCATAATCCGGCGCATTATGCCGGCTTGAAAATAGTCGGCCCGATGTGTTTACCTATTGCAGCCGATATAGGCCCGGAAGGCGGCTTAAGCGCGATAAAAAAAGCTTTTTTACAAGATGACAATCTCAGCGAAGAATGCGCCGGCGGCAGCGTTTGTGTTTTTAACGATGCGGAGTTATATATAGATTCATGTATGACACGGGCCGGAATAGGTGAGGGTTCTTTAAGCGGTATACGCGTATGTGCGGATTTTTTATGCGGAAGTGCCGGAAGCGAAATTGCGTGCGCTCTTAAAAAAGCCGGAGTTGAATTGACTGTCCGCAATATCGTTCCGGACGGTGATTTTCCTGCCGGTTCCCCCAATCCCGTTATAAAGGCGAATATTCAAAAAACACTCGATTTTATGTCGCGGCGCTCCGGTGCCTTTGATTTCGGTCTGTTTTTCGACGGCGACGGCGACCGTATAGATATATGTACGGACCGTGCCGAAGAGATTTCTCCTTCCCTAATTATGCTCTTTATTGCGGGAGCTTTGGGTTTGAGCGGCGAAAATGCACGCATAGGTATAGATTCAAAAGCCTCTCCCTACATTGCATGGGAGCTTAAAAAAGCGGGATTTGAACCCGTCCTTATTCCTAACGGACATTCAAAAATAAAAGATTTGTTTTTGCGCGCCGGTGTGCAGGCGGCCGTTGAAGAATCGGCTCACTATTATATTACTTCTTCGCTTTCTCCGCAAAAGATGCCGCGCCCCGTCGAAAGTACGCTTTTTATATGTTTGCTGTTTTTAAGCGAGTGGAAAAAAAATAAAGACGGATTTTTAAAGCTTTTGGAATTACAGCGCAATACTTACCGCAAACGCGAATGGTCACATTCTTATGCTTGCGATGCCGAGCGCAGTTTGACGCTTGAGGAAAGCGAAAGTTTTTTTTGCGATCGCGGTTATGAAGCGGTAAAAACGCTGTTTACGGGCGAGCCGCTGGGAGCCGTTTTGCTTGAAAAAAAATGGGACGGGGGTAATTGGTGCCGTATAGCACAGCGTTCAAGCGAAAGCGAACAGGGCCTTGCGCGCTGGATGGTTTCTTCTTCGGATAAGGGTGAACTTGATTTCGCCGCGGAAAATATTGAAAAAATCGCTCTAAAAAGAGCGAAATAAGGATTGGATATGGTAGAAATTAAAAACTTGGTAAAGCGGTATCCGTCGGGACAGGAAGCGCTTTCGGATGTATCTCTTACGATAAAAGACGATGAAGTAGTCGCTCTGATAGGTCCTTCGGGTGCCGGAAAAAGTACGCTTATAAGATGTATAAACCGGCTTATCGATCCTACCGGCGGCACCATCCTCGTTAACGGAAAAGATATGTGTGCTTTGAATCACAAAGACCTCAGATTGGCACGGCGTAAAATCGGAATGATTTTTCAGGAGTACGCCCTTGTCGACCGTTTAACCGTTATGGAAAACGTTCTTTCAGGTCAGCTCGGTTATGTAGGATTTTGGGCAAGCGTTACGCGGCGTTTTCCTGCCGCAACTGTTGAAAAAGCCTATACGCTGTTGGAACGTGTAGGTCTTGCCGATTACGTGGATAGTCGTGCCGATCAGCTTTCCGGAGGTCAGCGCCAGAGAGTCGGTATAGCACGCGCGTTGATTCAGCAGCCGGACTTGCTGCTTGTCGACGAGCCTACCGCCAGTCTCGATCCGAAAACCTCACGGCAGGTTATGCGCCTTATTATCGAACTTGTTCAGGAAAATAAATTGTCCTGTATAATCAATATTCACGATGTTATTCTTGCAAAACAGTTTTGTCAGCGTATTGTCGGTTTACAGGCCGGAAAAATCGTATATGACGGTTCAAGTGAAAATATGAACACGGAGGTATTGAATACGATTTACGGCGCCGAAGATTGGAATATTAAAAAGAAGGATACGGATGAAGACGATACCGACGAATCCATTTTTTCGCTCGGAGGAAACGCATGACCGGCGCCGCTTCAACTTTAAGAACGTGGAAAAAAAAGCCGCTGATAAAAAATCCCTTTTTACGCTGGGGACTTTTTATAGCGGTGATAGCCTATCTTATTATTTCCGGCTCGGCGATAAAGGTTGATCCGAACCGTATTGCCATGGGAGCAAGCAGAATAGGTAAACTTTTTTCCGGTTTTTTCCATCCGGACTTTGTGTCCCGCTATAAATATATTGTACAGGGAACCCTGGAAAGTCTTGCAATGACCCTTGCCGCATCTCTTACCAGTATGTTTTTAGCCATACCCTTTGCCCTGTGTGCATCGCGTAATTTGGTACCTAAATGGGTATATGCGGTGTTCCGCCTTATTTTAATGCTTATCCGCAGTTTGCATGTTGTGGTTATGAGCATTTTATTCGTTGTAATGTTCGGGTACGGTCCCTTAGCCGGGGTTGCAACCCTTATGCTCAACAGTATAGGCTTTATAGGAAAACTCTTGGCCGAAGATATAGAGAATATCAACGAAGAACAGCTTGAAGCGGTACGGGCAACGGGGGCAAACTGGTTTCAAACCGTTATATACGGCGTGTGGCCGCAAATTTCCACACGCTTTATAGGCCTTTCGATTTACCGCGCCGACATAAGTTTCAGACAGTCTACGATTATCGGTATTGTCGGTGCAGGAGGAATCGGTGCGGTTCTTGATACCGCTATGGGAAAATACGATTACAATACCGCCGGTGCCATACTG
Source organism: Treponema sp. HNW (assembly GCF_050320395.1). Taxonomy (GTDB): domain Bacteria; phylum Spirochaetota; class Spirochaetia; order Treponematales; family Treponemataceae; genus Treponema_C. Next base: position 1,188,134 of record NZ_CP144459.1, read on the forward strand.
CTTGTTATCATTGTGCTGGTTCTTATTACCGAGTATATTTCAAGCTCCATCCGCAGGAGGATTGCATAATGCCTCTTATAAAAAAAGAAAATCAATTGCTTTGGAAAAAAAGATCGCCGAGTGAATCCCTGTCTTCCTATGCGTCCTGGCTGTTCGGCATTATCGTATTGCTCATCTCGGCAAAATATGTAAGCGACAGAACAACATGGGAATTTGTAGGGGATGCGTCGGTACAAATTAAAGACTTTGTTTCGCGTATGTTTCCGCCCGATGTCCGCTATTTCGGAAAGGTTATGCCCGCTTTATGGGATACGATTACCATTTCGGTGTTCGGAACGGGGATTGCCGTTATTATTTCTTTTTTCCTCGCTTTTCTTGCCGCAAAAAATACCACTCCGAACGCGGCTGTGCGTATGATAGTGTTGGTATTTATTGTCGCTTCCCGTTCCGTTAACAGTATGATCTGGGCTCTTATAATCGTTCAAATCGTAGGACCGGGCTTACTTGCAAGTATTATTGCCATTGCCGTACGTTCTTTGGGAATGGTTTCCAAGCTTTTATATGAAGCGATAGAAGAAATCAACCGTGAACCCATTGAAGCGATTACCGCTACCGGCGCGACGAGGATGCAGGTCTTTGTCTACGGTTTTTTACCCCAGGTTATGCCGACCTTTGTCGGAACCGCGGTCTACCGCTGGGAAAATAACATCAGGGAATCAACCGTTATCGGTATAGTCGGCGGAGGCGGTATCGGTTTACTGCTCAATTCGGCTATTAATAAGCTTGCCTGGAATCAGGTTTTGACGATATTAATTGTAATTTTTTGTACGGTCGTATTCGCCGAGTGGATTTCCGCAAAGGTAAGAAAATCCATTTCGTAGTAAAATCAATTCGACGGTACAAGGAGGGTAAAATGAAAAAATTATTAACGATTTTGATTGCCGCGCTGATGTGTGCATCCTTTGTGTTTGCACTCGGCTCCAAAGAACAGGGCTCGGCAACGGAAAAGAAGCAGTACGGAGAACTTGATCCGGTCTATGTCGACAAAAACGGCGATATGATTGCGGATGTGCCTGAAGATGCTTCTCAGCTGCTGGATCCGGACACGCTTATTTTTGCCTATGCTCCGGTGGAAGACCCGGCCGTATATGAGGAAGTGTTTGTAAACTTCCAAAAATATCTGGAAAAAAAGACGGGCAAAAAAGTAAAGTGGTTCGCCGTTACAAACTACGCAACGCAAATCGAAGCTATGCGTGCCGGCCGTTTGCACGTATCCGGCTTTGCCGCAGGTACCGTACAGGATGCCGTAAATACGGGCGGCTTTGTACCCTTTGCGGTTATGGGAACCGAAAAAGGTTTTGTCGGCTATCGTATGGCCATTATTGCCAACAAGTCTTCCGGTATTAAAACAATTGATGATTTAAAGGGTAAAAACGTTGCCTTTGTATCCGAAAGTTCAAACTCCGGTTACAGTGCACCGCGCGCCATTTTATATCAAAAGTTTAATATTTTACCGAACAAAGATTATAAGGTTTCTTTTTCGGGAAAACACGATAACTCCATTACCGGTGTTTATAACAACGACTATGATGCCGCGGCAATCGCCGATACGGTTATGCAGCGTATGATTGCAGGAGGCCGTGTACCCGCAGCCCAAGAATGGTGTACCTTTGTTTTTGAGTCGGATATCTTCCCGCCTACCGCTTGGGGTGTAAACCATAGAATCAAGCCCGAATTGCAGGCAAAAATCAAAGACGCCTTTCTTACCTACGATTGGAGCGGCTCGAAGCTTAAAGATACCTGGCCTGAAAACGACAGGTTTATTCCGGTGGATTATGCAAAAGATTATGCGCTTTTGCGTGAAATCCGTGCGGGCAGTAAAAAAGTTGCCGAACTTCTCGGTGAATAAAAAATAAAAAAAATCCCGGACTGTTTCAAAAACACATACGTTTTCGGCCGGCCCGGGGTTTTGAATCAGTGTAAAAAGGAAATAATGCAGGTAACCGTTTTGGGCCTCTCCGAAGGCATTCAGTCAGCCGATTCAGGCAATTCCAGTTTGCTCATTCAAACCGCTTCAACTTCCGTTCTTGTAGATGTATCGGGCAGTCCCTGTACCGAACTGCTGCGCCATAACACGGATCCGAATATGCTTGATGCCGTTATTTTAACGCATGCACATGTGGATCATATATATGCACTGCCTTCCTTACTACACAATTTATGGCTTCGTAAGCGGACAAAGCCTCTTTTTATTTTGGCAAATCCGCATACAATACAAAAAGCGCAGGAATTATGCGCTTTATTTTTGCTTCATACCAAAAAAGATATGATGCCTATCCGCTGGGGCCTGTGTGAAAATATCGGGAATATAAAAATTCTATCCTTTCCCCTGTCCCACCGTCCCCTTGTACCTACAAACGGCTTTGTTTTTGAAGCGGGAGGACGGCGCTGTTCTTATTTTCCGGACAACGCCGCACAAAAACCCTATCCTTTGTGTGCGGCCGATTCGGATTTGCTGATTCACGAAAGCAACGGTCTGGCCTGCGAGCAGCCGGGATTGGCTGAAGCCGGACATTCCAGTGCGCAAGATGCCGCAGAGGTTGCATCGGAACTTCGGGCAAAACGGTTAATGCTTATCCATGTGCCCGGGGATCTTAAAAAACGTGCGGCTATCCTGGCCGAAGCGCGTCTGGGCTTTTCCTCTGCAGAGCTTCCGGAAGCCGGCAAAACGTATACTCTGTAAGTGCCGATCTATCCTAATTTATCGTATTCCCGAATTTTTAAAATGCTTGCCTAAAATCTTCGAACCGATAAGAACACCGGCAAAACCGAAGACAAAGGTCGAAATAAGAATGATAACGCCTATACGGCCTGCACTTGCCGCAATCGACGCTTCGGCCTGTTCGGCGCTCATACCCATTTTGTCGATGCAAAAGTGCCTATAGTGGTCTACAAAAAACAGGATGGGAATAACCCCGCCGGATGCGCTTCCGGTACACATAAAACCGCTTGCGGCGGCTATTGTGTATTTATTTTTATACTTTCCCGTGAAGGCGACAATATCGCCGAGTGCCGCTCCGATAAACATACCGATGAGCCAGGGAAGATAACCCATGCCCAAAATTGCGACTATGAGAATCAATATACTTTGGCAAATAGTAAAGACACCGAATTTGGGGACTTTAATTGCCAAAAATAAATACACCGTACCGACAATTAAACCTGCAATGGCCGGAGAAAAAGCGTGTAACACCGGATTTATTGCCGCCGTCGTAAAACCGATGATAAAAAAAACGGCAATGTAGATGACGGCTATAATGCCTATTAAAACAAAATCCTTTGTTTTAAACCTGTTTGCCTTTTGCATAAAAAACTCCTTTTTATAAAGTTGAAAAACTATGTTCAAGCGTGCCGTCGTCGGCATCGAGCATTGAATCCCGTGTAATGCGTGTATTTTCCAATAAAACGATTCGGTTACATACGGTTGAAATGAATTCAAAATCGTGGGTAATGACGAGTACCGCCGATGTACGAGCGATTTCGCGTAAAAGAGAGCCCACTTTTTGCATATTGCCGTAATCGAGGCCGCTTGTAGGCTCGTCGAGGATGGTAACCGGGCAGCCGCGTACATAGGTTGCGGCGATAATGAGGCGCTGTTTTTGTCCCATTGAAAGCGAAAAAGGATGGGCGTCTTTACAGTTGTATAAATCGAGCTTTTTTAGAGCATCCGTAACTTTTTCTTTTATGTCCGGAATGCCGCCGCTGCCTATCAACAATTCGGAAAATACATCCGAGCCGAAAAGCTGGTATTCGACATCCTGCATAACAAAATTGGTTTGTTCAATGCGCTCTTTTTCCGAAACGATTTTTCCGTTTAACCGGATTGTTCCCGAATCGGGAACGTAAATGCCCGAAATAATCTTTGCAAGGGTTGTTTTCCCCGCCCCGTTTTTTCCCGTCAAGGCGGTAATTTCATTTTTGCGTAAACTTAAATCGATGCCGTTAAGAATTTCAGTTCCGTCGTTAAATGAAAACGAAATATCCGAAAGACGGCACACTTCATCGCCGTTTTGTTCCGCGCCCTTTTGCGCAAGGTCGTTCGTAGCGGCGGCCGCTTCGGCTGTCCGTTCGCAGGTTTTGCGGGCGGAGAAAAGCGGCTGTAACGGAAGAGTTCCGTCTTTAAAAAGATGTACACTGCGCAAACCGCGGGCGTTTAATTCAGCGTTTTTCAGCGCATTAAATTCCTGTGCACCGTATTCGGCGTCGATTTTTCCGTCTTTTATATATATCACCCTGTCGAACAAATCTTTCAGATAGTACAGGCGGTGTTCGGCTATGATGATTGTAAATCCTTTTTGTTTTAAAAGGGCGAGCACTTCGGACAAAATGCGTATAGAGTGAAAATCGAGATTGGAAGAAGGTTCGTCCAAAACAATGATGTTCGCCTGCAGGGTAAGGGCCGAAGCGATTGCAATTTTTTGTTTTTCGCCGTTCGATAAGTGTTCAAGTCTTTTAAATAACAGATTTTGTACTTGAAGCAGGGTACACACTTCGCTTATTCTGTCGATGATTTCGCTGCGAGCTGTGCCGTAATTTTCGCAGGCAAAGGCCAGTTCCGAAATAACGTCGTCGGTAAAAAATTGGCTTTTCGGCGATTGGAATACGGATCCCGCTTTGTGCGAGATTTTATCGATTGTCCAATCGTCTATGTTTTGTCCGTGAATGTATACGCCGCCGGAAAACCTTCCTTCAAAAAAACGGGGAATAAGACCGTTTATGCATTTTGTAAGGGTTGATTTTCCGCTTCCGCTTATTCCCGTAATCAATAAAAACTCGCCTTCGCAAATGCTGAGGGAAGCGTTTTTTAAACGGGCCGTGTCGGTTGTGCCCTCAAGGGCTTCGGTTTTTTCATACGAAAAACAAACGTTTTGCAATTCTGCGGCTTTTTTCATGCGGCAAAACTCCGTAAAAGATTCGAAATAACAAGGTCCAAGTTAAAAAGAACTGCCACAGTTACAAGGCCCAGAGAGCCGAGGGCGAACGCAGCGTCGAGTTTACCGAACTTTACGGCAAAAAGCTCGGTAGGCGCTTGAGCCGCTTCGGCTCCTTTTACCAAAGCTGCCGCACTCATATCTTCTGCGAGCGAAACGGCACGGAACAAAACGGGAACAAGGGCGTATTCGAGGCTTTGCATCGGATGCAAAAATACGCTTTTTACACCCAAGCCTATACCGCGCATTTTCATTCCGGTTGAAATAATCGCCGTTTCTTTTTTTATCGTAGGTAAAAAGCGTATTGCAACGGCAAAGCCGAGCATAAAACCTTTGGGAAGATGCATTTTGTTTAGGGCGCTGACCAGATTTTTTGTATCCACTTTGTTAAAAATAACGACGGCAACCATCATAAACGGAACAAACTTATGAACTCCCATGGAAATAATAAACAGAGCGTTTTTGATCGCCGGACTTAAAAAAGCACCGTACGATTTTAAAAAAAAGGGGATTAAAACGGCTGCCGCAAACACAAGGGTATATTTCCACAGTCTGCGCCGCATTTTAAAAAGAATCATAATCACGGACGAAATGCAAAATACAAGCACATTCGCCGTAACGGAAGGCGATATAAGCATAACCATTGAGAATACCACATTCAAACCCACAAGTGTCCGCGGGTCCAATACGCTGCGTTTTTGGGAAGTATAGTCTGCAATTTTTATTTTAAGCCGATCTGCGGTTAAGCCCGTCAAATCTTCACAGCCGGAATCCGAAGCGGCGCCTTCTTTTTTAGTCATAACTAACATATTAACGTTGGAAAAGAAGCGTGTCAATATATTTGATTTTTCCCGCTTTTTTCAGCTCGGAAATTTTTCGGCTGACGGTTACCCTCGATTTTCCCATCTTTGCCGCAAGCTGTTCATACGGTATTTCCGGATTTTCTCTCAGATGTTGTATTAACATTTACAGTATCTTTTATCCGGCTGTTTTTTATTGTTTTTGCGGTTATTTTGAGCATAAAATCTATAAAAATACCCGAACCGTTTTTTTCCGTGCCGTTTCCGCCTTCAAAAGGAATGAATAAACTCAAACTCGTAATGAAAAACGCAGCTTTTAATAAGAGGTAATGGTAAAAGGAGGTTTCCGGCTCATTTTCGTTTGGAAACGATGTGAATCCTGCCGGTGCGTTTTACTTCGGGTGCGCCGCTTTGTGCAGGGGTTTCTTTTAAGCTGTCCGCCTCTTTTGCCTTGCTGCGGTATACGGCTTTTTTAGCCTGCTTTTTTTGGGCGTCGAGCTTTTGTTTTTCTTTTTCGTGTTTTTGAATAAAGGAAAGGGCGCTTTCAAAGCCCTGAAGATATTTTTGCATGTCTTCTGCAAACACCGCTATTTGATGGCGGTCGAACGCTTCACCGTTTTTATTTTTGCTTTCGACAATCTGTAAAAACACATCGCCGGTGCGGTTTTCCTTTACGTTAAAAAAATAAGATCTGTTTTCCAGTACAATTTGCGTGGTAAACAATTCACCCCGTGCGCCCATATAAAACCGCCTTTTTTATTTCAAAATATGTAAAAAGTGTATCATAGAGTGTCGGCTTTTGCAAGCATAGAGCGTTCCCAGTCGATAAGTTCGGCTTCCGCTTTTTTGTTTGTGCCGCGTACATCGCAGAGAATGCGGAATACCGGTTCGGTAGCGCTGCCGCGCATCCACATAAAGGCGGTTTTTTTGTTTTGTCCGTCTTTAAAGATGATTTTTAAACCGCCCGTACCGGATACGCCGAAATCTTCGGGATTCACTATTTCTTTTGTGCCGACCGTTGCCGCAGCTTCCCACGATTCTATACCGTATGCGCGCAAGCTTTCTTTTTTTTGCGGCCATTCTTCGGTAAATATACGCTGAAATCGCCGTTTTAATTCGGCATGGTTTTTGTCCCGTATCTTCATAAGCGCCCGCTGGTCGGACACGCCCGTTGTCGTATAGGCGGGAAGACTTGCAATAATGTCGGCAAAGCTGAAGTTTTCTTTGTATAAGTGTTCCCGGCCCGAAAGCGAACACCACAGATGAAACAAGCCCTTGTGCCCTTCGCTGTCTTTAATCGTAAGCAGTTTTATAAGGGCAAAGAGGGTGTTCATGGGGTCGCGCACTGCGGCAGGGTGGGTGATGTTGCCGCCGTTTGAACCTTCGCCTAAAATGGGAACGGCGTATCCGCTTTTGCGAAGCGAGCGGGCAAGGTTTACGATATTGGCTTCGCCGACTTCCGCGCGGTGTACTTCGGCCCCGAAAGCGCGCGCAATTTCGTCTATGCGCATTGAGGTTGCGCCGTTTACCGATACGGCCGTTTTTTCCGCCCCGTTTTGGCGGCAGCGGAATGCCAATTCGGAAAGCACCGAAAGGGCAAAAACTTCCTGAGCGGCAAGAACTTCGCAGCTTTGTGTTTTTTCATTCCAATACACTATATTGCCGCGGTCGCCGTCGCAGTCGGGCATATAGCCCAAAAGAGCGCTTGACGTTCCCGCCCGCTGTAAGCGCTCCATTTCGCGCGCACAATGCACAAGGTTTTCCGGTTCGGGAATGATTGCGTGCGCTATGCTGCCGGCCGTATCGTTGATTGCATAAAAACCGACTCCGTTTTCGCTTAAAAAATCCTTATCGATGGAAAGACAGCGTGCGCTTCCGTTCATATCGCAGACGGCCGAAAGGGGGGATTTTTGCAGGGCGGTTTTTATTTCGGTAAAAAAAGCGTCCTGTTGTGTTTTTTCGCTTTGAGCGCTTACGACAAGGCGCGTAAAATTACGGTAATAGCCGAGCGCCTCTTTTTTGTATGCGGGGCTTTCGGCGTATATTTTATCGGCCGCTTCGGCGGGGCAGAGGGCAAAAATCCGTTCGGCTTCCGCTTCGGGATTGTCCGATTCGCAGAGGGTTCTAAAAAATTGAATTACTTGCGAGGCTTCTTCGGCGGGAATAACACCGCCGTCGGCAAGGCCGAATTTTATACCGTTGTGGCCGATCGGGTTATGGCTTGCCGAAATGTATGCAAAGCCGTCGGCCGTTTTTGCATAACTCATAATTTCCGGAGCCGCACTCACGCCGATAAAACGCACTTGTACGCCCGAGGCTGCAAGGCCCCGTATCATGCGGTCGGCTATAGCTTTGCCCGTGGGTCTGGTGTCGGTACCGACGACAACGGTACGGTTTTTTCCTTTTTTATCGGTTATATATTTTGCAAAGGCGTGCGCTGCCAAAACGGCGATTGCCCCCTTTTCTTCGGTTAATTCGGGACTTGCGTCTTCTTCATTTCCCGAAGAAGCGAATACCATACGCCAGCCTGATGCCGACAAAATCATCGATTTATAAGCTGTATCAAAGGCGCTTTTCATTATGTTCTCCGTATTTATTTATAAATCTTCAAAGCCGGCGATAAGCCAGGGCTCCAAAAGTAGGTGCAGTTTTTGCTCCAACAGTGTACCGTATTTTCGCGGGTAGGTATAGCCTCGGCTTGTTTGTATGCATTGGGATATAAACTGTACCGCTTTGTCGATTGAAACGGGAAGGCTTTCTCCGTGAAGGAGGCTTCCTATCATAACCGAGGCGAAGGTGTCTCCCGTTCCCGGATACATTCCCGGAAGCCGCTGCGCCGACACCTTCCAAAACGAGCCGCTTTTTTTTTCGTATGCGACCGTGTTAATCTGTCCTGCATTTTTTCCGTCGGGAACGCTTGTAATAACGACGGTTTCCGGCCCCATATCCGACAGTTCCTGAAGCCACTGTTTTATTTCGGCTTTGTCCAAAAAATCGGCTTGTTCTTTACCCAAAAGCAGGGCGGCTTCGGTACAGTTCGGTACGATTATGTCGGCCTTTGCGATAAGTTTTCGCATTTCGGGTATCATATCTTTCGACACGGAATTATACAGACTGCCGTTATCGCCCATAACGGGGTCTACGACGGTGAGGCTGTCTTTTGTTTTAAAGTCGTCGATGATGTCGGATACGATGGCGGCTTGGCGCGGAGAACCGAGAAAACCCGAATAAATGCAGTCAAAGCTTAAACCCGTTTTTTTCCAATGGGCGGTGTAATCGCGCATAATGTCGGTTAAATCGTGAAAAAGATAATCGGTAAAGCCTCCCGAATGGGTGGACAGTACTGCGGTGGGAACGGGACATACTTGAATGCCCATAACCGAAAGGGTGGGAATGATAACCGTAAGCGATGAGCGGCCGAATCCCGATAAATCGTGAATAGCCGCCGTTCTTTTTACCGTAGGCTGCATGTTTTATACTCCTTATTACAGGCTCTTTAGTACGACGCCGCTCTTTTGCCTTACTGTAAGCGGTAGGTTACAATGCCCTTGTATACCGAAGTGACAACCCGCTTATCCGTATCGAGGCGCAAAAAAATGCCGTCGATACCTCTTTGGGGGATATCGGAGGCCGCATCCGATTTGTGCCGCGATTCGTAAAAGCTTTGTATTTCAAAGCGGTTCATCGGGTGCCGCCGTATAATGCTGATGACGGCTTCGTAGATATCTTCAATATTGCTGTAAAAGCCGCCGTCCGAAAGCCTGTCTATCGAAATGCCGTTTAATAAGGCCGCTGCCCTTTGTACCGTTTCGGCTGAAGCCGGTTTTGCCCAGTTTTCCGCAGGAGGGCGCACCGCCGTATTTATGTAGAGCCTGTCATGCCGTATCGAACCGCAGAGCTTTTTTAAGGCGGCAAGGGCGGCATCCGATGTGTTTATGCCTTCTACAAGCATTATTTCAAGCCAGATTTCTCCGGCATATTCGCTGCCGAATTGTATAAGCCCTTCGAGCGCCGCTTTAAAATCGAGGCGGGGATAGGGGCGGTTGATTTTTTTCCACGATTCTTCGTCGAAGGCGTCGAGGGAGGGAAGCACTATATCGGCGCGGGAAAGGTCTTCGCGCACCGCCTTATCGCCCATTAGTGCCCCGTTTGTAATGACGGCGACCGGTGCCTGCGATAAAAGCTTGATGTGCCCGATAAGTTCTCCGAGTGCGCTGTACAGGGTGGGTTCTCCTTCGCCGACAACGGTTATAACATCAAAGGGAATACCCGATTGCAAAAAGGTTTTGAGTTCATTGATAATCGCATCGACCGGATAAAAAAGGCGGCGCTCGTTTATCATGTGAGCGGTGCGCCCGAGCTGGCAGTACACGCAGGTATAATTGCAGGTTTTTTCGGGAACGGGGCTTACACCCAGCGAGCGGCCGAGCCTTCTGGAAGGAATGGGGCCGAATATGTATTGTGCATCCGTCATCTATGCCGTTGTACCACAAAAAGCGTGAAAAGTCAAAGGGAGTATATTTTTCCTTGACAAATCCGTAATCTGTGTTATACTTGGATAGGTGTTACGAAACACCTATAGTTTTTTAAACCGATTTTATCAGGAGGCGTAAAATGAAAAAAGTATGTATGATACTTTTAGTTGCGGTATTGGCCGCATCGCTTGTTTTTGCAGGCGGTAAACAGGACGCTCAAAAAAATGCGGGCGTTAAAGTATTTCAACTGAAAGTTGAAATTAAGGATGCCGTTGATGCTTATGCGGCCGCTTATTCGGCTGCAAGCGGAGTTCCCGTAACCGTTGAAACCCTCGGAGGCGGCGGCGATTACGGCGGAGCTTTAAAGGCAAAGGCTCAGGCAGGACAAATGCCCGATATTTTTCAAATTGAAGGTCCGGGAAGCTATCAGCTGTGGAAAGATTATATTGCCGATTTAAGCGACCAGAGCTGGGTAAAAGATACCGATCTTGCTTTTAAACAAAACGGCAAGGTATACGGTTTCCCTATTGCCATTGAAGGTTACGGTTTTGCTTACAATGCCGACATTTTGAAAAAAGCCGGAGTTGATCCTGCAAAACTTACTACCCGCAAAGCTTATGAAGATGCATTTAAACTGATTGATTCCAAAAAAGCCGAATTGGGATTGGATTCGGTTGTTTCGATGGCAGCTTCTGTTGCAGGCGGTATGTGGTGGGTTGCCGCTCAGCATAACCTCGCCTGCTATTGGGGCGGCGGTCTTGCCTTTGACGATACATCGGTTATCAAGATGGCTTTACAGGGTAAATTGGATGAAAAGCGTTTTGCCCAGTATGCAAAATACTTACAGCTTTTGTTCAAATATGCGGATAAAAATATTTTGCAAAACGGAAGCTATGACGATCAGGTATCGGCTTTTGCACGCGGTAAAGCCGCCTTTTTGCATCAGGGCAACTGGGTTGATCCGAACTTAAAACAGCTCGGCGTTACGTTTAAAATCGGTTATGCCCCTCACGCCTTCCTCGATACCGAACAAAAAGGCTTGTATCTTTTCGCTCCGAGCTGGTGGTGTGTCAATGCAAAAAGCCCGAATGCCGAAGCGGCAAAAGCCTTTTTGGCATCCATTGCCGGTACCCCCGAAGGACATGACTATATGGTCAATAAAGCCGGTATGATTCCCGCCTTTAAGTCGGTTAAATTGCAGCCCGCAGGTCCGTTGAGCCGCGCACTTATGGAAGCAAATGCCCGCGGAGGCAACTACGGCGTATTTTTCGGTATGCTGCCCGACGGCGCCGGACAAAACGTTTTCGGACCCATCTTTGACTTGTTTGCTCAAAACCCGGATGCCATCGATCAGTTTACGGCCGATATGAAAAAGGCTGTTGCCGGTCTTCCGAATATGTAGGACGGGTTTTCGAAATTCATAAATGAAAAAACGGGAAGGGGACTGTCTTAAAAGCCGTTTTCGGCAGCCCCTTCTTTTTTTAATCAAAAAGTGTCGGCTTGAAAAGTTTTAGACGTCCGGCAAAAAGGTATAGAAGGAGTAGGCTATGAAACAAAGCCGTACCGTAAATATTTTATTTGTTGCTCCCTGTCTGTTTTCTTTTACAATGGTAATTGTTATTCCGTTTTTTTTCGGACTCTATTATGCAATGACCGATTGGAACGGGGTAAGCAATACCGTCCGTTTTGTCGGCTTTGCAAATTTTAAAAATCTGTTTACCGCTCCGGACTTTTTATATTCGTTTTTAATTACAATCGCGTATACGGCTATAAATGTGGTGCTTGTCAATGCGGTCGGATTTATTTTATCGCTCTTGGTAACTTCAAAGGTTAAATTCCGCAACTTTTACCGTGCGGGATTTTTTGTGCCCTATCTTATCGGCGGAATCGTTCTCGGTTATATTTGGCAATTTATATTGAACAATGCCGTTGTTATGCTGGCAAATAAACTCGGAATTGAATTTTTTCAGTCATCGCTTTTAAGCCGTCCGAATACGGTTATTTGGGTGATGTCTTTTGTAAACACATGGCAGTATGCCGGTTATATTATGCTCATTTTCGTTGCGGCCATTCAAGGTATTCCGGCTTCTCTTTTGGAAGCGGCAAATGTTGACGGGGCAAATTATGTTACCCGCATTTTCCGCATATTAATTCCCATGATGGCGAATGCCTTTACGATTTCGCTTTTTTTAACTCTTACCTCATCTTTTAAACAATTCGATATGAACTTAACTTTGACGAACGGCGGTCCCGCAACCCGCTTTTTGGATGCCCCCGTTAAAGCAAGTCAGCTTTTGGCGATGAATATCTTTAATACGGCAACCGCCAACCGTATGGCCGAAGCACAGGCAAAGGCGGTTGTGTTGTTTATCGCCCTGGTTATTGTGTCGGTTATACAGGTTTCCGTAAATAAGCGTAAAGAGGTGGAAATGTAATGAAAACGATACAAACAAAACATACGGGGCGTATTATCGCCGAAGCTCTTTCGGTCATTCTTTTTGTGCTTTTTATGATTCCCTTTGCAATGGTTGTGCTTAATTCGGCGAAAACCTCAAAAGAAATTATCAACAATGCCCTTGCCCGTCCGGAGCACTGGGGACAATTATTTACGAATATTCATCTTATTTTCAGTAACCCGACGGTTGACTATGTGGGTGCATTTTGGGACAGCCTTGTTATAACGGTTGTATCCCTTGCGGTTATCGTTTTATTTTCCTCGATGTGCGCATGGGTTTTGGTACGAAATCGCACCAAATGGTCTCACATACTGTTTATGCTCTTTGTTATGGCAATGGTTATTCCTTTTCAAGTGCTTATGTATCCGTTGGTGCGCTGGCTGCGTGTTATGGGGGATTTTTTATCTTTTCCGCTTTTGGGAAGCGTCCACGGTATTGTCTTTGCCTATTTAGGCTTCGGCTGTCCCTTGTCGATTTTTATTTTTCACGGGTTTATAAAGAATATTCCCTATGAACTTGAAGAATCGGCCACGATAGACGGATGTTCCCGCGCTGCAACTTTTTTTAAAATCGTGTTTCCTCTATTACAGCCGATTATCGTTACGGTATTGATTCTAAACGGCATTTGGATATGGAACGATTATCTTTTGCCTCTTTTAATTTTAGGTTCAAACGGAACCGTACAAACGATTCCGATTGCGGTTACGGCCTTTGCCGGAGCTTATTTAAAACAATGGGATTTAATTTTAACCTCAACCTTTCTTGCGATGATTCCGGTGATTGTGCTTTATTTATTTGCACAGCGCTATATAATCCGCGGTATGGTCGAAGGTTCTATAAAATAATATACTGAAATTATTTACGGAGGTTTTATGAAAATTGTATTGGTCGGGGCGGGGAGCGCCCAATTCGGCTACGGTACCTTAGGCGATATTTTTTGCAGTAAGGTTTTAAAGGGTGCACAGATTGTCCTGCATGATATAAATCCCGATACCCTTAAAACGGTAACGGACACGGCAAAAGGTTTTATAGAAAAAAACAAGCTCGATTTTACGGTTTCGGCAGAATTAAACAGAAAAGAAGCTTTTAAAAATGCGGACTTTATTATTTCTTCGATAGAAGTGGGAAACCGTTTTAAGCTGTGGGATCAGGATTGGAAAATTCCTTTGCAGTACGGTATCAATCAGGTATACGGAGAAAACGGCGGCCCCGGCGGCATATTCCATTCTTTGCGCATCATTCCGCCCATTTTGGAGATTGTAAAAGATGCACTTGAAATCTGCCCCGATGCATGGATTTTTAACTATTCCAATCCGATGACCGCTATTTGTACAGCCGTAAAACGCGCTTATCCTGAAGCAAAGTTTATCGGCATGTGCCATGAAATAGGCTGGTTAAACCGCTGGCTTCCGCCCATGCTTAAAATGCAGCTTGATGATATTTATTTTAAAGCCGCAGGTTTAAACCATTTCAGCTGTATGCTGGAAATAAAAGATAAAAAAACGGGCAATGATTTATATCCTGAAGTGCTTAAAAAAGCGGACGATTTTTTTCATCACGAGGCGGGATACAGCGATGTGTGGGATATGTACCGCAAAACGGGGAAATTTGAAGAATCCGAACGCTATTATAAAGAACACAGCGGCGTAAAAAGCGCTTACGAATGGGCCGACCGCCGCCTGCATAAATTCATCCTCGATACGTATAAACTGCTTCCGATTACGGTAGACAGTCACTTCGGAGAATACATAGGCTGGGCATGGGATGTCGCCGACCACCGCGGTATAGCGGATTTTTATGATTTATACAGAACGGAGCTGGGCGAAAAAACACCCTTTATCGAAATGCAAACCCATGAGCGTGTTATTCCGATAATAGACGGTATGCTCACAAACGAAGGGTATGAAGAAGCGGCCGTAAATATTCTGAATAACGGGCTGTTGGAAGATCTTCCTTCGTGGATTGCGGTTGAAGTTCCGGCTATTATCGACAAGAACGGAATTACCGGTATTAAAATCGGTACTCTGCCTAAGGGCTATGCGGCCTTGCTGCGCAATTACTGCGGCGTATACGATTTAACGGCCGAAGCGATTTTACATAAGGACAAAAATCTGGTTGTTCAAGCTTTGCTTGCGAATCCGGTAGTACATAAAGCTTCCGTTGTTGAAAAACTTGTCGATCACATGATAAGTGCTCAACAAAAGTGGCTCGGTTATTTGGAATAACAAACGATGGCGACTATAAAGGAAATCGCGGCAAAAACGGGCGTAAGCCCGACCACGGTTTCCAATGTTTTACACGGCAGAACCGCAAAGGTTTCGGCAAAAACACTTAAAACGGTTCAAGCTGCGATTGAAAATGAAAAATACACCCCGAATATGGGAGCGGCTCTTTTAGCTCACAGCGTGTCGCGCATAATCGGGGTAATCGTTTTTATGGATCCGCGAAGCGGCGAAACCGTTTTTCAGGATCCCTTTACCGGAACGATGATAGGCGCATTGGAAAAAGAGATTCAAAAAAACGGTTATTTTATGATGCTCTACGCTACAAATGAGCCTGAAGCCGTTTTAAAGCTCATTCATAACTGGAAGCTCGACGGTATGATTTTGTTTTGGATCGGTTCCGATATGTGTTCCGTTATCCGTAAAAATACGGATATTCCCCTTGTGTTTATTGATTGCTATTTTAACGATGACGGCCTTACCTATCACAATGTCGGTCTTAACGATTATCAGGGAAGCTATGAAATGACCTGGTATTTAATAAAGTCGGGACACCGCTCAATCGCTTTTTTAGCCGACAGAAAAATCCTTGTCGGCGGCGATAAGGAGCGTTTTAAGGGATTTAAGCAAGCCGTTTCGGATGCGGGATTGGGAGGCGGAGAAAATTTTTTTGTAGCACTGTCGAAGGACGGCGAAAAACGGAAAGAAGTATATGAATCCCTGTGCAAAAAAGATGTTTCTTTTACGGCTTTGTTTTTTTCGGCCGATTATTATGCCGCCGAAGCCCTCAGTTTTTTTCAAAAAAAGGGTATAGAAGTTCCCGGACGTTTTTCGATAGCGGGCTTTGACAACAATATGTATGCACAGGTTGTAAATCCGCCGCTTACAACCGTTCATCAGGATACGGTGCACCGCGGAAAAGAAGCGGTTAAAATGCTTTTGCAGTTGATACGAAAAGAATCCCTGTGTGTACCGAATATCCGTCTTCCCGTGCGGTTGATTGTGCGCGATTCCGTGTCTACAATCCCGCCTTATTGAATAAAAGCCCTTTTTTTGGTAGCCTTAGCGCATGATACACAAAATCCCCGCAGGAAAAGAACTGCGTATTGCCGTTTCGGGAAAAAGCGGCTGCGGAAATACAACTGTAAGCAAACTGCTTGCCGACGCCTTGGGTATTACGATGATTAATTTTACCTTCCGCAGCCTTTCCGAAGAAACGGGTTTAAGCCTTGCCGAAATTATAGAGCGCGCGAAAACCGATGACGGTTTCGATATTGCGGTGGATACAAGGCAGGTAGAGCTTGCCCGAAAACAATCCTGCGTACTCGGTTCGCGCCTTGCCATATGGATGCTTAAAGAAGCGGACTTTAAAGTGTATTTACGTGCGGGCGAGGATGTGCGTGCGAGGCGTATTTGTAAGCGCGAATGCGGCGATATTGAAAAAGTAAAGGCATTTACGCGCATGCGCGATGCCGAAGATTCCGGCCGCTATAAAAAACTCTACAATATAGATAACGATGATTTTTCCTTTGCCGATTTGATTATAGATACCGAACAATATAATCCCGAACAAATTGTCGATATGATTTTGGAAGCTTTGGAAAAAAAAGGATTGATTGTCCGTGACTCTTGATACGGAAAAAACAGCCGAGTTTTGCCGAAGCATTTTGGACTTTTATGAGCGCGAAGGGCGGGATTTTCCGTGGCGGCACACGGTTAATCCCTATGAGATTCTTGTTTCCGAAATTATGCTTCAGCAAACGCAAACCGAGCGCGTGCTTCCCAAATACCTTGCATGGCTTGAGCGTTTTCCCGATGTTGAAAGTCTTGCCGCCGCTCCTCTTGCCGATGTTTTAGCCCTGTGGAGCGGTTTGGGCTATAACCGCCGCGCGCGTTTTTTACACGAGGCGGCCAAACGGCTCAACCTTATTTTAAAAGAAACCGGCCGCTTTCCGGACACTCCCGAAGCATTGGACGCCCTTCCGGGTATCGGGCCTTATACCGCCCGTGCGGTATGTACCTTTGCCTTTAACAAACCCGAAGTGTTTATAGAAACGAACATACGTTCGGTATATATCTTTTTCTTTTTTCCCGATGCCGCAGGTCGTGAGGTAAAGGATACCGATTTGCTTTATCTTATCGAACAAACCTTATACCGCGAAAATCCCCGCTTGTGGTATTACGCGCTTATGGATTACGGGGCTGCCCTGAAAAAAAAGGTTGAAAATCCGTCGCGCAAAAGCCGCCACTATACAAAACAGTCGCGCTTTGAAGGTTCTTTACGCCAAGCGCGCGGCGCGATTATCCGCTGTCTTGTAAACTCGGCTTCGGGCTGTGCCTTGTACGACATTGCGCAAAAAGAAAATATCAACCCCGAACTTTTGGAAAAAGCCGCCTGTGCCCTTGCAGCAGAAAAAATCATAAGCGCGGACGGGCAACTGTACCGGATTTCTTAAAAATTGTTTTTTTGTAAATTTTTATAGACAAATCGTGAAAATCGGTGTACATTTAATACGGGAAGCCTATGACATTTGAATGGGATGAGGATAAAAACCGTATAAACAAAAAAAAGCACGACGGTATTTCCTTTGAACTTGCGGTGCGGGTTTTTCTCGATGAAAAACGTCTTGATAAATATGATACGGAACATTCGACCATATATGAGGAGCGTTGGAATGTGATAGGCAAGGTTGAGAATATACTTTTTGTTGTATATGTGGAGGTCAACAGCCGGATACGAATTATATCCGCAAGAAAAGCGGATAAGGAGGAAACCGATGAGTACTATCGTAACTATGACCTTAGATGAACTCAAAGAACTCCCGCCTTTGACGGTTGCCGAAAAAGAAATTATATGGAATGCAAAACCTATACATGATGAAGATTGTCCGAAACAAACAAAAGAACAATTAGCTCAGTTTAAGCCGTATTACGAAGTACACGGTATCCGTCAGCTGCAAAACTCAAAACGGGATAGATAACATTTCGGTTTTTATCTGCGGCCACAGACGATGTACATGGATTCGTCTTCAAAGGCGTGCAGGATTTCCATGTGCTGCGAAAAAATATCGGCTAAATCGGCGGCGGCCGGAAGCGGCTCGGAAACGGAAAGCGCTCTTTCTTTGTGGCGTTTGTTGATTGACTCGCGGCTTTCCGAATGTGCAACTGTTAAAATGCCACCGGGTACAAGACGGCGGCACAGAGCTTGAACTGCATTTTTTGCATTTCCCAAATGCGGAAAAGCGTTAAATACCAGACAGCGTTCGGCTTTATCCACAGCGGTTTTTGTGTCGAGAATGTCGGCACAGATAATGTGTATGCGTTTATCGGTACATTTTTTTTCCGCGGCGGCACACATTTTTTCCGACAAATCGACGGCAGTAACCGAGCGCGGATTTCGTTTAAGGTAATACGGAAATAAAATGCCGGTTCCGCAGGCAACATCCAAAACGGAACAGCCGCTTCGGATATCGGCATAATCGAGAATCTTTTCGATAACGGCGGAATCGGGTTTTACAAAAGTATCCCAATCTTTTGCAAGATTGTCAAAAAAGTCTTTAACCGTTTTTTTATTCATACAGTATCTCCTCCGCCGTTACCGTTTTAACAGAGTGTTTTTTAATAGCGCTTCGGAATCAATTTCGATTTTTCCAATGCAAAAACGATGAACGGAATTAAAACAATTTGAATGATAATTCCGGGGAACGATTTTACAAAGTATGCGGTTGTCCATGCCGCCATCGAGTATTTACCGGGTGCAAAAATCAGTGCGCTCAATATACCTGCAATAATGCGTCCTAAAAGCATGGAAGCGATAAGGCTTATATACATATCGGCAAAAAAATTTTTTGTATGAATGAGTTTTGCAAATAAACCGCTTGCAAATCCGTATACAGCAAGTTCGCACAGCATTTTAGGCAAAAAAGCTGCCGGCGGCATTCCCGTTAACAAGCTCGACAAAAGCGGGCCTGCCAAACCGCATGCAAGGCCGAACGGCCAGCCGCAAATAAGCCCGCATAAAAGAACGGGGATATGCATGGGCAAAAATACGCTTCCGCCGCCGGGAATTGCGTGAAAGGCCATGGGAAGTACAACGCAGAGCGCTATACATACGGCGCTGAAAACAATTTGTTTTGAAAAAGACATAGTGTCCTCCTTAAAAAAAATTGCGGGAACAAAACCGTCCGGTTTTACAATTTCCCGTATAGTAAGGGGCTGGCCGAAAACGTCGGTTTTGTGCCGGCCCCCTGCTTCCTCATCAAAGACCGGGTATAGGTTTTTCCGCTTTGCTTAAGATGATCTGAAAAAAAGCATCGCAACAAAACAACACAAAACCGAACCGGTCATAACGGCGTAATCGCGTAAACGCTTTTTTTCAGGCGGAATTTTCCGCTTCCGTTCTCCTCTGTAGCCGCGCGCTTCCATTGCGATTGCCAATTCGTCGGCACGCTGAAATGCCGCCAAAAAAACGGGTAAAATAAGGGGTAAGATATTTTTCCCTTGTAAAACATTGTGCAAACGGAGCCTGTGCTTTGCGCCGTACAAAAGTGCCTTTTTGTCCGAAAAAGCGCCGCGCATTTTTTGCGCACTTATAATTTTTTCGGTTTCCGCTAAAATAACGGGAATAAACTGTACGGCGATGTTTATCATCAAAGCAAAGGTTTCTATCGGAATTTTAAAAAAACGCAGCGGATAAAGAAGGCGGCACAAAGCGTCGCTTATCTTTTTAGGAGCGGTGGTCGCATTTATAATCGAAGAAACTATAACGATATGTATAATGCGGCATACTATCCGAAGCCCCTGTACGATACCGTCCTTTGTAATATGTATAATACCGAAGCTCCACAAACTGCCGCTTGTGCCGTAAAAAAGGCTGTTTAAGATAAAAATCACACATAAAAAAATCAGGGTGTTTTTGAGGCCGCAAAATAAAAGACGCAGAGGGGTATTCGACAGTACAATCGAAAAAAATACGGGTACCGATAATATTACAAAACCTGTGAGATTTTGCGTACACACCTCGGCGGCAATAAAAAAAAGGAGCGAAACGATTTTTGTTTGCGCCGCCAAGCCGTGCATAAAAGAGCTGCCGCTGTAAAATGTTCCGATATTTATGCGTTGCATCGGGCACCTCCTTTTTTTTGTATCCGTAAAAGGACTTCATCGAACAGGCTTGTATACCCGATGTGCGGTTTAAGCCGTATGCCTTTTTCGGCACAAGCTTGTACGATTTTTGCCGGCGTCGATGTTTCAATTCCGCTTTTTTGTAATAAGGCCGTATCCGACAGTATGTGTTGCGGGGTATCGCATTTTACTATACGCCCCTCTTTAAATACGGCGATACGGCTGCAATATTCGGCAAGACAGTCCGGATCGTGAGAAATCATTACCACGGTTTTACCCTTTTTGTGTATGTCTTTAATGCAGCCGAATATGCTTTTGCGCGAAGAAGCATCAAGGCCTGAGGCGCTTTCGTCAAGCAGCAAGATATCGGGTTCGGATACGAGAACGCCGGCAATAGCCGCCTTGCGTTTTTCCCCGCCCGACAATGAGTAGGGGAAGCGCTCCGAAAATATTTCAGGCGCCAAATGTACTTGCCGCATTGCCGCATACACTTTTTCCTTCACTTGTTCGGCCGGCAATTTATATTTTTTTAATCCGAATGCAATGTCCGCAAAAACGGTTGAGGCGAAAAGCTGGTGTTCCGGATACTGAAATATAAATCCCGTTTTCGCCTTCGTTTGGGCGTATTCTATCGAGCCGGTTTCGGGAGTGATTAAACCGGCAAGGCAATGTAAAAAGGTTGTTTTACCGCTTCCCGTTGTTCCCATAATCCCCAAAAACTCGCCTCGGTTGATTTTTATGTTTATGTTTTGCAGGGCTTTGTGTTCGAATTCGGTGTTTTTAAGATATGTGTATGAAATATTTTTTACATCAATGCACATAATTGCTCCGCCAATTCGTCCACAGTTAGAGGACAGCTTGTAAGTGCAATGCCGTTTTTTTTCAAATCCAGATAAAACCGCACGCTTAAGGGAGGTTCCAATCCCGCCGACTGCAAAAGCTTTTCATCGGAAAAAATATCGCACGGCTTTCCGTCGGCCACGATTCGCCCTTTGTTAAAAACAAGAATGCGGTCGGCTTGGGCGGCTTCTTCGGCTGAATGCGTTATGATAATCAAGGTTTTATTTTTTTCGGCATGCATTTTGCGGATTTCATTCATAACTTCCGCTTTACCGCAGGGGTCGAGCATAGAGGTCGCTTCATCGAAAATGACGATGTCCGGCTTCATAACCAGTACTCCTGCAAGGGCGAGTTTTTGCTTTTGCCCGCCTGAAAGCATGGACGGAGATTTTTTTTCGTAACCGGCCAAACCGACCTGTTCCAATGCCTTATGTACCAAACCGGGAATCTCGTCGGGCGGCCAATCGTAGTTTTCAAGACCGAAAGCCGTGTCTTCTTCGATAAGCGGCGAAACGAATTGATTATCGGGATTTTGAAATACCATACCGCAGTGTTTTCGCAGTTCCCATAAACAATCGGGATTGCTTACATCGAAACCGGCGGTTTTTAATGTTCCCTTTCGGATTTTAAGCAAGCCGTTAATATGCCGTGCAAAAGTCGTTTTTCCGCTTCCGTTGGCACCGATAAAGGCTATAAACTCGCCTTTTTGTGCACAAAAGTTTATATCCTGCAGGGCGGGAGCCGTGTTTTCTGCGGGATATGAATAATCAATATGTTCGGCTTGTATGACGGTTTTTGTCATTGCTCGTTCCTGATTGCATTTAAAATAAAAAAAGCCGTAAAAACCCGATTTGCGGCATTAATATGCGCGTTTTTACAGCTTCATGCTGATCTTATGCTTTGAGAATCCGAATTAAAATAAAACGTTAATACAATCCGTTCACGGAAAACATATACGCTTCATACGTATAATTGAATAGTAATTGTAAACGGAATGCGTAAAGAGGTCAAGCATAAAACAATGGGCGATGCGTCTAATGGGCGTTATTGTTTAGCCGCTCGGTTTAAACCTTGTATTATCCGGCTCTTTGTGCTACAATTTTTTTATGAAAAAGAAAATTATCCCGTGTTTATTTATTTTCGCTTTATCCTTGCTTCCCCTGTTTGCCGATTTTAAATCGGATTACGAATTGTATATCCGAAGCGAAAACCTCGAAAAGCTTGAGTCTATTCTCCCCCAATGGGAACAAGCGGAACCGAACAATCCGGAAATGTTTATCGCTTATTTTAACTATTATCTTTTAAAAGGACGCAGTTCCGGATTAACGATAGATACGGTCCCTCCGGAGTCGGGAACTTCAATAGCTTTCAGCGATCCCGATACCGGAGAAACGGTCGGCTATATCGGCGGACAAACTTCATACGATAGGGCACATACCGAAACGGCTTTGGAATATTTAAATAAGGGCTTGGCAATCGCGCCTGAACGCTTGGATATGCATTTCGGTCAAATAACGATTTTGGGCGAACTGAAAGAATATAATCGTATGGCCGAAAAAATTATTGAAGTATTCGGCGTTGCACAAAAAATAAATCATAAGTGGCTTTGGTCTAATAATGAGCCGATGGGCAATGACGCCGAAAATATTATGCTTGAAAGCATAAACGATTATCATGCACTTTTATTGACGGCAAAGGATACCAAGGCAAAAGAAGCTGAAGTAAAAATCTGTACGGCTCAGATAAAAGCCTATCCGAAAAATATCTATGCCTACAATTTTTTAGGCGCAGTCTATATGCAAACGGGTGAGGATAAAAAGGCTTTGGAAGCTTTTTTAGCGGCCGAAAAAGTCAATCCTTCCGACGGGATTGTATTGGGAAATATAGGAAAATGGTATGCGGATCACGGCGATACACAAAATGCAAAAAAATACTACAAAAGAATGCTTAAAGATCCGGATACTCGGATACAGGAATTCGCCCGAAAACGGCTTGATGAATTGGATAAAAAATAAGTGAAAAAACGGAGTGTGTTTAAAATGAATGTCAAAAAAGCGCTGATCCTGTGTCTTTGTATGTGTGCCGCCGCTTTTCTTTTCGGCGAGAATTTTAATTTGACGATTACCCTCGAAAACGTTACTCCGAAGGGCGGAACGGTTTTTTTAGGCCTTCACGACAGTGCCGAAGCTTTAAAGCAAAAAAAGTTTTTCAAGCTGTTTGAGCTTTCTCCGGATTCGCAAACCCTTACAATAGCCGAATCCGTTCCCGCAGGCGAATACGTATGCGCCGTATTTCAGGATCAAAACGCTAACGGGCAGCTCGACACAAATTTTATCGGCATTCCCAAAGAACCGGCCGGTTTTTCAAACTATGAAGGCGGAGGACCTCCCGGCGGCTTTAAAAAATTAAAGTTCAGTGTGCAGTCCGATACGGAAATAACCGTAAAGCTTTTGCGGATGAAAGGAAAATAAGTCTTCCCGTACCGGATTTTGTCATATTAACTCAGCACTTCAAACCGGTAGGCTTTTTCTTTGTTGTCAAAAACATAATTATATGTTTTACCCGTATCCGCACTTATTTCCTGCTTTGAAGGCCCTAAAACGGTTGTAACCCGTTTATGCAATATACCGGGACGGGTATTCGAAAAAGAAGACTCGATTATATGGTTTTCCGGCGTAACGTAAAAACCTGAACCGGTCTTTTCATAGAAAAATTGAGGCTCTTCGCCGTCTACACTGTGCACGGTAATCTGTCCCGAAAAAACGGCCGCCGCTATACTTGTTTTATTGACATATACTTTTACGGCGTTCGGGTTTTGTTCCAGCCATTTTTTTACACGGTCTTTTTTCCCCTTCGTCATTACCGTTATTACTATTCCGTACAGGATAAAAAATACGGGAATAGCGATATACAGTATCGGAACATTATTCATATACATTCTCCCATAAAAAGTCAAGAAGAAAGTATCAACTTTCGATTGACTTTTTACGCACGTTCGCAACGAAGTGAGAACGTGCATATGATATACAAGTTTGCCAAGCGCAAACTTGGGTAAATAAAAGCCGTGCTATTTGTACGGCTTTTATTTTACACTCCTTAATTATTTTTTTCGATTGTATCGAGCTTTGTTGCCGGACTTTTATCTCCGGTAACGCCGAGTTTTTCCAGCATATCTTCAAATTGCGCAATGCCGATCAATTCGCAATTTATTTTCGTTTCTTTACCCTCGGAATCGACGGCGTACAGGGTACAGGCATTTTCTCCTCTTGAGCTTACGATTTTTGCCCGAAACGACACCTTGTCCAACGGAAACACATCGGTTTTTTTACCTTTTTTTACCGTAAGCGTTTTTTCGTCAAGGGTAACGGTCATTATATTATCAACTATAATTACCTTAAAATAAACGGCGAGAGCCAGGAAAAAAATCAGCCACCCGACGAATACGGCACTTGAAAACCTGCTTACAATGAAGGCGATAATTGCAGCGGCAAAAAATCCGTATATGCAATTCAAAAGAATTCTGTACACCTTTGTTTTATAGATATTCATTTAAATATACCTCCTATTCTATCTATTATACATGTTTCTATTGAGAATACAAGGGAGTGATTGATAGTATTATATCGGGCTGCAGGATTGCCGCTTTATCAATGTATTCAATCCCGCTGTGCTGCTTTCAAGGAAATCTTTAATTTCCATTATGGAATCTTTTTCAAGTATAAAAAGGAGATTATCGATTCTCCACAGTTTTTCAAAAATATTCTTTCCACAGGTATATATCAATGCTTGATAAAAAATATATAAGAGTGAATCTGTTTTTATTTTGTAATTTTCAAAATCCTCTTTATCAAATGTTACGTATTCTTTCTTAAAATACGTATATAATTTATATTCTTTTTTAAATTTTCTTTTTTTATTAAAACTTACGAAAAAAAGTTGTAGAGATAAAATATTCAGGATTTCTTTTTTATATTTTATATAATCGATTCTTGAAAAAATATCCAAGAGCGTACCCAGTCTGAATATCTTTTTTGAGCGGCCGCACATTTCATCAAGCAGCATAAACGATTCTTTAATGTATATATTCTTTTTAAAATTCTTTATGATTCGTTTTTCGATAATTTTTAAGTGTTTTCCCATAAGAAAACAGGTAATAAATTCAAGATAGTGTTCTTTAAAATCAGCGTATTTTAATATTCGATATGATTTAAATCCGTTATACGGCGGTAAATGTTCAAATTCTTCCATGGTACAGCGTTGCTCTCGGGAATATAGACTTTAAATAACGTTCACACTTTTTCGCCACCACGTGTCATTTTTTAAAATCTCCCATACGGTTTGAACACTCGCTTCGCTCATTTTTTTTAAAGCATCTTCTTCCGATACGGTTTTATGTTTGGCAGCTTTTTCGGTAAGATAATCAAGATAATTTACCAATTCCTGATAGTAATAGTACGGTAAAGCCTTTATGCGTTGCTCCAACAATTCATAGGACATAGCTTCCTCCTATATTAAAGATTATAGCACATAATTAAAAAAAATAATACAAAAATCCCTTCGGTTAAGAGATATGGGGCGGCATTGCGGTTTTATCCGTGAATGCCGCATAAATGTCACATAAATGTAAGGTTTCTATGTTATTGTTTTAACCGAAAAAAGAAATTTTTATTACTTTTAGTGTGAGGTTTTTATGGAAATTATACGGATTGAACATGTGTCCAAGACCTACGGCAAGGGCGATATACCGGTAAAAGCCCTTGATGACGTGAGCCTTTCGGTTGGCAGGGGTGAGTTTGTTGCGATTGTCGGTTCTTCGGGGAGCGGAAAAAGCACCCTCCTTCATATTTTGGGCGGGGTGGATTCACCCGATTCGGGAAAGATTTTTATTCAGGGCGAAGATATTTCGAAGTACACGGAAGATGAACTTGCCCTTTTTAGGCGCAGGAAGGTGGGGCTTGTCTATCAGTTTTATAACCTTATCCCGAACCTTTCTATCGAAAAAAATATCGGCCTGCCGCTTGTGCTTGATAAGCAAAAGGTCGACAAGGATAAACTTATCAATCTTGCCGAAAAGCTCGGCATAAAAAATAAGCTAAGCAATTTTCCGCACGAACTTTCAGGCGGACAACAGCAGAGGGCGGCCATTGCGCGGAGCCTCATTTATTCTCCCGCCCTCCTTTTGGCGGACGAGCCTACGGGAAACCTTGACCGCAAAAACACCGACGAGATTATGAGCCTCCTTCAATATGCAAATAAAACCTATAATCAAACCGTTTTAATGGTAACGCATGACGAGAGGCTCGCCCTTTCCGCTTCGAGGATTGTGGAATTGTCGGACGGTAAAATTGTAAAGGACGAGGCTCTATGAAAAAACTCTGCATAAAAAATTACGATGTGAAAAAAAACGGAGCCGTCCTCCTCGCCGTTACAATGACGGGCATATTTTTTTCGCTCTTTGTGAATATAGCTTATTCTTCATATTCAAGTAAGATTGCTTCTCTTAAAGAACGCTTCCCCTACGATGCCGTTACGCGTAAATCCTATACACAGGAAGTGCGGAGCCTCATCGCCGCTCACAAAAACGTCAAGGAAACCCGCATCATTCGGGACTTGATTTCGATTCGGCATGAGGGTGTTTTATGCACGCTTGAAGAAGCGGAAGGCAGTATGCTCACCCGTGATGCCTTGATTGAAGGGAAGTTCCCGAAAGACAACACGGAGCTTATAATCTCTACGGAATTTAAAGAAAGGTTCGGTCTTGGAATAGGCGATACACTGAGCGTAACCGCGGGGAAGCGCATTGTGCGGTTAAAGGAAGGGGGAAAGGCAGCCGAAAGCGAAACTTCCGCCGAAACCGGCACCGAAGAAGGTAATGAGCGGATTGTGCCTGCGGGAGAATATCCTGCAAAAGGCGAAGCCTTCCGTCCTGAAGGAGAGCGCTCCTTTACCATTACCGGCATTTTTAAAAATAACAGGACTACCGTCGCGGCAAATCCGAATGTGAAGACTTCAGCCTTAGGCGATGCTTTTAAGGACGGAAGACATGCAAAAATAGCCCTTGTTTTTGCAAATAAATGGAAGGGCTATAAAACCGTAAAAGACCTTGCTTCTTTGATAGAGCCTGAAACAGAGGACTTCCGCAATGTCTTTTTTGTAAACGATCTGCTTCTTGCCGTATACGGAGCCTTTGACCGAAAAGAAATTTCTATTGAGCAAATCCTTACGGTAACGCTTTTTCCTCTCTATCTTGCGGTGGGAACGGTTCTCGTCTTTGTGCTGATGCTTAAAAATATTTACGGCATTTGGGCCTTCAATAAGATACGGACGCTTGCAATGTATAAAAGTATCGGCTCCTCACGTAAACAGCTCAAAAAACTCGTGGTAAAAGAAGCCTTAAAGCAAGCCCTGCCTGCGGCCTTCTTCAGCCTTATTCCGGGCAATATCCTTTCGTTTCTTATTATCGAGTTTATAAAGGGGACAGAGAAAAACGCTCAACATCAAATTGTTTCGAGCTATAATTTCAGTATAACGATGAATCTTATTGCAGGAGTCTTTGTCTTTATCTGTGTTGCGCTCTCTGCAAGTATCCCTGCCCGTAAGCTTTCCCGCATGGGTATTATCGAAGCATTAAAAGGAGGCTTTGAGCTTAAAAAAGATAAACGGAAAAGGCAGGCAAAAAGCCTTGAAAAAGAATTGCGCAAAAACAACTTTACTCTTTTTAAGGCGAGTACCGCCCTTGTTACCTTTTCGCTTAGCCTCATCTTTTTTATTTTGCTTATGGAAACGGGACTTCATGTAGAGCGCAATTATTGGAAAACTGAGAGCGTCTATAATTTTTATCTTTTTTTGCGCACCCACAGAAAAGGAATCCCCGAGCCCTTTCAGCGCCTGCAAGACAAGTTCGATAAAAAAGATTATTTAATTTACACGCAAAAATATGCGTTTATGTATCCCGAAACTTTTTTGTCGGACGAGTTTAAAAAAAAGGGATTTTATAAAAAGGCGGAGGGTAAACTTTTTAAAAGAGAAAACGGTAAGGCGGTTATCTCGGTGTTTTTTACCGGCCTTTTGCCTGATGATTTTAAAAAGTTAACGGGGCACAGCGATTACCGCGGAATTGTGGTGCTTAACTCTGTCCGCAAAAATTTTGAAGATGAGGTTTCCAAGGCTCAATACATTCCCTATTTTGACGAAAGCGTAAAAAGTCTTCCCATAACTCTGTACGGAATCGGCAGTACAGGCAGTGATATGGCGGAAAAAGAATTCGTTGTCGAAAAATACATTATGGAGCTTCCCCAAGATTTTTTAGACGATAGAAACGAAATTGCAAGCGGCTATGATGCGGTGGTCTTTATTCCGGCAGAAGAATTGGATCGGCTTTTGCATGAACATTTTACTCCGAAAAACGAATACGATTATACGTTTACTCAATATTTTATGAATATCCGCACCGAAGAGCATAAAAATACGCCTCTTGCCGATGAAAACTATTATAACAATCTTTTAAAAAATTATGTGCAGGAAGAAGAGCGGTTCAGTGTTGAAGGTGAACAATTGCACTCGGCCAATAAGTCCGAATCCGATGTGCTTTCCCTTTTATTGTATTCGGTATGTGCCGTCTGCACTCTGATTACCCTTGCTACCGTGTACGCTGCCGTAAACATGTTTTTTGCCCGCCGAAAGCGCGAAATATTTTTGCTTAAATCATGCGGCATTCGGGAAGCGGAACTAAAAGCCTTACTTATGCGCGACTATTTTTATTTTATGCTGCGCTCGGTGCTGTATGCCGTACCGCTTTGTACAGGCTTAACGCTTTGGTACGGAACATTGAGCATTTCGTTTACGTTTAAACGCTTTTTAATCTATATGAACTATCCTGTGCTCGCAGTTCTTACCGCCCTCATCGCCTCCGCCGTCTACCTCTTTTTCCGCCTTGGCGCAAAGCGTTTTCAAGGCATGAATATAGCGGAGGAAGTAAGGGAGTAACTAAAGCGGATAATTATTGCATTATGAATTGAAAACGTGTGATTTTCGTGCTATAATTAAAGGCGTCGGGAGGTTAAAAATGCACAAAAGTTTTGATGATTTAACCATCGCCGATGATTTTATGTTTTGCAAGGTAATGCAGGATGAGGAAGTATGCAAAACTTTTCTTGAAATGACCCTGACCGGCCAAATCGGAAAAATCATATACTTATCATCGCAAAACGCAATAATCACCGGTTCGGAAGCAAAAGGCATACGTCTTGATATACTGGCCAAAGATGAAAACGGTAAAACTTACGATATAGAAATGCAGGCCGTTAATGAACATAATCTTCCGAAAAGAATGCGTTACTATCAGGCGGCTATCGATATTCTGTTTTTAGACAAAGGTGAGCATTATAGCAGCCTGAACGATACCTATATAATCTTTTTGTGTCTTTTCGATTCGGTTGGAAAAGATAAACCTGTTTACACATTTGAAAATGTCTGCCTTGAAGACAGGCAAACACTCTTACAAGACGGCACAAAAAAGATTATAATAAACGCAAGCGCCTTTAAAAAAGCCGAAGACAAAAATTTAAGCGGCTTTCTGGAATACGTCAAAACCGGCACGGTTACGACAGAGTTTACAGGGAGGATAGAAAAGATGATAGAAAAAGTAAAAAGCACTGAACAGGCAAGAAATGAATACCGCTTTATATCCGGATTTGAAATGGACGCCCGCTATTACGGTAGACAGGAAGGTATAAAAGAAGGCCGAGAAGAAGGTATAAGAGAAGGCCGAAAAGAAGGTATAAAAGCGGGTATAGCTCAAGGCAGAAGCGAGGGCTTTGCCGATGGTTTATATCAAAAAGCTCTTGAAACGGCAAAGCTGATGAGATTTGAAAATCTGGGTAGTGATTTGATTTCAAAGGTTACAGGTCTTTCCATAGAGGAAGTGGAAAATTTGTGATTGAAAAAGTATAAGTTAATTATTTGCAATAATATTCTTCAAATTCCCTTATAAAACGTAAATTTAAATACGGCACCGTTTTCGTTGTAAGCGCAAAGGGTACCGTTGTTTTTTTCGGCAATGGATTTTGCGATGTTTAAACCTAAGCCGAAACCTTTGGAATCGGGAGTTTTATAAAA
Source organism: Treponema sp. HNW (assembly GCF_050320395.1). Taxonomy (GTDB): domain Bacteria; phylum Spirochaetota; class Spirochaetia; order Treponematales; family Treponemataceae; genus Treponema_C. The sequence continues at coordinate 1,218,159 of NZ_CP144459.1, forward strand.
GCGGTTAAAGACGGAGCGCAAGGCTTCTTTTTGAATACCGCTCCCGTCATCTTTAAAGATAACTTCCGTGTAAAGGGGCGTTTCGTTAAAAAAGACGTTTACAGTGTTTCCCTTTGAAAGATAGGAAGCTGCATTTTTAAAAATATTCATAAAGGCTTCGGTTATCCAATAATAGTCGGCGTTTATAAGGATACCGGAAGATTCGATATGAACGGCAATACCTTTTTGTTCAAAAAGATGTTCGCAAGCCTCATAAGCTTCAAAACAAGCTTCATAAACGGAAAGCGGAGCTTTTTTCATCGGCACGGTTCCGGATTCAAGGCTTGCCGAATGAAGCAGCCTTTCGGTAAGCTCATTTAAGCGGTGCAGCGGAGAATTATCTGCGGACGGGCTTGAGTTTTCCAAAGAAAGGAGCATTGCCGTAATGGGTGTTTTTATTTGATGGGCTATATCTTCAAGATTTTTTTGAAATCTAAGCTTTTCGGCTTGAGCATTTTCCCGTTCAAAAATGAGTTCGGTATACAGCTTGTAAAGCCTATCGTAAAGAATCCCCCCGTTTTTAGGAATCAGTTTTCCCTCTCCTTTTTCAAGGGAATCAAGGTAGGAGGCGATGTTGTCCGTTTCTTTTTTATTCTGCCGCCTGTAAAAAAAACATTCCAAAAGAAAGGCACTCAAAATCAAAACAAAGACGGCACAGAACATAAGATAAAAAAAGGAGTAGTCCTCCCTATACATGAGTTTTTCAAGGAGTTCCGTTTTTATGTCTTCCGTCCGTATGCTCTCCGTTTTTATTTTTTGCAGGGCTTCAATTTTTTGTTCATCGGGAAGATACTGTAATACGGCGGAAAGAGAAGCCGTATATTTTGCCTGAAAGTTTTTGTAAGCAAAAAAACTGAGAGCCGTCAAAATGCAAAAATAAACGGCAAAGCGTATTTTTAAGCCTCGCATGTTAACCCTTCCACCTGTAGCCTATTCCTCTTACGGTTTCTATCTTTGAGCTGCCTATCTTGTTTTTAAGGCGGCTCATCGTAACGGTCAGCGTGTTATCTTCTACAAATGCCTCGTCCTTATCCCAAATATGTTCCAAGATAAGGCTGCGCGTTAAAACCGTGCTCGAGTTATTTAAAAAAAGGCTCATTATTTGATATTCTTTTTTTGTCAATATAATTTCCTTTTTATCGATGAGAATTATAGGCTCTCCGTTTTTTATATTCAAATAAATATCCTGATTATTGTTCCGGCGTAAAATTGCGTTTATCCGCGCTTTAAGCACATTGAGGCTGAAAGGCTTTGTTACATAGTCGCAAGCCCCTTCTTCCAAGGCCCTGACAATCGTTTGCTCATCATCTTGAACCGAAATAACTATGCAAGCCGATTTTATTTTCGGGATAAGCGGTAAAGAAGATTCTCTGCCAAGGTTTAAATCGAGGAGTACAATATCGGAATCAAGATAGGGCAAAGCCTCTTTTATCGAGGCAGCTTCCGCAATATCGAAATCCGCCTTAAAAAAGGTTTTTATCTCTTTTCGTATCGCATCATCGTCTTCAATTATAAGGAGGGTCATAAGTTTTTACTCTTTTTCAAACCTTGATTTTTCTGCCAATTTGCGTATATTTTTATTTGCATCGTATTGTATTTCACGGTATATATTGGAATCGGCAATACCATGTTCCATCATTTTTTCGAGCACCTGTCCGCGACATATTGAACACTTTGTTTTGTGATAGAGTAAGCGTAGAATATACTTAAAGATATCGTGTTTTGCCAACTCTTCCGACTCCAAAACGGAGTCAACAATATCTTCAATATCGTACATACCGCAGTTATCAAGCAGTTCAAGCAGTTTCCATTCCTTATCTTCAGAATAAAATTGTACGCAAATTTTTAAAAAACCGGTTGCCGTGTTTTCATCGTAACGTTCAAGCAAAAAATCATATACATCGGGATTATGCAAGGGAATGAGAGCTTCAACAAGGTCTGTACGGTATTCTCCGTCTTGAATCGAGTCAAAGGAATCGAATAAGGCTTGGAGCGGTACCTGTATACATTTCTTCGGAAATAAACGGATCAGTCTTTTTTTTAGTACCTCATCTGCTCCGATAAAACAACCGGAAAGTTTTTTTATATCCTCATCGCTTGCCTGCCTGTTTATCCAACGTCGAATGCGCGGAAGTTCCGCTCTTTCTTTGAAATCCGGTTTTTGTAATGTTAAAATAACTTCCTCTGCCGTATAACTTTGAACCTCTCTCGGCGAGTGTTCCCGTTTTGTTTGGGCTATGTTCAAGTAGCGGTATATAGCAGGGTCGTGTTCTTCTTGAAGCATCGCCGTTATTGTTTCTGTATCATAACCCGTATACTCTTGAGCATATAGTTCATAAAAATAATACTCTGTAAATTCTTCTATATCCTTATCTGCAATGCGGGAACCGAAATAGCGGGCAAGATATACGACCGCTTCATACTTATCAAGTTTTATAAGTTCTTCGACACCGCGTACCCACGGAGATAGATCTTCTTTTGCGTAGTATTCGAACTTTTTATACAAGGCATTTTTCTCAAAGCGGCCGTCTTGTGCCAGCCTGACAGCAAAACCGAAAACCTGTATATCTCCCCAATCATCTTTTGTCATTTTGTGAAAATATGCGATAACTCTGTCGTCAATCTTTTTTCGTTCAGGATACAGTTCCAGTAAATTATACATATAATCCGAGCGGCTCCCTTCACACTGCGGATCGAAAGCTTTATTTTCGATAATATTTTGGTAGAAAATATCTTCTACAATTTCGGATGGCTGAATACATTTATTTTGAAGTAAAATATACGGAACACCTGTTCCTTTTTCCAATTCCTGTTCAAAAACAGTTATCATAAATCCTTACTCTTTCCTTACCAGCTCTCCGCGCTCTTCAAGTTCCGTTAAAATGCGCTCATAGGTTTTTTCGTCTATTTTATAACGGAGGCGGTAGAGGATGTAGCTGCCGACAATGCAAAAAAGAGGAAAGACGAGCATGGCGCTCTTCATCATCAAAAGGCCTTCTTTTGTAACCTCGGCGGCGGAAGAGGCTTCTTTGATTCCCGAAAGGATGACGACTGCACTTACGATGCCGTTTCCGATAGCTCCCGAAAGCTTATTGATAAAGGGCTGAATCGAAAACGAAATGCTGTCATTCCGCTTGCCCAGCTTCCAATGGCCGTAGTCAACGCAGTCGGCAAGGAACATGAGCATCATAAGCTGAATAAAGGCTTGGCCAACAAAGAGCAAAACGCCCGAAATGCCTATAAAAAGCATGGTATTTGTAGGAGCAAAAAAGAAGATGAGGTAGCCCGCCAAGACCATTATTATCGAAGCCGTATATATGTTCTGCCTTACAAAAAATTTACTTAAAAGCGGAAAAATGATTAGGGCTGAAATTTGGGAAAGGCCGAGAATAACCGCAAATACGGAGTACATACCTTCATCGCCGTAGGCATACTTAAAAAAGTAAAGGCCGAAACTTGTTGTAGTCATGTAGCCTATCATAAAGAGGGTCATGGCTATTGCCGTCAAAAGGAGCTGGTCGTTTTTTACGATAACGCTTAAAAGTTCTTTTAGGGAGGTATGTTTTTGAGGCTTTGTTATTTCGGGCTCTTTTACTCCGATTAAGGTTATAATCTGACCGAGCCACATAATCACGGTAACCATAATTGCAAAGAAAAAATATCCTTTGGCAAGACTTCCCGTCTTATTGCCCAAAGCAGTTGTAATGGGCACTATTCCTGCAACAACAAAGAAAAGCCCCACATTTGCACAAATACGGGCAATAGCGCCTATTTTTTCCCTTTCCTTTTGATCCACACTTAAAGAAGGAAGCATCGACCAATAGCTTATATCGTTTGTCGTATAAGTCATGCCCCATAAAAGATAGATAATACCGAAAATGGCAGCATAGGCCCCGCCCTTAATCCCGAAATCGGTAAAAAGAAGTATTGTTAAAATCCCCGAGGTCAGGGCACCGAAGGCTATCCAAGGCTTAAACTTTCCGTACTTGGTCTTGGTATTATCTACTATCAAGCCCATAATCGGGTCATTACAGGCATCAAAAATGCGGGCTGCAAGGACAATAACCGTAATGCTCCACAATACGTTTGTAGGAACATAGATTACATCTGTCATGTAAAAAATAAGATACATGCTTATCAATGAGTAAACCATATCGCGTCCTATAGTACCCAGACCGAAGGTCCATCTGTTTTTGTTCATTTTATCCCGCTTCCTTTGTTATAAATAAATAGGAGCCGAAATCTCCTAAAAGCTGTGTCTTTGTATTATAATACGAACCCGTAAACTGGTTGTTTAAAAAAATGCCCTGCTCCAAAAGTTTGCCCGAAGCCTTATAGGTTTCAACGCAGTCATTCAAAGTATAAAAGCGGTTTGCCGTCCGCAAAATAAAACCGTCCGGATCGAGGCTTATCGGCAATATATGCTTTACAAGGCCGCCGAAACGTTTAAGAAAAAGCCGCTGCGGTTTTGTTCCGATTGTGTAGACGGTATCGCTTTTAAGACCTCTGACTTTCAAAACCGTATGAGTGTCGGCTGTCTTTGCAGTCCCCTGAAAAAATCCGGTAAGCGCGACATTATCCCGTGTGCATTGCCAAAAAAACTGATTGTCTTTAAAACCGTTCGTGTGCGAAAAATCACCGAATTGAAACACTTTTCGGTATTTTTTATAAAAAGCGATTTGTTCTTGTATTTCTTTTTTTTCTGCATACGTTAAAAACTGCAAATCAAGTTCATAGCCGAGAACACCGAAGCAGGCCGTATTAAAGCGTGTGCTTAAAGAAGTTTCGCGCAGCGTTTGCTGGTGAGGCGCCGCCGACACGTGGGCACCCATTGTCGAAAGGGGATACAAAATGCTTAAAGATGATTGAATCCGCTGGCGCTCGACAGGGTCGGTGTTATCCGATGTCCATATTTGCGGCGAAAAACAAAGCATACCCAAATCAAAGCGGTTGCCTCCGGACGAGCAGCTTTCAAGCAGGATGTGCGGCCGCTCATCGAAAATCCGGTGAAGGATTTCATACAAGCCCGAAACATAACGGTGAAAAAACTCACCCTGATTTTCGAGAGACGGCGAAAAGGCTGCGCCCAGATAACGGTTCATATCCCATTTTACATAGGAGATATCCGCTTCATCCAAAATACGGCATACGTTTTTTACGATATAGTTTCGTACTTCCGGAAGGCAGAGGTTTAAAACAAGCTGATGGCGGCCGCGTACCGGCTGCCTTGACGGTTCTTTTACCGCCCATTCAGGATGAGTGCGGAATAAATCGCTGTCTTCGTTTACCATTTCCGGTTCAAACCAAAGCCCGAAGTCAAGGCCGATTTTGCGTACGCTGTCGGCAAGGCGTTTTATACCGCCGGGAAGCTTTTTAGTGTTTACGCTGTAATCGCCCAAGCCTGCCGTATCGCTGTTGCGTTCTCCGAACCATCCGTCATCGAGTACAAAAAGTTCGATGCCGATTTTTTTTGCCTTTTGTGCCGTCTTTAAAAGCGAGCGGCGGTTAAACTTAAAAAAGTTTCCTTCCCAATTATTGAATAAAACCGGGCGTTCTTTTTCCTTCCATTCGCCGCGCACAATGCAGTTGTTTACAAAACGGTGCATATTTTTTCGCATACCGTTAAACCCTGCCGCCGAAAACGAAAGGACCGCTTCCGGTGTTTCAAAACGTTCTGCCTGTTTTAAATCCCACGAAAAACAGTGGGGGCTTATACCGATACCGATGCGTATTAAATCCGTATGGCTTTTTTGAATAAATCCGAAATGATTACCGCTGTACACAAGATTAAAGGCGTACACTTCGCCCGAATCTTCATCGGCGTTCCGCGAAGTCATTAAAAAACCGGGGTTGTGCCGATTGGAACTTGTTCCGGTCGTCGATTCATTTACCCACATTCCGTACGCAATTTCTTTTGAATGAATATGAGCTTCCTTTGCCCAGCTTCCGTCAAAGGTATGCATGGTAAATCCTCTGTCGGGAAGGTCAATCATCATACTCATTATGCGCCGTATTTCCAAGGGTTTTTCGCTTCGGTTAATTAAAAGCGCCCGCCGCGTAATCACATCGCAGGACGGAAAAACCGTGTAAAAGAGTATCAATTCGACATCTGTCGCATCTTTTAAATTGATGACGAGGGTTTCGGCGTCTTTGTTTCCGTCAACGGCCGAGGGGAGGGAAGAAGGCGGCATGCAGCCTTTTTCCGTTTTATGAGATGTGTATATAAAGTCGTGGGTAAAGCTTGTATCGGGCATACGGATTTCCGCAGGGCAATACCGGTAATCTCCGCGTCCGTTTCCCGACCACTGTAAGGGAATGTTATCGAGTACGTAGAGGGGATTTTTTTCGTCGTAACAAACCGAAGAGCCTCTTTGCGCCGTACGTTTTAAAGCAAGGGTTTCAACATCCTCATCTGCGAGCTTTGTGCCGTAATAAAGAGTTTCCAAATGTCCGTACTCGGTAACACGGAAGCGGTAACTTGAATTATCCGTTTCCAAATTAAATACCTTGTTTTCACAGTGAATCATACCCGAAAAGTATAACGATTTTTGCCGGAAATATAAAGGGGCGGGGGAGACTGTCCTGCTTTTACTCCTGCCGCTTTTTAAAGCGGACTTTTCCGAACTTGACCGCAAAAGTTTCTTATGCTACTGTGAAAGGGGCTTTGAGAGTACTATGAAATAAGGAGGCCGGATAAGTGAAAAAAATAGTGTTGGCGGCAGTAACTTCGGCTTTGAGCATTGTAATGGTATATGCTTCCGCAAATGTTCTGATTCCGGCAAAATGATATAGGGGGTGTTTTCTATTCTATTGAGTATGGAAAATGTGTTACATTTTAGAGCAAAGATAGATAAAGAAACAGCCGCTGTCAGTTGCTTACGGGATATACTGGCATTATTATTTTTTACCACAGTCTACTGAATTTACAAAAAAGACTTCTCTGTCTCAACTTGACTGCAAAAGTTTCTTATGGGATACTGTATATAGAGGTGCGGTTTTATGGATTTGTTTAAGAATGAGCATAACAATAATCAAAAAATATTAAATAAAATTGTCTATTATTTTCTTTGTGTAGTGGCTATAATATCGTTTATAATTTCCGTATCATATATTTTTTACTTAGGCAATATGCCCAAAGGATTATCGGTTTTAAGTACTGTATTGAGTTTAACGGGACTGTTAATTTTTTGGGTGCTTAATTATCGTATATTACCTCTTGTTTTATTTTTAATATCTTGCTTTATGAGTTTTGTCTATATAAAGGCGGGATATTTTTCGTTTGCGGTAAATATTCTTTTCGTTTTGATTTTTTTACACGGGTTTTTAAGAGGCCGGGAGAGTAAAAGAACGGAATACAAGATATGAAAGGTAGTTTATCTCCCGCTCGGTTTGGGATGCTGTACAGTGTTCTTTGTTTAGTTGCAGGAATCCTTTTAAAAATATTCATGCATAAAAAAATCGCAACAACTGATATATATATTATGGACATTTTTATAATTGTGTTTTTTGCTATGGCATGCGGGAGCTATACTGTATATTCAAAGCTTGCGAGTATGCACAATCATCAGGAGTAAATAATGTTTGAAAAAATTTGTGATGTTTTAATATCGTTTTTTAAAGTTCTTTTCCGAACTTGACCGCCGCTCTTTTTTATGTGATACTGTTTAAAATGAGCGTCTAAAACAGCGCCGCTCATTTTAACTCGAGTTTGCCTTTCGGCAAACGTCGCAAGATTATATGCCGTTTCTTATTGTATTACGAAGAGGCGGCAAGTCATCAATCTCAACTCTTTATAGAGTTTTCGGTTAATGAATTTTAAGGAACGGCGGTGCTGCCGAGCCGATTTGACGAGTTTCCCGGTCGGTTCCGATTACCGGGAACTTCTTGAAGATGCCGTGACGGAAAAATATCTTAGGTAATTAAACATGCGCTTATGGTCTTTACACCCGAAATATCTTGACGCCAAGGGCTTGGTTGCCTTGTGGCGGGAAGCCCTGCTTGCCCGGAAAGTGCTGGAAAATAAAACAAGGGGCTATAAACATCATCCTCAGCTTGCGCGTTTTTATGCGTCCGGCGATCCCTTGAAGTTCATCAATTTATTTTTGCATGAAGTATATAACGAAGCATGCCTGCGCGGTTATACGTTCGATAAAACAAAGGTAGACATTCCGCCTCAACCGCAAAGCGGATTCATCGCCGAATTTATTACGGTAACCGACGGGCAGCTTCAATATGAATTCGGCTTTTTACAGCACAAACTTTTAAAACGCGATATAAAAAAATATAACGAAAACCGTGCATTGACAGCCGATATTGCCGTCAATCCCGTTTTTAAAGTTGTTCCGGGCGGAATAGCCGAATGGGAAAAGGTAAAAATACTGCCGGATATGGATGGAGCTGTCTGAAACCTCCGCCGGTTTTTCGAAGCTCTCTTTTTCTTGTATACAAAAAACGATTTTTTCCTTGACAGATTGAATTTTTGGAGTGATAATAAATATATAAAAGAGTGTAAACGATTACAACCTGTTTAGGGTTGCGGTTGTGTATATTCTTTTACATTTTTTTATGTTCCACAAAGGAGTATTGTATGAAAAAAATTGCAATCGCGGTGCTTGCGGTCTTTATGGTTGCGGCATTGTTGCCTGTGTTTGCCGCAGGATCCAAAGATGCCGCAGGAGGCGAAAAAGTAACTTTGACCATGGGTTCATGGAGAACCGATGACGTGGTGCAAATTACCGCGCTGCTCAACGAGTACAAAAAAGTAAAACCCAATGTAACGATTGAGTTTAAACCGACAATCAACGTCGACTATAATGCGACATTGCGTTTACAGCTTGAAAGCGGAACCGGCCCCGATTTAATGTATGCCCGCTCCTATGCAACCGGCGCAAAACTGTTTACCGACGGTTATTTTGCCGATGTAACCGACATTCCCGGTTTAAAAGAAAACTTTACGGCCGGAAACCGCGCTCCGTGGACTGCTCCGAACGGAAAAGCCTTTGCGGTTCCTTTTAACGCTATCGTACAGGTCGTCTACTACAACAAAGATATTTTCAAAAAAGCCGGTGTCGCTATTCCTCAAACATGGGAAGACTTCCTTAAAGCATGCGACTCCTTGAAAAAAGCCGGCATTACCCCGCTTTCAAACGGTCTTGCCGATGAATGGGACATCAACGAATGCTTTATGATGGGTATTTTGCCCGGCTTTGTAGGCGGAGCCGAGGGCCGCGCCGCTTACGAAAAAGGTAAGGTTCCTTTAAACGATGCAAAGATGGTTGCCGCCTTCCAGGCTATGGCGGATGTTGCAAAATACTGCCCCGAAGGATTTTCCGCTCTTACCTACAACGATTCGATTGCTTTGTTTGCAACCGGTAAAACCGCTATGTGGGTAGACGGTTCATGGAATGCGGGCGCTTTTAAAGACGTACCCTTTAATTGGGGAACCTTTGCGCTTCCGGCTCCCGCAGGTAAAAAAGCCGCTATTTGTTTCCATCCCGACACCGGTATGGCTTACAACAAGGCGACCAAACACGAAAAAGAATGTAAAGAATTTCTTGCATGGCTTTGTACGGTTGAAGGTGCTACCGTTTCCGCCAAATTCATGCCCACCGGATTTTTCCCGATGCTGAATGCCGCAATTAAAATCGAAAATGCACATGCAAACGAAATTCTCGCTCTTACACAGGGCAAATTGCAGGATGCGCGCTTTGTTTGGGAACGTTTTATGGATGAACAGCCCAGCGGTTACGTGCTTATGAATCAAGGCGTTATTTCCGTCATGAAGGGTGAAAAAACCGCAAAGCAAGCCGCAGACGAATTGGCTGCCGGTGTTGCCAAATGGTATAAACCCTGACCGAGGGATTGTGCTGCTTTTGATGAACGGGGAGCCTGAAATCCGTTCGGGTTTTCCGTTCATCTTTTATAAAAACATCATAAAAGTTATTTTAAAATACAGGGGTATTTTTAAATGATTATGAAAAAAAACGCCCGATATTCCTGGCTGCCGTATATTATTCCCGCCTTAATCGTTTATACCGTGTTTATGGCCTTTCCCTTGGCCGATTCAATCCGTATGAGTTTTTTTACCTCAAACGCTTCCGGTAAAAACGTGTTTGCAGGCTTAAGCAATTACCGCTCCCTCTTTTCCGATGCGGAAAATGCGCGGCGTTATTGGGGCGCTTTCGGCAATACTTGGTACTTTTTTTTAATCCATATACTTGTACAAAACTTTTTAGGTTTGGTTTTTTCTTTGATGCTTACCTCCAAAGGAATGAAGGGGGTGCGTTTTTATCAAACGATTATTTTTATTCCGGTAACCCTCGCTATTTTGGTAACCGGTTATTTATGGAAACTGATTTTAAATCCGCAGTGGGGCGCTTTGCCGCTTTTGTTAAAAAATATCGGCCTTGAATCATTCGTAAAGCCTTGGCTCGGCGAGCAAAAGTATGCGCTTACCGCCATATCGCTGGTTTCTTCGTGGCAGTGGGTAGGAATTCCGGCAATGATGATTTTGGCGGGCTTACAAACCATCTCCGACGATTTATTTGAAGCCGCCGATATTGCAGGATGCAGCGGCTGGCAAAAGATTTGGTATATAAAGCTTCCGCTTATTAAGCCGGTTATCGGTATGGTTGCCATCCTTACCTTTGTCAACAACTTTAATGCATTTGACGTCGTTTTTGCAATGGAAAACGTAAACGGAGCTCCCCAGTATGCAACCGACTTAATCGGAACCCTCTTTTACCGCGTCGGAATTGCGGGCCAGCATCCGGTGGGAATACCCAATCCGGGAATGGGCTCGGTTATTGCAACCGTTACCTTTATTATGCTTATGGCCGGAGTTGCCGTTATTTTACGTTTGACCCGCGGCGACAAAGACTTATAGGAGAACACCGTGAAAATAAAATCATCTTTGGCACGCGAAAGACTGCATCTCGGTTCCCACATAGTCCTTTTGTTTTGGACCTTTTTGGTTATTTTTCCTTTGTGGACGATGATTATAAACTCGTTTAAATTTAAATTCGATATTTACACCGACCCGTTCGGACTGCCTAAAAAATGGAATTTCGGAAGCTATGTTTCGGTTATAAAAGAAGGCGACTTTTTTTTGTATTTTAGAAACAGCCTCTTTGTAACCCTCGGTTCCATTTTTCTGGTACTGCTGTTCGGCTCCCTTGCATCCTATGCGATTGTAAATTGGAAGCATAAACTTTCACATTTTTTGTACGTGTTTTTTATTGCGGGAATGATGCTTCCGATAAAAATCGGCAGTATCCGCCTTTTGCAGCTTGTAAAAAGCCTCGGCCTTTTAAATACCGTGTGGAGCCTTTTTCCCGTGTATACGGCGATGGGTTTACCGATAGCGGTCTTTGTTTTAACCGAATTTATACGGCAAATTCCCGCCGAATTGACGGAAGCCGCCGTAATCGACGGTGCGCGAAGAAGCCGGGTTTTTACGATTGTTATTTTGCCGCTTTTACGTCCCGCCCTTGCAACCGTTGCCATTTACAACCTCATTCCTTTTTGGAACGATTTATGGTTCCCCTTGATTTTTATCAATAATGACGAACATAAAACTCTTTTGCTCGGCGTAACGCGCTTATTCGGCCAATACATGACCGACTGGTCGCGCATTTTGGCGGTTCTTACTCTTTCGGCCGTTCCCGTTTTGCTTTTGTATCTTACCATGTCCAAAAACTTTATCAAAGGTTTAACTGCGGGAGCCGTCAAGGGCTGATTTACAAGCTGACGGATTATGTACCTGTATAAGGGGATGTAAAACTCGGGCTGTCTTAAACGAAATTAAGACAGCCTTTTTTATGTAAAAGTTTTATATAAAAGCCCTCATGTACTGCGTGGGCACCTCTATATCCGCTTTAAGCTCTTTGGCCGCATTCAATGCAAAGTAGGGATTTCTTAAAAGTTCTCTTCCTACATACACTTGTTCGATGCCGTCGGCTGCAATCACATCGTTTGCCTCTTTTGCACTCACGATGAGACCGCCCGCCGCGACGGGAAGTCCCGTCCGTTCCTTAATTATCTTTGCGCAGGGTATTTGATAACCGGGAAAGGCCTTAGGTATTACATTTACCGTGCCGCCGGTACTGACGTTCACCGAGTCTATTCCCTTATGTTTTACGATATTGAGCATAAGCGCAATATCCTCGGCCGTATTGCCGCCTTTTGCATAGTCATCGGCGGATACCCGTACTTCAATCGGTTTATCCTTCCACACGGATTTTACCGCGTCGAGTACGTCGCCTAAAATTCGTACCCGGTTTTCGGGATTTCCGCCGTACTCGTCGCTTCTTTTATTCGTAAGCGGCGATAAAAACTCGCTTAAAAGATAGCCGTGGGCGGCGTGAAGTTGAATCATATCAAAACCCGCTTTGCCGGCTCTTGCGGCAGCCTCCTTAAACTCTTCCACCGTATCTTGTATATCCTCGTTTGTCATCTCTTTGGGAACCGCCGATTTTTCATCAAAGGCTATCGCCGAAGGCGCTTCAAGTTCTATTCCTTTGACACGGCTTTTTCTTCCTGCATGACCGAGCTGTACGGCGGCTTTACTTCCGTAATCGTGAATTGCATCCGCTATTTTTTGTAATCCCGGAATAAAATCGTCGCTCCAAATCCCCAAATCGTTTTCCGAGATTCTTCCTTCGGGACTGACCGCCGTCGCTTCCACGGTAATAAGAGCCGTTCCTCCGAGGGCCCTTGCTGCATAGTGCATAATGTGAAAATCGGTAACCTTCCCCGTTTCCGGTGCGCAAAACATACACATCGGCGCCATCACAAGCCGGTTTTTAAGTTCCAGATTTTTAATCGCGTATTTACTGAATAAATGGGCCATTTTGTTCTCCTTGCTTTCGGATAGTATAAACAGTATATCCGTTTTCGTAGTAAAATGCTATAATAAATACATAACACAAAATTTATAATTTATAAAGGAACAGCTATGAGAGATATTGCATTTCGGGGAAGTAAAAATCATAACAACTATTTTGAAGGCTGGTATTTTAAATGTGTCGATGAACAAAACGATTTGATTGTGATACTTATTCCCGGAATCTCTATTTTTAAGGAAAAAACGGCATTTTTACAGTACATTATTTACTACAAAACACATACGGCAAGCGGATTTTTAAAATATGATATAGACGATTTTAAAATCACCGAACCTTTTGGTATCAAACTTCCTCACGGGTTTATTTCAAAAGAACATATACAGCTTGCATTTGAAGATATGGAATGTAATCTGAAGCTTACCGATTTTACGCCGTTAAAAAATACGGTTTTAGCCCCTTCCATCATGGGATTTTTTGAATATTTGAAAATGCCCTGCTATCATGATATTGTGAGCCTAAATCATTCCGTAACCGGTACCGTTCTTTTAAAAAATGAGCGCATTGAATTTAACGGAAAAGGTTATATTGAAGGCGACAGGGGAAGCAGCTTTCCGCAATTTTATATTTGGGCTCAGTGCAATAACTTCACATCGCAAAACTCGTCTCTTTTTATGTCCGTTGCGGATATTTCAACTCCGTTTTTTAAATTTCTCGGTCATATTGCCGTCTATTACCGTGACGGTAAAGAATACCGTTTTGCTTCTTATGCCGGAAGCAGGGCGAAAGTCGATGTATCCGCCGATAAAACCTCTGCGCGTATTGAATTTACAAACGGCAGTTATTGTTTAAAAATTGCTCTTGAAGCGGATAAGGGCAATCCCCTTATTGCGCCGATGAACCGCGCTATGGATTTTAAAATAAAAGAGCAGGTAAAGGCGAAGGTAAAAATCGATTTTGAAAAAACAGGTGTCGAAAAAGCCGATGCGGTTTTACACACCGACAGAAGCGAATTTTGTGCCTGCGAGATTGTCAACTGGAATACGGGGTGCAATACTTAGGGCTTGTATGTGCTAATGTTCAAGCTCTATAAAACGAAGCATAATTTCGCGTACCCGTACTTGCAGCATACCGTCCCGTGTGCGAAGCGAAAGCATATCCGATAATATCGCTTTACCGCGTTTTATAAAGGCGGGGCGCCCCATGTAGCGGCATAATGAGTAGACTGCTTCTGCAAGCTCGATAAGAACGCTATCACTGAGCGATGTCTTTTTTACGTTGTATACCTGTTCAATCGCTTCAAGCATGCTTCCGTCCGGGTCATAGCCGAGTTTTCCCGCACAGTGTAAAGCTGCCGCCAGTAATACCGGTTCGTCTTCATTTTTTAAAAAGAGGGAAACGGCATAATTAAAGTCGGCGGTTTCAAAGCGTTCTATAAGGTAAAGGGTATTGATTTTTTCGGCCGCGTTTACGGAAAGGCGTTTTTGTAAAACCGCGTATTCGTCCTGATAGGCGTTTAAATCGCTTTTTATGCGTTTTTTATAGCCGTATTCTTTCGCACCGAAATCACCCTGTTTTAAATGTGACGCAATGTCCGCCGTTCTTTCATAGCGGCCGGATGCACCGGATGGAGGAGGCAAGGATAAGTCGGTCTTATGTGCGGTAAAAGCTTTATATCCGTATAGCTTTATTTTTTCAGGTTTAAAATCGTAGTTTCCGCCCCTTCGTTCTTCCGCAGACTCCTGCAGTTTTGCAGGCTCTTGCAGTTTTGCCTCCGTTTGTTTTGCTTTTAAATCGTATCCGGATACAATCCACTTATCGCCGCAGAGAATGAGGTGTAAAGAAGGGGTAATCAGAGGAAAATGCGCATTCGCTGCCGTTTTAATTTTCGTTTCACGGATAATATCTCCGTTTGCTGCCGCATAAGAAACCGCATATGTGTATTCGGCCTTTGTGCGGACAAAGTGATAGGCGTGCCCGTCAAAAAAAGCATCGAATTCTTCTCCCGCCTTTAATTCCGGATTCCGCGTTTTCCATAAAAGCCGCCCGCTTTGTGTTTGATAGGCACAGAGTACGGAATCGGCATAGAGAATGCAAAAGTTTTCGGTTCCGTTAATAATCAATTCACCGGCCCTGTTGCTTGAAACGGGGGGAATTGAATAGAGGGTGGAGGTCCGCGATTTAACAACGGCAACGCAGCCCGCCGTTCCCGTTTTAAAGCCTGTAAGAACGCCGTTTTCGCAGGAAAAAAGGGCCGAAAGTTCTGCGGTAAAGACAATGTCTTCCAATAGTTCTCCGTAGGGCGATATGCGTTTTCCCGTACTTGCACTTCCTTTTTTTTCACGCGGAATATATAGGAGACTTCCGTCATTCATCTCGGTTAAAGGAAAATCGCTTTTTTCCGGTAAAAGGAGCGTCCAGCGCTTTGTTCCGCCGCTTCCGTAACAGCTGACCGAACCGCTTCCGGCGGTAAATACGCGTCCGTCACGGCCGCAAAGGGGAGGGCTTACCGCCTTTTCGGGCAGGATGCGGCTCCATAATAAGGTTCCGTCGGGATTATACAAAGACAGCCTTGTACCGTCGGAAGAAACAAGGTAGATAAAGTTTTTTCGGCTCACCGTATAGAGGGCGGAAGCTTCTTCCGCCAAACGCCGCCGCCAAATAACCGTACCGTTTCCCGTACATGCGCTTAGGATTTTTCCTTCGTTGATTGCCGCAAAACCGTAACTTGTCCGCTTCGGAGCGGCCAGGGCATTGCCTCCCAGCACCGACTGCCATAGGGGTTCGGTAATCGTATTTTGTGCAAAGTTGCCGGAAGGGGGTGCTTCATTTTTTTCGGCGGCGCCCAAAGGGATAAGCGGTAAAAGCAGCAAAAAAAGAATACGGCTTTTTTTCATTTCCGATACCTTCACCGGTTTCCGCTGTATATAAGACAGGCGAGGCTTTCCATATGAGATGTATGCGGATAAAAATCGAGCATACGGAAGTCCGTTATTGTATAACCGGCTTGAACAAGGCGCTTTAAATCGCGCGCATGGGTTGCAGGGTCGCATGAAAGAGAGCGGATAATCGGAGGTTTTGAAGCGGCTATATAATCGATAACCTCTTTTTCGATTCCCGTCCGCGGAGGATCGATAATCAGGGCATCGAAGTGTTCGGTTTCAAGCCTGTTTTCAAAAGACGCTGATTTTTGCCGCCCCTGTTTTAAATGTTTTTGCGCCCATTCGCTTCCCCTCATCGTATAGGTATTGAGCTTGCAGTGAATGCCGTTATTCCGATAATTCGTTTCGGCAAAGGAAAGCGAGCGTTTATCCGATTCTACAATAGTTACCGATTCAAAGTTTTCGGCGGCAAAAAGAGATAAAACCCCCGTTCCCCCGTACATATCGAGCAGGCGTTTTCCGCGTAAATCCTTTGTAATAAGGGGAAGCGTTTTTTCAAGCATGTGCATATTTGACTGAAAAAAGCCGCGTACATCGAAACTGAGGCATTTTCCGTTTAATGAGATTGTGCATACGGGAGAAGCATCCGATGCGCATACGATTTTGGAAGAGGCTGCTTCCTTTGTACCGCCTATAAGGCGCTCATCGGCGAAGACCGTCATCCGTTCTGTGTTGAGGACTTTTTTTGCCGCAAGCGCTCCGCTTTGTAAAAGGGTGCGCAGGGGCTTTACCGCACAGGGGCAGTCTTTCAAACGCACTATATCGTCGGATTTTCGCTGTTTTAGTCCGCCTGAGTGAAACTGAAAACGGCTTCGGTATTCCGTATCGGGGCCGCTTACGATTTGTATCTGCGGCATTGCACCCTCATTTCCTAAGGAGCGCACAAGCAAGTCTTGAGCTATATTTTTTTTCAATTCAAGCTGATAAGCATATGATGCATATTGAAAATTGCAGCCTCCGCAAAGGCCGTAGTGGGGACAAAAGGGTTGTGTGCGGTGGGGAGATGTTTTGACGATTTTTTTTACCGCAGCCTTATCGTAATCTTTTTTCGATAAAACGATTTCGACTTCAAGCTCTTCTCCCGGCAGGACTCCCGCTGCAGAGCCTATAAAAACGGTTTTTCCGTTTATTTTCCCGATGCAGTCTCCCCCAAAAACCGCCTTTTGTGCTATAATATGAATCACGGATACAGTATACCGAAATATTGCCGATAAGTCAAAAGATATGAGGCGGAGGCTCAAATGAAAATCGATACAAAAAGCGATTATATCGTTATGGAAGACGGGGCACGGATTGCTCTGCATACCTGGATACCCGAAGAAAAAAAGATTCAATATGTACTTGCCGTAAGCCACGGTATGGCCGAGTATGCCCTGCGTTATGAGCGTTTTGCCCGCTTTTTATGCGCACACGGTATAGCCGTATATGCCCACGATCACCGCGGACACGGACAAAGCGCCGCTTCTAAAGAAGAGCTGGGTTTTTTAGCTGAAAAAGACGGTTTTCAAAGGGTTGTCCTTGATTTACGGCGCATCATCCAAAAATGCCGCGGCGATTTTTCCGGAGCAAAAATAATCCTCTTCGGTCATTCGTTCGGTTCCTTTGTCGCACAATCCTATATGGAACAATTTTCCGCGGAAATTGCGGGCTGTATTTTATCGGGAACCGCAGGTCCGCGTTTGCCGCTTACTGTAATCGGAAATCGGCTTGCCTTTCTTGTCAAAGCCTTTAAAGGCGGAAGATACCGCTCGAAATTTTTGGACAAGCTGAGCTTTTCTTCCTATTTGGACAGAATTCCCGAAAAGAATAGCCCCTTTGCCT
The DNA here is from genome assembly GCF_050320395.1 of Treponema sp. HNW. Taxonomy (GTDB): domain Bacteria; phylum Spirochaetota; class Spirochaetia; order Treponematales; family Treponemataceae; genus Treponema_C. Next base: position 1,235,803 of record NZ_CP144459.1, read on the forward strand.
GGCTTTCCCGCGATAAAGACGAGGTAAAAAAATACGAGGCCGACCCCCTTTGCGGCTTTTTATGTACCGCGGGCTTTTTTTACGATTTAACGGACGGTTTAAGCCGTACTCACCGGGCAAAAAATATAAGGAAGATCAGGAGAGATTTACCCGTACTCTTATTCGCCGGAACCGCCGACCCGGTAGGCTCTTATACCGGAACAATCCGCTCCTTGGCGAACGCATACCGCAAAAACGGCATGAGCGATGTAACCGAAACCTATTACGAGGAAGGCAGGCACGAAATGCTGAATGAATTGAACTATGCCGATGTGTATGCCGATGTACTCGCATGGATTTCGGCGCGGTAGGCGTTCTTGCCGCTTAAAATGTACTTGACCTCGAATGCGTATTTGTTCTATTATTGAACGGTGTTATTTCGCTATACGTCCAATAAAAACGGGCATCCGGTAAAAACCGCCCTGATTTACACCGAAACGGAACATTGTATAAACAAAGCCGATATAGACCCCGATGCGCTGTGGGTACTGCGCCGGCTTAAATCGTACGGATTTGAAGCCTATATTGTAGGCGGTGCCGTGCGCGACCTGCTTTTAAAAAAAGAGCCGAAAGATTTCGATTTGGTTACAAATGCGACTCCCGCACGAATAAAAAAAATGTTCCGTAATTCCTGTATTATCGGAAAACGCTTTCGTATTGTGCACATTTTTTTCGGCCGTAAAATATTCGAAGTAACCACCTTCCGCTCCTTTACCGACGGTATTACAATCGGTAACAGCTTCGGGACGATGGAAGAAGACGTACACCGCCGCGATTTTACCTTAAACGCCCTGTATTACGATCCTGCAAAAAATCATATCATCGACTATGTAGGCGGGGTAAAAGACATACGCGCGCACAAAATCGTACCGGTTATTCCGCTTAAAAGGATTTTTACCGACGACCCCGTGCGCATGCTCAGGGCCGTAAAGTACGCCGCATGCACGGGCTTTAAAATGTCGTTTTTTTTAAAGCGTAAAATCGCTTCATCGGCCCGTCTTTTAACTTCCGTATCTCCTTCACGGCTTACCGAAGAACTCGTTAAAATTCTCAATTCGGATCATGCCTGTGAAATAGCATCTCTTGCATCGCAAAGCGGTGTATATATGTATTTACAGCCTGCCGCTTCGGTACTCATAGCCGAAAAAAAGGATTTTGCGGAATCTTACTTTAGAAGCCTCAAAGAACTCGGCGAATTTAATAAGCACAGCCATGACGAGCGCTTGGGGGCTAAAATAGTATACATCATACGGGATTTTATCGATAATTTAACCGATTGGGATGCCGAAATAAGGGCTTTGAACGCTCCCAAAGGCGCTCACGAGGGAATAAGCGCCGTCGAATTGTATAAGTTCACCTGGCGCGAATGCCGAAGCTTTGTGCTTCCGATGAATCCTCAGCGCACCGAATTGGAATATGCCGTCCGCTTTTGTCTTAAAAAACTCGGCGTTCCGGTTCGCAGTCAAAAAAAGGTTAATAAGCCGAAGGCCGCAAAAGAAAAACAGAAAATCGGAGTTATCTAAAAACCGCTTTTCTTCCCTTTGCGTACTCTGCGCCCCCTTGCGGTTACATCGGTCAGGCAGGGCACGCTAAGAGCGCAAGATTTTAGGGGCTCGAATTTTATTCTTTATAAATTTCTTTGCATTCCTTGCGGTTAAAATCTCTCACTGCAGAGGTTTTCGGGACTATCCTGCTTTTACCGCGATATTTTATCTACAATAATGTTTACGCTTTCTATTAAGATACCCGTGTAGCGCTCGATATTGTCTATCACGTATTTTTGCAGGTTGTGAATCTTTCCGACCAATTCGGTTCCGAAGGGAACGTCGGTTGTAATCACCAGCTTATAACCGTGGGCATTGGTTTTAATTGCAAGTTTTTTTATTTTGATTTGATTGTCGTATTCGCTTACGCAGTGCATAACCATTTGGGTGAGGGCGGCTTCGGAAATGCTTACCCTGCCTTTTTTTGAAAATTCGGGGCGTACTACCGATTTTTCGTATACCTTCGTATTTGTACCGGTAATTTTTTCTTTTCGGGCAAGCTTTATTCTGATTGAATCGTAAAAGATTTGGGGATAACTGCGCTTTATTGCCAATGCGGGAACGGGAATAACGTGCTTGCCTTCAATGCGCCGCGATCGTATGGCAAGCTCTATTTCTTCCTGTGTGGCTATATCTTCTATTTTAATAATCCGCGACGGAGGGGGAACTTGCAGCCGCATGGCAATTTTTTGTACCATTTTTTCCGAGGTTCCCAGTATAAGCAGGCGCTTTATATTTTCTTTTTTCATTGCGCGGGCTATTTCGTCGCGGTGTTCTTTTTCATCGAAGACGGCGGTACGCACGGCCGCCAAAAAGGTTTTTTCGCGCTTTGCCGAATGGCCCGCCAAAATTTGGTCGTCCCGGATGAGTAGGCCGTCGTCTATAATTGCATTGATATCGTATTTTTGCGCTAAAAGTTTTGCGCGGAAGCTTTTTCCCGTACCGCTTTCTCCGACAAGGGCAAAGACCGTGATTCCTTTAAAGAGCGAAAAGATATCATCAATAAGTTTCATTACCGACAGTATACGTTGAAACGTCGGCTTCGGGCAAGTACCTTTTTATAAATCCCTTAAAAAATGCGGGAAGGGGAGCGGATATTTTTTGCGGGAGCTTCAGAACATTGTCTTTATCGAAGCCGAGCGAAAAAGCGTGTAAAAAAAGTTCCCGGCTGCCCGCGGTGTCCGGATAGCGGAATGCTTTTGCTCCGTATGCCGTATCTCCCAAAAGGGGAAAACCGCAAAAGGCCGTCTGTGCCCTTATTTGATGAGTACGTCCGGTTTCTATAATAACCCGTACGAGGGTGCAGTCAAGTCCCGCCTCGGGTATAAAGCCGGCTGCAAGCGGTTCAATGCGGCTGACGGCTTTTTTAGCTTTTAGGGGCGGACTGTCGGCATCAAGGGGTGCCGCCTTACTCGGGGCCGTAAAAACCCGGACGGTTTTGAATGACCGGGACTTGCTTTGTTCCGCAGTTTGGGCCCGAGCCGTTTTGGTTTCTTTGCCGCGTTCGATAAAATGTTCGGCTTCAAGCGTTTCCGTCAATTCCCCTTGTAAAAGGGCAAGATATTCTTTTTTTATGCGCCTGTGTGCAAGGGCTTCGGAAAAAAGGCGGGCACCGCGCAAACTTTGCGAAAAACAAACCAGGCCGCTGGTTCTCCTGTCTATGCGGTGAAGGGGGCCCGGGCGGAACGACAAAGAAGTTTTTCCGCCGGTTTTGCATGCGTCAAAATACTCGCGCCTGATAAGTTCATCAACGGAAATACCGCCTTTTGAGCCGCCTTGGACGGGAATGCCGTATGCCTTATTTATAATGCGGATATCTTCGTTTACGAATACGTCGGTAAAAAATGCGGAATTGTCCGTAACGGATGAGCTTTTTTCCGCGTTTGCGTCTTTTTTTTGCAATAAAAAGGACGCTATATCGAGACGTTCTCCTTCTGATACGCGAAACGAAGCGTCTTTTTTTCCGCCGTTTATACGGATTATACCGCTTCTTATGCTTTTATGAATACGCGAAAGCGGTTCTTCAGTTAAGAATTTGCGCACAAGGCGGTCTAAACGTCGTCCTTCATCATCTTTTTGTACGATAAATTGCGTAAAATCCATTAAATACGAGTATAACGGCTTATAAAAACTTTGCCTACTAGACAAAAATCGGTATACGGGTACAATAAAGTAATATGTTTGTGACAATGCGGGAATACTTATATTCTTTTCTTTTAAACCCCGTTTCCTTATCGGCTTTGTTCAGTTGGTTGTCCGCACAGTTTATAAAAACGGTTATAAAACTTTTAACGGGCCGGGTAAAGGATTTAAAAGAACTTATTGCCTTGCTTTTGTGGCGGACCGGAGGAATGCCTTCGAGCCATTCGGCATTGGTATGCGCTTTGACGACGTCCATCGGCTTCCGTTCGGGCGTGGATTCCGATATTTTTATTCTTGCCTGCTGTTTTACGCTCGTGGTTATACGCGATGCCGTCGGGGTACGCCGTGCAAGCGGTCTTCAAGCTCGCAGTTTGAACGAGCTGGGAAAAAAACTCCATCAAAAAGGCATGATAAACTTTCAAGCCGTTAAAGAAGTGCACGGTCATGCTCCCCTTGAAGTCTTTGTCGGTTGTCTTTTAGGACTCTTTACCGGAACCGCTTTTTCAGTATTGTAACGATATTTTAGCTTCATGAAAGAAAAAACTTTTATTATCGGAGCTGCACTGTGCAGCGCTTTTTTTTGTTTTATACTGATTTTTTGTCGTACCGCACCCTCATTTAAAATATGGCAAAATTATACGGTTTTTTACACGGAACGCGGGGTAAGCGAAGATACCGTGCTCGATTTATTTTCCCGGGAGGGAGTCGCAGGCGTTTTATCCCTGCGTCACACTCGGTTTCCGCCTCTTCCGGCCCTTACTCCCGTGCAGTATATGAACGGCTTTGCAAAATTTTCATATGAAGATTTACAAAATCTCTTTTTTTCCGATAAAAACGGGAATTACCGTTTATACTATGTACCGCAGGAAGCCGCAGGTACTGCCGTTTCTGCACTGAAAAATGCCGATTTTAAATGGGGAACGGATGCGCGGGGAAAGAGGCCTTATACGGTACCCGCCGCCGTGTTTTTGCTTTTTATCTGTTTTACCCTATTTGCAAAAAACAAGGGGTTTTTCTCGGCAGTTTTTTTCCCCTTTGTGCTTTATACCTTTTCCGTGCCTTTTTATCACAGCGCATCCTTTGTATGTCCCTTCGGTTTTGCCTTATTTATTATCCAAAAGTCATGGCGCAGGAAAAACTTTTTTAAAAAGGCCCTTATGCATCCGCTTGTTGTGTCCTCGGCTTTTTTATTAAGCCTTTCTGCGGCCGTTTCGGGTGTGCGCCCCCTTCTTTTATTTTGCGCCGCGGTCTGTGCATCGGCGGCTTCGGTGTATGTTTTGTTCAAACTTGAAGGTTTTCGGTGTGCTAAAGCCGTATTTAATCCGGTTTTTATTATTCCCGCCGCCCTTATCGATACACGCGATATTTTGCGCGTTCGCTTTGCTCTTATTCCCGCCCTTTGTATAGCCCTGTTTACGGTGTCCTTTTTTATAAGCGGCTTTTACGGCGCAAGCGGAGGAAAAACGGGGCGCACTGCGGGGGTATCCGGCGGATTGTCCGGCGGTATTTCCGATGCCTATTTTCCCGCTCCGATAAAAAAAACGGTAAAAAAAGATTTTTCACTTTTTTCATATAATGCAGTCAATGCCGTCGACATTGAAAACCGCCTTCCCGATTTAATCGATTTTATCGGAGCTTTTTGGTTTACCGAAACCTATCCCTTCCGCAAGCTTGACAGTTTGAAAGGCGGTAATCCGAGTATCGGCGACAGGGTTACGTACTCGGACTATAAAAGAGAAGGGGGAAGGCTGAACGAAGTATCCGTAAACGTTGCCGTATTCGATGAAGCTTATATTCGCCGTATTACGGAGCTTGCATACCGAAACGCTTTTTTGGGTTCCGGGGGGGCTGAAGCTTTGTTAAGCCGCCAAAAAGGCTTTATGCGTACCGGCTATGTGCGCGTTCACGGTGCGCAAAACGGCACGGCGGCCCTTATCTTTACGTTATGTGCTTTTATATATATACTGGTTTTGCTTATCGGTTTAAGCAAATACCGATTTCTTTTTAGTAACAGAGGCGCCGACAGATGAGAGAAAAAAAAGAAGAGTTTGATTTTCCGCACTATGAGTACCGCCGTCTCCATTGCGCCTACATACCGTCTACAGCCTTTGTGTCGGTGCGCCAGGGTAAAAGCGATTCAAGATTTATAATACGGGAAGGAGATGAGGTTTCCGAAGGTCAGATAATTGCATCCGGTTATAAAAATGCCGTCCCCGTACATGCGCCTATTCCGGGTATTGTCAGTGAAATAGCCGAACGTACCATGCCGGACGGAAGCCGTGCCGAATGCGCCGTATTGCAATTCCGCGGCGGTTTTGCGTTTGAAGGCAAAGAGCAGGTGTATACCGACTATCGTAAAAAACAGGGCTCCCATAAATTGATTCCTCTGATTCGTCAGCACGGAATAATCAATACCTTTGATTTGGATAACAATTCTTTGGCCGAGCAATTGGACAAAGCCGGCTCCGATAACTATGTACTTGCAGTCCGCTTGTTCGATTTTGATCCGGGATGCTCGCGCGACGGTTTTATCAGCTCTTTTTTTACAAAAGAAGTGATTGAAGGGGCATGCCTGTGCGCCCGTGCAATGCATACCGAATCCCTTGTGTTTTTTTACGGCGGTGAAGACTTCCGGCTTCCCGACGAAAAGACGTTAGAAGCCCTGTGCGATACAATCTCATGCCGCTTTATAAAAATCGATACCCGGTTTTATCCTTCAGGCTCTCAGCGCGTATTGGAAAAGATTTTGCAAAAAAACACCGTACAGCATACAAAGCCGGGTTCGGAAAAGGCTTTTCGAAACTTCGAAAAGGGAAAAAATAAAGCTTTATTTATAGACAGTGCAACCGCATACGCCGTTTACCGCTGCCTTTGTTTATCCGTTCCCTTTACCGATACCGTAGTTGAAGTAAACGGACCTGCCTTACACGAATCGAAGATGTTTAAAGTTAAAATCGGTACCCCGATCAGGCGTCTTTTGGAAGAATGCGGCGGATGCGAAAAAGAGCCGGCAAAAATCATTATAAACGGCCTTATAAAGGGTACGGCGGTTTCCGATTTGGATATTCCCGTTACAAAATACGTAAAAACCGTCACCCTTCTTTCGGCGGACAGTATTCCCGATCAACGTATATCCGATTGTATACACTGCGGTTTTTGCAGAAAAGCCTGTCCTCTGGGTATTCAAAGCGACCGAATATACAGTCATTTTGTAAATAAAACCCCGCTTGGCGCCGATATACTGCTTTCGGCGCATTTATGCGATGACTGCGCCTTATGTAATGCCGCATGTCCTGCACGGCTTCCTCTGTATCAAACCGTTTCAAAGTATAAGGAAAAACAAGATGCGGCACAATTATAAACATATTACGTTAAATCCCTTTTGCAGTTCAAATCCGTCTTTGAACGGTATTATGAAAATGAGTATAGCGGTTCTTTTGCCGCAGATTATTATGCTTTTTATTACAAAAAGCTATAATTCCCTTGTATTGCTTTTATGCAGTATCATTGCCGCCCAAGGTGCTCAGGTTTGTTATGCGGTGATTAAAAAATCCCGCGCCTTTTTGTCGTGGACGATAATGTTTGAGGGAGTCATTGCGGGAATGCTGATACCCGCAGGATATCCGCCGCACACCCTGTTTATAGCGGTTTTTACCGTACTTCTACTGCAAAACCTTATATTCGGTTCGTATGCACAAGGCTGGGCAAATGCGGTTGTCGTTATTCTTATCGTATTGTATTTTATCAATCCTGCAATGTTTCCGCCTTCCTTATTGCCGCATGACTGTTTTACCCAAAGCAATGCCGGCTCCCGCCTGTTTTCCGAAGGTATAGTGCAGGTTGCCGATTTCGATAAGCGCATCGGCGGTTTTTTAAACGGCGGTATTTTTTATTCATGGGGCATATCGGTTCCCGAAGGTTATATAACCCTGCTGTGGGATTCGCAGTCCGCCATTCCCGCATTCAGATTTAATTTGCTTACACTGGCGGCTTCTTTGATTTTGATTTCGTATAAGGCTGCCGATTCCCTTGTTACCTACGCTTTTTTAATCGTGTACGGAATTGCCGTGCGTATGCTCAGCCTCTATCCCTACGGTTCCCTTATCGGCGGCGGCGATGTTTTGCTCGCTTTTTGTACCGGCGGTACCCTCTTTGCCGCTTTTTTCCCGTTAAACCGTTTCGGAACCCTGCCCATGACCGCTGTAGGAAAATGTATATACGGGGCAGTCGGGGGGCTGTGTATGTTCGGAATGTGCGGGGCGGGTACTTCTTCGGCCGCCGTGTTTTTTTGCCTTTTGTTTTTGAATATTTTGTCTCCTGCAGTTCAGTATATCGAGGATCGTATCTATGATTTTCAATTACACGGCATTCTCGTTCAGGCAGGCATAAAAGGGGTTAAACATGAATAAAAAAGAAGTATATAAAACAGGCATCTGTATTATGGGCTGCCTTTTTATTGCTTTTTTGCTCATATTGCTGTATTTACCGGCTGAAAAATATAAAGCAAAAAAAATTGCCGAAGAAATCAATACCTTTTTGGATAAAAACGGAAAAAGCGGCTATAAAGTCGGAGAGGCGTTTGTTATCAAATCGCCTATACAATCCGGTGTGCTTATATTTAAATTAGCGGATGCATCGGGAAAACCTGCGGGACTTGTTTGTTTGGTACGCATTACGGGTATATGCGGTCCCGTTCCGGCCCTCTTTATATGCGACAAACAAAAAAATATTGAATTTGCCGGCAGCTTTTTTGAAGACGGCCGTTTAACCGATATGCAGATTGCATATTGGATTACCCATTTACGTACCCTTACGGAGAATACCGAACAATGACAAAAAAAGCCTTATTTTTTTTCACGGCCTCATGCTTAAGTCTTTTTGTACCGGTTCCGCCGCGTTTCGGTTACGGAATCGTTCTTGTACTCTGCGCATCTTTAATCGTATTTGCCGTCATTGTGCTCAAAGCTTTTATTGAGCGTCTCGGCATTGAAAAATATAAAAACTTTTTATTTATGCTAGGCGTTTTAGCCCTTACCTTATTTTTATACGCGCTTATCGGCTTTTGGTCGCCTCTTACGGCCTTTACCCTCGGTTTTATTATCTATATCATTCCCGTGTCCTTATTTATGAATAAGCTCGTTTTTCCGGATGAAGGACAGCCTTTTAAACAGGTATTAAGGCAGGGGTTAAAAAGCTGCGGTATATTGAGCATGCTCGGCTTGCTTTTTTTTGCACTCAGAGAACTGCTTGCCTTCGGAACTCTTTCGTTTCCCGCGCGCTCCGGTTTACGGATATTCGGTATTTTAAAAAGCTTCGGTTTTTTTCCCGTCTTTTTTTGGGCGACTATTCCCGGAGCTCTTATCTTACTTGCTTTTTTACTGGTGCTTTTATCCGTGGTGTACCGCCGCTATGAAATCAAGGAGGAACTGTGATTTTACAATCGGTTTTTATGTACGGTATTCTCTGTGCCGTTCCCCTCGTATACGGCATAGGTTTAAAAAAATTACTCGGTACCGAAAAAAATCCCCGTTATATTTTAGCGGCGGCTCTAAAATCCCTGTGTACGGTTCTTGCAACGATTTTTATAACCCGTTTTTTAGCGCTTAAGATGCTTGCTCCCTATTCCCTTACGGTTTTATATCCTTTTTTTGCCCTGCCTTTTACCCTCGTGTTTTCGCTTTTGTTTAAACAGCTTGTCTATCTTGTTTGCAAAATTGAAACGGCGGAATTCGATATTGTCTTTTTATCGGTTATTTTGGCGGTAAATGAGGGTATGTCTCTTGTACATGCTTTAATAATCGGAGCCGTTTGTACCCTCTCTTTTTATATACTGTTTCCCGTATTGGGCGCTGTCCGTAAGCGCTTAGAGCTTACACGCATACATCCGGCCTTTAACGATACGGTGATGATTATTATTACCCTTGCCCTTATTACCTGCGGTTTATACGGCTGGAATCTGTCTTGGCTTAATGACGGGCTGTTTAAATAAAAAACATAAAAAAAACAAAAAAAAGGCTGTATCCCCTTTTAAGAAAGCGGATATTGATATACAATATATACAATATGGGTGTTGTTAAGATTTGTTTTGTACTGGCTTTCAATTTGCCGGGAGCGGAATTGCCCGAACATATTGAAGAACTGTATCAAACACGATATAAAAAAATTCTCAGCTTTTTATATACACATCCGGAAATGCGACTTTCTTTTTTTGTTTCGGGCCGTATTTTGGAATGGATAGAAAAAAAGCACGACGAAATCATATCCATATGCTCGGAGATGGTTGACCGCAGACAAATTGAAGTGCTCGGCGGCGGTTACTATGAACCCTTGTTTCCGCTTTTGCTTCCTGCAGACCGTTCCGCTCAAATAGAAGCTCTTACAACGGCTATCCGCAAAGCTGCCGGAAAAAGACCGCGCGGCGCCTATTTGACCGAAAGCGTTTGGGATCCCTCCCTTATATCGAGTTTTAATACCTGCGGCATCGAGTATACCTTACTCGACAGCCGTTTTATTCCTCAAAGCGGTTTTCGTCCCGTTTCGATTTTTTCACCCCTGGTTGTGGAAGAGATGGGAAAAACGACAACGGTTATTCCCCTGCATCAAAGCAGTTTGCCGCGCTCCGGTCAAAACCCTGCGGATTATCTTGAGTTTACCCATACCATTGCATCTTCGGGCGATTCGTCGATATTGGCCTGCGTATTTACCCCGCAGCAGTTTTACACCCTTTTGGAAGAAAAATGGTTTGAACGTTTTAGTCAATTGCTCGAAGAGGATACTGTAACATCGTTGAGCTTACCGCAGCGGTATTTAAAACAGTATCGTACACGTTTTCCCGCTTATATTCCCGCAGGCTGTATGTCCGAAGCGGCTATGTGGACATTGGAACCCTTTATTCCTCATACCCGTGTTTTTTCCGAATCGATGCGGCCCACGGTTAAGGATTTTTTAACCGTATATCCTGAAGCGCGCGCCCTGTATTCGCGCATGATGTACGTGAGTATGCTCATCAGCCAATGCCGCGGCGACAAGGCAAGAAAAAAGGCCGCCCGAGAAGAGCTTCATGCAGCCCAGCATTTTGCCCCTTATATATATAAGGGAAGGGGAGGTATAAGCGATAGGACCTTGCGCTGCCGTACTTATAAGCGTCTTTTAAATGCCGAAAAAATCCTTCGTGAAGCATCCGGTTTCAAAGACAATGCAAGCGCATTCGACTTTACAATGTCCGGACGGCGCGATTTTTTATGCTGTTTTGAATCCTTTAACGCCTTTGTTTGTTTACAAGGCGGGCTTTTATTTGAATTCGATATCATGCACAATGCCGTCAATTATTGTACCGCTGCCCGTCATTGCGCAAAAGACGGAAGTACCTACGCCCTATACGAAAAAAAGATGTTTGTAGACCATCTATGGGACACTGATGATTTTCAAAGCTTTACCTCGGATTCTTATACGGGAAGCCCCGTTTTTGCGGCTTGCGAATACCGTGAGCTCGGCTTTGACCGCATGAAAAAGGAAATACGCCTTGCGGTTTCGGGTGTGTGGGGAAAAGACCGACTCCCGGTAACCCTGAAAAAAAACTACAGCCTATCCGAAAACGGGGTTATCTGCCAATATATTTTAAAAAATGAAGGGCAACAGCCGCTTAAAGCGAAATTCGGCGTCGAACACAATATAAGCATTCCTTCCAATGCTGCAAACGTTCTCAATGCCGAAGCCGTTGTATGCGATGCGAGGGAAACACCCTGCAGCGACACAGCCTATATACGCCAATCGGGTATTTCCTTTGTGCAGCTCGGCGATACGGATTCGGAAATCAATTTTATATTCGAACCGAACGAATCCTGCGGTTTTTATCTTGCCCCCTTTTATACGTCTTTACAAAATGAAGACGGCTCCTTTGTCAAACAATACGAAGCGCACACTTGCGCCTTTTACTGGGATGTCAATTTACTCCCCGGTATGGAAACCGAGAAAATCCTTAATATGACGGTAAAAGCGCCTAAAAAAAATACGGTTGCAAAAAAGCCCAAAAAACGCTAAACTGTCCTTTATGAAAAGAAAACTCATCACTTCGGCTCTTCCCTATGTAAACAATATTCCCCACTTGGGTAATTTGATTCAAGTATTGTCCGCCGACGTTTTTGCACGCTTTTGCCGCAGCCGCGGTTATAAAACCATGTATGTGTGCGGCACCGACGAATACGGGACTGCAACCGAAACCCGCGCCCTCGAAGAGGGTAAAACTCCCAAAGAATTATGCGACTATTATCACGCAATTCATAAAGACATTTACGAATGGTTCGGCATTAACTTCGACCATTTCGGCCGCACATCAACCGAACAGCAAACCGAAATCGTACAGTCGCTGTTTAAAGCCTTGGACGAACGCGGCTTTATAAGCGAAAATACGATTGAACAGCTGTACTGCGAAGATTGCAAGCGCTTTTTAGCCGACCGCTATGTGCGCGGAACATGCCCCCACTGCGGCTACGATGATGCACGGGGCGACCAGTGCGAGCACTGCGGAAAGCTTTTGGAACCGACCGAGTTAAAAGAAGCGCGCTGTTCAACCTGTTCTCACAGCCCCGTTTTAAAATCGACCAAACACTTGTATATAAATCTTCCGGCTATTCAAAAAGAGTATGCCCCCTGGATGAAAGAGGCGAGCGAAAAGGGTATGTGGGCTAAAAACGCCGTTCAAATGACCCAAGCGTGGATCCGCGACGGCTTACACGAACGGGCGATTACCCGCGACTTAAAATGGGGAATTCCGGTTCCCAAGCCGGGCTTTGAAGACAAGGTGTTTTATGTATGGTTCGACGCTCCCATCGGCTATATTTCGATAACCAAGGCCCTGTGCGATATGATGGAGCAAAAGGCGCGCGACGGTGAGATTCCCTCCGACACCGTTCCCGATTGGAAGTCGTGGTGGCTTCCTGCAGAATCAAAGGCTCCCGACGCAAAAGAACCGGTAGAGCTGTTTCAGTTTATCGGAAAAGATAATATTCCCTTTCACACGGTGATTTTTCCTTCTACCCTTATCGGAAGCGGCAAAGATTGGACAAAGCTTTTCCATATGAGCAGCACCGAGTATTTGAATTACGAAAGCGGAAAATTCAGCAAGTCGAAGGGGGTAGGGGTTTTCGGAAGCGACGCCAAGGAATCGGGTATTCCCGCCGATATGTGGCGCTTTTATATTTTTTACAACCGTCCCGAAAAATCCGATACCCAGTTTACGTGGAAGGATTTTCAGGATAAGGTAAACAGCGAATTGGTGGGCAATTTGGCAAACCTTGTAAACCGCACCACAACCTTTGTTTCGCGCTATTACGGCGGAAAAATCCCCGAAGGAAAAAGCGACGAAGCCCTGTGGGAAAAGGTGCGCGAAGCCGAAAAACGCATTACCGATTTATACGACCGGGCCGACTTAAAAGACGCTTTTCATGAAATCTTTGCCCTTTCTTCAATTGCGAACAAGGCTTTTCAGGACGGTGAGCCGTGGAAAACCCGCGAAAGCGCGCCTGAAAAAGCGGCGTCCCTTATCCGCGACCTCTGCTACATCATTAAGGATTTAATGATTTTGGTACATCCGGTTATGCCGCAATATGCCGAAAAGGTACTCGGCTTTTTCGGGAAAAAGGGCTGTACGCATAAAATCGGCGTTCCTGCGCAAAAAGACGCGCTTTTATGGGACAATGTGGGCATTACCGAGGGCTTAAGCGAAGTAGTGCACACCGAAATTATCTTTACACCCCTCGATAACGCAAAAACCGACGCCTACCGAAAGCGCTATGCCGGTACACAGGCAGAGCGTGCAAAAGGAGCCGCTCAAACTGCGGGTTCCAAGGAGGCCGGAAAATCGGGTGCGGCTTCACAGTCCGCGGCGGGCTCAAGCGCTGCTTCCGCTTCGGGTGCCGCGGAATCCGCACCGAAAAAAAACGAGCCGGTTATTGCCGAGGACCCCGTTTCCCACTTTAATCAATACATTCAGCTTAAAACGGCTAAAATCCTTAAAGCCGAGCGCCACCCGGACGCCGATAAGCTTTACATCGAAACGATTGACGACGGAAGCGGCACCGAGCGCATAATCCTTTCAGGCCTTGTGCCGTATTTTACCGCAGAAGAATTGACCGGACGCGATATTATCATAGCCGACAATTTAAAGCCGCGTAAAATGCGCGGAATAGAAAGCCGCGGTATGCTTTTGGCCGCCGATTACACCGACAGCGAAGGTAAAACCTGCGTCGAAATTCTCGGATGCCCCGGTGTCCCTCCGGGAACGCCCCTTGTTTTTTTGGATTCCGGAAGCTCATCCGGTGCCGCGTCTGAAAAGCCGGCAGTTTCAAAGCCGGCGGAAATCGACGCCGATGTGTTTTTTGCCTGTCCGATGAAAATCGAACACAATAAGTTTACAATCGGCGGTAAAGTGTTAAGCGCGGCGGGAAAAGAAATTACAACCGTCAAAACCGTATCGGGCGACGTACACTGAGGCGGCTTTGAAAAGCGAAAGCCCCTGCACCTATACAATCAGCCTCATAGAATCGCACAATGCGCCGAGCACGGGTGGTGCCTGCGATACTGCGGAGCAGGGCGGCTCTTCGTCCCGAACGGGGAACGCTTCTTTTTTGCAAAGTGCCTTTTGGGCCGATTTTAAAGCAGCTCACGGCTGGAAGCCGCTTTCAGTAAGCCTTTGTTTAAAAGACGGACAAACGGGAGCGGAAAGCCCCTTTAAGATATCGGTGCTGCTTCGAAGTTTTAAGCGTTTTTTTACCCTTGCCTATATTCCCATGGGGCCGGAGCTTCCGCTTGTGCAAAATGAGCCGCCTGTTTTGTATAACAAAGTGCTTGCCGATACCGCCCGTGCCTTAAAGCCCCTTTTGCCGCGAAACAGCCTTTGTGTGCGCATGGACGTTCCGCTCGACTTTTACTCGCTTGAGGAGCGCGGCGCCTTTGTGCACTCGATTTCAAAACCGCTTGTAAAAGCGCCTTCGGACATTCAGCCGCCCGATACGAACATCCTCGATTTAACTCTAAGCGAAGATGAAATTTCTGCAAATATGAAAAGCAAGTGGCGCTATAACATCAATTTGGCATCAAAGCGTGGCGTCGTTGTCGAAAAAGCGGGCGAAGAAGGTATCGATATTTTTTACGATTTATACCTTCAAACGGCAAAGCGCGACGGTATTGCCGTACATGCAAAAAACTATTACCGCGACCTGCTGCTTCGTTCGGGAAGGGACGGCGTGCAAATTACTATGTACATCGCAAAGCACGAAGGAGAGGCTTTGGCGGCGATTATCGTGCTTTTTTCGGGAAGTGAAGCCGTATATTTGTACGGCGCTTCTTCAAACAATAAGCGTAACCTTATGAGCGCCTACCTTTTACAATGGACGGCGATAAAGGACGCAAAAAAAGCCGGCTGCACCACATACGATTTTTACGGCATACCGCCTACCGACGACGAAAATCATCCCATGCACGGTTTGTACCGATTTAAAACGGGTTTCGGCGGAAAAAACATCCACCGTCCCGGCAGTATAGACCTTCCTCTGTCGCCCCTGTATTCCTTTTTCAGAGCGGCGGAAAAACTGCGCGGCTTTTATCACAAACGCATTAAAAAAATCCGCGTAAAAAAGCGCAATTCATAAAAAAAGAACGATTTTTTGGCTCTTTTAAAGCGGCGTTCCGATAAAAATAAGGGTGCCTGTAAGGGCGACGATAAAAAGGCTTAACAAATTGACCGTATTGTTCGTTACGAATTGTAAACCCGCAGCCGGTATTTCGCCTTTATAAGAAGCTTTATCCTGCAGCAAACCGTTTATTCCCCTGTATTTTCTTTGAATGGTTGAACCCAATACGCTGTCGATAAGCGAACCGAAAAATCCCAAGCTCAGCGTTACGGCAAATCCCCTTATACCGAAGCCGGGAAGGGCGCACAGGGCTATCAATGCGCTTCCCGTAATGCCGGCAAAAAAACCGCACAAAGAAACGCCGCCGGATAAGCCGCGCGGAAGACTTTTTCCGTTGATAATATTAAACACCCGTCCTCTGCACAACATTCCCAGTTCCGAAGAAAAGGTATCCGCACAGGCGGCGGCAAACACGGCAAAGGCTAAAAGCGTAAACATATCGCTTTGACTTTTTATAAAAACCGAAAGCCACACAAGAACAGTTGCCGGAAGGGAATTGCACAACACCTGTTTCCAGTTGCGCTTTCCGCCTGCTTCCTGAATAAGCTCGCCCTGTTGTTTCCGCTCGTTTTTCAGCTTACTGCTTATACTTCCGAAAACAAAAAACACAAGTAAGCTTATGCCGACCCATATTCCGCCGAAAGTGTAAAGGGTAGCCGCCGTCAAAACCGCAGCGACAATGCCGTCTTCCGTTAGGGATTTTTTCCGGTATGCAATATACAGTAAAAGTACTGCCGCAAGCAAATACAAAGCGAATTCGATACTGCCGTGATAGTATAAAAACGAAGCGAGCAGTCCCGAACCTATAGGAAGCGAAAGATTGTCGCAGCCGCGCTTCCCGGTTAATTCCGTAAAACCGGCAAACACCCCGTTAACCGCCGATATGGCAATCAAACTTAAAACGGAGCGGGAAAAAGCAGCGTCGGCATTTAAATGCGTATTAAAATACATCATAACCGCAAAGCTTACGATAAGGCATGAAAGGGCAACCGTAAAAAAGCCCAAAAGGGATTTTTCGGGGGCAAAGGAAAAAGGCCTTTTTTTCCCCCATCTTTTGCCGATAATTGCCGCAAGGCCGTCGCCGTATGCCATGGTCAATAAACCTATAAAGGGCAGCATCATCCAATTCAGCAAAAAGCCTGTACCGGAAAGAAAAAACATGGCAACCGCATAGTAAACCGTTCCCAAGCTGTCGTCGTTGCGCTCCATCGATGAAATAAGCTTATATTTTAAACTCAAACTGTTGACGATGATAAAGATAAAGGGTATAAGCACTACCGCCCATAAGTCGGTAAAAAAGGGTACGATAAACACCCAATTTCCTACAAGGATGTGTACGAATTTACGGGTAAATTCGGTACTGCCCTTTTTCAGCTTTGCAATAATGCCCGACACAAAGATAACGGCTAAAATATAAGCCATCGAAATACCCAAAGCGAGTGCGTTTTGCATATTATCCGTCCTTTAAAATTTTCGGCGCCTGAAGGCGCTCGGTTTGCCTGATAATTTTTTTTGCCTTTATGATGAGTTTCAACTTTGTCAATTTTGATGATGCGCAGCGTTTTGAAAAACAGTTATACCCGTTTTTTCGCACCTCATCTTCAATACTGTGATATATAAGAGATGCCGCCGCTACGGAAAGCCGGCATGAGCTTTGAAAATACATAAGATATTTTTCACAGTCCGTATAAAAGCCGTTTCCGAGCATAGCCAGCTGTTCCCACAATGCCCTAAAGTTTGAAGGTACTTCGATGTTTCCCTTTAATGACATATCGGCGATGTTTTTAATGTCATGTTTTGTGAGATTGTGCCGGCTCATCATGTTTTGCGGAAGGTAAAGGCGGTTACGTGTGAGTATGTCTTCTCCCACATCGCGCAAAATATTGGTTATTTGCATACCGATGCCGAGGTTTTCGCAGGCGCAAAGAAAGCGCCCGTCTTGAGCCGCTTGCGCCTTATCCGCCAATACGGGGGCGAGCATTAGTCCTACCGAGCCTGCAACGAGGCGGCAGTATTCGATAAGTTCATCGCCTGTTTGAATATCTTTAAAATGAAGGTCGAGCCTTTGCCCCCGTATTTGGGCTAAAAACCCGTCTTTCGGAATTGCAAACCTGTGTACCGTATCGGAAAAGGCGGGCCACCAAAGTTCGTTCCGGACTTCCCGATCCGTACAGGTACCGTTTCCCGCCGCAGCCGTCTTTTTTTGACTTCCGTAAAGCGACAGGACGGCGCTTTCAAGACCGTCCAAAAGCTTTTCCGTTTCGGCTTGAGGGCGCAGACTTCCCGTATCGTCTACAAGATCGTCGGCATAGCGGCAAAAGGCATAGACTGCGGCGACGGCGTTAAAACGTTCTTCGCTTAAACGCGAAAAGGCACGGTAAAAACTTTTTGCCCTGTCTTTTATAACCGCCTCAGCCGCCCGATAGGACGGCGCAAGATTCAGCGGCCCCGTATCTTCAGTTTTTGCCGCGGTCATCGGGATTGTCTTTTCGCAGCTCGGATGCGCATATTTTTCCGCCTTCAATCGCAATCGGTACGCCCGCTCCCGGATGAGTGCTGCTTCCCGTAAAATACAGGCCTTGGCAGTGTTTTGCCTTCGATTGGGGACGAAGGTGATTGCTTTGCCGTAAGGTCGGCTGGAGACCGAAGGTTGCACCGTAATGGGCGTTAAAGCGGTTTTTAAAATCGTTCGGGGTAAATACGTGTTCCGAAACGATTTCTTTTTTAAGGTTTTCAAGCCCCGGAACGGACTTAAGTGATTCGAGGGCTTTTTCACGGTAATAATCGACGGTTTTTGCGTCCCACTCGTATTTTACGGTTTTAAGTTCGGATACCGGTATTAAAAGGTAAAAGCTTGCCTTTCCCTTCGGAGCCGTGTCCGGATCCGCATTCGAAGGCACGTGAAGATATATTGACGGATCTTTAAGCAAATCGCCCGTAAAAATCGATGAGAGGTTATCGTCCAAATCTTCGGATATGACAAAGTTGTGTACGCTTAAATCCTTATGCGGCTTTTTTACGGCCCAATAAAATACCAAACAGGAACACGAATAATCCATGTTTTTAATTTTTTCCGCCGTGTATGTTCCGCGCGTTTTTTCATCGTCAATCAATTCGCTCATCGTGTAGGGAAAGTCGGCATCCGAAATAACATAGGGCGCTTCTACCGTCTTGCCCTTTACGCGGACTCCCTTTACCTTTGAGTTTTCTATAAGGATTTTTTCGACGGGACTGTTATAATGAATCTTTCCGCCCAATTCTTTAAAGAGCTTGGCCATTTGTTCGGCCATTGTGTACATTCCGCCCTTTATAAACCATATGCCGTAAAAAAGTTCAATCATCGGAATGATATTATAAAGAGAGGGGCCTTTTTTGGGCGAAACTCCTATATACAGGGTTTGAAAACTGAACATACTGTGCAAGTCCGCATCCGGTATAAAAGACGCCATCATTTTATCGGCACTGTCAAAGGTTTTTAATTTGAGCGCCTGATACAGGGTATAGGGATTATACATATCCGTCGCTTTTCTGAACGGCCGGCTTATAAAATGTTTTACGGCGACAAGATAACGCTTGTATATTTCGCTCAAATATGATAAAAGTCCTGCCGAATTTTCGGTTCCCTTGGCTTCGGCCATATTCATTAAATCGACAAGATTGTTATTGACTTTATAATGACGGGGAGGGGCTTTTTCGCAAGAACCCTGCGAAGATTGCTTAAAATATACTTCGTACATGGGGTCAAGACGCGTCATAGGTATGTAGTCGTCCGGATTTTTGCCTGCAAGCTCGAACACTTCGCGGTATACGCTCGGCATCATAACAATGGTAGGTCCTACATCGAAACGGTGGCCGTCCTCATGTATCGGATGCATTTTGCCGCCGCTTACCTTTTCTTTTTCGTAAATTTCGACTTCATAGCCCGCATGCTGCAAGCGTATTGCAGCCGAAAGACCGCCCATTCCGGCGCCTATAACGATAATCTTTTTCATCTTAATCTCCCTCTATACTCGCGGATACTATATGTACAAAAAAGATTTTTTGTCAATCGTCAATAGCTCTGATTTTTGATAAATTATACTTGGGCGCCCGCATTTCTCTATTAAAGAGAATTGACAGCCTCATATTTCTGTGGGATAATAATAGGGCTTGGAGGCCAAAGAATATGAAAAAAATGTTGATTGTATGTTTATGTGCAGCGGTTTTGTTTGCTGCGGGATGCACCAAAGGCAAGGCATCGAGCAAAGAAATTAAACCGCGTGTAATTAAGGTCAGTACGAAATTTGTTGACGACGAACAAACCGTAAAGTCATTGGTCAAAGTCGTAAAAGCTATTAACGAACGGAGCAAGGGCAGCCTTGAACTCCAGCTTTTTACAAGCGGAACCCTTCCCATCGGTAAGGACGGTATGGAACAGGTTGCAACCGGCTCCGATTGGATTTTGGTTGACGGAGTAAACTTTTTGGGCGATTACGTTCCCGATTACAATGCGGTTACCGGCCCGATGCTCTACCAATCCTTTGATGAATATTTAAAGATGATGCGGACCCCGCTTGTTCAGGAATTGAATGCGGCCGCCGAAGAAAAGGGTATTAAGGTTTTGTCCCTCGATTGGCTGTTCGGTTTCAGAAGTATGATTACCAAAAAACCTATCCGCGTTCCCTCCGATATGAAGGGCTTAAAAATCCGCGTTCCCACAAGCCAGCTGTACACCTTTACGATTGAAGCGCTCGGCGGTAACCCGATTGCCATGCCCTATCCGGATACCTATGCGGCCTTACAGCAGGGCGTTATCGACGGTATTGAAGGCTCCATCATGACCCTGTACGGAACCAAGCAGTACGAAAACGTAAAAGAAGTTTCCTTAACAAGACACCTTTTGGGTGTTTCGGCCGTTTGTATTTCGGATAAATGCTGGAAAAGCTTAACGGATGAACAGCGCACGATTATTCAGGAAGAAGTAAATAGGGGTGCCGAGGACAATTTACGTGAGACAATCAAGCTTGAAGCCGAATACGAAGTTAAATTAAAGGAACTCGGCGTTACCTTCCACGAAGTCGATGCCGATGCTTTTAACAAGGTTGTTGCTCCCGTATATTCCAAATTCCCCAAATGGTCGGAAGGAATTTACGATAAAATCATGGAAAATCTTACCCGGGTCAGAGAAGACATTAAAAACGGAAAATAAAACCGTATAAAATTGACGGGCTGCCGAAACGTCTGTGTTGTTTTAGGCGGCCCGTTTTTAACAGTCTTCACTTGTATCGATATGGAGCGTATAATGAAAGAGTTTTTAAAAAAATTCGAATTATATATCGGCAGTGTTTTTATAGCCGTGACGGTTATCGTTGTCGTTATGAACGTATTTACCCGGTATGTGTTGAAATTTACCTTTTTTTGGGCCGAAGAGCTTGCAGTAGGCTGTTTTGTGTGGACCATCTTTTTGGGAACCGCCGCAGCCTATAAAGAAAAAGCCCTCATAGGAGTTGAAGCCCTTGTTGTTTTGCTGCCTCAAAAGGGCAGAAATATTTTAGCCTTTTTTACCTATCTTCTGCTTTTGGTATTGTGCAGCGTTATGCTCTATTTCAGCTTTACCTATGTGTCATCTTCTTCAAAAATAACTGCCGCATTGGAAGTATCCTATGCCTATATCAATACGTCGATTATTATTTCCTTTGCTTTGATGACGATTTACACCCTTGTTTTTGTCGTAAAAAGTTTTAAAAAAGCTTTTTTAAGTAAACCGAATTAAAAATCCGTCCTTATGCAGGAGAGTGTATGGAATCGTTTTATCCGATTATTATTTTGTTTATTCTGTTTTTTTTGGATATTCCTATCGGCTTTGCCCTTATCGGTTCGTCCCTGTTTTATTTTATTTTTTTGAACAATACGATGCCGATGAACATGGTTATTCAGCAATTCGTTACCTCGATAGAGTCCTTTCCGTATTTGGCCGTTCCGCTTTTTATTATGGTCGGCTCGGTTATGAATTATTCGGGCATAAGCGAACAGCTGATGAATATGGCCGAAGTATTGGCCGGCCATATGAAAGGAGGTCTTGCACAGGTTAACTGTATTTTAAGCGCCCTGATGGGAGGTATTTCCGGTTCGGCAAATGCGGATGCGGCGATGGAATCCAAAATTCTGGTTCCGGAAATGATAAAAAAAGGCTTTTCAAAACCCTTTTCGGCTGCCATTACCGCGGCTTCTTCGGCCGTCAGTCCCGTTATTCCTCCGGGCACAAACCTTATTTTGTACGCATTGATTGCAAACGTTCCGGTCGGCGATATGTTTCTTGCAGGCTATACGCCCGGTATTTTGATGACGGTGAGCTTAATGATTGCGGTTCACATCGTTTCGGTAAAACGGGACTATGCCCCCTCGCGCGCGCGCCGGGCAACCTTTAAAGAAATCGGAAAACAATCGCTTAAATCGATTTGGGCTCTTGCAATTCCCTTCGGTATTATTCTCGGCATGAGAATCGGTATGTTTACGCCGACGGAAGCCGGAGGCATTGCCGTACTGTTTTGCTTTATCGTAGGATTTTTTATATATAAAAAGCTGAAACCGCGCCACATACCCCTTATTTTAATGGAAACGGTTAAAAGTACCGGTGCGGTTATGATTATTATTGCAAGTGCAAAGGTTTTCGGTTATTATTTAACTCTTGAGCGGATTCCGCAAATGATTACCGAAATGTTGATGAATTTTACGTCAAATCCTTTTATTCTGCTTATGGTAATAAACGTGCTTTTGTTATTTATCGGCATGTTTATCGAAGGGGGTGCCGCCCTTGTTATTTTAGCGCCTCTTTTGGTTCCTGCCGTAAAAGCTTTGGGTGTGGATCCCCTGCATTTCGGCGTTATTTTTATCGTCAACATTATGATCGGGGGCCTCACCCCTCCGTTCGGTTCCATGATGTTTACGGTTTGTTCCATTGTGAATGTAAAGCTTGAAGAGTTTTTAAAAGAGATTTGGCCCTTTATTATAGCTCTTTTATGCGTATTATTGTTGGTAACATATTCAAAAACTGTTGCCTTGTTTATTCCGAATTTATTTGTATAATAAGCGGACAGGAGTGCCGATTATTATATCGAAAAACAATAATTTCAAATTGATTTTGAAGTGGAGGTAAAGAAAATGGCGTATGAAGATGCCTACAAAGACTGCATTTGGATGGATTTTGCCTATCTTGAAAAATTCATGACCGATGCTCTGGAAGCCGCGGGTGTTCCCGAAAAAGATGCGAAAATCATCGGCGACGTATTGATTGAATCGGATAAAAGAGGAATCGATTCTCACGGTATCGGACGGTTAAAACCGATTTATATCGACCGCATTCAAGCCGGTATTTTAAACCCGGTTACAAAGATCGATGTTTTAAAAGACGATAAAACCGCCGCCGTTTTGGACGGCAATAACGGTATGGGACACGTTGTTTCTCACAAAGCTATGGAGATGGCAATCGCCAAGGCAAAGGAATACGGTATGGGTATGGTTGCGGTTACAAACTCCACCCACTACGGTATCGCCGGTTACTATGTAACGATGGCAACTCAAGCCGGTATGATAGGCATTACCGGAACAAACGCCCGTCCCTCGATTGCTCCGACATTCGGCGTTGAAAACATGCTCGGAACAAACCCCTTAACCTTCGGTATGCCCACCGATGAAGAGTTTCCCTTTGTATTGGACTGCGCAACGTCGGTAAGTCAGCGCGGAAAAATCGAAGTATACGGCCGGGCCGGAAAAGAACTTCCCAAAGGCTGGGTAATCGACGAAAACGGCAATACGAGAACCGACACACAGCAGGTTTTGGTCGACTTAACCAAGGGTAAGGCCGCTTTAACGCCGCTGGGAGGCTTGGGAGACGAAACGGGAGGCTATAAGGGCTTCGGTTATGCAACCGTTGTGGAAATCCTTTGTGCGGCCCTTCAAAACGGCCCCTTTTTGAAGGCCCTTAACGGAATCGATGAAAACGGCAAGCAGATTCCCTATCCTTTGGGACACTTTTTTATCGCCATCGACCCCGAACGCTTTATGGGCTTGGAAGTCTTTAAAAAAGTTACCGGCGGTATTTTACGCGAATTGCGTGCGTCAAGAAAGGCTCCCGGTCACGACAGAATCTATACCGCAGGAGAAAAAGAGCACCTTGCCTGGCTGTACCGCAAAGAGCACGGATGCCCCGTTCCCCCGTCTTTGCAAAAGGTAATGATCGATTTGAGAAACCATTACAAAATGGATTATAAGTTCGATTTCGAATAAGGTGTGATTTTTCCTACAACCTTGAAAACGCCGATTGCGGTTTAAATCCGCAGTCGGCGTTTTTTAGTCTGCCAGGTTCAATTCGGTACTTGTTATACAGCGCATGCCGCGCTTTTCCATGTCTTCAACAAAGAGTTTGGCGTGTTTTTCAAAACCCGCAACAGGTGTGGTACAATCGGAAAGCAGTGTCAAAGAAGAAGGCGGTATATAGGCCGTTAAATCGCGTATCGTTTGCCCGACACAGTGCGACAGGGCTTCTCCTGCGATGATAATGCGGTCGGCTTTTTTTAATCGGTTTATGAGGGAAAAATTCATATGGGTTGAAGGGTCATCGGGATCGGGGACTTCCGACTGAAGTACGCTGTAATGTTCGGTATATGCGTTCAGCGACTTTATAATAAAATCGGCTTTAAGCATGGGTCTGCTGAGTTCCCATGCATGACCGGCCTCCCATACCCGCTTTTCCATCATCATTCCGTATGAGCCCATGAGACAATGGGGCGGCCAAAGAATAAGGGTGTGCCTTCCGCGGGCTTCGAGTTCCTGCAGGTATTTTTCGACCCGTTTTTCGGCATCCGGATCAACCGGACGGAATTTTCCCCGGGTATAGTCATCGTAGGTAATTTCGGTAAAATCCGGCGGGATGTTTCCGTTTGCATCCCTCCAAAATACGGCATGTGCTATGTGATATGCACAATGCGAATCGAAGGTTGCATATATTGAATGGATGTATGCTCCGTTTGTTTGAATAAACCGTGCCGTATTGGCACAATTTTCGACTGCACCGGGAATATAAAGCGAACCCTCAGGAGTGCAAAAATCGTTTTGCATATCTATGAGCAAGAGCGCATTATTCATAGCCCCAGTATACCCCCTTTAAGAGCGCTTGTCAATGATTCCGTTTTTAAGCTATACTGAAGCATATGAATCTTGAAGCTTTTGTATTGGGATGCGGCGGAATGATGCCCCTTCCGTACCGTCATTTAACATCGGTGCTGCTCAGGC
Organism: Treponema sp. HNW; assembly: GCF_050320395.1. Taxonomy (GTDB): domain Bacteria; phylum Spirochaetota; class Spirochaetia; order Treponematales; family Treponemataceae; genus Treponema_C. Next base: position 1,260,488 of record NZ_CP144459.1, read on the forward strand.
GCGAAGGGCAGCTTTTTTTATTCGACGGCGGAGAAGGGACTCAAGTGTCGCTTCGCCGGCTTAATCTCAAATGGAAAAAAATAAATGCGATTTTTGTCAGCCACACCCATGCCGATCATGTAACGGGTCTTCCGGGAATATTGATGCTCTCGTCGCAGGTAGAGCGCGATGAGCCCCTCTATATTTACGGGCCGCCTAAAATCGCCGAATATATAGAATCGAGCCGCTCCGTCCTCGACATGTACATCAATTATCCGATTATCGTTAAGGAAATAGAAGCCCCCTGCATATGTTATGAAGGCGACGGTTTTTATGTGCGCGCCTTTCCCCTCAAGCATACAAAAACCTGCGTCGGCTATACTTTGGAAGAATTGGACAGACCCGGCGAGTTTAAGCCCGAAAAGGCTAAGGAGCTGGGGGTTCCCGTCGGCCCCCTGTGGTCGAAACTCCAGCACGGGGAAAGCGTCGTTACTCCCGACGGAAAAGAAGTGTCGCCCGATGAGGTGTTGGGGCCCGCACGCAGAGGAAGAAAGTTCAGCTATGTAACCGATACCCTCTATCTTCCCTCGATAGCAAAAGAGGTGCGCGGTTCGGACTTATTGATTTGTGAGGGAATGTTTACAAAGGAATTTGAAGATCAGGCGGCCGAAAAAAAGCACATGACGTCTACTCAGGCGGCGACAATCGCAAAGGATGCTCAAGCCGATAAGCTCGGCCTTATTCATTACAGCCCGCGCTATACGGACAGTGAGTTAAAACAGCTTTTGACCGAAGCTCAATCGGTTTTTAAAGAAACGGTTCTTACAAAAGACAGGATGATATTCGACATTCCCTATAAGGACTAAGATGATTGTATTGGAGAATTTTTCAAAAAGCTACGGCCGGCATACGGCGGTCGAAAACCTCTCCTTTAGCGCCGAAAGTGCATGTATTACCGCCCTTGCCGGTTTAAACGGGGCGGGAAAAACCACCGTTTTAAAGGCGATATGCGGTATTCACCGTGCGGATTCGGGACTTGTTTCGGTAAACGGTATCGATACGGCCGAAAATCCCGTGGAGGCCGCTTCTCTTATAGGTTTTATGAGCGAACATGCGGTGTTCCCGCCCTTTTTTACGGTATACGAGTTTTTATACGGAGAAGCCCTTATACTCTGTGAAGCGCAAAAAGCCGCCGGGAATCTTGAGCGCGTTATGTCTTTGTGCGATTTGGAAGCTTTGGCAAACAGAAAAATCGCTTCTCTTTCAAACGGCGAAAAAAAACGCACCGCTTTGGCGCGCAGCCTCTTAAGCGACCCTGAAATCTTAATCCTCGATGAACCGGCTTCGGGTTTGGACCCTGCACAAAGCGCCCGTATGCGCTCTCTTATCGCCGCTGCGGGAAAAACAAAAACCGTTTTATTTTCGACCCACCTTATTCACGAAATGGAAAATCTGTGCACTGAAATCGTTATACTGCATAAGGGACGTCTTGCCGCACAGGGAAGCGTTTCGTCTTTGTGTGTGCAAACGGGTGCGGATAATTTGGAAACGGCTTTTTTACGCATAACCGGAGAAGAGCATTGATTGATAAACGATTTAAAGCCCTTTTACGCCGCGATTTATTTTCTCTTGTCCTTAATCCTGCTGCCCGTCTAAGCGGCATTTTTTTTACCCTTTTTTGTTTTATAAACTTTTTTATCTTCGCCCGTTTTTTTGTTCCCCTTGCAGGCTCAACCGATATGAGAACTTTTTTTGCACCTATGCCTTTTTTATCGATTGTGTGCATTCCGGCCTTAACCGTAAGCCTCTGGACTTCCTATGAGCGCTCTGCAGTGCTTCCCCTGTGCGCTTCTATGCGCATACTTTCAAAGTGGCTTTCGGCCCTTGTTTTTATATCCTTTTTTTTGCTTGTATCGTCGGCGGTGCCTCTTGCCGCATCCTTTTTCGGCAGGGTGGAGTATTCGGTTGTGCTTACGGGCTTTTTCGGTATCTTATCGGTTTTTTCGGCCCTTATTGCCCTCGGACTCTTTGTGTCCCTGGTTTTCCGCTCGAAGGCTTTGAGTTTTTCGCTTTCCGCTCTTTTGTTTGCTCTCTTTTCATTCGTTCATCTCGGCTCCTCGTTCAGCACATCTTCGACCGTACAAGAGCTGCTGCGGTTTTTGTCTTTTTCGCGGCATTTCGATGCGGCGGGAAAGGGGATTATAGACAGCCGCGGCTTTTTGTTTTTTGCATGTTTTACGTTTTTATTTTTAAGTTTAAGCGCCTTTGTTGTCGAATACGGACGGTATTCGGCATATTCAAAAAGCCCTTATAAAAAAGCCCTGACGGTAAAATACGCTGCACTTTTTATATTTGCCTTACTGTGCTTGTGGAACAGCCGCATCTTTTATTTCCGTATCGATGTAACCTCGGACAAAAGATACAGCCTGTGCGATGTAAGTAAAAGGGCTTTTTCTTTTTTGGAAAATCCTTTGACGATTTCCTATTATCTTTCTCCCGAACTTGAAAGCGCCTATCCTGCAATCGGCGAGGTAAAAGAGTTTTTATACAATTATGCGGACTTATCAAAGACTGTTGCCGTCCGCACCGTGCGTGTAAAAAGCGAAGAAGATAAAAAAGAGGCGCAAAATGCGGGTATTTTCCCCGAAGTTTTGGATAAAGAGCTTTTGTTCGGCACAAGATACGAAGAAGGGGAAGGAAGGGAAGCTCTTGTCGTGTATTCGGGGATTGTGCTTGAGTATGAAGATAAGTCGGTTCCCATTCCCTTTGTGCTTACTCCCTTTAATGTCGAATTCAATATAGCCGATGCTCTTCCTCTTTTAACCGCTTCGGAAAAACTTGAGCGTCCGAGACGAAGCGTACAGCTTATTGCGGCAAACTATACAAGCCTCGATGGGGAATATCCCTATCTTGTACCCTGGCTCGAAGGGGCGGGCTTTAGCGTAAATGTAATACCGATGATTGAACGCGATGAGCTTTTCAGCCGTATGGATATGCCGCTTATAATCATCGGCTCATCTCTTTTGGATGAAGCCCAATGCGAAATTATCGACGATTTTTCAGCTTCCGGCGGTTCCATACTCTGTGCAGTAAGCGCCCATGAAGCGGATTTGGAGCGCTGGAAACTGAGCCCCCTCGGTTCCGATCCCTTTTTAAGGCTGCTTAAAAAACGGGGCATTTCCATTCTTCCTCCAATCGTCGCGGACGAACGCTGTGCCCGCATTCGTCTGCTGCGTCAACAAAGCGGCGGAATGCAAAGCGGCGATGTTGAAGCCTATGAAGAAATCGCCTATCCTTGTTTTGTAAAAATCGGCGCCGAATATGCGCTTAAAACGCATCCGGTTACCGCATCATTCGGCGGGCTCGATTTGTTTTGGCCCTCGTATATGGAAACCGAGCATCGGGTTTTGGCTCATACAAGTGATCGCTCCTATGTGCAGTATCCCGAATACCGTACGGATCCTCTTTCAGCGGCCGATTTTATACCTGAAAAAAGACAAAGCTTCCCGGCCGTTTGCGCCGTCGAACCGGAGGACTACGATTTCTCTTTTGCAGGGGGCCGTATGATTGTCGTACCCGATGAATATTTTTTATCGCGTATGGTCGAATACACAAACGCCATGTATAATTTCGATTTTGCCGTAAATGCGCTTTTATGGCTTGCAGGCGAAGAGGATTTACTGTCGATAAAAAACCGCGCCTTTAGCGATTACCGCGTAAAAGCGTCAAATTCGGGCGAATTTGCACGGAAAGCGCGTACAACGCTTATCCTGCTTTTTGCATGGTTTTGTGCGGTTTTTGCCGCGGCTTTTATTGTATTGTGTTTTTACCGCAAAAAATGCCGTTTTGAGGGCTGAAATGCATAAAAAAAAGCGGCTTACTTATATCTTATACGGACTCTGTGTCGTGCTTTTGTGTACGGCTGTTGCCGGAAGCATAGCCCGTAAAAACGGTAAAAATCTTAAAGAAACAAAAACGGCCCTTTTAAACCCGAAATACGCTTACGAAGTAAATTCCGTGCGTATAAGGCCCGAAAACGCTCAAAAAGAGCTTGTTTTACGCAAAATGCGGTTCGGCTGGACGGGTGAATCCGCCGACGTACAGGGCCGAAAAATACTTTTTCCGGCCGATAATCGGCATATCGATTCTCTGATTGAAACTGCGCGAAAGATTCGCAGCATGTATATAATTTCGGACAGTAATGCTCTAAAGGGGCCAAAAAGCCCGTTTTTTGCCTCAAACGATGCTTTTTTCGATTTTTCGTTTTTACGCGATGAGAGGCTTTTTTCACGTTTTTATGTAAAAAGCGCAGCTTTCCGTGCAGGAAACCGTGCGTTTTCCCGCCTCTATATACGTCCGGTTATAAATGAAAGGCCGGCTGCAGTCTATGCCGCTCAAAGCGATTTATCCGCCTTTTTAAGTGTACAGCCGGCTGCGTGGGCCGACGGAAAATTATTTTCGGATTATGCACGGGGCGGCAAAACGGCCGACGATGTACAAAAAATTGTCTACAGCTTTTACGGCAAAGGAGGGGCACTTTCCGATCGAAAAACCTTTGCCGCAGGAGATAAGGATTTTGAGAGAGCGGTACACAATCTTTTTTCCGCGCGTACCTCACGAATAGGGGTAAAACCCGATACGGCTTTTGGGGATTCTTTTGAAAAATCCTGTGAAATAGTATGTACGTTTTCGAACGGGGAAGATGCCCGGCTTCTCATATATCCTTCAGGCGACGATTTTATTGCAGTCCCTTCCGTGCTCGATTACGCCCTGTACATAAGTGCATGGACTGCATCTTCTATCGGAATTATAAGAGGACCTCTTGCCGAACTATGGGAGGGGCCTCTTTCCGAATTATAGGAGGGCCTCTTTATCGGCGCTCGGCTTCTCCTGCGATTTTCGGATTTTGCGGCAGTTCAAGGGTTACGTTTTTTCCCTTGCTGACGGATAAAAACTCAATCAAAAGGGGATATTCGGATAAAATACGGCCGAGGCGGGACAAGCGTTCCAATTCCAAATAATCGGCGGCCGCCTGTGTTGATTGAGAAGCGGCGGTTTTTTCAAGCTTTTCTTTGAGGGCTTTTTGATAGACGCTGTATGCGCTTTGTGCCGCATTGTATAAGCCGGTGTCGGGAATGCGCAGTTCATCTATGTGAATAGAGGCAATCCGTATGCCCGGGTAGCGGTTTTCGGCATCGATTCCCCGTATAAGTTCGGCATCGGAAACGGATGCTTCAAGCACAAAGGAGGGATTTTCCAAGGCTTTGTCGAGAACAAAACGGGCCGTATCGCGGGCTATATTTTCCGTTTCTCCCGTGATATAGGCGTTCAATTCATCTTGGGAAAGGGAACCGTTTTTTTCAAAATAGGCGGGCAGGGCTTCGGGAGCAATTTGTGCATGGACGTTAATCGAAAATCGGTATGAAAAATCGGGCTTTCCTTCCAAGAGGTTTGCATACAGCTCGGCGGAGGGAAGAGCACCCGAAATTGTTTTTACGGTTGTAACGGGGATGCTTTTAAAAACATGTATGACCGTATTTGTGGGCAGTAAGGCTTCCCAGCGCCAGTTAAATTCTCCCGATTTGATGACGCGGGGGTAGACACCTCCGGTCTTCGACTGCATAACTGCATAAGTTCCTGCCGGGATTCTGAAGGGGAGCCAGCCTATCACAAATACGGCTGCCGCACATAAAACGATGATAATAAGAGACGCTATTGATTTTTTTTTCATATCCTTGCCTTGCCTAAAATCATTTCTATCGGTAGTATATAGTCTTATAAAAGGATGTGCAAGTGAAAAAGCCTAAAAACCGTAAACCCTTTCTTTTTAAAATAACGAACCGGAGTATACTCTTTTTATTTTCGCTTTCGCTCGTGCTCTTTTTTTTCTACGGAGCCGGAAACATTCAGCGGTTTTCGGAACAAAGCCTAAAGTTTTTATTGAACGCCGTAAGCATTTTATCGGCTTCGCTTTTGGTTTTTATTGTTGCCGGTCTGGCGCAAATTTTGTGGTACGGCATAAAATTGAAAACCCTGCAATTTCTGGGCTTTGCTTTTTTATATCTGGTGTTTGCCTTTTTTTCGGTTTTGTTTATTTTATTCGCAAGCGGCGTGATTTTTTTGTCGAAGTGAATGCTTAGGGTTCTCCCTTAAAAACTATGCTTTTTTGAAAACTATTTTATGTGAATGAAATCCGGTAATAAGAACGTGCAGAGTATAACTTTTTATTTCTTAAATGGATTTGAGATGGCCAATAAGTTTGAAAAGTCGGTATTATTTTTATATACAGATACAACTAAAAATTTCGAAAATTCTTTTATTTTTATTTTCCCCGAAAAATCATATATGATATCTTTTTTATTCTGGTCATCAAGAATAATAATCGGTTTTTCATGCAGCTTATAATCTGAATCTAGTTCAATATAGAGTTCCATATTATTATCATTTATAGTATCACCGGGATAGTAGATACTGTTATTTTTATCCAATACATAAATATTTATAAATTTATCTTTACAGATTATCATTCGTTGATATTTTATTGCCGACATAACTGCTTGTTCCAAATTTGTTTCAGATGTATCAATTCCTATATATGTGACATATTCATGTCCATGAAACGGTCTTGCATGATAATCCAATGCGCTTACGGCTCCCAAATGCAAAAAACCGGCTCGAAGTTTTTTTAACCAATATTCAATCACTATATCATTTCTGCTTCTTGCCCAATCACCGGTATTGAGGATTTCAAAATAATCAATTTTTGAATAATCATGAATGTTATACAGCCATGAACAGCTCGGTACCAGAGGGTAGCCAATCCGAATCGGATGTGCAAGGCCGCAAAGACCGTGCTTGGCATGAATATCATCAAATAATTGTTCCGGATTATCTATTTGGTAGTAGCGCCAATCAAGGTAGTCTTCTACACCCAATCCGACTACATGCCCATAATATGAAGAAATTTCATTGCCTCTAATCCCGATAATACCTTTTTCTTTACAATATTTGAGGAAAGGCGGAATACCGCTGACTGCGTTATGGTCCGTAATTGCTAAAATCCGTGCACCTCCGGCGCTTAGTTTATCTACCATTTGTTGAACGGTATCTTTACCGTCTGAATGTGTGGTATGATTATGTAATTGTGCATTTAACCAGGATATCACTTAGTTTTCTCCTATGACCGATAGTATATAATCACATTTATCTGTATAAATGCCAAAAATGTGTAAGACTAATTCATACATACCTGTTTCATTTTCCGTATTAACAAAACCGTCGGTTGTTACAGTTTTACCAAGCACAATTTGTTCCTTGCCCGGAAAGAAATGATGTTCTCCTCTCCAACCGTTAGGATCTTTAACTGCTATTGAAATTTGATTTTTTATGGGTATAGCATTTTTGATTACATTGGAAACATATGGTTCATCTGTTCTGTAAATTTGGTTTTTTAAAGCATCTTTCATCATTTTGATTAAAAAGAAATTATTTTTTTTTAAAAAGAGCGGTCTGTATGAAAAATTAATAATGATTGCTTCAAATTTTTTTTCAATTGGAAAAAGAAAAGAAACATGTGAGTAATGAAAGTATTTGTGAAATGTTCCTTCTGTTTTTAAAAGTATTTCTTTTTTGTTTTTCATATTTAATTTTTACCTCCTAATCGGCCAAGACCCTTATGCATTGATTATGGATTTCCATATATACGGTATCACCCGGCTTGTAGCGTTGGGATAGAGGCGGATTAGAGATTTCGATTGTAATATTTTCTCCATTAAAACGCCCGTCATATTCAATTCTGGATCCGAAATATACGGCTTTTGTAATAATTCCTTTTATGCCATATGAGGAATCATTCGTAAATCTTACTGCCTCAGGCCGAAATGAAATATAACACTCACTACCGTCATTGATTTTTATATGTGATTCAATCGGGATATGCATTACTTTGTCCATAACTCTAACGGTTTCTATATTTTTTTCCCTTTTTATTGCAGTAGCTTTAATAAAATTAGCTCGGCCAATAAAATTGGCAATAAATCTGCTGTTCGGATGTTCGTAAATTTCCTGAGGAGTTCCTGTTTGTTCAATTTTCCCGTCACGCATAATGACAATGCGATCGGAGATAGCCATTGCTTCACTTTGATCGTGCGTCACATATAAACTCGTAATTCCCAACCGTTTTTGTAAAGAGCGAAGTTCACTGCGCATATATTCACGGAGCTTTGCGTCAAGATTCGATAGAGGTTCATCAAATAAAAGAACACTGGGCTGAATTACGGTTGCTCGTGCTAATGCGACTCTTTGTTGCTGACCGCCGGAAAGTTGATTCGGGAAACGGTTTTCCAATCCGTTTAATTCCATTAAATCAAGTATCTGTAAAACCGCTTGTTTAATTTCCGATTTTGGAATTTTTTTTACTTTCAGACCGTATGCGACATTTTCCCATACACAAAGATGTGGAAATAATGCATAACTCTGAAAAACCATTGATACATCTCTTTTATTTGGGGGAGTAAGAGCGACATTTCGGCCTCCAATAAAAAGTTCTCCTTTTGTAGGGTATTCAAAACCGCTGATTATTCTTAAGGTTGTTGTTTTACCGCACCCGGAGGGACCAAGTAACGTGACCATTTCTCCGTCATTAATTTGTAATGAAATATTATCAACTGCGATTGTATCTTTTTTTCCATGCCACGCAGGAAAAATCTTTGTGATATCTTTTAAAACAACATCACTGCTTTTACTGTTAAACACTTGAGTTTTCATTAATTTACCCCTTATTTATAATTTGTGAACCCGCGGTTTTAATATCCAGCTTACCAAAAACTTGATAATTCCTATTGCCAGTAGAATAATAACAATCATATATACGACAAGTGCTGCCGCGTCGCTGTATTTACTTATATCGAAAAGACCGTATACTTTTGAAGTTGCTAATGGCCATTTGGGTGATGTAAGGAAAATTACAGTACTGACCGCTGTCATACTTCTGACAAAGGAAAATACAATTCCTGTAAAAAAGGGTGATTTCAGTAAGGGTAATGTTATTCTTCTAAATGTTGTAGCATTACTTGCTCCCAGAATAGTCGACGCCTCTCCTATTGATTTATCTATCTGAAGTAGTGTAGATACGCCGGATTCAATTGCTACCGAGATGTTTCTAAACATAAATGCCGCGAGTAGGATATAGGGTGTCCCCGTCAAAACTATAAAACCTGTATTAAAAGCACTGACATATCCAATACCTAGTACCGTACCCGGGATAGCAAAAGTGAGTAAGGATGAAATTTGCATAAATCTTTTTCCCGGAAATTGCTTTCGTATTGTTAAATATGCGATATAAATTCCCAAGAGGCCCGTCAGAGGCGCGGCAATTAAAGAAAGAAGTAATGATTTTTGTAAAGCTTCTTTTGCATACTTCCATGCGTATATGAAGTGAGTAATTCCGAGTGTATAATCAATGCCCCATGTTTTTGCAAATGCTCCTACGAAGACAGTTCCGTATAATAATAAAAATACAGCAGATATAAATGTACAAAATATAAAAAACGGTATTGTATTTTTTCCGTGGATTTTTCTTGTTTGAGATGTTGTTTTCCCCGTAATAGTAACAAAGCTCTTCTTTTTTAACCAGTAGCGTTGCAATAAAAATGCTGTAATTGTGGGGGCAAGAAGTACAACTGCCAATGCTGCCCCGGAGTGAAAATCATACATTCCGGTAATTGTTCGATATGCTTCTGTGGAAAGGGTTGTATAGTTTCCTCCTATTACGGCAGGATTTGAGAAATCTTCCAATGATTGGACAAAAGTAAGTAATACAGCACTAATGACGCCGGGCATTGAAAGAGGAAATGTAACTGTCCAAAAAACGTACCAGCGTGATGCACCTATGTTCATTGCGGCATCTTCAACAGATGTGTCAATTGAAGCCAGAATTCCTGTCAGTGTTAAATATGCTACAGGGAAAAAAGAAATAACTTGAATAAAAACAAGGCTTTTAAAACCGTACACGTTATTTCCTTTTATGCCTAACAGTCCATTAGTGATAATTCCTTGCCGACCAAAAAGAAAAATAATAGCAAGAGCCAGAATAAACGGAGGAGAAATAATCGGCAGTTGAATTATCGTATTAAAGAAAGCACGTCCCGGAACTTCAGTTCTGTTTATTGCAAATGCAAAGATATAACCGATTATGGTTGAAAGAATTGAAACTGTAACAGCAAGCTTAATACTGTTAATACAAGTTTTTAGATAAGTTCGTGATTTGAATATATTGATTATGTTCACAAAAGTTATTTCATTTAAATCATTTGTACATGCTAGTTTTATAATTCGGAGCATGGGATAACATACAAAAACTATCAAAAGTAAGAGTACCGCTATTATGGAAACAGCGAGTAATGGCTGACGCAGTAGTGTCCTAAATTCTGCGAATTGTAGTTTTTTCTCTTCATTTACCTTGCAATTTGCCGGCATGCAGTTAAACCTCCTTTTAGAAAATATGAGCTGTCAGAGAATTCGGCAGCTCATATTTAACAAAAAATTGTAATTATTTTAGAGATTGTGCATCATCGATAGTCGTAATAAATTTGCTAATCAATTTTTTCCTGTCCCGTCCGGATACGGCACGGTCGACGTTATATACTTTTATGTCTTGAAGAGGGATCAAACCTTTACTTACCTTTGCTTTTCTGTTTAACGGCATCCTTGAAGATCCTGAAGTTTCAAAACAATTTTGCCCTCTTTGGGAAAGCATCCAGTCTATAAAAATTTTTGCATTTTCAACCTCATCTGCCGGTCCGTTTTTTACAAGTGCTATTGCGTTGACATCAACAAATGTAGGATCGGGAAATGATATGGCTATTGGATACCCCTGGTTTTGATATTTTAATGTATCACTATCTACAGTGAGACCAATTGCAGCTTCGCCCAAAGAAACCGCAGATGGTGCCGATGAACTGGCTTTTGCATAATAGGGAACAATATTTGTTAATTTTTTAAAGTAATCGAATGCATTATCTTCGCCTAACATTTGCACCAGTGAAGTCAAGATGTTTGAAGAAACACCTGATGTAGAAGGATGTGCCATAATCACCATATCTTTAAACTTCGGATTAAGAAGAGCCTCCCATGTTGTCGGATATTGCATTTTTTGTTCTTTAAACCATTCCGTATTCACAGCAAAACAGAGTACCGCTACGCAAACAGGTTCCCATTTATTATCTTTTTCCCAATAAATATCAGGAATATTATCCAATTCCGGCGACCTATACGGTTCAAATATGCCTTCATTTGCCGCATTTATATATCCTTCCGAACCGCCGCCGCAGATGATACTGACTTGAGGATTCCCTTTTTCACTGATTACGCGCGTAATCATCTCTCCTGCCGAAAGTCTAACATAATTAATGTGTATTCCGGTATCTTTTTCAAATTCTTGACAGTATGTAGGAATTTCATCTTCCGTCCATGCAAAATACATACTTAAATTTTTTGATGCTTTACGGACGGATTTCTCATTTTGACCTCCGGCAAATAAGAGTCCTGTACTAATCACTGCAATAATCATTGCAATACCCAATTTTTTCATAATCGTCCTCCTTATGAATACTTCTTGTTCTTTCGTATCGAAAGAGTTTATGATTAATAATCATATTATATCATGTTTTTTTCTTTTTGCAACTAAAATATTGGCTATTTTCTTTCTTATTATTTTTTTTCGAAAGTCTTGCTGATATTTATTGTTTTTTTTAAAAATTTATGACATAATCATTGTATGAATAAATATATGAAACTGAACACCGGTATATTTCATATTGAAAGACGTAATCAAATTTTGGAAATGATTCGTAATAACGGCCAAATTATTGTTAAAGAGGTGGCGGAAAAATTTAATGTAACGGAAGTAACTATACGTCAAGATTTAAAGATTCTTGAGCAAAATGGATTTATAACTCGAACATACGGAGGCGCCGTTGAACGTTCACATTCATCGCTCGATAGACCTTTTGATGAACGAATGGTTAAAAATTTACCTCAAAAAATAGCTATTGCAAAAGAAGCTTTCAAACTTATAACTCCCGGGGATAGTATGTTATTCGATGGAGGTACAACATTACTTGAACTGGCAAAACTCGTCAATCAAATAACATTTCAAATTACTATTGTAACCAATTTTATTCCGCATATTCAATTTTTTGATAATTTGGAAAATATACATCTTACAATATTAGGCGGTACATATAATATTGCAAATAAAAATTTACTTGGAATGTTAACCACTGCCGCGTTGCACGATCTTTTTGTTGATAAAGCTTTTTTAAGTACAACAGGGATAGATCCGGCATACGGTATTTCGTGTACCTCCTTTGCTGAAGCCGAGTTACGAAAATGCATTTTGGAAAAATCAAAAGAAAAAATTCTGTTGGTTGACAGCAGTAAATTAGGAAAAAACAGCTTTGTGTCATGCGGAAATATTAATCAAATCGATACTGTTATTACAGATTGGGGAATAAGTGAAACTGCCGCAAATGTGTTGAAAGAGAAGAATATTAATTTAATTATAGCGAACAAAACATCTTTGGTTGATTTGTGAACCATATTTTAGTTTCCATAAGTTACAGCCATAGTATGGGATAATTTTAAAATAAAAAAAGGTATTATAGAGTATGCCCTTTTTTCGGTTTTGCTTATTTTATTCGCAAGCGGTGTGATTTTTTTGTCGAAGTGAATGCTTAGGGTTCTCCCCCTTATTGAATTTGCACCTTTTTTACGCTATACTGTCGCCAATGTCCGTTAAAAATAATCAGGCGAAAAAAGCCGATACGAATAAAGAAGCAGGCATCGCTCTTCTTTTACAAAGCGATTTAAGCGATACCCGTATCCATTTTACGGGAATAAAGGGAACGGGAATGGCGGCCCTTGTGGAAATCTGCCGGTACCGCGGCGCCCGTATAAGCGGAAGCGATGTTGCAGAGCGTTTTTATACTGACGAGGTGCTTGAGCGTCTCGGCATTACGCCGGCCCTCTTTTCATCAGACAATATCGGAAGCGATATCGACTTACTTGTCTATTCTTCCGCATATAAACCCGATGTCAATCCCGAATTGATTGCCGCCTCCGAAGCGGGAATCCCGATGCTTTTGTATACCGAAGCCCTCGGCGCCCTGTCGCGCGCTTCTTACAGCTGCGGTATTGCCGGAGTGCACGGAAAAACGACGACAACGGGGATTACGGGTATGCTCCTTAAAAGTTTGGAACTGCCCGTACAGGTACTTGCCGGAAGCATTATCCCCGGTTTTGCCGAAAACGGGGCGGGCGGAAGCTGTACCCTTAACAGGGGAAGCCGCTTTTTTGTGGCCGAAACCTGCGAATACCGGCGTCATTTTATGTCCTTTTGCCCGAAAAAAATTATTTTAACGGGTGTGGAAAGCGACCATCAGGATTATTATCCCACCTACGAAAGTATACGCGGCGCCTTTGTCGATTACTGTCTTTTATTGCCCGAAGGCGGAGAATTGATTTACTGCGCAGACGATCCGGGTGCATGCCAAACCGTTTCCATCGTAAAACAAAAGAGAGGCGATATTGTGTATACGCCCTACGGTTTTAACGCTGAAGGTGCTTACCGCCTTTCTTTGGGAAAAACCGAAGAGGGAAGGCAGTATTTTTCCCTCTCCTTATTCGATAAAGAGTTTTACATTCGTATTCCGGGAAAGCACACGGTATTGAATGCGGGGGCAGCCTGCGCCTTGACCCTTTCCCTTTATGCGGAAAATACCGGACAGACCGGCGCGCTTTCAAACGCTGAAAAAAAAGCTTTAAGTGAAAAACTGGCGGCCGGCTATGCATCTTTTACGGGCGCAAAAAGACGAAGCGAAATAATCGGCAGCCTTTATTCAAAACTCGGTAAACATATTTTGATTATGGACGATTACGCCCACCATCCGACGGCTTTAAAAACCACTATAGCGGGCTTGCGCTCTTTTTATCCCGATAGGTATATTATCGTCGATTTTATGTCTCATACCTATACGAGGACTGCCTCTCTTTTGGACGGCTTTGCTTCGTCTTTTTCTTCGGCCGATGAAGTGATTTTACATAAGATTTACGCATCCGCCCGCGAAACCTATGACGGTTCGGTAAGCGGTAAAACCCTCTACGAAAAAGTCCGCCTCAATCATAAAAAAGTTTCCTATTTTGAAGAACCTTCGGATGCCCTCGATTATCTGAGCGGGAGATTCGAAAAAACGGCCGGCGATATTCTTTTTATTACAATGGGAGCGGGCGACAATTGGAAGCTCGGCCGCCTGTTGATTGAAACACTGTCCGATGTCCGTAAAAAGAGTTAAGGAAAATTATATGAAAAGTATGACCGGCTATGCCTATGCCGAAAGCACCACGGAAAAAGCCTTTGTTTCGGCCGAAATTAAATCGGTTAATTCGCGGTATGCGGACTTTAATATCAACCTGCCCCCGTTTTTAGGCGCTTTGGAGCAGGAAATCCGCACCCTGTGTGCCCGGTATATTGTACGCGGTAAGGTCGATGTATACATCCGCGTAAAGGATTTTCAGCCCGAAATATCGGTTGAAACCGATTTACAGGCTGCAAAAAGCTATGCCGATGCCTTAAAAAAAATTGCGCACGCTTCGGGCTTAAGCGAAACCGATATTTCAGTCGGTTTAATCGCTTCGCGCGAAGGAGTGTTGACGGTCAATCAAACTTATGATACCGATGCATACCGCACTTTGATTGAACCCGTTTTTACCCGGGCTTTAAAGGATTTTTGTGCGGACAGGGAACGCGAAGGGGTAAACCTCAAGCGCGATATACTGTCCCAGCTTGCAAAGCTTGAAAACTGCGCCCGCCTGTTCGAGCAAAGCGTTCCGGAGATGGAAGAGATTTTTAAACAAAGCCTTGTAAAACGTTTTAACGAGCTTTTGGGCGATAAGGCCGACGAACAGCGCATTATGAGCGAAACTGCGGCCATGCTCGTAAAATATACGATTAACGAAGAGGTTGTGCGCCTTTTAAGCCATATCGAAGCTTTAAAGGCCGAAATAGAGCATAACGAAGCGCCCGGAAAAAAAATCGACTTTATCTGTCAGGAATTAAACCGCGAAATCAATACAATCGGCTCGAAAAATCAGATTTTAAAAATCGGTCAAAGCGTTATCGAAGCGAAGGACGCCCTCGAAAATATCCGAGAGCAAAGCCGCAATGTTGAATAAGCGCTTTACATCGGTTTGTTTTTTTGATATACTTACCGAATTGATAAGGGTTCGTAGCTCATCCGGATAGAGCAGCTGCCTTCTAAGCAGCAGGTAGGGGGTTCGAGTCCCTCCGGACCCGAAAGCTATTTTATTCTAAATAAAAGGAATTACAGTATTAAAAATCGTGCATAACATAGCATGATAGTACATAAAAACTGCGGAACGTAGCGCAGTTGGTAGCGCGTCTGCTTTGGGAGCAGAATGTCGCAGGTTCGAATCCTGTCGTTCCGATTATGAATATAGTTATATATGCGTTGTTGGCATTGGGCGCTACAACCATCGGCTCTTTAAGCGGTATGGGCGGCGGCGTTATTATGAAGCCCGCTATGGACTTTTTGGGCCATTATTCTTCGGCTTCAATCGGTCTTCTAAGCAGTCTTACCGTATTTTTTATGTCTTCGGTTTCTCTTGCCAAGGATTACCGCGCACAGCGGGCCTCGGGCCGCGTTCCGGTATCGATTTCCCGTCTGCTTATCTTGAGTGCCGGCTCGGTTGCAGGCGGTATAGCGGGACAATTTGCCTATGAATGGGTGCGTAAAGCCGTCAATAACAACGATGCGGTTATCTTTATTCAAAATATCTGCCTTTTGATTCTCATGGTTGCCGTTTTTATCTACATGCTTTTTGCCGACAAAATCAAAAAACACGGCTTTTCTTCCGCACCGGCCTATATACTTTCCGGCTTTGTCCTCGGTTTTATTTCCTCGTTTTTGGGTATAGGCGGCGGGCCTATCAATGTGGCCCTTTTTATTTATGTCTTTTCGTTTGAAATAAAAACGGCGGCCTTTGCAAGCCTTACGACGATTTTTTTTGCGCAAATAGCGAAATTGGCTTCCGTTCTTTTAACTACCGGTTTTGCGCCCTATGATTTGAGTATGGCGCCTTATATGATTGCCTGCGGTGTTGCAGGCGGTTTTTTGGGCACGCATTTAAAACTGCATGCAAGCACACGGGCGGTTAATATTCTTTTTAATATAACGGAAGCCGGTATTATAGCCCTTTGCGTTGCAAATATCGTGAGATCTTTATAGTCGAAACTCTTATAAAAAAAGCCGCCTAAGAGCCTTTGCTTTTAGACGGCTAATTTTTTTGTCGAGGCTTTAAGCCGCTGTTAAGCGTCTAAGCAGCTGTCAAGCGCTTTTTTTGCGGCCGATATTGTCTATAATACCGCTTACAACAAAAACCGCGATTGCGGGAAGAAGCCAGCCGAGTCCGTTTTGATACAGCGGAAGCTTTTCGGCAAGACCGGTAAGGACGGGAAGCTTGAGACCGGCCTGATCGAGGGCATTGACAAGGCTTATAAGCGCCGTTGAATAAATAACGCAGCGGTATATAAAAGCCCCCGTTCCCGCAAATTTTTCGCACAGCGCCAATACAATCAGCATAATCGATACCGGATAAATTGCGGTTAAAACGGGAATATTGTATTTAAGGATTCCGTCAAGACCTATGTTTGCAAAGACGAGGCTTACCACAGTCCAGATAATAACCCAGCTTCGGTATTTTATGCGCGGAATAAGCGTTTCAAAATAGTGACTGATTGAAATCAATAAGCCGACACAGGTTGTAAGGCAGGCAAGGGTAAAAATCAGGGCCAGAATAACCGCGCCGAATTTGCCGAAAAACATACGGGATACATGGACGAGAATCTGTGCCCCGTTTGTTGTATCGGGAAAAAGGATTGCGCTTTTTGCACCGATATCGGCGAGCATAAGGTAAATCAAAAAGAGGATAGCCCCGGCCAATAAGCTGATTTGTATATTTATACCCAAAATCTTTTTATCGTCCCGGACTCCGTGTGCTTCAATTGCCAAGGTTATTACCAAACCGAAATTGAGGGCGGCAAGGGTGTCCATCGTTAAATATCCGTCTATAAAGCCTTTTATCATCGGCTGCACGGCGTAATCTTCCATCGGAGAAGCATAGGCGCCCATATCGTTAAAAAGAGAGCCGATAAAAAGGGCTAAAAGCATTATAAGCAGGGCGGGGGTGAGGATATTGCCCATAATATTTTGCATACTCTTATCGTCTGCAATACTGATAATGCCCGATGCGGCAAAAAATACGAGCGTGTACATAAAAAGGGCCAGGGGGCCCGAAAATCCCTGCGGCAGATAAGGGGCTATTGCCATTTCAAAGGGAACGCTCCCGGCACGGGGAATGGCAAGAAAGGGTCCTATCGACATGTAAATTACAACGGTAAAAAAAACGGCGAATTTTTTCCCGACACGCTCTCCGAGAACCGGAAGACCGCGTGTTTTTGCAACCGCCATCATTCCCAAAACGGGAAGAAAAACGGCAGTTATTCCGAAAAAGAGCATGGCAATGAGCATATTCGTACCGGCAAGCTTTCCGACCATGGGCGGAAAAATCAAATTGCCTGCACCGAAAAACATTGAAAATAAAATAAGAGCGATAACGAGGGTATCCCGTTTTGAGAATCGTGTATTCATGGATTTTGTACTTCCTTGGGGTTATTGTATGTCAGTCATTGTCGGCTTCAAATAAATACAAATTTTCTATTTTGACCGAATCGACGGTACTCGGCTCATAAACGGCATATTGAGCGCTGGTAACCGGAACGTCGAACGTATATATGTTTTTTTCAAAGCCTTCGGCTGTGATTTCAATCTTAAAATGAAAGCATTTTGTTTCATCGGGACTTTGAGCGGGTTCCGGCTTTACCCAAAAGGTATATTTGCCCTTTGTATGATGGGTTAAGGTTGTGGGATTTTGCCATGTGTAATCGATCATTTCACACGGAATCCCGTCTTTGCTCAGTGTAATGACGGCATTGCTTACGGGTTCAAATGTCAAACCGTTACATACTTTTCCGATAAAAAACGGAAAATTGAATACCGGTCCGGCATTTTTTATCTTATCCTTCGATTCGCCTGCATGAAAGGGGCGTGCATTTTTTAATATCTTTTTGACACCTTCCATGATAAGGGCATCTATGTCTATCGTTGTTTGTGAATCGTTTTGCGACAGTACGTGTGTTAAGCCCCTTCCGGATACAATGTATTTGGGCGGAAGTCTGTTTAACACATAGGCGGCGGTATCAAGCCGGCATTGCTCACAGTCGCAGGTAAACCACGCCGGTTTTACTTCTTTGAGGTTTTCGAATGTTTTATTCACGCATAAAATAACCTGATCTTCAAGAATGTTGTGGATGTTCATATGCTCCGCCTTTTAGGATTATCTACAGTACATAGTATATCAATTCTCCATTATTTGCAATATGCATTTTTCGAATTCGGGCGGATAAGTTCGTTCTCTTATTGACCGCCGTTTCGCGTATATACGCTTAAACCTCCTGCAGTCAGAATTCTGCGGGTTCGCTCATCAAAATCGTTAAGCGCCTCAAAGCTAAACAGTTCGCGTCCTTCGCCGTCCGTACACAGTATTGTAAAGGGCTTACCCGTCTGCAGGGAAATATCTATGTCTTTTAAGTGCAGCACATTGTTTTCGCCGATTTTATCGTAATCTTCCGGGTTTTTAAAAATAAGGGGAAGAATACCGCAGTTTATAAGGTTTGCACGGTGTATGCGGGCAAAAGAACGCGCCAATACAAGGCGTACTCCCAAATACATGGGGGCAAGGGCCGCGTGTTCACGTGAAGAGCCCTGACCGTAGTTTTCGCCTCCGACTACGGCCGAACCGTCTTTACCGTCTTCGCAAGCGGCCATCGCATGTGCATAAAATCCCGGATCGACGCGTTCCAGGGTATATTTTGCGATTTCGGGTATATTTGAACGCAGGGGAAGCATTTTAGCTCCGGCCGGTAAAATTTCATCGGTGGATATATTGTCTCCGGCTTTGAGGATAACCGGAATACACAGATTTTTTGCACTTGCGCGAGCTTGGGGGCATTCTTTGATATTGGGGCCGCGTATTATTTCAACCTCTGCGGCTTTTTCCGCATCAAGCGGCGGAATAAACATGTTTTCGTTCAAAGCGGTTTGCCTGACGGTGTCGGCGCTCAGTTTGTAAGCTGCATTATCGGTACCGTTTTCGGGCACGGTTCCGTACAGGAGAGAGCCTTCGCCGACAGAAATATCCGATTTTTCCGGTTCGGTGATGACTCCCGTCAAGGCTGCGGCCGCGGCCGTTTCCGGAGATACCAAATATACGCCCGCATCCGCAGTACCGCTTCTTCCGGGAAAGTTGCGGTTAAAGGTTCGTAAACTTACGGCACCCGAAGAGGGGGCAAAGCCTTGTCCTATACAGGGGCCGCATGCGCTTTCCAAAATACGGAAGCCCGCATCGATTAAATCTTCCAAAATACCCGCCTTTGATGCCATCAAAAGGGTATTGCGGCTTCCCGGTGCGATGCCCGCTTCAACACCTTCTGCAATGCGTTTGCCGCGTACGATTGAAGCAACCGCAGCCAAATCGTCGAGAGAAGAGTTTGTACATGAGCCGATAACGACCTGCTGTACGGGCATGCCGGCTAAAGATGAAACGGGTTTTACCGCATCGGGGGAATGAGGACAGGCTGCCAGCGACGAAAGGTTTGAAAGGTTTATTTCCAGTATTTTATCGTAAGCCGCTCCTTCATCGGCACTCAGGGGCTTCCACATCGCGGAACGGCCCATCGCTTCCAAATAGCGCTTGGTCGATTCATCCGAGGGAAAAAGGCTTGAGGTTGCTCCGAGTTCCGCTCCCATATTCGTAATCGTAGCACGCTGAGGTACGGTCAAGCAGGACAGTCCGCCTCCGAAGTATTCGTAGACTGCACCGACTCCACCCTTAACGGTTTCGCGGCTTAAAACTTCCAAAATAATATCCTTTGCGCTCACTCCGGCTTTGAGTTTTCCGCTAAGGTGTACGCCTATGATTTTCGGCATGGCAAGATGAAAGGCGCCGCCTGCCATTGCGACTGCGACATCCAAGCCTCCGGCACCTATGGCAAGCATACCCAAGCCTCCCGCCGTCGGAGTATGAGAATCGGAGCCCAAAAGAGTTTTGCCGGGGACACCGAACTTTTCCAAATGCACTTGATGACAAATGCCGTTTCCGGCCCGCGAAAACCAAAGTCCGTATTTTGCCGCAACGCTTTGTAAATAACGGTGATCATCCATGTTCTTAAAATCGGTTTGCAGGGTATTATGGTCGATATACGAAACGGACAATTCCGTTTTGATACGCGGGACGCCGATAGCTTCAAATTGTAAATATGCCATTGTGCCGGTTGCGTCCTGTGTTAAGGTTTGATCGATTTTTATTGCAATATGCGTTCCGGCCTTTATCGGGACTCCCGTTTTAAATTCCGTTTCCGCACAGGCTTCATGTACCAAGTGCGCCTGTATGATTTTTTCCGCCAAGGTGAGTGCCATAATTTTCTCCGCAGTTAAAATTGTTGTCCTTCGGCCGAATTGTAGCATAAAAAAACAAAAACCGCTATACTTTACAAATGGTATGCCGAAAAAAAATCATGCGCGTTTTTTTTGTGTTTGCCGCCTGCATGTTATATATACCCGTGTTTTTCTCCTGCAAGCCTCAAGCCGAAGTGCCCTATGACGTATACAATACCCGGACGCTTCGTACTTCCGCATTACAGGCCGCTGAAAATATCGATTGGGTTTTTGACAAAGAGACGGACCGCAAAAATGCCGAAAGCGGCTTGCGCTTTGTCCGTTTGACGGCGGGAAATGCCGACAATACCGCGGCTTTGTTTCTTGCGGATATTTCGGTCAGCGATCCTATTTATCCTGAAGCCGAAGGTTTTACCTCTTTGGATACCCGTATGATTCCTAAAGAAGCGTACGGACTGTGTCAAAATCTGATAGAAGGTTGTGTAAAAAAAGAGTTAAATATTGCCTTTTTTGCATCGGAATGCAGGTTCCTAAAACCGCTGTATGAATACGAATTAAAGCTTTTGCCCGATGTCCAAGACGGAATTGTCGGAAAGGCCCGTATTGATGAAAAGGGCATCATTGAAGTTCCGCTTCGCTTGAGGACCTCAGCCGATAGCCGTACCGGCTTTTTATACCTTTCGGTTTTTCTTGTGCGCGAAAATAATGCCGATGCTTCATCCGAGGCTGCGTTCAAAGTGGAACAAATCGTCTTTGAGGAATCAAAAAAATGAACGCGGAATTGACGGGAATTGCCCGTGATGTAATTGCGGAATTTTTATGTGCCGAAAAACCTCCTCTGACATTGCGTTCATCCCTGATACAAAATAAGGGAGAGATGATTTTTCATCTTTCAGCAAACCGCTACCTTGCTTTTTCGGGACGTTTTTTGCTTTTGCCCCTTACACCGGTATTGCAAAAACTGGCTGAACTTCCGGTTGTCTATGTTGTTTTTTTTTATAAGGGAAGAGGCGTATATTTTTCAGGCCCCTTACAACCCGTAAAAAACGGTTTTGCCTTTGTTTTGCCTCAAAAAGTATTTAAAACCCCGGATTCCGCTGAAGGTGTCGGTTCGGTCAGTGCAAAAATATATGTACCGGGCATATCCGGCGTACGGGCCGAATGTAATCTTAAAAAGGGTTATGATATTTTTGACAACCGCCTCTGGCTCGGCTTTTCAAAAGAAGAAGCTGTTTTGTCTGCTCCCTTTTTGCGGACTGCGGCTTCTTTAAAATCCGTTCCTCTTTCTCCTCTTTGCCGGCAAATAGTCGATAAAACAAAACGAATCTTATATATTCCCGGAAAAAAGATTCCCGGCCGCAATTTTTTCCCCTATCCGGTTTCCGTTACCGCCGACGACTTAAGCGACACGGAATTTGCGGAAACCGAGCGTGAACT
The DNA here is from genome assembly GCF_050320395.1 of Treponema sp. HNW. Taxonomy (GTDB): domain Bacteria; phylum Spirochaetota; class Spirochaetia; order Treponematales; family Treponemataceae; genus Treponema_C. The sequence continues at coordinate 1,282,495 of NZ_CP144459.1, forward strand.
TGAAGATGCCGAATACGACGTATATATTCCTCTTGCCTTATCGGAAACGGAGTCTGTACATACGATTCTCGCTTTTAAATCACATCGGCCTATGACCGCTCCTTCCGATGTGGAAGAAAGACTTTTTTTGCTTCCCGTATGCCGATTTTTAGGCGAAATACAAAAAAATACGGGTGCAGTGAGGGGCAGGGCAGAACCGCTTTCGGTTTTATGTCTTACACATTCTTTGATTATCTTAGGCGGGGCGGTTATTCAAGACTCCGGCGGTTTTTCTCCGCCTTTTCCTCTGATTAAAGGAAATGAATATATGATACATATACGAATTGCACAAGCGCGCATCTTCCGTATTTTAAAAATCAAAATGGCTGTTTCAAAAATATATAAAAATACCGCAGGTTCCGTCTGTGCGGTGTGTATGTTTTCAAATATAAAAGAGGAAGACTGCCGTTTTTTGTATGAAAAATTCTATAAAACCCTCTATAAATAAGCAGTACTATTTGTTATACTCATATTATGAAAAGAACATCCGATGCGCAGGCGCGCGAAGAATTTTTTAATGAAATGGGTGAACGCTTCCATGATAAGGTTATATCGGTTGAAATGGTGTGCCTTGAAGCGGAAGATGAAGTATTTGCCCTGTTAAAACTCAAGCCGGTACAAAAACAGTCGGGCTTATGGGGCTTGCTTATAATCGGCGAAAATGATTTATATTTTTATGCGCATCCCAGCGAGTCCCCCTTACTCGGCTTGTTCCGGGCCGCTTCAAACGGCAAGCCGCCTGTCGAACAAATGTGTTCTTTTGCCGTGTTCAAAAGCCGCCGCATATATCGGGTTGAAAAGCGAGGTTTGTTCGGAAAAAGATATGACAAATATCTTCTTGCGGTTGATGCGGTTCTTCAAGACGACACCGAGCTCGTGTTTTTTATCCGCACGCAAAACAGCGCTCAAGACGTAACGGAAAAGCTGGCACATTTGACGGGAAATTGATTGATTGATCCGTATCCGCTTCAATACTAAAGGGCGTTTGCGGAAGATATTTTTGCATATACGGGCGCAAGGGCTTCATATGCCTGTATAAAGAGTTTATACTGTGTACGATAGTGTTTTTGCAGCTCGGTGTGAGGCTGTACGATATGTTCGATAGGATTGATTTTTTTTACAGCGGAAAAATCATCAAAGAGTTTTGAACCGATTCCCGCACATAATACTGCGCCTATGGATGTAGCTTGGAGCAAATATTTGGGGAGCTTAATTTCTTTTTCCCATATCGACGCGATTATATCGATCCATGTTCGGTTCCGTGCGCCTCCTCCGATAAGAATCATCGACAGCGGCCCCAGATTTTTTTCCAATGAATCCAAGATGATTTTCAGATTAAAGGCGACACCTTCCATACAGGCTTGTATCATTTTGGCACGGCCTGCTTCCGGATGTAAGCCGATAAAGGCTCCTCTGGCATCGGGATTCCACCAGGGGCTGCGTTCACCCATAAGATAGGGTAGATAAATGAGATTTGTACGTATACCGCTTTTTAATAATTCATCTATTTGTTTATTTATTTCAGTAAAACGGGCTGTTTTATTTGCTTCAAAATCCGGAAAAAGATTGTTCATAAGCCATTCCAAAGAATGCCCCGCGCTTTGCATGGTTCCCAGGGGCATATAGTGTATGCCGTCAAGATGCATAAGAGAAAAACAAACTTTTTCAGGGTCATGGATGATTGTTTTACTTAAGGTTCCGTTCCATGATGAGGTGCCCAGTACATTGTATGCCATGCCCGGTTCATATACTCCCGCTCCTGCGGTTGCACAGCTGCCGTCTCCGCCTCCGGTAATAACGGGAATTCCCGATATTAAGCCGCACTCGCGTGCAGCTTCTGTACTTAAACGGCCTGCCTCATCGACGGATTTTTTTATTTCGGGCATTAAACTTTCCGAAAGGTTCAAATCTTTTAAAAGAGAGCTTTCATATTGCTTAGTACGCATGTTCAATATGCCGACATGGGATGCATCGGAATAATCCGTTATAAAACTTCCCGTCATTTTATGAATAATAAAGTCTTTTGCCTGAAGGAATTTATATGTTTTTTTAAAAACTTCGCTTTCATGCTCTTTGAGCCACAGCATTTTTGCAATTGCGTATGTACAGTTTATGCGGTGGCCGGTGATGTCGTAAAAAGCATTTTCATCAGCTGCGGCATACAGCTTCGGCAGTTCGGATTCTCCGCGCTGGTCTGCCCAAATAATGGCATTTCGCAAAGCCTTCCCGTCCTTATCTACGGGCAAACAGGTATTCATAATTGCTGAAAAAGAAATGGCAGCTATTTGCTCCGCTTTTACCTTTGTTTGTTCGAGAAGTTTTTTCGTTGCCGTGCATACGGCCTTCCACCATTGTTCGGGATTGTGTTCGGCAAAACCGTTTTCGGGATACAATGTGGGATAGGATTCAGTACAATCTCCCGTAACGCACAGTGTTTGCGTGTCGAAAAGCACGGCCTTTGTTCCGCTGGTACCTATGTCGTGGGCAAGTATGTATTTCTTCATACCCATATGTTCCTGTTTAGGGTTCATCTTGACAGGGCGGCGGTCCATTGTCCTCCGCAGCCGGCAGCGGCTCTGCAGTCGACTGTTCTGCAGGCCGTATTTCCGTATTTTCACCGGTTGAATTTCCCATCAAAATCGATACGGGATGTAAAATCGATACGTTTTCGCAGATGATTTTAAGAATAACCATCATCGGAACGCCGACAAGTAAGCCCGTAAAGCCCCACAGCCAGCCCCAAAACGATAGAGAAACTATAATCACAAAGGGGGATAAGCCCAAATTGCGGCCCTGAATTCTGGGTTCAAGAAAATTGCCGAGGATAAAGTTGACGCTGAGCATAAGAACTGCGACAAAGACAACCGGTGCAGGACGGGGCCAAAACTGTACGAGGGCGAATACCGAAGTGAGTACGCCCGAAATAATCGAACCGAAGTTCGGAATAAAATTCAAAATAAAAGCGAGAAAGCCCCATAAAACGGGAAAGTCCATGCCTACGGCAAGGGTACCGGCCAAAACGATGAGACCGGTTAAAAGCGAAATAAAAAATTTTACCGACATATAGCGGGTAACCTGCTGAATGATATCGGTAATCATAACCGTAATTTTCCCCTTGTTTTCTCCTTCAAAAGCAAACTCAAGACGTCTGCGTAAATATCGCAAATCGAGCAAAAAAAAGATGGCAAAGAGGGTAACAAGGGTTAAATCCTTTAAAAAGGTTATAAGCGAGTTTGAAAGCGAAAAGGCGTAATTTTGCAATGCTTGACGTATACCGAGCTGACTCCACAGATTTTGGAAAAGACTGTCGTCAGCATTGTAAGGCAAAACAAAGATGTCCGCGATGTTTTTGTAAATAAGCATAAAGCGGTTTTCATATTTCGGGTATAAATCGACGATTGTGCGGATGCTTGTCAGTAAAAGAGATGCGATAAAGGATACGCTCATAATTACAATCGATAATACAATAAAGATACACACAACCCAGGGAATCCTGAATTTTTTATTCAACATAATAATAAGCGGTTCGAACACGAGGGAAATAAGCATTGCAATCGTAACCGGAATCAGGATGCTTGCGGCAACTTTTAAAACGGCTGCCGCAATGATAATCGTCAAAAAGAGGAGCAGCAAAAATGAAGGCCGGGCAAAATTAATAAACTTTTTCATTTTTAGGCCTGATGACGTCGAACCCGCAGATGGGGCGCAATACTTCGGGTACCGTAACCGAACCGTCTTCATTTTGAAAGTTTTCCAAAATCGCAACGAGGGCGCGTGAAACCGCAACTGCGGTTCCGTTCAGCATGTGGACGTACTTATTTTTTCCGTCATCGTCTTTATAGCGGACGTTTAAGCGTCTTGATTGATAATCGGTACAGTTTGACGTGGACGTTACTTCTCCCCATTCACCGCCGTTGCGCCCGGGCATCCACGCTTCAATGTCCCATTTGCGGTATGCGGGGGCTCCCAAATCTCCGGTACAGGTATCGACGACGCGGAATGGAATGCCCAGGCCTTCAAATATTTCTTCTTCAATGAGGCGCAGTTTTTCGTGTATTGCATCCGACTGCTCGGGAAGGCAATATACAAACATTTCAACCTTGGTAAACTGATGTACGCGGTACAAGCCCTTTGAGAATTGCCCTGCGGCACCCGCTTCCCGGCGGAAGCAGTGTGAAAGACCGCAGTACATAAGGGGAAGCTTGTCTTTGGGAAGAATTTCGTCGCAATGGTAGCCGCCCAAGGTGATTTCGGCCGTCGCTATCAGGCAGGAATTTTCACCTTCAAGGGTATATACGTTCGATTCGTTACCGCGCGGATTAAAGCCGATGCCCGAAAGAATCTCTTCGCGGGCGACGTCCGGGGTTATAAAGGGGGTAAAGCCGTGTTTGCGCAGGGTGTTTAATGCATAGAGGACAAGGGCCTGTTCCAAAAAAACGGCTTCGTTTTTAAGATAATAAAACTTGCTTCCCGAAACCTTTGTCGCCTTGTCAAAATCGATTAAATCGAGGTCTTGGCCGATTTGAATATGGTCTTTGGGCGTAAAAGCAAATTCGGTCGGCTTTCCCCATACCTTAACCTGAAGATTATCCGAATCGACATTGCCGACGGGAGCATCGGGGTGGGCCATGTTCGGAATTTTTGATCCTTCGGTTTCAAGCTCTTCTTCGGTTTGATTTAATTCGGCTTGAGAAGAAGCTATCGAATCCTTTATGCTTTTACCTTCTTCGATAAGGCGCTTTCGCTCTTCATCGCTTAATTTTTGCTTCATGGCGTTTGCGTTTGCATTGCGCTTTTCCTGCAAACCGTGGATAAGGGTTACCAGCTTGGTACGTTTTTCAAACAAGGAAACAACGGCATCGGCATTTGCACGCATATTGCGCTGTGCAATATTTTTTTTCACCGCTTCAAGGTGCTCTTTTATAAAACGATAGTCAATCATAATAGAGGTATTTTAATGTTCTGCAGGATTTTATGCAAGGGTTGCATAAGGAAGCGGTTCCAAAGTATCCGTTACTTTTTATACAGAATCTGTCCCGTATTTTTTTATTTTTGCCGTTTTTGTGTCTGAATCGTATAAAAATCCACTCTTTTTGCGGTGTTTTGTCCATTGCGACTATGCGATTATGCTTTATACTTTAAATATGAAAAACCGTTCGGTGTGTAAGCCGTTTCGTACGGGCAGTCTACGCAAAAATGAGCTTGTTACAAAGATTCACAAACACCGCGTACTGTATTTGATGTTTATCCCCTGCGTTGTGTACTTTATTCTGTTTTCGTATGTACCTATGGCCGGTATTGTATTGGCTTTTAAAAAGTATTCGGCTGCGAAGGGAATTTTCCGCAGTCCGTGGATAGGCTTTACGTATTTTCGTACCTTTTTCACGAGTTACGATGCCGTCCGCTTGCTGAAAAATACTCTTACCGTCGGGTTTATGAAAACGATTTTGGAATTTCCCTTTGCCATTATATTGGCGTTGCTGCTTAACGAATTGAAAAACGGTGTATTTAAGAAAGTTACTCAAACCGTTACCTACCTTCCTCACTTTTTATCTTCGGTTATCATCATTACGATGGTGCAGCGTATCCTCGCGCCGAACAACGGGGTTATAAATCAAATTATAGCCTTTTTCGGCGGCGACGGTTCGACCTTTTTTTTGATGGAAGCGAAATATTTTTTGCCGATTTTATTTATTCTTGATTTATGGAAAAATATCGGCTGGGATTCGATTATATATCTGGCCGCAATAAGCGGGGTTGATCCGAATTTATACGAGGCTGCCGAAATAGAAGGCTGCGGTAAAATTAAAAAAATGCTGCACATAACCCTGCCGGGAATCCGCGGCACAATCGGCGTGTTGTTTATTTTAGGCATCGGAGGGCTTTTTTCATCGGGTTTTGACCAAATATACCTTTTACGTACCCCCGGTAATATGGCCTTGGCCGACACCCTGGACACCTTTGTTGTCCGAGTCGGATTGGCAAACGGTCAGTTCGGTTATGCGACGGCAATAGGTTTATTACAGGGAATTGTCGGTTTAATTCTCGTACTGGGCAGTAATAAAATATGTAAAAAATTAACCGATGTCGGAATATTTTAAAATTCCGGTAAAACATATCCTGTCCTGTTTTGCTCCGATTGAGGGGTAAAAAAATAAAAAAGGAGGATGTTCTATGAACATGAAAAACGTAAAAAAAATACTTGCGGTTTTAGCGGCCGCATGTATGCTCTTACCCGCTGTTTTTGCGAAGGGCGGTACGGAAAAAGGAGCGGATTCCTCGGGGAAACCGTCAACATGGATTGCGAAGCGTACGATTCAAGTACAAGCCTATGTTGACGATATAGGCTATCAGCTTCCCAAAGACCAGTTAAACACGCCGGTTATGAAAGAACTTGAACGCCGCACCGGTATGAAAATCGAGTTTTTGTATACTCCGGGCGAAGAAGACCGTTACGTTATGGCGGCTCAAATTGCGGCGGGAAATTTACCCGACATGATTTGCAGTTATTTAAATGATTCCACACGGCCCGAATTCCGTGTTTTGTATCCTGCGGCTGTAGACGGCATTTTTACCGACCTTACGCCGTATATAAAAAATACAAAGGTATATTCGAAATATTCCGATAAGAACTTTTTGCCGCCCGATACCTATAACAATATTACATGGCGCAAAGAATTCGGCGGTAAAGCTTATTTTATGCATTTGAATATAGAAGCCGTGGACGAGTCGACGGTATGGAAACCCGAAGAAGAATATTTGGGCGGGATGTATATACAAAAATCCATAGCCGAAGATTTGGGAGTTGATGTACGCAAAATCGATACAAGCGAAAAACTGTATCAGCTGCTCAAGCAGATAAAAGCAAAAAACTATAAGGATAAAAACGGTAACACCGTTATACCTTTGGGGCCGAAATACTGGGGCGGCTCGGCGGATGCTCTCGAATACATCCTTAGAGATTTACAGTGGGGTGCCAACGGCGATGTGTATAACAGGACAAAGGACGGCAAGATACTTCATGAGGCCGAAACCGATTCGGTGTACAAACAAATCGAATTTGTCAGAAAACTGTTAAAAGAAGGCTTAATGCACAAAGAATTCTTTACAATGGACGAAACCCGTGTAGGCGAATTGTGTGCAAACAACAGTGTTGCGGTTATTGCCGATATTCACAATTATAAGCCGATTATTTACGAATCCGATACGTGGATTCCTTTGGCACGCATGGTTGATTATAAAGGAAGCGGAGCAAAAATTACCGGCGGTAAGCGCGGATACGGTCAATGGGCAATTCCCGCAACGGCAAAGCGCCCGGAAGAAATCGTAAAGCTTATGGATTATCTTTCTTCAAAAGAAGGTCAGCTGTTGATGCTCTACGGTGTTGAAGGCGTCAGCTACGACATGGTAAACGGAAAGCCGGTTTTAAAAGATGAAGTTAAAAAGGCTATGGCCGACGGCGATACCGACACCCTTATAAACAAATACGGTGCTTCGTTTGACGGTTCGGGACACTACGGCTTGGAATTCCTGCTTACGAACAATCAAAATAAAGCTTATTTCGGCGAATCACGGCCCGGAGCCGAAACTTCCGCAACCTATGCCAGAGCGGTTGAACTTGCCCGCGATTACCCGCTGACATATAAAAAGCTCAACGGTTTAAAACCGAGCGCATTTTTGCCCGAATTGGAAAAGGTAAATGCGGCTATGTCTTTATTGGACTATAAAGATATGATTATTCAAGCCTGCTATGCTTCTTCCGACAGCGAGGTAAAAAAGATTGTTGAAGGATTCAGAGCTCAGCTTAAAGCTGCCGGAATCGATGAATTCCGTGCTTTAATTGAAGCAAAATACAAAGAAAATCCGGATACGATTTTATTCTACTGATGATAATCGGGCTGTTCAAAAACTGAAATTTTTGGACAGCCCGGTTTCCCGAATTTTATTAAAAACAAAGGAATAGACATGAATATGCATGCGCCGAAATACAAACCCCAATCATATAAAAAAATGAAAGTCCGGCGGCAGCGCTCGGACCGTATTATGCAAGGTATAATCGTGGTTATTCTTTTGCTTTTATGCGCTTCCATTATACTTCCCTGTTTGAATATTCTCGCCCTCGCTTTTAACGACGGTGCGGATGCGGCAAAGGGCGGTGTGTATTTTTTCCCGCGGATGTTTACGCTTCAAAATTTTAAAGAAGTTTTTAAAGACGGAAAAATTATCGGTGCGTACCGCATAACGATTGCGCGCACAATTATCGGTACGGTATTGAGTGTATGGCTGATTACTATGTCCGCTTTTGTTCTAAAAATAAAAACGCTTCCGGGCAGAACCTTTTTTACGATGGCCATTGCCCTTACCATGCTTTTTTCCGGCGGTTTGATTCCGACTTATATTCAATATAAAAACCTCGGTCTTTTGAACAGTTTTTGGGTATATATTTTTCCCGGAGTTATAGGCGCCTATTATCTTTTTATGGTGCGCACTTTTTTCGATACCATTCCCGACAGCTTGGAAGAATCGGCAAAAATAGACGGCTGCGGTTATTTCGGTATTTATACGAAAATTATTTTACCGCTGAGTAAACCCGTTATTGCCGTTATAGGCTTATATACGGCGGTTAATCATTGGAATGACTGGTTTGCCGGAGCCTTCTACATGAACAGCAGTAAGCTGTGGCCGGTACAAACGGTTTTACAGCAAATGCTCAGAAAAGCGATGGCCGCATCGGAAGAAGGAGCGACTATTTCTCAACTGATTGCGGCGCAGGCACGGGCGGCAACATCGGATTCGTTAAAAATGGCGGCAGTCATTATTACGATGGCCCCGATTTTATGTGTGTATCCCTTTATACAAAAATATTTTGCAAAAGGTGTTATGATAGGAGCGGTAAAGGGCTGAGCGGGCGGCTTTTGTAAAAGTTTGTACTGCCGGATTTGCATTAGGAGGATTTTATGGCCTTTGATTTTAAAAATAAAGAGCGTTTGTATAATCTTGTTGAAGAATTGGAAAATCTGCGATACGAAAAAATCGCGGATATCGATGATTTTAAATGGTACGAAGACGACGGTGCAGTCGGTAAATCAAAGCCGGATACCGAGCATACAAAACTGGTTGGCAGGGGCTTCCAATGGAAGGGCTACGGGGTTTATAATTGGATTGAAAAAGAACTGGACCTTCCTCCGAAACGAAAAGGAAAGCGTCTTGCCGCCTTATTTGATTTCGGAGCGCGAAAGGGAAGCGGTAACAACAGCCACTTTGAAAGTTTGTTGTATATAAACGGGAGTATTTTTCAGGCGGTTGACGGTAATCACCGTGAAGTGTTTTTGGATTCGTTTAGCGGAAAAGTACATTTATTGTTCAGATTATGGTCGGGCTTAAACGGCGGAGGCGAGCCTTCCGAAATGCGTATGGAAATACGCAAAGCCGAATGTGCATACCTCGACATTGCGGCGGACGAACTGTATTTTTTTTCGCGCAATATTATCGAAACATCCCATCTTTTGAGCGACGACAATCCGTATAAGCTTTGGCTTATAAATGAGCTTGCCCAAGCTTTCCGTTTTATCGATTATACGAATCCCGCATCCGAGCAATTTTACGCTTCGATTCCGAAAGCGCTTTCTTACTTGCATAAGGTAATGAAGGGGCAGGGGAAACCCGATATACGCATTTCCCTTATCGGTCAAACGCACATAGACGTTGCATGGCTGTGGCGCCTCTGCCATACGCGCGAAAAAGCCGCCCGATCCTTCAGTACGGTCGAACGGTATATGGAGGAATATCCGGAATACGTTTTTTTGCAAAGCCAAGCCCAGCTTTACGAGTATATAAAACACGACTACCCGCAGCTGTATAAAAGTATTCAAAAGCGTGTTGCAAGCGGCCGCTGGGAACCCTGCGGCTCAATGTGGGTCGAGTGCGACTGCAATATTCCTTCGGGGGAATCTTTGGTACGCCAAATCCTCTACGGTAAACGGTTTTTTAAAGCCGAATTCAACTGCGACAACGACTTTTTATGGCTTCCCGACGTATTCGGCTATTCATGGGCTATGCCGCAAATCTTAAAAAAGTCAGGTGTGCATACCTTTATTACCTCAAAAATAAGCTGGAACGATACCAACCGTATGCCCAACGATACCTTTATCTGGCGCGGTATAGACGGTTCGGAGGTATTGACTCAGTTTATCACCACCGCCGAAATGGATGATAAAGGCAACATAGATACCACTTATACATATAACGGTGATACGCGTCCCTATGTAATAAAGGGAACATGGGAAAACTATCAAAATAAAGATTTAAACCGCGATTTATTTGTCGTCTACGGCTACGGAGACGGCGGCGGCGGCCCGACGCGCGATATGATTGAAAATATCCGCGTTTTAAATAAGATTCCCGCCCTTCCGTATGTAAAAACCGAACGTTTGGAAACTTTTTTGCAGCGGCTTCATAAATCGCTTAAAGCGAATAAGCTGAACGGACATCTTCCCGTATGGGACGGCGAGCTGTATTTGGAATTCCACCGCGGGACCTACACGTCGCAGGCTTATACGAAAAAAATGAACCGCCGTTTGGAATTTATGCTTAGAGAAACCGAAATGCTGTCGGTATTTTCGAATGCTGTAAGCGGCACTTTATCCAATGCTTCACGTAGCGAGCTTCGGATTGCCGATGACAAGGCTTCAATTTATGAAGCGTGGAAAATCGTTTTACGCAATCAATTTCACGACATCCTTCCCGGTTCGTCCATTCACGAAGTGTACGAAGACAGTAAAGCCGAATATGCTCAAGCCGAAAAGATTCTCGCTGCGGTGCGTGAAAAAAGTTTAAACGATTTAACGCATTGTTCGGATAACTCCGAGGCGGAAGAAACCTTTACGGCATTCAATTCGGCGTCTTTTACACGGGATATGTTTATCCGTATTCCCTCCGCCGCTTCGGGAAAAACGGAAAAAAACGGTACCCGTTCGGCGGTAAAAAGCTCCTTTTACACGGCAGCGGGCAGCCCGCTTAAAAGTGTACAAAGCGGCTGTGATACCCTTGTTTTGTATCCTGCAGTACCGCCCCTTTCTTTTTGCACCTTTTATAAAAAACCGCAAAACTCTCCGCAGGAAAAAAAGACGGCAGCGGGCTTGAGGTTTGTGCAAAATGCCGACGGCGGCATACGGCTTGAAACTTCTTTTTTCCGCGCCGTTTTGAATAAAGCGGGACAATTAACAAGCTTATTCGATAAAAAAGCCGCCCGTAATGTTTTTGCAAAAAAAGAGCGCGGTAATGTGCTTCAGATATTTGAAGATAAACCCCGCTGTTTTGACGCATGGGAGCTTGAGCCTACGATTGACTTAAAAAAAGAAGAAATTACCGATGTAAAATCCTGTACAGTTGAGTGCAACAATCTGTATATTGCAGTGCAGGTATCCTTAGCCTATAATAAAAGCACAATAGAACAAAGTATACTGTTTTATGCGGACAGCCCTCGTATCGACTTTAAAACCCGCATAGATTGGAACGAAAGACAAAAGATTCTAAAGGCGGCTTTTACTCCCGATATACGTACAACACAGGCGCGCTATGATATTCAATACGGCAATTTATGCAGAAGCACAACGCAAAATACTTCATGGGAAAAGGCGAAGTTTGAAACGCCTGCCCACAAATGGATTGATTTAAGCGAAACCGGTTACGGGCTTGCTCTTTTGAATGATTCAAAATACGGGCACGATATAAAAGACAATACAATGCGTATCAGTTTGTTGAAAAGTGCCGTCGATCCCGATTACGCCGCCGATAAAGGCATACAGGAATTTACCTACGCTCTTCTTCCGCATACGGGCGATTTTGTGCAGGGACGGGTTGAAGAATATGCCTTCGATTTAAACAACCCCGTGCGAGCCGTAAAAGGAAGCGCTGCGGAGGAAAAATCCTTGTTGAGCTTTTCAAACAATGCAGTGTTCCTTGATTGTATAAAATACGCCGAAGATTCGCAGGATATCCTTATACGCTTCCATGAATATACGGGAAGCCGCGGCTCGGTTGAGCTTTCCCTTCATGAATCAATCTTCCCGAAGAATGCACAATGGTGTGAAGCCGATTTAAGTGAAAATCCGGTAACGGCATGGAAAAAAGGCACAATCAAAGTCGAGGTAAAGCCTTATGAGATAATCACCTTGTTAATCGGAGCAAAGGGAAGCCGCCGATGAGCCGAAGATACCTCATTCCGCAAGAAGGTGCGTTTTACAAAGCGAATATGCACTGTCATTCGACTTTTTCCGACGGAGCTTTTACTCCTGCCGAATTAAAAAAGATATATCAAAGCAGGGGATATTCGATTATCGCCTATACCGACCATTGTATATACAAACATCACGCGGAATTAAGCGATGACAATTTTTTAGCGGTTGCCGGCCTTGAAGCGGAAACAAGCGAACCCGATACCACCGAAGGCGGGTTTGACCGTGTAAAAACCTATCACTTCAATTTGATAGATACGGATCCGGATTACCGCAAAGAAGAAAAAGAACACCTTATTCAGCCGAACGACTGGTATTACGGCATCGATGAAATCAACGAGTATATCGAAAAAGTCCGGGCTCTCGGCTTTTTAACCGTATACAATCATCCCTATTGGTCGCTCCATACCTACGACGATTACAAAGATTTAAAAAATCTTTGGGCAATGGAAATCTTCAATTACGGCTGTGAGCAGGAAGGCTCTTACGGCTGCGCTCCGCAGTGTTACGATGAGCTTTTGCGTATCTATAACGGTAAAAAGCTTTTTTGCGTGGCGGGCGACGATAATCACAACGGCGTTTCTCTCGACAGTCCCGATTCCGATTCCTTCGGTGCTTTTACGATGATAAAGGCAAAAAGTTTAACCTATCGGGCGGTTATGGACGCTTTTAGAAACGGTGATTTTTACACATCAATGGGACCGCAGATAAAAGAACTTTATACCGAAAACGGAGCCGTATATGTAAAAACATCTCCGGTAAAAAAAATATCCCTTATTACCGAAGGACGGCGCGTATATCAAAAGATTGCAGCCGAGGGAGAGTGTATAGAAGAAGCCGTATTTAAATTGCTCGGAAAAGAAGGTTATATCCGTGTCGACTGTACCGATGAAAAAGGGTTTCATGCGGCAAGCAATGCATACCGCATAGAAGAAATACGCATATGCAATGTAAGTTCTTTGCAAAAGGTATGTGCCGATTCTTCTCTTTTAAAAAAACAGATAAACCGCGGTACCGCTTTAAAAGGAGAACGCTTTTCGTATCAGGCGGCTCTTTCTTTTGCGGGAGAAGAAACCGACACTATTGAAGTTTCGCTGCGTATTGAATCCGCTCTTTTGCCCTATTGCAAGGTGTACCGCGTCGGCTCCGTTCCCGCCCGTTTTACCGCATACAAGGACAGGCGCGATGCGGATTATCTGAGCTTTAAAGAAGGCTTATTTCCCGATATCCTCTATCCCGTACAAATTGAAAACGGCTCTCCGGGCAGCTTTATTCTTTCGACGGAATATTGCGAAACCTTGTGGATTGAAATAAACGTTCCGCCTTCAGCCGACGCAGGTATTTACGATATTCGTCTATATGCCGAATGTAAAGACCGCGCTCTTCAGACACGGAGTACGTTTTCGCTTCGCATAGCCGATGAAGTGCTTGAACAAGACGATTTTAAATACACGCAATGGTTGCATCTCGATTGTCTTGCCGATTACTACGGAGATGATATTTTTTCCGAGAACCATTGGAAGCGTATCGACGAGTTTATAAAAACCGCTTCGGAAAACGGCGTATCGGTTTTGTTGACCCCGGTGTTTACGCCTCCTCTCGATACGGATCTTACCGGAAGCCGAAAAATCGTTCAGCTTGTCGATGTCGAAAAAACGGAGGGCGCTTACCGCTTTTCTTTTGAGCGTTTTCACCGTTATGCTTCCCTTGCAAAAAAACACGGCATAAAATACTTGGAAATAGGGCACTTATACACGCAGTGGGGGGCACAATATCCGTGCGATGTTCAAGCATACGTAAACGGGAAAAAAATGCTTATCTTCGGAAAAAAAACGTCCCAAGTGCCCGAAACATACGAAGATTTTTTAGCGGCTTTTTTACCCCGCCTTATCGAAGAAATCGAGAAAGCGGGATTTAAGGACAGGGCTTTTTTTCATGTTTCCGATGAACCGGATATCTGCGATGCAGAAGCATACCGCGGGGCAAAAGACACCGTAAAAAAACATATCGGAAACTATCCCGTTTTGGATGCTTTATCCGATTACGAATTTATAAAAAAAGGAATTGCCGAAATTCCGGCTGCCGCAATAGATAAAATAGCCCCCTTTATAGAGCACGAGGTAAAACCCCTGTGGGGATATTATTGCTGTGCACAGGCATCAAAGGTGAGCAACCGCTTTTTGGCTATGCCCTCATGGCGTAACAGAATCATCGGCTTTTTATTGTATAAATTCGGTATAGACGGTTTTTTGCATTGGGGCTATAATTTTTATTATACGCAGTATTCAAAAAGGCTTGTCGATCCCTTTGTACAAACCGATGCCGGCGGTGCATTTCCGGCCGGAGATCCGTTCAGCGTTTATCCGGGAAAAGACGGGCCGATTGAATCGATTCGTTTAAAGGTTTTTTACGAAGCTTTACAGGACAGACGATTTTTAAAACAGATGGAAAAAAAGCTCGGCAAAGACCGTATTATTAAGACTGCCGAAGACTATTTCGGCGGCGTAATCGATTTTGAGCACTATCCCCGGGGAGAAAAGTTTTTACTGAACATGCGGGATTATTTATTATGAAACTCATATATGAAGCAAAGGGCAGCGTCAATAAAGGTTTTATAGGACAAATAGCGTATACGGTGTGTTTGGATAAAACCTATAAAGAATTGGACGTTCATCTTACGTTCGATAAACAGCGTTTAAAGCGGTTGACCCCGGAAGGCAGGGATGAAATATATAATCAAGTTCTCGAAAAATACGGAACGGAAGTAAACGAAGCGCAGATAAAAGAAATCGCAGCGCATATGAAAACCGAAATTCAGCTTTGCGTTATGATGAATGATGAATTTATCGGCGGCATTCACCGGCAAATGACCGACAGACACTTGTATATTTCCGCTTCGGAAGCTACCGAAGGTGCAATCCCTCAAAACTCGATACACGGGGTTTTGCGTGTTATCATAATTTTTTTTAACGTTCTATGTGACGATACGCGCTATACCGTATCCGTAAAGGCCCTTTGATATGTATAAAAGATTCGAACTTCATAATCACACGATAGAATCCGACGGCTCGCTTTCGGCTAAAGAATTGATTGATTACATGGTTGAAAACGAAGTTGATGCCTTTGCCCTTACCGATCACAATACGATTTCAGGCCATTATAAAATAAAAAAAATATTGGAAAAAGAAAAACCGCCGATAGAATGTATACTCGGCATGGAATATACGACTTATTACGGTCATATTCTCTGTTTTAATTTGAACGAATATATTCCCTGGGAAAATATCGACAAAGAATGTGCGGAACTTTTATTGGGCAGTATAAAAAAAACGGGTGCCTTGGCCGGAATTGCTCATCCGTTTTCATACGGTGCCCCCATAGCGCAAGGCTGCCGCTGGGAAATGAAGCTGAACGACTATTCCGTTTTGGATTTTATAGAAATTATAAACAATCCCGAATCGTTGGAAGCAAACGAACAGGCTTTGATGTGGTGGCAAAGCCTTTGTTTAAGCGGTTTACGTATTGCTATGACTGCGGGAATGGATTTACACCGTAAAGACGGTTTTGAAAATAAATTTGCCGTATATGTAAAAACGAGGCCGGGTATAGGTGCGCAGACTGCTTTAGTTCGTGCGATAAAAACGCAAAAAACCTATGTAACCAAGGGCCCCGTTTTTGAAGCTTTGTTACAAAAAAATACCGCCGTAAAGTGCCGCATAGAAAATATCGTAAAAAAAGGGTTTGATATGCAAGCCGTTCCGTTTTGGACTGTAGAATATACGAGCCCTTCAGGCAGTGTTGTGCGCAAACTTGACAAGTCTGAAAAAATGTCTTTTCTTCCTCTAAGCGAATTCAGGGATTCATCGGTTATCATTGTCAAGCTGTACGCAGGAGAAGCGTGTATGGAAAACCTGACGGCCGTTGCGCCTGTTATATATTGCTAAAGGAATCGGAGAATTTATGAAAACAGTTACATTCAATATCCGTATGGATAATCCTGAAGACGGTAAAAATGCGTTTCCGAACCGGCGCGCCCTTATTAAAAAAGCAATCGAATCGCGAAGCCCGGATATTATCGGTTTTCAGGAAGTACTGCCGCATATGGCCGATTGGCTAAAAGAAAGTTTAGGCGATTATTATATTATCGGGCACGGCCGCGAAAAAGATTTAAGCGGCGAGCAGGCTCTTATCGCATATAAAAAAACGGCATACAACCTTCATTATACCGAAACCTTTTGGCTTTCTCCGACACCTTCGCTTCCCGGTTCCCGCTATAGAGGGCAAAGCGGCTGTCCGCGTACCTGTATTCGAGCCGTTTTTGAAGACAAAAATCACAAGCTGTTTCAAGTTCTGAACACCCATCTTGATCACACCGGTAAGTCCGCCAGGAAAAATGCCTTGGAACAAATTATGCGAACCGTACATGCTGCTGAAAAAGTGCTTCCCTTTATTCTTATGGGAGATTTTAATGCTCTTCCCGGTCAAAAGGAATTGGCCCCCCTTTTTGCAAGCGAATTCGCTTCTTCGGGATTGCGGGATGTTACGGCTCAAAGCGGCGGCACCTTTCACGACTACGGTACGATTCCGAGTGAAAAAATCGATTATATTTTTGCCTGCGGTGCTTTTGAGGCGCAGGGCTGTACACTGTGGCGCGACTGTGAGAACGGTGTATATATATCCGATCATTATCCGCTTGAAGCGGATTTGATTTTTAAAGCTTAAAACGCATTTTTTTTCGGTATTCCGCCGGGGTTAATCCCGTGCATTTTTTAAATACTCTGAAAAAATATTGACTGTCGCCGTATCCGACTTTTTGCGCAATTTCATATATATTCAAATCCGTGTGTTTTAAAAAAGCGCAGGCTTCTTCGATACGCACATGCGAAAGATACTCTACAAAATTACAGCCGGTTTCTTTTTTAAAAAGAAATGAAAAATAATTCGGGCTGAATGCGTATTTTTTTGCGATATCCGCAGTACTTATATTTTGACTGTAATGTTTGTGGATATAATCCGCGGCCGCTTTTATTCTTTTATTTCCCGATGATTTTTCCGATACATCAGGGACCTTTTCCGCTTCCCGTTCCCGTTTTTCGGATATCCGTTTTGTGCTTTTTTTTGAATAAAAGAAAATATGTTTTTTTTCGCTTGTTTTAAGTTCGGCTCCGGCAGCGGTACAGGCTGCAGCTGCCTGCTCATAAAGCAATACCGATATGTTTGTGTGAATTTCACTGCAGCAGACAATCGGTAATGAATTTTCTTTGCTCAGTGTTTGCAATGCTGCATGTAATATGCGTGCGGCGGCTTCCGCAAAATCGGGGGCAGGTGAGCAAACCAAAACCGCACACCGATTGACATATGTAAAATCGCGGAAACAAAAAAAGTGTATGTTTTTTGAAAAACTATCCTTTTGCCGATTTTGGGCAAGCATATCGGCCAGTTCGTCGATATCGTTTAAAAGAGCAGGGGCTTTTTCCTGAATAATGCAAAGCATTGTATACCGATTGTTTTTTGTACAAAAAGATTTTTCGAGTGTTTGCCGAATTGCCGTGTCCTGTCCCTGTGACTTTATATACTGCCAAAACAAACGCCCCGTTTCTTCCCTGTGAGTGATACGCTTATTGCGTATGATATCAACCGCTTTTAAGAGTGCATTTTTTAATTCTTCATTTGAAATCGGTTTTAGAATATACGAATGAACGCCGAAATCCATTGCCCGTTTTGCATACTCAAATTCCGCATAACCCGTTAAAATAATAAATTCAATATCCGGAAAATCTTTTTTTACCGTTTCCAATAATGCAATTCCGTCCATTACCGGCATACGAATATCGGTAATAACAATATCGGGCCGCTTATCACGGATTATATCGAGGGCTTCTTTGCCGTCGGATGCTTCATACAGTACATCGGGATCAATACCGATATATTCAAATCGGGCTGTTAAACCGCTGCGGATCAATTCTTCGTCATCGGCGATGAGTATACTGAACATCGTTTTTCCCGTTTTGTTTATTATCGGCTTTTTCTTTTGTTTCAGGATATAAAAGCGGTAATTTTAAGATAACCCGTGTTCCTTTACCTTGAATACTTTCAATATCCGCTCCGTATGCTTTCCCGTATGCCGTTTGAATGCGGGAATGAACGTTTTTTAACCCGATACTGTGTTCATATGATTTTATTTTACCGCATCTGCCGTCGTCATGTAAATGTGCTTTGATTTGTTTCAATCGTCCCGTTTCAATGCCTCTGCCGTTATCTTTTATTTCAATATAGAGGACGGATTGTTCTGCCCGTGCGGATATTTCTATGAGTCCTCCCGATTTACATTCTTTTAAACCGTGATTGAAGGAATTTTCAACCGGAGGCTGGAGAATAAAACAGGGCATTAAGCAGTTACGCAGTTCCTGCGGAACCGAATAGCGTATCGAAAATGCGGAAGGAAACCGTATGCTTTGTATGTATATGTAGTTTTCAATGTGCCGTAATTCTTCCGCAAAACCTACCGATTCTCCCGGCTGTTTGCTTACCGCATAACGGAACAATGCGCTTAATTTTTCCGTAATTTCACAAATGACATAGGCTTTTTTTTGCATTGCAATCGCACTTACTGATTCAAGCGTATTATATAAAAAATGAGGATTGATTTGAAATTGCAGTAAGCGAAGCGATGCTTCTTTGTTTTCCAGTTCCGTAATGTAGTTTTGCTCGATAGCGCGGCTTAAGCGTACTACCATTTTATCGAATTGTTTTTCGATAATTCCTATTTCGTCTTCATTTTTTTTATGCGTATTTTGTATTTCCAAATCTCCGTGTTCAACCTGCTTCATTTTTGCGATAAGAGTGTTTACCCGTACCGCTATTTTACCCGATAAATGATAAGCAAAAAAGAAAATCAATATAACTGAAGTAAAGCCCATAAGCACGGTTGCTTTGAGGATGGAAACCAGTTTTTCTCTTACGGTATTATTTTTAAAACAAATAACGGCTTTTATACCGTTACAGGCTGTCCGTTTTTGCACTAAAAATAAAAGGCGGCCGCTTTTCGGCAGCCGATAGATTGAAACGCCGTTCCGTATTTTTTGTAGCAAGTCGGTCTCGTCAATTTCGTATAAGGTACTGCGTTTTTTATACAAAATCCGATTTTCTTCGGATAATATGAATACGGTATGAGCGGTATCGGGTTCTATCGGTAAAAATGAATTAAAAAAATCCTGTAAATCAATATCAAGTTTTATAAAGCCTAAGCGCTTACCGTAATAGGGATTTGAAAAATCGGTTGCAATAACGGGCTTGATAAGCGACATTATGACTTCACCTGTATCCGGTTTTGTGTAAAAAAAATAATCCTGTTGAGTATTTTTATATACATCGTACCAATATTCGTACATTGCATATTCCCGTGTTGTCGCATTTTGATGGTAGACCGGACAGCCGGGGACTTCGGAATACACCATACATTTATCCAAACCCAGATTTTTATTCAAACGTATGTATTTATTTACTTCGCGTGAAATGATTGCTCCGTTTATCCAGGGACCGCTTTTTTCCGACTTGTCCGTCATTGCCGCGTGAATGGTAACATTAGCGCACAAATGTTCAATCATATCATAATAATTTGCAAACCGCGTATTCGTATTTTCCGTCAGATGCTCAAGTACTTGCTCATAGGCGCGCTGTATTTCCGTATTTGTACTTCGATAACTGTGAATAAGTATAAAAAATGTCAGCAAAAAAACGGGTATGGATCCTATACAGATATTTATAAGAATAAGCTTTTTGAAAATACCGGAAGAAAATCTTTGTTTTAAATGAGTATATGTATTTTGCAAATCGGGCAGGGGGGATTTGCTCTTGGCAAGTCGCAATCCGGCTCCTTGCTCTGAGCCGCCTCTTTCGCTTACGCTGCCATCCGTGGCAGCTTTTCCTCGCCCCTGCTCGGCGCTCAATCGGTTCAAATCCCCCTCCAAAGGGGGATCAGTAATCGGGCAGGGGGGATTTGAACCCCCGGCCTCTTGGTCCCGAACCAAGCGCGCTCCCCCTGCGCTACTGCCCGAAGCGGCAGTTGTCCAAAACTTACGTTTTTGAACAACTCCCATATAAAAACAGGGTTTATATAAAACCGCAAAGCCGCACAAAGAGCCGCAAAATCCGAGTACAAGTATGCGTACCGGCGGTTTTCATCGTGCACCTTTCAAACCCTGCTAAGGTGCAAAAAAAAGTCCATCTGAAGCGATGGACTAGCGGGAGTGACGGGGCTTGAACCCGCGATCTTCGGCTTGACAGGCCGACGCGATAACCAGCTTCGCTACACCCCCGTAATGGAACATACTATATCATAAGCAAACTATTTGGTCAAGGGGCTGAAAGCGCATTTGACGATTTTTTGCCTATTTTGTCAGCGAAAAATAGTATTTCGCCATTTCCTTATCGGTTATCAGAATATGGTCAAAAAGCCAGTCGCGCAAAAAACGTACAAAATTATTCGGAACAAACTGTTTGCCCTGCGTATAGGCATTTACCGAGGTCAGTATTTCTTTTACAAAGGATTCATGCTTGTGTTTATGTTCCTGAAAATGGGGATATTTCATGCCTTCCATCAACCGTTCCTCATCTTTAAAATGGAACAGAACATAATCGACCAATTCTTTCATTACTTCTCGGAATTTTTCATCAAGCTCACCTTTTTCTCCCAAACAGGCGTTATACAGCATATTAGTTAAATGCACCAAATGTCTGTGCTGTCTATCTACAATCTCAATGCCTACGTCAAAGGAGGGATCCCACACAATAAAATCACTCATTATAATACTCCCGTTTAACGAAAAGAGTATATACAAAACGGGAAAAAAAATCCAGTCCGGTGAAAAGAGCCTGTTAGATCACATTTTTGCGATAACTCGCATAATGTATTGCACCGATTGCTTGGGCAAATTGGGCGATTGTATACGTACCGCTGTCTTTGAGCTGCCTCATAAGCGGTGTTGCCGCCATTTCGTCATCCGCAGCCTCAAATCCGTTTGCCGCTATGCGCTTTTGTGCACCTCGGCATAAAAGCTTAAAGCAATTTTCCTGTTTTACCAGCCGGCCGAATAATATGGCTTTATTTGCGCTCGATTCCAAAATACGTTGTGTTTCACAAAAGGCAACCGCAAGATATTCACCGATTTCACAAAAGATGCGTTCGGCCTCCTCATTGCCTCCGGTTGCGGCCAAAGACATAAGGTGCTCTAAAAAAGGTTTACGCATATCTTTAGGAGAAGTAGGAGTATAGAGCCCCTGAGATTTTGCATCCTCTTTTTTTTCGTATAAAAAGTTTTTTTCAAACAATTGCCGATATAAGGCCGGTTTTGCGGTTTCAAAATATTTTAGTGCAAGTCTGAATGCGCCGCTTTGACTCGTATATTTTTGCAGGGTGCCCGCAAGCTTTGTATTAAAGTTGTTTATGCTGCGCACATCGTCGCTTGAAAATTCTTTTTCGGGCCATGAACCTAAATCGATAATAAAGTTATATACTTCAAGAGGTATATCGGGGATTTTCCCTTCACCGTCCAAATAGCCCGTTCCCAGTTCGGTTCCCAAAGTATAGGCTAAAACCCCCGTATTTACCGACGATGTATCGGTATATGCCGTTTCCGCCGCCGCGCTGAATGCGGCCATGGGGCCGTCATTAACAATACCGACAACACCGTTTTCTTTAACAAATTGTGCAAGCATTTTGTTTAAAGGAGTAATCAGCCGGAATTCTTTTTCATAATCGACGGCGGGATTTTCCCGTATACCGCGCGTTTTAAATACTTCTCCGCCGACAATACTGTCTTGTACTACAACATCGGGGAACGAAAGACCTATACCGTCATATAAAGGAAGTTCAATTCCGTTTTCAAAGGCAAATTGTTTTGCTTTTTCGGTACACTTGATAATCAATTCGTCGCTTGCTTCAACCGGCATGGCTGTATCCGTAATTTCGTTAAAACGGCTGTCTGCCCTGTAACGCATAAAATCAACCAATGCAATAACAGGATCGATAAGTTCATGTATGCGCGTAAAACCCGCAGGAAACCAATCGTATTCTTTTAAAGCGGTAAGTTTTCCGTTTACGGATAAAGCAAGTTTTATATCCGTCCCGCCCACATCAATACCGATTAAAATACCCTTATCGCTTTTTTGTACGGCTTCTTTCAGTTTTTCTCCGACAAACCCGCAGTTTTGCCGTTTTGCAGCATACATAAAATCCGAAGGCATATCGGCAGTATCGAAGAGATCAACTTCGATTTTTGAATCGGTTCGCATATCCAGTGCATCCAATATGCGTTCGGCAACGTTTACGGCCCGTCCGTATTCTTTTCTTTGTGCGCGTTCCGTAAAAATACCGAATTTTTCGATAAAACAATTGTAGATATATGTAACTTCCGCACTTTTTTCACTCGTATAAAATTTCATCGAGCGGGCGCCCAGGCAGGAAATAATATTGTATAATTCCGCCATACAGTAATCCCGTATAAAGAGCGCTTCAAGTTCTTTTGCCGGCATTTTTTCCGTTTTGCCGGTTTGTACACTTGCGGGAACGTTGAAAGCGGGAATCGTGTAGTCGAAACGGCGCTTATAGCCTTCCGCAGTTACAAGTGCAAGGCTGAATCGTCTGATTTTTTCGTTTTTAAGTTGTGCAAAACATTCACGTACATCATTTATATATACGGTTTTACCGTTTTGAGCTTCCGAAATAAAGCGCTCCGTTATACTGTTCATTTTTTCCTCCTCGGTGCCCGTCAATAAAGCCGCAGTGCTTTTGACGGTTTTATATTATTTTACATTATATGATACTTACTCCGCACGAAACGGCGATTTTTTTGAACTCATTCATTTGCGAGTCGGAAAAGGGTTTTAATCCTTCAAACCGTTTAAAGCCTGAATTGTGCAGTTCGTTGTATTTTGCGCTTGCAAGCGGATTAAAATTAAGCAGTTCCCACCGTATTGAAGAATCGATACTGCCGATAAAAGTTCCTATTTCAATAATATTTTTTTCATCCGCCGTATAACCGGGAATAAGGGGCGTGCGCGCAATCAAACGTCCCGTCCCTTTGAGTTTTTCGGCGGCATATTTAAAATTCTCCCGTATAAGCTCGTTATCGGCACCGATTGCCGCCTTATGTTTTTCCGTATCGAAAATTTTTATATCCGCCAATATAAGATCGATTGAATCGACGGCTTTTTGAATGCTCTCACGCGGGGCATACAGGGACGTTTCAAGGGCAGTGTGAATTTTTTTTGTCCGCAAAATATCGGCGGCCGTACATACATCGTCGATTTGCGCTAAAGCTTCTCCGCCTGAAAATGTTACACCTCCTCCTGAAACTTCAAAAAACACGCTGTCCGCCTGTACTTCTTCGGCAAGAGCTTCAGGTGCAATGCAGCGACACTTTTTAGCTTTTTTGCTTTTTTGTACATCCGCAATACCGAATTCCAAGCCTTCGGGGTTTTGACACCACAAACAGCGTAAGGGGCAGCCTTTTAAAAAAACGGTGGTGCGGATTCCCGGCCCGTCATGCAGAGAAAAACGCTGAATATCAAATATCGTCATAACTTGTGCGCGCGATAATTTCGTTTTGCAAATCGGCCGCCAATTCGGTAAAATACGCGGTATAGCCTGCAACACGGATAGTAAGGGAGCGGTATGCTTCCGGATTTTTTTGCGCTGCCAACAAATCTTCTTTTCGCACCACATTAAATTGGGCGTGATTGATTTTCAGGCGGACAAACCCGCGTAAAAAAGCCGAAAATTTATGTATTCCCTCTTTTGTTTTAAAAAACTGCGGTAAGAACTTCATATTAAGCAGGGTACCGTTACTTCCGCGCGATGAATCGATACGTGAAACGGATTTTAAAACGGCTGTAGGCCCGTTTATATCGCGGCCGTATACCGCAGATTGTCCGCCGTCTGCAAGGGGCGTTCCTGCCGACCTTCCGTCCGGAGAAGCGCCGACATTTGCCCCCATCGGAACGTGTGCGCTTACGGTATACATTCCCGTATGATACGGCCCTCCGCGGTAATTTTTTAATCCCTTGAATTTATCGGAAAAATATACAATCCATTTATTTGCAATATTGTCCACCCATTCAATATCGTTGCCGTATTTGGGCGCATCGTTAAGCAATAGGGTGCGCAGGTTTTCGGCGTCTTTAAAGTTTGTCCGCAGTGCCTGAAGCAATTCTTTTTGAGAGATTTTTTTCTCATCATAGACAAGCTGTTTTAACGCTGCAAGAGAGTCGGCAATATTGGCAGGCTGAATTACCTGAATGCCCGAAAGATTATAATGTGCCCCGCCTGCGGTTACGTCAAGTCCCTTTGCAAGACAATCGTCTATAACACTCGATAAAAACGCTGTCGGAAGCAGGCGTTGGTGGACTTTTTCAACCACTTCACATGCGCCTATCATTTTATCGAAAAAATAATCGATTTGTGTTTGAAAGGCTTTTTCGACATCTTCATAGGTTTTAAAATCTTCCAAAGTTCCCGTTTCGGGTCCCAATTGTGCACCGGTTAAAAGACACACGCCGTTATTTAATGCCAGTTCCAAAACCTTGGGTAAATTAAACATTGCCGCATCGCTCCAGCCCAAGTTGTTTCCGTGGGTGGTAAGCTCAACACAGCCGACAATCGCATAGTTTTTTGCATCCTTTTCCGATATCCCCTGGGCACGGAGGGCAGGGACTATACTTTCGTCGTTGAATACCTGCGGCATACCGCTTCCTTTTCCGATAACGGCCGAACATTCATTTAAAAGAGTTTCCGGTGAATTTTCGTGTAAGCGGGCCGAAAGGTTCGGCTGCGGCAATCCCAAATGCTCCTGGGCTTTTAAAAACAGGTATGAAAGCTCATTGCTTGCATCGCTTCCGTCTTCTTTAATACCGCCGAGGGCAATATTAAAACCGATGGGAAAACCGGCAAAAAAAGCGGCACTGTGAGAATTGCGTAAATATACAATCTGGTTGAATTTAAGCCAGAGCGCTTCAATCAATTCAAGAGCGCTTTCGTCATTCAATGTACCCTTGTCGATATCCGAGCGGTAATACGGATACAGATATTGGTCGGCTCTTCCCGGCGAAAACGACGAAGCGTTGCTTTCCATCTGCAGCAGTACATATAAAAACCATAAAGCCTGCAATGCTTCTCTGAACGTTTCCGCCGTACACTCGGGTGCTTCCGATGCAAGTTTGCGGCATATCCGCTCGATTTCGGCAAGATTCGCCTTATCCTCTTGGGCGGCCGTTTTTTGCATGTCGGCGGCAAGGTCGGCATAACGCTTTATAAAGCGGCGGGCTCCGTTTAATACCTCTATTACGCATTCGTAAAATTCGATTTTAGCCGGATCTTTTTCTTTTTTTAAATATGCTTCGGCTTCTTTACAAATACCGGCCGCTCCGAGCCTGATCCATTTTTCGGTATCGGGGCAAATATGTCCCTGGGCATGGTCTTTTTGATTGATTTTTACCACTTTTGCAATGGAATCAATCAATTCCGCACCTTCGGCGCGTATCGTATCTTCCAAGGATTTTCCCTTCCAATAAGGCAGGATAAATTCTCTAAAGTCTTTTATGTCTTCCGGATGTACATTGAATTTATCCTGCGCCCGGCTGTGAAGGGTTTCGATTTCTTTATCGATCCATGAAATGCCTGATTCGGGAAAGACGACTCCCGCTCTTACTCCTGCGGTTCTGTTGCCTACAATCAAT
The DNA here is from genome assembly GCF_050320395.1 of Treponema sp. HNW. Taxonomy (GTDB): domain Bacteria; phylum Spirochaetota; class Spirochaetia; order Treponematales; family Treponemataceae; genus Treponema_C. The sequence continues at coordinate 1,308,504 of NZ_CP144459.1, forward strand.
TCTTGGGCATCTATTGAAATATGCAAAAGCTCCATAGCGGCGGCAAGCGAGTGAGCGCGTTTTTTGGCGGTACTCAAGGCTTCATTCTTTTTATAGGATTCGGTAATAATATGTGCCTGTTCGAGCGACATAAAACGTTTTTCGTCAAACATCTTATTTTTAAGGGACAGGATTCTTTCGGACGGCCGGGCCGTTCTTATGATTTCTATTGTTTTCATAGCTATATAATGGGGCTGTTTGTCCAATAAAGAAAGAGCGGATACTCGCGAGAAGGGGGGCAAAACTGAACTGAATATGAAATCGCAGGTTAATCGTTTAAGAGATAAAATGAATTTTTGGGGAATCGTTTTATGTTTTACGTTTTTGTCTGAATGCTCCGGGTGAAATGCCTTCAAATTTTTTAAATAAATGCGAAAAATGTTTTGAATCGGCAATGCCCAATTCTTCGGCAATACAGTCAATCGTAAAATTGCTTGCGCAAAGAAGGTATTTCGCTTTTTCAATGCGCAGGTAATTTCGGTACTGCATGGGAGTCATCCCCGTTTTTTTCTTAAAATATCTGAATAAATAACTTTCGCTTACAAATACCGCTTGTGCCAACGACGCAATGTCAAAGTCATCGAGGTAGTGCTCCTGTATCCATAATTTACAGCGGTCTACAAGCGCATCTTTTTCGATAGGCGGCTGTAAAAAATATCGTTTTAAAAGCGCAAAAAGTGTTTGCGCATACAGGCCGAGCAGTTCTTCACGATAAGCCTTATCGGACTTGAATTCGGTATACATCTTTTCTATGAGTGTACGAAACTCCCCATCCCTGTCCTTAACGACAACACTTTGGTCAATAGATTCAATTTTATCCGTTGCTATCCAAAAGCAATACACTTCCTGATAGGTATTTACATCCAGTTTTTCTTCATGATGGACCCCCGGCGGATAAATGACAAGGTTGAACATGCTTATATCCATATTTTTTCCGGCTTCTATGTGGGCCTTACCGTCTATAAAGTACAAAAATTCGTAAAAATCATGGGAATGCCGCTCGAAATTCCATATAGAACTGTGAGCACCGAAACGTTCGCATGACAAAATCTTTATGTTGTCAAAAGCGTTCCGGCATACTTTTTGCATAGGGTTGACCGCCGTATCCGGTTTTATGCCTGTGTCCATACCGAGAGTATACCCGATATATTCATTTTTGTACACCTTTTGGATAGTTATTGCCTGTATCGGTATTTAAAATCTCGATTTATAATATATGCATTCAATATAGGAGGTTTCCGATGAGGAACATCAAAAAAATTATTTTAGCTGTTGCAATACTGGCTTTGTTATTTACACCGGTTTTTGCACAAACAAAAACCGTTATCGGTGTAACGCTTATGTCTTTGCGTCACCCCTTTTTCCAGGAAATGAAATCCACTCTTGAAAAAGATGCGCAGGAACGCGGTGTTGTGCTTCGCCTGACCGATGCCGACTTTGATGCCGGTAAGCAGGTCCGTCAGGTTGAAGATTATATTCAGCAAAAAGTAACCGGTATTCTTATTACGCCCTGCGATTCAAAAGCATTGGCTCCCGTTTTGAAAAAAGCCCTTGCCGCAGGAATCCCGGTTGTAACCGTAGACGTTGCCGCCGAAGGCGTTGATGTTGTCAGCCACTGCGCTTCCGACAACGTATTGGGCGGAAAGTTGGCCGCCGATATGCTTATTAAAAGATTAAACGAGCGCAAAGTATCCAAGGGAACCGTTTTGATTGTAGATCACTCCGGCGTTACTTCAACGCAGGCCCGTATTGAAGGTTTTAAACCCGCTATGGCAAAAGCCCTGCCGAATATTAAAATGGTTATTATGAATGCCGTCGGTCAGCGCGATAAAGCCATGTCCGTAACCGAAGATGCCATTCAAAAGTACGGAAAAAATCTTATCGGTATTTTTGCAATAAACGATGACTGTACCCTCGGCGCTCTTTCCGCCGTTGAACGCCGCAATAAACTCGACTCGATTTCGATAGTCGGTTACGACTTCGGCGATGAATCCAAGGCCGCTATCGATGCGGGAAAAATTGTCGGCGATACCGTTCAATTCCCCTCAAAGATGGGTTTACAGGCTTTCCATACCTTGCTTGATTATATTTCCGGCAAAAATAAAAATCCGCCGAAAAATCAGCCGGTTGAAGTAGGTACCTACCAAAAAGACGGTTTTAGAGATTCGAACGGAAACCGCATGAATTAATACGGAGGGGGCTGTCTTTAAGTTGCTTTCTTTTCGGCAGCCCCTTTTATTTTGCTTCCGCCGTAAAATCATTAAAATAAGTGAGGGTCTCAATAATGCCTGAAACAAAAGGTGTAAGACGTTTTTTTTCTTCAGTGCACATGCAGTCAAAATCGGTACTTTTTATTTTGGGTGCACTGGTTGTTTTTATTTTTTTGTTGTGTGATATATTTCAAATAGGAAACGAAAGCGGAGAATGGATTTTTTTAAATACCGAAAATATTGCCAATATTCTTAATCAGGTAAGCATTAACGTTGTTATCGCCTTCGGTATGACATTGGTAATACTGATAAAAGGTATAGATTTATCCGTAGGCTCGATAACTTCCGTAAGCGGTGTTGTTATCGCCATGTTGATTTTAAATACGAAAATGCCTCTTCCTCTTGCCGTAATTTTAACGCTGATTGCGGGTTTTTTGACGGGGGCGGCAAACGGTGCGCTTATTTCAATGCTCAGGGTTCCCGCTTTTATCGCAACTTTGGGCAGTATGGCTATTTTTCGCGGTTTGGCCTTTATTCTTACCGACGGAAAAGCAAAATTCGTAAATTCCGACAGTTTTAAGTTTTTGGGTAACGGTTTTATAGGCCCCGTTCCCGCAGCCGTTATACTTATGCTTGCAATGCTTGTGCTTTTTCACTTTTTGCTGTCAAAAACGGTATTCGGGCGTAGAATTTACTTTTTAGGAGGAAATGAAGAAGCTGCCCGTTTGACCGGTACCGATCCGGTCCGTCTCAGATTTTTTGTATTTTCCATAGCCGGAGCCTGTTCGGCAATGGGAGGTATCTTACTTGCCAGCCGTTTGGGTTCCGGCTCTCCCAATGTAGGCGGCGGTTATGAGTTGGATGCCATTGCCGCTACCATCGTCGGCGGTACCAGCTTTTCCGGCGGCAAGGGAACGATTATCGGTACCTTTATCGGTGCTTTAATTATGGGTGTTATCAGCAACGGAATGAACCTTTTGGGTATATCGCCGTATATGCAATATGTGGCAAAAGGAGCCATCATTCTTTTGGCGGTTATCATCGATTCATTAAAGAAGGCATAAAGTATGAATACACAAACAGTCATTTTGGAAATGAAAAACGTGACAAAGTCTTTTTACGGCGTTGTCGCGCTTAACGATATAAATTTTTCGCTCCATAAAGGTGAAGTCCATGCTCTTTTGGGGGAAAACGGCGCGGGGAAATCAACCTTAATGAAAATTTTATCCGGTGTTTACTTCCCCGATGCGGGCAGGATTTTTATAGACGGTAATGAATACCGTTTTAAAAACACCGTTGATGCGCGGAAAGCGGGCATAGCCATTATTCATCAGGAATTGAATCTGTGTGAAAATTTAAGCGTTGCCGATAATATGTTTTTGGGCCGCGAAAATCCCAAATTCGGTATATTGGACTCGCAAAGCATAAAAGAACAAACGCAGCAAATATTGGACAGCCTTTCTTTATCCATTGCGGCGGACAGCATTGTAAGTACTTTGCCGATTGCACAAAAACAAATGATAGAAATAGCAAAGGCCGTTTCGTTGAATGCACGAATCTTGGTTATGGATGAACCTACTTCATCTTTAACCGCCGCGGAAGAAGAAGTGCTCTTTGAATTGATTGAACGGCTAAAGAAAAACGGTACGACCATTGTTTACATTTCACATAAATTGTCGGAAGTATTCCGCGTATGCGACAGGGTTACCGTTTTGCGTGACGGTGAGTATATCGGTACAAAGGATATAACAGAGGTAACCGAAGAATCCCTTATTGCGATGATGGTCGGACGTTCCATTACAAATGTATATCCGCCTTCTTCTCATACAATCGATCGTACAAAACCCCGCTTTGAGGTTAAAAATCTGTGTGCATCTTCATATGTCAAAGATGCCGGTTTTTGCGTATATCCGGGCGAAATTTTGGGCTTTTCGGGCCTGGTCGGTTCCGGCAGAACGGAAATCGCAAAGGCCGTTTTCGGCTGCTTAAAAAAGACCGGCGGCTCCATGTTTCTTGACGGAAATGAAGTGATAATCGATAATCCGCAGCAGGCTATAAAGCAGGGTATTGCCTTTGTTACCGAAGACCGAAAACTTGAAGGCTTGGCTTTGGGACTTTCCGTTGCCGATAATATTACCGCTTCCAATTATGATTTGGTTTCGCAGGCGGGTGTTGTACAGACGAAAAAATCAAACAGCCTGATTTCAAAGGGAATAGAAAAACTGCGTGTTAAAACGCCCGGAGCAAAAACTCATACGGGCTTTTTAAGCGGCGGAAATCAGCAAAAAGTTATTTTGGCGCGTTGTCTGTCCAAAGATATAAAGCTGCTTATTTTGGATGAACCTACGCGCGGAATCGATATCGGAGCAAAAACGGAAATATATGCTTTGATGCGGGAATTAAGCGCCAAGGGAATGGCTATTATTATGATTTCGTCGGAACTGCCGGAAATTTTAGGTATGTGCGACCGTATTGCGGTTATGAAAAGCCGCCGCATTGTAAAGATTTTGGATAAAAAAGATGCAAATCAGGAAACCGTTATGACGTATGCCGCAGGAGGATCCGATGTTGAATAATGCGAGGAAAAAATATATATCGCCTATTTACTTTCTTATCGTATTTTTAATCGTTTTGCTTTTTTTTCTTTGCGATGTATTAAAAATCAATAATTACACGGGTGAGCGGATATTTTTAAACACGGGCAACTTTTTCAATATTATGAATCAAGTGTCTTTAAATGCAATAATAGCTTTTCCGATTACGTTGGCAATTATTATTCAGGGAATCGATTTATCCGTCGGTTCCGTTGCGGCCTTTATCGGTGTGTTATTATGCAAAATTACGCTTGAGCTTAATATTCCCTTTATACCGGCCGTATTGATTGTGCTTACGGCGGGAACGTTAATCGGTATGTTAAACGGGTTTATCATTGCCCGTTTTAATTTGCCGGCCTTTGTCGTTACCTTGGGAGCTATGATTATTATGCGCGGCCTTGCTTTATTATTGGTTGACGGTATTCCCATATTTAACGACAGTAAAGCGTTTTTGTTTTTGGGAAACGGCACCCTTGCGGGCTTTATTCCCATGCCCGTTGTAGTCCTTCTTGTTGTCTTTGTGCTGTTTTTGTTTTTTATGAAAAAAACGGTTTGGGCAAAGCATATTTATGCCTTGGGCGGCAATGAAGAAGCTGCAAAATTAAGCGGTGTTAATGTTACAAAAATAAAGCTTCTCGTATATTCTTTAAGCACGTTGATGGCAAGCCTTGCGGGTATTCTCTTGGCAAGCCGCCTCGGCTCCGGACAGCCGAATGCCGGTGAAGGATATGAATTGGATGCAATCACCGCGGCTATTGTCGGCGGCACAAGCCTTTCAGGAGGTGTCGGCACAATCGGCGGAACCTTGGGCGGAGCAATAATTATCGGTATTATCAATACCGGAATGAATACGCTCGGTATATCTCCGTACTACCAGTTTATTATTAAAGGTTCCGTAATACTTGCAGCGGTTATTGTGGACAGAAATATTGCAGAAAAAGGCCGCACCTGATATAGCTTTTTTCCCGTCTTTTTGTTATACTGCAACAAACGTTCGCGTCTTTGCCTGTGTTTTGCAGCCCGGACGGATACCTTGTTCCGGACGGGTGCATTAAGACGGCTGAAAAGCGGTACGAGTAATTTTTACGGGAGAAGTTTCTTATGAATCCTACATTAGTGGTTTTGGCGGCCGGTATGGGAAGCCGTTACGGCGGCGTAAAACAAATAGATGCGGTGGGCTTGCACAATGAAACCCTGCTTGATTTTGCAACCTATGATGCAAAAAAAACGGGTTTCGAAAAAGTCGTTTATATTATCCGAAAAGACATAGAAAAAGATTTCCGCGAGCGTTTTTTTGACCGGGTGGCAAAAAACTTTAATGCCGAATACGTGTTCCAAAATCCCGATTCGATTTTTACGGCCGAACAGTTACAAAAGATTTCTCCCGAGCGCAAAAAGCCTTGGGGAACGGTTCACGCCGTTTTATGCGCCGAAAGCGCGGTAAAAGAACCCTTTGCGGTTATCAATGCCGACGATTATTACGGGCGCGAAGCCTTCCGCACGATGCAGGGACATTTGGCTGCAGTGTCCGAAAATTCTACGGAACACGCGATGGTCGGTTATGTGCTGGAAAATACGATGAGCCGCTCCGGTTCGGTATCGCGCGGTATATGTACCGTAAAAGACGGCTACCTTGCTTCAATCAAAGAAAATACAAAAATCAGCTATAAGGGCGAGGGTATTATCACGGAATTGGATGAAGGCACTTTTGAGCTTACGGGCAAAGAATGGGTGTCGATGAACCTGTTCGGCTTTACGCCCAAAGTTTTTGAAGGTTTCCGCGCATACTGGGATGATTTTATCGCAAAAAACAACGAAGCCGAAAAAGCCGAAGCCCTGCTTCCCTCCGGTGTTGAAACGATTGTCGCATCGGGAAAAGGCAAGGTCAAATTTTATACTTCAACGGAACGCTGGTTCGGTATGACCTATCCCGAAGACAGGGCAATCGTCAAATCGGAGATTGCCGTAAAAATAGCCGAGGGCTATTATCCGGAACAATTGTGGGAAAAAGCCTAAATGTTTAAAACCGAAGCCTTTGTGTCCGAAAAAATATGGGGTTACGAGCGCTGGATTTTATCAACTCATAAGGCCGGCGAATCTCTTGCTGATAAATCGACCGAATTTATAGGGGGGAAAAAACTCTCCTCGGTTATCGGTGCCGATTATCCGCTTTTGGTAAAGGTGATTCAAGCGGACGAAACCCTGTCCGTGCAGGTTCACCCGGACGACGAATACGCACGCCTGCATGAAAACAGCGCGGGCAAAACCGAATGCTGGTATATTTTGGACGCAAAGGAAGGTGCGAGCCTCATCTACGGCTTAAACGGTATATACAGCCGCGAAGAATTAAAAGCGGCTATAGAAAATCAAAAACTGGACAATTATCTTCGAAGCGTTCCCGTATCAAAGGGCGACTTTGTTTTTATTCCCGCGGGAACCGTTCACGCCATTCAGGGCGGTTTGCGGCTTTTGGAAATTCAGCAGTCAAGCGATATAACCTACCGCCTCTATGACTGGGGACGACCGCGAGAAATTCACGTCGAAAAAAGTTTGGACGTTATAAAGCCGTTTCCGCCCGATTCTTTAAATGTTGAACGTCCTTTCGGCGGCTCTTTCAGCTGTCCCTATTTTAACTTGGAAAAATACGATTATACGGTACGCGGTTCGGTTTGTTTTGCAAAAAAAGCCGCCCAAAAAGCCGCCGGTGAACAAAACGGACAGGAGCCGACCCCGGCGATGAAAACCTCTTGGTTAAGCCTCTTTATTATAAGCGGTACGGGAACTTTTGAATCGAATACGGGAGAACGCCTTTCGGTACAAGCCGAAGACTGCGTTATCGTAGGAGCCGAAGAAAAAATCACCCTTATTCCGGATGCGGGAAGCACCCTTTCGGTTATGCACATAAGCTGACAGTGCACTGTAGACAGCGCACTGTCTAGACAGTGCGCCTTATTTTTTGTATCTTTATCGTATGCATTTGATTATTTTAGCGCTGCCCTATGTGTTTCAGCTTGCCCTTATTATTCACATTATAAAAACAAACAAACCCTTTTATTGGCTCTATTTGATTATTTTTATCCCTTATTTGGGAGGAGTTGCCTACATATTGATTGAATTACTGCCCGCCCTTGTTTCAAGCAGGGGAATGCGCCGTGCAGGGGAAAGCCTTGCGCGCACCCTTAACCCCTCGGCCGAACTTAAAAAGCTTGAAGAACAGCTTAAAAATCAGGATACGGTCAGCAACCGCAGCGCGCTTGCACAAGCTTATATCGAGGCCGAGCGTTTTTCAGATGCCCTGCCGCTTACCGAATCATGCTTAACCGGCCCCTTTGCAGACGATGCCGCTTTGTTGTTTTTGCACGCCCAAGCTTTGTACGGAAACGGCAGAGTCGAAGAAGCGGCGGCAATTTTGGAAAAATTGCAAAAAAAACAAAGCCTTTCTTCGGTAACGGAAAAACTGTTCGACATTCAAGTGCGTTCTTCGCTTTTAAAACAACCGCTGACCGACGACTTTGAAAAACTGTGGAACGAATCCAAAAACTTTGAAGCGGGCTTTTATTACGTTCAAGCCCTTGTTAAAAGCGGGAAGGACGGCAGTGCGGCAGACAGCGATGAGACGAACCGCGAAAAAGCGCGCCTCGTTATAGAAGATATGCAGCGTATCTTAAAAAACTACCGCAATTTCAGCCGCTCCATCGGCGCCGAATGGCTTAAAAAAGCCAAGGCACTGGTATAATGGATAGCGGAATTTTCCGTGATTCGGGAAATGTATATTTATAATTGAAATATCGCCTATCCTGTGGTATACTTAAAACTGTGGGGAGGTGCATATGCGGAAAAGCTTTGATGATTTAACAATAGCTGACGATTATATGTTCTACCGCGTTATGGAAAATACGGATATCTGCAAGACACTTTTAAACATTGTCTTGCACGATAAAACCGACACCATTACCGACGTCCAACTCCAAAAAACGGTTGCCGATGCCGGAAATGCAAAAGGTGTACGTTTCGACGTATGGGCAAAAGACTGCAACGGTACAATCTATGACGTGGAGATGCAGGCAATCAACAAAGACGATCTTGCCCGCCGCATCCGTTATTATCAGTCCGCAATAGACGTAAGCGTGTTGGAAAAAAATCAGCCCTATGAATCCTTACCGGATTCCTTTATCATCTTTTTTTGTACCTTTGATTACATAGGTAAAGATTTACCCGTATACAGTTTCAAAACAATCTGTACTGAAGACTCAACGATACATCTTGCCGACGGCATAACGAAAATAATCATCAACAGCACGGCGGCAGAAAAAGAGGCAAGCCCTGCCCTTAAAAGTTTTTTACAGTATATGAACGGTAAGATAAGCGACGACGGCTTTATCCGAAAAATAGAACAGCGGATAAAAGAAGTAAAAGAAAGCGAGGAACTGAGGAAGGAGTATATGTTGATAAACTCATTTGAACGGGATGCCCGTAATGACGGCTGGAAATCGGGTTGGCAAGACGGAATGCAGGCGGGTATGCAAGCCGGTATAGCCCAAGGCAAAAGTGAGGGCATAGCACAAGGCTTTGCCGACGGCTCCCGTCAAACCAAGATTGAAACGGCAAAACTGATGAAACAGGCAAATTGTGAACTTGATTTTATTATACAAATATCCGGACTGTCAAAGACGGAAATTGAAAAGCTGTAGGGAACAAAGGGTCAAAAAGACAGCTGTAAATATTTTACAGAGGATTGGGGTTTCCCGAAAAGGCCGTTTTTTTTCAGATAACCCCGTTTCAAAGACTTTTTGTTTTTGCGGCCCGTACCGTAAAGCAGTGAAACCTGAGAAGCACCCGATTTTCAAACCTCCCCGGTACGGTGAATGCTGCTTTTTTAATCGTCTCCCGAAGCAACCGTGATAAACTCTTTTGCGGCGGCGATAACGTCGTCGGCAATCTTACCGCTTATCGGGTCGTAGTGGTCGAAGGAGGTTTCAAAGCTTCCGGTACCGCTGGTCATCGAACGCAAATCGATGGCGTATTTTAACAATTCGGCCTGCGGCGCCTGGGCGCGAATTTCTTCAATGCCGCCGCCTAAGGGGCTTTGTCCGAGAATACGGCCTCTCTTTCCGGATATGTCCGACATAATGTCGCCGAGGTATTTCGATTCGACCCAGACGGTGATATTCATAATCGGCTCAAGCAGGATGGGCCCTGCGGCGCGCATGGCATCGCGGAAGGCATTGCGGGCGGCGATTTTAAAGGCCATTTCCGACGAGTCTACCGGGTGCTCTTTTCCGTCCAAAACGGTAATGCTCGCGTCCACAACGGGGTAGCCGGCCAAAACGCCGTTTTCCATCGCTTCTTTTACCCCCTTTTCAACGCCGGGAATATAGCCCTTGGAGATGGCTCCGCCGAATACCGCATTCGTAAATTTATAGTTTTCGCCGCGGCCCAGGGCTTCAACCGAAAGAACGACGCGCGCATATTGGCCGTGGCCGCCGGACTGCTTTTTATGCGTGTATTCGGCTTGGGCTTTGCGCTGTACCGTTTCGCGGTAGGCTACGCGCGGCACGGCCGTATCGATATTGATTTTTGTCTGCGCTTTGATTTTATCGAGGATGATGTTGATATGAAGTTCACCCATGCCGGAAACGACGTTTTGCTTGGTTTCGGCATTGTACTTATACATAAGGGTACGGTCTTCTTCCGAAATGCGGGTAAGCATTTCGCTCATCTTGTCTTCGTCGCGCTTTTCTTTTGCCGAAACGGCCATCGAATACACGGGTTCCGGATGGCGGAGGCGTACAAAGGGCAGGGTATTCGCATCCGATGAAAGGGTGTCGCTGGTGCGCGCGGCGGCAAGTTTTACGGCAATACCTATATCACCTGCACACAGGGATTTTACTTCTTCAAGTTTTTTACCCGTACAGCGGTAGAGTTTTCCCACCTTTTCTTTTTTACCTTCGCTTATATTAAAGACTTCCGTGTCGGCGTTAAAGGTACCGGTGATAATTTTTATATAAGACAGACGGCCTGAAAACTGGTCGCTTGAAGTTTTTACGACCAGGGCACTCATCGCACCGTCCGCGCTGACCTTTACCGCCGAGGTTTGACCGTCCGCGCCGACTGCCGTTTCTATGGCTTGGGCGGGAGAAGGAACGATTTCGACGATAAAATCGAGCAGGGAGGCGAAGCCCGAATTCTGTATAGTGCTTCCCGCAAAGGAGGGAACGACACGGTTATTTTGCAGGGCAATCTTTAAGCCGCGCTCGATTTCTTCGTTTGTCAATTCACCGTCATCGATGAATTTTACCAACAGGTCGTCATCGCCTTCGGCGGCGGAACCTGCCAATACGGCGCGCGCATCTTCATATGCGCTGCGGTATTCTTCGGGAATATCGGTTACGGTCTCTTTTTGTCCCGCGGCGGGAACCGTATAGGCTTTTCCGTGCAGTACGTCTATAACGCCCTTATAAGAGGCTCCCTTACCCATAGGAATCGTAACGGGACATACTTCCGCTTTAAACTTTTCGCGTATGTCTTTTAAAACCGCATCTATATCGGTTCTGTCTTCTTCACAGCGGTTGATAAAAATCATACGCGGCTTATTGCGCCGGTCAAGGTCGCGCCACAGTTTTATGGTTTCTATTTGCGCACCGCTTCTTCCGTCAATCAGTATGAGGGCGCTTTCGGTGGAACGGAAGGCGGAAATAACTTCGCCTGCAAAGTCCGAAGAACCGGGCGTATCCCACATATTTATATTTACATCTTTCCGCGTTATATGGGCAAGAGAAGCATAGATGGAGATTTTCCGTTCTATTTCTTCGGCCGAATTATCGCTGACCGTTTTTCCCGATTCAACGCTTTCGGGTTTTGCAAGAACGCCGCCTGCAAACAATAAGCGGTCAAACAGGGTGGTTTTACCGGTTTGTCCGTGTCCTGCAAGAGTAATGTTTCTGATTTGTTCTGTTTTGAAATCCATTAAAGGCTCCTCCTGAACGGCAGCATCGTGCAGCAACACAAACTTCCGTTCCTATATCTTTTTATCTTTATATGATACGGTGAGAAAAAGGATATTGTCAAGTCAAAAAGATTATTTTTACTGGACAAAGCGAAAAAGAAGAAGTATTATGAATCCGGGCGGCTGTCTAAAAATACGCGGTTTTGCGGAATTCCGCATTTGCTTTGTCGCTGTTTTCTGCTCCCGGCCTTGAGGAGGCATATATGAACGAAAAAGTAAAAACCGTTTTGACGCGGATTTTCGGACACTACGAGCCGGCGGATTGGATGCGCACCGGTGCTTCCGTGTTAAAAAAAATCATCAAACCCGTTTTTAAGATTGTACTGGTATTGGCGGCTTTGTGCGTACTGGGACTTATTGCCCTTTTAGTGACGGTTTTTATAGAAGCAAAGCGCCCGGTTAATATGGAGCTTGATTATCAGGTGTATACTCCGATTGTATCCGAAAATGCCCGTGCCCCGCTTACGATTTTGTTTTCGGGCTCGGCTGTAAAGCTTGAAGATGCGGATGCGGAAGTTGTAGAGAATATAGAAATAAAACCGGCTTTAAAAGGAAGCTGGAAATGGGACGGAGAAGACACCCTTGTATTTATTCCCGAATCTCCGTGGCCGCTCGGCACCAAATATCAGGTTGTGTTTTCAAAAAAACTGTTTCCCTCTCATATAAATGTCAGACCTCTTTCCCTTAAATTTACAACCGAAGAGTTGGATGTACGTATTGAGAATGCGGATTTCGTCATCGATGACGTAAATCCCGATAAAAAATATATTGAATTTACAATTACTTCCAATTTTCCGATGGATACGGAGGATTTGCGGAGCAAAATAAGCTTGGTGCCTGATATGCAAAATCCTAAAAACGGCACCTTTGTTAAAAAAAATTATCAGGTTACCCTCTCCTATAATGAAGATAAAACCGCCGCCTATGCGATCAGCGAAACGCTCGGAGTTCCCGCAACCGACGTGGGGGTGTTTATAAAGCTTGCAAAGGGAGTAAAAACCGTTCGGGGCGATTCAACGGGAAAGGCGGCGGAATCCTATGTAACCGTACCCGGAGCTTCAAGTTTTGTACGAATCGATAATGCCGAAATAGCGGCGGTAAAAAACGAAACACAGGAATATGAGCGGGTGCTTTCCGTTTTTTCGACGGCTAAAATAAGTGCCTCGGACCTTGCACAAATGACCGAGGTCTATGTGCTTCCGAAAGATAAACCTGCAGAACCGGGACAAAGGGCTGAGAAAAATCTTGCATGGGATAAGGTTTCTCCCAATATTATTACCGCAGCGGTACTCAAAGATGCAAAGAGGGTTACTCTGAATGCACTGCCGGCCGAAAACGAATATCAAAATTTTCAAAGTTACCGATTGGATGTTCCTGCAGACTCGTATGTATATGTGTATATACAAAAAGGTACCAAATTCTACGGAGGTTACCGTCTCAGCGAAGATTATCAAACGGTTCAGCGTATCAAGCCCTTTCCGAAAGAAGTACGCATACTTTCGGAGGGAGCATTGATTTCCGCACAGGGAAGCCGTAAAATCCCCGTTTTGACGCGCGGTGTAGACAGTATTAAGTACACCTTGTGGCGTATGAAGCCGGATGAGATAAATCACATTATCTCCATGTCGAACGGCAATATGAAAGATTTTGAATTCGGCGCCTCATGGCTTTTCAACGAGGATAATGTAAGCGAAGTATATACGTCGACCCAATCGGTTTTTGCAGGCGACGGCAATAAAATACGGTATGCCCGGTTTGATTTTTCCGATTATTTAAATACGATTCCCGATAAAAATCTGCGCGCCGGATTGTTTTTGCTGCGTGTTTCGAGTGCGGAACAAAATTCCCGCCTCTATGATAAACGGCTTGTTTTGGTTACCGATCAGGCCCTGATTATCAAAAAAAATACCGGCAAAGAACGCGATGTATTTGTACAATCTATTTCGACCGGCTCTCCGGTTGCAGGTTCAACCGTCAGACTGATTGCCTTAAACGGCAATACGCTTTTTGCGGGAACAACCGATTCTTCGGGACATGTACGCGTACCTTATTTTAAATATGAAGATACGAATCTTGAACCGGTCGGTTTTACCGCCTCTTACGGAAACGATTTTACCTTTATGCCTTACCATGCACGGGGACGGATGCTTGATTATTCCGATTTTGATGTCGGCGGCTTATACGGTGTTCAGGATCCGGAAAAACTGCAAGCCTATTTATTCAGCGACCGCGGTATATACAGACCGGGCGATGAGATAAAAATCGGTATGATAGTAAAGGCCGGAAATTGGAACAAAAGCACGGCGGGTCTGCCCTTTGCCTGTACGGTAACCGATCCGAACGGAAATGAAATATACGATACCGAATTTGCCTTAAGCCGCGAATCATTTGAAGAGATAGCGTTTTCCACCCGCGATTATTCTCCGACGGGTTTATACAATATTTCCGTATATTTGAAAAAACACGATGCCGAAAATCGCCTTAAAAGACTGCACATTGCAAGTCAAACGGTTAAGGTGGAAGAGTTTCTTCCCGATACGCTGAATATTACAACCGCTTTTTCGCCGCTTCCCTCACAAGGGTGGATACGTCCGGAAAAGTTAAGTGCGGTGGTAAAACTTAACAATTTATTCGGAACGCCGGCGGCGGGCAATACCGTAAAAGCCGATATAACCCTAAGCCCCGGTTATACGGTGCCCGAAAAATATCGGGACTATGTGTTCTCCGATCCCTACAAAACAAAGGATTCTTTTGATTTTCCCCTTGCCGATAAGGTAACGGACGAAAAAGGTGTTGCGGAATTTGCGATAGATACGGAAAAGTTTGCACATGCTTCATACCGTTTAACCTTTAGCGCTTCGGGTTTGGAAAAGGCGGGAGGAAGAGCCGTTACGGGAATGTCGTCGGTGTACGTTTCTCCCTTGGAATATCTTATAGGGGCAAAGGCGGACGGGGATTTATCCTATATACGCAAAGATTCAAAGCGCCTGATAAAATTTATTGCCGTCGGTCCCGATCTTGCCAAATGCGCGGTTGAACATGCCGAACTTTCGATTACGGAAAAAAAATACGTATCGGTCCTTGTAAAACAGCCCAACGGTGTGTATAAATACCAATCCGTTAAAAAGGAATTTCCCGTAGAAAGCCGCATAATTTCCATTCCGGCACGGGGTTTGGATTACGAACTTCCCGTTTCCGCCGAGGGCGATTTTATTTTATCGCTGAAAAATAAGGACGGCATTGAATTCAATTCCATTGAATTTTCGGTTATAGGTGAAAAAAACGTAGAGAGAAGTCTTTCGAGAACCGCCGAATTGGAATTAAAACTGCAAAAATCCGACTTACGGCAGGGAGAAACGGCGCAGTTATTTATAAAAGCTCCCTACGCGGGAAGCGGTCTTATAACCGTCGAGCGCGATAAGGTGTATACGTATAAGTGGTTTAAATCGAGCGGGCTTTCTTCGCTGCAAAGCATCGATATTCCCTACGGTTTGGAAGGAAACGGCTACATAACGGTTATGTACACCCGTGCCTACGATTCCCCCGAAATTTATATGAGTCCCTTTTGCTATGCCGCCGCTCCTTTTTCCGTCAATTTGGATAACCGCACAAATAAAATCGATCTTGACGTGCCTGAGCGCATAAAACCGGGAGAGGATTATACGATTACCTATTCGTCCTCAAAACCGGGAAAAATCGTTATTATGGCGGTGGATGAAGGCATTTTGCAGGTTGCGCGTTATAAGATGCCCGACCCGCTGTCGTTTTTCTTTCAAAAACGGGCTCTGGAAGTTTCCACCGCCCAGCTTGCGGATTTGATTCTTCCCGAATTCAATATTCTTAAAACATTGGCTGCGGCGGGAGGCGGCGGCGACTACGAGGATATGCTGGCGCGCAGGCTCAATCCCTTTAAGCGAAAACGGAATGTTCCCGCTGCGTATTGGTCGGGCATCATGGATACGGACGGTTCAAAGCGTTCCGTGGTGTACCGCGTTCCCGACTATTTTAACGGAAGGCTTCGCGTTATGGCCGTTGCCGTTTCCGATGATTCCGTCGGTACCGCGCAAAGGTCTACGGAAGTGCAGGATACCTATATCATCATGCCCAATGCGCCGGTTTTTGCCTCGCCCAAAGACCGCTTTACCCTTAGCGCATCGGTTACGAATAATGATAGGGGAAGCGGTCCCGATGCTTCTCTTACACTTACTGCCGAAACGAAGGGAGGCATTAAGCTCCTGTCCGATGCGGTACAAAAAATTACCGTCCCCGAAGGAAAAGACGTAACGGTTACTTACGAGGCCGAAGCGCAGGATATTCTCGGTAATGCGGATATAGTTCTGACCGCGTCAAACGGGAAAAAATCTTCGCAAATTACCTCATCGGTAAGTATACGCCCGTCAATGCCCTATCAGGTACGGCTTACCTCCGGTTCGGTACGGAAAGACGAAACAAAGAAAAAAGAAATAGATGTAAAATATGATGTATACGATGAATTCGCTTCGCGCGAAGTGCATCTTTCATATGTGCCCCTGGGCATTGCAAAGGGCTTATACCTGTATCTTGAAAAATATCCTTACGGCTGTTCCGAACAGATTACAAGCGCCGCCTATCCGTATCTGTTTCCCGATATATTAAAAGAAACGGGAAAAGCGCGCAATGAAGCCGAAGAAGCGGTCAACAACGTCGTTTCGATGCTGCAGTCGCGGCAAAAAGCCGACGGCACCATAGGTTATTGGACGTATAAGTCGGACTCGTATCCGGAATTGGATGCGTATTACGCACTGTTTTTAACCGAGGCGCGCAGCAAAGGCTTTTATGTTCCCGATTCTTTTATGAACCGTCTTCTGAGCGCATTGGAAAATCATGCGCAAAATGAAGGGATATCGGTTTATGCACGGGCGTTTTCCATCTTCGTTCTTACAAAAAACGACGCGGTAACGGCATCCTATGTTGAAAAATTAAAAAAAGAAGCGGATAAGGACGATAAGATGTCGGTTGCGGGAATGTATCTTGCCGCCTCCTATAAGATGATGCAAATGGATAAAGAGGGCGAAAAAATACTGGCAAGGGTAAAGCGGGGGGCAAAACGCTCGGATACGGTGTACCGGTTTGAAGATGAGCTGTATTTTCAGAGTGCATACTTGTATTTGCTTTCCGCCTATTATCCCGAACACTTGAGCGCCGTGTCGGATGAGCTTCTTTTGAACATCGAAAAACATATCGCACACAGACGCTATGCGTCGTTTTCATCCGCCTTTGCCCTGCTTGCAATTCAAAGCTTTATCGATGCCGTGCCTTCGTCGGCGGACGGACATTTTGTCTTAACCGAACAGTTCAATAAAAATTCTTCTCAGCTGCTTACACCCGAAGGTTCTCCGATTTTTTCGGCACGGTTCAGTCCCAAGGCGGAAAAACTCGTGATTGAAAATACCGAAAAGCGCGATTTGTTTTATCAAACCGTACAAGCAGGATTTTTAAAGCGTATCCCTGAAAAGGCGGAAAAAGAAGGAATTGAAGTCTATAAGGAATTCCTGAACGGTACAAAGCCTTCCGACCGCTTTTCTTTGGGGGATGAAATTACCGTAAAAATACGGGTGCGTTCAACGGGCAGACAAAGCGTTCATAATGTCGCCCTTACGGACATGCTTCCTGCAGGTTTTGAAGCGGATATTGAATCGATACGCTCCGGTTCGGGAGAATGGATGCCCGATTATATCGATATACGCGAAGACCGTATCGTCTTTTTCGGCACCTTTACCGAAAAGATGCAAACCTTTATGTACAAGGCGCGTGCGGTTACAAACGGAACCTTTACCGTTCCGCCCCTGTATGCCGAAGCGATGTATGATACAAGCGTACGGGCACTTGTTCCGATGGATACGGTAAAACTGGAGAAAAAATAAGGTGTATGCGTTTTTTGCGCCGAAAAAAAATAATTATCCTTTTACTTGTTGTATGCGCCGCGCTGATTGTTTTTTTTATCGACTTTAATACTGCGCGTTCCCGAGGAATTTTATACGGTACGGATTTTTCAGGCGCTTACAGCGACAAAAACGGAATCCTGTTAAAGGTGTATCCTACGGATGATGAATCCTACCGTATTTATAAGAGCGTTTCGGAGTATCCGCCCGATTTTTTGGAAGCCCTTCTTTTGCAGGAAGATAAGCGTTTTTTTTTACATCACGGAGTCAATCCCGTCTCTTTGATACGTGCCGGCTGGGAAACCTATGTAAAACGCTCAAAGCGGGTCGGGGCTTCTACTATAACCATGCAGACGGCGAAACTGAAATACAAGCTGTATACCAAAAATCCCGCAGGTAAGCTTATACAAATTATTCTTGCGCTGCGCCTGGAACTGTTATTTTCAAAACAGGAAATTCTGGATGCCTATGTAAATCTTGCGCCCTGCGGAAAAAACATAGAAGGTTTTGAAGCCGCTTCCCGGTATTTTTTTGCACAACCGATAGAAAAAACGGATTTTTCCCAGCGTCTTATGCTGTGCGTGCTTCCGCAGGATCCCGTACGCAGATGTCCGCGCCCCGATGCGGTTCCCGGCGAGCTTATGGCGGCCAGACTGCGTCTGTTTGACCGCTGGGTTAGGGAACATCCCGAGTACGAAGAATCGAGGGCTTTTATGCAAAACCGGCCGCGCTTACACTGTGCGTTTCCCGAAAAGGCCCTGCATTTTACGCGTATGCTTGAATCTTCTTCAAAGATACAAAAGGGACAAAGGCGTACCGTTTTGCGTACTTCCGTCGATATGCGGCTTCAGAATATAACCGAGCAAACCTTACAGCTCTATGTGCGGCAAAAGCAGGGGATAGGCATAACCAATGCGGCCGCATTATTGATAGATTGGGAAACAATGGAAACCCGTGCTGCCGCAGGTTCTGCAGGTTTTTATAATAATGCGATACTCGGTCAAATCGATGCGAATATTTCCAAAAGATCCCCGGGTTCCCTGCTTAAACCCTTTATTTATGCCCTTGCCCTCGATCAGGGACTGATTCATTACGGCACCATGCTCAAAGACACGCCGTCGGCTTTCAGTGAATATATGCCCGATAACTACGGCAATACTTTTAAAGGACCGCTTAAGGCATGGAATGCTTTGACGCAAAGCCGCAACATTCCCGCGGTGGAATTGGCCCGCAAAATTCATAAACCCGATTTGTATGATTTACTGGTTTTAGCCGGAGTTTCGGGCTTAAAGCATAAAGACAGCTACGGCTTGTCAATCGTATTGGGAAGTGCCGATTTGAGTCCCTTTGAACTTGCGGGGCTCTATGCGGCTTTGAAAAACGGAGGTCTCCAATATCCGATACAAACCGTAACGGTTAAGCAGGGAAGGGCGGGACAAGCGGAGGCAAGGCGTCTTTTTTCCGAGGAGGCGGCATTTATCGTATGCAAAATGCTTGAACAAAATCCCCCGCCCGAAGATATGCAGTCTTCGGATTTTGCCGGTATGCGGATAGGATATAAAACGGGAACTTCAATAGGCTTTAAGGATTGCTGGACCGTCGGCTTTTTCGGGCAATATGTGTTGTGCATTTGGGTGGGTAATTTCGACGGCACGGGCAATAATGCGTTTTTGGGCAGAACCGCCGCCGCTCCGCTTTTTTTTAATATAGCAGGCAGGATTCACAGTGCGGGCTTTTGCCGAAACGTTACCGACTACATACCTGAAAATGTAAAACAAACAGATGTATGTGCCGTTTCGGGCGCTCTTCCCAACGGCGACTGTCCCGATACCGAAAAAGCATGGTTTATTCCCGGCGTATCGCCGATTACAAAATGCCGCATTCACCGTACCGTTACCGTCGATACGAGAACCGGTTACCGAACCGATGAACGGGATAAAAGCTATTGCAAAACCCTTGTGCGGGAATTTTGGCCGAGCGATTTGATGAAGCTGTTTGCCGAAGCGGGACTGCCCCGGCTGGTACCGCCCGATTATCCGGACACAAACAAAAAGAGCGGTATCAAGGGGCCGGGCTTTCCTCCGGAAATCGTATCGCCGCTTAAAAATACCGTATATGTTTTCCGCTCCGGTACGCCCGAAAAAAATGTTTTAATTTTGAATGCGGTTGCGGATGCCGATACGCCGGAATTGTTTTGGTTTGCAGGCAGTTCCTTTATCGCCCGCTGTGTTCCGTCCGAACCGTATGAGTGGAAACCGCTTCCGGGCGTTTACGAACTGAGCGTTACCGACCGCAGGGGGAGAAGCGATTCAATACAGGTTAATATTCAAGGTGCGGATTAAAGACTTCGAGCGTACACCGCCCGTGTTTGAAAAAAAGGCTGCCGTGTAAGGCGGTTCGGCAGCCCCCTTGCTTTATGCGATAGCCGTATCCAGGGCGATTTCCATCATTTGTTTGAAAGTTAATTGACGGTCTTCGGCTGATGTGCTTTCTCCGGTTGCAATGTGATCCGAAACGGTTAAAATTGCCAAAGCTTTTCGCTCGAATTTTGCGGCGAGGGTATATAACTCGGCCGCTTCCATTTCAATGCCCAAAACACCGTACTGGGCCCAGAGTTTCCAATTGCTGTTTTCGTCGTAAAACAAATCGCTTGAAGCAACCGTTCCTACATGATGGGGAATCTTTTTTGCCAAAGCCGCAGTCCGCGCTTTTTCAAGCAAGTCAAAATCCGCGGTCGGGGCAAAATGCAGGGAGCCGAAACGCTGAGTCATAAGGGCCGAGTCCGTACAGGCTGCGGCTGCAAGAATAACATCGCGCACCTTTGTGTTTTTATGAACGGCACCGCAGGTACCCACCCGTATGGCCGTTTGCACTCCGTAAAATAAAAACAGTTCATTTACATAAATGGATAAAGAGGGCTGTCCCATTCCCGTTCCCTGTACGGATATGAGTTTACCCTTATAGGTACCCGTATAGCCGAGCATCCCGCGTACTTCATTGTAACATTCGGTATTTTCCAAAAAGGTTTCCGCTATAAATTTAGCCCGAAGCGGATCTCCGGGTAATAAAACCGTTTGTGCAATTTGACCTTCTTTTGCACCGATGTGTGTACTCATTCATACCTCCGATAACATTCACCCAGTATATCAAAAAACGAAAAAAAATGTAAGTACAAGAGGCGGCATCGGCTAAACGCTTTTGAATAAAATCCGTATTTACATATAGACGTAAAATCCTGTATACTGTTTCCGTATTTTCGGCTTATTATAAGGTCTGAGCCGTTATCAGGAGACTCGGTGTTATGGACAAAAAGGTACAAAGAGAAACACTGGCAAGCAGACTGGGCTTTTTATTTTTATCGGCCGGCTGCGCAATCGGTTTGGGAAACGTGTGGCGTTTTCCTTATATTACAGGCGTATACGGAGGCGGAGCCTTTGTACTGCTGTATTTGATTTTTTTGATTATACTCGGCCTTCCCGTTATTATTATGGAATTTGCCGTCGGACGTGCGGCCAGACAAAATGTTGCGGGAGCCTTTTATAAACTTGAAAAACCCGGCACAAAATGGCATATCTTCGGCTACATTGCCATAGCGGGCAATTATTTATTAATGATGTTTTATACGACGGTAGCAGGCTGGATGCTTTACTATTTTTTTGCAATGGTAAAGGGCAATTTAAGCGGTCTTAGCCCTGAACAAACGGGGGCCTTTTTCGGTGCAATGCTCGGAAAACCCGATTTAATGATTACCTGGATGCTTATCACCGTTACTCTGGGCTTTATTATCTGTGCCGGCGGGCTGCGCAACGGGGTAGAGCGGGTTGCAAAAATCATGATGTCTTTTTTATTTGTGATTATGCTTGTCCTTGCGGTGCGTTCGGTAACCCTTCCCGGAGCTTCAAAGGGGATTGCTTTTTATCTTAAACCCGATTTTAACCGCATGATGGAAAACGGCTTTTGGAGCGCCGTGTATGCCGCTATGGGCCAGGCTTTTTTTACTTTGAGTCTGGGTATCGGTGCAATGACCATATTCGGAAGCTATATCGAAAAAGAGCGCAGTTTAACCGGCGAATCTTTAAGCATACTCGGTCTTGACACCCTTGCGGCCTTTATGGCCGGTCTTATCATTTTCCCCGCAAGTGCCGCCTTCGGTGTGGATGCCGGAGCCGGTCCCGGTCTTGTATTCGTTACCCTGCCGAATATCTTTAATGCGCTTCCCGCGGGAAGATTTTGGGGCAGTTTATTTTTCCTCTTTATGAGCTTTGCCGCCATGACCACGGTTATTGCCGTTTTCGAAAACATCGTTTCTTATGCAATCGATATACTGCATTGGAGCCGTACAAAGGCCGTTATTATAAACGCCCTTATTATTGCGGTGCTTTCAATTCCCTGTGCATTGGGCTTTAACGTTCTTTCGTGGATTCAGCCCCTCGGACCGGGAAGCGGTATTTTGGATTTGGAAGACTTTATCGTCAGTAATAACCTGCTTCCCTTGGGGTCAATGGTGTTTTTGATTTTTTGCTGCAGCAAAAGAGGCTGGGGCTGGGATAATTTTATCGCCGAAGCCGATGCCGGAGAAGGCATCCGCTTTCCCGGTAAACTGCGTTTTTATATTACGTGGATTTTGCCGGCAATCGTTTTTGCAATCTTTATTCTCGGGTATATAGAAAAATTCGGAAAATGACTTAGCCGGAAAGTGTAGGGAAGTATAATGCGGACGGCGGTACAAAAAAATATCGATTTTACCGAAGGGGCGCTTCGAAAAAAACTGGTGATTTTTGTACTGCCCATACTTGCCGGTACCGTTTTGCAGCAGCTTTACGTTACCGCCGATGCCGTCATTATAGGAAAATATACGGGAAAAATCGGTTTGGCCGCTATAGATTCCGTATATGCCCTGTTACGGCTTCCCGTATTGTTTTTTGCCGGCATTTCCGCCGGCGCTTCCATTCTGGTTTCCTATTCCTACGGAGCAAAAGACTTTAAAAAACTCGATAATGCCGTTCATACGGCGGTTTTATTTGCTCTTGCAGGGGGAACCGTTTTATCGGCGGCGGGTATTCTCTGCGCTCCTTATATTTTACATCTTATTGCGGTTCCTTCCGAAATTTACGATTACGCTTTGTCATACGTACACATATATTTTGCGGGTTTTGTGTTTATGATGTTGTACAACATTGCTGCAGGAATACTTCGTGCATTGGGCGATTCAAAAACACCCCTGTACATTTTAATAATATCCTGCTTTGTAAATATCGCTTTGGATATACTCTTTATAGGGCATTTTAAATGGAGCACCGCGGGAGCCGCCCTTGCAACTTCAATAGCCCAATGTATAAGCGCGGTTTTTGCCCTTGCCGCATTGATATGCTCGAAAACCGAGGGCAGACTGTATCCGAAAAAACTGCGTTTTCACGCCGAAGCGTTCAAGCGTATTCTTATAACCGGCGTTCCGATAGGGATTCAATCTGCATTTTATCCTATAGCAAACATACTTATTCAATCGGGCATAAACGCTTCGGGCACCGACAATATAGCGGCATGGGCACTGTGCGGAAAGCTTGATTTTTTAATATGGTTTTCAGTCGGAGCGGTTGCCGACGGGGTTTCCGTGTGTGCGGCCCAAAATTACGGTGCGGGAAAAATCGGCCGGGTTAAAACGGGTACCCTGTTCGGTGTTGCGGTCGGCACCCTTACCGTGCTGATTATCAGCACCCTGTTGTATTTGTACAGCGGTACTTTTGCAAAGCTGTTTATAAGTGCAAACGACTATGATGTGATTGCCGTTACCGTGCGCATAATGCATTTTATAGCTCCCTTTTACGTTTTTTACGTATTCGGCGATTTATTTTCCGCTTCAATAAGAGGCTCGGGAAAAACCTTTGCCGCAATGCTTGTATCTCTGCTTACAATATGCGGTTCGCGGGTTGTATGGATGTTGTATATCAGGGCTTCAGGCGGCGGTTTTACGGATATTTTGATATGCTATCCTTTATCGTGGATTTTACATTCGATTGCCTTTACGGTATATTATCTTAAAAAGACGGGGTTTCAAAAATCCTGTGCTGCGGACACCGATATATGATAAAACTTTTATCCGCTCCCATGGCCGCAATAACTCACGAAGCCTTCCGGCGCACGATAGCTCGTTTCGGAGGCTGTGATGAATACTATACCGAAATGATTCACGCCGCCTCTTTTATAAACGGCGGGCCTTATGAGTCGTATTACTCAAACTGCGGGCCCGAGCCGCATAAAATCGTATGGCAGCTTACCGGTTCCGATACCGATAAACTCGTGCGCTGTGCCGCCCTTCTTTTCGAACATCCCGATGCTTCGTCGGTAATCGGTATCGATATGAATATGGGCTGTCCCGCCCCGGAGATTTACCGTCAGGGGGCCGGTATTGCATGGATGAGTAAACCGCTTGCCGAAGTCGAAAAAACGGTAAAGGCGTTACGGAGAGTCTGCGGCACAAAACGGTTGAGCATAAAAATCAGGCTCGGCGAAGAAGATTTTACGGAAAAAGGCCTTTCGGATTTTGCCGATATGCTCTGTTCGGCAGGAGCCGAGCGCATAACCTTGCATCCCCGCACGCGAAAAGAAAGCTATTCGCGCCCGCTTCGAAAAAAATACGTGCAGCTTGTAGCAGAAGCGATTAATGCGCGTTATCCCGATGTTTCCGTTGCGGGAAACGGCGCTATAGACGGCTCTAAGGCCTTGGCGGATTTTGCCGCGCTTTGTCCGGCGGCCGATTCCTTTATGATAGGGCGGAGCGCCGTTCAAAAGCCGTGGATTTTTGCGCTTTTAAAGGGAATTTCGGCGGAAAAAGGGCAGGGACAAATCGATTTGCAGAGACAAATCGACTTATTAAAAATTGCGGAGGATTTTATCGCCGATTTGGAAGCATGTCAGCCCGAAGATTTTCGGAAAACGCGCGCACAGCGTTTTTTTGCCTATTATTGCGACAATTTTCAGTTTGCCCATTATATAAAATCGCAAGTGCTGCAACAAAAAAATCACCGTGCGATGCTTGAACGTTTTACCCGGTACTTTGAAGAAATGCCGGATGAGCGTATACTGCACATATGATATCCCGGCTTAATCGCAGCCGATTATAATGCAAAGCGGATTATACCGCAAAACGGCTGTACTCTTTGAGACAGTCGATGCACACGTGTTTTCCGTTTTGTACGCGAATGTATGTTTCGGCAGCTGTTTCCCCGCATTCTTCACATTCCGCCGAATTGAATAAGCGTGCCGGTTCGGGAAGTTCTATGCGCACGGGTTTTATGTCGAACATATCTTCGCTTTTGCATGTTTGAAAATAGGCAAAGGCTTCTTCTTTACTCATATTTTTCGGCCGCTTTTTTAATACAAGCCGTACCGATTTTCCGTTTTTACGGTTGTAAAACGAAAACGCCTGTTTGCCCGTCATATGAAACAAGAGATTGCCCTTACCGGCGGTGCAGCCGAGCATAACCTGAATTGCATCCACTCCGCATGCATCGTTTTCGCATATACATACGGTTTCTTCGTCTTCCGAAAAAGTTAAGTCGAGCAGTTTGATTGCGTACAATGCCGCCTTATAGCCGATAGTCAGGCCTCCGCATACGTGGCCGTGAAAGGCTGCGCATTTATCCCACAGTTCTTTTTCATCAATCATGGATATACTCCCCGATTCCGATTTACACCTTCCGTTTATGCTTAAAGCAGGATTGATAACTTTGTTCAAGATGTGTGCGCACATGGTTATAATTTTGGTGTGCAATCGTACTGAATAAAATATCGATAACGGTCAGCTGGGCGATGCGGCTGCTCATGGCTCCGCTTCGTTTATAAATTTCGGGCGCACTTGTGTGAAGAATGATATCCGCCCTGTTTAAAGGATTTTTTTTTGAGAATTTTGTAACGGCAATGCTTGCGGCGCGTCGTTTTTTTATCGAATGGAGCATTTCGACAATTTCGGTAGTGGTACCCGAATGAGAAATAATAACCGCCGCATCCGTGTTCGATATGTTTGCCGCATAACTTAACTGCATATGGCTGTCCGCGCAAAAGCATGCGTTTTTTCCGATACGCAAAAGCTTGTAATAAAAATCTTCGGCTACGAGGGCAGATGCGGAAATGCCGAATAATTTAACGCAGTGTGCATTCATAATGATTTGAGCGGCCCGCTTCATATCTTCATTATCAATGAGTTTTACCGTATCCGTAACGGCACGAATACCGCTTTGCATAACATTTGAACTGATTTCTTCAACGCTTTTATAACCGCTTATATCGCTGTATTCCGTGTAGCTTTCGCCCGTATCTTCGGAGGCGGCGGTTTGTACTTGGGAAAAAAAGCTTTTTTTCAAATCCTTTAAACCTTTAAATCCGAGGCTTTTACAAAACCGTACCCAAGCCGCTTGTGTCGTATTTGATTCCTTTGCCAAAACCGCAATGGGTTTGTCGAAAATACTGTTTGTATTATTTAAAAAATAACGGGCCGCATTTTTTTCGGCATTGCTTAATTGTTCAAATCCGTTTTGTATTTTTATTTCTATATTTGTCATATCTTCTCCGTTATAAAATTATGCTGTCTAACGGCCTTATTGTCAAGAAAAACGTATCTAAAAAAAGAGTTCCCGTTCTTTTTTTTAAGATTTCGGTTTTTTTTTATGCGGTTATGTTATAATAAGGTGAATACTTATTTTTTTGGATTTATTAAACTTTATATCAAAATATGCCGATAGTGAAGACGGAGGATTATGCGTAAATGAAAGATAATGCCGGTTTGAAAAGAATTGTGTGCGCAGCGATGTTGTCTGCGGCGGTAACCTTATTTGCAGGAGGTTCCAAGGATATAACGGATATACCTATCGCTTCTATGGAAAGCTGGCAGGAGACAACGGATATTTCTTCCAAAAAAAAGGGAAAACATAATATTCTTATAACTGCAAACGATATTGCAGGAAATACCGCGTATGTAGGTCCTTTTAACGTATATATAGACCCCGATTCCGATTTACCCGTTACCTCTATTGCCTTTCCCGTGTCGGGGGCGACTGTAACAGGTGATGTCGATATAGTGGGAACCTGTATCGATGACGATGCCGTTGCACGAATATCGGTGCGGATTGACGGCGGCACTGAAGTGTATACGGCAAAAGGAACGGAATTTTGGTCATATTCGCTTAATACGACGGAAATGGAAGAAGGAACTCATACGATCGAAGTGTGGGGAACGGATATAAACGGCGTTGACGGGAAAAGCGTAAAAACCTTTTTTTATTTGGACAGAAGGCAGCCGCTCACATATATTACGAATACGGATGCCGGTACCTTGGTTTCCGGCGTATTGCGCTTGGAAGGTTCCGTTGAAGACGGAAACGGTATAGAGCGTTTGTTTTATTCGCTTGATAACGGTGATAAATTCGAAGAAGTCCGTCTTACATATAATAAAAAAACAAAGCGATCCGATTTTAAACTGATTATTGATACCGAAAAAATTGCAGACGGCCCGAACGTATGCTGGTTTAAATCAATAGATAAGCAGGGATCCGTCGGTATTTATACCTTTTTGTTTTTTGTAGACAACATTGCCCCCTCGCTTTCTTTTATACATCCCGATGATGAAGCGGAAACATTCCCGAGTGTTTTTTCCGTTGCGGGAAAGGCTTCCGACGGCACCGGTCTTGAATCTTTGAATTGGATCTCCGGAAATCAAAGCGGGACCATCGCTTTGACGCCGGGTAACGAGTATTGGGTGAAAGAATTTGATTTTTCCAAATCCAATGTGAAATCGGTGACTATTGAAATTGTCGCAAAAGACGTTGCCGGAAACGTTGTGCGGGCTAAAAAGAAAATTGAAATAGACAAAAAAAAGGATAGGCCGCAGTTGGAGCTTGTAAGTCCCAAGCCGGATGCACTTATTGACGGCGATGTGTTTATTGCAGGCTTAAGTTACGGGAACGTGTCCGAAGTCCGCTATAAAATCGACAGAGAAGAGGAAAAAACGGTTTCGGCACCCGACGGTGCGTTCGGTTTTCCTGTAAGCGGATTGTCTGCGGGAAATCACATGCTTACGCTTTATGCGGTGTGTCCGAACGGTACGGCAGGAGATATACATACCGTAAAATTCAAAGTAGCGGGAAAAAAACCGTCAATAAGTTTTGAAAATAATTCGGTTATCGTTCCTGCTTTCAGCGCTCAAAATAAAGTACCGACTGCCGTTTTTATAAAAGCGGAAGCCGGACTGCGTGAAGCCTTTGTTTCTTTTAACGGCGGTGAAAAAAATATTCTTACTATAAAACCCGGTCAAACCGACTTTGTATGGCGGCCGGGTATAAATGAAAAAATGCCGGCGGATTTATATGATATACGGGTTTTTGCGGCGGATACTGCCGGAAGGATGCTGAGTCAAACCCTGCTTGTAGGGATTGCAAATCCGCTGAACAGTCA
Source organism: Treponema sp. HNW (assembly GCF_050320395.1). Classification (GTDB taxonomy): domain Bacteria; phylum Spirochaetota; class Spirochaetia; order Treponematales; family Treponemataceae; genus Treponema_C. Next base: position 1,336,720 of record NZ_CP144459.1, read on the forward strand.
GGGGGTAAACCGTTTTGCATGGGCTCAAAAAAATATACATGATCAACCGTTTGCTTTTATAGACAGCGAAAATCCCCTGGAAGGCTTTTACTATTCGTCTGCCGGAGCCGGTATTGAAAATGTGGAGTTATTGGACGCTCCCGGACTTTTATACGAAACCGACGGCAATACGATAAAAATCCGCGCAGCTAAAAGCGGTTTATATAAAAATGTCCGCGTAAAAATAACCGACAGCGAGGGTGTTGAATTTACAAGCGAACCTATCGATATTTTTTCCGATACGGCAGTTCCGAACATTACGCTTAATCAAAACGAGGCTCCGATTTTTGTGAAAGACGGTTTTACGGTTTCCGGAACGGTGAGTTCCGAACAGGAGTTGGAGTCGATTGAATATCACATAACGACGGCCGCTTCCGATGAGGTTTTAACCGGTACTTTGAGTGCGGTTTTTGAAAAAACGGTTGATATCGCTCAATTGCCTGACGGTGTACTTCTTTTTACCGTCACTGCCTCGGATAAAATCGGTAAAAAAACGTCCGAGCACAGGGTGTTTATAAAAGATACTCAAGCTCCCGATGTGTATATGATAACGCCGATAAGCGGTGATACGGTAAACGGCTCGATTACCGCATCTTTTAAAGTGAGTGAAAAATTCCGAAACGTAAAGGCCGAATATAAGGCTGCGGATGAAAAATCCGTGTGGAAGGAATTTGCTTACACCTCATTACCCAACATAGTTATAGGAACCGCAGACGAACCGATAAATAAAGATATGGAGTTCAGGTTTACCGATCCGGCAGGAAACGTAAAGCTCATCAATCAATACGATTTTGAGATAGACAACAGTGCGGACGCTCCGGTTGTAGAACTGCATTTACCCTTTGAAAATCAAATTATATATAAGGCGTTTACGATTTCGGGTATGATATATGACGACGATGCGGCTGCGCGTATTTACTATAAAATAGACGATAATCCCTATCAAAGTTTTGATGTTACGCACAGTTTTTCCGTTCCCGTTCCCTTGTCGTCTTTAACCGATAACGAGCATACGATTACGGTTTACGGTGAAGACATTTACGGGGTAAAGAGTACGCCGGTTGTACGCAAAATTCGCGTTTCACTTGAACCTCCTTCGGCTCATATGGTGTCGCCGGATATAAGCGAAACGGTAAACGGCCGTGTAGAAATAAGCGGTACGGCTTCGGACGCAAACGGCATAAAAGAAGTATATATATCCGTAAATAACGGAAACGTTTTTTCGCTTGCCGAAGGAACCGAAAACTGGAAATATTCTATCAATACGGAGGTTATCGGCGACGGAACCCATGTTGTTTTTATACGGACGGTAGATAATTACGGTATAGAATCGATATCTTCCGGTTTGATAAATACGGATAATACGCCGCCGGTTTTAAAAATAGAATATCCGCTTCCGGGGTCGGCCCTTGATACCGATTTATTTATATCCGGACAAACCCGCGATAATATTTCGCTTGAAGGCGTAACCTTAAAAATAAAGAGTTTGTCCGGTACCGCGGTTCCCGATTCTCTTGCGCAAATAGATTTAAAAACCGAATTATTGCTCGCAGAAGATATAAACATTTCTTCATTACCTGAAGGACGTTATAATTTGGAAATAGGCGGCGTGGACAAAGCCGGTAACGTAAGCGAAGCTGCGGTAAACTTTGATGTGCGCAGAAAAGCCGATAAAGATAAAATAGAATTGCTGTATCCTCTTAACGGCGAAAAAGTGTACGGGGAAGTCAGCATTTACGGCCGTGTGGATCCGTCGTCGAAAATTACGCAAGTATCGTTATTTGTAGACGATAGGCAAGTGGAAACGGTGAACGTATCTCAAACGCATTATGTCGCCTTTAAAGGAAGTCCGGATCTTATAGGCACCGGTGTACGTAAAATAGATATACGCGGTATTTTACCGGACAATAAACTGGTAACTTCCATAGCTCATACTATCGATTACAATGCTTACGGTCCGTGGGTAACGATAGATAACCTTGATATGGGAGATTTTGCGATAGACCGTCCTTATTTACGCGGCCGGGCCGGATATTCGGTTTCGCAGGAAGAAAAAGATGCGGCGCTTTCAAAAGAAGCTTCGGCTGAAGAAAAGCGTATCTTTGCCGGTAAAAAGCTTAAAAAAGTTGAAATAAGCTTCAATAACGGAAAAACCTTTGAGCCGGTACGTTTAAAAGACGGCTGGCAGTACAGAATCGAAACGGAAGATTTGGCCGAAGGAAATCACTTTTTGCTGGTGCGGGCGGTTATGGAAAACGAAGAAATAGCCGTGTGCAGAACGATTATAAAGGTGGATAAAACCCTTCCGCATATTACCCTTGTGTCGCCCGGCGAAGGCGGCCGCTATAACGGCGAAATGGTATTTACGGGTTTGGCTTCGGATAATGTCGGCTTGCAAAGTGTCGAGGCGGCTTTGAGGAAGGGCGATAAATCTTCATACGGACTGCCCAAGTTTATACAGGGTTTACATGTCGAACTCGGTTTTTGGGGCGCCACCTTATGGAATATGGGTGTCGGTTTGAGCTTTTTCGACGATAACGTAAAACTGCAGCTGCATTACGGTCAGTTTACCCAAAAGCAGTTCGATGCGATTACCGCTTTCCAAAAGCTGGAAAAAAGACCCCTTCGTTACGGAGGCCATGTTACTTCTTTAAAGCTTTTGGCAAATATAACGGAACAGCCCTTCGGTTATTACTTCGGTCCCGACTGGCGCTGGCTCTATTTGAATGTCGCCGTCGGCGCCCAATTTTCGCTTTTCAGTCAAACGCAAAGCGGAAAACCTCAAGTGCTTTCGGCCATATTGACCCAAGTGGAATTTCCGCGGGTAAAACTGTATAAGAAAAAGTATTTCAGTTCCTTTTCGTTTTTTACGGAGGGACAATTATGGTTTATTCCTACCGACGTTACATCGGTAAGCGTAAAATCCCTGGTGCCGCACATTTGCGGCGGTGTACGTGTTGACATATTTTAATACATGCGCAGCATGAATGGAGACTTTATGAAAACGAAAAATACGGGATTGAACAGATTTATTGTGTCGATTTCGGCTCTTATTGTATTGATTGTATATTCTGCCTGTGAGCAGTATGTTGCCTTGGGTGCCGGTATAGATATTTTACCGCCTAAAGGCGAAATTACCTACCCCGATGCCGGAGAAACGCCTATACGCGGAAACTTTGTCCTAAAAGGTACGGCCCGCGACGATGAGGGCGTAAAAGCCGTTTCGGTTGTGTTTGAAGATATTGAAACGCGCGAAAGAAAGGGCCCCTTTGACGCCCAACTTTCCGAGCCGGGCGCTTTGAGCGTATCGTGGAGTGTCGCTATTAATAACAGTCCCACGGGAAACGAAGAAGCTCCTCATGAGCTGGTAAAAATATATCCCGTTCCCGACGGTGAATATACGGCTATCGTTACAATTACCGACCGCAACGATAAAAAAGTAAGCATAAACCGCAGCTATAAAATAGACAATACGCCTCCCGTTTTTATAGTAAGCCGTCCTTCCACCGTTGCGGATAAAGATGACAGTCCGACTACCGGCGACGGTTACGGAGCGATTTTTACCGTTGTCGGACAAGTCGGCGAGCAAAACACGGTAGAAAAACTGAATGTCGTTGTGCCGGGCCCCGGTTTGGGCACACCGATTGATATGACAAATATGTTTGTCGGTAAAAATATAAATGCTCAAGTGGCGGTGCACAGTACAGCACCGAGCAATCCTTTGTACGATTTACAAGCCGACGAGCCGGGCAAGGCTATTAAAGCTCAGATGTTTTTGTTCGACAATGCGCGTTCTTACGACACGGTATCTTCTTCTGTCGAAGGGAATAAAGCCGCATGGTATTATTTGCGCGACGATATTTATACCGACGTGCTTTCCAAAGGCTATACCGCCGAAGTAATCAGCGATTATTTTGCCGGTAAAAAAGGTTCCGATAAAAACGATCACGATAAAAAAATAAAAGAACTGCGGGCCGATACGGCGGCTTTAACTGCGCTTAAGGACAAGATGATTAACATGACAGGGGACGGCGAAAAGCGCAGTACCTTTAAATTGGATCCGAGTAAGTCGCCCGGATTTAAAGTGTTGGGCGTAAAAGTTTTGCCCAAAGCTACGCTCAATCTAAGTCACGCTTCTTCCGTACTTTTTAAAAACGGGGTGGAAACGTCTTTTGCCGTAGAGCTTGTACGAAACAAAGATAACAAACCGATAGTAAACGGCAGTTCCCTTGCCGCGTATAAGGCAAGCGATATAGAGATTTCTTTGTTCCGCTGGAATAAAGCTGCCGGAACCGATGAAACCGACAGTTTTCAAACGGAAACAAATCTTATTGAAACTTCTCTTTTAAAATTTGCCGATTTAACACAAAACAATTTAAATGTCGATAAGTTGATTACTGTCGTCGAAGGCGGTACTTTGCGCGTAAAATGTATTCTTCCGCCCTCTTTTATCGAAGGAAAATATCTTCTTAAAGTTAAGGGAAAGGATTCAAGCGGAGAAGAATTTGCAGCCTATGATACCTCAAATACGGTAACGGACGGCTTGTATATTATCAACTTCCTCTCTACGGGAAGCGGGCCGCGCATACGCGCTATCCGTCCTGAAGGTTTTAAAAATAAAAACTTCGAGGTATTTGTCGATGTTACCGGTTTGGATGCCGGCGGTAAGGTGTATTATAATGTAGGTGCTGCGGTTCCCGCAACCCCCGATCCTTTAAAGATATTGGAAAAAGTAAATCTCTCAGATCCGAATGACCCCAAATATAAGGCGGCCATCGATATAAGTTCTTTGAATGATGCTCCGCCCCAAAACGGTGAATACAAAATTCACTTTTTAGCTAAAAATCCTACCGGTGAAAGCGATACGGACAACACCGACTTTATTGTGGATAAAACGGCACCTGCCGTAGAAATAACCTATCCCGATCCTACCGACCCGCAAGCCGGAAGTATAACGATTTCGGGAAGCATTACCGACGAAAAAGCCGGCGTAAAAGCTTCGTCGACGAAATATATTTTGGGTAAAAAAACGCCTGCGCCCGACGTAACTGCTACAGGTTGGCAGGCAATGACTACTTCGACAAAGGGCTCGTGGAGCGCCGCAGTTAATTTGGATGCGGTGCCTGCTTCCGAGTTGGAAAATGATGTACCGGGCAGTCCGTATAAAAAAATACCTATGTATATTTTTACCGAAGATGAGATAGGAAACAAAACGGTACATACAAAACACATTCTCTTTAATCCCGACGGTACAAAGCCTGTAGTAAGAGTGCTTTCGCCGCAAGCCGATGCCGTTTTGGGCGGTACCATTCAAATATTCGGTACGGCAAGCGCCGCTATAGGCGGACCGGGAGCCGTAGGCGAAGTGTATATACAGTTTTCAAGGAACGGAAGCTTTAACAACGCTACTGACGGTACTTTCGGCGGTACGGGCGGTATTCCTTCAACAGACTGGTACAATAACGGCAACGGCCGTGTTATTACAACCGCCGGGGCGGGGGGAGTGCATAATGGCGCCGAATGGAGAGTTATAATAAACGGCGACAAATCTTTTGACAATCCGGCTGCAGGACAAACCCAGCAGGATGTATATTTTAGACTTCGTGCTAAAAATAAAAACGGAACAATGGGCGAATGGACATCGCCTGCAAGAAAGATAACGGTCGATAAATCAGCTCCTACAATCGGAAGCCCGCATGCCATAAAAATTGACGATGTTTTAAGCTCAAACCCTGCAGGCAGTTCGGATGCGCGCGACTATACGCCCAATATGTGGATAGGACAGGGTAAAAAACTTATCGGTTCTTTACACGACGATGCGGGTATAAAAGCCGTTACCATAAGTTCAACAGGGTTAAAAGGCGGTGTAAACTACAATCTTACTCAAGCGCAGGCTGAAGGCTGGATTGTGCCTTCTTCGGGCGGAAACTTCAATTTGCAAATTCCTCTTAAGTTGGATGAACTCAGTGCCGCCGCTCAAAGTGCAGGGGAGTTCAGCATAACCGTTTCCATTACCGAAAATACGGTAAGTCCGGCTCTTATTTCGCAGCAAAACTTTTACTTCCGTTTCGATACGACCGACCCCGCAGGGGATTTCGGAGAACATATGCATATCGATAACGGAAATTTCGCTGCTTCTTCCATTACCGATAACATACTTGCAGATACCGTACGTGCTTATGTCGGTACTGACAACACCTTGTTTAATGATTTGCGGCTTTTGATAGGAAATACGCCGGCAGCCATAACCGGTGTAAGCGGCGATCAGGTAAACTTTAGTCCCGTCCTCGCTTCGCCCGGTAACCACAACTATATTTTGTACAAAAAAAAGACTCTTATATACAATAAAAGCGGAAACTGGATTGTAAAAGGGCTTGCAAATGACGATGGTTCCGGTGTAAAAGAAGTAAAAGCAAAGGTAGAGGTAAATGGTGTTTTTTCCGACGAAGTTACAATGACAGAAACCGATCCGGTCAATAAAATAGCCAAACAGCTCGGAGGTCAAGTTGCCTGGCAGGGGAAAATCGATTTAAGTTCATTATCCGACGGAAAAGGAAAACTGCACTACAAGATAACCGACAGAAGCGGTAATACCTACAAAGTCGGCTCCGCTTACGGCGGTACAAAACCTGCAATCGATGTAATCGTAAAAAATAAACCGTTTGAAGTACAAACGATTACGCTTAAAACAAAAATCGGCGGAAGCGATGTGGATTTTGTCAATACAAACGCCAACCATGCGATGTCGAATGTTACAATCGATAAAAAGCTTGACTTTTCGGCGGATTATAAAAGTACGGGTTTTGCTTTTAAAGATAAAAATAATTCGAAAATAAAGGTTGATTTTACGGGCGGACAGGGACAGATAAAGTATAAACTTTTGTATAATAGCAATCCTTTGGAAGGACACGGTCTTGTTGACATGCCGGCAAGCCGTGAAATAACCTTAAGCGCGGCAAATTTAAACACAATCGGCAATTCGGACGGAAACGTAAAAGAGCTTATGCTTGAACTGTGGGATTCCGCCCACGGTCTTACTGCCGGAACGGACAGCGCAAATGCGAAGGTAAAAATAAGTACTCTTTTTGAAGCCATTGATACAATACGGCCGACGGTTGTTATTTTGCCCTTCCGGTGGAACGGTGAAAACGAAAACTCTTTGTATCAAAACAAAAGAGAAAACGGACATGTGGAAATCGGATCGATTGCCGCTTTTAATAACAATTATTCTTCCGTTTCCGGAAAGGTGACAGTCCGCGGCTTTGCCTACGACAATATTCAATTAAAGACGCTTAAAGCAACGCTGCCCAATGCCTCAAACGTGAGCATTACAAATACGGATAATGTGTGGAACGTGTATTCGGATACAACCTCAAATATTCGATTTGAAGTTGAAGAATCCGACTATGATTATTTGGGCTACTATGTAAAATGGAAGCTGGAATGGGACAGCGAAAAAACCGGCCTCGGGCTTGAAAAAGATATAAAGGTGAGCGCGAACGACGGAACCAATGATTCGCTTGCCGTGGCCTCCGACGCGTCGGCGGAAGTGAGCGGAGTAAACCGCCCGAGTAGAGATAAGGCTGAACATACCGATTTTGCACATGCAAAACCCGGACAGTTTATCTCCTTTAAAAACGGCGAAGCTTTGTATGTGACACGTGTCGAGTCGGTAACGGGCAATCAACTTAAACTTAAAGATTATGTTCCGACGGAATTTAAAACTGCCGTATTGTATAAGTATACAACGAATGAGCCTGCCGTTAAGGTAAACGTTGTGCCCTATATTACACGAATTGAAACCGCTCTTAAAGGTGCGGACGGCAGTTTTAAAGGAGCCTTCTCACGCGCTTCCACCGGTGAGTATCCGGTACGTGCAGGGGAAACAATAACTATAAAAGGCTTCAATCTTAAAAAAGGTAAGGTATATCTTGGAACGAATCCTACGTCCTTAGGTACATTCCCTGATGATAAAAATACTGTTGCTGTTGCGGTAAGCAATACGTATACAACCGGCGATTTAAAGGTAAGCGTCGGCAGTGTCGATTCCATAAACAATCTTGTAGATGTTGCAAAGCCGTACAACCTTGAAGGCAACGGAATTAATAACGATATCCTCAATGCAAGGCGCAAGCTCTTTGTGTGGAAGATGACACCGATTATCAATAATAGTGCAATGGAAAGCCCGCAGTTTGTGATGGACAGTAAAAGTAACTACTATTTGGTGTTCGGGAATTTGAAGTCTATTGGCAGCAGCAGCAGTGCGATGCGACTTTCAACAAAAATTAATGGTTCACAGTTAGATAACTGGGAAGTGTCTTATAGTAAATTCCATAACACGGTAATAGCGTATGATACAAACGGAAAACCGTATTTAGCTTCGACAAATACTGATAGAGCAAGTAACAGCACCAGTTTTACTTTCTGTTTTCAAGAACCGTCGGAAAATTCAAATTATGATGTTGGAAAGAATAAGACAAGGCTTGAGAATTGTGATAACCAGCAAACAAATGTCTATGATGTAAACCGTGCCCAAATTCCGAAAATGGCAGTTAAAGGCGGCGGTACGTCCTCAGATCCTGCTAAAATTGCTTTGGTTTATTTTGATAAGAATGTTAAAGATGACGCTCCTTTGAAGTTCCGGTATGGAACGGTAACAGGTACTGAATCCAATACCACTCCGCCTCGGAAAGTAACCGGCGGTATTGCTGTTAATGTTGACTCAAGCGGTGGAGGAAGTGATCCGGACGGACCTTCGTCAGGTTCCGCAGTAGGTTATGAAATTGTAGCAAATTCTTCTTCAGTGGCTAAGGCCGGACAATATGCGGGTGTTGCGTTAACTGCAAGCAATAGAGCGATTGTTGTTTGGTATGATGCAGAAAATTCAAAACTCATGTACAGTTTCCGTGATTTGGGGAACAGTTATACTGCCCCCACAGCAGGCGGAAATCGTAAAACTGTCGAATGGCAGGCTAATGCGGTTGAAATTGACGGAGGAGCTCCTCTTTATGTTGATGTTGCTCTTGATGATGAGGAAAACTTACATATAGGCTATTATTCCAGCAGCTTAGGAGGCGTAAAATATGCCTATCTTCCTAAAGATAAAGTAACGGGAGGTTCCAAACCTGCTACAGCAGATTTTAAAGTTGCTGTTGTTGATACGTTTATGAATCCCGGTACGTATCTTAAAATCGGGGTACGTAAAGAAAGCGGCAAACAGGTACCCTACATAACCTATTATCATAACGGCTTTTACGGTTCTGCAAATGCAGCCCGTATTGCGTGGTTAAAAGAAGGAGTTGCTTCCGACGGTAGCATTAAAACCGGTGTTAATAATGATGGTAAGTTTACAGGAGATTGGACTGTTATGACGGTTCCCGCTTCCAGCGGTATTCAGCAGTATACCATTTGCAACGGTGTTCCTACTTCAAAGGCCCCAACCGCTCCTGTGGATTATTCAGGCAAAGTAATCGCTGCATATTTTACCAATAAAAATTACGAAATGGCAGTGCTTGAAAAATAGGTATTTTACTTAACAATTAACTTCCCCTCATCGGATTATCCGGCGGGGGGATTTTTTGCTTAAAAGCAAGGCAGGCTAAAGATGTAAAGGGTTTTTATAAGCACTTTTCTCACGCGCGATTGCGGTCTTTGTATTCTTTTTATGCTTGAACTCAAGTTATACTCTTATAATTTCAAAAACTCTTCCGGATTTATAGTTTTTACCGGGGAGTTTTTAAATCCGTTTTCCCTATCACGAGTAATTATATAATCAAGGTTTTCCGCTTCTGCGCACTTCATTTGAAGTCCGTCTTCTAAATCATTCCAATCATTATTCTTACAAACTGAAACAAAATACTTATTTTCTTCTGGAATTATATTAAAAAAATTACATAAGTTTAAAATTAATGCCTTTCTTTCTTCTACCGTCTTATCTTTCCGTAAGATGAAAAATAAATCTATTAATGAATGAGATGAAATGTACCCTATATTTTCTCTTGTAATGCAAGAATTAATTATTTTTAAAGCATGTTCGGAATAAGGCTCTCTGTCTTGTACAAGGTCGAGAATTATGTTTGTGTCAATTAGAATACGCATATTTTTCATCTAATGCTTCAGAAAGTTCTTTTTTTGCATTTATTTCGTGTTTTACAGTACCTTTTATGCTATTAAAAAAAGATAAGCCGTTTTCAATGGATGAATCATTTGCCTTTTTTTTATAAAAAATTAATGTATTTATTTTTTCAGATAGCAGCTCTAAATCCGACAATTCAAGAGTATCCAGTCGGTCAAAATAGGAATAAGCGATATCAGCCATATAAACCTCCTAATCATTTTTATTATATCATACTATTAAATAAAAAACACCTGTTTAGTAAATTTTAAACTTTTCGAACGGATATGCCTATCACCGGATAAATACGGACATCTTTGTGTTATTAATATGGACTGGATATATCTTCCGTTTTTTGCTATACTAGAAAGGCATGAAAATTTTTTCCTGGGACGATGTTCTTCATTCAAGAGTAAAGGAATTTATACACTGTTTTTCTTCCGACTCCGGGCTTTCTTCCAATTCAGGCGAAAACGAATCGGGTATTTGCGGAGGATGGGGCAGCGCTTTAACCGTGGGCGGCTTTGACGGTCCGCACAGGGGCCATGAGGCTTTGTGTGCTTCGGTTATAAAAGAAGCGCACAACAGAAATCTGGTTCCCGGTCTTATTACGTTTACGCGTTCTCCGCGCTCTTTTAAGCAAAGGGCCGACTATGAGGGTGATATTTCCGCTTTGCGTCTTCGCCTCAAGGTTTTGGAAGAATGGGGCTTCGCCTTTGCAGTAGTCATTGACTTTTCCGCCGATTTCAGTAAAATGGAAGGGTACGAATTTCTGTGCGTATTGAAAGATTTGTGTGCAATGCGTTTTTTCGGAGTGGGAGAAGGTTTCCGCTGCGGGCGCAATCATGCAGCCGGAGAAGATGAGATATCTTCTTTTGCGCAGGAGCACGGCATTGTCTGTTCTTTTATGCCCTTACAAACGGAGTCGGGAACGCGTATCAGTTCAAGCCTTGTGCGCCGTTTTTTGCGTTCCGGCCGTTTTAAAGATGCGCAAGAGCTGTTGGGACATCCGTTCCAAATAGACTGCTTTCAGTTTGATACGAAATTTGAACAAACGGCGGGCGAATTATATGCCGTGATGACCGCAAAACCCGATGCGGCTTTACAGCTTATTCCGCCTCCCGGTACCTATCCCGTGCATGTATATGCATTCTGCGCGGGAGAGCCCATATGTTTTGATACGGATGTACATACGGATGCTTTCACCCTTCGCCAGAAAGTGCCCGCTGTATATAAAAACTGCCTGTTCGACAGAATCAGGTTTTAAAACAGGATTTTCAGGATTACAATAGAAAGGAGTAAGTAATGGCACTTACAAAAGAAAAAACGCTGTCTCTTATCAACAACTTCGGTGCAAACGAAAAAGACACCGGAAACTCTAAGGTTCAAATTGCATTATTGACCGAGAGAATCAAACAGCTTACCGAGCACTGCAAAACATTCAAAAAGGACAAGGGAGCTTCCCGCAGTCTTATCAAATTGGTCGGTCAGCGCAGAAAACTGTTAAAATATTTACAGCGCACGAATTTGGAAACATACCGCGCCCTTATTAAAGAGCTCGGCTTGCGCAAATAGTGCATTCACAACAAAGAAGGAATAAATGGTTCACAGAGTTACCTATAAAGTCGGCGATGACGAGCTGATTTTGGAAACGGGCCGGATTGCCAAGCAGGCAAACGGCGCCGTTTATGCCCAATACGGCGGTTCCGCCGTTATTGCGACGGTATGTACGTCTTCTTCCGCACAGGAAGGTTTGGATTACGTACCGCTTACCGTTGATTACAACGAAAAATACTATGCCGCGGGAAAAATTCCCGGCGGTTTTATCAAAAGGGAAGGGCGGCCCAAGGATAAAGAAATCCTCGTGTCCCGCCTTATCGACCGCCCGATGCGGCCTTTGTTCGATATCGCTTTCGGACGCGAAATTCAGGTTATCCCGACCTGTATTTCGTCGGACCAAATCAACCCGCCCGATATTTTGTCGGTTATCGCAAGTTCGGCGGCGGTACATATTTCGGACATTCCCTTTAACGGTCCGATTGCCGGCGTCCGTGTAGGCTATATCAACGGCGAATACGTATTGAATCCCACCTACGAGCAAATCGAAAAGGGCGATATGGAAATCGTTGTCGCAGGAACCGCCGACGGCTTTACGATGGTAGAAGGCGGTGCAAACGAAGTATCCGAAGAGGTTATGCTCGGCGCCTTGGAAAAGGCTCAGGATTTTATCGCCGCGATGTGCCGCTTACAGGACGATTTACGCAAACTTGCCGGAAAAGAAAAGCTTCCGCTTTCGCCGCTTCAAATCAGCCTCGAAAATAAGGATGCGATGCTTGCCGAAGCTATGCCTCAAATGGAAAAAGCCTGTTTTGTAAAAGGCAAGCACGAGAGGCGCGACGCTATTGCCTCCGTTAAAAACGCTTTGTCCGAAAAATATGAGGCGCAGCTTGAAGACGAAGCGCAAAAAAAACTGTTTGATGCCTTCTTTGAGGATATGGAATACAATATTCTTCGCAAAAGCATTTTGGAAAAGGGCTTACGCGTAGACGGACGCGGTACCGAAGATATCCGTCCCATTACCTGCGAAACGGGTGTATTGCCGCGGCCCCACGGTTCGGCCTTATTTACGCGCGGCGAAACCCAGGCATTGGCCGTTGCCACCTTGGGAACGATGCTCGATGAACAGGTGTACGACGATATAGACGGCGACCGCCGCGAACACTTTATTTTGCACTATAATTTCCCGCCCTATTCGGTCGGCGAGGTAGGCAGAATGGGAACGGGGCGCCGCGAAATCGGGCATGGAAACCTTGCCAAGCGTTCTTTGGAACCCATGGTTCCCGGGCGCGACAAGTTTCCCTATACCGTGCGCGTCGTTTCCGAAATTATGGAATCGAACGGTTCTTCGTCGATGGCTTCCGTATGCGGCGGCACCCTCTGTATGCTTGCGGCCGGCGTTCCGATGAAAAAGCCCGTCGCAGGTATAGCTATGGGACTTATTACCGAAGGAAACGCATATGAAAAATATGCGATTTTGTCGGATATTTTGGGCGAAGAAGATCACCTCGGCGATATGGACTTTAAAGTTGCGGGTACCGTAGACGGTATTACCGGCTTTCAGATGGACATTAAAATCGCCGGCGTTACCAAAGAAATTATGACCAAGGCCTTGGATCAGGCAAAGCGCGGCCGTCTGCATATTTTGGGCATTATGAATCAAACTATCAGCGCGCCCGCCGCCGAAATCAGCAAGTATGCGCCTAAAATCGAAACGATGAAAATCGATGTGGATAAAATCGGCGCTCTTATCGGGCCGGGCGGCAAAAACGTCAAAGCCATTTCCGCCCAATACGGGGTTACGATCAATACCGATGATGACGGAACGGTTACGATTTACGGTAAAAACGCCGCTTCAACCGACGGTGCGCGCGCTGCGGTAAAGGGAATCGTCGAAGATCCTGAAGTAGGCTTGATTTATACCGGAACCGTTAAACGCATTATGGATTTCGGCGCCTTTGTGGAAATTCTTCCCGGAAAAGAAGGTTTGTGCCATATTTCCAAATTTTCGCGCTCGAAGATTGCTTCGGTTTCGGATGTGGTAAGCGAAGGTCAGCAAATTCCGGTTAAATTGCTGGAAATCGATAAGATGGGAAGATTAAACCTGTCCTATATTGATGCCCTTGAAGCCCAAAACGTATAAAATAAACGGCGCCGCAGCGGACATTGTTCAAAAAACGTGTTCAAACGGCGTTACCCTTATTGCCGAACCGATTGCAGCTGCAAGGACGGCCGCAATCGGTTTTTGGTTTAACTGCGGTTCACGCTATGAAAAAGCGGGGCATAGGGGAGTAAGCCACTTTGCCGAACACATGCTTTTTAAAGGCACAAAAAGCCGCAGTGCATTCGATATTGCCGCGGCCTTTGACCGTATGGGCGGCTATGCGAACGCTTTTACCGAACGCGAACAGGTTTGCCTGTACTGCGTAGTTCCCGCTCTGCATGTTTCTGCAGCACTCGATATTCTCTGCGATATGAGCGAAAATTCGGTATTCCCCGATGCCGAAATAGAGCGTGAGCGTTCCGTTATTGAAAGCGAAATTACGGCATCCCTTGACGACCCCGAAGAAGCGGCCCTTGATGCCGTTGCCGAAATTCTGTGGCCGGATAATCCGCTTTCGCTTCCGATTGCCGGGACGGTTGAAGACGTGCAAAAGCTCGATGCCTCTTTTTTGCGCTCCTGGTATGCCGATTATTTTCAAAACGGGGACTTGAATGTCTGCGTTTCGGGGAATGTCGATCCTGACGATATATACCGCCGTTTGCAAAAGATGAAAACGCGTACCGTAAAACCGGCACAATATGCCCCGATACAAAAAACATCCGCTTCTATCGGCGAAAAAAAACGACAGGTGCACTTTTTGAATGCGGATTTTCAGCAGGAACAGTTTTTTGTGCTGTACCCTCTGCCGTATCCTTTCAGTTTAAAGAGTTACTATTGTTTTTCGGTATTGAATGCCCTTATCGGAGACACGATGAGTTCCCGGCTTTTTCAGGCATTGCGTGAAAAAAGCGGCTATTGCTATACCGTATACAGTTTTTTTTCGCTCTATGCGGACTGCGGGTATTGGTGCGCCTATGCCTGCGCCCCGAAAAAAAACGCCGTCGAAATTATTGCGGTAGTACACGGCGAATTGGAACTGCTTATAAAAAAGGGGTTTTCCCCCGATGAAGTACAGGCGGCAAAAGAGCACGTATGCGGCGAAGAAATCATCAATGCCGAAGATACCGAATACCGCATGAAGCGCCTTGCGCGCTGCCGTTTTTTCGGTTTTGAACAAACCGGCTTTGATGCCGCTATAGACGCTATACGGCATTTAACCGGCGAAGAGTTAATGCAAGTGTTAAAAGCCTTGTTAAAAACCGGCGAAGAACAAACCGTTGTCTACGGTCCGAAATTGACTGCATCGGTACGAAAAAAAATCGGAGGTACCTGAGTGCTCGGTCTTAAAAAAATTACCCCAAACCGATTTATAGAGGAATGTATATGTCTGAAGCACGAGAGCCGGCAATGCAGCGCGTTAAATTTCCTATAGGCGCAAAGCTTGTTATTATTATTTCAATTTTGGCCGTTTTTTCTTTGACCGCAATTACGCTTTTGGTTACCTGGTTTCAGGGACAGGATGTGCAAATAACCGCGGAGGAAAATAACAGAACCGTGAATATGCAGGCCGCATCGGCAGCCGAAAAAGAATTGACTTCACTTCGCTCAAATTCTTTTTTGCTGCTTGATATTTTAAATACGGCCGGAAGCTCGGGCGCCTTTGCAAAACAGGCAGCCGCCTTTTATTTTGAGCGCAATCCCTCGGTTGCCGCCGTTTTGCTTACCGATTCCGGGCGTGAAGACGGACTGGAACGCAAACTGTTGAGTGCCCCTTTTTTTCTTTCGAATGAATCGGATCCCGCGCTTATAGATACTTTTTTGGCGCAAACAGCCGATGTCATTCGACAAGCCGAAGACGGTATTATGCATGTGGTAAACGCTTCGCCCGTTTTTGATATGCCCATGCTTGTATTGTTTTATCCTTACACCGAAAAGGGATTAAATCAGTCTTTGGCGGTATTTTTTTCGGGCGAAAAACTGGCGGACAGCTTCGGAGCAGGAACTGTGCAAACCACCTATTTGGTAAACGATAACGGAGATGTTCTTATTCACCCTGACTTCAATTTGGTAAAAAACGGAGCCAATATACGCTCCTTTTCTTTATTTGATCAAATGATCAAAAACGGCGATACAAACCGTCAAGTGCTTGTTACCGATGAAACGGGTAAAAAAATCTTCGGTTCTTACCGCCGTCTTTCTTTTGCTCATCTTGCCGTCCTTACCGTTGCCGATGCCGAGCTTCTTTTGGAACCGGTTGCGGAAACCACAAGGCGCAATATCTATTTGAGTATTATCGTTTTATTTCTTTCGGTTATATTTGTTTGGTTTTTTTCAAAATCGATTTCCAAGCCCGTAAAGATTTTGGCACGGGCTGCCGGTCAAATAGAAAGGGGCGAATATGAACTTGACTTACAGGCAAAAACGCGGGATGAACTGGGACTTTTAACAAGCAGCTTTGTGCAGATGGGGAAGGGCTTGGCCGAACGTGAACGTCTAAAAGATTCTTTCGGCCGCTTTATAAACAAAGAAATAGCCGAGCTTGCAATGAAGGGTCAACTTGCCCTCGGAGGCGAAACAAAGGATACGACTGTTTTCTTTTCCGATATACGTTCTTTTACGGCTATTTCCGAGAAACTTGAACCGGCCGAGGTTGTCGAGTTTTTGAACGAGTATATGACGGCTATGGTCGACTGTGTAAATAATACCCACGGTGTTGTGGATAAATTTATAGGAGACGCGATTATGGCCGTATGGGGAGCTCCGACTTCGGCGGGAAGTCCTGAAGAGGATGCCTTAAATTGTATACGTGCCGCCTTGCGCATGAGAGCCGCCCTGATTATTTTTAACCGCGGACGAGGAGGGGATAAAAAGCCGATTATCCGCATAGGCTGCGGTATCAATTCCGGTCCCGTGATTGCCGGACAAATCGGCTCTCAAGAGCGTATGGAATATACGGTTATAGGAGACGCCGTAAACCTTGCTTCGCGTACCGAAGCTTTAAATAAACCGATGGGAACCGATATACTTATTACCGAGTATACGTATAACCTGGTAAAAGAGTACGTAACGGTCGAAGAAATGCCCTCGGTTACGGTTAAGGGAAAAGAAAAACCGCTTAAAATGTTTGCGGTAATCAATATGCCTCATGAAAAAAATATCCCCGGGGCCGGTGAAAAGGGACCGAAAAATTTAAATCAAATCAGACAGGTACTCGGTATTCCGATTCCCGATTTTGCAAAGGTTGATATCAATGAAGATGAAAAGAAATACAAGATACAATCCTGAAAGAGCCTCTCTCCTTGCCGACATCTTTGTTGTTGTTGTTTCTCTTTGCGTAATTGCATATACTTCGTTTTTGTTTTATCGGAATTTAAATAAAACCTTTGAGCGCAAAGACAAAACTCCGGTTGCCCTTGTTTCCTTTAAGTATAAGAGCGTTCAACGCCGTTTTCTCGACCGTGCCGTCTGGGACAGGCCCGTCCAATATTCACCCGTATACAACGGAGATACCCTGCGTACCGCTCCGGATGCCGAGGCCGTCGTTCATTTTCCGGATAAAAGTGTTATATCAATCGATTCAAACACGATGATTCAAATCTTTAAGCCTTTGTCTGAGGAAGCCTCCGTTCAAATTGCCGAAGGAAGGGTATCCGTTCAAACTGCCGGAAGCAAGATGACGGTAAAATCGGCGGGTGCATCGGTAAGTATTGAAAAAGATTCGATTTTGCACGCGGATAAAAAAGCCGCCGGAAGCCTTCGCCTTGCGGTTCAAAAAGGAACGGCGGCTCTTACAAAGAATGCCGATGAGGACAAAGCGGGCGGGACGACGGTAAGCCGGATGATTACTGAAGGAACCGCTTCGGACGACGACGAAGCTCCCTTTGTGTCTATTCTCAGTCCCGTCTCCGGTACAAAGATGCTGAACCAAAATGCTGCAGGTGCGAATATACCCGTTCTGTTTAAATGGCACAGTACCTTCAGCGCCGATACCGAGCTTGTTTTGGAAACGTCGCGCAGCCGCGGCTTTACGCATAATGTGAACCGTATTTCGGTTACAGGCTTGGAAGAATTGACTGTGGAAGAACCGTCAGGTACTTTGTATTGGCGTCTGTATGCCGCGGATACGGGCTTTGACGATGATTCGGCGGATTCGGGAAAATTGAGCATTTTGGAGGCACCGCCTCCTTCTCTTTTACAGCCTGCAGACGAAGACCGCTATGCATATAGGAAACGGCTTCCGGCTTTACGCTTTTTGTGGAAGGGAAGTGCTCTTGCTTCTTCTTATACGCTTGAAATAGCGGACAATCCGGATATGTTAAACCCCGCCGCCGTTAAGCAGGTAAGTACCGAATCGGTTACGGTTGCCGATTTGGGCGAGGGCCGGTGGTATTGGCGCGTAAAGCCTGCCTATCTTATAAGTGAAGACATTGCGATAAAGTCTTCTGCGGTGTCGTCCTTTTATATCGAAAAGAAAAAGTCTCTTCCTCCGATAGAACTGATTGCTCCGGGAAAAACGGCCGACACCGCTAAGGATAAAAGCCTTACTTTTTCATGGAAAAATGCGCAGGAAGTTAAAACCTATGCACTTCGTATTGCCCGCAGCGAAAGTATGAGCGATACGGTGTCCGAGTATCGTACCGACCGTAATTATTTTGAATTGCAAAAAGCCGCGCAGACTTTGCCGAACGGTATTTATTATTGGACGGTTGAAGGCCTTGATGAAGATAATGAAGTTATTACTTCAAGTAACGGTTCCGTTTTTAAAACGCGCGACAGTGAAATAATTTTGCGCTCCGTTTTCCCGCCGGAAAATTACGTATTGGCCGATACCCTCTGTTTGGATACACGCTTTACGTGGAAAACAAACCTGAATGCCGAACACCTGTTTCAGGTTTCATCTTCGCGCGATTTTTCCGATTTAGTTGTAAATCAAAAAGTACAGGGCAGCTCGGTCGAAGGTCTTTCTTTAAAACAGGGTGAATACTACTGGCGCGTATTCGTTAAAAACGATTTTGAAGAATTTCAAACCGAAACTAAAAAGCTCATCGTAGCCGCCCCCTTTGATAAACCGGAGCTGCTCGGCATGGGGGAGCGTGTTATTATTCCTCCCGAGGCAAAAAACGCTTTTACATGGACACCTGTTTCGGGTGTCGATTATTATCAGCTGAAAATTATGATTCCCGACTCGGATTCGGAGCCCCTCTATGAGAATGCCTTTATTACAAAAAACGATATAAGCATACCTTTGCAGTCGATTGCGGACGGAAACTATGTTATAAACGTTCAGGGGTTTGCGGGTGCAACGCTTACATCGAGCAGACGTTACAGCTATGCCGACTCGCGGCGTTTTGAGTTAAAACATTTGCGGCCGGCGGAACTTTTATATCCGGTACAAAATGCAAAAATAAACGGAGTTCAAGCCGCTTTACAGCCGGGAGTCTTAAAATGGAGTTCCGTAGATAAGCCCGTCAATGCGCGGCTGATACTTGAAAAAAACGGAAGACGCCGCGCCGTTCTTTCGGTTGCGAATCCGGGCTTCAGTGTTCAGCTTCCGCCCCTTGAAGCCGGAACATACCGCTGGCGCATAAGTGCGGCAACCGAAAGCGGCTTGGATATTTCATCCGTTAAAGACGGAGTATTTACCGTTTTACCGATTGAGCCGCTTGAAAAAACCGCCGTTGTGTTTCCCGCCGATAAAGAAGTGCTGGGAGTTCCCTTTTTTAAGACAAACCGCAGTATTGTATTCAAATGGGAAAAGGTGCGCGATGCCACCCATTATAATCTGTGCCTTTACAATGCAAAAAAACAAAAGCTGTTTGAGCGCGAAATAGGGGCGGCAGACAACTCATTCGAGTTTACGGAACTGTCTGTTTTAGCACGCGGAGATTTTTATATTGAAGTGCGCGCTCTTCGGCGCTTGGAAAACGGAATGCTGTTTCAGGACGGCAGGGTTTCGGCCTGCCGCTTTACGATTGACTTACCGAAACCTGCAAAGGTCAAGACCAATGATGCGGGAGTAATGTATGGCAGATAAAAAATCCGCATGTATAATCCTTTGCGTATTGTGTTTGTCAATTTTCTCGTATGCACAAAAAGAAACCGAAAAGCACTACTATATCCGCGAAAGTGAAGAAGGAGTCGTCTTGTATCAAGAGCTTTCGTGGGAAGCGTTTGCGGATATTTTAGGCTATGAGTTTGAACTGGAACAAAAAAACGAAGCGGATGAATGGATCCGGCTTGATAAAAAAAACGTACAAACCAATTCCGTTCAAGTTTCATTGCCGCCCGGAACCTACCGCTTTAGGGTTTCGGTTATCAACCTGCTTGAACAAACCGAAGCTGCAAGCGATTATCAAAATTTTAATGTATTGCTTGCGTATCAGCCGGAAGTTCACAATTTGTCGCCGCATTTGATTTATTTCGACACTGTTTTTACCAACCGCCTTATCGTCAACGGAGTAAACTTTTTATCTCAAACCGAATTCAGCCTTGAAAAACCTTTAACGGCTCCCGTTGTATTAACTCCCGTTGAAATCGATAAAAACGGAAAACGTGCGGTTTTTGAATTGAATATGAACCGCCTTACTCCCGGAGATTACACCTTTTGCGCACGGGACAAAAGCGGTTTATACGACAGAACTCGGGTTCTTGAATTGAGGTTTCAAAAACCCGTCGATACTCACGTTTCGGCCGGCTATGCCTTTACCGGCTTTGCGGGAAAGAATGTCTTCACGGAATACTATGAGCGCGATTTTGCCCCCTTAGGCGGTGTATTCCGCTTTACGATACTGCCGGCAAAAAGATCTTACGGCCATTTCGGCTTTAATCTTTCATGTTCGGCTTTTTTAGCGGATAAAGAATTTGAACATTATAAAATAAGCGGCTATTCGTTTATGCCGCAGATAAACGCCGCCTATGTCTATCCGATTATAAAACATCGGTTGAATATAGATGTACATTTGGGAACGGGAGCTCTTTTTCTTATGAACGGCCGCTTTACCTTCCCGAACACGGATTTAAAAAGTCCCGTTTATCGGTATTGGGGTATGACGGTGAACGGCGGTACCGCTTTACAGATGTATGTCCTGAAAAAGCTGTATTTTGAATTGAATGTCGACCATATTGTTGCAATACGGAAGGGCTTTCCCAAGTATATGTATCAGCCGGCACTTTCGGTCGGCTGGGAATTTTAAGTAGGCGGAGGTTCGATTATGCGTACTGTTAAAAGACCGATTTTTACGGCAAGCTTAACCTTCTTATTATTTTTGACCGGTTGTAAAGAATTTTTTGCGGATATAGAAAAAGATTTTTCTCATTGGACCTCTATGGTGCAGATTGTTGCTCACAGAGTACCGTCGGCAGGAACGGATGCTGAAGGTTATTCCTGTGTTGCAAGCGATACGGATAAAACGGTAAGCTTACATCTGAACAATCCGCAGGGCTACGAATTGCAGATCCCGGCGGCGGGTGCTTCCTCGGATATTGTTGCCTTTGAAAGCGGCGTAAAAGGAGCCGACGGTACGTATCTTCCGCGGGCCGGAATTGATTACGAGTTCAGGCAAACGGCTTCCGAGCGTATTGAATTAACATACAAAAAGGCCTTTTTGGAATATTCCGAACGGGGCGTACAAAACATAAGTCCTGCAATCACTTTGTCCGGTAAAGACGGACGAAAGTTCGGAACCTATACATTTAAGCTGCGCGCAAATACTCCTCCCCCGGGCATTTCGTATCAGGCGACGGGAAAGGTGCAGGATACGGGAACTGGCATATCGTACTATGTGCTGTGTTTTGCGGTATCCGATATGGGCAGCATGACAGGCGGTGCGCCTTTGCACAATGATATAAAAACACTTTCCGTAAACGGCTTAGGAGATATTCCCCTGACGCTGAATGCAAGCGGAACGGACTTTGACATAAGCAATTCGGGCGGCCGGCTCTTGAATGCAAGCGATGTTTGGACACTTGTTTCGGGAGATTATCCTTCAGGCTTTGTTCCGGGAACCCCTTCTTCAGGCTCGTGGATACTCCGCTTTAAGACCGACGTGGAAGTTGCGGCGGGGGCGGCACAAAAATATTCCCTTAACCTCAAAGACCGAAAGGGCTTAAGTTCGGGGACACTGCAACAGTGGACACCGCGGAACATGGTGGCAACGCTTAAACTGTACGAGGATGCAGCCTTATCAAATGAAATAACGGGAACAACCGAGACTGCTCCCCGCAGAATAAACTTTACAGGTTCACCGGTTACGGACAGTTACACGCTGAAGGCAAAAACGGCAACGGCGGCTGCCCGTATAACCGCCCTTGTAGAAAAAAAACGGGGCGCCGGGTGGGTTGAAGTGAGCCGTGAAACGGGCGGAAGCGAAAAAGAAATACACGTGAGTTCCGACGGGACGGACACGGCGTACAGAATTACCCTTAACGCAAGCGCATCCGGCTTTGAAGATGCCGAGCCGCAAACATTCTATGTTACCTTCGTACAAAACTTCACGGTATCTTTCCGGGTAGAAAACGCAAACGGAAGCCTTGAAGGTGTATATAGCGGAAACACCCAAACGGCAACTGTAGGAGATCCTAAAGCCTTTACCGTTCCGCACGGGCAAACCGTAAACTTTATGGCACATCCCGACACACATTACGAAGTAGACAACTGGACAATTAGGGGCGGATACTGTCTGGCAGGCGGAACGGAGGGCAGTACTACCGCACAGATTCGCTCGGACGCACATACACAGGTATCGGTACGTTTTAGACTGAAACGCTACCCCGTAACCTTCAGCGTAGACGGCGGACACGGAAGCCTTAGTGCCCGAACAGGCACAAATCCTGCAACAGAAGTAAGTCCCATTCGGGTTGAACACGGCTCAAACGTAAACTTTACCGCCGTTCCCGAGCAGGGCTATGAGTTGGACGGTTGGACGGTAGACAGTGTTTCTGCCCCGTCGGTAACAAGCTTAACACACAGCCTTTCCAATGTAACCGCCGCACGGAACGTAACGGTTAAGTTTAAAAGAATAGAGAGAACCGTAGCAGCGGGAAGCAATGCGTGGAAAAACTTAAAAGATACGGTTGCCGAAATCCCCGAATACGGAACCGTCATCATCGACGGCGAAATAAAGGCGACAAACGCCGCCGGCAATTCAGGTGAAATTGTCATCGACAAAAACCTTACCATAAAGGGCAAAAAACCTAACCGTACCGACACGCTTAACGCAAACTCGTATCACAGCGGAATAACTCCTACCGATGCCCCCGCAACACTGCACCGCATATTCAAGGTAACAGGCGGAACTCTTACGCTGGAAAATATTAAGTTGAAAAAAGGATATGCAGGAAAATGGGATCCATCTAATTCGCTTGCGTCATCAGGTGCCGGTATTTTACTGGAAAGTGGCTCTGTATCACTTACTCAGGTAGATATTTTGAACTGCGGAGCAGTAGGTACCGGAGGCAACAAGGGAAAAGGAGGCGGAATATATATCAAAACAGGTACACTCACAGTAAGCAATTCTACACTTTCTTCTAATTGGTGTTCAGACGGAGGCGGCGGGGTATACATTGCAGGAGGAACAGTTACCCTAACAAATACGGAAATAACGGATAATAATTCAGCGTTGGAACACGGGGGTGGTGTGTATGTTGAATCGGGCAGTATGCGTATAGCAGGTACAAGCCGCATTACCCCTTCTACCGGAATGAATGAAAATAAGAAAGGTAAAAACGAGGTGTATCTAAAAAATGGCGTAAAAATTACTTTCAACGACAATTTAACCGGTACGGTTCCTATAGCCCGCATAACGCCGGAAGCCTATCCTACAGGAAGTACAGAAATACAGGTATTGGACGGCTCTACTGTAAGCTCTGAGTACACCAAATTCACCGTAACACCGCAGGATTTAGGAAGCGGCAAGAGTGCGGAGTGGGGCATAACAAGTGAAGGAAAGCTAAAATTAACAAGTATCGTAATAGACGGCTCCGGTTACAATGCGTGGAAAAAGCTGAAAGAAGCTGTACAAAATGCCCAAGACGGAGATACCATCACTATAGTGGGCGAAATAAAGGCGACATCGTCTTCCGGCAACTCAGGTGAAATCGTCATCGACAAAAACCTTACCATAAAGGGCAAAAACCCTAACGGTACCGACACGCTTAACGCAAATAAAGCGGACACCGGTAAACCTAAACACCGCATCTTTAATGTAAAAGCAAATGCTCATTTTGATTTAGACGGCCTTACACTTGTCGGAGGACAAACTTCGTCCGGAGACCCTCACGGCGGGGCAATTTTTATGAGCGGAGCTAATATCACATCTACCATAAAAAACTGTATTATCGGAAAAGAAAATAACAGCAATATTGCATCACAACAAGGCGGCGGCATATACCTTAATATAGCGGGCGGCTCTTTAACCTTAGAAGATACGCAGATAAATTCCTGTACCGCAGACGGCGGAGGCGGCATATATCTTCAAAGCGGCAATCTTATATTTGAAGGTGTTCAGATGAAAAACAATACCGCCGTTAACGGTAAGGGACGTGCAGTGTGGGTAGAAGACGGTTCTTTTAAAATAAAAGACAGCAGTACAACCAAAACGTATTTAGACCCCACAACAACGAGTAGCAAAAATCCCGATGATGTGTATCTTGCAGACGGTAAAACAATTACCGTAAACGGCACACTTACCGGAATACCGGCCGGAGCGTTTACCTCCCCTCAAGCTGCCCGTATAACGCCTCAAAACTACACCGCAGGTACGCAAGTAGTGGAGGCGGAGAACGGTGTGAGCATAGGCGATGTAACAAACAAATTCACTGTAACGCCGCAAACTGCTCCCTCTAAAAACTGGATAATCGATAAAAAAGGCCGTCTGAGAGATTTTGACGGTATCGACAAAGATGTCATAGCGGCTTTTGACGGGAACATGAACACTACTACTATTAAAAAATATAACGAGATGATAGGTCATTTTATTTTTTACAAGACAAGCAGCGGTAACTACGGTGTAATGATTATTACCGAAACACCGCTTTATGCGGCAGATGCATATAAGATGAAGTTTAGCTATAAAACATACGATGCAAGCGGCTCGGTACTAAAAGAAGGTGAAGAAACGGTGTCGGGAACGTTTTCTTTTGACTTGGATACCGGTACTACGGGGAATACTTCATTGCCGGGCGTAGACTTTTTCCTGCATAACTCGATAAATATTGTTCCGAAAAATAATGCACGGTTCTTTACACAAAATCCTCCGCAATAGGCGGAATTGCACTAAGCGGAAAATCCCCTTTAACTTTCCGTGCTTTTCGGCAAAGCATAAGGGGCTGCCCGCTTGAATTATCCGGTGCTTTACAGTTTTTCGATTTCCTCTTTCGAGAGGCCGGTCATCTTTGCAATCATATTTGTATCAAAGGATTCGAGCTTCATCATTTTTGCCGTTTCGAGTTTCGTTCGATATGCCCCCTGTTGGATACCCTGTTCTATTCCTTGTTCAATACCCTGTTCAATACCTTGTTCGATCCTTGTTCGATACCTTGTTCAATTCCTTCGGCAAAGGCTATCTGTCTTTCTTCGGCTCTCTGAACCGCTATATCAGTTTCATAACTGTACTCGGCTATTAACATATTGATTACCTCCTTGGTTTTGCGTTCGAGATATTCGCGCAAAATATTATTTGTTATAGCACATCTTATAGGATTTTAAAGGGTAAATCATACAGGCTGAATGATTGCAAAACAGTTCTTCCCGTGCTATACTCATGGGCGGAGGCGGGGAAAACGATGCAAACTGTGGAAACTGTGTTAAAAGAACATATAGGAGATGCTTCCGTTTTCTTTGTATTTCCGACCGATATTGCCGCTTCTTGCTGGGCCGATTATGCTTTACGGTTTACCGAAGCCCTTGCCCTTGAGCGCTTTACCGCGTGGGACCGCTTTAAAAGCGAGGCGGTGCGCGCGGTTCATCAGGATAAAAAAAGCATTCCCGCCGTTTTGCGCCGTCTTTTTGCCTTACAGCTTTTGGAATCGAATGCGCAAAAGCCTTTTTTTTCTTCGCTTATTCCGCAAACCTATGCAGCTTCTGCTTCCGGTTTTGCCGACTGGCTGGCTTCTCTTTTACCTCAGCTTGCTTTGTGGAAAAAAAAACGCGGACAAAGTTCTCTCTCTTGCGATGCCGAAGATGAAGACTTATATAAGCTTGAAACGCTCTACCGTTCTTTTTTGGATACGCATTCGCTCTTTGAGCCTGCATGGGAAATGCCGCCGTTTAAGGACGAGGGGAAAAAGTACGTTATTGTCTATCCCGAAATTTTACAGGACTTTGAAGAATACCGCCTCTTGCTCGAACAAAGTCCTCACGTTTCTTTTGTCAATGTGCCGGCTTCTCCCCTTGATACCGCGCTTTGCCGTTTTACCGAATATTCAAATACGCGCACCGAACTGCGAAAAACCGCCCTGTTTATCCGCTCTCTCTGTGCGCCGAAAGACGGTTCCCGTCCCCGGTTTGATTGGAACGATATTGCCTTAAGTATTCCCGATTCGGAAAATCTTATTCCCTATGTGATGCGCGAACTTTCCCTCTACAATATTCCGGCCCGGCTTCGTTCGGGAAAAAAGCTGAGCCTCTATCCGGGCGGCGGTTTATTTACCCTTATACGGAATTGTTATAACGAATCTTTTTCTTTCGATTCGGTTCGCGCCCTTTTGACCGATCCCGCTTTTCCGTGGAAGGATAAAACGGCTGTCAATCAGCTTATCGCCTTCGGTATTGAGCACAATTGTCTGTGTTCTTACGACAATATTGATGTGTGGGAGCAGGCTTTTTCGAAAACGCCGGGCGAAGAACGGGCCCGAACTCTGTACCGCGAATTAAAAAAATATGTAAAAGCTGTTGCAGACGCTTCAAGCTTTCGAAAACTCAGGGAGCATTATTTTGCCTTTGCGGCCGCCTTTTTTAATCCCGAATTATTCAGTAAAGAAAGCGACCGCATTGTAAGCCGCTGTATAAGCGAGCTCTCCTCCCTTGCCGAGCTGGAAGCCGATTATCCGGAAGCCGCACGGTGTTCAAAGGTGCTTGATTTTTTTGTTTCGGTACTCGATTCAAAGGATTATCTTGCGCAAAGTTCCGATCGGGGGGTAAGCGTTTTTTCCTACCGGGTTGCAGCCGCAGCGCCCTTTAAATGCCATATTGTTATCAATGCTTCTCAAAATGCTTTGAATACCGTATACAGACCGCTTTCGTTTTTAAATGAGGCAAAGCGTTTCGATTTGCGTATATGCGACCGCGACGTTTCTCCTCTTTTTGTGCGCCTCTATGCCGAGCATTCCGCTCTGCCTTTGAGGGCGGCTTGTTCACGCGAAAGTTTTTCAGGCTATGCGATTGCCCACAGCGTGTTTGACGGCTGTCTTTCGGATGCCGGGATTGAGACCGAGAGTTTTAAAAATGCGGATTCGGCGGATTTTTTTGCAGCCGAGCGTTCTTTTTTGCGCGGTGTATCGGCTCGGCCTTTGTTTTTACATTCGGTTCAAAAAGAAGGATTTTTTTCATGGGCATCGCTTAAGGCCGGCGAAGACGTTTGCGTAAAAAGCGTTTTGTCATCGGATATTATACGGGAACGGATCTTGCAATATGCGTGCGATCCGGTTTCGGGTAAAATCAAGGTGTCCGCAAGCGATTTAAACTCTTTTTATACCTGTCCGCTTTACTGGCTTTTTTCCCGTGTTCTTCGTATCCGAGAATACACTGCCGATGCTTCGCTTATTGACAATGTCTTTATAGGAACGCTGTACCACGAAATTATACAGCGCGTCCTTAATACTTATAAAAAGAAGGCTCTTCCTCTTTTATTGGAAGACGGAAAAATCCCTTCCGATACGCTTTTTGCTCTTAAAACCTTTACCCGCGAAGTCATAGAGGGCCTTCCCGCTTCCTGCCGCCTTACAAACGATGTAAGCCCGCTTACGCTCGAAAGCTTTCGTATACAGGAAGCTTCCATTGTGCAAAAATTGACGGACTTTTTTTATGAGTTTATCTGTTGGTTTTCGGGGTTTTCGGTATGCGATACGGAAAAAGCCTTACAGCTTGAAAGTGAAAACGCCCTTTTTAAAGGACAAATTGACTGTGTGCTGACAAATGCGGCGGACGACTCGGTGTGCATTGTTGATTTTAAAACGGGAAAGGTGCCGAAATTTACGAAATGCATAAAACTGCCTGAAGGAACATTAAGCGATTTTCAGCTTGCGTCCTATATAAGGCTCTATGAAAACGCACACGGGGGTGCACATGCAGGTGCTCATACGAAAATCGATACGGCGGCTTTTTTCAGCATACACAAAAAAGAACTCTCGGTTATTGTCGGTTCGCTTGTTTCTCCCGTTACGGGTAAAAAAAAGCCTTACTGCAGTACCCGTATTTTACCGCGTGACGGATTTTATGCCGACGGTGTTTCTTCGGTGGACGGAACTTTACAGGCGCTTGAAGAGGCTGCACAGGCATACACGGCCTCTGTTTTGCAGGCGGATTTACCTCTTTTTACGGATATTCGCGCTCGAAGACATTTTCCCGACGGGAGCGAAGTGCCCTATAAAACCTGCGCAGATTGCGCTTACAAGGCTTTGTGCCGTACCGCTTATAATTTAGGGAGAAAATCATGACAGCCGCGCAGACAACTCAAAGCTTACATCCTCTTTTGGAGGAGGGCTTAAATGAAGAACAGAGACAAGCGGTTATGTGTTCGCACAATGCCGTCATTGCGGCGGGGGCGGGTTCCGGAAAAACCTTTGTTTTTGCGCGCCGCTTTGTACACTTGATTGTCGACAAGGGCTATGATATTGAATCGATACTCGCGCTAACCTTTACAAATAAAGCCGCCTCTGAAATGTATGAACGTATTTACAAAACTTTAAAAACGCTTGCGCCTTCAAATGCTCTTGCTCAAAAAGCCCTTGCGGACTTTCACAAAGCGCGCATTCAAACGATGGATTCTTACTGCGCTTCCGTTTTGCGCTCCTGTTCGCGTTTGTACGGTATCCGTCCCGACTTTGTTACCGATGTTCAAAAAATAAAAGAATACGTTTCCAAAGAGGCCCTTTTATTTGCCCTGGAGCACAGAAAAAATCAGGCCCTGCAAAGCTTATGCTCTTTTTCTTCCGTAGATGCGATAGCCCGCGATTTTTTTGCGGCCGCCGTTTTACGCTATTCGGTTCTCGGTGATCCCTTTGATTTCGAAAGGGCTATAGACAATCAAATTAACATCATCACGGAAAGCTGGAAAAGCGGCATGGCCCTTGTCGAAGAAAACGTATCTTGCCTTGCAGAACTTGCCGGTTCGGCTAAAGAAGATGAGCGTTCAAACTCACGTTTATCCGTTAAAGAACTTATACGGGTTCTCGAAGAAAACAGCATGTCTTCGGATTTTATTTTTAACTTTCTCTGCGCTTTCCGTAATAAAACCGGAGGCGGTGAAAAAGACGAACCGAGCGCCCCGCTGAGTACAAAATTAACCGCTTTTTTTGAAAGCCTGTATACCCTTAAAAGCGGCCGTGCTGTGGGCAAAAAAAAGCCCTTTGTTTCGGCTCTTCGCAGTGCCTATGCTTCTTTGTCGGCTGCGGCAAATTATGTGCTGCATTTTTCGGATATGTGCTCTCTTATTCCTTTGTTGACCGAATTTGAATCACGGGTAAACGGGTGGAAACGTGTTTCGGGTACCCTTGCTTTTGCCGATATTTCTTCTCTTGCCCTGAAAATATTAATTGAACAGCCGCAGTTCCGCCGAAGCGAAAAAGAGCGGAGCCGCTGTATTATGATAGACGAGTTTCAGGACAATAACCGGCAGCAGCGCGATATGCTTTTTTTGCTTGCCGAACGTCCGGAGCGGAATGAAAAATCCGTACCGAAAGCAGCGGATTTATGCCCCGATAAATTGTTTTTTGTAGGAGACGAAAAACAGTCGATTTATTTGTTCCGCGGTGCCGATGTTTCGGTGTTCAGAAAATTAAAAGCCGATTTATCGGATAGGGGAGCTTCTCTTGCTAAAAACTACCGTTCATCGCCTGAGCTTATTGCAGCCTTTAACCGCTTTTTCGGCGGGTATTCCGATAGACCGAATACGGCTGAAAAAAGTCCCTATGCCGTTTTTTTGCAAAAAGAAAGCCTTTTACCCGGAGCCGAGTTTCCGCTTTTTGAAGCCGAATATACGCGTGCCCTTGCAGGACGTAAAGAAGATTCTTCGCAAGATTTTTGTGCGCCGATTCACTTTTTTTTACTGCGTACAAACGGATTGCCGGATGAAGAGGAGACCGAAGACGGCGACACGGAAGAAGGTATAGGTGCGGATGAAAATGAAGCCGTTTTTACCGCTTCAAAAATCGCCTCTCTTATCCGTGAGGGAACGAAGGCCGAAGATATAGCGGTTTTGTTCCGTTCATATTCGCGCCAGTATTTATACGAAAAACATTTGCGTTTACAGGGCGTTCCCTATAGTTCCGAAACCGTAACCGGCTTTTTTTCGGATGCGCCCGTAAACGACATATATTATTTTTTACGGTTAATTGTGTATCCTCGCGATTTTCATGCATTTGCGGCCGTTCTTGCTTCTCCCTTTGTCAGGCTTTCGCACGGGGCCGTTTTATCCTGTATGGAAGCTGCACAAAGAATTCCCCGCGAAAGTCTTTCGATGCTTTTTACGGAAGAAACGGGGAGGGTTCTTGAAGGAGAAGAAGCTTTGCGCTTTAACTCGGGCTTGGATTTGTACAATCGTGTCCGCCTGTGTGCCGCCGATTCTCTTTGTACCGATCTTATCGATGAACTTTGGTACCGTGCCGGATACCGCTATGAAACCCTGTATACGGAAGACGGTGCGCTTTTTGCCGAGCTGTACGATTATTTGTACGAACTTGCGCGCACCGCCGATTTAAACGGAAAAAAACCGGCCGCTTTTATAGAAACCCTTGCCGAATTGTCGGTTAATCGGGACAGACTTCAGGATACCGATATTCCGCTTGAGCGCTCCGGTGCCGTGCGCTTAATGAGTATTCATAAAAGCAAGGGGTTGGAATTCCCTATTGTGTTTATCTGCGGCGCTTCATCAAGGGGGCGCGGTACAATAAACGAAGATAAACTCTATGTGGATACGGATAAAAATATATCGTTTAATTTTCCTCCTGTTACGAGTATACGCGAGTGCGGAAAAAATATTTTTTTCGATTCGATGGGAAATATACTCAAACAAAAAGCCGAAGCCGAATTGCGCCGCCTTTTATATGTCGCCTTTACGCGTGCCGAACGCGAAGTCTATATATGCGCTTCTTATACTTTAAATAAAGATGCACAAACCGTTTTGGAAGCCCTGTCGGATGAACATGCGGAATATGCAGGCAATGACGATTTTCTCCTGCGGGATGAACTTGCAGCCCTGTTTACCGCTTGGACTCAAAAAGCGAAAAAGAATGCCGAAGGCTATTCCGTTACGAATCCCGAATTATGCGTTCCCAAGGATACGTTTTTCTCCTTTTTGCTGCCTGTTATCGTTTCCCTCTGTGCGGATTTTAAAGACCGTCCGCAGGAGCTTCCGTTTACCCTGAACCGTATTCCTCTTATGAACAGGGAAGATATGTTCAAACTTAGCGATAAAAATGCCGCTGAAAAAGATTCGGAAAAACAAAAAAATACCGCTGAACGCATAGCCGCACTCAAAGCAGTATACGATGACATCCCCTGTATTCAAACTCCCGTTTCGGAAAGTCCCTACCGCAGCCCCTCGCAGCTTTCTTTGGCGTATTCAGCTGTCTCGTCCGCCGAAGATACCGCTTCCGCCGACGTTTTTTTTACAGCTGCTCCTGCTCCCGATGCGCGGGAAGGGGCATCATATTCCGAGGTGGACGATATAGTGCGCTCGTTTTCAAACGGAGAATTTGCATATAATCATTTCGGAACGATTGCCCATGCCTTTACCGAAGCGGCTTTTACCGGCCTTGAACCTCGGGTTCCGCCCGAAACCGTCTATGCTCTCAGTGAAGCGCAAAAAAAGACGGTTTATGCCGCCGCAAAAAAAATGGCCGAAAGCTTTATTCAATCCGATTTGGGAAAACAGGCCCAAAGCGCCGTATGGCGCAAAAACGAGTATTCGTTTAAATTGCGCCTCTTTGACACCGTTTCCCGCTCCGCTTCCGATTCGGCTTATCTTATTTTAAACGGACAAATCGACTTGATTTTTGAAAGCGAAGACGGCATTGTAACGGTGCTCGATTTTAAAACGGATGCGTACGAAAATCCTGATGATTATGTTTTACAGCTTGCCGCTTACCGCCGCGCGGCTTCGGTTATCCGCAATAAGGCTTTTTCAAAAGTAAAAACGTATGTGTATTATTTACGAAGCGGCAATATTGCCGACATTGGCGGGCAAACGGAAAATGCGGATTTAAGCAAAGCTGTTTTTCATACGAACGGTGAGTAAACATTGCTTAGGGAATCGGTATATTCCCGATAACTGCGGTAACCGCAGTTATTTATCTTCAAAGATATCCCAGGTTTTTAAGCCGCTTCCGCTTACGGGAATGGGCTCGCCGAGAAAGCGGGGTTTTCTTTGTACCGCCGTGTCCGCAAAGGCTTTTACACGCGCCAAATATTCGCGCAGCGCCCATGCAAACCGCAGGCGGTCGGCATATTTATCTTCGCTCAGTGCGAGGGCATAGACTTCCAAACCGGATTTTCGCCCTATGTATACTGCGCGGTAGGCATGAAACTTTTGGGTTATAACGATAAGCTTTTCGGCTTTAAATATTTCGCGTGCACGATATAAGCTGTCGTAGGTATCGAAGCCTGCATGGTCAAGAAAGATACGGGTTCGGTCTATGTTCGGATTGTTTCGAAGTACATAGAGGCGCATAGCATTGACTTCATCGTACCATTTTTTGCCGTGATCGCCCGATAAAAGGAGGGCGGTACAAAATCCGTCTTTTATTCCCTCGTTATAACAGTCGATTCCCTCATCGACCCTGTCCTGTAATACGGTTGACAAACGGTTTCCGTGTACCATGGCCCCCAGCACGAGAGCAGTGTAACCGCCATTGTCCGCCGCAGCTTTTTTAAGTTCGCTTCGAGAGGTAAAGACATAGGGGGCCGCATAGCATACCGTGTAGATATTTACCGCCGCACTGAAAAGTGCAATGCATGCAATCAGGATAAGACAAATTCTCAATATTTTTTTAATCACAGCTCACTCACTTGAATCTTATATACGCTTGCGCAGTTATGACAGACAACCTCTATGGGGTCGGTTTTACCGCTTTTGATATCGTCCAATTCGGCTTTCGGCAGTGTGCGTATCGACTCGATATACCGCTCTTTTGAGCAGGGGCAGTCAAAAACAATATCGCGTTCCAACACCGCTTGAGGATTGAATTCGCGGAATAAACCGTAGATGATGTCTTCGCGGTTTCCCTTTTCGGAAAACCACTGTCCCAGCGGCGGGCATGCTGTAAAAGCGTTTTCCATGCGCCGTATTAAATCGTCCCGGTCTTCCCGTCGGCTGAGGGCCGGATGAGCGTTTTTTGGGGCGGTGTAAGATATGCCTCCTTGGGACGGCATTACCTGAACGAATAAGCCTCCCGCTCCGATCACACGTCCTTCTTTGTCAAGCTGTATGCCCGTATTGAAGGCCGTATAAATCTGTTCGGATTGGTGAAAATACCAGGCCAAGTCCTGCGCGATATTGCGGTGTTTTATTTCAACCACTCCCGTTTGAACTTTAGGAGCCTTACCTTCGTGTGCTTCCGGATAACGGGTAATGCTGATTGTTCCCTCTCCGAAAAAGGGGGCAAGATCCCAGCTTTCCAGGGGCTTATCGATGGGAATCATATTTTGCAAAAGGAAGCCGCGTACATAGCCTGCAGAGTCGGCTTCTACCGAAAACCCCGCCAGAGGTCCGTTTGTATCGCAGCGGAATTTCAAGTGTTCGCGCCCCTTCATGGTTTGAATCATAAGGGCGGCACAAAGGCTTGCCTGTCCCAAAATCATGGTTTCCAATATGCCGCTTTTATGCTGGGCGCGCATTTGATTTACAAAACGGGTACCGTGGAACAGGGCTCCGCGGAAAAGGCCGTCGGCTGCTATAAAAACGGTCATACCGTCTTTTTCAAGGCTTTCAATGCGTTTTTTTAAAACCATGTCGTTGATTTCCGCTTTTATCATACATAACATAGTAACAAAATCGGCGGAATAGGGCAATACTTACTTGACAGGAGATGAAAGTCGTAGTACGCTTAAATATAACATACGTTTTCTTAAAAACTATATCCGTGTACTCATGTTGTTTCAGGTTACATACGGGAGTCTCAAGCGAACGTGGTTTTGCTGTCTTGGGCAGTATGTAAATAACGGGACGGGGAAAACAGGGTGTATTTTACCGTCCGAGAGGAATGAAAATGGCTCAAAAAATTTATGTCGGTAACATGAATTACGGTACTACGGAAGATTCTTTAAAAAACGCTTTTTCTCAGTACGGTGAAGTGGTATCCGCGGTTGTTATTAAAGACCGCTTTACGGATCAATCAAAGGGTTTCGGCTTTGTGGAAATGGCTGAAGAATCTGCTGCCCGCGAAGCGATAGCCGCATTAAACGGTACCGAATTTGAAGGAAGACGTATCCGTGTAAATGAAGCGGAAGATAAGCCGCGCAATCCGCGCCCGCGTCCTGCATATAACCGTCCCGCAGGCGAAGCCGCTTATTGAAATTACCGATTCGCTGAAAAACGAATCGGTTTGTCCGGAACATAATCCTTGTTTGCGGAAGTTCCGGGTCTAAAAATAAAACCGCCGTTCTGCCGAAAAATGCCGCGGCGGTTATTTGTTTATCCTCGCATTATGTCTTTTTTACCTCAGGAATTCAAAGATTTTATTGCTCCCGGCTGCAACCGCAGACTTTTTTTGGAAAGCGCGTTCAAACAATCGGGTATAGATTTTTATCCTATTTCAACCGGAGCCTGTGTCCATCTGTGCCTGAGATTTCCTTCGGCAGCATACAATTCTCTGTTTAAAATTAAAACGGTGCTGGTTCATTACGACCGTGCAGTCGGTAAGGGCGGCTCCTTTATTACTCCGGGGGCAAACGATAACTCCGCCGCAGTTTATCAGGTGTTGTCTTTTGCCCGCCGTCTTTCACGCGGTTCTTTAGTTCTTCCCGGCGGTGTACATAACATGAGGCTTATATTTACCGACGGAGAAGAGCTGGGCGGTCTTCCGTCCGCGCAGGATAATCGGCATGAGGGTGAAATGCAGGGTGCTTTCGCTCTTGCAGCCCTTTTTAAAAAACTGGGAATCACCGATGATGAAGTATATGTCCTTGACGGATGCGGGCGGGGCGATGTTTTGGCCGTTTCGACAGCCGGGAAAAACAGTTCCGCATCTTCGGCCTTTACAAGAAAATTCGGTTTTTTGTTCGACCATGCCTGTGCTTTGGCGGCCGAAGCGTCTTCGGGAAAACATATATGTATTCCGGTTCCTTACAGTGACAATGCGGGTTTTTTAGCCTGCGGTATTCCCGCAGTCGCTCTTACCGTGCTTCCCTCCGATGAATCATCCGTCTATATGCGCCGGCTGCAAAAGGACAAGGCCTTTGAGCGTGCCGTTATGAACCGCGGAGTTGCCGCCCACGGTGCGGGCTTTGTATATTCCCAAGAAACGGCTGCCCGTTTACGCGAGGCGGGTATAGACCCCGCCGAAGCCCTCTTGTTAAGCGAACAGCTTCCGCGCACATGGCGTTTAATGCATACCCCTTATGACGATGAGGCGAGCTTAACCCCCGAAGCGTTTAAAATTATGGAGCGTTTTTTGGATATTCTTGCCTTAAGCCGCCGGTGTGCTTAAGTGCGTGAACTTATGTATGAGGCGGCAGAGCCTGCAACAAAGAGTACAATCGAAAGAATCAATTCATTGTGTGCCGGAAGCCCCGGATAAAGAACTGCGAGGGAACCTGCAACCAAGCCTAAAATTGCCGCATAGGTGTGGGCGGGAAATCGTTTTAAAAGGATTCTGATTACCGCAGCTCCTCCCAAAAGACCTGCAGCGGCTCCGAGGGCAACGGGAATCAGAATTGCGATATTCAAATCCGCAACCGCCTTGATAACGGTATTGTAGGTTCCGAATATCACCATTAAAAACGAGCCCGATATACCGGGGATAATCATCGCCGCGGCGGCAAGGGCGGTACAGATAAACAGCTTTATCGATAAGGCTGCGCTCAAAACTGTTTGCGCTTCATGCATAAACTGCGAGCGGTTGGCGTATTTCATTGCGAGCATCAGGGCAAGGGCTGCAAAAAAGACTGCTCCGGCCGAACCGTAGCGTATAAAAGCGCAGGGCTTGCATGTTTGCCCGTCTTTTTGTACATTTGTACCGGTCGCGCAGCCGAGAAGCTGCATTTTTTTATAGGTTTGCGAAGCGATAAAGGGCAGGCTTCCTATAATAATTCCCATAAAAAACCAGAGGGCTGCAAGAGGATAGAGCTCCAAAAAACGGTTTATAAGTTTACTGAAAATCAATATTCCCGAAGCTATACCGATTGCAAGGGGAATCCAGAATTTCCGCATAGCGATGATTTTTTTGACGTTTAAGCCGATAAGTTCGATAAGCGAATCGTATATGCCGAATACGGCAGCCATGGTTCCTCCGGATACGCCGGGAATCAAATTGGCAATGCCGAGTACAATGCCGATAAGGATAAGTTTAAGTATGTGCATGATGAGTTACTATAGCATAAAAAAATGAAGAATGTAAGCACCGGTTAGAAATGGCTCAACTAAAATCCGTTTTTTTTACGAATGTTTTCTTTCCTGTTTTAACGGAAGAATATGATGCAAAAACCAATTCCATAGTTCTTATTCCGTCAATCAGGTCGGCATTTTGTGATTTTTTTCTCCAGTTTTTTTGTTTTACATATTCATAAAAAATTAGTCCATGTTGATGTAATAAACTGTTTGGATATAGTTTTTCTATTTTATTACCTGAAAAGATCTCAATACAGTTATTGTTATAAAGGTCCAGCCATATAACCCCTTTTTCTCCGACAATCTTAAAAGTCACATCTCCCCAGACAGGATCATCGGCTTTTCTTGACCATGAGCTGTCTATTTGAAAAATACTTCCGTCATCTAACGTACCATGTGATACGGAAATATCTTCTGCTTCAATGTTTTGTAAAGAAGAACTTGCTACTGTCATAATATCTTTGAATTCTCTTCCTGTTAAAAATCTTATGGTATCTGCAACATGTACGGTATGATCCATAATAGAACCGCCACCATTTTGTTTCGGATTTTTTACCCAGTCAGGTGTTTTTGGTGTATACATACAGCCATGGTTTGTTGCCATGATTGCACGGATTTTTCCTATTTTATTTTTTGAGATTATTTTTTTTGCTTCTAAAACAGACGGGTGCAGTCTGACCGGGTAAGTCGTTATAAACATAATATGATTTTTATTTACTGTTTCTGCAATGATCTTTAAATCTTTTTCTTCAGTTACAATCGGT
This sequence comes from Treponema sp. HNW, assembly GCF_050320395.1. Taxonomy (GTDB): domain Bacteria; phylum Spirochaetota; class Spirochaetia; order Treponematales; family Treponemataceae; genus Treponema_C. The sequence continues at coordinate 1,374,058 of NZ_CP144459.1, forward strand.
TTATCACAAAAAATATCTTTACCATACTCGGCAGCCATTTTTATAAGCTCTGTGTGTTCATTGTTTTTGGAAGTGATGAGAACCGCATCAATATCCGGATCGGATAAAACCTCTTTTAAATTATCGGAATGAGCGGCACCAAAAACACGGCACCAAGGACAAGCCTTTTTTTTATTTGTACTGTAAATTCGTTTTACTTGGATAAACTGTTGCATTTTTTGGAGGGCAGGTATGTGATTGCCCTCTGCGTGGGGATGGTCAAGACTTAAAATTGCTAAAACTGTTTTTTTATTAGGTCTCGGTAAGTCTTTTATGTCATTGATTTCTGGTTGATGTGTTAAGAATTGAAGATGGTCTTTGTTTTTTCCTGCTATTGCAATATAACCGACACATTGTTGTAGGGGGCGATAAATATAAGATTCATTTTTTCCGATTATTTCATAATTAAGAGAATTTGGATACCCGCAACAAATATTTTCAAAAAATATTCTCAAAACCGCATCTGCTTTGGTTTTTGCAATAAGAGAAATTGCATTTTTATTTTTTAAAATATTTATTTCTGAAAAATCGTATTTATCATTTAAACCGATTTGTTTTAATTCTTCATATATTGCTTTTTCCAAGTCGATATGAGACGGAATATTTTTTTGAATATTTATACAACTTACCATTTTGGCACTTTTGTATATTTTGTTTTGAATTAAAGATTGAATGCCTTCCGACGTTAAAAATTTATTCTTCATATTATTATCCTTTCAATGCACCGCTGGTCATTCCTTGGATGAATTTCCGTGAAAATAAACTGAACATAATTATAAGGGGAATAACTATAAGATTAAGTGTCGCGTAAAGCATTCCCCATTGTGAAGAGAATTGCCCCATAAACCACGATAAGCCTACTTGTAAAGTTTGTAAAGAAGGCTTACGCATAAAAATCAAAGGAAGAAAAAAATCATTCCAAATATCGCGAAAAATAAATATCGATACAGCGGAAAGGCCGGGGACTGTTAGAGGTACTGCAATACTTCTAAATTTCATAAAATTAGATGCTCCATCTATATCGGCCGATTCAAATAATTCATTCGGTATTTCCGTAAAATATCCTGTCAGTAGTAAGATAGCAAAGGGTGCACTTTTTGCAGTATAGATTAAAACAAGTCCGAGTCTGGTATTATATAGCTCCCAATTTACAAACATTTTAAAAAGCGGTATAAACAAAATCGGCATGGGAATCATCATTCCGGCTGTAAAAAATAAAAAGATTATTCTATTGAACTTAAAATGAAATTTTGCCAATACATATGATGCCGTCATACAGGTAATAGCAATCATCGCTAAGGATGCGGAAGTTACTATAATGCTGTTTTTGTATCCCGTTATAAGATTCCCTCTTTTAATTGCATGTATATAATTTTTAAATTGGGGAGATTTCGGAAGGGCAAGCGGTTTTGTAATTACTTCTACATTTGTTTTTAGCGAAACCATTAATGAAATGACAAACGGAAAAATTACCAATAAAAAGAAAAAAATTAGGATTATATATATTAAAAAATATTTATGTTTGTATCGATTCATATTACTTAATCCTTTTATTTAATTTATTATAAAAAAACATACCGGTTAGAGAAATAACCAACATTAGTACAAACATACACAAGGAAATAACGGCTCCGATACCCGGAGAGCCGCCGCCGTGGTGTCCGCCGAACGTTATCCTGTAGAAAAATACTCCCAATACGTCAGTGGAATATGACGGACTGCCTAAATATCCTTGCATTGTATATACTAAATCAAAATAAATAAAAGAGCCTATAAACATTAAAATATTTGCGATAATTATTACAGGTGATAACATTGGTATAACAATATTGAAAAATAGCATAGTTTTTGAGGCACCGTCTATATGCGCCGCATCTATAATATCACCGGATATATTATTCATAGCGACATAGTAAATTACCAGCGGAAAGCCAAGTAGTCTTGTGATTTCAATACATGCTATGACGGATAGAGCCGTTTGTTCGCGTCCTAACAGATTTGAGAACACATCAGGCATTTTCAGTAGTTGTATTATTTTAGCATAGGGACCTAAAGACGGGTTAAAAAATAGGGACCATACATAGCCGAATGCAATAATAGGTAATATTTGAGGAATAAAGAGGGTGTTCAGAAAAAATCGGTTACCCTTGATTTTTTCTATACTGAAGTTAAAGGAGAATATCAGGGCAAAGATATTAACTCCGATTAAAGATATAAGCAAAAAATGTAAATTATTTTTTACTGCATTTATAAGCTGTGAAAAAAAAACTTCTTCTTTAAATAATAACCGAAAATTCTTAAAACCGACAAATTGATCTAAAAAAGCATTTTTACTTTCATAAAATACAACTTTTAATCCCGAGATAAGAGGAAAAACAAAAAAAACGGTATATATAATAAATATAGGAGCGATAAATAAAAGAATAAAGATTATATTTTTTGTTTTTGATTGTAATGACCGTACCATAGTCGATAATCCATAATTAATTTTAAAATCCAAGGGAGAAAAAAATAAACATTCTCCCCTGGATTCGGCTATAATATCAATACCAAACTGAAAGTCCGGCAGCAATTGCTTCTGCAACTTTTTGAGGGCTTTTTTTGTCATTCATAAGGTCCTGCAAGCCTACTTGAATTAAGTCGGTTGCAGTCGGGCTGGAATCGGAAAGCAAAATGGCCCAGTCGGAAACTATATTTTCACCGTTTTTTCCGGCTAATGCTGCATATTCCATCAATGTCGTATCACTGAATTTATCATTATCCCATGCGTTAAAGAATCCGAGCTGATCGTTTATTAATTTTCCTTTTTCAGGTGAAGTAATCCAATTGATAAATTTCAAAGCTGCTTCTTGTTTTTCGGGTGATGAAAACTTGGATATTGCAATACCGGTATCAGTAAATACTGTTACATAAGGTGTCATACCGGGATCAACAGGAGTAGCAAAAACACCGAGTTCTATGTTGGGATTTATTGATTTTAATGTTAATACTTCCCATGATCCGCAGCCGGGCCACATTGCTACTTGTTCGGTCGCCGTCATGTTTTGTGCATCCGAATAACCTAATCCCATAAAATCTTTCGGGAAAAATTTTTTTAGTGTGTAAAATCTCTCAAGAGCTTTTATAAAATCCTGATTTTTAAAGTCATAAGTATGATCCAATAACGACTTCAAAAATTTAGGACCGCCCAAATACGGTTTCATCATTAAATCAAAGGCATAATGAATATGCCATGCATCTTTACCCTGAAACATTAATGGCGTAACACCGTTCGATTTTAATTTTTCGCAAGCAGCTATAAACTCTTCCCATGTCTTAGGAACCTTTATACCGTTTTCTCTGAATATTTTTTTATTATACAGTATACCGGTATATTGGCATGCAACAGGTATGGCAAATATGGTACCGGAATCGGTCGAAAAATTGTATTTATGATGTTCGGGCATTTTATCTATATTTTTTATTGACTTGGATAAATCAATAAAATATTTTCTGTTAAACATACTGTTGTTCCAAACCCGATTTTGCCATATATTTACCATATCGTCTAAAACACCGCCTTCGGCATCAATTTCTACACTGCTGAAATATCGATCTGTCGGTCTGGGAGTACTTTGGATTGATATTCCTTGTACATCTTTTTCAAATTCTTTGTAGATCGCATTCCATGCATTTAAATCTTCCGGCCGCCAATTTGTATGGCTTAGGCTGATACTGTTGCTTTTTTCAGTCTGTCCTTTTGCGCAAAGTAAAGCAAAACCGAAAAGTAAAAAAAATGATAAGATAATCAAACGTCTTTTCATAATGACCCCCTTTTGTGTTTGTTAGTAATACTCTATATCAACAATATTGATTTGTCAAGTTTTATTTTAATATATACATTATATATTGACTTATATTATTTAATAGTTTATTATTATATTTATATCCCTTGTTTTTACAATTTATAATTTATTTTATAAATTATAATGACTGTTTTTATACGGAAGTTATAGGAGTATTGATGTTTGCTTTTTGTCTTTAAAATAAACATGGTTGAATAATAACCTTGGATTACGTTATTTTTATATTTATGTAATACGGAGAGAGTAATGACGTACAATTACTGCACTAAAATACACCTTTTGATAAAGACAATTTTAAGATATAAAAAAATTACGAGAGATCAACTTGTGAAAGAGTTGGGAATAAAAAAATCAGCCCTTGTCGGTTATTTAAATTACCTCTTTGAGTGCTCATTGATTTTAGAAACAGGAATTCAATCTTCATCCGGCGGCGGACGTAAACCTGTTTTTATTGAATTGAATCCTGCATACGGAAATGTAATTTCTATCGCGATTGAAAAAAACAGACTGATAAGCGGTTTGATCGATCTCCAAGGAAATGTATCTTCTCTTTTGACGGAAGAGCTTCCGGAAATTATTGAAAAAGAAACTCTTTTAGAAAATATGGTAAATATAATAAAAAGATATTCCGAGGCAAAAGAACGTACAGCTATTTTGGGAGTTACAATTGCAATCGGTGGAAGTGTTGATAGCGCTAGCGGTATGTCACTGGAAAATCTATATATACAAAATTGGAGTAATATTCCGCTGGCGGAAATTATTTCACAAAAGACAGGTTATAAGGTAAAAATTATTAAAGATATTGAAGCTCTTGCATTTGGAGAATTCTTTTTTGGAAACGGTATAGGTTTAAAACATATTATTGCTATTAATTTAGGCCATGATGTCGGTATGGGAATTATTGCAAACGGTGAATTGTATACCGGAGCTTCAAGCTGTGCCGGAGAACTCGGACATATTATTGTTGATCCGAATGGCCCCCTTTGTTATTGCGGTCGAAACGGCTGTTTGGAAAAAATGGTATCGGTAGAAACGCTTATTGAAAAATGCAGGGACGGTCTGATGCATGGAGTTCACAGTCGTGTTTTAAAATATACCCGGGAAAATATTAATAATCTTTCCATTGAATCCGTTATTGAGGCGGTAAATGATAATGATGTATTTACTCGAAAACTGATAAGAGACATAGGGATATATGTCGGAAAAAAATTGTCAGAAATTATCAATTTGTTTAATCCCGAAATAATTTGTTTGAGAGGTTCTTTGATAAATAATAATAAATTTCTCTATTCACAAATAAAAGATTATATTTTTTCGCATAGCCGATTTTATAACCTACAGAATTTACAAATCACTTATCCGTGTTATGAGGAATATATGGCTTTAAAAGGTGCTGCCGCTTTGATTTTTTTATTACTTCCTTTAGATTTTTCGTAAAATCGATTTTTTATTTTGATTTACCGCCTGTCTTCCACTAAAGCGATATTTGCGGTATAATAAAACGATATTACATACTACGAAGTGAGGACTTATGGCGGATACATATACGGCCGCGCTTGAACGCAGTAATCGGCTTGAACAGGATATATTGACAAATCCGAAAAAATATCGGGTATTGACGGGAGACCGTCCCACCGGAAGGCTCCATATCGGACACTATTTCGGTTCTTTGCAAAATAGGGTTCGTCTTGCCGGTTTGGGAATTCCGGTTTATATCGTAATTGCCGATTATCAGGTTTTAACCGACCACGACGCTTTTGCCGAAATATCGCAAAATACAAAGCAGCTTGCAATCGATTATCTTGCGGCGGGCATCAAGCCGTCCGAAGACGTTTTTATTTTTCCGCACAGTTATATTCCCGAAGCGAATCAGCTTATGCTGCCGTTTTTAACCCTCGTGACGAATGCCGAGTTAAGCCGCAATCCCACGGTAAAAGAAGAAATCAACTCGGCCGGTTTAAAAAGCGTCAATGCGGGAATGTATACCTATCCGGTGCATCAGGCTTGCGATATTTTATTTTGCAAGGCAAACCTCGTGCCTGTCGGCAAAGACCAGCTTCCGCACTTGGAAATGACGCGGACAATCGCGCGCCGTTTTAACGAAAAGTTTTGTGCCGATGAACCGGTGTTCCCGGAGCCGGAAGCTTTGTTGAGTAAAACGCCTTCGATTCTCGGCTTGGACGGAAGTCAAAAGATGAGCAAAAGCCGCGGAAATGCGATTATGCTTTCGGCGACTGAAGACGAAACGGCCGCCCTTATTAAAAAGGCGAAAACCGATTCGGAGCGGCATATTACTTACGAGCCTGAAAAACGCCCCGAAGTTGCAAACCTTTTGATGCTCATTTCCCTTTGTACGGGAGAAGAACCGCAGACTATTGCCGAAAAAATAGGCGAGGGCGGCGGCGGAAAGTTAAAAGCCGTTTTAACCGAAGCTTTAAACGAAACACTGCGTCCTCTTCGCGCCGAACGAAAAAAACTTGAAGCCGATGAAGCTTATATCCGTCAAGTGCTTACCGACGGCGCGCAAAAAGCTCAAAAAATTGCCGCCTGTACTTTGGAAGAAGTGCGTGCGGTTATGAATATGAAAATATAAATATATCGGTTGCCCCGGCGGGTTACCGATATGCGGAGTGCGGGTGTATGAGCAATACCGAAGAAAACAAAAAAAAATCAAGTGCCGTTTGTGTAAAATGTCTTGCTCCCGAGGGGGCGGTTCTTCCTTCGTATGAAAGCGCGGGCGCAGCCGGTGCCGATATAAGGGCCTTCCTCGGCGAACCCCTTTGTATAAAAAGCGGCTGTTATGCCGCGGTTCCTACCGGTCTTTGTTTTGAAATCCCCGAAGGATATGAAATACAGGTAAGGCCTCGTTCGGGACTTGCGGCAAAAAAAGGCGTTACGGTTTTAAATGCGCCGGGAACGATAGATTCGGATTACCGCGGCGAAGTGAAAGTTATTTTAATCAACCACGGAAAAGAAGATTTTACCGTGTCAAACGGCGACAGAATCGCGCAGTTGGTTCTTTCTCCCGTATTACGCGGCGAATTCGCTGCGGTGCGGGAACTTTCTTCTACACGGCGGGGAGCCGGAGGTTTCGGAAGTACGGGGGTATGAAAGATTCTTTGTTAAAACCGTCTTTTTTATTTGATGTCATGGCGGTGCGTAAAAGAATACGATACTTTTTTTCGCTTTGTGCCGCCCTTTTTTTACCGCGGCGCAGTATGAAGGCCGTGCTGCTGCGTTATATTTTTCGTGAACTTATCGGTTATTTTATCGTCGCTTTTTTATTTTTCTTTTTGATTTTTTTTGTCAATCACATTCTTTTAAATGCGGCGGACATACTGGAAAAGCGGGTGCCGCTTACCAAAGTTGCGCTCTTTATTTTTTACGCTCTTCCCTTTATCATAGCCCAATCCGCTCCCTTTGCAACCCTGGTCGGATTTTTAATGTGCATAGGACGAATGGTAACGGATAAAGAGTTTCTTGTTATGAGATCCTGCGGGCGTTCTCCCTACTTTTTTTTAATTCCGGTTGCCGTTACCGGATTGATTATTTCAATCTTTTCTTTTATGGTCAATGATTATCTTATTCCCTTGGGAACGATTTCATACAACAAACTATACTTGTCCATTCTTGTATCGAATCCCGCAGTCGCCTTGGAGCCCTATTCGATAAAGCGTACGCAAAATTCGACCCTCGTTATCGGAGATGTTTCCGGACGTCATGTATCCGATTTATTGCTTTTCGATACGGATTCTTCAGGAAATCAGCGTGCTGTTATTTCTTCGGGGGCCGATATTGTACCGCATAAGGATGACGCGGTTATTATGCAATTGGATATGAAAAATACGCTTGCATTTTTTTTTAATAACGATAACCGTGATTCCTTTGATTATCTTGTCTCGGACCATACCGTTTTAAATATATTTTCTTCGTCGTTTTTACCGAGTTTCGGTGCCGTCAATCCTCAGGAAATGACTTCTCACGATTTAAAACTGAAATTAAAAGAAATGGATACCGGCGAAAGCGGTGTAAATCCGGCTGTACGTAATTCATACAGAATCGAATATTACCGTAAATTTTCGCTTCCGTTCGGGTCTTTGTTTTTTGCTCTCTTAGCCTTTCCCCTGGCGGCTTTGTTTGCCCGGCGTAACGGACAAACAGTCGGCCTTATTATCGGTGTAATTATAGCCGTTTTTTATTGGGCATTGATGATCTTAGGTCAGCAGTTCGGTTTCAGAAACGGATTAAACGGTTTTTGGGCAATGTGGATTCCGAATTTTTTGGTTGCTTTTTTTTCCCTTGTTTTTTTTATAAGACTGATGCGCCAATGATTTTAGTACGCTATATATTAAAAAAGTTTATTCCTCTTTTTTTCGGCGCCCTTGTATTTTTTTGTTTTATATTGCTCCTGGTGGACTTGCTCGGTAATTTATGGCGCTATTTACTCGAAGGCGCATCTTTAAAAATGATTGCCCGTGTTTCATTTTTTTACCTGCCGAAGGCGGTTTCTTTTGCCGTTCCGCTTGCGGTTTTATTCGGTGCGGCTTTTACGCTGAGTTCATTTCACGCCTCAAATGAACTGACCGTTATTTTCGCTTCCGGGATTTCGCTGTTTCGCTTTACGCTGCCCTTATTGTTTCTTTCGCTTTTACTCAGCGTCGCTTTTTTCTTTTTTGAAGACAGGGTTGCCGTTCCGTTTTATGCCCGAAAAATTGAAGCACAGCGCTCGGCCCTCAATGAACCGGTTTCGTACGACAATGATCGTATCGTCGCTTTGTCGGAGGGCGGCCGTGTCGTTTACCGTGCCGATTACTATGATGACCGTCATCAGCGTTTATACAACCTTATGATTTTTATCCGCCGTGAAGATAAAACTCTTGAGCGCATTATAGCTGCCGACAGCGCTTTATGGGATACCGACCGTTGGATGTTATCGAATGCCGTATCCTATATACACGAAGAAGATAAGATATTTTTTTTGGAAGGCAGCGATTTTATCTGTAAAGAGGTACCCGATACATTTAAAAATATTTCGATTTCCGTTGAAGAAGTAAGCACTGCTCAAGCGCGGGAATATATCGATAAATTAAAACGTACCGGACTTCCTTATGCCGAAGCCTCTTCCCTATACCACAAAAAATTCGCTTTTCCTCTTATCACCTTTATATCGGTTTTTTTATCCATCGGTTTGGCGGGAAAATCGCGAAAAAATATTTTACTCATCAGTTTGGTTTCCTGCGTCAGTGCCGCAGTCGCCTTTTACGTAACGCAAATGGTTACAATGCTTTTGGCACAATTCGGCTATATATCGCCCTTTGCCGGCGCATGGTTTCCCGTCTTTTTATTTACACTCATCAGCATTGTTTTGCTTCGATTTGCGCGAACCTAGCCGTGCGTAACTTTTAAGGCTGTTCAATTGCTTTTATTATTGGATGTAAAAATACCGATTATTTTTAAAGGACTGTAAAGACATGAAAGAGATTTTTACCCGTACTCATACGGATGCACATTCTCCTGCACGCTGCGGTGTTTTGAAACTGCCCCACGGAATCGTACAAACACCCGTATTTATGCCGGTAGGAACAAATGCAATTGTAAAGGGACTTACAAAAGACGATTTAAACGAAATCGGTTTTGAAATTATTTTGGCGAATACCTACCACCTGTATTTACGTCCGGGAGCCGATGTTTTGGAAAAGGCGGGCGGTTTGCACGGTTTTTCCCGGTGGAATAAAAACTTTTTAACCGATTCGGGAGGATTTCAGGTTTTTTCTCTTGCTCCCTTCCGCAAAATTACTCCGGAAGGAGTGCGTTTTCAAAGCCATATAGACGGTTCAAAACATTTTTTAACGCCTGAAAGCGTTGTCGATATTCAAGCGCGTTTCCAAAGCGATATTCAAATGCAGCTTGATGTATGTACCGGTTACGGTATAACCGAAAAAAAAGCCCTTGAAGCTTTGCGTATTACCGAAGATTGGACAAAACGTGCCTGCGAGCGCTGGGAAAAACGCCGCGATGAGGGCTATAAGGGCTTTTTGTTTCCGATTGTGCAGGGAAACTTTTATAAGGATTTACGCAAGCGCAGCGCCGACTTTGTTTCCTCATTAAATCCTTCAGGAATTGCAATCGGCGGTTTATCTGTCGGAGAACCGCCTGAGGTATATGAAGAATTTTTACATTATACAGCTTCTCTTTTACCCCTCGAAAAACCGCGCTACGTTATGGGAATCGGTACCCCCGAATACATATTGGCGGCGATAGGCGAGGGTATCGATATGTTTGACTGTGTGCTTCCGACCCGCAACGGACGAAACGGCTCTTATTTTACAAAGGACGGTCCGATTGCAATAAAAAAAGCACAATATGCTTGCGATTTTTCTCCGATAGATTCCGAATGCAGCTGTAAAATCTGTAAAAACTATTCGCGCGCCTATCTTCATCATTTATATAAACAAAACGAAATGGGTGCCTGCATGCTGGGAAGCTATCATAATCTTGCGTTTTTGCATACAATGATAAAAGAGATTAGAACGGCAATAAGCGAAAACCGTTTTAACGATTACCGACGGTCTTTTGTACAGCGTTACGGAGGAAAGCGATGAAAAAAATCCGCCGCATTTTTGTTTTGTGTTGTGGACTCTTACTCGTGTGTGCCCTTGTCTTTTCGGCCGACGATGAAAAAACTCAGGATGAAAAACGTAAAGATACCCTCTTATACGGTCTTGAAAGCGAAGTGATTAATCTGGTCGATACCCTCATAAAAGAAGAAAACGGCGATTTTTTATCCGATGTGCATACGGTGTTTACCTCGGCGAAAAGTACCGCCCTCAAAGATAAAATCATTATGTATTATACCGAATTTAAATACGAAGGCTTAAGGGACTATGCTCTCGGTATCTTGGAAGACCCCTATGACGAAAAAAAATCGACGGTGATTTTGCTGATGAAGTACGCCCAAAAGCTTAAAATCGCCGAAGCGGCCGCGTTCCTGCGTTCGATTATAGAAAGCGAAAACGAAGACTTTTTTGAATCCGCCGTTAATGCTCTCGGCGAAGTCGGTTCTGCAGAAGATGCCTCCTTTCTTGCGGAATTGTTTTCAGGCGATTTAAGTTTAATACAAAAGCAAAGCGTCGTAAAAGCGCTCGGAAAATTACGGGCCGAAGAAACATGGGATGCTCTTGTGGAAGCGGCCGAAAACGAAGATGAAAACGCCTTTGTGCGTATGTATGCGGCCGAGGCTATCGGTAATATCCGGCCCGAAGACGCTTCGGCTATTCTCCTTCGCCTCTTTGACAGTACCGACCCCAATTTGCGCCGATACGTTGTAAAGGGCTTTACACATAATACCTCCGATGAGGCGCGTTCCGTTTTATATGCGGCTTTGAAGGATAATCACTATAAGGTGCGCATGGAAGCGGTTTCGGCCGTCAAAGAACAAAAGCTCACCGAAGCCGCCCCCTCGCTGTTGTATCGCGCAAAAAACGACTCGGAATCGGCCGTCAAATATGCCTGCTTTGATGTCCTTGCTTTTTTCGCCGATAAAGGCGGTATCGACTATATGATCGGTCTTTTAAAAGATGAAAAAAAAGGCGACGCTTTAAAAGCGAAAATTGCGGCTTCGTTTTTAAAATATGAAGTAAAGGACGGAACCGAGGTTGTTATAGAGCTTGCCCTCAAAACCGCAGGCGACGATAAAAAAAAGAATCTTCGTTATGCTTTGGGAAAGGAGTTTGCACGGTATGAGAATAAAGTATTTGAACCCGTATGCGAAGCCTATCTGAAAAGCTCCGATGCGGCTACAAAGGGAACCGGCTTGGATATATACAAAAAAAATCCCTATCCCGCGCTTAAAGGCCTTGTACAGGAGATAGCCGACGACAATAAGGCCTCATCGATTCGCACCAAAGCAAAAGCTTTACTGGATAGGGAATAACAAGTTCCGACTTTTATTTTGCGGTGTGTTAAAATACGGATGTCATTGTTTTATATGTTTGTTTTGCTCCGTTGACTATATAATCCGTATCGGCTGCTATCGAAATCATATCGACATTCCGTCTTTTATACCGCATCATTTCATCCGCATCACAGGCACCGAATGAAACGCCGATCTTTTTTCCGGCATTATGAGCTTTCAAAAAAAGTTCATCAACAACCTTTTCAACTTCAGGATGATGCCAGTCGTTTATATGTCCCATCGAAGCGGCAAGATCGCAAGGCCCCAGTAAAATAACATCCAAATCTTCAATTGACAAAATCCTGTCCAAATCTTTTAGAGCGTCAATGTGTTCGAATTGAAGAATCTTCAGAATATGATCCGCCGTTTTAAGGTAATCCGCAAGCGTCATATTTGCACCGAAATGCATTGCCCTTCTGGGCCCGAACCCCCTGTTTCCCTTGGGCGGATACATGCAGGCTTTTACCGCTTCTAAAGCAAGCTCATATGAGTTTACTTGCGGAAACACAATTCCGTCGGGACCCATTTCAAGAACCGGCTTTGCTTTGATTGCATCAACCGATGGAATCCTTACAAGGGCTGGAGTTCCCGTAGCCCTGCAGGCAAGCAGGTGGTGTTCAAGATCTTCAAGGCCGATTGCCGAATGCTCCGTATCAATCCAAATATAATCAAAACCGATGTCGCCCATCATTTCCGTAATTGAAGAATCGGTCAGTGTTACGTGTGTGCCGATCGCCGTTTTTCCCGTATTCAGTTTTTCTAAAAGTTTGTTCATATATCCTCCTCTGTTTTACGTTATCACCGTAAACAGCACATTAAAGCGGTTTGCCGAATAAGAGATTCGGCAGCCATGTTGTAAGAGCAGGTATTGCCGTTACGAGTATGAGTGTTATAAATAGCGGAATCAAAAAGGGTAAAATTGCTTTTGTTACACGTTCAAAACCGACCTTTGCCACATTTGCTACAACATAGAGTACGACACCGACCGGAGGCGTTACCACACCTATCATCAAGTTTAAAATCATAATAAGACACGCATGTGTTTGGTCCAGCCCTGCACCCGTCATAACCGGAATTAAAATCGGAGTGAGTATGAGAATTGCCGCAGTTCCTTCCATAAACATTCCGATAAAAATTAAAAACAGATTTACAATCAGCAAAATAAGAAATTTGGAATGCGCAAAAGATAACAATGCCATCGATAATTTTTGCGGTACCTGTGAAACGGTCAAGACATAGCCGAAAACGTTTGCCGTCATTACAAGGGCGAGAACAACTCCCGTAGTCTCTATTGTTGAAAGGATTATTTCAGGAAGGTCTTTCAGTTTGAGTTCTTTATATACAAATAAACCTAAAATCAAACTGTAAAAGGCCGCGACAACAGCCGCTTCGGTAGGGGTAAATATACCGCTGAATATTCCCGCAAAAAGAATGATCGGTGCAAGTATTGCACCGAATGCATCTTTAAAAGCAACCCATATTTCACGTGCGGAAGGTTTGGGAAGGCGCGGATAATTCCGTTTTTTGGCATAATAGGCAACTATAACCATCATCGTTAAACCCATAATCACGCCGGGAATTATACCGCCGATAAATAAGCGGCCTATCGATGCTTCCGCAGAAACGGCAAGAATAACCATCGGCAGCGACGGCGGAATAATCGGTCCGATTACCGAAGATGCCGCAGTAACCGCACAGGAAAAATCGTCATCATAGCCTGCATCCCTCATAGCCTTTATTTCAATGGTGCCCAAGCCTCCCGCATCGGCAACCGCGGTACCGCTCATACCTGCAAACAGGATTGAAGCTAAAATATTTGCATGCCCGAGGCCGCCGGCTCGGTTACCTACCAGGATATTTGCAAATTTAAACATACGCTGAGTAACACCGCTTTTGTTCATTATATTGCCCATAATGATAAAAAAGGGTGCGGCAAGCAGAGTAAAAGAGTTGGCGGCCATTGATATTCTTTGAACCGCGATTACGGGATTAAAGCCTTTTATCGACATAAATAAAAAGGAACTGAGCCCTAAATTTACGAATAAGGGTAAACCGGTAAAAAGCAGCAGTACGAATAAAATAAGAATCACTGTCATGTTGTCTCCTCCTCTTTAATTCCGTCTTTATGTTTCCAATGTTCTCCGATTTCCATAATCTGGTATATAAATATAAGCGCACAGCAAATCGGCGTAATAACATATACGATACTGAATTTTATAAAGGGAACGGTTACTGCCGTTTGCCGAGCCACCTTTGTCGTAAGCTGATTCCCGTATACAACCATAAGAGCGCTGAACAGCATAACCAGCAGGTTATTAAAAATATTGAGAACCCTTTGGCCGGAAGCAGGCAGTTTTCTTATTACGGCGGTGATCCGTATGTGACTGTTCTTTCTTGCGGCAATAGTCCAGCCGAGATAGCAAATCCACACATACATAAGTCTGATTGATTCTTCCGACCAGGACAGGGGATTATTAAAGGACCATCTCATTATGATTTGAAATAAGGCAAATGCAAATACAGTTACAAAAAAAAGAACTGCAATTGTATCTACAATCTTTTCGACTATATTTTTGATTTTATAAAACATCTTCATACTGTGAACTCCGAAGCGGTGGAATATACTCACTGGATGCAAAAAAAGGGCTGTCTTAAAAGCCTGTTACTTTTCGGACAGCCCCTGTACGGGTTTATTCTAAAGAATTAAAGACCCTGTATATAACTCCAAGTATCTTTTCCCCATTTATTTGCAAAAACAGCCTGTACGGCGGGGGCGGTGACGGCTCTAAAAGATTCAACATCGGGCCTGCTCGTTTTCACGCCTTTTTTTTCAAGTTCGGACAAAAGACTTTTTTCCGCAGCCAAAACAACGGAGTCTTGCCATGCAATAGCTTCAGCGACCGCGGCTTTTATAACAGCCTGATCCTTTGCGGAAACCTTATTCCATACATCTTTGTTGATAAAAATCATATTCGGACAAATGATATGGTTTGTAATATTTATGTATTTTTGCACTTCATAGAATTTACCGCTGTTAAATGTAGTAACGGGATTTTCCTGTCCGTCAACAACGTTTTGCTGGAGCGAAAGATACAATTCATTAAAATTGATAGGAGTTGCCTTGGCTCCCCATGACTTAACCATTTCAAGGTAGAGGGTGCTTTCCGGTACACGAATTTTCATACCGGTCATATCTTTTACCGAAGAAATAGGTTTGTTTGTAGAAAGTTGTCTTGTGCCGTAATAGAACGAACCGAGCATCTTTACATTGACTTCAGCAAACTGCTTGTTAATCATGTCGCCGAAACCGCCGTTCAGGGCCCTGCTCATGTGAGCAACATCTTTCCACAGGTAGGGGGCTTCGCACAAATCCGCAAGGGCAACGCCGCTTGTTGCAAACTGTGCAGGTCCTTCCGTACACATGTCAACCAAACCGACTTGAACGCCTTCAACCAGATCTCTCGATGAACCGAGTTGTCCGTTGGGATAGCCTTCAATTTTAACACCTTCACATTGGGCATTAACTTTTTCGATGACTTTCATCATCATTTTTGTTGCAGGATGAGTATCCGCATGCACTGAACCCCATCTTATTGTAATTTTCTCTGCCGTCTTTTCTCCGCCGCCTTTGGCAAAGAGGCATAACGAAAGAGAAAATGCCAACATTGCCGCCAATACCTTTTTCATGTAATCCTCCTTATTATTTGTTTTAAATTTACACTAGCAGATTGAAGCTCTATTGTCAAGAAAAATTATCCGCAGGTAAATCCGGCGGTGCCAAATTCATAATTCTACAGGCGATTTTATCGAAAAGTTTTTTTATAAAACCCGCCTCGCTTATATCGCGGTCGGCTATAAGCGGAACTTCTTTTACCGTCAAACCGCCTGCACTGTATACGACTTTGCCGATAATGTCCCCCGCTTTTAAGGGGGCCCTGAGGCAGCTTTTGTTTTTTAAAACAAACCCGCGCTTTAATTCCGCAGCAGAGGCGGGAAGGATAATGACAGGCTGTTGTGCCTCTTTTGAGGCGGAAAAAACGGCTTCCCGGGCAAAAAGAGAACGTTGTCTTCCGCATGCAACACCGAGCGGAACGGACAGTCCCCGTTCAACCGCTACGCTTTGAAAATTATCGAATGCATAAGATGTTAAGGTACGGGCGTCTTCCAAGCGGTATTGATTGCCCTGTTTTGTTCCCTTACCCGGTCCTCCGAGGGTAACCGAAAGAATGCTCATAGAACCGCGCTCTGCGGTAAGTGCAAGGTTATATCCCGATTCCGGAATAAAGCCGGTTTTAAGGCCGTTTACCCCTTCTATAATACCGAGGGCGGGATTGGTGTTTTTTTGAATAATCGGGTTCGATGCGGGATAGCCGAATTCTTTTACCGAGTGAAATTCATGTAAGGACTCCGGATACAATTTTAAATAGGCGCGGGAAAAAACCGCAAATTCCCGTGCCGTGGTGCTGTTGAGCTCGCTGTAGCCTGAAGAATCCGCAAAGCGCGTATGTTTTAAACCGAGCTTTTTCATTTCCGCATTCATCCGCTCGACAAAGGCGCTTTGCGAACCTGCAATATATTCGGCAACCGCCGTTGCCGCATCGTTTCCCGAAACAACGGCAAGCCCCAAAAGCAGTTCCCGTAAGCTGACGCTTTGCCCTTCGGCTAAAAACATAAGGGAGGAGCCCGGAGGTGCATTTACCGCCCATGAGTTTTTTGTAAGCGGTACCCTGTCGTCAAGGGATACCTTTCCCGCCGCTATATCCTGAAAAACCGTATACATAGCGGCAAGTTTTGTCATCGAAGCGGGAGGAATTATACGGTCTGCATTTTTTTCATATAAAATACTGCCGCTTTTTATGTCGACCAAAATACCCGATGCGGCGTTTATGTGTATGTTTTCTATCCCCGCTTTTTCGGGCTTCCAAAAGAGGGGGACGACAGGGGCGGGGCGGTATCGTTCGGCGGCTGTTTGAAAGGCCTTTTCCTTGTCCGCTGTAAGTGAAGCGGGCTTCGGATTATTCAGGGTATATACGGAATAAGCGAGAAAAACGGCACATACCATAATGATAAAAAGAAAGGCAAAAAAAACGTGTTTTATGTATAAAAATCCGATTCTGTTTGATTTTTTTTTCGGCATAGTCTTTCTCCCGTCAGTGTCAAAAAAGTCGTTTTATATGCGCGCTTTTATTGCGCAGATACATATCGGTAAGGCAGATTGCCGTCATCGCTTCTATAACCGGAATAATGCGGGGGCAAAGACATACATCGTGCCTTCCCTCGATTACAAGCTCGGTATTTTCGTACATTGCACCCGTTGTAACGGCTTTTACCGTTTTTTGCGGCACAAAAATACTCGGAACGGGTTTTACGGCGGCCCTGAATACAATCGTGTTTCCGTCGGAAATGCCGCCGAGTATACCGCCTGCATTATTCGTCTCGAAACGCACACGGTCGGAGGCGGCGGCACCCGCATTTTGCTTTTCGATACGCATTGCATCGTTCCATTCGCTTCCCGTCATTGCGGAGCATGCAAATCCCGAACCGAATTCGATTCCCTTAACGGCCCCTATCGATAAGACGGCTTTTGCAATTTCCGCATCCAGTTTATCGAATACCGGTTCTCCCCAGCCTGCGGGTACTCCTTCTATACGGCATTCAATAATACCGCCTGCACTGTCGCCTTTTTTACGCAGCTCTTCTATACGTTCAAGCATTTTTTGCGCGGTTTTTGCGTCGGGAACCTTAAGCGGATTTTGTTCAAGCTTTTTTTTATCAAGAGGTTTTACAGGCGGAAGAACATCTGCCGGACAGTTAATTCCGGCAGCCTGTACCGTGTACGCGTTTATATCTATGTTTCCGCCGGCTTTTAATACCGTGCGCGCAACGGCTCCGGCCGCAACCCGGGCTGCGGTTTCTCTTCCCGATGAGCGGCCTCCGCCGCGGTAATCGCGTACACCGTATTTTTTATGCCATGTGTAGTCGGCATGACCGGGACGGAAGGTATCCGCCGTTTTTTCATAATCCGAAGAACGTGCGCCCGTATTTTTTATTTCAAGGGCAATGGGAGTGCCCAGCGTTATTCCTTCAAAAACGCCGCTTAAAATCCGCACCTCATCTTTTTCGACGCGGCTTGTAACGGCGGGGTTTATCACCTCCGTGCCGTCTTCGGCGGTAAAAAGGGCCGCCGGTTTTCTTCGGTTTAATTCATATTGTATATCTTCAACCGTGATAGGAATTCCTGCCGGGCAGCCGTCAATTACAGCTCCCAGGGCTTCTCCGTGGCTTTCACCGAATGTGCTTACCCGAAATATCGTACCGAATGTATTTCCCGACATAGACTTACTCCGATATCAGCGTCTTTGTTTACCGCGGCGGATATGCTTTATGATATTATAAGCCCCGTTATATATGCCCGCTTTTGCGTTTTTAATAATATGTGTACAGTATAGATCCAAAAGATCCGTATCGGTTGTTAAAACATCCAAGGTTCTGTATAAGCCCGACGGGGAGGATGTTTCTATCGTTCCGTCTCCGCATTCGGAACTTCGGATTGCACCCCATGCTTCATGACGTCCTACGCGGTGAATAAAAAGTTTAGGAACCGGATAAAAAGATAATTCGCTGGGTTTGGTAATCAGTACATCGCATACGCGCATAAGCAGATTTGTCGTATAAACGGCCGCATAAAAATCGTCGTGCAAAAAAACATGTACGCCTTGCAGGTCTCCTTCGCGTATTTCATCTATAAAGGCTATGGTTTGCTTCCGGTCGGTGTGCATAGTATACCGAATACCGCTTAAACGCAATTCTTCTTCAAGCAAAGCCCATCTTCCCTTATGGTCTCCCATATTGATGCATAAAGCGGCCTTTCCCTTTTCGATGGCGCCTTTTCCTTTGCGTGCGATTTCTGCAAATTTCATTACCTGGGCACCGGCTCCGCCCATGCTGAGTAAAAAGCGCCGGGCCTTTCCGTCTTTCATGCGTTTGCGCCGCAAATCGCAGTCGTACTCTATATTCGACACGATTTCGTGATCCACAAAATGCCCCGCTTCAAAAATATCCGAGGCGGGCATACAGTTTTGTATACCGGAATCCGTATCACCCATTGCAAACAGGGTTCTGTATCCCATAAAGGTTGAAGGCGACTGTACCGCATGTGTCGTTCCTTCTACAATGTGGAAGGCGAGGGGAAAATTATCCGGAACTACCGTAATAGTGTTTTTTAATCCGGCTCTGACAGCCCCGTGGCCGACCCAGGGATGAGTGGATAAAAGCGGAAAATCGGCGGGAATATCACGGAAAAGAGCGGCATACATATCGGCCATTGCCGCATTTTTTAATGATGCCGAAAGCTTTTGGGCAGCGGTCGAAGTGATTTTTTCCCAAAAAAAGTTGTTAAAAAAACGTGAATGCTGGGATACGCGTGAGCCCAAGTTGTACCAATATTCCATACTCCGTATGGTTTTTCCCGCAGCCGTATCGGGAAAAGAAAGCATATCGAACCAATAGGGAATAAGACCTGCATGTTTTGCAGCCGAGGCGAGGGCAATTGCGATTCTGCAGTGGCCGAATCCCATACGCATCGTACCGAGCATAATACCTTTTTGTTCGTCAAAGGCGTTTCGCTCCGCTTCGGGGACGATTTTTTTTTCGGTAACCGCCATTAAGCCGAAGTCGTCATAACCTCCCGTATGAGGAACCGCTGTAAGTTCAGGCGGTGTTTCCGTTTCAAAGCCGTATTTCCGTGCATAATATTTTGAAAAAAACGTTCCGATACGCAGTTTTTTTTCGCTGACCGAATTTCCGTACACCTTTTGTTCCATATGTTCCTTCCGTAATGCACACTCTATATCCCCGCATAAGAATTTTCAAGAGCTCATTCCCCCGTTTCTTGACTTTTTTTCCATAAAGCTTTATAAATACTTCAAGACTTTAGTATACATAAAATTTTGAGAGACAGGTATGGGAAAAACAATAGCCGAAAAAATATTCGATGCTCATCTTGTAGATAAGCCCTTCGATAATATGTGTGTGTTAAAACTGGATCGGGTTTTTTGCCACGAAATCACCACTCCCGTTGCGATTATGGATTTGCAGGAAAAGGGAAAGGACACCGTGTTCGATCCGTCAAAAATAAAGGCGGTTATAGATCACGTAACTCCCGCCAAGGATTCAAAAACGGCCGAACAGGGAAAAATCCTGCGCGATTGGGCAAAGCGCAATAAGATACGGGATTTTTTCGATATAGGTTCAAACGGTGTCTGCCACGCTTTGTTTTCGGAAAAGGGTTTTGTACATCCCGGCTTTACGGTCATTATGGGAGACAGCCATACCTGTACCTACGGAGCTTTCGGAGCCTTTGCCGCGGGAGTCGGCACAACCGACCTTGAAGTTGCCGTGTTAAAGGGTGTCTGCGCTTTTTATGAGCCTAAAACGATTAAAATAGGCTTAAACGGCCGTTTAAAAGAAAGGGTTTACGCTAAAGACGTGATACTCCATATTATCTCCCATATCGGCGTAAACGGCGCCACAAACTGCATTATGGAATTTACCGGAGATGCCGTAAAGTCAATGTCGATGGAAGAACGCATGACCCTGTGCAATATGGCCGTTGAAGCGGGGGCAACATCCGGTATCTGTATGCCCGATGAGGTAACGGTAGAGTATTTATGGCCCTTTATCAAAGACGAATTCGATTCCAAAGAAGCCGCTGTCAAAGCCTTTTCCGTGTGGACATCCGATGCCGATGCCCTGTACGAAAAAGTCTACGACTTTGATGTATCGGCCTTTGAGCCCGTGTGTACCTTCGGTTATAAGCCCGACCGGGTAAAACCGCTTACCGAAATGGAAGGCACAAAGATAAATCAAGTGTATATAGGTTCCTGTACAAACGGACGCATAAGCGATTTACGTATTGCAGCTTCGGTATTACAAAGAGCTCTCGCCGCCGGTAAAAAGCCGCATCCCGATGTGCGCTCCATTGTGTCGCCCGCAACGCCTGCCGTATACCGCCAAGCCTTGAGCGAGGGGCTTATAGACATCTTTATGGAAGCGGGCTTTTGCGTAACAAACCCTACTTGCGGCGCCTGCTTGGGCATGAGTAACGGAGTGCTTGCAAACGGGGAAGTGTGCGCTTCAACTACAAACCGTAATTTCAGCGGACGTATGGGTAAGGGCGGTACCGTCCATTTGATGAGCCCCGCCGCAGCCGCAGCCGCTTCTCTTGCAGGCTGTATAACCGCCGACTGGTAAAGGAAAAAGATATGAAAGTGTTTGAAGGAAAGGTACTTTTTTTGGACAGGTCGGATATCAATACGGATGAAATTATTCCCGCCCGCTATTTAACCGAAATATCAAAACAGGCTTTAAAGCCGTATTTGCTTGAAGATTTAAAGCTTGACGGCTTTAATCCTAAAACCGATATAGCCGAAAAAAGCGTGATTATAACGCGCAGCAACTTCGGCTGCGGCTCTTCGCGCGAACACGCTCCCTGGGCCTTGGAAGTCAACGGCATCTATGCCGTTGTTGCGGTAAACTTTGCGCGTATATTCCGCCAAAATATGTTTAACAGGGGAATGCTCGCCGCCGAACTCGACGAACAAACAGTCAATTCAATATTCGATACCTTTGCGGGAAAAAACTGTACCTGCCGCATAGAAATAGGTGCTGCCTGTACTCTCGGTTTGAACGGAGCGGGGGGACTGAGCGCTTCGCATACCTTCCGCTTAAATGCTTTCGACCGAGCCCTTGTCGAAAGCGGCGGCTGGCTCGGCTATGCCGAGCGCAATTATTGAAAAGAGATTTTTAAAAAAGCGGCGTCCGCCGGGCCGCCGGCTTCTGCCGC
This sequence comes from Treponema sp. HNW, assembly GCF_050320395.1. Lineage (GTDB taxonomy): Bacteria > Spirochaetota > Spirochaetia > Treponematales > Treponemataceae > Treponema_C. The sequence goes on from NZ_CP144459.1 coordinate 1,395,740, forward strand.
TTTTTCAGCCTAAAACATCAAAGCCGCATGAGGATATTGCCGTTTTGATTTTATCCAAGTCGGCGGCACTTTCATCCAAGCTGAAGGCAACCTGCGCTTTTTCAAAGCTTACCGTGCAGTTTGATACTCCCCGGATAACGGAAACCGCTTCAAAAATCTTTTTTTCGTCATCCGGGCCCAGCATACCTGCAACGTAAATCTTTTGATCCATCTTTTTAACTCCTTGAGACTTTTTAGTATAGATGTACGTACGGTTCGTTTTACGCAACCGGCATCCCGGTATCACTCTTTGTTTTTCCAAGCTGACCGCAGGCTCCCGCAACCGATGAACCGCGTTTTGTCCGCACCGTTACGTTCAATCCTGCATTTTCCAATGCTTTGCAAAAAAAGTCAACCTCTTTTGAAGACGGCGCTTCGTAGGGAAGGCCTTCTACCCGATTCCAGGGAATAAGATTTATATGGACGGGAAGACTGCGGGCAAAGCCGATAAGATTTTGTGCACTGTTTTCCCCTGTGTTTACACCCTTCATTAAAGCCGCTTCCAAGGTACAGCGATGCCCCGTTTTTTCACTGTAGTAACGTATGGCATCGGCAAGATTGTGCAGGCTCTGAGACTTTGCAACGGGCATCAATTTTTCGCGAAGTTCCGGATCAGCTGTCGTAAGAGAAACCGCCAAACGGACGGCGGGCCCCTTATCCGCCAAATCGTATATACCCTCAATTATGCCGCAGGTTGAAAGGGTAATCCGCCTTACCGATAAATTGCGTCCGGCCTTATGGGAAAGTACCGCAATGGCCTGTCTCACCGCATTCAAATTCAACAAGGGTTCTCCCATACCCATAAAGACAATATTTTGCAATGTTCCGGCATTGCGTTCAAGCTGTAAAAACTGTTCGACAATTTCCGCCGCGGTTAAATTGCGGGCAAAACCGAGGGTTCCCGTTTTGCAGAATGTGCAGCCCATTGCACAGCCTGCCTGTGTCGAAAGACAGGCGGTTTTACGGCCCTCCCGGTCACACAGCAAAACGGCTTCTATCATTAAACCGTCTTGTAAGCGTACTTGCAGTTTAAGCGTACCGTCCGGATCGCGTAACAGTGTGTGTACCGATGAAGAATATATAAGAAAATCGCTGTTGAGTTTACGGCGCAATTCAAGAGAAAGATTGGTCATTTCATCAAAGCTTTGAGCGCCGTTTGCAATCCACTTGAAGATTTGCGTTCCTTTAAAAGAAGCTTCGCCGGGCATAAGCGATGCTATGTCCTCGGGCAAAAGGCCGGATAAAACGGGTTTTTCAATCATAGTAATTTAAACCGTATGCTCTTTAGGCATTTATTTTTTCAAGCATTTCCGTTACGGTCGGGCTTCGAAGTCCGAGTTTTTGGAAGTCCTGCAATACTTCCACCGCTTCGGCTTTTCGGTTTGTTTTCATATAACAGTCCGCAAGGTCGATATAGAGGCGGTGGTTTTTCGGATCGGTTTGAATAAGGCGGCTTAAGCTGATAATAGCTTCTTCGTAGCGGCCTTCTCCCTTACTGATAAGGGCAAGCCCCAACACCGCATATAAATCGTATTCAATATTGAGGGAGCGGTTGTAATAGTCGGCCGCGGTAACATAATCGCCCATATTGCGGTATGCGTCACCGGTACGGGTCAATATCACCTTGTTTTTGGGGTCGAGTTCCAATATTTTATTCCAATACTCAATCGAGCGGAACTGCTGATTCATACCGCGGTAACAATCGGCAAGACCGAACAGAGCATAAAAGTTGCGGCCGTCCATTTGTAAAGCGCGTTCAAAATAATAGACGCCCTTATCAAAGGTTTTTAATTTACGGTGGCAGTTTCCTATTGAGGTTAAAACACGAATATCGACCGCCGCTTCGTTTACTTCAAGCATTTTAGCCCAATAATAGAGGGCGTCGCGGTATTCTTTAAAGTCGTAATGCAAGTGCCCCAAGCCGATAAGGGCATAGGCGTTTTCGGCTTCCATATCCAATACGCGCAGGTACAACTGTTTTGACTTTTTAAAATCGCGTATTTTACGGTAGGCATCGGCGACGCGGGTCAGTACGGTAATATTTTTATCGTCGTGAATTAAATACTGCTCCCAAATCTCTATGGCTTTATGATACTGATTCATCGCCTTATAGCAGTCGGCAAGACCGAACAGGGCATAGTTGTTTCCCGGATGCGAGGCAAGACAGCGTGAATAATAGTCGGCGGCATCGCTGAAGCGGTTTTGTTTTCGTTCGGCGTCTCCCAAGCCTACAAGGGCGTAATTATTGTTTTCATCCGTATCAAGGATGGTTTTGAATGCCTGTTTTGCCTCTTCTATTTTATTTTCCTTTATGAGCGCGTATCCTTTTTTGGATAATTCGGCAATTTCATTTTCTTCCGGCATATTTTGATTTATATTTTGTTCCGTAACCGATTCGGCGGATACATCCGAAACCTTATCGGTTTGCGTATAAAAACCTGTTTCCATAAAATTGTCCTTTTTTAGTGATTTTCGTCTTTTAAATAAAACGACACGGTTGCCGCTATTTTTTTATACATATATTCGGCTTTTCCCTTATTATGGGCAAGAATGTATAATTTTAAGGCCGATAGAAAATCGCCCTCCTTTTGCCTTATATCTCCGATTCGTGTAAGTCCGTCGGAGTACCCTGTTGTTATAAACAAACGCTGAGCGTTATGTATATCGCCTTGATTAAAAAGAACATTGCCTTTGCGGTTAAGCAGCACTTTTTGGGCGGAAGACAGGGAACCGACAGGGGAATCGGAACTTTTTATAAATCCTCCTGCAGCCGCATTTGATATCGAATTGATTTTTTTTACATCGGAGGTCATTTCTTTCCTCAAATTTTATCGTTATTATATTATGGTATACTAATATTTTATACCAATAGTTCCGATTTGTCAAAACATTTTTTTGTAAAAATCGATTATTGAACGGCCGTATACGCGCTTATCGGTTTTTGTAAGACAGCCCACCGTATCGGGCATGTCGACTTCGGCGGGACGGTGGATGAGGACGGTGCCTCCGTCTTTTAAAAGACCGTCATTTGTCGCGCTTTTATCGGCTATGCTTTGTATAAGCTGGACGTGAAATTTGTAGGGGAAGGGCGGGTCGCAAAAAATAATGTCGAATGAGTCTTTTGAGCGCTTAATAAAAAGTTCAACCGGCATAAAGCGGCATTCAATTTTTTTCTTGAGTTCTTTTTCGCTTAAAGACACGTTTTTAAGCAGGGTATCAATTTTTATCTTATCTTTTTCGCATAAGACAATGCGCTCGGCACCTCGCGAAGAGGCTTCAAGGGCGATTATTCCGCTTCCCGAAAATAAATCCAAAAACGCTTTACCCCCGAGCTCTCCTAAAATCGCAAAAAAAGATTCGCGCATCTTATCCATTGCAGGTCTTATAATGCCGTCGGGGCATTTTATCATACGTCCTTTTAATTGTCCGCCCGTTATACGCATACCGAAAACTATAAACAATGTTTTTTTGTCTGTCAAGTTTTTGCGGTGACAAAAACAAGCGTATTGTAAAAAAAATACTTTGCAAAATACACGGATATGTGATATACTCTGGCCTATGAAAATCAAAAAACGCCGCTTCGGTGTTTTGTCCGACGGAACAAAACTTACCTTGTATACCTTAAGCAATACTTCAATGGCTTTTTCGGTAACCGATTACGGCTGCATTATCACAAGCCTCTTTGTGCCGGATAAACAGGGAAAGCTTGAAGATATCGTACTCGGTTATTCCACAATCGAAGGTTATATCAACGATACGAATACCTATTTCGGCTCCTGCGTCGGACGCTATGCAAACCGCATCGCAAATGCGCGCTTTTCTTTAAACGGAACCGAATACCGCTTGGATGCAAATAACGGAAAAAACTGTCTGCACGGCGGCTTTAAGGGCTACAACCGCACGGTGTGGAAGTCAAAGGCATACCGAAAACCGGACGAAATCGGCATACGTTTTTCCCGTACCTCGCACGACGGGGAGCAGGGCTTTCCCGGTAAGCTTAAAATCGAAGTCGAATACGCGCTTACAAAAACGAACGAATTGATTTTCCGCTACAAGGCCGCCGCAAAAAAGGATACGGTTGTGTGCCTTACAAATCATTCCTATTATAATTTGGCGGGGGAGGGGGCACCCGATATTTTATCCCACCGTATGCGCATAAATGCGGATTCTTATTTACCCGTCAATTCCGATTTGATTCCGCTTAAAAAAACACCGGTCGAAAAAACACCCTTCGATTTCCGCGTGTTTAAAACAGTCGGTCAGGATATAAAAAAAGCCGGCGGCGGCTACGACCACTGTTTTTGTATCGATAAAACGGATAAACTTTGTACTGCAGGGGCGGCAAAGGGCCTGCTTTTATGCGCCGAAGTTGAAGAAAGCGTAAGCGGCCGCACTATGAGCGTGTACACCGACTGTCCCGGCGTTCAGTTTTATACGGGTAATTTTTTGGATGTTTCCTCGGGGAAAAACGGGCTTCCGTACAAAAAACACGGCGCCTTTTGCCTTGAAACCGAAGCTTTTCCCGATTCGCCGAACAGAAGCGATTTTCCTTCCGTTGTCGTAAAGGCGGGAACCGTGTATGAAAGCCGCACGGTTCATAAATTCGGCCTTATCGGCGGTTGATTTATTTTTGGCAAAACGTTATTCTATATAAAGCTATTTTACGAGGGGTTCTATGGACGTCCAATTACAAGAGTTGATCGACAAAATCAAAAAAGACGGAGTTGCTTCCGCAGAAGCGGCGGCAGCGGATATTATTGCACAAGCGGAAAAAAAGGCCGCGGCTCTTATTGCCGAAGCCGAAAATAAGGCTTCCGGCATTATAAAAAATGCAAAAACCGAAACCGAACGGCTTGAAAAAGCGAGTATCGATGCGGTCAGTCAGGCAAGCCGCAACGTTTTGATTGCCTTCCGCGACGGCATAAACGCTCAGCTTGACGCTTTTATAAAAACCGAAACCGAAAAAGCCTATTCGGCCGATATGCTGAAAACCTTAATTCCCGAAACCGTAAAAGCATGGGCGTCCCGAAGCGATTCGGACTCTATTTCGGTTCTTCTTTCGGAAAAAGACCGTAAAGCCTTGGAAAGCGGTTTTATGAGTGCCTTAAAAGAGCACATTGCCAAGGGACTTGAAATAAAAACGGATGCAAACCTGAGCTCAGGGTTCCGTATCGGTACCAAGGACGGCCGCGCATACTACGATTTTTCGGCTGAAGCCGTTGCAAATCTTTTTGCGGCCTATCTCAATACCCGCACCGCCGAAATCCTCAAAAACGCGGCGGCGAATACCGAAGGAAGCCGATAGTGAGCAGCCGCTATTATCTTGCGGCGCAGCTTCCGGCATTTTCGATTAACGCCGCTTCGGCTTTGCCGATTACGGAAGACTATTTTATGGATTTATGCTCGCGCTGTTTGGATGAAGGTTCCGTCAAAATAGTAAAAGAACTTTCGCTTGAACCGCCGCGGGAACAGGCTCCCACCGGCTCGGCCTTTGTCGATGCATGGTATGAGCGGGAACGTTCCCTTCGTTTTGCCCTTGCACAGGTGAGGGCTGCAAAACTTAAAAAGGAATTTCCCGTAAATACCCAAAGTCTTCCGGCCGACATTGTGCAAATCGCCCGTACCGCATCGGGTATGGCAAGCCCCTTGGAAGCCGAAGAATTCTTAAACAACGAACGCGCTTCGGCTTTGGAAGCTTTGCGTCCGATAGACGGATTTTCCGTCGATTCGTTTTTTTATTACGCATTAAAGCTTAAACTTGCCCTGCGCATAAAGAAATTTAATACAGAGGCCGGAATGAATGCATACCGCGCCATTTACGACAGAATACTTGGAGAAGCAACATGACGGATACAAAAGGAAAGGTAATCGGCGTCAACGGCAACATGATAAGCGTGCAGTTTGACGGAATCGTAGCCCTGAACGAAGTCGGCTATGTAAAGGTCGCAGGCAAAAGCCTTAAAAGCGAAGTTATCCGCATACGGGGCGATCAGGCTCAAATGCAGGTATTTGAAATGACCAAGGGCATTCAAACCGGAGACGAGGTAACGTTTACCGGCGATATGCTTTCGGTTGAATTGGGCCCGGGCCTTTTGGGTCAGGTATTCGACGGACTGCAAAACCCGCTTCCCCAGCTTGCAGAGCAAGCCGGCTTCTTTTTGGAGCGCGGTATTTATTTGGACGCCCTTCCCGACGAAACTTTGTGGGATTTTACGCCGACGGTAAAAGCCGGAGCAACCGTGCGCAAGGGAGACCCCCTCGGTACGGTTCCCGAAGGCCCCTTTATGCATAAAATCATGGTGCCCTTTTATATGAACGACACCTATACGGTAAAGTCGGTTATCAATGCAGGACAAAAGCGCTTAAAAGACGAAATCGCCGTTTTAACCGACAGCAAGGGAAAAGACCATTCCATCACAATGAGCTTTAACTGGCCGGTAAAGCGCGCTATCGACTGTTATGCGGAGCGCCTTAAGCCCGAACAAACCATGGTAACCAAAATCCGCCTTATCGACACCTTTTTCCCCGTTGCAAAGGGCGGAACCTATTGTATTCCCGGCCCCTTCGGTGCGGGTAAAACCGTTTTACAGCATACAACAAGCCGTAACGCCGACGTCGATATCGTTATCGTCGCCGCTTGCGGCGAAAGAGCCGGTGAAGTTGTAGAAATCTTAAAAGAATTTCCCGAATTAACCGACCCGCGCACGGGACGCTCCCTTATGGAACGAACGATTATCATTTGCAATACTTCGTCCATGCCGGTTGCCGCGCGCGAAGCTTCCGTATACACGGGCGTTACGCTGGCCGAATACTACCGCCAAATGGGCTTACATGTATTGCTTTTGGCCGACTCTACGAGCCGCTGGGCACAGGCTTTGCGCGAAATGTCCGGCCGCTTGGAAGAAATCCCGGGCGAAGAAGCCTTCCCCGCATACTTGGAATCCTATATCGCGGCCTTTTACGAGCGCGCAGGTATTGTCCGCCTTTCCGACGGTTCAACCGGTTCGGTAACCATCGGCGGTACCGTTTCTCCTGCGGGCGGTAACTTTGAAGAGCCGGTAACGCAGGCTACGCTGAAGGTTGTCGGTTCTTTCCACGGCTTGTCCCGCGAACGCTCCGATGCGCGTAAATACCCGGCTATCAACCCCTTGGATTCGTGGTCGAAATATACAAGCGTTATCCGCGAAGACTGGGTAAACTTTGCCCGCCGCATGTTTAAGCGCGGTACCGATGTTGAAGCGATGATGAAGGTTGTCGGTGAAGAAGGTACGAGTTTGGCAGACTTTATCGAATACTTAAAGGCCGACTTTTTAGACGCCGTATACTTCCAGCAAAACTCATTCGACGAAGTCGATTCTTCCGCCGAAGTTGAACGCCAAACCTACGTGTTTAAGCTTTTGCTGCGCGTTTTGGGTTCGGACTTTAACCTTCCCGGAAAAGACGAAGCGCGCTCTTTCTTTAACCGATTGCGCCAGCAGTTTATCGACTGGAACTATACGCTGTGGCAAAGCGCCGAATTCAAAGAAAAAGAAAAAGATATTGAATCCCTGTATGATTCGATGTCGGGAAAACTCGTTGCCGAAGCTCAGGCTTTGCTTAAGGACGGTGAATAATGAATAAGGTATACAGTAAAATAGAATCAATCAACGGAAGCGTTATCACTGTCCGTGCCGAAGGCGTAAAAAACGGAGAGCTTGCCGAAATCGAAACCTCGTTCGGTACTTCGTTAGCCGAAGTAACACGCATTGCAGGCGATACCGTTTCTTTACAGGTTTTTGCAGGCGGACGCGGCGTTTCCACGGGAGACCAAATCCGCTTTTTGGGTCATGAAATGCAGGTAAGCTTTTCGGAAAACCTTTTGGGACGCATTTTCGACGGTTCCGGCGACCCGCGCGATAAGGGGCCGGCCCTTCATGAAAACCTCGTCGAAATCGGCGGTCCTTCGGTTAACCCCTCAAAGCGTATTATGGCGCGCCGCATGATCCGAACGGGTATTCCGATGATCGACGTATTCAACTCACTCGTCGTATCTCAAAAACTGCCGATTTTCAGTATATCGGGCGAACCCTACAACCAGCTTTTGGCGCGCATAGCTATGCAGGCCGAAGTAGACGTTATCGTTTTGGGCGGCATGGGCTTAAAGTATGACGATTACCTGTACTTTAAAAGCGAACTTGAAAACGGAGGCGCTTTAAGCCGTACCGTTATGTTCGTTCACACCGCCGCCGACCCCACCGTTGAATGTTTGAAGATTCCGGATATGTCGCTTGCCGTCGCCGAGCAGTTCGCCCTTCAGGGAAAGGACGTTCTCGTTTTGTTAACCGACATGACGAACTTTGCCGACTCGATGAAAGAAATCGCCATCACTCAAGAACAGGTTCCGTCAAACCGCGGTTATCCGGGCGATTTGTACAGCCAGCTTGCCGCGCGCTACGAAAAAGCGGTTGACTTCGATTCGGCCGGTTCGGTTACGATTTTGGCGGTTACGACCATGCCCGGAGACGACGTTACCCACCCCGTTCCCGACAATACCGGCTACATTACCGAAGGCCAGTATTATTTAAAGGGCGGCCGTATCGAGCCCTTCGGAAGTTTGTCGCGCTTAAAGCAAAACGTCAACAATAAAACCCGCGACGACCACCGCACCCTTATGGACAGTATGATCCGCCTGTATGCATCGTACAAAGACACCCTCGAAAAAAAATCGATGGGCTTTATGATGTCCGAATGGGACGAAAAGCTTTTAAAATACGGGGCTATGTTCGAAAAAGAAATGATGGACTTGTCCATCAACGTTCCGCTTGAAAGCGCCCTCGATATGGGCTGGAAGATTCTCGCCTCCTGCTTTAAGAGCGAAGAAACGGGTATAAAGTCCGAATTGATTGCAAAATACTGGCGCGAGGCGTAAATAATGGCTGCAATTAAGCTGACTAAAAACGAATTAAAGGCTCAAAAAGATGCGCTGAAAATGTATCAGCGCTATCTTCCGACCCTGACTTTAAAAAAACAGCAGCTTCAAACCGAAATCCGTACCATAGATGCGCGTGCTAAAGAAGTGCGCAGCAAGCGTAAAGCACTGGATGCGGAATTTGAAGCCTGGATAGCCGTCTTCGGCGAAAGCGAAGTTTTTAAAAAGGATACGGTAACCGTCCGCAATATCCGAA